>NZ_JAYRUN010000037.1:0-1651 GCF_041918995.1 Ideonella sp. | reverse complement strand
CGAGGCCAACCACCGCTGCACCGGCGGCCTGTTCTGCCCCGCGCAGCGCAAGGAAGCCATCCTGCACTTTGCTGCGCGCCGCGCCATGGACATCGAGGGCCTGGGCGACAAGCTGGTGGACCAGCTTGTGGACCAGGGCGTGATCCGCACGCTGCCCGACCTGTACCGCATGGGCCTCACGGCGCTCATCACCCTGGAGCGCATGGCCGAGAAGTCGGCCCAGAACGTGCTGGCCGCGTTGGAAAAGTCCAAGCAGACCACGCTGCCGCGCTTTCTGTTCGCGCTGGGCATCCGCCAGGTGGGCGAGGCCACGGCCAAGGACCTGGCGCGGCACTTCGGCGGGCTCGACGCCATCATGGACGCCACGGTCGATCAGCTCCTGCAGGTGAACGACGTGGGCCCCGTGGTGGCCGAGGCCATCCACACCTTCTTCGCACAGCCGCACAACCGCGAGGTGGTCGAGCAACTGCGCGCCTGTGGCGTGACCTGGGAAGAGGGCGCACCGGCCGAGCGCGCCACGCTGCCGCTGGCAGGCAAGACGGTGGTGCTCACCGGCACCTTGCCCACGCTGAGCCGCGACGCCGCCAAGGATCTGCTGGAGGCCGCCGGCGCCAAGGTGGCCGGCTCGGTCAGCAAGAAGACGCACTACGTCGTAGCCGGCGAGGAGGCCGGCAGCAAGCTGGCCAAGGCCCAGGAGCTGGGCGTGCCCGTGCTCGACGAGGCCGGCATGCTGGCCCTGCTGGCTACTTCGACACCTACTGGGCCGCAAGCATGAACCGCAAACCCGTCATCGGCCTGGCACTGGGCAGCGGCTCGGCCCGTGGCTGGGCGCACATCGGCGTGATCCGCGCGCTGGAGCAGGCTGGCATCCAGCCCGACCTGGTGTGCGGCGGGTCGATTGGCGCCGTGGTGGGCGCGGCCTACGCCCTGGGCGAGCTGGACCGCTTCGAGCACTGGGCGCGTGGCCTGACCGGGCGCACCATGTTCTCGTTCATGGACTTCAAGCTCGCGGGCGGCATGCTCAAGGGCGAGCGGGTGATCGACTTCTTCCGCAGCCGCTTCTCTGACCGCCCCATCGAGGCGCTCGACATCCCCTTTGCCGCCGTGGCCACGGGCCTGCATTCGGGCAGCGAGGTGTGGCTGCGCACCGGCTCCACCGCCGACGCGGTGCGCGCCTCCATGGCCTTGCCCGGCCTGTTCACCCCCGCCCAGCGCGACGGGCGCCTGCTGGTCGACGGCGGCCTGGTCAACCCCGTGCCCGTGTCGCTGGCGCGCGCCATGGGCGCCGACATCGTGATCGCCGTGGACCTGAACGCCGACATCCTCGGCCGCCACCTGCGCAAGCCCGGCGCCAACGGCGCGGCCAAGCCGCCTGCCGAGGCCCCGGCGGACGATGAGGAAGCGGCCGGCTGGCTGGACCGCCTGCAGGACGGCTTTGCATCCCTGCTGCCCACGCCTGACCCAGCCCGCGTGCCCGCGCCGTCGCTGCTGGAAGTGGTGCTGGCCAGCGTCAACATCATGCAAGTGCGCATCACCCGCAGCCGCATGGCCGGCGACCCGCCCGAAGTGGTGATTGCGCCGCAACTGGCCCACCTGGGGCTGATGGACTTCTACCGCGCCGAGGAGGCCATTGCCGAGGGGCAGCGTGCGG
>NZ_JAYRUN010000036.1:0-1748 GCF_041918995.1 Ideonella sp. | reverse complement strand
GCGGATTTCCTCCATCGAGAAGCCCAGGCCGCGCGCGCGGCCGATGAAGCGCAGCGCGTGCACGTCGGCCTCGGTGTACTGGCGGTAGCCGCTGTCGGTGCGGCCCACCTGCGGCAGCAGGCCCAGTGATTCGTAGTGGCGCACCATGCGCGCCGAGACGCCGGCGCGGCGCGCGGCCTCGCCGATGGGTACGGGGGCGCCGGGGGCGGTCGTCATGGCGTGACCGCGTAACCTTCTTCGGCGATGGCGGCGGCCAGGGCCTCGCGCGGCTGGCTGCTGTCCACGTCGACGCGGTTTTGCGCGCGGTCGATGCGCACCTGGGCCTGGGGGTCGAGTTGCTGGATGGCGCTGGTGACGGCGCGCTCGCAGTGACCGCAGGTCATGCCCTGGACTTCAAACTGGTATTGCATGCGGGGTTCTCCGGAAAGAAAAGTGGATGACGGATGCGATGATGAACCTTGACACCGTGGCAGGGTCAAGCCGGTGCCGCATCATCGCCCTGTTGCCGCCAGGGTGGAAGTCCTGCGGTGCTTGACCTTGCCATGATGTCAAGGATTACGGTAGACCCCATGAACACCTCCATCCCCACCCCCTCCGAGCCGCATGCGCTGGACCTGTCCATCGGCGGCATGACCTGTGCCAGTTGCGTGGGCCGCGTCGAGCGCGCGCTGCGCAAGGTGCCCGGTGTGCAGGACGCCACCGTGAACCTGGCCACGGAGTCGGCGCGCATCGCGTTCGCCGCGCCCGAGGGCGGCGACGCCGCCATGGACGCGCTGCTGCGCCGCGCCGTGCGCAACGCGGGCTACGAGCCGCTCACGCCCGCCGCGAGCGCGGCGCGTGAGGAAGATGCCTCGCCCTGGGCGGGCTTTGCGCCCGTGGCCATCGGCCTGCTGCTCTCGGCGCCGCTGGTGGTGCCCATGCTGGGCGACCTGTTCGGCGCGCACTGGATGCTGCCGGCCTGGCTGCAGTTCGTGCTGGCCACGCCGGTGCAGTTCGTCCTGGGCGCGCGCTTCTACAAGGCGGGCTGGCATGCGGCAAGGGCGCTTTCCGGCAACATGGACCTGCTCGTGGCCATCGGCACCAGCGCGGGCTGGGGGCTGTCGGTGTGGCTGTGGCTCACGGCACCCACGGAACATGCGGCGGGGCACACGCCGCACCTGTATTTCGAGGCCTCGGCCGTAGTGGTCACGCTGGTGCTGCTGGGCAAGTGGCTCGAAGCCCGCGCCAAGCGCCAGACCACGGCGGCCATCCGCGCGCTGCACGGCCTGCGGCCGGACGTGGCGCACCTTTTGGGCAAAGGTGGCGAGGTGGACGTGCCCATCGCCGAGGTGATGGTGGGCGACCGCCTGGTGGTGCGCCCGGGCGAGCGCCTGCCGGTGGACGGCGTGCTGCTTGAAGGGGATACGCAGGTGGATGAATCCATGCTCACGGGCGAGCCGCTGCCGGTGGCCAAGGAGCCGGGCGGGCTGCTCACGGGCGGCTCGATCAACGGCGAGGGCCGCATCGTGCTGGAGGTGCGCGCCGTGGGGGCCGAGACGGTGCTCTCGCGCATCATCCGCCTGGTGGAGGACGCGCAGGCCGCCAAGGCGCCGATCCAGCGGCTGGTGGACCAGGTCTCCAGCGTGTTCGTGCCCGTGGTGCTGCTGATTGCCCTGGCCACGCTGCTGGGCTGGCTGTGGGCGGGCGTGGGGATGGAGACGGCGCTGATCCGCGCCGTGGCGGTGCTGGTGATTGCCTGCCCCTGCGCG
>NZ_JAYRUN010000035.1:0-2072 GCF_041918995.1 Ideonella sp. | reverse complement strand
CCTGGTGCTGATGGACGAGGTGCTCACGCCCGATTCGTCGCGTTACTGGCCCGCCGACACCTGGGCGCAGAGCCTGGCCGAGGGCCGCAACCCGCCCAGCTATGACAAGCAGTTCCTGCGCGACTGGCTGGACCAGGCCCAGGTCAACGGCAAGCCCTGGGGCAAGACGCCGCCCGCGCCGCGCCTGCCGCGCGAGGTGGTGGAGCAGACAGCAGCCAAGTACCGCGAGGCGATGGAGCGCCTGACGGCCTGAACGCAGGCCCCACGCCTGCCACGTCACATCCCCCGAACTGACGATGCGCGGCGGCGCCCGCTGCCGCTAGCATGGGGGCCTTGCCCAGCACCACCACAGGAGACCTCATGCTGATCGGCCTGGCTTCCTGCATGCGCCTGTCGTCCTGCGAAATCCAGGACGGCAAGCGCATCCAGCCCGTGTGGGACACATTGCGATCGCGCGCGCCGCAGGGGCTGGATGGCCTGCTGCTGGCGGGCGACCAGGTCTACAGTGGCTATGGGGTTTGGGACGCATGGCGCAAGCCCCAGCTCAAGATGTCCGCGCAGGACTTCCTGTCGCTCATGTACGGCCAGTACCTTGGCCAATACGAGGTGCCGCAGTTCCAGGCGCTGCTGGCCACGCTGCCCAGGGAAGGCGGCCAGCGCCGCGTGGGCATGGTCTGGGACGACCATGACTTTGGCTACAACAATTCATTCGGCACCGACCCGCGCTTTTCAGTGGAGAAGCGGCGCATCACGCGCTACCTGTTCGAGATGTTCCGCACCGCGCTGCGCGGCTTCGAGCCCGGTACGCCCTACCCCGGCGAGCCCACGCTGGCGCAGGCCACGGCCGACACCAGCGACCGTGGCGTGGACGAAGTGCTGTCGTGGCCGGGCGTGCAGGTCTTCCTGCCCGACCAGCGCATGCATGCCCACAGCTCAAAGGCAGATGCGCCCCGGTGGATGCAGCGCCCGGCAGACTGGGCGCAGGTGGTGGCCGGGCTGCAGGCCCATACCGGCGGCTGGTCGGTGCTGGTCAGCGGACGGCCCTACAGCGTCAGGCAGAAGCTGCGCGAAGACTACTGGCAGATGTATGAAGAGGCGGCTGAACTCAAGGCCGTGGCCGCGCAATTGGGCAACGTCATCATGGTCTGCGGTGACCTGCACCGCAATGTCGGTCCGATCCGGCACCCCGGCCTGTTGGAGGTCATCACCTCGGGGGCGGCGCAGGATGGTGACGAGAACTTCGGGCTGCTGGACCTTCAGGGGCCGCAGGCCACCGTGCGCCTGTACGAAAAGGGCCGCACGGAGCCGCAATACCAGGTCAGCGTCATGCGCAGTGGCCTGACAGCGGGCGGCTGAGCCCGCACGGCCCGCCGCTCAGCTCAGCACAACGCTGGACAGCCGGCGCCGGTAGGTGGCCACCACGGGATCGTCGGGCGGGATCTGGCCTTCGGCCACCTTGGGCTTGGGCGGCTCGATCACGTCCAGGATGGCAACGTAGGTCTTGCGGGCCAGCTCGTCGTTCCAGGCCTTGTCGCGCATCAGGATTTCCAGCAGCTCGTCCATGGCGGCGGTCCATTGCTGGGCCGCCATCAGGCACTGCGCCTTGCCGAAGCGGGCTTCAAAGTCGCGCTTGTTGGCGGCAATGCGTGCGTCCAACGCGGTGGCGCCATCGGGCTGCGCGTGCGCGAAATCGATGGCGTTTTGCCAGCGCATCAGCGAATCAAGGCGGCGCACGGTGCCGGTCTTGGCAATCACGGGTGCAAAGGCCACCTTGGCGTCGTCAATGCGGCCCAGCTGGAGCAGCAGCTTCACGTAGTCAAAGCGCGCATCGTCATTGGCCGGGTCGGTGGCCACGGCGTGCTGCAGCTTCTCCAGCGCGGCGTCGGTGTCGCCATCGGCCAGTGCGTCCAGCGCTTCTTCCTCGGCGGCCTCGGCCTCCAGTTCCTCGGCGGCGGGTACGTGCTTGTCCAGGAATTCCTTGATCTTGCCCTCGGGCAGTGCGCCCATGAACCCGTCCACCGGCTGGCCGCCCTTGAGCAGGATGCAGGTGGGAATGCTGCGGATGCCGAATG
>NZ_JAYRUN010000034.1:0-2444 GCF_041918995.1 Ideonella sp. | reverse complement strand
CTGCTGGCCGACACCGCCAGCGAGTTCCTGGCCGCCCGGAGCCCGGTCAGCGCCCAGCGCCGGCTGCGCGACGAAGGCAGCGCCGAGGGTTTCGACCCGGCCCTGTGGCAGGAGATGGTGAACCTCGGCTGGAGCGCGATCCCCTTCCCCGAAGCCCTCGGCGGCCTCGATTTCGGCTGCAAGGGCCTGGGGGCCGTGTTCGAGCAGATCGGCAGCAAGCTCGGCGCCGCGCCGCTCCTGTCCAGCATCGTGCTGGGCGGTTCGGTGCTGGAGCTGGCCGGCTCCGCTGCGCAGCAGTCCGAATGGCTGCCGGCCCTGATCGCCGGCGAGAAGCGCATCGCCCTGGCGCTGGATGAGCAGCCCCGCCACGACCCGGCCGGCACCGCCCTGGCCGCCCGTCGCGAGGGCGAGGGCTGGGTGCTCACGGGCGACAAGGTCTTCGTGGTCGACGGCCTCGGCGCCGACGCCTTCGTGGTGGTGGCCCGCACGGCCGGCACGCCCGGCGACACGGCCGGGCTTAGCCTGTTCCTGGTGCCCGCGGCCACGGCCGGCGTGCAGCTGTCGCCGGTGAAGCTGGTGGATTCCCGCAACCACGCCCGGCTGCGCCTCGCCGGGGTGCAGCTGCCGGCGTCCGCGCTGGTGGGTGGCGAAGGCGAGGCCTGGGCGGCCCTGGATGCCGCCCTCGACCGCGGCCGCGTGTGCCTGGCCGCCGAGCTGCTGGGCGCCGCCCAGACGCTCTTCGACACCACGGTCGACTACCTCAAGACGCGGGTGCAGTTCGACGTGCCGATCGGCTCCTTCCAGGCCCTGCAGCACCGCGCCGCGTGGTGCTTCACCCACCTGCAACTGGCGCGCAGCACCGTGATGGCCGGCCTCGCCGCCCTCGACGACCGCTCGCTCGACGCCGCCGGCCGCGCCCGCCTGGCCAGCCTGGCCAAGTGGAAGGCCGGCGAGGCGGCCCACCTGGTCAGCCGCGAGGCGGTGCAGATGCACGGCGGCATGGGCGTCACCGACGAGCTCGACGTGGGGCTCTTCCTCAAGCGCATCCGGGTGGCCCAGGCCTGCCTCGGCGACGGCGATTTCCATTGCCAGCGTTACGCCGACGCCGGCGCGGGGCGCTGACGTGAGCCGCGGCGTCGGCCCGCGGTGCCGGGCGCCCCGATGCTGAGCCTGCTCCTCCCCGCCGCCCCCAGCCGGGACGAGCTGTTCGCCCGCCACGGCGAGCGCTACCGCTGGCTGGCGCTGTTCACGGTGGCGATCGGCGTGATCGCCGCGGTGCTCGCCACCACCAGCTTCAGCGTGGCGGTGCCGGCGATGGGGGCTTACTGGGGCATGGGGCAGGACCGGGTGCAGTGGGTCATCACCGGCTACATGGCGGCGATGACCCTCGCCATGCTGCCGACGCCGTGGCTGCTGGAGCGCTTCGGCTTCCGGCGGGTTTTTTTGGGCACGGTGTTCTTCCTCGGCCTCACCAGCCTGGCCGGCGCGCTGGTCAGCGACTTTGCGTTCACCGTGGCGATCCGCCTGCTGCAGGGGGCCGCCGCCGGCGTCCAGCAACCCCTGTCGATGGTGGTGGTGATGCGCCTCTTCCCGCCCAGCCGGCAGGGGCGGGCGACCGGCCTGCTGAGCTTCGGCATCGTGCTGGCCCCGGCCGTGGCGCCGACGCTGGCGGGCATGCTGCTGGAGCACTTCGGCTGGCAGTCGATCTTCCTGCTCAGCGTGCCGTTCTGCGTGCTCGCCGGCGTGCTGGCTGCGCACCTCCTGCCCCGGGAGGAGAGCGCCCCGCGGCGCCCCTTCGACTGGTATGGCGTGGCATTGCTGAGTGCCATGACCCTGGCCCTGATCGAGTGGGTGTCTAGCCTGCGGGAAGCCGGCTTGCTGGCCGCCTGGAGCGTGGCCCAGGCCGCCATCGCGCTGCTGTCGGCGGGGCTGTTCGTGCGCCACGCGAGGCGCGCGGCGGTGCCTATATTTTCGCTGGAGCTGTTCGCCGAGCGTTCGTTTGCGATGGGCATCGTGGTGTCCTTCGCCTACGGCGTCGGGGTGTATGCCTCGAGCTACCTGATCCCGGTCTTCCTGCAGAACGCCCTCGGCTTTGGCGCCACCCCCGCCGGGCTGGCGCTGATGCCCTCCGGCTTCGTGCTGGCGGTGGCGATCCCGCTGGCCGGCATGCTGGCCGACCGCCACTCGCCGCGCTGGATCACGGTGGCCGGCCTGCTGGTCTTCGGCCTGTCCTTCTTGTATTTCGGCTGGCGCGGCAGCGCCGTGAGCTACGCCGAGATCCTGTGGGACACCGTGATCGGCCGCATCGGGCTGGGCCTGATCATCCCGGCCCTCACCGTCGCCACCCTGCGCCACCTCCAGCCCCGCCTGATGGGCGAGGCCTCGATGGTGAACAACTACGTCCGCCAGCTCGGCGGCGTGCTGGGCATCGCCATCGTCGCGGT
>NZ_JAYRUN010000033.1:0-3275 GCF_041918995.1 Ideonella sp. | reverse complement strand
CGGCCGCCGCGCCCAAGCCCGGCCCCGCGCCTGCGCCCACGTCCGCGGCCGCGCCGGCGCCGGACGCCTCGGCCGATGTGCAGGCCGCCGTGCGAGCGTGGGCAGCGGCCTGGGCGCGGCGCGACATGGCCGCGTATTTCGCGGCCTACAGCACCGATTTCCGCGGCGGCGCGCGCAGCCGCAGTGCCTGGGAACAGGACCGCCGCGACCGCATCGCCACGCGCCGGCACATCAAGGTGGAGGTGCAGGACCTGCGCGTCGCCGTGGACGGCGACCGCGCGACGGCGCGCTTCCGGCAGGTCTACACGTCGGACGCGCTGTCCGCCAGCAGCCGCAAGACCCTGCAGCTGGCGCGCAGCGCCCAGGGGCGCTGGGTCATCCGCGAGGAATCGGTCGGCCAATGAGCGCGCTGACACGGGGCGCCCGCTTCCGCCGGGGGCGCGGCATGGTGCTGCTGGGCATCGTGGCCGCCCTCGCGGCCGGGCTGCTGTCGGCCACCGACCTGCCCCGCCGCGGCTGGGCGGCCGACCCCGCCACCCTCGACGACGCCCTGCCGAACGCCTTGCACGGGCTGCCGCTGCGCCTGGCCGATGAGACGCCCCCCGCGCCGGCGGCCGCGGCCAGCGAGGCGATGCAGGGCTCGCCCGAAGCGCGCCTGCTCGCCGTCTACCGCCTGATCGGCCGCGGGCGCCTGGACGAGGCCCTCGTGGCCAGCGGTGCCCTGGTGGCGCAATGGCCGCACTTCCGCCTTGCGCAGCTGGTGCATGCCGACCTGCTGGCGGCTCGGGCCGGTGCCCTCGGCGCCTGGGGCGGCGGCCAGGGCCGCGAGCTGCCAGGCCTGCTGGCGGAGGCGCAGCAGCGCCTGGCCGGCTGGCGGGCACGGCCACCGGCCGGCGCCGTGCCGGAAGAGTTCGCCCACCTGCCGGCGCATGTGCCCTATGCCATCGCGGTGGACACCACGCACAGCCGCCTGTACCTGTTCCGCAACGGCCCGACCGGGCTGCGCCTGGAGCATGACTTCTACGTCTCGGTGGGCAAGCAGGGCGTGGACAAGCTCGTGGAAGGCGACCAGCGCACGCCGCTGGGCATCTACTTCACCACCCAGCACATCGACGCCAGCGCGCTCGAGGACCGCTTCGGCGTGGGCGCCCTGCCCCTGAACTACCCGAACGCCTACGACCGCGCGCGTGGCCGCACGGGCAGCGGCATCCTGCTGCATGGCGTGCCGCGCGACACCTATGCCCGCCCGCCGCTGGACAGCGACGGCTGCGTGGCCCTGGCCAACCCCGATCTGCTCACGCTGGCCAGCCACCTGCCCGAGCGCGACACGCCGGTGCTCATCACCCGCCAGATCGTGTGGCGTGCGCCCCAGCCGGCCTCGGCCGGCCTGCCACCGGCTTTCGCCGAGGCCTGGGGCGCCTGGATGGCCGCCCGGCAGAGCGCCGACGCGCGCCGGCTCGGCGGCTTCTATGCGCCCCAGAGCACGCTGGACCGGCCCGCGCGCAGCCGCCTGCAGGCGCCCTCGCCTGCGAAGGTGGCGGACACCAGCCTCATCACCTGGCGTGACGACCGGGAGCTGGTGATCGTCACCTTCCGGGAGCAGCTCGCCGGGGCCTCCAGCACCAGCCGGCTGATGCGCCAGTACTGGGGCCGCGACGGCGAGGACTGGCGCATCGTCGCCGAAGGCCAGGTGCGCTGACGGCGCGCACCGGCCCCCGGGGCGTCAGCGCCGTGCGGGTGGGAGGTCGGTGCAGGAGCCGTGCGCCACCTCGGCGGCCATGCCGATCGACTCGCCCAGCGTCGGGTGC
The DNA here is from genome assembly GCF_041918995.1 of Ideonella sp. Classification (GTDB taxonomy): domain Bacteria; phylum Pseudomonadota; class Gammaproteobacteria; order Burkholderiales; family Burkholderiaceae_C; genus Ideonella. The sequence goes on along the minus strand of NZ_JAYRUN010000033.1, from coordinate 1,467 downwards.
GGGTGGATGGTCTTGCCGATGTCGACCGCGTCGGCGCCCATCTCGATGGCCAGCGCGATCTCGCCGATCATGTCGCCGGCATGCGTGCCCACGATGCCGCCGCCCACGATGCGGTGCGTCGCCTCGTCGAACAGCAGCTTGGTGAATCCCTCGTCGCGCCCGTTGGCGATGGCGCGGCCCGAGGCCGTCCATGGGAACAGGCCCTTCTTCACCTTCACGCCCTGGGCCTTGGCCTGGTCCTCGGTGAGGCCCACCCAGGCCACCTCGGGGTCGGTGTAGGCCACGCTCGGGATCACGCGGGCGTCGAAGCGCGCCTTGTCGTCACCCGAGGCCACCTCGGCCGCCACATGGCCCTCGTGCACCGCCTTGTGCGCCAGCATGGGCTGGCCCACGATGTCGCCGATGGCGAAGATGTGCGGCACGTTCGTGCGCATCTGCACGTCCACCGGGATGAAGCCGCGGTCGGTGACCGCCACGCCCGCCTGGTCGGCGCCGATCTTGCGGCCGTTGGGCGTGCGGCCCACCGCCTGCAGGACCAGGTCGTAGAGCCCATCGCTGCGGGTGCCGTCGGCCGCCTCGAACTGCACCCGGATGCCTTCCGGGGTCGCCTCGGCGCCCACGGTCTTGGTCTTCAGCAGGATCTGGTCGAAGCGGTGGGCGTTCATCTTCTGCCACACCTTCACCAGGTCGCGGTCGGCGCCCTGCATCAGGCCGTCGAGCATCTCCACCACGTCCAGGCGGGCGCCCAGTGTGGAGTACACCGTGCCCATCTCCAGGCCGATGATGCCGCCGCCCACGATGAGCATCTTCTTCGGCGTGCCACGCAGCTGCAGCGCGCCGGTGGAATCGACGATGCGCGGGTCATCGGGCAGGAACGGCAGGCGCACGGCCTGCGAGCCGGCGGCGATGATGGCCTTGGCGAAGCGGATGGTCTGGGTGGCGCCGGTTTTCTCCTGTCGCTCACCCGCGGTCACCTCGACCTGCACATGGTGCGCATCGAGGAAGCTGCCGTAGCCGCGCACCACGGTGACCTTGCGCATCTTGGCCATGGCCGCCAGGCCGCCGGTGAGCTTGCCCACCACCTTGGCCTTGTGGCCGCGCAGCTTGTCGATGTCCACCTGGGGCTCGCCGAAGCTGACGCCCAGGTCGGCGAAGTGCCTGACCTCGTCCATCACGGCCGCCACGTGCAGCAGCGCCTTGGACGGGATGCAGCCCACGTTCAGGCACACGCCGCCCAGCGTCGCGTAGCGCTCGACGAGCACCACCTTCTGGCCGAGATCGGCCGCGCGGAAGGCGGCGGAATAACCGCCCGGGCCGCCGCCCAGCACCAGCACGTCGCATTCCAGGTCGACCGGGCCCGCGTGCGCAGCCGCGGCCTGCGGAGCCGGTGCCGGGGCGGCCGAGGGCGCGGCGGCGGCGGCGGCGGCGGCGGCCGGGGCCGGGGCCGGGGCCGGGGCCGGGGCGGGC
>NZ_JAYRUN010000032.1:0-6020 GCF_041918995.1 Ideonella sp. | reverse complement strand
GCCCGCCGCGGCGGCGGCGGCGGGGGAGCGAACACCGGTGGGGCGGTCGGCGCGAGTTCCCGCACGAAGGCCACGTCGATCGGCGGCGGCGTGTCGTCGCCCGCGCCCCCCAGGCTGCCGCCAGGCCAGTAGGACGCGACCCAGCCGTGCGCCCACAGCACCAGCGCGAGCAGCACCCACCAGCCGGGCCGGCGCCACACCGGCCGCCGCGCGGGGCGGCGGTCCGCAGGGGCCCGGCGGCGCCACACGGGCAGCGGCCGGGTCAGTCGCCGAGCCAGGCGCGGCGCATGGCGCGGGCCGCGTCCGAGGGCGAGGCCTCGGGCGAGAGGGCCACCGTCTGTCCCAGGGCCGCATCACCGCCAGCACGCAGCGTGAGCGTGCGCACCCGCTGGTCGCGCACCAGCAGCAGCTCGCAGGGCCGGCCGTCGGCCACCCACTGGCGGGCATCGTCCAGGCGCCGGATCCGCCAGCCGTCCACCGCGAGCAGTTCGTCGCCCGGGGACAGGCCGGCCGCCTCCGCCGCGCTGCCGCGCAGCACCGACTTCACCTGCACGCCCGTGAGCGCGCCTTCGCTGAGCTTCAGCCCCAGCGCGGTGGCCCAGGCCGCCGGCTCGTGGGCCAGGTGCACGCCGGCCGCGACCAGCGCCTCGTCCAGCGGCAGCGGCCCCCGGCCATGCACCCAGCCGCGCAGGGCCTCGGCCACGGCCGGGCCGCCCAGCGTGGCCACCTCGTCGAGCAGCAGCTGCTCGGTGACGCCATCGCGCAGCGCCACCTTCCACAGCCGGCGCATCAGCGCATCCAGCGAGTGGCCGGCGCGCCGCAGGTGCAGGTCCAGCAGCAGCGCCACCAGCGAGCCCTTGGTGTAGTAGCTCACCGTCGAATTCGGCGTGTTCTCGTCCGGGCGGTAGTACTTGACCCAGGCGTCGAAGCTTGCCTCGGCGACGCTCTGCACCTGCTGCCCGGGGGTGGCGCGCACGCCATTGACCGTGCGCGCGATCAGCTTGAGGTAGCGCGCGCTGTCGATCAGCCCGGCACGGCGCAGCATCAGGTCGTCGTAGTACGAGGTGAAGCCCTCGAAGAACCACAGCAGCCGGGTGTAGTTCTCCCGGCTGTAGTCGAACTGCAGGAACTCGCGCGGCTTGAGCCGCTTGACGTTCCAGGTGTGGAAGTACTCGTGGCTGATCAGGCCCAGCAGGGTGAGGTAACCCTCGCCCATGCCGGCCTGGCCGGTGCGCGGCAGGTCGCGCCGGTTGCACAGCAGCGCGGTGCTGGCCCGGTGCTCCAGGCCGCCGTAGCCCTCTTCCACCGCATTGAGCAGGAAGACGTAGCGGCCGAACGGCGGCTTGCCACGGCCGTGCCAGAAGGCGATCTGCGCCGCGCAGATGCGCCGCGTGTCGGCGAGCAGGCGCTCGCCGTCGAAGCCAGGCCAGGCCCCCGCCACCACGAACTCGTGCGGCACGCCGCCTGCCTCGAAGCGGCCGCGCCAGAAGCGGCCGAGCTCCACCGGGTGGTCGACCAGCTCGTCGTAGCCCGCGCTGACGAAACCGTGGCGCGCGCCGGCCAGTGCGGGCATGGCGGTGGCCACGTCCCAGCCGGCAGGCAGGCCGGTGATCTGCAGCTGGTGGTCTCGCGCCTCCTGGCCGTGCACGCGCAGGCACAGGCTGGTGGCGTTGAAGAAGCCGCGCCGGTCGTCGAGGAAGGCGGTGCGCACCGAGGTGTCGAAGGCGTAGACCTCGTACGACACGGTGAGCGCGGCCCGCCCGCTGGTGGCCACCTGCCAGGTGGTCTTGTCCAGCGGCTGCACGACGCGCTCGCGGCCGCCCTGGCGCGCGGTGATGCCACTGAGGTGCCGCCCGAACTCGCGCACCATGTAGCTGCCGGGGATCCACACCGGCAGGCTGAGGAGCTGCTCCGGCGCCGCGTCGCGCACGGTCAGCGTGACACGGTAGCGGTGGGCGGCGGCGTCGGCCAGGTCGACGCGGTACTGGACGGGAGCGAGCGGGTTCGTCATGGGCAGGCGGGCGTCACACGCCGGCGGCAGCGAGGAAGCAGGACAGCGAGGCCACGGCCGTGAGCCGGAAGCGCAGCGTCAGCCAGCCGCCCGCCGACTGGGCCGGGTACAGCCGCCGGTCCACCAGGTAGCAGGCGATGAGCATGGCGCCCAGGACCACCAGCCCGGCATAGGCCGGCATGATCACGCCCAGGGTGGCCACGAGGGGCGGTACCACGCCCCAGGCCAGGTGGGCCGGGTCTTCGCGTCCCGCGCGCATCGCCAGGCCCCAGTGCACCCCGCCCAGGAAGGCCACCACGGTGGCGGCGTAGCCCGACAGGGCCAGCGTGACCCCTACCTGCGCGTCGCCGTAGCCGCTGCCCAGCAGCCACACCAGTGCGGCGCCGGCCACGAAGGGGATCAGCCCGGCCAGGCCGAGCTGGCGCGCCAGGCGCGACGGGTCCCCGGCGCGCTCGGGCGCGGCGGGGTGGTGCGAAGAGGCGAACGTCATGGCGGCGCATTGTCGCCGCAGCGCCACGGATTCGTACCGAGCTGCAACCGGAATACGCGGTGGCGCGCTCAGGTCTTCTTCGCGGCGGTCTTGATCCGCTCTTCCAGCTTGTCCGCCGGCAGGGCGCCGGGCGAGCGCGTGCCGTCCTCGAAGATGACCGCGGGCGTGCCGGTGATGCGGTAGCGGCGGCCGAGCTCGGTGTTGCGCGTCAGCGCGGCCGTGTCGCACTGGCCCATCGCCTTGGGCGGCGTCGCGTTGTCGATCATCCACGAGCGCCACACCTTGCCCTTGTCCTTGGCGCACCAGATGTCGCGCGACTTGGCGGTGGAGTCGGGGCCCAGGATGGGCAGCAGGTAGGTGTAGATCGTCACGTCCTTCAACGTGAGCAGGTCCTTCTCGATGCGCTTGCAGTAGCCGCAGTTCGGGTCGGCGAAGACCGCGATCTTGCGCGCACCGCTGCCCTGCTTGAAGACGATGGCGTCCTTCGCGGGCAGGGTGTCGAAGTCGATGGCGGTGAGCTTCTCGATGCGCGCCTGCGTCAGGTTGGTCTGGCTCTTGGTGTCGAGCAGCGCGCCTTCGAGCAGGTAGGCCCCCGTCTCGTCCGAATAGAGGATATCGGTGCCGATGCGGATCTCGTAGATGCCGGGGATGGGCGTCTTGCTCACCTCGTCGATCTTGGGCAGCTGCGGCATGCGGTCGGCCAGGGTCTTGCGGATGGCGGCCTCATCGGCCAGCGCGGGCAAGCCCGCGGTCACCAGGGCGGCCAGCACGGCGGCGGACAGGGCGCCCAGGGGGCGGGTGGCGGTCAGGGGCATGGAAGGTCCTCGGTGAAGGAAGGCGCTGAAGCCGTGCTCAGGCATCCAGCGCCCGGCCGACGAGCCAGCGCTTGATGGGCGCCAGCCGATTGACAAGACCCAGCCCGCGGTTGCGGAGTTCCCGCAGCAGCGGCTGGTCGTGGGCGAACAGGTGCCACAGGCCGTCCGTGGCCTGGGCCATGGCCCAGGTGCCGGCCGCCCGGCGGCGCGCGTAGCGGCGCAGCAGGTCGGCGTCGCCGAGTGCGCGCCACGGCTCGCGCCCGGCCAGCACCTGGGCCAGGGCGGCCACGTCGGCCAGGCCCAGGTTCAGCCCCTGGCCCGCCAGCGGGTGCACCACATGGGCCGCGTCGCCCACCAGCGCCCAGCCGGGGCCGCTGACGGCCGAGGCCCGGGCGATGCCCAGCGACCAGCTGGCGCGTTCGCTGCCCAGGGCCAGCCGCCCGGCCTGGCCGCCGGTGGCGTCGTTCAGCGCCGCCTCGAACTCGGCCACGGGCGCCTCGCGCCACCGGGCCGCCTGCTCGGCGGGCAGCGACCACACCAGCCCGTAGCTGCGGCCCGCCTCGGGCCGGTCGAAGGGCAGCAGGGCCAGGATGTCCGGCGCGCGGAACCATTGCCGCGCCACGCCCGTGTGCGGCCGGTCGGCCACCAGCCGGGCCGCCACCGCCGCGTGGCCGTAGTCGTGTCGCTCGAAGCGCACGCCCAGCTGCTCGCGCAGCGCCGAGGCCTTGCCCTCGGCCACGACGGTGAGCGGCGCGCTGCCCGGCTCGGGCGTCACGGTGACCAGCGGGCTGTAGGCCACCGCGGCCTCCAGCACCGTCTCCAGGGCCGCCGCGTCCACGATCCAGGCCAGCGCCGGCACGCGCTGCGACCAGGCGGAGAACTCGATCCGGGCCCCGGGCGCATCGCCGTGCACCTGCATGTCGTGCACCGCCGTGCGGGCGTCCGCCGGCAGCGTGTCCCAGGCGCGCAGGCCGGTCAGCAGGGCCACCGAGGCGGGGTTCAGGGCATAGGCGCGCACGTCCGGCGCCGCCCCGGCGGCGGGCGGCCGGGCCTGCAGCGCCACGCGCAGCCCCTGGCGGGCCAGCGCCAGGGCCGCGGTGCGGCTGACGATGCCGGAGCCGAGGATGCGCACGTCGAAGGCGGTCATGCGGGGCATTCTAGGGACGCCGAATAAAATGCCCGATTCGGCCCTGCGCTTGCCCCGAGCGCCACGGACGGGCTTGCGCCCGGCTGTCACACCCCTGTCGCCGAATCCAGTCGAGAAAGCGCCCCCATGAGCCTCAAGTGCGGCATCGTCGGCCTGCCCAATGTCGGCAAGTCCACCCTGTTCAATGCCCTGACGAAGGCCGGCATCGCCGCCGAGAACTACCCCTTCTGCACCATCGAGCCCAACGTGGGCGTGGTGGAGCTGCCCGACCCGCGGCTGGCCGAGCTGGCCAAGATCGTCCAGCCCGAGCGCGTGCTGCCCGCCATCGTGGAGTTCGTGGACATCGCCGGCCTGGTGGCCGGGGCCAGCAAGGGCGAGGGCCTGGGCAACCAGTTCCTCAGCCACATCCGCGAGACGGACGCCATCGTCAACGTGGTGCGCTGCTTCGAGGACGAGAACGTGATCCACGTGGCCGGCAAGGTGGACCCCATCGCCGACATCGAGGTGATCCAGACCGAGCTGTGCCTGGCCGACCTGGCCACGGTGGAGAAGAGCCTGCAGCGCTACACCAAGGTGGCCAAGGCGGGCGGTGACAAGGAGGCGCAGCGCCTGGTGGACGTGCTGAGGAAGTGCGAGGCTGCGCTCAACGAGGCGCGGCCGGTGCGCTCCATCGACTTCAGCAAGGAAGAGCAGGTGGTGCTCAAGCCGCTGTGCCTGATCACTGCCAAGCCGGCGATGTTCGTGGGCAACGTGTCCGAGACCGGCTTCGAGAACAACCCCTTCCTCGACCGGCTCAAGGAGTACGCCGCCGGCCAGAAGGCCCCGGTGGTGGCCATCTGCGCCAAGACCGAGGCCGAGCTGGCCGACATGGGCGACGAGGACAAGGCCATGTTCCTGGCCGAGATGGGCCAGGACGAGCCGGGCCTGAACCGGCTGATCCGCGCCGCGTTCAACCTGCTGGGCCTGCAGACCTACTTCACCGCCGGCGTGAAGGAAGTGCGCGCCTGGACCATCCACGTCGGCGACACCGCGCCCCAGGCCGCCGGCGTCATCCACACCGATTTCGAACGCGGCTTCATCCGCGCCCAGACCATCGCCTACGACGATTTCGTGAAGTACGGTGGCGAACAGGGCGCCAAGGACGCGGGCAAGATGCGCGCGGAAGGCAAGGAGTACGTCGTCAAGGACGGCGACGTGCTGCACTTCCTGTTCAACGTCTGACGGGCGGCGGGCGCGAGGCGTGCCCCGGCCCAGGCCGGAGCCGCCCATGACCACCGCCCTGCCCTCCTCCTCCCCCGCCACCACGCCCCCGCCGGCCGGCGCCAGCCGCCTGGAGCGCGACAGCTTCGGCGACATCGCCGTGCCGGCCGACGCCCTGTGGGGCGCGCAGACACAGCGCTCGCTGCAGCACTTCGCGATCTCCACCGAGCGCATGCCGCCACCGCTCATCCTGGCGCTGGTGCGGGTCAAGCGCGCGGCGGCGCAGGCCAATGCCGAGCTGGGCGAGCTGGACGCGACGATCGCCGCGGCGATCGTGGCGGCCGCCGACGAGGTGCT
>NZ_JAYRUN010000031.1:0-6078 GCF_041918995.1 Ideonella sp. | reverse complement strand
CTCGAAGCACCGCCATGCGCACCGCCCTGTTCCACCCCGCCGCCCCCCGCCGGCCTGGCAGCCGGCCTGTGCGACGCCCCGCCTGGGCACGCGCGGCGTTCGCCGCCGTGGCCGCCGCGGCGGCCCTGCTCGCGGCCACCAGTGCGGCCGCACAGGACGCCGGCGCCTTGCAGCAGCAGTACCAGACGCTGGCGCCGGCCATGGCGCGCAGCCCCTTCCAGCGCCCCATCGTGCTGGACGCCACGCCCTCGGCCAGCCGGCCCACGGGCGACGTGTACGCGGTGGTGGACCACCCGTTCTCCCGCGTGGCGCAGGCCCTGCAGGGCGGCCACCGCTGGTGCGACATGCTCATCCTGCAGATGAACGTCAAGCGCTGCGTGCCCCGGCAGCGCGCCGGCCGCGACACCCTGGACGTGGCCATCGGCCGCAAGGCCGAGCAGCCGGCGGACGACGCCCACCCCATGCGGTTCCGCCTCAGCGTGCCGGCCGCGCGGCCGGATTACCTGGCCGTGCAGATGGCCTCGCCCGAGGGGCCGCTGGGCACCCGCGACTACCTGCTGCGCCTGCAGGCCGTGCCGCTGGACAACGGCCGCACCTTCCTGCACATGAGCTACGCCTACTCCACCAACCTGGCCGCGCGCCTGGCCACCGACGCCTACCTGGCCACCGCCGGCCGGAACAAGGTGGGCTTCACGGTGGTGGGCCACTCGCCCGACGGCAGGCCCGAGTACGTGCGAGGCGTCCAGGGCATTGCCGAACGCAACACCATGCGCTACTTCCTGGCCATCGACGCCTACCTCGATTCGCTGGCCACGCCGCCGGCGCAGCAGGCCGACCGCCGCCTGAACGACTGGTTCGACGCCACCGAGCGCTACCCCGCCCAGCTGCGCGAGATGGACAAGGCCGAGTACCTGGCCATGAAGCGGCGGGAGATCGCCCTGCAGGTGGCCGCCGCCCGCGGCGACGACGGCTCGCTCTGAGCGGGCCCGCTCAGCGCCCGGAGGCCGGCGTGCCGGGCAGCAGCGACAGGAGCTGCCACAGCGCAAAGCCGGCCAGCACGGCGGCCGACAGGGCGTTGACGGCCCGCTGCCAGCGCATGTCGAAGCGCTCGCGGACCGCGCCCACCGCCGCGGCCAGCAGCAGCCACCACAGGGCCGAGCCCACCAGCACGCCGGCCACCATCACCCACGGCGCCGACACCGGGGCGCGGCCCGCGAGCACGCCGAACACGGCCACGAACGACAGGATGGTGGACGGGTTGGACAAGGTCAGCACGAAGGTGCCGCCCACCATGCGCAGCAGCCTGCCCGCGGCCGGCCGGGTGGCCGCGGCCACGGTGGCGACCGGCGCGCGGGCCGTGCGCCACGCCAGCCACAGCAGGAACGCCGCCCCGGCGAGCGACAGCGCCTGCCGTGCGCCGAGCAGCCAGGCCGTCACGGCGCTCACGCCATAGGCGCCGATGGCGCCGTACACCGCGTCGGCCAGGGCGGCCCCCAGGCCCGTGGCCACGCCGGCCGCCCGGCCGTCCTGCAGCGTGCGCTGGATGGCCAGCACGCCGATCTGGCCCACCGGGGCAGCGATGGACAGGCCGATGAGCAGGGACTGGGCGAACAGCAGCAAGGTGGGCGACATGCGCCCATTGTCGGAAGGCGAAAGCGCCTGTCGCCAGCCACGAACCGGCCCGAAAGGCGGAACTCGCTTTGTTTTTTTCAGGCAAAGTGCCGCCATGGCCGACACCCTCGCTTTGGACGACCGGGCCTGGCGCCTGTTGCAGGCCCTGCAGGCAGACGGGCGGGCACCGCTCAAGACACTGGCCGCCGCCGCCGGCCTGTCCATACCCGCCACCGTGGAGCGCCTGCGGCGCCTGGAGGCGGCCGGCGTGGTGCGTGGTGTGCACGCGGCGCTGGACCCTGCGGCCGCAGGCTACCCGGTGCAGGCCATCGTCGGCATCACCGTGCACCAGCCGGGCAAGCAACCCTTCCTGCAGCGGCTCCAGGCCGCGCCCGAGGTGATCGAGTGCCACCACGTGGCGGGGGCCGACTCGTACCTCATCACGGTGGTCGCCCGCAGCCTGGCGGACCTGGAGGCCTTCCTCGCGTCGGTCAACCCATGGGGCGAGACGCGCACCTCCATCGTCTTCTCCACGCCCATCGCGCGGCGCGGGCTGGTGCCTCCCGCCGACCGCCAGCGCGCGCTGTAGGCGCCGGACTACCGCCGTTTGCGCCGGCCAGGGGCGGCGCCGGCGGGCGGGCACGTCCACCATGGGGGCGTCCCCCACTGTGGCCGCGAGGCCGCCAGGAGCCCACCATGCAACGCGAAACCTCCCCCGACCCGTCCACCACCGGCCCCGTGACCGACGACGCGCTGAGCGAGCGCGGCACCGAGCAGGGCGTGGACCGCATCGATGAAGGCATCCCGGTGGATGCCGACTGGCGCGATCGCGAAGCCACGCCGAGTGGCCACCCGCCGCCGGACGATGGCGACAACGACCAGAGCAGCTACGGCGACGTGGACAGGGTGCGCGACGAAGGCGTGGCCGAGTCGCTCGGCAAGTCCATCTCCGAGCCCGTGCTCGGCAGCGGGGACGTGCGCCCCGATCCCACGGACGCCTGAGCACCCGCCGGATCCACGGGATCCAGCCCCCAGGCGGCCCAGTCGTCGCCGAACAGCTCCACCGGATGCTGGGTGCGGTCCGAGCCGTTGCCGCACTTCATGGCGTCGGCGGCGCAGTAGTCGTCGCACCCCCAGCAGTTGCGCTCGGGGTGCGCCGGTCGAATGGGGAAGCGCTTGGCCATGCCGCGCAGTCTGGACCGGCCGCTGCCTGACCGGCTTGACGCCGGTCAGGCGGAACGGCCGGCCCGCGACCGGCGGCTCAGGGGGCGGTGGCCACGGAAGCCCGTGCCGGCACGATCTTGGCGACCGGATCGTCCTTGGTCGCAGCGCGCACCTGGCTGTCCTGCTTGTCCAGGATGTTCACACCGGCAAAGACCACCACATCGCCGATCTTCGGCACGAACGCGAAGTAGCGGTCGTCTTCGGTCAGCTTGTAGCCAGTGAGCTGGAAGCGGTCCTTCATGAAGGGGAACTGGCCTTCCGCCGCGGACAAGGCGTTGTCATCGCGGGCATACGGCTTCATCACGTCCGCCAGCATGACGCGCACACCCTTGTCGATGCTCGCCTGCACGTTCTCCCGGAGAGCGGCGCCGCCGTTGTCCGTCCAGCTGTTGTCGCCGGCGAGGGGCCGGCTGATCCCGGTGGACACGATGTAGCGCGTGTTCCACAGCGGCTTCTTGTCGGCCCCCAGCAGGGCCGCCTTGAGCACGATGAAGGGGCGCACGTCGTTGTCGCTCACATAGGTGAGCACCAGACCCGGGGTGACGACCAGCTGGGTGCCCGTGCCGGCATCGGCGGTGAACCCGCCGCGCAGCGACTCCTCGGCCACGGCCTGCCGGACGGAGGCCATCAACGGCCCGTCCAGCTTGATCTTGAGCGTGGACTCCACGCCCTTCACGGCGGACTCGCCGGCGCTCTGGTTGGCAGCGTGCGCGACCGCCATGCCGAGCAGGCCGAAGGCCGCCGCGGCGCCATGGCCCTTCTGGTGCCCGGAGATGATGACGTGGCTGTCGGGCACCCGGTACGTGCCGATGGGCAGGTCGCTCCATCCGGACAGCTCCTCCTGCGAGAGCGTCACGGCGACGGGTGCGGACTGGGCCGGCGCGGGCTTGGTCAGTTCGTAGGTGGCGCAGCCGGTGAAACCGGCGGTGGCGAAAAGGGCCGCGATCAACGCGGCTCGACGTGCGATCGAATACAAGGAAGCACTCCCTGGAACAAGTGATACGCCGCGACCCCAAGCCGCGGCGCGCGCAGTCTAGCTAACAGTCAGACACAAAAGGCACAACAAGTCTCAATACTTGTGCCACTGCGGGACCCATTGCACACGGCGCTATGCTTCGCCGCCATGTACGCGAAGTTCTTCGGCCTGAAGCACCCGCCTTTTTCCATCGCGCCGGACCCGCGTTACCTCTTCATGAGCGATCGCCACCGGGAGGCGCTGGCGCACCTGCTGTACGGCCTCAAGGGCGGCGGCGGCTTCGTGCTGCTGACGGGCGAGATCGGCGCGGGCAAGACCACGGTCTGCCGCTGCTTCCTCGATCAGGTGCCGCCGCGCTGCAACGTGGCGTACATCTTCAATCCGCGGCTCACGGTGCCGGAACTGCTGCAGACCATCTGCGAGGAGTTCCGCATTCCCGTGCCGACGGGCGTGGACCCGGCCGCGCGCAGCCCCAAGGCCTGGACCGACGCCCTCAACGAGTTCCTGCTGCGCACGCACGCGGTGGGCCAGATCAACGTGCTCATCATCGACGAGGCGCAGAACCTCGCGCCCGACGTGCTGGAGCAGCTGCGCCTGCTGACCAACCTGGAGACCACCGAGCGCAAGCTGCTGCAGATCATCCTCATCGGCCAACCGGAGCTGCGCGACATGCTGGCCCACCCCGAGCTGGAGCAGCTGGCGCAGCGGGTGATCGCGCGCTACCACCTGGGGCCCCTGGACGAGGCGGACACCGGCCGCTACGTGCTGCACCGCCTGGGCGTGGCCGGGTCCGCCGGCAGCTCGCCCTTCGACAAGGCGGCGCTGCGGCGCATCCATCAGTTGTCGCGCGGTGTGCCGAGGCGCATCAACCTGCTGTGCGACCGCGCGCTGCTGGGCGGCTACGCCACCGGACGGCCGCAGATCGGCGCCGACATCGTGGAGAAGGCCGCCGCGGAGGTGTTCAGCCCACGCGCGGGGCGCGCGACCCCCGGGCCGCGCGACGGCTGGCGACGCCTGCTGCCCTGGGCCGGCGGTGCCCTGGCCGGCGGCGTGGCCGCGTCACTGGCCGTGGCACTCTGGCCCCCGTCGGGTGAGGCGCCGGCGCCGGCCCCCACGGCGGCGGCGGCCGCGCCCGCTCCGGCCATCTCCACCCCGGCGTCCGCGGCGTGGCGTGCCTCGGGCCCGGTGACCGCCGCCCCCCGCGCGGCGGCGGTGCTGGCGCCGGCCGCCCTGCGCGCGACCTGGACGACCGCCGGCACCGACGAGGCGGGCGCCTGGCGCGAGCTGGCCCGTGCCTGGCAGCTCGACCTGCCCGCCGCCGGCGACCCCTGCGTGCTGGCGACCCGCGCCGGCGTGCCGTGCTACCGCAGCGCCAGCAGCCTGGCCGAGGTGCGACAGCTCGACCGCCCGGGCGTGGTGGTGCTCTATGACGATCAGGCCCGGCCTTACCACGTGCTGCTGGTGGCGCTGGACGACGAACGCGCCACCTTGCGCCGCGACGGGCGGGACGTGACCGTGGCGCTGGCGTCGCTGGGCGCCGCATGGCGGGGTGAGTACGGCACGCTGTGGCGGGCGCCTCCCGGCTATGCCGGGCCGGCCAGCCTGCAGTCGCCGCAGCACCCGGCGAGCGGCTGGCTGCGCGCGCGGCTGGACCGGGCCGCGCCGGTGGCCGGCGCCCCGGTCGCGGCGGGCCCGCAGGCGCTGGCGGCCCGCGTGGCGGCGTTCCAGGTCACCCATGGCCTGCCGCCGGACGGCGTGGCGGGCCCGCTGACGCTGATGCAGCTCAACCGGGCCACCGCGGTGGAGGAGCCGCGGCTGGTCGAACCCGAGGTGCCACCGTCCCCCGCCCCCGCGACCATGCCCACGCCCGCGTCGGCGACCGCCCCCGCCTCCCCGGCCGCCCCCCTGGCCGCCGCGCCGGCCACGGCCGGCTGAACCGCTGCCTTGCCATGTCCTACATCCTCGACGCACTGAAACGGGCCGACGCCGAGCGGGAACGTGGCCGCGTGCCGGGGCTGCACGCCCAGAGCGCCGCCACGCCGTCGCCGGCCAGCGTGCCGGCCCCGCGCACTGCCACGCGGCTCGCCTGGACCGCAGCGGGCGGGGTGCTGCTCATGGCCGTGGCGGCACTGGCCTGGCGGCTGGGCGCCGACACCGGCGCGCCGGCCGAGGCGGCAGCGCCTGCCCGGCCCATCGCCTCACCGGCACCCGGGCCCACGCCCTCCACCACAGACGCCAGCCCAGCTGCCCGAGCCGCCACGGCCGCC
>NZ_JAYRUN010000030.1:0-13734 GCF_041918995.1 Ideonella sp. | reverse complement strand
AGCGGCAGCACGGGGATGTCGGCCGCGGGGAACATGTCGCGCAGCGGCGTCCAGATGCCGTGGTCCAGGCCGCCTTCCTCGGTGACGTGCGCAGGCAGACCGGCCGCCGCCAGCAGCGCGGCGGCGCGGCCGGCCAGGGCCGGGTCGCCCGGCGCGTCGTAGCGCAGCCGGTACAGGGCCTCCGGGAAACCGGAGAAGTCGTGCACCGTGGGGTGGCGGGCGGCGCCCAGCAGCACCGGCTCGCGCGTCAGCGAGTGGGCCGAAATGGCCAGGATGGCGCGCGGGCGGCCCAAGCGGCGTTCGATGGCCGGGCCCAGGCGGCGCCAGAAGGCGCCGGTGTCGCCCGCGTCCAGCGCGGTCATGGGCGAGCCGTGGGAGATGAACAGCGGGGGCAGGGCGGTGGCGGCGGGCATGTCGCCATTGCAGCAGCTGGCGCGCCTGCGCGGGTTCGGCGGGCTTGCACGCTGCATTCAACGGCGGGCCGCGTTCCGTTGTACCGTCCCGCCATGTCCATGCCACCCGCTTCCCCCACCGGGGCCACGCCGCCGGTCACCCTGCCCATCTCCGTCTGGCGCCTGGCCTGGCAGCAGGCCGGGCGCGACTTCCGTGCCGGCGAGCTGCGCCTGGTGCTGGTGGCGGTGATGCTGGCCGTGGCCGCGCTCACCGCGGTGGGCTTCTTCGCCGACCGCCTGCAGGCCGGCCTGGTGCGCGACGCGGCGCAGCTGCTGGGGGGCGACGCCGTCGTCAGCAGCGACCAGCCAGTGCCGGCCACGTTCGAGGAGGAGGCGCGCCGCCGCGGCCTGAACACCACCCGCACCGCAGCCTTCCCCAGCATGGCGCGGGCGCCCGATGCCCTGGGCGGCAACGCGCGCCTGGTGGCGGTGAAGGCGGTGGGAGACGGCTACCCGCTGCGCGGCCGGCTCACCGTGCAGGCCGCGCCGGGCGCGCCCGAGCAGGAGGTGGCGGAGCGTCCGGCGCGCGGCGAGGCCTGGGCCGACGCGGCGGTGTTCGAGACGCTGGGGCTCAAGCCGGGCGACCCGCTGCTGCTGGGCGATGCCCAGCTGCGCCTGACGCGGGTGATCGTGCTGGAGCCGGACCGCGGCGGCGGCTTCCTGAACTTCGCGCCGCGCGTGCTGCTGACCGAGGAAGACTTGGCCGCCACCGGCCTGGTGCAGCCGGCCAGCCGCGTCACCTACCGCCTGGCCGTGGGCGGCGCCCAGGCCACGGCCTGGGCGCAGTGGGCGGGCCGGTCCATCCAGGACGAGGGCCTGAAGGGCATGCGCGTGGAATCGCTGGAGGCGGGCCGGCCCGAGATGCGCCAGACGCTGGACCGCGCCGAGAAGTTCCTGAACCTCGTGGCCTTGCTGTCGGCCCTGCTGGCGGCGGTGGCGGTGGCCATCGCGGCGCGCGACTTCGCGCAGCGCCACCTGGACGACTGCGCCATGCTGCGCGTGCTGGGCCTGCCCCAGCGGCGCATCGCCGGCGCCTTCGCGCTGGAGTTCGTGGGCCTGGGGCTGGCGGCCAGCGTGGCAGGCGTGGCGCTGGGCCTGGCGCTGCACGGCATGTTCGTGGCGCTGCTCGGCGCGCTGGTGCCGGCCCGCCTGCCGGCGCCCACGCCGTGGCCGGCGCTGTTCGGCCTGGGCGTGGGCCTCACGCTGCTGGTGGGTTTCGGCCTGCCGCCCGTGCTGCAGCTGGCACGCGTGCCAGCGGTGCGGGTGATCCGCCGCGACGTGGGCGCGCTCAAGGCCGCGCCCATCGGGGTGCTGGTGGCGGGCGCGGCCAGCTTCGCGGCGCTGCTGCTGGCCGTGTCGCAGGACCTGCAGCTCGGCGCCATCGCCGTGGGTGGCTTCGCCGCCGCCCTGGCGGTGTTCGCCATGCTGGCCTGGCTGGCGGTGCAGGCGCTGCGCCGGGCCGTGCCCGAGGCCCGAGCACCGCGCTGGCTGGTGCTGGCCACGCGGCAGATCGCGGCGCGCCCCGCCTTCACGGTGCTGCAGGTGTCGTCGCTGGCGGTGGGCCTGATGGCGCTGGCGCTGCTGGTGCTGCTGCGCACCGACCTGATCGACAGCTGGCGCGCCGCCACGCCGGCCGATGCGCCCAACCGTTTCGTCATCAACGTGATGCCCGACCAGGCGGCGGACTTCCGCGCGGCGCTGGCGGCAGCCGGTGTGCGCGAGGGCTACGACTGGTACCCCATGTTCCGCGGGCGCCTCGTCGCCATCAACGACCAGCCCACCGGTGAGCGCTTTGCGCAGGACGAGCGGGCGCGGCGCACCATCAACCGCGAGTTCAACCTCAGCCACAGCGCCGAGGCGCCGGCGCATAACCGCGTGGTGGCAGGCACGTGGACCGTCGAGGAAGCGGGCGCCATGAGCATCGAGGAGGGTGTGGCCGAGACCCTGGGCGTGGGCCTGGGCGACCGGCTGCGCTTCGACGTGGGCGGCCTGATGCTGGACGCCCGCATCACCAGCGTGCGGCGGGTGGACTGGGGCTCCATGCGCGCGAACTTCTTCGTGCTGTACCCGCACGCCGCCATGGCCGACCTGCCCATCACGTACATGGCGGCCTTCCGCGTGCCCGACGGCGTGGCGGGCTTCGACGGGGGCATCAGCCGGCGCTTTCCCAACGTGACGCTGGTGGATGTGTCGGCCTCGCTGCGCCAGGTGCAGCAGGTGCTGGACCAGGTCATCCGGGCGGTGGAGTTCCTCTTCGCCTTCACCCTGGCCACCGGGCTGGCGGTGCTTTTTGCCGCCATCAGCGCCACGCGCGAGGCGCGTTCGCGCGAATACGCGGTGATGCGCGCCTGCGGGGCCGGGGCTCGGCTGCTCGGCCAGGTGCAGCGGGTGGAGCTGCTCGGGGTGGGCGCGCTGGCCGGGCTGCTGGCCACGCTGGCCGCCTCGGCCGTGGCCTGGGCACTGGCACGTTATGCCTTCGACTTCGCCTGGCGGGCCTCGCCGGGGGTGCCGGTGGTGGGCATGGCCGCCGGGGCGGCGCTGGCGCTCACGGCGGGCTGGTGGAGCCTGCGCGGCCTGCTGCGACGGCCGGTGCTGGACACCTTGCGCCGCGCGGGCGAGGTCTGACGGGACAGTGCAGCGGCATGCGGGAACGCGGGTTGCTCCCGGGCGGTGACCCGTGAACGCCGTGGCCGCCCCTGTCACCTCCCGACGCCGACCACCGCGCGCACCGCGCGCGGCCGACGGCCGCCGGTTCCTGCCCTGGCTGGCGCTGGCCCTGGGCCTGCTGCTCACGGCCGCTGCCCTGCTCGGCGTGCTGCGCAGCGAGCGCCAGCAGCAGCTGCAGGTGCTGCGCGAGGAAGCCCGCATCGTGGCCGGCATGGTCGAGCGCCGCGTGGGCCGCTGGGGCGAGATCCTGCACGGCATGCGCGGGCTGTTCTCCGCCTCGTCGGCCGTGCACGCCGAGGAGTTCAGCGAGTACTACCGCCAGCTCGACCTGCCCCGGCGCTACCCGGGGTTCCTGGCATTGCAGTTCCTGGCCTATGTGCCCGGCGACCAGCGGGCCAGCTTCGAGGCGGCCATCCAGGGCGATGCCGCCCTGCGTCCGGCCGGTGCCGGGCCCTTTCGCATCCACCCCCCGGGGGAGCGGCCCGATTACCACGTGACGCTCTACATCGAGCCCCTGGCCGGCAACGAGGCCGCCTACGGGTTCGACGCGGCGCACGACGCCAACCGGCGCGCCGCCTTCGAGCGTGCGCGTGACACCGGCGAACTCACCGCCAGCGGGCCGCTGCGGCTGGTGCAGCGGCCGCAGGACACCGGCTACATCCTGCGTAGTGCCATCTACCGTGGCGGCACGGTGGTGGACACGAAGGAGGCCCGGCGCCGCGCGCACATCGGCATGGGTTCGGTGGTCCTCGCCATGGACGAGTTCGTCACGGCCATCATCGATGCGCCGTTGCTGGCCCGCCTGGACCTGCGGCTGCATGACCTGGGGTGGGTGGAAGGGCCACTGCAGCCACCCGGCCCGGCCACCCTGCTGTTCGACAGCGCCGGGCCCCGCCCGCCACCGACGGACGAGGCGATCGAGGTCATCGAGCAGCCGCTGGGCGGGCGGCTCTGGCGCTTCGAGTTCCGGCAGCAGGGCGGCTCGGCGGCTGCCCCCTCGGCGCCCTGGGTGCCGTGGCTGGTGGGCGGCCTGGGCCTGCTGGCCAGCGGGCTGGCCTTCCGGCTGGTGAGCGCGGAGCTGTCGGTGCGCACGGCGCTGGAGGACCGGGTGGCGCAACGCACGGCGCAATTGGCCGGCGCCAACCGCTCGCTGGCCGAGAGCGAACTGCGGCTGGACCTGGCGCTCGCCGGGGCCGACCTCGGCCTGTGGCATTGGGACGTGGCCAGCGGCCAGGTGGCCTGCAACGAGCGCTGGCTGGGCCTGCGTGGTGCCACGCGGGGCGACCGGGCGCCCGACGTGGCGTGGTGGGAGGCGCGCATCCACCCGGACGACCGGGCCACCGCCACGACGGCGATGGCGGCGCACGTGGAGGGCCGCACGCGCGAGTACTCGGTGGAGTACCGGATCTGCCTGCCCGACGGGGGCGTGCGGTGGGTGCTGGACCGCGGCTGCGCGGTGGAGCGCGACGCGCAGGGCCGGGCGCTGCGCGTGACGGGCACCAACCTGGACATCAGTGACCGCAAGCGGGCCGAGGAGGCCTATGTGCAGGCCGAGACGGCGCGCCGGCTGGCCGCGGCCAAGGACGAGTTCGTGGGCCGCATGAGCCATGAGCTGCGCACGCCGCTCAACGCGATCCTCGGCTTCGCCCAGCTGATCGAGATGACGCCGCAGGCCGAGCCGGCCCGCCGTGCCGAGCACGTGGGCCAGATCCGCCGGGCCGGCGAGCACCTGCTGGCGCTGGTGTCGGACCTGCTGGACGTGGCCGCCATCGAGGCCGGCCGGATCTCGCTGGAGCCCCAGCCCGTGCCGCTCGGCCCGGCCGTGCAGGAAGTGCTGGACCTGCTGCGGCCCATGGCCGAGGTGGCCCGGGTGCGGCTGGCGCCCGTGCAGGGCGAGGGCACCGCGCTGGCCGACCGCACCCGGCTGCGCCAGGTGCTGCTGAACCTGGTGAGCAACGCCATCAAGTACAACCGGCCCGACGGCGAGCTGCGGGTGCAGATCGAGGCCGCCGGCCCCCTGGTGCACCTGGGCGTGCACGACACCGGCCCGGGCATGACGGCCGACCAGCTCGATCGCCTCTTCCAGCCCTTCGAGCGGCTGGACGCCCGGCGTTCCGGCGTGGTGGGCACCGGCCTCGGCCTGGTGGTCACCCGCCGCCTCGTGCAGCTGATGGCCGGCCAGATCCAGGTGCACAGCGAGCCGGGCCAGGGCTCGGTGTTCGTGGTGTCCCTGCCCGCGGCGACCGAACCGCCATGAAAAAAAAAGCCCCGCCGAGGCGGGGCTGTGGATCCCGGGGCGCGGGCCGTTCAGGCCGCTTCGGCGGTCTGCTCGATCAGGCCCATGTCGGCCGAGCTCATCAGGCCGGTGATGTCCATGAGGATGAGCATGCGCTCGCCCACGTTGGCGATGCCGGTGATGAAGCTCATGTCCACGTTGCTGTTCATGGACGGCGCGGGCTTGATCTGCTCGCCGCCCAGCTCCAGCACGTCCGACACCGAGTCCACCACGGCGCCGACCACGCGGCCCTTGATGTTCAGCACGATCACCACGGTGAAGGCGTTGAAGTCGGCCGTCGCGCAGTTGAGCTTCACGCGCAGGTCGATGATGGGCACGATCACGCCGCGCAGGTTGACCACGCCCTTCAGGAAGGCCGGCGAGTTGGCGATGCGGGTGGGCTGCTCGTAGGAACGGATCTCCTGCACGCGCAGGATGTCGATGCCGTATTCCTCGCCGCCCAGGCGGAAGGTGAGGTATTCGCCGTGGGCCGAGGTGTGGCCGGCGGCGGCCTTGGCCGTGGCGCCCTGGATGGCGCGCTGCGTTTCGGCACGGGCGACTTGCTGGGCGTCGGTGATCATGTCCATGGTGTGTCCTTGAGGCGGGGCGGGTCGGTGAGAGGCCGTCGGGCGGACGCCGGACGCGCTGCTGTTCGGGTTATCGGCCGGTTCGGGCGGCACTGAAGGGCCGGTCAGAAGGTTTCCCAGTCGCCGTCGTCCTTGGCCGCGGGCTGGGCGGGCGACGACGGCGCGGCCGGGGCGGACGCGGGCGCGGCCGAGGCGGGCGCCGGGCGGGCGGCCGGGGCCTTCTTCGGCGCCACGCTGGCGGCGCGCGGGGCGGTGGCAGCCGGCGCGGTGGCGGTGGCCGCCTGCTGGCGCGCCTGGTGGATCACCTGGTGCGCAATGCGCTCCGGCGTGGGCGCCGCCTTGGCCGCGGGGGCGGCCGGCGTCACCACCACCGACGCGGCGGCGCGGTCGTCGGCTTCCAGCCGGAAGGTGGCCACCACACCGGCCAGGCGCTGCGCCTGGGTCTGCATGCTGGCGGCGGCGGCGGCGGATTCCTCCACCAGCGCGGCGTTCTGCTGGGTCATCTGGTCCAGCTGCACCACGGCCAGGTTGACCTGGTCGATGCCGTCGCGCTGCTCGGCCGCGCTGGCGCTGATCTCGCCGATGATGTCCGTCACCCGGCGCACCGAGCCGACGATCTCGCCCATGGTGCTGCCGGCGTCCTGCACCAGCCTCGTGCCGGCTTCCACCTTCTCCACCGACGCGCCGATCAGGCCCTTGATCTCGCGGGCGGCCTCGGCGCTGCGCTGGGCAAGCGAACGCACCTCGCCGGCCACGACGGCGAAGCCGCGGCCCTGCTCGCCGGCACGGGCGGCCTCCACGGCGGCGTTCAGCGCCAGGATGTTGGTCTGGAAGGCGATGCCGTCGATCACGCCGATGATGTCGCCGATGCGGCGGCTGGAGGCGGAGATGTCGGCCATGTTCTGCACCACCTGCTCCACCACCTGGCCGCCCCGCTCGGCCGACTGCGCGGCGGAGCTGGCCAGCTGGTTGGCCTGGGACGCGGCGTCGGCGCTCTGGCGCACGGTGCCGGTGAGCTGCTGCATGGAGCTGGCGGTTTCCTGCAGGGCGCTGGCGGTCTGCTCGGTGCGGCTGGACAGGTCGGTGTTGCCGCTGGCGATCTCGCGGCTGGCCACCTCGATGTGCTGGGCGCCCTCGCGCACGCTGCCGATGAGCTGGCGCAGCGCGTCGGCCATGTGCTGCAGGCCGCGCATCAGGTCGCCGATCTCGTCGGCGCGCTGGGTGTCCAGGCGCACGGTGAGGTCACCGCCGGCCACCTGCTCGGTGGCGCGCACGGCCTCCTTCAGCGGGCGCATGATGGCGCGCACCGTGAGCCAGGCCGACACCAGCAGCAGGCCGGCCAGGCTCACCAGCACGGCGGCGATCACCCAGACGTTGGCCATGCGCGCGTCACGCTGGGACACCGCGTACGCCTTGGCCTCGGCGGAGATGTGGTCGACCATCGCCTTTTGCGTGCCGTCGTAGCGGGTCACCGCGTCGCGCACGGCGGCCACGGCGCCATCCGGCAGCGTGCCCGCCTCCTTGGCGGCGGTGTGCTCCTTGCGCAGCTCGATGTAGGCCTTGCGGGCCTGCGCCACGCTGGCCAGCAGCGCCTGCTCCTCGGGCGTGGTCGCGATCTCCTCCAGGCGCTTCTGCAGCTCGCTGATGCGCGCCGAGGTCGCCTCCACGTCCGGCTTGAGTTGCGCGGCCAGGCCGGTGTCCGCGCTGCTCAGTGCCGCCACCGCACGCGCGGCGTTGGCCTGGGTGAGGCCGCGCCACTGGGAGACGATCTCCGTCTTCTCGCGCAGGTTCTGCTGCGTCGCCGTGGTTTCGTCGGCCTGGCGCGAGGTGCGCACGGCCGTCAGGCCGGCCATGCCGACGATGACGGTGGCGGTGATGGCGGCGGGCAGCCACAGACGGGTGCCGAGGGACAGCTTGCTCATGGGGGGATCCTCAGAAGGTGGTCCACTCGTCGTCGTGGACGGCGGCGGCCGGGCTGGCCGCGGCGGACGGGGCCACCGGGGCAGGGGCTTCCTGCCGACGCGCGGCAGCGGGTTGGGACGCCGCGCGCGGCGCGGCGGCGGAGGCGGCCGGCACCGCGGGCGGGGAGGCAGGCTTGGCCGTCGGGGCGGCCTTGGACGCAGCCGCCGCGGAGACGGGCGCCGGGGTGGCGGCCGTCGGTGCGGTGGACGCCGGAGCCGCTGCCGGCGCGGCGGCCGGCCCGGTGTCGTCCAGCCGGAACGTGGCCACCAGGGTCATCAGGCGCTTGGCCTGTTCCTTCAGGCTCTCCGCGGCGGCGGCGGATTCCTCCACCAGCGCGGCGTTCTGCTGGGTCATCTGGTCGAGCTGGCCCACGGCGGTGTTCACCTCGCCGATGCCCTGGCTCTGCTCGCTGGCGGCCGAGGTGATCTCGCCGATGATGTCGCTGACGCGGCGCACCGAGCTGACGATCTCGGTCATGGTGCTGCCGGCTTCCTGCACCTGGCGGGCGCCGTTCTCCACACGCTCCACCGACGAGCCGATGAGCGCCTTGATCTCCTTGGCGGCCTCGGCGCTGCGCTGGGCGAGCGTGCGCACCTCGCCGGCCACCACGGCGAAGCCGCGGCCCTGTTCGCCGGCACGGGCGGCTTCCACCGCGGCGTTCAGCGCCAGGATGTTGGTCTGGAAGGCGATGCCGTCGATCACGCCCGTGATGTCGGCGATCTTGCGCGAGCTGGTGTTGATCTCGTCCATGGTGCGCACCACCTGGTCCACCACCTGGCCGCCGCGCTCGGCGACGCGGCTGGCCGAGGACGCGAGCTGGGTGGCCTGGGCGGCCGAGTCGGCGCTGTGGCGCACGTTGCCGGTCAGCTCGTGCAGCGACGCGGCGGTGCGCTGCAGGTTGCTGGCGGTGTGCTCGGTGCGCTGGCTCAGGTCGAGGTTGCCGGTGGCCACCTCGGCGCTGGCGGTCTGGATGCTGTCGGCGCTGGCGCGCACCTGGCCCACGATGCCGCGCAGCGACTGCTGCATGTCGGCCAGGGTGCGCACGAAGGCCGAGACCTCGTCGCGGCCGTCGTCCCGGATGGACTCGGACAGGTCGCCACGGGCGATGCGCTGGGCGCAGGCCATGGCGCTGGTGAGCGGGCCGGTGATCGAGCGCGACACCGTCCACATCAGCGCGAAGAACACGCCGAGCACCACCACCGCGCCGGCCAGGCGGCCGTTGGACTGCATGGTGCCCACGGCCTTGGCCTCGGCGCGCTCGGCGACGATGGCCTCCTCCGTTTCCTTGACCATGGCCGCGAAGGTGGTGCGGGCCTTTTCCAGGTCGGGCAGGGCACGCTGGGCGTAGGCGTAGCCGGCCGTGCTGTCGAGCTTGGCCTCCAGCACCTGCTGCAGCACCGGGCCCACCTCCTTGGCGTAGGCCTGCAGGCCGGCGCTGCCCTCGGCGGTGTGCTTGGCGCGGTTTGCGTCGTCGGTGGGCGCCTTCAGCAACGCCAGCGTGGCGGCCACTTCCTTGTCCCAGCGGGCCTTGTGATCCCCGGCTTCCACCGCGTTGTTGGCGTTCAGCAGCACGGACTGCTCATAGCGCTGGACGCGCTCGAGCGCGGCCAGGATGGCACTGGAGTCGCGGCTGACCGCGGTCTGCTTGTCCAGCAGTTCGTCGGCCTGGGACTGCAGTGTCTTGTAGCTCACGGCGGCCCAGACGCCGAGGCCGAGGATGAGCACACTGACGACCAGCATGCCGCCGATGAGGCGGTGCCGGATGGACAGGCTGCGCAGCAGACGCTCCATGGGGGGACTCCTTCTGGGGGAATTCGGTCAATGAGGTGGGCGGGCAGGGCGGCGCACGGGGCGCGCGCGTCAGTGCAGCGCCTTGTCGCCGAGGTGGAAGCGGGCCACCAGGCCGTGCAGCAGGGTCGCCTGCTCCTTCA
Organism: Ideonella sp.; assembly: GCF_041918995.1. Classification (GTDB taxonomy): domain Bacteria; phylum Pseudomonadota; class Gammaproteobacteria; order Burkholderiales; family Burkholderiaceae_C; genus Ideonella. The sequence goes on along the minus strand of NZ_JAYRUN010000030.1, from coordinate 3,860 downwards.
GGCTCTCCGCGGCGGCGGCGGACTGCTCCACCAGCGCGGCGTTCTGCTGCGTCATCTGGTCCAGGCTGGACACGGATGTGTTCACCTGGCCGATGCCCTGGCTCTGCTCCACCGAGGCGGTGGTGATCTCGCGGATGATGTCGGTCACGCGCTGCACGGAAGCGACGATCTCGTTCATGGTGGCACCGGCGTCCTGCACCTGGCGGGTGCCGGAATCCACCTTCTCCACCGAGGCGCTGATCAGCGTCTTGATCTCGCGGGCGGCCTCGGCCGAGCGCCCGGCCAGGCTGCGCACCTCGCCGGCCACCACCGCGAAGCCGCGGCCCTGCTCGCCGGCGCGGGCGGCTTCCACCGCGGCATTCAGCGCCAGGATGTTGGTCTGGAAGGCGATGCCGTCGATCACCCCGATGATGTCGCCGATGCGGCGCGAGGCGTGGTTGATCTCGTCCATGGTGGCCACCACCTGCGACACCGCCTCGCCGCCGCGCTGGGCCACCGCCGAGGCGGACGTGGCCATCTCGCTGGCGTGGGTGGCGGCGTCGGCGCTCTGGCGCACGCTGCCGGTGAGCTGGTCGATGGAGCTGGCCGTCTGCTGCAGGTTGCTGGCCGCCTGCTCCGTGCGGTGGGACAGATCGGCATTGCCGGAGGCCACCTCGTTGGAGGCGGTGTGGATGTTCTCCGAGGCCTGCCGCACCTGGCCCACCAGGCCGGACAGCGCCGACTGCATGTGGGCCAGCGCACGCAGCAGGTCCGCGGTCTCGTCCTTGCCGTGGGTGTCGATGCGGTGCGTGAGGTCACCCTCGGCGATGGCCATGGCCACCTGACGCGCGTGGTCCACCGGGCGGGTGATGGCGGCGGAGTTCAGCAGGGTGAGCGGCACCACGACCAGCACGACCATGCCGAGCACGCCCAGGAACGCCATGAAGGTCCAGCGCATGGACTGGTTGAAGGACGCCTGCGTGGCCGCGGCCTCCTCGCCCACGATCCTCTCGATGCCGTCGACCGCCTGCTCCACCTTGGCCATGTGCTCCTTGGCGTTGGCGAGCATGCGGTCGGCGGTGCGGGCGTTGTCGTAGGCGCCGTCCTGGATCTGCTGCAGCACCTTCTCGGTGGCCGCCGCGTAGGCGCCCAGGCCGACGACCGCGGCCTCGGCCAGCGCGTTGTCCGCGTCGGCCTCGCCCTCGGCCAGCGCGGCGAGCGACTGGCGGGCGCGTCCGATGGCGGCCTGCCACTGCCCGCGGTGCTTGAGCACGGACACGCCGTCCTCGTAGTCGATGACCATGCTCTTCTCGAACTGGCGCACCTGGCCCAGCGTGTGGCGCACGGCGCCCACGGCCGTCACCTCGTGCACCGAGTGGGACATGAAGTCCTCGTTCAGTGCCGCCATGTGCCGGCCGCCCAGCAGCGCCGTCACACCGACCAGCGCGAACAGCGCCAGCACCATGCCGATCGCGCCGCGCATGCGCAGCTTGATCGAGAACAACCGCATCCAGTTCATACCGCTTTGCCTTCTTGCGCCTCGTGGGCGCGATCCTCTTGAGCTGGTATCGGCCTCAGGCGCCGGTTCTGAAGACCGACACCGCGCTGGCCAGCGCATCGGCCTGTTCCTTCAGGCTGGCCGCGGCGGCCGCGCCCTGCTCGACGAGCGCGGCGTTCTGCTGCGTCATCTGGTCGAGCTGGCCCACGGCCACGTTCACCTGGCCGATGCCGTCGCTCTGCTCGCTGGCGGCCGCGGTGATCTCGCCGATGATGTCGTTGACGCGCTGCACGCTGGCGACGATCTCGTCCATCGTGGTGCCGGCGTCCTGCACCAGGCGGGCGCCGGTGTCCACGCGCTCCACGCTGCTGCCGATGAGCGACTTGATCTCCTTGGCGGCCTCGGCCGAGCGGCTGGCCAGGCTGCGCACCTCGCCGGCCACCACGGCGAAGCCGCGGCCCTGCTCGCCGGCGCGGGCGGCTTCGACGGCGGCGTTCAGCGCCAGGATGTTGGTCTGGAAGGCGATTCCGTCGATCACGCCGATGATGTCGGCGATCTTGCGCGAGCTGTGGTTGATCTCGTCCATGGTGGTCACCACCTGGGCCACCACCTCGCCGCCGCGGCGCGCCACCGAGGTGGCGGCCGACACCAGCTGGTTGGCGCTGCGGGCCGAGTCCGCCGTCTGCTGCACCGTGCCGGTGAGCTGTTCCATCGACGAGGCGGTCTCCTGCAGGTTGCTGGCGGCCTGTTCGGTGCGGCTGGACAGATCGGCGTTGCCGTGGGCGATCTCCTGCGTCGCGGTGGCGATGGATTCGGTGGACTGGCGCACCTGGGCCACCGTGCGGCGCAGCGCGCCCACCATCTCCGACAGGCCGTGCAGCAGGCTGCCGCGCGGCGCCTCATGCAGGTCCACCGTCAGGTCGCCGGCGGCCACCGACTGCATCACGTTCATCGCATGCTCGGGCTCGCCGCCGATCTGGTGCATCACGCTGCGCGCGACCACCCAGCCGATGCCACCCACCACGAGCAGCACCACGCCGGTCAGGGTGAGGTTCCACAGCAGCGCCTGGCGCGCCTCCGCTGCCACGTCATCCATGTAGAGGCCGGAGCCGACCATCCAGTTCCAGCCGTCCACCTTGATGAGGTACTGCAGCTTGGGCACCGGCTCCTTCTGGCCGGGGCGGGGGAACATGGTCATCACGAAGGCCTTGCCGTCCGGGCTGGCCTTCATGGCGCTGACGAGCATCGCGATGACGTCACCGCCTTCGCCGTCCTTGACCTTGCCGAGCATGCTCTGGCCCACCCACTCGGGCTTGACGGGGTGCATCACGCCCGTGCCGTCGGTGGACCAGATGTAGAAGTAGTCCGCCTTGCCGTCGGCCCCGCCATAGCGCGCCAGGCGCACGGCGTCCTTGGCGGCCTGCTGCGCCTGCTCCACCGGCAGCTTGCCCTCTGCCGCCTGGGCCTGGTAGGCCGCCACGATCTGGTGGGCGGACTGCACAGCGGTGACCAGTTGGGAACGCCTCGCGTCGTGCAGCTGGCCGTTCTCCTTCCACACCGTGTAGGCGCACATGGCGCTGATGCCCACCACGGCCACGCCCACGAGGGCGGCGATGCGGTGCTTGAAGCTCAGGTTCTGGATCATGGTGCGGATGTCGTGCTCAGAAGGTTTCCCAGTCGCCGTCGGCCGTGACCGGGGCAGGGGCGGGGGCAGGGGAGGCAGGGGCCGGCGCGGCGGCGCGCACCGGCGCAGGGGCGGGGCGCGCCGGCTTCGGGGCGGGAGCGGCGGACGCGGCAAGGCGGGCGGGGGCGGCCTGCACCGTGGCGGCTGTCGCCGCCCGCGGGACGGCGGGGCGGGCGGCCGGCGCGGCGGGCGCCGGCGGGGTGGCCGCCGCGGCCGGCGTGCCGGCCAGGCGGAAGCTGGCCACCACGGCGGACAGGCGCTTGGCCTGCTCCTTCAGGCTTTCCGCGGCGGCGGCGGATTCCTCCACCAGCGCGGCGTTCTGCTGCGTCATCTGGTCGAGCTGCAGCACCGCGCCGTTGACCTGGCCGATGCCCTGGCTCTGCTCGCTGGCCGCGGCGCTGATCTCGCCGATGATGTCGGACACGCGCTGCACGCTGGACACGATCTCGGTCATGGTGGCGCCGGCGTCCTGCACCAGGCGGGTGCCGGATTCGACGCGCTCCACGCTGGCGCCGATCAGCGCCTTGATCTCCCGCGCGGCCTCGGCGGAGCGGCCCGCCAGGCTGCGCACTTCGCCGGCCACCACCGCGAAGCCGCGGCCCTGCTCGCCGGCGCGGGCGGCTTCCACCGCGGCGTTCAGCGCCAGGATGTTGGTCTGGAAGGCGATGCCGTCGATCACGCCGATGATGTCGGCGATCT
>NZ_JAYRUN010000029.1:0-19287 GCF_041918995.1 Ideonella sp. | reverse complement strand
GCGATTTCGGCCGCGCCGAGAAGCGCAGGGTGGCCGGCCGCGCGCGCCAGCGCGCTTCGTGAACTGACTCGCGCGACTGCTCGAGCGCAGCGAACGCAGTGAGCGCAGCGAGTTGAGCGCGGGCCGGCCGCCCGAGCATCGCAGGGCAGCCCCGGCCGATGGCCGGGGCCGCGGCCGCATGAGCCGCCCCGCCTGCCTGCCACCGGCCGGGCGCGCCGACCCGGCGCTCCGTTCTGGGCCTTCTCATGCCCCACCCACCGCCGCAAACTGCCGCCGATCCACCCTCGCCTTGTCGAACTCGAACCACGGGTCGGGCTCGCCGTCCAGCGCGAACTGCAGCTCGGCCCACAGCGCACGGCGGCGGGCCACGTCGTCGACGACCTGCTTCTTCACGTGGTCCAGGCCCACCCGGTGCAGGTAGTGCACGGTGCGCTCCAGGTACCAGCCCTCGCGCCGGTACAGCTGCATGAAGGCGCCGGTGATCTCGATCACCTCCTCGGCCGTCTTCACCTTGCACAGGAACTGCGCCACCTCGGTCTTGATGCCGCCGTTGCCGCCCACGTGGATCTCCCAGCCGGAGTCCACGCCGATCACGCCCACGTCCTTGATGCCCGACTCGGCGCAGTTGCGCGGGCAGCCGCTCACCGCGAACTTCACCTTGTGCGGCGCGTACATGCGCCACATGGCGCGCTCCAGGTCCTTGCCCAGCTGGGTGGAATCCTGCGTGCCCATGCGGCACCACTCGCTGCCCACGCAGGTCTTCACCGTGCGCAGCGCCTTGGCGTAGGCGTGTCCGGATGGCATGTCCAGATCGCGCCACACCGCGGGCAGGTCCTCCTTCTTCACCCCCAGCAGGTCGATGCGCTGGCCCCCGGTCACCTTCACCGTGGGGATGCGGTACTTGTCCACCACGTCGGCGATGCGGCGCAGCTCGGCGGCGCTGGTCTCGCCGCCCCACATGCGCGGGATGACGGAGTAGCTGCCGTCCTTCTGGATGTTGGCGTGGGCGCGCTCGTTGATGAAGCGGCTCTGCGGGTCGTCCTGCGCTTCCTTGGGCCACGAGGAGATGAGGTAGTAGTTCAGCGCCGGCCGGCAGCTGGCGCAGCCGTTGGGCGTCTTCCAGCCCAGGTGCTGCAGGGTCTGCGGGATCGACAGCAGGTGCTCGCGGAAGATCGCGTCGCGCACGTCCTGGTGGCTGAGCTCGGTGCAGCCGCACATCGCCTTCTTCTTCGGCGCGGCCGAGTAGTCGCCCCCGGCCGTGAACATGATGAGCTGCTCCACCAGGCCCGTGCACGAACCGCATGACGCGCTGGCCTTGGTGTGCTTGCGCACCTCCTCCAGCGTGAACAGGCCCTTGTCCTTGATGGCCTTGCAGATCGCGCCCTTGGTGACACCGTTGCAGCCGCAGACCTCGTCGCCGTCGGCCATGGCCGCGGCCTTCTGGTGGCCCTCGTGGCCGGCGTCACCGATGTTGGATTCGCCGAACATCAGCCGGTCGCGGATGTCCGCCACCGGCCGGCCCTCGCGCAGCAGCTTGAAGTACCAGCTGCCGTCCACGGTGTCGCCGTACAGGCAGGCGCCCACCAGCCTGTCGCCCTTGAGCACCAGCTTCTTGTAGATGCCGCCGTTGGGCGCGGTGGGGTCGCTCAGCACGATCTCCTCCGTGCCCTCGCCGCCCATGAAGTCACCCGCCGAGAACAGGTCGATGCCGGTGACCTTGAGTTTGGTGCTCACCTGGCTGCCGGTGTAGCGGCCGATGCCGAACTCGGCCAGGTGCGTCGCGCACACCTTGCCCTGCTCGAACAGCGGCGCCACCAGGCCGTAGGCCACGCCGCGGTGCGCGGCGCATTCGCCCACCGCGTAGATGCGCGGGTCGGTCACGGTCTGCAGCGTGTCGCTCACCACGATGCCACGCTGGCAGTGCAGGCCGGCGCGCTCGGCGAGCTCGGTGTTCGGCCGGATGCCGGCGGCCATCACCACCAGCTCGGCCGGCACCTCGCGGCCATCCTTGAAACGCACCGCGCGCACGCGGCCGTCGTCGTCGCCCAGCAGCGCCTCGGTCTGCGCGCCCATCTCGAAGCGCAGGCCGCGGCGCTCCAGCGACTGGCGCAGCAGGCCGCCGGCCACCTCGTCGAGCTGGCGCTCCATCAGCCAGGGGGCGATGTGCACCACCGTCACGTCCATGCCGCGGCGCATCAGCCCGTTGGCCGCCTCCAGCCCCAGCAGGCCGCCGCCGATGACCACCGCATGCCGGTGGCGCTGCGCCGCGTCGATCATGGCCTGGGTGTCGGCGATGTCGCGGTAGGCGATCACACCGTCCAGGTCCTTGCCTGGCACCGGCAGGATGAACGGCAGCGAGCCGGTGGCGATCAGCAGGCGGTCGTAGGACGCGCGCGTGCCGTCGTCGGCCACCACCTCGCGGCGGACGCGGTCGATCTGCACCACCTGGCGCCCCAGGTGCAGCGTGATGCCGTGCTCGGCGTACCAGCCCAGCGGGTTGAGCACGATCTCGTCGAGCGTCTGCTCGCCGGCCAGCACCGGCGACAACAGGATGCGGTTGTAGTTCGGGTGCGGCTCGGCGCCGAACACCGTGATGTCGTACAGGTCGGGCGCGATCTTCAGCAGCTCCTCGAGCGTGCGCACGCCGGCCATGCCGTTGCCGATCATCACGAGCTTCATCTTCTTCATGGGCGCTGTCCTTTCAGGCAAGGCGAATGCAAGCGGCAAGCCACGGCCGCAGGGAGAATGGGCCGATGAGCTTCGAGGTGGATGTCGGCCACGCCAGCGAGCGTGGCCCGCGCGGGCGCAACGAGGATTTCGCCGGTGCGCTGCGGGCGCCGCCCCACGAGGCCGCGCGCGGCTGGGTGGCCGCGGTGGCCGACGGCGTGTCCACCGGCGGCCAGGGGCTGGAGGCGGCGCAGACCAGCGTGATGGGGCTGCTGGCCGACTTCTTCGCCGCGCCCGCCACCTGGGAGACCACGGTGGTGCTGGACCGGCTGATCGGCGCGCAGAACGCCTGGCTGGCGGCGCAGAACCGGCGCCGCAGCGGGCCGGGCGAGGCCGGTGCCGCGCTGACCACGCTCACCGCGCTGGCGCTGCAGGGCCACACCTGGACCGTGGCGCACGTGGGCGACACGCGCGCCTGGCTGTGGCGCGCGGGCGAGCTGCTGCCGCTGACCCACGACCACGCCCTCGACCACCCCGACCAGCGCAGCCGGCTGACGCGCGCGGTGGGGCTGGACGACGGGGTGCGGGTGGACTACACCCAGGGCGACGTGCGGCCGGGCGACGTGTTCCTGCTCACCACCGACGGCGTGCATGGCGTGCTGCGGCCGGCGCGGCTGGCGGCGCTGCTGGCCGCCGGCGTCGCGGCTGAGGCCGGCACCGCCGAGGCCCTCGCGGCCCGGCTGGTGGCCGACGCGCTGGCCGCTGGCGGGCGCGACAACGCCACCGCCCTGGTGCTGCACGTGCGCGGACTGGACGCCCGCCAGCTGGACGACGAGCAGGCCGACAGCCGCCGCCTGCCCGCGCCGCCGCTGCTGCGCGCGGGCGACACGCTCGACGGCCTGGCCATCACCGGGCTGCTGGCCGACACGGGCGTGCACCGCCTGTACCGCGCGCGCTGGCCGGTGGGGGGCGAGCCGGTGGTCGTCAAGGCCCTGCACCCCGCCCGCGCGGCCGACCCCGAGGAGCGCGCCATGCTGGCCCACGAAGGCTGGCTGGGCGAGCGGCTGGGTGAGTCCGTGCCCGGGGAGGGCGGCTTCGTGCGCGTGCGGCCGCGGCCCGCCTCGGCCAGCGCCTTCTACCTGGTGTTCGACGCCCATGCCGGCCGCACCATGGCCGAGCTGGCGCAGGCCGGCCGCCCGGCCGTGGCCGACGTGGTGGACGCTGCCGTGGCGCTGGCGCGCGCCCTGGCCCGGCTGCACCGCCAGGGCGTGGTGCACCGGGACATCAAGCCGGACAACCTGCACCGCGGCGACGACGGCCTGTGGCGCGTGCTGGACCTCGGCGTGGCGATCAGTGGCCGCGAGCCCGCCGCGCAGCGCGAGCTGCATGCCGGCACGCCCAGCTACATGAACCCCGAGCAGTGGGACGGCCAGCCCGCCGACGCGCGCAGCGACCTGTTCGCGCTCGGCGTGTCGCTGTACCAGTGGCTCACCGGCCGGCTGCCCTATGGGGAGGTCGAGCCCTACCAGCGCGGCCGCCACCGGCGTGACCCGGTGCCGCCCTCGCGCCTGCGGCCCGACGTGCCCATGTGGCTGGACCACCTGCTGCGCAAGGCCGTGGCGCGCGAGCCCGCGCAGCGCTTCGAGACGGCCGAGGAGCTGCTGCTGGCGCTGGAGCGCGGCGCCTCCCGCCCGCTGCCCGCGCCCGGCGCCACACCGCTGCTGCAGCGCGACCCGCGGGCGGCGCTGCAGCTCGCGCTGGGCCTGTCGCTGCTGCTCAACGCGCTGCTCATCGCCTGGCTGGCGTTCCTGCCGCGCTGAGGGCCGACAGGCGCTGCGGGTGCGCGTCCGCAGGGTGCTCATGCGTGCACACGGGCACGCCCGCCCTTTTCGGCCCAGGTGCGCGTCCAGCGGATCTGCATCACCCGCATCACGCCCAGCATGAGCAGCGACAGCCCGGCGAAGAGCCAGAAGCCCGCGCTGTAGCTGCCCAGGTGCTGGCGTGCCAGGCCCATGGCGTTGGGCACCAGGCCGCCGCCCAGCGCGCCGATCTCGCCGATCATGGAGCCGGCCACCGCGGTGGTGGTGGGCCAGCGCAGCGGCACCAGCTGGAACAGCGCGCCGTTGCCCGCGCCCAGCGCACCGAAGCACACGATGAGCAGCAGGGTGGTGAGCACCAGCGAGTGGCCCGCGAAGCCGCAGGCCGCCAGCGCCACGGCCACCACGGCCAGCACGATGGTCAGCGTGTTCACCCCGCCCCAGCGGTCGGCGATCCAGCCGCCGGCCACCCGCACGGCGGCGCCCATGAAGGCCGCCAGCATGGTGAGCTGGCCCGCCTGCACCTTGCTCACGCCGAACTGGTCGTGGTAGTAGGTGGGCAGGAAGGTCGTCAGGCCGATGAAGCCGCCGAAGGTGACGCCGTAGATCAGGCTGAAGGCCCAGCCGTCCTTCTCGAACAGGCAGGCCACGTGGGCGCGCAGGCTGGCGTGGCTGTCCACGTCCGGCGGCTCCTTGGCCAGCACCACCATCACCACCATGGGCAGCAGGATGGCCGCGGCCGCGACCGCGTACACCGTCTGCCAGCCCAGCCACTGCGCCAGCGGTGGCGCCACCAGCACCGACACGGCGGTGCCCACGTTGCCTGCGCCCACCAGGCCCATGGCCAGGCCCTTGTGGCGCGGCGGGAACCAGCCGGAGCCCAGCGACAGGGCCACGCCGAAGCTGGCGCCGGCGATGCCCAGCAGCACGCCCATCTTGAGCAGGTCGCTGAAGCTGTCCACGCCCAGCCAGCCGTACAGCATGGCCACGGCGATCAGCCCCATCTCCACCAGCGTCGCGTTCTTGCGCCCGATGTACTGCGCCAGCAGGCCCAGGGGAAAGCGCATCAGCGCGCCCGCGATGATGGGCACGGACAGCATCAGCCCCTTCTGCGCGGGCGTCAGGCCGTAGGCCTCGCTGATGAACGGCGCCATCGCGCCGTTGAGCACCCAGATGCAGCAGGAGAACGCGAAGTAGAGGAAGGCGGCGAACAGCGTGGGGCCGTGGCCCTCGGCCAGGAAGCCGCGCCACCCCGGGGAGGGCGCGGAGCGGGCGGTCACGGCGGTCATGGCGGCAGAGCGGGCGGCGTGCGGAGCGGTCATGGGCAACGGCCGGCCGCCGCCGCCGCGCGCTGCGGGCGCGACGGTGCCGGTGGGCCGGAACTTGAAGAGAAGGGGGCGGCGGTGCGCGGGGCGGGACGCCAGCACCCCGCGAAGGGGGTGGCGGTGGCCGGAGCGCCCGGGGTGGCCGGGCGTGTGCGCGGGGAGCGCCCGCGGCGTTGCGGGGCTGGGCTGACGTGACGCAAGACCTGTGCCTGTGTGGTTCACCCGGCGCACAGGCCCGCGGTCACAATCGCGCCCCATGGCGGCGAGCGAGTGGCAGGTCAAGGTGTGGACGGTGCAGCCGGTCGAGGACACGGCGGCCGGCGGCATGGGCGTGGCCGCGTGGACCGCGGCCCTGGCGGCGCAGGGCGTGCACGTGCATGTGGCGTGCGGCCGCGCCGCCCTGGTGCAGCCGGGCGATCCGGGTGCACCGGATCAGGTCGTGGCCTGGTGCAGCGCCGAGACGCTGCACGACACGCTGCAGGCGCTGGCCGAGTGCCTGGCCACCGACCCGCGCTGGCCGGTGAGCCTGGTGTCCCCCGAGCTGCCGGCCGAGGCCTGGCAGCCGCTGTGGGCGTCGGGGCTGGCGGGCTGGTGGCCGCTGCCGGCCGGTCCTGCCGGCTGGGCCGCCGCCCTGGCCGGCGACCGCGCCCGCTGGCTGCGCGCCGCCCAGTTGCGCGCCGACCTGGACCGCGCCCGTGCCCAGCTGGACGAACGCAAGTACGTGGACCGCGCCAAGGGTGTCCTCATGAGTGCACGCGGCATCGGCGAGGACGAGGCCTTCCGCCTGCTGCGCGGCGCCGCCATGCACGCCAACCTGCGTGTGGGCGAGGTGTCGCGCTCGGTCATCGAGGCCAGCCAGTGGGCCGAGGCCATCAACCGCGCGGGCCAGCTGCGCATGCTCTCGCAGCGCATCGTCAAGCTCGCCGCGCAGCGCCTGGCCGGCATCGACACCCGGGGCGCGCGGGCCCTGCAGGACGAGGCGGCCGAGCGCGCGCGCGCCAACCTGGCCTACCTGGCGGCGTGCCCGCGGCTGGCCGACCCACCGGCGGCCACGCGGTCGGCGCTGCAGGCGGTGGCCGAGGCCTGGGCCGCGCTGTCGGCCCAGCTCACGCCGCGCCTGACGGCCGCCCAGCTGGCCGAGGTGGACCGCCGCGCCATGGTGCTGCTGGAGGGCGCCGAGGCGCTCACCCGCGTGCTGGAGCACGACGGCGGCCGCCGCGCCCTGCGCCTGGTGAACACCTGCGGCCGCCAGCGCGCGCGTGTGCAGCGCCTGGCCAAGGACGTGTTGCTGGCCGCGCTGCTGGCCGAGCCGGCCCGCCTGGAGGGCCTCTCCCCGCGCGTGGACGAGATCGCGGCGGCCTTCGCCGAGCTGGAGCAGGCGCCGCTGGCCAGCGCCGACACGCGCCAGCTGCTGGCGGCGGCGCAGGAGGAGTGGCTGCGCCTGCTGCGCGCCATCGACGCCGCCAGCAGCGGCGACAGCCGCGCCGTGGTGGCGCATGCCGCGGACAGCCTGCTGGACATCATCGAGCGCCTGACCGCCGCCTACGAGCACAGCCTGCAGGTGATCATGTCCTGAGCGTATGCCTCAACAATCTTCACCTTGGTCTCGGCTGTCAACAGTCACTTGCTCACGTGTGCAAGAGTCGACCCACCACGACAATCCATCAGGGTCGACATGCATATCCCTCTCCCAAGTGTTCGCTCCGTGCTTTCCACTGCGCTGCTGGCAGCGGCGATGAGCCCGGTAGCCTGGGCCTACGACGTCTGCATCCCGCCGCCGCCTGACGAGGAAACCAGCAACATCGCCTCCCCGCATCCCGAAGGGCGGGTGAACAACGCGGCGCCCACACCAATGGGGGTGGACCTACCCGAGCAGGGACTGCTCGGCGCCACGCCCGTGCCTGCGCCTGACGACAGAGGCGTCTACACGAACATCAAGTGGCGTTCTGGCGATTGGCTTGAGCCGACCCGCGGCTGCGCATCCACGCGCTTCGTGTTCGACGTGCTGCCAGCGAAGGACTACGACCCACGCGCCACCGACGGCAAGGTCTTTCCCGTCATCGTCTACTTCCACGAAAACGGCGCTACCCATGCCTGGGAGACGGGGAGCCCCATTGACACCAACGTCGCCACGGTGGCGCGAAACGGCAACTTCCATTTCGTTTCCGTCGAGTTTCGGCATCCGGTAGCCGACCAGTACCTGGCGGACGACCCGCCCCACACCGTGCCTCACACGGATGTGGGTCTGTTCATCCAGTTTCTGCGCAAGAACGCCGCCAAGTTCAAAGTCGACAAACGCAACATCTTCGCGTTCGGGCGCTCACGCGGTTCGTTGGCGCTGTGGCAGGGCCTGCAGGCGGACATGGGCAGCGGCGATACGTCCAGCAAGGTGAATGCGTTTGTCGGCTATGAAGCTCAGACGAGCTACCAGTGCCAGACGTTTTCCGACAACTTCCTGATCCAGGATGATGCGGCAAGGGCGTACGTCGCAGAGTGCCGGAGCGATGCCAAGAACAAATACGACCCGCTTTTTCGGAATGCGCTCGATGCCGTGAAGCCGGATACCACACTACCCGTGATGCTGCAGTATTCGGATGGCTTTGTAGAGGAGCCGAACGGACGCGTGAAGCTGTTGGCTGCGCACCAGTTGTTCTCCAACTATGACCATCTGCACTATCCCAACTTTGGTCTCGCCCTCTATTGGCGCTACTTCGATCTGGATCTGAACAAGGATCGCGTCCGCATGGCCAAGCCCACTACCGGAGTCGGCAAGAGGGCGCAGTTCACAGGGTGGCTCGACTTTGTCAACAACTGGAAGGTTCAGTGATGGCGAAGCGACTGCTGTTCGTCGTCGCCTTCGGTGGCTTAGCCGCGGTCAATGCCGCCGCTGGCCCGGATGCCATTACTCCGATACATCTACCCGGGAATGGGGAAGGATGGACCGTCAGCGGCGGTGTCACGCCAGACCGAGAGGGCAATCTTTACGGCTCTGTTTCGAACAGCCGTGGCATCTTCATCGATCCGTACACGCGCGGCTGCGGCATGGTCTTTCGCATCAATGCGAAGGGGATGTACAGCACGCTGCATGACTTTTCGTCGCAGAAGCACTCGCGTGGCTGTCGTGTGAACGGTGAACTTCTTGTGCACGAGCGGGCAATTTATGGGGTCACCCTCAAGGGCGGCACCAATGACCATGGGACGGTGTACAGGCTCTCCGCCAAGAAGGGGCACGAGTTGCTGCATCGTTTTGACGGCACCGATGGATCCATGCCCGGGGAAGGCTTGACACTGGCCACTGACGGCCATCTTTATGGTGTGACCACAGTCGGCGGCCAGCATGATGCCGGGACGATATTTCGCATCGCCCCCTCCGGCCGTTTCGAGTCGCTGTACTCATTCGCGCCCGACGATCCGTTGGGTGCACGACCCTTCAAGCGATTGACTGTGGGCCCCGACGGTGCGCTCTATGGCGTCATCAGCGGTGGCGTGGACACGATCTATCGGGTCGGCTTGGACGGCAGCGTGTCGTTGGTCAAGCGCTTGGACCAGCGGGACGGCTGCCTGCCGCAAGCGCTGACATTGGGCTCCGACGGTTGGCTGTACGGTGGTGCGCTGGGTTGCGGGCCGAGCGGCGGCGGCACTCTGTTTCGGGTGTTGCCCAACGGCAGTTTTGAACGCTTGTACTCGTTCGACTCCTCCGGGCCCGCTTCGCCCGTCAAGCGTCTCACAGAGGGCCCGGACGGCACCTGGTATGGCAGCACAGGTGGCGCCCTGCCCAATGCACTGGCCACGATCTACAAGATCCGGTTCGATGGAACCGATCCAACGGTCTTGCATGTCTTCAACGATTCGGTGTGGCGCGGAGGATCCAGTGGCCCTTTACTGCTGGCCGATGACGGTTGGCTTTACGGCACCTCTGGAAGCGGTGGCAACAGCAAAGGTCGTGACAAGGGCGGCTCGGGCATGGTGTTCCGTCTCGCGCCTTGAGGCGGCCTCTGGGGCTGCTTGGGGCGGCCGGTAAACTTCGCCTCTTTCCGCTGTCCCTCGACTCCGCATGGCCATCGCCACGACGGGCGGTGCCGCCGCCGCCTTCGAACTGAAGCACACGAGCCTGCCGCTCGTGTCCATGCTGCTCAAGACCACCGACCTTGCCGCGCTCGGTGACGAGCTGGCATCGCAGCTGCGGGAGGCGCCGCAGCTGTTCGACCAGGACCCGGTGGCCATCGACTTTTCCGCCGTCGCCGGCGAGGCCGCGCCGCGCATGGACCTGCTGCTGGCGCTGCTGCGCAGCCACCGCCTGCTGCCCGTGGCGGCGCTGGGCGGCTCGGCCGAGCAGATGGCCGCGGCGCGCGAGGCAGGGCTGGCCGAGGCGCCCGAGGCCGCGCCCGTGTCGCGCGCGCCGCGCACCGCCGAGCCCGCCATGCGCGAGGTGCGCGAGGTGGAGGTGGTGCGTGAGGTCGAGGTCGTGCGTGAAGTGGAGGTCGTGCGCGAGGTGCCGGCGCCCGCCCAGCCCGCGCTGGTGGTGGACAAGCCGCTGCGCTCGGGCCAGCAGGTGTACGCCCGCGGCGGCGACCTGGTGGTGATGGCCGCCGTCAACCACGGTGCCGAGGTCATCGCCGACGGCCACATCCATGTGTACGCACCGCTGCGCGGCAAGGCGATTGCCGGCAACCGCGGCAACACCGCGGCGCGCATCTTCGCCACCTGCTTCGAACCCGAACTCATCGCCATCGCAGGTGTCTACCGCACCACCGAGACGCCGCTGCCGGCGGACGTCCTGGGCCAGCCGGCCCAGGTGCGGCTGGTGGACGACAAGCTGGTGATGGACCCGCTCAAGACCTGACGGCGCGTCACCGCGCCTTCCCAACCCTCTCCAAATTCAAGGATTCGTCACCGATGGCAAGAATCGTCGTGGTCACCTCCGGCAAGGGCGGGGTCGGCAAGACCACCACCAGCGCCAGTTTCTCCTCCGGCCTGGCCCTGCGCGGCCACAAGACGGCCGTGATCGACTTCGACGTCGGCCTGCGCAACCTGGACCTCATCATGGGCTGCGAGCGGCGCGTGGTGTATGACCTGATCAACGTGATCAACGGCGAGGCCAACCTCAACCAGGCGCTCATCAAGGACAAGCACTGCGACAACCTGTTCGTGCTGCCCGCCTCGCAGACGCGCGACAAGGACGCCCTCACCAAGGAGGGTGTCGAGCGTGTGCTGAAGGACCTGGCCGAGATGGGCTTCGAGTACATCGTCTGCGATTCGCCCGCGGGCATCGAGACGGGCGCCTTGCTGGCCATGCACTTCGCCGACGAGGCGCTGATCGTCACCAACCCCGAGGTGTCCTCGGTGCGCGATTCCGACCGCATCCTGGGCATGCTGGCCAGCAAGACCAAGCGCGCCATGGACGGCCAGGAGGCGGTGAAGGAGCACCTGCTCATCACCCGCTACAACCCCAGCCGCGTGCAGGAGGGCCACATGCTCTCGCTGGAGGACATCCAGGAGATCCTGCGCATTCCGCTGCTGGGTGTGGTGCCCGAGTCCGAGGCGGTGCTGCAGGCGTCCAACCAGGGCACGCCGGCCATCCACCTGAAGGACAGCGACGTGGCCGGCGCCTACGACGACCTGGTGGCCCGGTTCCTCGGCGAGCAGCGCCCCATGCGCTTCACCGAGGCCGTCAAGCCCGGCCTGTTCAAGCGCCTGTTCGGCGGGAGGTAAGCCCCATGTCCTTCCTCTCCTTCCTGCTCGGCGAGAAGAAGAAGACCGCCAGCGTCGCCAAGGAGCGCCTGCAGATCATCCTGGCGCACGAGCGCTCCGGCCGCACCGGCGCCGACTACCTGCCCGCGCTGCAGCGCGAGCTGGTGGAGGTGATCAGCAAGTATGTGCGCATCAACCCGGGCGACATCCGCGTGCACCTGGAGCGCCAGGACAACCTGGAAGTGCTCGAGGTGAAGATCGAGCTGCCCGAGGCCTCGAAGCTCTGAGGGGCCGAGGGGCCGCCCGCCCGCGGCCGGCCCCCGGGCATTCCCCAGGCGGGCACGCGGAACATCGGGTTGCATCTGTGCCCCCGGTCGGGGCGAGACTGCCCGGATGTTCGGCCGATCCAAGCCCGTCGTCTTCGACCCCTACCGCCGCCAGCGCTCGCGCCGCGGCATCCCGCCCTGGCTCCTGCTGCTGCTCACCGGCCTGGTGGGCGGCGCCGCGGGGGTGATCTACCTGCAGGAGCGGCACCTGCCGCCGCGCCTGTCCACGGCCGAGTCGGCTGCCCTGCGCAACAGCTTCGAGCAGGCCGACGCCGAGCGCCAGCGCCTGGCCGCCGAGCTGGCCAGCCTGCGCACGCGGCAGCAAGGCACCGAGGCCGAGCGCACGCGCCTGGCCAGCGAGCTGGCCACGAGCCAGGCCACCACCCAGTCGCTGCAGGCCGACCTGGCCGCGCTCGTGGCCACCTTGCCGCCCGACCCGCGCCAGCAGGCCGTGGCCGTGCGTGCCGGCCGCTTCAGCGCACGCGAGGGCGGGCTCGACTACAGCGTGGTCTTCAGCCGCGCCGGCAGGGGCCGGCCCTTCCAGGGCGTGGTGCAGATCAGCGTGGCGGGTGACGGCCCCCAGGTGGAGGTGCCCGTGCAGCCGCTCAGCCTGCGCGCGCACGAGGTGCTGCACGGCCGCATCACGCTGCCCGAGGGCTTTCGCGCGCAGGAGGCCACGGTGCGCGTGCTCGACCGGCCGGGTGGCGCCACCCACGCGTTCCGCGTGCTCAAGGTGGGCAGCGAGGGCTGACGCTCGCCTGCGCCGGCGGGTGGCGGTAAGATACCGCCACGGGTATGTGGCAACGACGCCGCACCCGCTTCCCAGGAGAGCGCATGCCCGGCGACGTTCACGTCATGCGGCGGATGGCGTCGCGGCCGGCGTCGCTGGCTGCCGCCACCCACTGCCCCCCGTGCGAGGTGCGCCCGCAGGCCTTGTTCGGCGCTTTGGCCGACGCCACGCTCTCCCATGTGCGGCTGGACATCGCCAGCGTGCCCCTGGCGGCGGACGAGTCCCTCTACCTGCGCGGCGAGACGGGCCCCGCGGCCTACACCGTGCGCTCGGGCCTGGTGCGCCTGGAGCGTGTCACCGAGGCGGGCCACCGGCGCATCGTGCGCCTGGCCGGCCGCGGCGAGCTCATCGGGCAGGAGGCCCTGCTGCAGCGGCCCTTCGCGGACGAGGCCGTGGCCTGCATGCCCACGGTGCTGTGCCGGCTGCCGCGCAGCGCCATCGAGCGCGTCGCCCAGGCCGACCCGGCGCTGCCGCGCGCGCTGATGCTGCGCTGGCAGGCGGCGCTCGAGCAGGCCGAAAGCTGGATCGCCGACATCTCCACCGGCCCCTCGCGCCGGCGCATGCTCAAGCTGCTGGAGCGACTGTTGCCGCATGCCGACGACCAGGGCCGCGTGTGGCTGCCGCGGCGCCAGGAGATCGGCGACATGCTGGACATCACGCTGGAAACCGCCAGCCGCCTGGTGAGCCAGCTGTCACGCGAGGGCGTGCTGGCCAGCGTGGATGGCCGGCGCGCCACCGTGGACGTGGCTCGCCTGGCCCAGGCGCTGGTGGCGGCGGACACCTGAGGCGCCGCCGCCGGCACCGCCTCAGCGGCAGGTCGTGGGAAGCTGCTTCTCGGCCAGGCCTTCGCCGGCTTCGCAATGCCAACGCACGCCGCCGTCGGGCAGCGCCTCGGGCGTGAGCAGCAGCTCGCCCTGCTCCAGCGGCACGGTCAGCACCATGCTCTCCGGGTCCAGCGTCAGCGCTCGGCCGTTCGGGAGCCGGTCGTCGACGCCGGCCTGCTCGAGGGTTTCCGGCACGCTGCCGTTGGCCTGGTAGTAGGCCGTCAGCGCCTCCTGCGCCGGGCGTGCGAGGACGAGTGACTCCGCCACCTTGGCCCGCACCGTGTAGTCCTGGTAGGCCGGCAGCGCGACGGCGGCGAGCACCCCCACCAGGTACACCATGACGATGAGGCCGAAGCCGGCGCCCAGGCGGCCGGCATAGGGCACGAACACCGCGAACAGGTAGGCCAGCGGATGGCGGCGCGGCATCGCGCGGCCGGTGTCCACCACGCGCGCGGCGCGCTTGGACAGCCAGGGGTAGCCCGCCACCAGCTCATGGAACGACATCCAGAAGCCCGAGGTGGCCTTCACCTGGCCCACGTAGCTGGCCATGTCCACCTTGTCCCACTGGCCCGCGCCGGCCGACAGCGCGGCCAGCGCCTGCGCCGCGCCCTGCGGCGAGCCGCTGCAGGCCAGGCCGTGCCGGTCGCAGGTGCTTTCGCGGGCGCGCGAATAGGCGGCCCCCAGCAGCGGCAGCCACAGCACCGGCCAGCGCAGCAGGTGGCCCTGGAGGTGCTTCATGCGCAGGTGCCCCAGCTCATGGCCGATGTAGAAGCGCAGGCCGTCGGGGTGGCGCTCCATCGCATCCACCACGTCGGACAGCAGCACCACGTACTGCGCGCCCAGGAAGCGCGTGGCAAAGGCGTTCAGGCCGCCGTTGCCGTTGAGCACGTAGGCGCGCGGCACCTGCTTCATGCCCAGCTTCTCGCAGCAGGCCAGGAACTGCGCATGCAGCTCCGGGAACTGTCTGGCCGACAGCTCCACGCCGTTGCCCTGGATGTGCGAGATCAGGGCCGACTGCGCGAACAGGTACAGCAGGAAGCCCAGCAGCAGGGCCAGCAGCGCGCCGCCGAAGGTGCCGACCACCAGGCCGATCCAGACGATGACGCCGAGCACCAGCGTGATGGTGCCCAGGGTGCGTTCCCTGGGGTAGACCAGTTCATTCATGACCACGTTCCTCCCTCGTTGTGTGGTGTGTCGATGCCCGCAGGATGCGCGGGGCCCGGCAGCATACGGGCGCGGCAGCGCGCGGCGCGCCACCTGCATCAACGTCTTGTGCAGTGGCGCTGCGCGTATGCTGGCCGCATGCGGGTGATGGATGCGTCCGACGTGGCGCGAGCCCTGCCCATGGGGGCGCTGGTGGCGGCCCTGCGGGCGCAGTTCGCGCGCGGCGCCGAGGTGCCGCCGCGCCAGGTGCTGGCGCTCGCGCCCGAGGGCAGCGGCCTGCCGGCGGTGACCTCGCTCGTCATGCCCGCCTGGCAGCCCGGCCGCTACTACGCCGTGAAGGTGATCAACATCGCGCCGGGCAACGCGGCGCGCGGCCTGCCGGGGCTGCACGCGAGCGTGCTGCTGCACGACGCGGCCACCGGCGTGCCGCTGGCGCTGATGGACGGCAACGAGATCACCGCGCGGCGCACCGCGGCGGCCTCCGCCCTGGCGGCGTCGTGCATCGCGCCAGCCGACGCGGGTGACCTGCTGGTGGTGGGCGCCGGCCGCGTGGCGGCGCTGCTGCCGGCGGCCTACGCGGCGGTGCGGCCGCTGCGCCGCGTGCGCGTGTGGGCGAGGCGGGCGGACGCCGCGCGCGCCCTGGTGGACCGGTGGCGCGCCGAGGGCATGGCGAGCGCCGAGGCCGTGCCGCCCGGGGGCCTGGCGGCCGCGGTGGCCGCCGCCGATGTGGTGAGCTGCGCCACGCTGGCCACCGAGCCGGTGGTGCAGGGTGCCTGGCTGCGGGCCGGCACGCACCTGGACCTCATCGGCAGCTTCACGCCGGCCATGCGGGAGGCCGACGACGCCTGCTTCGCGCACGCGGCGCTGTACGTGGACACCGAGGAGGCCCTGGCCAAGAGCGGCGAGCTGCTGGGCCCGATGTCGCGCGGCGTGTTCGCGCCCGACGCCGTGCTCGGCACGCTGGCCGACCTCGTGGCCCACACCGCGCGCCCCCGGCCGCCCGGCGCACACCACACGGTGTTCAAGTCGGTCGGCACGGCGCTGGAGGACCTGGCCGCCGCGGTGCTGGTCTGGGAAAACCGCGACGTGCGTCGCGGGGGCCACCCCGCACAATGCACGCCATGACGCCTTCCTCCTTCCTCCTGCGAGGCCTGGCCGGCCTGGCCCTGGCCGCCGTCGGCGCGGCCCAGGCGGCCCCTGTCACCTACGAGCTCGACCCCACCCACACCTACCCCAGCTTCGAGGCCGACCACCTCGGCGGCCTGTCGGTCTGGCGCGGCAAGTTCAACAAGACCGCCGGCCAGGTGGTGATGGACCGCGAGGCCGGCACCGGCGCCGTGGACCTGGTGGTGGAGATCGACAGCATCGACTTCGGGCTGGAGCAGATGAACGCCGCCGCCCGCGGCCAGAGCCTGTTCGATGCCGAGCGTTTCCCCCAGGCCCGCTACCGCGGCCAGCTCGCCGGCTTCACCGACGGCCGGCCCACGCGCGTGGACGGTGAGCTCACCCTCAAGGGCATCACGCGCCCGCTCACGCTGGAGATCCGCCGCTTCAAGTGCATGCCGCACCCGCTGTTCAAGCGCGAGCTGTGCGGCGCCGACGCGCACGGCGAGTTCCAGCGCGACGCCTTCGGCATCGACGCCGGCAAGGCCTACGGCTTCGACATGGCGGTGCAGCTGCGCATCCAGGTGGAGGCGCTGGCCACGCGCTGAGCCAGGTCAAGGCGCGCCGCCGTGGCGCCGCCTTAAGGGCCCCTCCCGATGACAGGGGCGAGCCGCAGCGCCGACACTCGGGCCCAGACCGCGCCGACCGGGCTACCCGCCCGGCCTCGGCGGCGGTGTGCGTCTCGTCTTCCTGACCCAGGAGGTTGCCTTGTCGAGTCCCTTGCGCCAGCCGCGCGGCGAACCCACGCCCGTGCCGGTGGCCACCCCGCCCGCTCCTGCGCCCGCCGTGGCTTCGCCCGTGGCCGCCAGCCCCGCCCCCACGCCGCTGCGCCTACATGTGCCCGAGCCCACCGGCCGGCCGGGCCAGCACACCGATTTCTCCTACCTGCGCATGGCGCCCCCCGGGGCCGTGCCGCGGCCCCCGCTGGATGTGTCGCCCGCCGAGACCGCGCCACTGGCCGGCTCGCTGATCCGCGTGCTGGACGACGAGGGCCGCGCGGTCGGCCCCTGGGCGCCGGCGGTCGAGCCCGAGGCGCTGCGGCGCGGCCTGGTGGCCATGCTCAAGACGCGCGCCTTCGACGCCCGCATGCTGATGGCGCAGCGCCAGCGCAAGATCAGCTTCTACATGCAGTGCCTGGGCGAGGAGGCCATCGCCATCGCGCATGCCCAGGCGCTGCGTGAAGGCGACATGTGCTTTCCCACCTACCGCCAGCAGGGCCTGCTGCTGTCGCGCGACGACATCGACATGGTGGAGCTGATGTGCCAGCTCATGTCCAACGAGCGCGACCCCATCAAGGGACGGCAGCTGCCGGTGATGTACTCGTACAAGCGCGCCGGCTTCTTCAGCATCTCCGGCAACCTGGCCACGCAGTTCATCCAGGCGGTGGGCTGGGCCATGGCCTCGGCGATCCAGGGCGACACCCGCATCGCCTCGGGCTGGATCGGCGACGGCTCCACGGCAGAGAGCGACTTCCACACCGCGCTCACCTTCGCCCACGTGTACCGCGCACCGGTGATCCTGAACGTGGTGAACAACCAGTGGGCGATCTCCACCTTCCAGGCCATCGCCGGCGGCGAGGCCAGCACCTTCGCCGCGCGCGGCGTGGGCTGCGGCATCGCCAGCCTGCGGGTGGACGGCAACGACTTCCTCGCCGTGCTGGCTGCCTCGCGCTGGGCGGCCGAGCGCGCGCGCGCCAACCTGGGCCCCACGCTCATCGAGTGGGTCACCTACCGCGCCGGCGCGCATTCCACCAGCGACGACCCCGCTCGCTACCGGCCGGCCGACGACTGGAAGTGCTTCCCGCTGGGCGACCCGATCGCCCGCCTGAAGACCCACCTCATCCGCCTGGGCGCCTGGTCGGACGAGGAGCACGAGGCCACGCGCACCCGGCTGGAGGCCGAGGTGTCCGCGGCGCTGAAGCAGGCCGAGGCCCACGGCTCGCTGCACGACGGCCACATCCCGCCGCTGCGCAGCATGTTCGAAGACGTGTACGAGCAGATGCCGCCGCACCTCGTGGCGCAGCTGCAGCAGGCCCAGGCCCGCGCGGGCCAAGGAGGGCACTGAGCATGGCGCAGATGACCATGATCCAGGCCCTGCGCTCGGCCATGGACGTGATGCTCGGCCGCGACGGGAACGTCGTGGTGTACGGGCAGGACGTGGGCTACTTCGGCGGCGTGTTCCGCTGCACCGAGGGCCTGCAGGCCAAGTACGGCCGCACGCGCGTGTTCGATGCGCCCATCAACGAGGGCGGCATCGTGGGCGCAGCCGTCGGCATGGCCGCCTACGGACTGCGGCCGGTGGTGGAGGTGCAGTTCGCCGACTACATGTACCCGGCCTACGACCAGATCGTGTCCGAGGCGGCGCGCCTGCGCTACCGCTCGGCGGGCGACTTCACCGCGCCGCTCACGATCCGCATGCCCTGCGGCGGCGGCATCTACGGCGGCCAGACGCACAGCCAGAGCCCGGAGGCGCTGTTCACGCACGTGTGCGGCCTGCGCACGGTGATGCCCAGCAACCCCTACGACGCCAAGGGCCTGCTCATCGCGGCCATCGAGTCCAACGACCCGGTGGTGTTCCTGGAGCCCAAGCGCATCTACAACGGCCCCTTCGACGGCCACCCCGACCGGCCGGTGGTGCCCTGGTCGGCCCACCCGGCCAGCGAGGTGCCGGAAGGGCACTACACCGTGCCGCTGGAGTCGGCGGCGGTGGTGCGGCCCGGCCGTGACCTCACGGTGATCACCTACGGCACCATGGTCTGGGTGGCGCAGGCGGCGGCCGAGGAGAGCGGCATCGACGCCGAGGTGATCGACCTGCGCACGCTGTGGCCGATCGACCTGCCGACCATCGTGGAATCGGTGAAGAAGACGCGGCGCTGCGTCATCGTGCACGAGGCCACGCGCACCAGCGGCTTCGGCGCGGAGCTCTCGGCGCTGGTGCAGGAGCACTGCTTCTACCACCTGGAGTCGCCCATCGAGCGCGTGACCGGCTGGGACACGCCCTACCCGCATGCCCAGGAGTGGCAGTACTTCGCCGGCCCCGACCGCGTGGCCGACGCCTACCGGCAGGTGATGGAGCCGTGAGGCCGGGTGGGTGTGCATGCACGCCCGCATGACGACGAACACACAAGGACAACGCGCATGAGCGTGCATGTGATCAAGATGCCCGACCTCGGCGAAGGCATCGCCGAGGTGGAGCTGGTGGCCTGGCATGTGAAGCCGGGCGACACCGTGGCCGAGGACCAGGTCCTGGCCGACGTGATGACCGACAAGGCAACGGTGGAGATCCCGTCGCACGTGGCCGGCCGCGTGGTGGCCCTGGGCGGCGAGGTCGGCCAGGTGCTGGCCGTGGGCTCGGAGCTGATCCGCATCGAGTCCGATGCGGCGGCGGCGTCGCCCACCCCGGGCGCCGCCGCCCCGGCGGCCCGGCCCCAGAGCGCCCCGGCCGCCGCCCCGGCCCCCGCGCGCGCCACGGCCCCGCTGCCCGAGCCCGCGCGGCCCCCGGTCGCGGCCCCCCCGGCCC
>NZ_JAYRUN010000028.1:0-19600 GCF_041918995.1 Ideonella sp. | reverse complement strand
CCGCTCGCGCGCCGGCGGGGCGACGGCGGGCGTGCCGCTGCCGCGCTGCTCCTGCAGCAGGCGGTTCTCGTCGGCCTGCAGCGCCGCCAGCGCATCCCGGCAGGCGGGTGAACGCGGCGCCGGCACCTCCGACGCCTGCGCCCACGCGGCGCCGGCCAGCCAGGCCCCCATCGCCATGCCGGCCACCACGCCACGCCACGCAGCGCGGACGGGCCGTCCGACGGGCGGCTTGAACAGTGCGGGGGTGTGTGTCATGGGTCAGCCCTCCACCAGGCGCCAGTCGCCCGCACCCGCGGGCTCCAGGCGGTAATGCGCGCCGTCGCGCGGGGCCACCGCCGCACCGCGCCCTGGCAGGCGCAGCGGCTCGGCGCGGCACTGCTCGTGGGTGCGCGTGGTGCCGGGCGGCAGGTCGAAGGCCTGCTCGCCCAGCGTGTAGCGCGTGGGCTGGCGGCCGCTGTTGCGGATGTCGAAGCGCACCCGCGCGTCCCGCGGCCGGCCGAACAGCTGCACGGCGTAGTAGCGGCCCGTGCGCGTGCTGTGCGCGATGGCCACGCCGGTCTGCGTCATGTCACCGTCCTGCAGGTTGCGCCGGTGGCCGGGCGACGCGATCCAGCCGTCCATCAGCCGCCGCGCCAGCTCCTCGGTGGCGAAGCCGTCCGAGCGCATGACATAGGCGATGTTCTCCGCCACCGCGCACCAGCGGTAGCCCGCGGCCTCGCTGCGCTGCGCCGGCGTGCGGCCATCGGCTTCGTGGCCATAGTGATCGGACTCGGCCATGTAGGCGGCGAAGGCGCGCGCGGCCTCCTGCAGCGCACGCTCGGGCGCCAGCGGTGCCAGGCCTGATTCGGCGCGGAAGGCGTTGGCCCGCGCCCGCACGGCCGCCTCGCTGCCCGCCAGCGCCGGGACAGCGGCGGCGGGGCCGGCGCGGGGCGCCGCGCCAGCCTGGCAGGCCACCAGCGGCAGCGCCATGCCCCCGCTCAATGCCATGGCGGCCAGGGTGCGACGGAGGGGCGTGGCCGGGAGCAGCATGCCCACGGGCCAGCAAGTCACGCGCCTGCCGCGGGCACGGCCGCTGCCGGAAGCCGCCTGCGCACCCGCGAACTGCGGGAGGTTCATCCCTTGTTTCCTGGCTGACACCAAACTGACATGCGCGCACCATCACACCGTCTGACGCCTTGCACCGGAGCCTGCCATGACGCTCTCGCAACTCGCCCTGATGAAAGCCTGGATGGTGGACCACCGCTGGGACGCCCCGATGGAGTACCACGCCTTCGACGCCGTGCTCACACTGTGGCTGATGGGCTGGTTCGGTGCACCCGCCTCGTTCATGCTGGACGCGGGCTGGGCCGTGCTGGCCTGCGTGGCGCTGTTCTTCACGCCCGTGGCCTACTGCGCGCTGCGGCGCCGGCTGCACCGGCGGCGTCGCCTGCGCTGCGACTGGCTGCCGCTGATCGAAGGGGCCCGGCCCCGCACGTGAGTGCGGGCCACCGGGGGCCGGCCACCGCCACAGGCCTCAGGCACTGTCGTCCGGCCCGTCGGCGGCGCCGGCGTCGATGGCGGGCCCCGTGCCCGGGGTGGCCTGGCCTTCGGCGGGCGCGGCGGGGCGACCCAGCCCCGTCTCGCGCGCCCGCGCCACGCTGGCCCGCACGATGTCGCGCACGTGCGGCGTGTCCACCGGCTGCTGCAGCCGGCAACGCAGGCTGCGCGGGCCGGGCCGGCCGGACGGATCGGGCGGCAGCAGCCCGGCCGAGAGCTGGTGGCCGTTGAACACCTGCAGGTTGACGTGGCCGCGGTGCGGCGCGATGGCCAGCAGCGGCGAGCCGCCCCACAGGAACACCAGCTGGCCCCAGCGGATCGCCTCGCCCAGCTCGGGCTCCACTTCGCGGACGGCCGCGCGCAGCGCCTGGGCCACCTCGCGCTGCGCCGGCGGCTGGAAATCCAGCCAGGCGCCCACCAGGGCCTTGGATCGGGTGCCGGCGCGCATGGGGCGGGTCAGAGCTGCCGGGCCTGGAAGGTGTCGCAGCCCTGCACGTCGCCGCCCTCCAGCCCGCGGCGGAACCAGGCCACGCGCTGCGCGCTGGTGCCGTGCGTGAAGCTCTCGGGCACCACCTCGCCTTGCGAGCGCCGCTGCAGCGCGTCGTCGCCGATGCGCGAGGCGGCGTTCAGGGCCTCTTCCACATCGCCTTGCTCCAGGATCTGGCGCGCGGCCTGCGCATGGTGGGCCCACACGCCGGCCAGGCAGTCGGCCTGCAGCTCCATGCGCACCGACAACGCGTTGGCCTGAGCCTGGCTGGTGCGGCCTCGCCGCTGGTCCACCCGGTCGGTCACGCCCAGCAGGTGCTGCACGTGGTGGGCCACCTCGTGGGCAATCACGTAGGCCTGGGCGAAGTCACCCGGCGCACCCAGCTGCTGCTGCAGCGTGTCGTAGAAGCCCAGGTCGATGTACACCTTGCGGTCGGCCGGGCAGTAGAACGGCCCCATGGCGGCCTGGCCCTGCCCGCAGGCCGTGCGCACCCCGCCGCGGAACAACACCAGCCGGGGCGGCGCATAGACGCCGCCGCTGCGCTCGAACAGCATGCGCCACACGTCCTCGGTGTCGGCGAGCACGGTGGACACGAAGGCGGCCTGGCGGTCCTCGGGCGGGGGGGCCGGCGCGGGGCCCTGCTGCGCGGTGGAGGTGGCGCCGCGCGGGTCGCTGGCCAGGCCCAGCAGGGCCAGCGGGTTGATGCCGAAGATCCAGCCGGCCACCAGGGCCACTGCCACGGTGCCCAGGCTCAGGCCTCGGCCACCCAGGCCGCCGAGCCCCGGCAGGCCCATGCCGCCGCCCTCACCGCGACGGTCCTCGACGTTGTCGCTCTGACGGTTGCCTTCCCACCGCATGACGCACCTCGCTCCAGCGGGCCACCTGGCCCGTCCGGCTCGAGGGCAACCGGCGTACCGGCCAGGGGTCAGGTCTTGGGCAGGGTGACGCCGCGCTGGCCCTGGTACTTGCCGCCGCGGTCCTTGTAGCTGGTCTCGCAGACCTCGTCGCTCTCGAAGAACAGCACCTGCGCGCAGCCCTCGCCCGCGTAGATCTTGGCCGGCAGGGGCGTGGTGTTGCTGAACTCGAGCGTGACGTAGCCCTCCCACTCGGGCTCGAAGGGCGTCACGTTGACGATGATCCCGCAGCGCGCGTAGGTGCTCTTGCCCAGGCAGATGGTGAGCACGCTGCGCGGGATGCGGAAGTACTCCACCGTGCGCGCCAGCGCGAAGCTGTTGGGCGGGATGATGCAGACGTCGCTCTCCACGTCCACGAAGCTCTTCTCGTCGAAGTTCTTCGGGTCCACCACCGTGGAGTGGATGTTGGTGAAGACCTTGAACTCGCGCGCGCAGCGGATGTCGTAGCCGTAGCTGGAGGTGCCGTAGCTGACGATCTTGTGGCCGTCGGGTGCCGAGCGCACCTGGCCGGGCTCGAACGGCTCGATCATGCCGTGCTGCTCGGCCATGCGGCGGATCCACTTGTCGCTCTTGATGCTCATCGCTCGGGCTCGTCTGGGGTAAGCGGCGGATTCTAGGAGCCCGGGCCCGCCATCTCGCCCACGCGGGCGAGCCGGTCCAGGTCAATCAGCTCGATGCTGCCGTAGCGCAAACTCAGCACGCCCTCGGCCTCCAGCGCGCGCAGCGCCTTGTTGGCCGTCTGCCGGCTCACGCCCAGCAGCAGCGCCAGCTGCTCCTGCGGCAGGCGCAGGGTGCGCCGCGGCGCGCCGGCCCGTTCGTCCCAGCCATGCGCCTCCAGCCACAGCCGGCGAGCCAGCCGGGCCGGCAGCGGCAGCCGGGCGATGTCCTCCACCACGCCGAACAGCATGCGCAGCTTGGCACAGGCGAGCTGCGCGATGGCCTGCCAGTGGGCCGGGTGGGCGTCCAGCCAGCTGCACAGCGGCGCCTGCGGCACGCGCAGCACCACGGTGGGCCCTTCGGCCACCGCGTCGTGGGTGCGCGGCCGGCCGTCGATGAGCGAGATCTCGCCGAACCAGCGGCCCGGCTCCACGAAGGCGAGCAGCGTCTGGCTGCCGTCCTGCCCCACTGCGCCCACGCGCACGGCGCCTTCGAGCACGCACAGCAGGCCGTCGGCCGCGTCGCCCCGCCGGAACAGGCACTCGCCCGGCGCCAGGCGCTGCACCCGCCCGAGCGTGCACAGCGCGTCGCGCAGTGCCGGCGGGCATTGGCCGAACCAGGCGTCGGTGGCCAGCACGGCATGCCAGCCGGGGGCGGCCGGGTCGGCGGGCAGCGATGCGGGAATGTCCGGAGAAGCCATGGGGCGCCGCAGGGCGGGAATGTCGAGGTTTTGACAGTCGTCAAGCCGCACCGGCGCCTAGCATGGGCCTTCGCTGCACCACCACCGGAGCGCCGCCATGCGACAGGCCGACGAACTGCTGATCCAGTATGCCCACTACCACCGCGACCGCCGCAACATCGCCACCCACTTCGTCGGCATCCCGCTGATCGTCTTCGCGGTGGGCGTGCTGTTGGCGCGGGCCCGCTTCCCGCTCGGTGGCATGGAGCTGTCGGCCGCCTGGGTGGTGGCCGCGGGGGCCACCGCCTGGTACCTCACGCGCGGCCAGCTCGTGCTGGGCGCCGTCGTCAGCACGCTGACGCTGGCTCTCGTGGCGCTGGGCCACGGCCTGGCCGACGGCAGCACGGCCAGCTGGCTGGCCTGGGGCGTGGGCGTCTTCGTCGTCGGCTGGGTGCTGCAGTTCATCGGCCACTACTACGAGGGCCGCAAGCCGGCCTTCGTGGACGACCTCATCGGCCTGCTGGTGGGCCCCATGTTCGTCACCGCCGAGGCCATGTTCGCGCTCGGCTGGGGCCGCGCGCTGCGCGCACGCATCGAGGAGGCGGCAGGCCCCACCCACCTGCGCAGTGCGGGGCAGCCCGCCGGCTCGCATTGAGCGCCGGCGGCGTGCCGGGGCCGGTGCTCGTCATGGGCGCCGGCAGCGTGGGCGGCTACGTGGGCGGCTGCCTGCAGGCCGCCGGCGTGCCCGTGCACTTCGTGGGCCGCGCGCGCACGCTGGACGGCTGGCGCACGCACGGCCTGCGCGTGACCGACCAGGACGGCCGCGACGAGCGGCTGGCACCGTCGGCGCTGGACATGGGCGAGCAGCCGCGCGACGGTCTCGCGCCGGCCCTGGTGCTGCTGGCCGTGAAGTGCGGGGCCACGGCCACGGCCGCCGCGCAGCTCGCCGCCGCCCTGCCCGCCGGCACGCCGGTGCTCTCGCTGCAGAACGGCATCGGCAATGTCGAGGCCGCCCATGCGGCGGCCCCGGGCCTGCACTGGCTGCCCGGCATGGTGCCCTACAACATCGCCGAGCTGTCGCCCGGCCACCTGCACCGCGGCACTGGCGGGCGCCTGGCGGCGCAGGACGACCCGGCCCTGCGCCCCTGGGTGCCGGTGTTCGAGGCGGCCGGCCTGCCGCTGCGCCTGCACACCGACCTGCGGCCGGTGCAGTGGGGCAAGCTGCTGCTGAACCTGAACAACCCGGTCAATGCCCTCTCGGGCCTGCCGCTGCGCGCCGAGCTGATGCAGCGTGGCTACCGCCGCGTGTTCGCTGCCCTGCAGCGCGAGGCCGTGGCGGCCCTGGGCGCGGCGGGCATCGAGCCCGCCCAGGTGGCGGCCGTGGCGCCGCGGCGCCTGCCCGTGGTGCTGTCCCTGCCCGACGGGCTGTTCCAGCGCGTGGCGCAGCGCATGCTGCGCATCGACCCCGAGGCCCGCTCCAGCATGGCCGACGACCTGGCCCTGGGCCGCGCCACCGAGGTGGACGCGCTGTGTGGCGAGGTGGTGCGGCTGGCACGGGCCCACGGGCGGGACGCGCCGCTGAACGAGCGCATCGCGCGGCTGGTGCGTGCCTGGCCGGCCCATCCGAGGGCCTGGCCGGCGACGGACCTGCAGCGCGAGCTGGGGCTGCGCTGACCGGCCACCCGGCGCGCGTCAAGCCATGGCCGGCGCGCCGGAATTGACGCGGATCAGCGTCGCCAAGACCCCGCAAGCCCCCGGCCCTGGCGCACAGGCGCTAGCATCCGGCCATCGTTGTCGCCCCGCGTGCCTGTGCCTCCCGTGCAGGTGCGCCCCGTGAGGAGGCCGCCATGGCTTCAGCCTTCCGTCCCGCCCGCGAGCTGCTCGTCCAGTACGCCCGCTACCACCGCGACCGGCGCAATATCGCCACCCACTTCGTGGGCATCCCGCTGATCGTCTTCGCGGTGGGCGTGCTGCTCGCGCGGCCGGCGCTGGACGTGGCCACCCCCGCCGGCGTGCTGGCGCTCACGCCAGCCGCCCTGCTGTGGGCGGTGACCACCCTGTGGTACCTCACCCGCGGCGAGTTCTGGCTGGGGGTGGCGGTCAGCGTGGTCAACGGCACGCTGGTGGCGCTGGCCGCGCCACTGGGCACCGGCGGCCTCACCGCCTGGTTCGTGGTGGGCAGCGGTCTGTTCCTGCTGGGCTGGCTGGTGCAGTTCCTGGGCCACTACTACGAGGGCCGCAAGCCGGCCTTCACCGACGACCTCATCGGCCTGCTGGTGGGCCCGCAGTTCGTCACCGCGGAGGCGCTGTTCTCGCTGGGTCTGCTGAGGGGCCTGCGCGACGAGATCGCGCAGCGCGCCGGGCCCACGCACGTGCGCGACCTGGCGCTGCCGGCCTGAGCGCCAGCGTGGCCCTGTCCCCCAGGCGCCCGCCGGGGCGCCGGGCGCTCAGGTGGACTTCGACACGTTGATGGTGGGGAACTTCGAGGAGAAGTCCTTGGCCTTCTGGGCCACCTTCACCGCCACCTGCCGCGCCACCGCCTTGTACAGGCCGGCGATCTCGCTGTCGGGCTCGGCCACGACCGTGGGGTGGCCGCTGTCGGCCTGCTCGCGGATCTTCATCGTCAGCGGCAGCGCGCCCAGGTAGGGCACGCCACGCTGTGCGGCCATGCGCTGGCCGCCCTCGGCGCCGAAGATGTGCTCGGTGTGGCCGCAGTTCGGGCAGCAGTACACCGCCATGTTCTCCACGATGCCCAGCACCGGCACGCCCACCTTGTCGAACATGCTGAAGCCGCGCTGGGCGTCGATGAGCGCGATGTCCTGCGGCGTGGTGACGATCACCGCGCCCGTCAGCGGCACACGCTGGCTGAGCGTGAGCTGGATGTCGCCCGTGCCGGGCGGCATGTCGATCAGCAGGTAGTCCAGGTCGTGCCAGTTGGTCTGGCGCAGCAGCTGGTCCAGCGCCTGGGTGGCCATGGGGCCGCGCCAGATCATGGCCTGGTCGGGCTCCACGATGAAGCCGATGGACATGACCTGCACGCCATGGTTCTCCAGCGGCTCCATGCTCTGGCCGTCGATGCTCTCGGGCCGGCCGCTGATGCCCATCATCATGGGCTGGCTGGGGCCGTAGATGTCGGCGTCCAGGATGCCCACCCGGGCGCCTTCGGCGGCCAGCGCCAGCGCGAGGTTCGCGGTGGTGGTGCTCTTGCCCACGCCGCCCTTGCCGGAGGCGATGGCGATCACGTTGCGCACCTGGGGCAGCAGCGGCACCCCGCGCTGCACCGCGTGCGCGATGACCTTGAAGCCGACGTTGGCGCTGACGTTCTCCACGCCCGGCACGCTGCGCGCGGCGGAGATCAGCGCGCTGCGCACGCCCGGGATCACCGACTTGGCGGGGTAGCCCAGCTCGACATCGAAGGCGACCTGGCCACCGTCGATGCGCAGCCCGCGCAGCTGCTTGGTGCTGACGTAGTCCTGCTGGGTGTGGGGGTCGACGACGGTGCGCAGGGCGTCGAGCAGCGCGGCTTCGGAAACAGGCATGGCGGCGGCAAGAGAGAAGGCGGCCGGCAGTCTAGCCCAGCCCCCGGCACGGGGTGGGCCGATGGCCGCGAACCGGGCGGCCCGCGAAGGGCATTGCGGGCGCCCGGCTCGCCTCACCGGCCCGGCGGCGCGGGATACTGCGCGCAGCCATGCTGCACCTGCACTTGTCCAACCGCTTCGAGATCCTGGCCGACGAGCTGCTCGACCGCCTGCAGGCCGAGCGCCGCAGCGGCGCGCTCGGGCCCTTGCAGCCGCAGCATGTGCTGGTGCCCAGCGCGGCCATGCGGCGCGCCCTCACGCTGGCCGCGGCGCGCGCGCACGGCGTGTGCGCGCACATCGAGTTCGGCTTCCTGGCGCAGTGGCTCTGGCGTCAGGTCGCGCACGGCGTGCCGCGCGTGGCGGAGGAGTCTCCCTTCGCGGCGCCGCTCACCACCTGGCGCCTCTACACGGCCTTCGGCGACGAGGCCTGGTGGCGCCGCCACCCGCGCCTGGCGCGCTATCTCGCCGATGCCGACGCGGTGATGCGCCACGACCTGGCCGGCACGACCGCCGCGCTGTTCGACCAGTACAGCACCTACCGCCCCGAGTGGCTGGCCGCCTGGGACGACGGGCGCAGCGTGCTGCCGCCCACGGCCGGGGCCGCCGCGCTGGCCGACGAGGCCTGGCAGTCTGACCTGTGGCGCCGGCTCGCGGCCGAGCTGGCCCCCGCCAGCCTGCACCCGGGCGAGGCGTACCAGCAGGCCCTGGCCGTGCCCCACGACCGCCCGCCCCGGCCGCTGCCGCCATCGGCCCACCTGTTCGGCATGCCGTCCATGCCGCCGCTGTACCTGCCCTGGCTCGAGCGGCTGGGCAGCTGGATGGACCTGCACCTGTACGTGCTCGATCCCTGCGAGGCCTACTGGTACGAGATCGTCGACCCGCGCCGGCTCGCCCACCTGGCCGGCCGCCAGGCGCGCCGGGGCCAGGCTGGCTGGGCGGATGGCTACCACGAGACCGGCCACCGCCTGCTGGCCGCCTGGGGCCGCCAGACCCAGGCCCACCTCGACCTGCTGCTCGACCGCCTGCACCAGGTGCAGGACCACGCCCGCTTTGCGCCCCACCCCGGCCACCACCTGCTCGCCGCCTTCCAGAACAGCGTGCTGGCGCTGGAGGAGCTGCCCCCGGCCAGCGTGGCGCCCGACGACCGCTCCATCGAGATCCACCGCTGCCATTCGCTCACGCGCGAGCTGGAGGTGCTGCACGACCGACTGCTGTCGCTGTTCGCGGCCGACCCCAGCCTGCGGCCGGGCGACGTGCTGGTGGTCACGCCCGACCTGCCCGGTGCCGCGCCGGTGATCGAGGCGGTGTTCTCCACCGTGGCGCCAGCCCGCCGCCTGCCCTTCCAGCTCACCGGCCTGCCGCGCAGCCGGGCCAGCCAGCCGGCGCGCACGCTGCTGCAGCTGCTGGCGCTGGTGGCCTCGCGCTTCGCGGTGAGCGAGGTCTTCGGCCTGCTGCAGCAGCCGCTGGTGGCGCGCCGCGTGGGCCTGGCGCCGGACGAGCTCGACACCGTGCAGCGCTGGCTGCTGCAGGCCGGCGTGCACTGGGGCCTGGACGCGGCGCAGCGTGCCGCGGCCGAGGTGCCCACCGACCCGCAGGCGCCCGGGCGACACAGCCTGGCCGATGGGCTGGATCGGCTCTTCCTCGGCTACGCCCTGCCCACGGGCGGCGCCGCGCCGGTCCGCCTGCCCGGACTCGGGCCCCAGCCGCGGCTGCCGGCGGGCAGCGCCCAGGGCAGCGACGCGGCCCTGCTCGGCCGCCTGCACCGTTTCACGCAACAGTTGTCGCGCCTGCACCAGGCCACGGCCGCGCCGCTGGCGCCGGCCGCCTGGGGCGCGCTCACCCTGCGCGCGCTCGACGACTTTCTCGATGCCCGGCCACCCGCCGGCGCGGCGGGCGGCGCCGAGGCCGACGAGGCCCTGCTCGCCCAGGCCGACCTGCAGGAGCTGCGCCACGAGGTGCAGGCGCTGGTGGCCACGCTGGAGGCCGCGGGCGCGTCGGCCCTGCCGCTGCCGCTGGCCGTGTGGCGGCGCGCGCTCGAAGCCGCGCTCGACGACCCCGCGCGGGGCGGCGTGCCCGGCGGCGGCATCACCTTCAGCGCCATGGCCAGCCTGCGCGGTCTGCCCTTCCGCGTGGTGGCCATGGTGGGCATGAACGACGGGGCCTACCCCACCGCGAACCGCCCGCCCGAGTTCGACCTGCTGGCCCGCGAGCCGCGCCGCGGTGACCGCCAGCGCCGGCTGGACGAGCGCAACGTGTTCCTCGATCTGCTGCTGGCCGCGCGCGACCACGTGCTCATCAGCTACACCGGCCGCCACGTGCGCGACAACGCCGCCCTGCCGCCCTCGGTGCTGGTGGCCGAGCTGATCGACGCCCTGGCCCCGGCACGCGCGGCCAGCGACACCCCGGCGGACATCCAGCGTGCGCGCGCCGACTGGGTGGTGGACCACCCGCTGCAGGCCTTCTCGCCCGAGGCCTTC
The DNA here is from genome assembly GCF_041918995.1 of Ideonella sp. Classification (GTDB taxonomy): domain Bacteria; phylum Pseudomonadota; class Gammaproteobacteria; order Burkholderiales; family Burkholderiaceae_C; genus Ideonella. The sequence continues at coordinate 9,272 of NZ_JAYRUN010000028.1, read as the reverse complement.
GACCCCACGGCCGACGAGCGACGGCGCAGCCACGACACCGAACTGCGCGACGCGCTGGCGGCCGGCCTGCAGGCCCGCTTCGCCGCCTCGGCCGAGCTGGCGCGGCGCAGCGCCGCCGCGCTGCACGCGGCGGAGTCGTCCGACGCCGAGGGGGGCGGTCCCGCCGACGGCGACGAGGCCGCCGCCCTGTCCGCCGGTCTCGTCGCACCGCCGTTCTTCCCCGCCCCCTTGCGCCCGCCCACCGCCACCGACTTGTCCGCACCGGGCCAGCCGCGCGAGCTGCACCTGGAGCAGCTGGTCGAGTTCCTCCGCCACCCCTGCCGCTACCTGCTGCGGCGTCGCCTGGGCCTGCAGCTGTTCGACGACGAGGTGGTGCTGGACGACGCCGAGCCTTTCGTGGCCAAGCGCCGCGCGCGCCGCGCCCTGGCCGAGCGGCTGCTGCCCGCCTTGCTGGCCGGCGACGAGGGCACGGCGCTCGCCGAGCTGGCGCGCGCCGGCCAGGAGCTGCCCGCCGGCCCCGTGGGTGAGCTGGAGTGCGCCCGCGAGCTGGCCCGCTTGCGCCCCTATGCGGCCGCGCTGCGCGCCGAGCAGGCCCACCCCTGCCTGCCCACGCTGCCCATCGCGCTGACCGTGCCGGTGCACGGCCAGCCCTGGCGCCTCACCGGCGGCCTGGCCGACCTGCGGCCGGCGGGCCTGGTGCGCGGCCGCTGCGACGAGCTGTCCGCGCGGGACGTGATCGACGCCTGGGTGCCGCACCTGTTCCTCAATGCCGCCCTGGCGAGCGGCCACGCGGGCGCCGGCTGCGAGGGCGTCACGCGCTGGCATGCGCTGGACGGTGTGCTGCACCTGCAGCCCGTGGACGACGCCGCCGCCCACCTGGCCACGCTGGTGGCCCTGTTCGAGCGCGGCCAGCACGAGCCGCTGCACTTCTTCCCCCGCAGTGCGTGGGTGGCGGTCACCCAGGGCCCGGCCAAGGCCGGCCAGGCCTGGCTGGGCAGCGGCTACCAGCGCGGTGAATCGCAGGACGCGGCCTACCAGATCTCCCTGCGTGGCCAGCCGGTGCTGGGCGCGCTCGACGACGAGTTCGCCGCGCTGGCCGACACGGTGTTCGCCCCCGTGCTCGCGGCCCGCGCCGGGGCCCCGGCCGAGGCGGCCGTGGCGGGCACCGAGGAGGAGGCGGCATGACGGCCACGCCCTCTTCCTCTCCGTCTGTGGCCCCCGCCATGCAGGCGCTGGATGTCTTCCACTGCCCGCTGCACGGCAGCCAGCTCATCGAGGCCTCGGCCGGCACGGGCAAGACCTGGAACATCTGCGGCCTGTACCTGCGCCTGCTGCTGGAGCGGCAGTTCACGGTGCAGCAGATCCTGGTGGTCACGTTCACCAACGCCGCCACGGCCGAGCTGCGCGAGCGCATCCGTGGCCGCCTCGCCGAGACGCTGGCCGCCCTGCGCGGCGAGCCGCTGCCGCCGGGCGACCCCTTCGTGCCGCAGCTGCTGCAGGCGCTGGCCGAGCGCGGCCTGGCCACCGACACCCTGCGCGCCCTGGCCGACGAGGCGCTGCAGGGCTTCGACGAGGCCGCCATCTTCACCATCCACGGCTTCTGCCAGCGCGCGCTGGCCGATGCGCCCTTCGCCTCGGGCCTGCCGCTGCACACCGAGCTGCTGGCCGACGACGGCGAACTCGTGGCCCAGGTGGTGCAGGACTTCTGGCGCGCCGAGGTGGTGGCGGCTCCCGCGCCGCGGCCGCTGGCCGCCCACCTGCTGGACGCAGGCGACAGCCCCGAGCGCTGGGCCCGCTGGCTGCGCGAGCGCCTGGCGCGGCCCTTGAACCCGGCCTTGTGGCCAGCCGATCTGGACGAGCCGCTCGGCGACCTGGGCGACGCCGCGCTGCGCGAGGCGCACCGCCTGGCCACCCGGCTGTGGCGCGACGGGCGACCGGCCCTCGTCGAGGCGCTGGCGCAGGTGCGGGATTGCCTCAACGGCACCACCTTCCGTGAGGGCACGCTGGACCAGGCCATCGCCGACTGGGACACGCTCGGCGCGGCCGATGACCCGCTGGCGCCGCTGCCCGCCAAGGCACGCCTGCTGGGCCGCGGCAGCCTGAAGCTCACCGCCAAGAAGGCCCAGGGCCGCCGCCTGGCCGAGCACACCTTCTGGGATGCGGCGCAGGCGCTGGCCGACGCGCACGCCACCGCGGCCGCCACCCGCCACCGCGCCCGCCTGCAGCTGCTGCGCCGCCTGTTCGCGCAGGGGCCCGACGCGCTGCGTGCACTCAAGCGCGAGCGGCGCGTGGTGGCCTTCGACGACATGCTGGCCAACCTGCACGACCGGCTCACCGCCCCCGGCTCCGCGCTGCCGGCTGCCGTGCGCGAGCGCTTCCCCGCGGCCCTGATCGACGAGTTCCAGGACACCGACCCGCTGCAGTTCCGCATCTTCGAGCAGGTCTACTTGGTACCCGAGGCGCAGGATGCCCCGCTGTTCTTCGTGGGGGACCCCAAGCAGGCAATCTACAGCTTCCGCAACGCCGACCTGCCCACCTACCTGCGCGCCGCGTCGCGCGTGGCCGCGCGCCACACGCTGGGCGAGAACCAGCGCTCCACCGGCGAGCTCATCACGGCGCTGAACGGCCTGTTCGGCGCCAACCCGCAGGCCTTCGTGGTCGACGGCCTGCACTACCAGCCCGTGGCCTGCGGCGCCAAGCCGCGCCAGCCGCTGACCGACACCAGCGGTGCCCCCCGCGCCGCGTTGCAGCTGTGGACGCTGCCCACCGCACCCGATGGCGCCGCGCTGCACAAGGCCGTGCTCATGGCCCAGGTGGCGCGCGCCACGGCCGCCGAGATCGCCCGCCTGCTGCAGGCGGCGCCACACGGCCAGCTCATGCTCGGCGCGCGGCCCGTGGGCGGTGGCGACATCGCGGTGCTGGTGCGCTCGCACGCCCAGGGCGCGCTCATGCGCCAGGCGCTGGCCGCCCTCGGCGTGGGCAGCGTGGAGCTGTCGCAGGCCAGCGTGTGGGCCGGCAGCGACGCCGACGACCTGCAGCACCTGCTCGCCGCCGTGCTGGAGCCGGGCCGCGACCCCGTGCTGCGGCGCGCCCTGGCCACGCAGCTCATCGGGCTGGACGCCCCCGCCATCGAGGCCCTGGGCCAGAGCGAGACCGCCTGGCTGGGCTGGGTGGAACGCCTCACCACCTACCAGGCGCTGTGGCGGCGCGCCGGCGTGGGCGTGATGCTGCGCCGGCTGCTGCACGACGAGGGCATCGGCCAGCGCCTGCTGGGCCGCGCCGACGGCGAACGACGCATGACCAACCTGCTGCACCTGGCCGAGCTGCTGCAGCAGGCGCAGGCCGAGGGGCACGACTCGCCCGCGGCGCTGATGCGCTGGCTGGCGCACACGCGCCGCGAGGCCCTGGCGGGCCGGCAGGACGAGGCGGCCCAGCTGCGGCTGGAATCCGACCGGCAGCTGGTGCAGATCGTCACCATCCACAAGTCCAAGGGCCTGGAGTACCCGATCGTCTTCTGCCCCTTCCTCTGGGCGGCCAGCCGGCGCATGCCCAAGCCGCTGGACGCGGTGGCGCGCGAGTACGCGGGCCCGGGCGACCAGCGGGTGGTGGATTTCGCCGCCGACCGCGAGGACAAGGCCATCAAGCAGGCCCTGGCCATGGAGCAGGCCGCCGAGGACCTGCGGCTGATCTACGTGGCGCTGACGCGCGCCGTGCACCGCTGCGTGCTGCCGGTGGGCCACTACGCCACCGGGTCGCGCGACCAGCCCTCGGTCAGCGAGAGCGGCAAGGCGCCGCTCGCCTGGCTGGCGGCGGGGGCGGGCGTGCCCGCGCTGGAGTGGTTCACGGCCAAACCGCCGGACGAGCGCCCGGCCGCCATCACCGCGGCCTGGCAGGCGCTGGCCGCGCGCCACGCCCCGCATGTCGGCCTGGCCCGGCTGCCGCAGGCGCCGGGCCAGCCCGTGACGCTGCCGCAGCCCGACCCGGCGGCCCTGGTGGCCCTGCCCACGCCCGCGCACCTGCCGCCCGCGTGGTGGATCGGCAGCTACAGCAGCCTGGCCGGTGGCAGCCGCCACGAGGCCGCCGCGGCCGACCGTGACGAGACGCCCGGCAGCGACGAGCCCACCGTGCCCGTGCGCTCGCCCGTGGCGCTGGCACCCGACGACATCCTGCGCTTCCCGCGCGGCGCCGCGGCCGGCTCCTGCCTGCATGCGGTGTTCGAGCGCCTGGATTTCACCGACCCGTCCACCGTGCCCGCCGCCATCGAGGCCGGCCTGCGTGCCTGGCCACCGGCGCTCGAGGCGGCCGGTGTCTCGCCCGACGAGGCGCGCGCCATGCTGGGGCGGCTGGTGCACGACGTGCTGCAGGCGCCCATCCCCACCCCGGCCGGGCCCCTGCGGCTGGCCAGCGTGCCGCCCGGCCGGCGCCTGGTGGAGCTGGAGTTCAACCTGCCCAGCGAGCGGCTGCGCGCCCGCGACCTGGCCGCGCTGCTGGCGCAGCACGCCTACCCCGTGCCGGCGCTGGCCTTCGCCGAGCTGCGCGGCTACCTGCGCGGCTTCATCGACCTGGTGGTGGAGCATGGCGGCCGCTACCTGGTGCTCGACTGGAAGAGCAACCACCTGGGCGACCGCCCGGCCGACTACGACCCCCCGTCGCTGCAGGCCGCCATGCAGGAGCACGGCTACGCGCTGCAGTACCTGCTCTACACCGTGGCCCTGCACCGCTACCTGGCCCACGCCCTGCCTGGCTACGACTACGACACGCACTTTGGCGGCGTGGCCTACCTCTTCGTGCGCGGCATGCGGCCCGGTTGGACCACCGCCAGCGGCGAGCCGGCCGGCGTCTTCACCGACCGGCCGCCGCGTGCGCTGGTGGAGGCCCTGTCCGCCCTGCTGGGCGAGCCGGCCGGCGCCCTGCCCTGATCACCGCCCCACCGTCCATGCGCGACCTCTTCGACGTCGACCCCGAGGACCCGGGCCCCCTGCCGCCGGCGCCCGCCCCATCGACCGCCCCCTCCTTCTCCGTTCGGGCTGAGCCTGTCGAAGCCTCCTCGCATGACTCCGCCGTTCGGGCCGAGCCTGCCGAAGCCCCCGACACGTCCGAGGCCTCCGACGCCCGGCTGCTGGCCGAGGGCTTCGCCCAGCACCTGGCCGCCTGGGCCGACCCGGCGCTGCCGGCGGCCGACCGCGCGCGGCTGGCGGACGCCGCCCGCGCGGTGAGCCTGGCCACCAGCGCCGGCCATGTGTGCACCGACGTGGCGGCCTGGCGCCGCGCCCTGCCCGAGCCGCCCACCGCCGCCGAGCTGGCGGCGCTGCTGGGCCGCAGCGGCGTGGTGGGCACGCCCGACGCGCCGGGCAGCTGCCCGCTCATCCTGGACGCTGCGCAGCCGCCCGAGGAGGACGCCCCCGAAGGCCGGCTCTACCTGCACCGCCATTTCGACCTGGAGCGGCGCCTGGCCACCCGCGTGGCCGCCGCCGCCAGCGCCGCGCCCCTGCCGGTGGACGAGGCCGCGGCGCGCAGCCTGCGCGCGCTCTTCGGCGCGCCCACGGGCGATGCGCCTGACTGGCAGCAGGTGGGCGCCGCGCTGGCGCTCACCCGGCGGCTCACCGTCATCAGCGGCGGCCCGGGCACCGGCAAGACCACCACGGTGGTGAACCTGCTGGCCGCGCTGCTGGCCCAATCGCCCGACGCACGCATCGCGCTCGCCGCCCCCACCGGCAAGGCCGCCGCGCGCATGACCGAGGCCATCCGCGCCCGCGCCCAGGCGCTGGACCCGGCCATCGCGGCGCGCCTGCCGGCCGAGGGCAGCACCATCCATCGCCTGCTCGGCGCCGGCCCCGAGGGCTTCCGCCATGGCGCGGACGACCCGCTGCCCATCGACGCGCTGGTGGTGGACGAGGCCTCCATGCTCGACCTGGCCCTGGCCACCCAGCTGCTGGAGGCCGTGCCGCCCGGCGCGCGCATCGTGCTGCTGGGCGACAAGGACCAGCTGGCCGCGGTGGAGGCCGGCTCGGTGTTCGCCGACCTGAGCGCCGACCCGACGCTCAGTGAGGGCTGCCGCGCACAGCTCGCCGCGCTGTGCGCGGTGCCGGCGGCGCAGCTGCAGCCACCCGCGGCGGCCCGCCGCACCGGCCTGGCGGACACCGCCTTGTGGTTCACGCGCAATTACCGCTTCGCCGCCGATTCGGGCATCGGCCGCCTCGCGGTGCAGGTGCGCGACGGGCTGGCCGACGAGGCCCTGGCCACGCTGCGGGCCGCGCGTGACGACGCGGCCGAGGGGGCCGATGTGCGCTGGATCGCCGACGACGGCGAGGCGCCCGCGCCCGCCGCCCAGGCCGCGCTGCGCGACGGTTATGCCGCCTACCTGGCCGCCCTGCGCCACGACCCGACGGACGTGGCGGCCGTCACCCAGGCCTTCGGCCGTTTCCGCGTGCTGTGCGCGCTGCGCCAGGGGCCGCGCGGCACCGACGCCGTGAACGCCGCCCTCACGCAGGCCCTGCGCGCCGGCCTGGCCAGCGACGCCCGGCTGGGCCCGGCCGCTGCCGGGCGCTCGCCGTGGTGGCCCGGCCGGCCGGTGATGGTGCAGCGCAACGACTACGGCCTGCGCCTGTTCAACGGCGACATCGGCCTGGCGCTGCCGGACGTGACCGGCGCCACGGACGAACTGCGGGTGTACTTCCCCAGCGCCTCGGAGCCGGGGGGCTTTCGCGCCGTGGCCCCGGCGCGCCTGCCGGCCCACGACACCGCCTTCGCGATGACGGTGCACAAGTCGCAGGGCTCCGAGTTCGAGCATGCGCTGGTGCTGCTGCCGGCCCGGCGCAGCCCGGTGTGCACCCGCGAGCTGCTCTACACCGGCATCACGCGCGCGCGGGCCCGCGTCACCCTGGTGGCGGGGGCCGACGCGGTGCGCGCCGCCACCGCCGCCCCCACGCGCCGCCAGGGCGGGCTGGTGCAGCGCCTGGCCGAGGCGCTGGCCGCCGGCCGCGCGCCGGCAGGCTGAGGGGCCGGCGCCCCGCGCTCAGACCAGCGCGGCGATCGCCTCGCCCATCTCGGTGGTGCTGGCGTGGCCGCCCAGGTCGCGCGTGCACGGGCCTTCGCGCAGCACCGTCTCGATGGCGCGCACGATGGCGTCGTGCGCGGCCCGGCCCGCGCCCTGGCCGTCGGTGAGGAAGTCCAGCATCAGCGCACCCGACCAGATCATGGCCACCGGGTTGGCGATGTTCTGGCCGAAGATGTCCGGCGCCGAGCCGTGCACCGGCTCGAACAGCGACGGAAAGCGCCGCTCCGGGTTGAGGTTGGCCGAGGGCGCGAGACCGATGGTGCCGGCGCATGCGGGCCCCAGGTCGCTGAGGATGTCGCCGAACAGGTTGCTGGCCACCACCACGTCGAAGCGCTGCGGCTGCAGCACGAAGCGTGCGGTGAGGATGTCGATGTGCTGCTTGTCCACCACCACGCCCGGGTAGGCGGCGGCCATGGCATCGGCGCGGCTGTCCCACCACGGCATGCTGATGGCCACGCCGTTGCTCTTGGTGGCCACGGTGAGGTGGCGCCGGGCGCGCTGCGCCGCCAGCTCGAAGGCGAACTTCAGCACCCGGTCGGTGCCGTGGCGGCTGAACACCGACTCCTGGATGACGATCTCGCGCTCGGTGCCGGCGAACATCACGCCGCCGAGGTTGGTGTACTCGCCCTCGGTGTTCTCGCGCACGATCAGGTAATCGATGTCGCCCGGCCGGCGGCCCGCCAGCGGGCAGGGCACGCCGTCGAACAGGCGCACCGGGCGAAGGTTGACGTACTGGTCGAACTCGCGCCGGAACTTCAGCAGGCTGCCCCACAGCGACACGTTGTCGGGCACCGTGGCGGGCCAGCCCACGGCGCCGAAGTACAGCGCGTCCATGCCCGCCAGCTGCGCCTTCCAGTCGGCCGGCATCATGTCGCCGTGCTGCTGGTAGTAGGCGCAGCTGGCCCAGTCGATGGGCGTGCACTCCAGCGCGATGCCGAATCGCCGCGCCGCGGCGTGCACCACGCGCAGGCCCTCGGGCATCACTTCCTGGCCAATGCCGTCACCGGGGATCACGGCGATGCGATAGGGGCGTGTCATGGGGCGGGTGTCCTTCCCGGCGCGTCGCCAGGCATCAGGTTTTTGCGAACGGCCGACCGCGGAAAGTGCTGCTGGGTGGCGGGCGCACGCCCTCGCAGACTGGCGGTGGCCGGGTTCCCTCGCAGGGCGTCCGGCATGTTAACCACCGGACCGCCCCCAAGGAGAGGCCCCATGCAACCCGCCCATGCCGACCTGCTTGCCATCATCCCGACCTACCCCCAGGCGGCTCACGCCGGCTTTGCCGCCCAGGCCGCCGCGGTGGCTCGCCACCTGGGCGCCCAGGTCCACGCGCTGGTACTGGAGCCCGACTTCCCGCCCGTGGCCAGCGCACTGGGCAACCTGCTGATCGACGCGCCGGCACTCATCGGCGGCGCACGCACGCAGTGCCGGCAAGCCGGCGACGCGGTGGTGAAGGCATTGGCCAGCGCCCTGGACAGCGCCCACGTGCCGATGCGCACCACGCGCGTGGACGTGCACCCCGGCGCCGAGACCGACACCGTGCCGCACGTGGCGAGGTACCACGACCTCGCGATGCTCGGCCTGCCCGGCGGCCAGGAGGGCGACAGCAGCCAGCGCGCCCTGGCCGAGGCGCTGGTCTTCGGCGCCGGTCGCCCCGTGTTGCTGCTGCCGGAGGGCCAGCCATCGACGCCCTGTACGCGCGTGCTCATCGCCTGGGACGGCAGCCGCGCGGCCGCCCGCGCCGTGGCCGACGCACGCCCGTTCCTGCAGCGCGCCGAGGCGATGACGGTGGTGTGCGTCACCCAGGACAAGGCCTTGCCCGCCGCCGACCCGGGCGGCCAGCTCGCCCGCCATCTTCAGACCTGGGGCGTGCGCGCGGACATCCACGAGGTACCGCGTGCCGACCAGTCCGTGTGACCTGCTCCCCGCAGGCCGTACCAAGCTGAAGTAGCAAGGGGTCCGCCATTCAGGAGAATCGCGGACATGAGGAAGAGCAAGTTCACAGAGGAACAGATCATCGGGTTCCTCAAGCAGGCGGAGGCCGGCATGGCGGTGGCTGAGATCTGCCGCAAGGGCGGCTTCTCGGACGCCACGTTCTACAAGTGGCGCGCCAAGTTCGGCGGCATGGACGTCTCGGAGGCGCGGCGGCTGCGCGAGCTGGAGGCCGAGAACGCCAAGCTCAAGCACCTGCTGGCCGAGGCGCACCTGGACCTGCATG
>NZ_JAYRUN010000027.1:0-36347 GCF_041918995.1 Ideonella sp. | reverse complement strand
CGCCGTAGCTGAGCGTGCGCGCCTTGTACTCGGCGTACTTGCCGATGCCCACGTAGTCCAGCAGCTCCTGCGCGCGCTGGCGGATGGCGGCTTCCTCCTGCCTGAAGCCCGGCGTGCGGAACACCGCGCCCACCAGGCCGGAGGTGGTGCGCACGTGCCGGCCCACCATCACGTTCTCCAGCGCCGTCATCTCGGCAAAGAGGCGGATGTTCTGGAAGGTGCGCGCGATGCCCGCCTTGGCCACCTCGTGCACGGTGGTGGGCGTGTAGGCCGCGCCGCCGAGCTCGAAGCTGCCCGAGTCGGGCGTGTACAGCCCGGTGATCACGTTGAAGAAGGTGGTCTTGCCCGCGCCGTTCGGGCCGATCAGGCCGTAGACCTGGCCGGGCTGGATGGTCAGCGCGACGTCCGACAGCGCTTGCAGGCCGCCGAAGCGCTTGGACACGCCGCTGACGTGGAGTACTGGTGTGCTCATGGTGCGTGAGGGTTCTCGGGTGCGGTGTGTCACTTCACGGGCGCAGGCGCCGCCTTGCCGTGCTCGGGCGAGGGCCACAGCCCACGCGGGCGCAGCAGCATGATGCTGATCATGGCCAGCGCGATGAGCAGCTGGCGCAGGATGGCCGCGTCCAGGCGGCCGTCGGTCATCTCCTGCAGCGGGCCCGCCACGTAGCGCAGCACCTCCGGCAGCGCGGCCAGCAGCACCGCGCCCAGGATCACGCCGGGGATGTGGCCGATGCCGCCCAGCACCACCATCGCCACGATCATCACCGACTCCATCAGCGAGAACGACTCGGGCGAGACGAAGCCCTGGAACGACGCGAACATGGCGCCCGACACGCCGCCGAAGGTGGCGCCCATGCCGAAGGCCAGCAGCTTCAGGTTGCGCGTGTTCAGCCCCATCGCCTTGGCGGCGATCTCGTCCTCGCGGATGGCCATCCAGGCCCGTCCGATGCGCGAGTCGGCCAGGTGCTGGCAGATCACCACCGTCACCACCACCAGCGCCAGGAACAGGTAGTAGTACAGCACCACCGACGGCAGCGTGAACTCGCCGATCTGCAGCGGCTTGCCGAAGTCGATCGGGCCCAGCTTCATCGCGTCGATCTGGCTGATGCCGCGCGGGCCGTTGGTGATGTTGATCGGGTACTCCAGGTTGTTCATGAACACCCGGATGATTTCGCCGAAGCCCAGCGTGACGATGGCGAGGTAGTCGCCGCGCAGCTTCAGCGTGGGCGCACCCAGCACCATGCCGGCAATGGCCGCCAGCCCGGCCGCCAGCGGAATGACCGCCCAGATCGGCAGGTGCAGCCCGTTGGGGAAGCTGGCCTTGATCCACTCGAAGTTGTCCGCCAGGTGCGGGCTGGCCAGCAGCGCGAAGAGATATGCGCCCACCGCGTAGAAGGCCACGTAGCCCAGGTCCAGCAGGCCGGCGTAGCCCACCACGATGTTCAGGCCGAGTGCCAGCAGCACGTACAGCAGCGCGATGGCCATGATGCGCACCCAGCCCTGGCCGAACTCGGCGGCCACCAGCGGCAGCGCCAGCAGCGCGGCCGCGGCCAGCAGGAACACGACGATCTTGGCTTGTTTGTTCAGGTCTTGCATGTCGAATGTCCCCCTGTGCTTACGCTCGGTCCGCGACGCGCTCGCCCATCAGCCCCGAGGGCCGCAGCGTGAGCACCAGGATGAGCACCAGGAAGGCGAAGATCTCCACGTACTGGCTGCCGAAGATGCCGCCGGTGAGCTGGCCGAGGTAGCCCGCGCCGATGGCCTCGATCAGGCCCAGCAGCACGCCGCCGACCATCGCGCCGGTGAGGTTGCCGATGCCGCCGAACACCGCCGCGGTGAAGGCCTTCAGCCCCGGCAGGAAGCCCATCGAGTGCTGCACCGTGCCGTAGTTCATCGCCCACATGATCCCGGCGATGGCCGCCAGCGTGGCGCCGATGACGAAGGTGGCGCTGATGATGTGGTCGGGGCGCACGCCCATCAGGCCGGCCACACGCGGGTTCTCGGCCGTGGCGCGCATCGCACGGCCCAGCTTGGTCCTGTTCACCAGCCACAGCAGCGCGGCCAGCACCACCACCGTGGTCACCAGGATCACGATCTGCGTGGGCGTGATCACCGGGCCCGCCTCCCACAGGAAGATCGGGTCCTGCGGCAGCAGCGGCGGGTACGGCTTGGGGTTGGGCTTCCACACGATCATGGCCAGCGTCTGCAGCAGCAGGCTCATGCCCATGGCCGTGATCAGCGGGGCCAGCCGCGGCGCATTGCGCAAGGGCCGGTACGCGATCTTCTCCACCGCGTAGTTCAGCACCGAGCACACCACCACCGCCACCACCAGCGAGATCAGCAGCAGCACCCAGCCCGGCCAGCCCGTGTCAGCCAGCAGCGTGACCACCGTCCAGCTGGTCAGCGCCCCCACCATCAGGATCTCGCCGTGCGCGAAGTTGATCAACGAGATGATCCCGTAGACCATCGTGTAGCCCAGCGCCACCAGGGCATACATGCTGCCCAGCACCAGGCCGTTGATGATTTGTTGGATGAAGATGTCCATGCGTCTGTCGTTGTGGGGCTGCCGCGGGCTGCGGGCCGACTGCGGCATGGAGAGCACAGCCTGTGCCAACTGCGCATTTCCTGGGGTTAGCCCGCAGGAAATGGCCCCGAAAGGCCGCTGAAACGCCGGCAAGTGCCTGAACGGCGCGGTGGGCTGGGCGGATTCCCGCACGAACCCCGGCCCGGGCTGTGTGGATTTCCGCACAGCCCCGCGGTGGCCCGATGGCGGGGCCGCGGCGGGCCCCGTGCCCAGGCCGTCGGGGGCGCATGTCGGCCCCGCGGCGGTGCGCGAGTTGGCACACTACGCATGTCTCATGCGTTCTCCTTCCTCGAGCTTCGGCCTGCGCCGTCACCCGGGCGCCCGCGCGGCGCCCTCGCTGCTGTTCCTGCTGACCGTGGCCCTGGTGGTCACTGGCATGGTGCTGGGCTATCGCTGGAGCCTGCGCAGCGGGCTGGCGGACCTGGCGGCCCTGGCCAACGAGCGGCTGGAGCTGTATGCCTCCACCCTCGAGACCGACCTGGCGCGTTATGCGCACCTGCCCAGCCTGCTGGCCCTGGACGAGGACGTGCAGGCGCTGCTGGAGGCGCCGAAGGACGAGGCCCGGCGCGAGCGGGCGAGCCTGAAGCTGGCCCGTGTGAACGTGCGTGCGGGCTCCATGCTGCTGGTGGTGGCCGGGCCCGACGGCGAGCCGCTGGCCGCCAGCGACCGCCACCGTGGCGAGAGCGACGCGGCCGAGGTGGCCCGCCTGGCCGCACGCCTCGCGGCCGAGGCCGGCGGCGAGCCCACCGAGTTCTTCGCCTCCAATGCCACCGACGGCACCACCGACTACACCTACGTGCAGCCGGTGCGGCGCGGCGGCGTGCTGCGCGGTCGCATCGTCGTGCGCCTGAGCCTGGCGCCGCTGGAGGCCACCTGGGTGGACCTGGGCCAGCGCACGTCGAGCGAGAAGCTCATGGTGGTGGACCACAACGACGTGGTGATCATGTCGTCGGTCCCGGCCTGGAAATACCGCATGCTCGGCAGCGTCGACGTGGAGGGCCTGATGGCGTCGGGCCGCTACGCCGGCGCCGCGCTGGCGCCGCTCGGCATGTCGGTGGAAGGGCCCGCCGACAACGGCGCGACGCTCGTGCGCGTGGCCGACGTGCAGACGGCCGGGCGCTCGCTGCACCTGGCGCAGCAGCGGCCCCTGCTGCCTCTGGCCGTGCGGCTGGTCACCTTGTCCGATCCCACGGAGGTGCGCCGCCAGGCCCGCCTGGCGGCCTGGGGGGGTGGCGCCGCGGGCGGCCTGCTGGGCCTGCTGGCGATGTACCTGCTGTACCGCCGCCGGGCGCTGCAGCAGCTGTTCCGCGCCCGCAATGCGCTGCAGCAGGCCCACGACCAGCTCGAGCGCCAGGTGGACGAGCGCACACGCGAGCTGCGCCAGACGAACGAGGAGCTCAAGCGTCAGATCGGCCAGCGCCTGCAGGCGGAGGACGAGCTCATGCAGGCGGGCAAGCTGGCGGTGCTCGGCCAGATGTCCGCCGGCATCTCGCACGAGATCAACCAGCCGCTGACGGCGCTGCGTGCGCTGTCGCGCAACACCCGGCTGTTGCTGGAGGCGGGACGCACCCAGGCCGTGGCCGACAACCTGCGGCTCATCGACGACATGGCCGAACGCATGGGGCGCATCACCTCGCAGCTGAAGTCCTTCGCGCGGCGCGGCGGCGGCGCGATGCAGGTGCACGGGCCGGTGGACCTGCGGGCCTCGCTGGACAACGTGCTGCTGCTGCTGGAGCACCGCCTGCGCGCGGAGCGGGTGCAGGTGGCGGTGACGGTGCCGGAGGGCACGCTCGTGCACGGCGAGCCGAACCGCCTGGAGCAGGTGCTGCTCAACCTGCTGGGCAACGCGCTGGACGCCATGGCCCACGTGGCCGAGCGACGCCTGGCCGTGCGCGCGTCGCGCGAGGGCGAGGGCGAGCAAGCGCGTGTCTGGCTGCAGGTGGCCGATTCCGGCGCCGGCATGACGGACGCGCAGATGGCGCGCCTGTTCGAGCCCTTCTTCACGACCAAGCCAGCCGGCCAGGGCCTGGGCCTGGGGCTGGTCATCAGCTCCAAGATCGTGCGCGAGTTCGGTGGGACACTGCGCGCCCGGCGCGTGGAGGGGGGGCAGGGCGCCGGCATGGTGTTCGAGTTCGACCTCGCCTCTGCTTCCAAGGAGACCTATGTTTGAGGGGTTCAAGGTCCTTTTCGTCGAGGACGACCCGCCGGTGCGGACCAGCCTGGCCCAGACGCTGGAGCTGGCCGGCCTGGACGTGCAGTCCTGCGGCAGCGCGGAGGAGGCCCTGCCCCATGTGACAGAGGGTGCGCAGATCGTCGTGGTCACGGATGTGCGCCTGCCCGGCATGGACGGCTTGGCGCTGCTCGATCACGTGGTGGCCACCGACGCCGGCATCCCGGTGGTGCTCATCACCGCGCACGGCGATGTGTCGATGGCGGTGCGCGCGATGCGCGCCGGCGCCTACGATTTCATCGAGAAGCCCTTCGCGCCCGAGCGCTTCGTGGAGACGGTGGTGCGCGCGCTGGACAAGCGGGTGCTGCGCGTGGCGGTGGACGACATGCGCGAGCAGCTGCAGAAGCGCAGCGGCATCGAGGCCGTGCTGCTGGGCCAGTCGCCCGTGATGCAGGACCTGCGCCGGCGCATCATGCGCCTGGCCGACACCTCGGCCGACGTGATGATCCTGGGCGAGACGGGCACGGGCAAGGAGCTGGTGGCCCGCTGCCTGCATGACCACAGCAGCCGGCGCGACCGCCATTTCGTGGCCATCAACTGCGGGGGGCTGCCCGAGACGCTCTTCGAGAGCGAGCTCATCGGCCACGAGCCGGGCGCCTTCACGTCCGCCGCCAAGCGCCGCATCGGCAAGATCGAGCACGCCAACGGTGGCACGCTGCTGCTGGATGAGATCGAGACCATGCCGGTGCCCATGCAGATCAAGCTGCTGCGCATCCTGCAGGAGCGCAAGATCGAGCGCCTGGGCTCCAACGAGGAGGTGCCGGTGAACGTGCGCGTGGTGGCGGCCACCAAGTGCGACCTGCGGGCCCTGAGCGACGAAGGCAAGTTCCGCGCGGACCTTTACTACCGCCTCAACGTGGCCGTGCTCGAGCTGCCGCCGCTGCGCGAGCGGCGCGAGGACATCCCGCTGCTGTTCGAGCACTTCGCCGCCCAGGCCGCCGCACGCTACGGCGTGGCGCCCCCCGAGCTGACGCCGGCCCACCTGCGCGAGCTGATGGCCCACGACTGGCCGGGCAACGTGCGCGAGATCCGCAACTCCGCCGACCGCTTCGTGCTGGAGATCGGCGAGCTCACCACCGCCACCGCGGGCGTGGCGCCGCTCACGCTGGCGCAGCAGATGGACAAGGTGGAGAAGGCCCTGATCGAGCAGGCGCTGCGCCAGTGCCAGGGCCGCGTGCCCAAGGTGATGGAGACCCTGGGCATCGCCCGCAAGACGCTCTACGACAAGCTGAACCGCCACGCCATCGACGTGGACCGGTTCCGCACCGGGGCGGGTTGACGCGCGCTGACGCCGGCTGAAGGGCCGGCGCCCTCGGGCCGCTGCCGGCCGCCCTCAACGGTAGCGCTGGGGGTCCGGGTCGTCGGTGGGCCGCGCGATGGCACGGCGCAGCGGCTCGCTCATGGGCAGGTTCAGGTTCAGCCCGCGCCCGGGGATGCGCTGCAGGAACCAGCGCTGGTAGATGTCGTGGATCTGGCCCGAGCGGTACAGGCCCGTCAGCACTTCATCGACGAGCCGCTTGAACACGGCGTCGTCGCGCGGCAGGCCGATGCCGTACGGCTCCACCGACAGCGCGTCCGACGAGATGCTGTAGTCGTCCCGGTCGGCAGCGGCCGCCAGCAGGCTGCGCAGCAGCACGTCGTCCATGGCGAAGGCGGCGGCCTGGCCTGTCTGCACCAGGTGGAAGGCATCCACGTCGTCCTGGCCGGCCACGATGCGCATGCCCAGGCCCAGGCTGTCGTTCACGCTGGCCAGGTAGCGGATGCTGGTGGTGGCGATGGTGGACGCCACCACCTTGCCACGCAGGTCGTCCAGGGTCTGGATGCCACTGTCGCGCCGCGTCAGCAGCCGGCTGGCCGCCACGAAGGTGGTCACCGAGAAGGCCTGGCTCTTCTGGCGCTCGGCGGTGTTGGTGGTGACGCCGCACTCCATGTCCACGCTGCCATTGGCCACCAGCGGCAGCCGCGTGGCCGAGGTGACCGCCACCCGCTTGATCTCGAGCTCGCGCAGGCCCAGGCGCCGGCGC
This sequence comes from Ideonella sp., assembly GCF_041918995.1. Lineage (GTDB taxonomy): Bacteria > Pseudomonadota > Gammaproteobacteria > Burkholderiales > Burkholderiaceae_C > Ideonella. The sequence goes on along the minus strand of NZ_JAYRUN010000027.1, from coordinate 29,509 downwards.
ACGGCGTCCACCACGCGCTCGCACAGCTCGATCGAGTAGCCCACCGGGCGCCGATTGCCATCGAGGTAAGAGAAGGGCACGGAGTTGATGCGGTGGCCCAGCACGATGACGCCGGTGTCGCGCACCTTGCGCAGCACCGGCGAGTCGAGCAGGTCGGGCTCGCCTGCCGCTGCGGCGGCCGGCAGCGCGGCGGCCAGTGCCGCCAGGACGGGCAGGCCCAGCCAGACCCGTCGGCGCAGGGCAGGGCGGGCAAGGCGGGGTGGGGCGGCGGGCGGGCGGCGCATCCTCGCGATGATAGAAGGCGCGGGGCGGTGCAGGCTGTGCGAGCATGGCAGCTGAGCGCCGCCTGGCGCTTGCCTTCAACGGAGCACCCCTATCGTGGACCTGCAGGCCCTGCAGCAGACCCTGCGCCAGTTCGCCGACGAGCGCGACTGGCAGCCCTTTCACACGCCGAAGAACCTCGCCATGGCGCTCATGGTGGAGGCGGCCGAGCTGGCCGAGATCTTCCAGTGGATGACGCCCGAGCAGTCGCAGGCGGCGGCCGGCGACGTGGTGGTGCAACAGCAGATCGGCGACGAGGTGGCCGACGTGCTGCTGTACCTGCTGCAGCTGGCCGACCACACGGCGATCGACCTCAAGCGCGCGGTGGGCCGCAAGCTGCAGAAGAACGCCAGGAAGTACCCGCCCGTGCGACCCGGCCGCCCGTCGGCTGGCCACGCCGCGGTGCCGTCCGAGACCCACGTGCTGATCGATTGGGAGAACGTGCAGCCCGGCGAGACCGATCTGCGCGACCTGGTGCCCGACGCCACCGACGTGTGGGTGTTCCATGGCCCGGCACAGCGCCGCGTGGCCGAGCGCTACGCGAGCTTCGGTGAGCGGGCGACGCCGGTGCAGATCGCCCGCACGGGCAAGAACGCGCTGGACTTCCACCTGTCGTTCTACATGGGCTACATCGCCTCGCGCCACCCCGATGCGCGCTTCGTGGTCGTCTCCAACGACAAGGGCTACGGCCCCATGCTGGAACACGCCGGGGAGCTGGGCTTTGCGGCCCGGCAGGTGGGCTTCACCCGGGAGGGCAAGTCGACGCGCGGCCGCACGGCGGCGCGCCCGGCGCGCAAGACCGCCGCCAAGGCGGCCCCGAAGCCGGTGGCCGCGCCCGCCCCACGGCGGGCGGCCGCGGCGGCCCCGCCACCGGCGCCGGCACTCGCGCCCGCACTCGCGCCGGCACCGGCGAAGCCGCCTGCAGCCAAGAAGCCCGCGCCGCGCACCCGTCGCGCCAAGGCGCGGGACGAGGCGACGCCCGCTGAGGCCCTGCCCAGCGCACCGGCCACCGCGCCGGCCAGCGCGCCGCTGCCCATGGCCGCCTCGCCGGCCCCCGCCCCGGCCCCGGCAGCGCGGCCAGCCCGACGCCGTGGCGCGAAGGCGGGCGCGGACGTGGCGGCGGGCGTGCCCCTGGCCTCGCCTGCCGACACGGTGCCGTCGGCCGACCCGGCCGCGGGCGCGGCGGCGCCGGCCACGCGCAAGTCCCGGGCCCGCAAGACGGGCAGCACCGCGGCAACGCCCGTGGCCGCGCCCGCTGCGCCCGCCAAGGGACGCGGCCGCAAGACCGCCACGCCGGCCAGCGCCGCGGCGCCGTCGGCCAAGGCGCTGCAGCATGTGGTCAGCAGCCTGAAGAAGAACGCCAACAAGCCAGCGCGGCGTGCGCGCCTGGTCGCTGCCGTCCGGGCGCTGCTGGCGTCGCAGCCTGGCGAGGCGGCGGACGATGCGGCGGTGGAAGCGGCGCTCGCCCATCTGGTGGCCACGCACGGGGTGCGGATCGACGACAAGGGCGCGGTGCGCTATGGCTGGTGAACCTGCGCACCGCGTGGCCGAACCGGCCCTCGTGCACAGCCGCTGCGTCCTCGCCGTGCAGGACCTGGCGCGGTCGGTCGCGTTCTACCGAGACCGCCTGGGCTTCGCGCTGGAGTTCGAGGGCGACGGCTGGGCCGGGCTGGCACGGGGCACGTTCCGGCTCATGCTGGGCCACTGTCCCGACGAAGTGCCGGCCGCGCGCATCGGCGACCATTCCTACATGGCGTACGTCAGCGTGACCGGCATCGACGCCTTGCACGCCGAGTTCGAGGCACGCGGCGTGCAGGGGCTGGTGCCCCCGGCGGACCAGCCCTGGGGCATGCGCGAGTTCCTGCTGCGCACGCCCGACGGGCATCGCATCATGTTCGGCGAAGACCTGGACGAGGCGGCCTAGTCGGTCGTGTGTCGCCGCACCCGGCGCACGAACCAGGCCACGCCGGCCAGCACTGGCGGCACCGGCAGCACCGCCAGCGTCACGACGAGGTCGGGGCTGACGCGGTCGCCGGCGCCGGGAAGCTGCTTGGCCAGATTGGCCAGGTAGCTGACCAGGCCCAGGGTGTCGTGGCTGATGGCCACCACCGACAGGCCCCGACCGTCTGCTGCAGGTGCTGCCGGTGGGCCAGGGCGCGCACCAATTCCTCGCTGACCGTCTCGCGTCGCTGCTCCACCCGCGCGCGCCACGGCTCGCGTGCAGCGCCGCAAGCCAGAGCGGCGCAACGCCAAAAGGGCCCGCAAGGCAAACGGGCCCGCAAAGCAAAAGGGCCGCCCGGTTGCCTGGGCGGCCCTTTGCCTTGTTTGGCTCCCCGACCTGGGCTCGAACCAGGGACCTACGGATTAACAGTCCGGCGCTCTACCGACTGAGCTATCGGGGAAGTGAAGCCTCAGATTGTAGACAGATTTCTGGCTGCTTTACAAGCCCACCTGCAAAGAAATTCTGAAGGTGCGCGGCTCGAGGGGGTAGAGGTAGGCGTGCCCGAACTGGTACGGGCTCTCGCGCCAGGCGCGGCGGTCGGTGAGGTTGTCCACGCCGGCGCGCCAGATGGCCTCGCGGCCGCCCAGGCGCTGGGTGTAGCGCAGCGACGCATCCAGGCGTGTCCACGCGGGCAGGGTGATGCTGTTGTCGGGCAGCACCTCGCGCTCGCTCTCGTGCGACACGCCGGCCTGGGCCTGCAGACCGGGCAGGGCGGCCACCTGCCAGGTGGCCAGCAGGCGCGCGCTGCGTGAGGGCACGTTGGTGGGCTGCAGGCCGTTCGCGCCGCCGTCGCTGGCGCCTTCGCGTCGGGCACGCAGCCACATCACGCTGCCTTGCACACCGAAGGCGCCCAGGCGCCACTCGCCGTCGGCCTCCACGCCGCGGTGGCGCCAGTCGCCGTCGGTGCGCCGGGTGCAGTTCGCGCCGTCCGCGTCGCAGCCCACGTCCTCGGTGGCCGGACGGCGGATGTCGAAGGCGGTGAGGCCCAGGGCCCCGTCTCGCTCGCGCCACTTCAGGCCCAGCTCGGCCTGCCGGCTGCGCAGGGCGGGCAGCACCTCGCCATGGTTGGTGTACTTGGCGGCGAGATCGGGCACGACCTCGCTTTCCACACCCTGGCCCCAGCTGCCGTAGACCATGAGGGCAGGGTGCCACTGGTGGCTCAGCGCCACGAACGGCGTGGTGAAGCTCTGGTCGTAGCCCCGGTCCAGCCGGGTGTGGCGCAGGCCCAGCCACAGCCCGGTGTCGGCCGACAGCGCGACGTGGTCGCGCAGGTGCAGCTCGGTGCTGCGCTCGCGGCGGCCGGCGTTGAGGTAAGGCTCCGGCTCCGGCGCCTCGATCACGGTGCGGCCATCGACGGTGCCCACGCCGGCCCACTGGTAGATCTGCGTGTTGTCGTGCTGGTGGAAATCGCTGTGCAGCGCGCCGAGCGACAGCGTGTGCGTCATGCCGGCCCAGCGCATGCGGCCCTCCAGCGCCACGGAGCCGGCCAGCGTGTCGCGGCGTTCGCCGTCGCTGCGGTAATCGTAGTAGTCCACGGTGCCGTCGCTGCAGTAGCGGTCCCAGCGCTCCTCGGCGGAGCAGCCGTAGGGAAACGCCATGCGGTCGTCCATGTCCAGGCGCTGGCCCAGGGCCTGCGCCACCAGTTGCCAGTCGGCGTCCAGCGGCTCCGTCCAGCGCAGGCTGGCGGTGGTGCCGTCGTTGACCACCGGTTGGGCCCAGGGCTGGTTGTTCAGGTTGAGCCGCGGGCTGACCGAGCCGGCCGAGGGCAGGCGCTCGCCCAGCAGGCTGAAGCCGGCCATGCTGCGCTGGGACTGGTGGCTCAGCTCGACCTCGGCCTCCAGCAGGCGCCCGGCGGCCAGGCGGGCCTGGCCGGCCAGGGCCACGAGGTGGCGTTCACCCTCGGCGTTCTCCAGCAGCGGGTCCAGCGATTCGTAGGCGGCGTTCAGTCGCCAGGCCAGCGCATCGCTGTCGCCCACACGCCGCTCGACGTCGGCCGCGATTTTCCAGCTGGCTTGCTCGGTCCAGCCCAGGAAGACCGTGCTGCGGTCGATGCCCCGCGGCCGCTTGACCACCAGGTTGGCCAGGCCGCCCGGTGCGCTGGTGCCGGCCTGGGCGCCGCTGGTGCCCTTGAGCACCTCGATGCGATCCTTGTTCTCCAGCGCGATCACGGTCTGCGCACTGATGGGCAGGCCGTCCCGGCGGTAGTTGTAGGCGCTGTTCAGCACGAAGCCGCGCACGGTGAGGTTGCTCCAGTAGCCGGGCGCGTTGTAGGCGTCGGCCACGCTGGCGTCCACGCGGGTCAGGCCGGACAGGCCGGTGAGGCCGCGGTCGGCGATGGCGCCGTTGCCGATGCCCGCCACCTGGAAGGGCGAGCGCGACAGCGGCAGGTCGCCGAAGCCCGTCACGCCGGCCGCGGCCGGCTCGGCACGGCCGGTGACGGTGATGCGCTCGGTGGCCGAGGCGGCCGGCTCGGCGGTGTCGGGCTCGGCGGTGTTGGGCTCGGCGGCGAGGGCCGCCTGTGCCGCGGCCAGCGCCAGGGCGGTGATCGCCCAGGGCCGAGAGCGGCCGGAGGGGCCGGGGACGGGGAGGGAGGAACGGAAGCGCGAACGCGTTTGCAATGCCATCACGGACTCGGTGCAGTCGGGTGGCAGGAAGGCGAGCGGGAGGGCGGGCGTGGTGCACGCGAGACCCGCGTGCTGCCGCAACTGGAGCTGCTTCCCTGCGCGAGGATTACCTCAATCAGGTTCAAAGGGACTGTCTCAGTCGGGCCGGCGAGCCGGCCCAACACCCCTAGCGAAGTGCTGCCCGGCGTTCAGGCCAGGCAGCGGCGTGCATTATGGCCGCACACCGGGCCGGAAAACAAACAGCCCGCCGCGGCGGGCCGGGCGGGCTGTGGGGCGGGGGGCGCGCTGCGCACGCCGTGGTCAGTGCAGGCGTCGCGTCAGGGCGTGCCCGTCGCGGGGCGGGCGCCTCAGCGCTTGAGCTCGCCCAGCTTGCCCTTCCTGTCCTTCCACTCCTCGGCGTCGGGCAGGGCGGGCTTGCGCTTGGTGATGCTGGGCCAGCCCTTGGCCAGCTCGGCGTTCAGCGCGATGTAGTTCTGCTGGTCCGCGGGCACGTCCTCTTCCGGGAGGATGGCGTTCACCGGGCACTCGGGGATGCACACCGCGCAGTCGATGCACTCGTCCGGGTCGATGGCGAGGAAATTGGGGCCCTCGCGGAAGCAGTCGACAGGGCAGACGTCGACGCAGTCGGTGTACTTGCAGCGGATGCAGGCTTCGGTGACGACGTGGGTCATGACTAGGGGCGGACAGTGGAGGAATTCGGGGAGGAGGCTGCGGCCCCCGTGCACGGCAGTGCAGCCAAGGGCGGCGGCAAAGCCGGGCGGCGCGCTGCAGTGCACGCCGCGAAGAGCAGGGCATTTTAGGGCTTGGGGCCCTCGGTGGCTTGATGACCCTCAAGCGGGTCGGTGCGGGCCGGGTGGGCCGCGATCCGGGCCGCCAGGTGGGCGGCCTGCGCGGTGGCCGTGGCGGCGCCGGGCAGCGGCACGACCGGCGCAGCGCCCACGCCGACCGTGACGATGGCCGGCCGGCCGCTGTGCATCACACAGGCCTCGGGCAGGGTGGCCACCGTGTGGTCGCTGGCGAGCTGGTCGGGCCAGCCGGCGCGGGACACCACGCTGACCGGCGTGTCGCCCGGCCAGCCGGCGTCCTGCAGCCGGCGGCTGAGCATGGCCAGCTGGCGCCCGGCCATGTAGAACACTTCGGTGTCGGCGCGGCGGCCGGCATGCAGCTCACGCTCCTGGGTCATGGCGGTGGTGAGCGCCACGCTGCGCCCGCCGCCGCGGCGGGTGAGCGGGCGGCCGGACGCCGCGGCGGCGGCCAGCGCGCTGGTCACGCCGGGCACCACCTCGTAGGCGATGCCGGCCTGCGCCAGCGCCAGCATCTCCTCCTCCAGGCGGCCGAAGACGCTGGGGTCGCCCCCTTTGAGCCGGGCGACAACCTCGCCGGCGAGCGCGTGCTGCACCAGCAGCGCGTCAATGCGGGCCTGGGCGGTGGAGGTGCAGAAACCGCGCTTGCCCACGTCGATCCACTCGGCCGCGGGCGCGTATTCGCGCAGCGCGGGGTCGGTGAGCGCGTCGTGCAGCACCACGGTGGCGCGGGCCAGCGCCCTGGCGCCGCGCACCGTGATCAGGTCGGCCGCGCCGGGGCCGGCGCCAATGAAGAGGACCAGGCCGCGGGACAAGGCCGTCAGGCGGCGACCGCCTCGCTGGACCGGCCCGCGGCGGCGGACGTGGGCTGGGCGACGTGCAGGCCGCATTCCTTGGCCTTCTCGTCCTCCCACCACCAGCGGCCGGCACGGAACTCCTCGCCCACCGCGATGGCGCGGGTGCAGGGGGCGCAGCCGATGCTGGGCATGAACTGGTCGTGCAGGGCGTTGTAGGGCACATCGTGGGTGGCGATGTAGTGCCAGATGTCGTTCCAGGTCCAGTCGGCCAGCGGGTTGTACTTCACGCGGCCGTTGGCCTCCACCTCGCGCAGCGGCACCGCGCCCCGGTTGGCGCTCTGCTCGCGGCGCAGGCCGGTCACCCAGGCCTGGCGCCCGGCCAGCATGCGGCCCAGCGGCTCCAGCTTGCGGATCTGGCAGCAGGCCTTGCGCAGCTCGATGCTCTGGTACATGGCGTCCTCGCCATGGCGTCGCACGAAATGGACCACCTGCTCCTCGGGCGGGCTGTACAGCTCCACCGCCAGGCCGTAGCGCTGCTCGATGGCCGGGATGAGCGCCAGCGTCTCGGCGTGCAGCCGGCCCGTCTGCAGCGTGCCCACGGCGATGGGCAGCCCGGCGCGGGCGATGAGGTCGGTGAGCACCATGTCCTCGGCGCCGAGGCTGGTGGCCTGCACGATGCTGCCAGGGTGCTCCAGGGCCGCCTGGCGCAACTGGTCGAGCGTGGCCTGCACGCGCTCCTCGAAGCCTTCCGTGTGGCGGGCGTACAGGGCGATGGCGCCCGAGGCGGCCGGGGAGGCCGGCGACGCCGGAACGGGGCTGGCAGGCAGGAAGCTGAGGGAAGAGGTCGGGGCGTTCATGCGGCAAGCCTTCCGAACAGCGGGCGCGCGTCGACGACGTCGCCCTGGTAGTGCGCGGGAATCTGGCCCAGCAGGCGCCGGGCGGTGTCTTCGCTCTGGCCGTCGCGCAGCTGCACGGCGGAAAAGCCGGTGCGGGCCAGCAGCGGCACCATGTCCACCACCACGTCGCCCGTGGCGCGGATCTCGCCGGCATAGCGCAGGCGGGCGCGCAGCACATGGGCCTGGCTGTAGGCGCGGCCGTCCACCCACTTGGGGAACTGCAGGGCCACCACGGCAAAGCGGGGCAGCTCGTCGGCGAAGTCCTCGACGTCGGCGGTGTTGGGCAGCAGCAGGCCCACCGGCAGGTCAGCCGGCCAGTCGCTGCGCACGGCGTCCCACTGCTCGGGCGTCAGCAGGCTGTGCGCGGCGACCGGCGGGATGGGCGTGGGGCCGAATTCACCCACGGCGGGGCGGAAGGGGTCCTGGGCGGGGCGGATGAACTGCATGGTCAGGCGATCTCGGCGGGTTCGGCGGCGGCTGCGGGGGCAGCGGCGCGTGTGGCGGGCGCGGCGGTGTCGCGGCGCACGGCATCGGCTGCGGCGCGGAAAGGCGGCACGCCCAGGCGGCGGGCGGTGTCGACGAAGCGTTCACCGGCCTGGCGCTCGCGCAGGTAGACGTCGATCAGCGCCTCCACCACGTCGGGCACCTCGTCGGCCGAGAAGGACGGGCCGATCACCTTGCCCGGCGTGGACGCGCCGCTGAGGGTGGAGCCGTCGGAGCCGGCCAGCGACACCTGGTACCACTCGCTGCCGTCCTTGTCGACGCCGAGGATGCCGATGTGGCCGGTGTGGTGGTGGCCGCAGGAGTTCATGCATCCGCTGATGTGCAGGTCGATGTCACCGATGTCGTACAGCGCGTCGAGGTCGTCGAAGCGCTCGGTGATGCTGGCGGCCACCGGGATCGAGCGCGCATTGGCCAGGGCGCAGAAGTCGCCGCCGGGGCAGGCGATCATGTCCGTCAGCAGGCCGATGTTGGGGGTGGCGAAGGACGCGTCGCGGGCGGCATGCCACACCGAGAACAGATCGGCCTCGCGCACCCACGGCAGCACCAGGTTCTGGTCGTGGGACACACGCAGCTTGCCCAGCGAGTAGCGGTCGGCCAAGGTGGCGGCGGCGTCCATCTGCTCGGCGGTGACGTCGCCGGGGGCCTGGCCCGCGCGCTTGAGCGACAGGGTGACGGCGCGGTAGCCCGGCACGCGGTGCGGGTGCACGTTGCGCTCCATCCAGCGCAGGAAGGCGGCGGGCGCCGGGCCCGTGCGGTGGGGGTCGAAGGCATGCGTGGCCGCCGCGGGGCGCACGCCGGCCGGCAGCTCGAAGTGGCGCGCCACGCGCTCCAGCTCGGCCACGGGGATGAGGTGCTCGCAGCCGCCGGCGTCCTGGTTCAGGATCTTGTCGAACTCGGCGTTCACCGCGTCGATGAACTTCCGGCCCTCGGCCTTGACGAGGATCTTGATGCGCGCCTTGTAGGCGTTGTCACGGCGGCCGAAGCGGTTGTAGACCCGCACCACGGCCTCGATGTAGACGAGGATCTGCTGCCAGGGCACGAAGGCGTTCACCTCGGTGGCGATCACCGGGGTGCGGCCCATGCCGCCGCCCACCAGCACGCGGAAGCCCACGTCGCCGACCTCGTTCTTCAGCAGTTGCAGGCCGATGTCGTGCCAGGCGATGGCCGCGCGGTCCTCCACCGTGCCGGAGACGGCGATCTTGAACTTGCGCGGCAGGAAGGCGAACTCGGGGTGCAGCGTGCTCCATTGGCGCAGGACCTCGCAGTAGGGGCGCGGGTCCACCACCTCGTCCGGCGCGATGCCGGCGAAGGCGTCGGTCGTGATGTTGCGGATGCAGTTGCCGGAGGTCTGGATGCCGTGCATGTCGGCCTCGGCCAGCAGGTCCATGGCGTCCGCGGCACGCGGCAGCGGGATCCAGTTGAACTGCATGTTCTGGCGCGTGGTGAAGTGGCCGAAGCCCTGGTCGAGCTCACGCGCGATGCGGGCCAGCTGGCGCAGCTGGCGCGACGACAATTCGCCATACGGCACGGCCACGCGCAGCATGGGCGCGTGGCGCTGGATGTACCAGCCGTTCTGCAGGCGCAGCGGCCGGAAGTCGTCGTCGGCCAGCTCGCCCGCCAGGTTGCGCTGCAGCTGGTCGCGGAACTGCGCGGCGCGTTGGCGGACGAACTGGCGGTCGAAAGAGGTGTACTGGTACATGGAATGGGCAATCAGGCGTGCCCTCCCAGGAGGGCTTGAGGCGACTCTACGGATTCGCTATATGCTTGAAAAGAACACAAATTTCACTTGGATATTGCGTTGAGATCTAAAGAGTCGATTCTGGGTGGCCCGGAGCTCCCTCGGCGGCGCCTGATCGCCGGGGGCGGCGCCTGGAGCGCCCTCGTGTTGGCGGGCTGCCAGACCGCCCCACCCGCGCCTCCGCCTGCGTCGGTGGCCCCCGTGGCGCCGCCGCCACTGCCCGCGGCACCGCCGCGGCCGCCCCGCATCGGCCTGGCACTGGGCGGCGGGGCCACGCGTGGCTTCGCCCACATCGGCGTCATCCAGGTGCTGGAAGAGCAGGGCATCCGCCCCGATCTGGTGGCGGGCACCTCGGCGGGCAGCCTGGTGGCCGCGCTGTATGCGTCCGGCAAGACCGGCGTGGACATGGCGTCGCTGGCGCAGTCGATGGACGAATCGGGCCTCACGGACTGGTCGTTCCCCGGACGCGGGCTCATCCGTGGCGAGGCGCTGGCGCGCTACGTGCGCCAGCAGACCGCGGGCGCCACCATCGAGCAGATGAAGATGCCGCTGGGCATCGTGGCCACCGACCTCGCCGACGGGCAGCCCATCCTGTTCCGGCGCGGCGACACGGGTGCGGCGGTGCGCGCCTCCAGCGCGGTACCGGCGGTTTTCCAGCCGGTGAAGATCGGCACACGCGAGTACGTGGACGGCGGCCTGGTGTCCCCGGTGCCGGTGCGCTTTGCGCGGCAGATGGGCGCGGAGCTGGTGATCGCGGTCGACATCTCCAGCCCGCCCGATGGCCAGCCCACGGGCGACGCGCTGCACCTGCTGCTGCAGACCTTCGCCATCATGGGCAAGAGCATCAGCCGCTACGAGCTGAAGGAGGCGGACGTGGTGGTGCGCCCGGCGCTCACCGGTGTGTCCAGCGCGGACTTCACGGCCCGCCTGAAGGCGGTGCAGTCAGGGCGGGAAGCGGCGCTGGCGGCCCTGCCGGCCCTGCGTCAGCGCATCGCGGCGCTCACGCGCTGAGGGGCGCGGGCGGCCAGGAAAAGAAAAAACCCGGCCGTCCACGTGGGAGGGCCGGGTGGAAGGTACCCGGAGGTACCGAGGAGACAACCTTCCATGAAGACCGCGCCGAGGAGTGGAAGGCGCGGCCCATGAGAGAGCGTCGGGGCGCCGATTTGGTTCCGTGGCCGTGAAGCGAGGGCTCCAGCGGCCGCGGTCCGGCGCCGCCTCGGGGTGTGTCAGGCGGCCGTGCGGCGGGCGGCCTTGGGGGCCGTCTGGGTGGCCTTCACGGCGGTGCTGGTCACGGCCTGGAAGTTGGCTTCGGCCACTTCGGCGGCCTGCTTGGCGGCCTTGTGGGCGGATTCGTAGGCGTTGTTGGCGGCCGAGATGGCCGACTTCACCAGGGCGACGGCGCTTTCCGTGCCGGCCGGGGCGTTCTTGACGGCGTTGTCCACGGTGGCCATGAAGGCCTTCTGGACGTCGGCCATCTGCGATTCGACCGCCTTGCTCACTTCGGCGTTGGTGGACGCGGCGATGTCGTACAGGTGGCGGCTGTAGGCGGCGGCCTTCTCGGCGGCCGGTTGCAGCAGGCCGGCCTGCAGGGACAGCAGCTCCTGCGCGTCCTTCACGGACAGCGTGGCCTTGGTGGTCTCGGCGGCTTCGCCCAGCGAGGCCTTGGCCACCTGGAGGTTCAGCTCGACGAGCTTCTCGACGCCTTCGAAGGCCTTGTTGGTCAGGTCGAACAGCGTTTCGACGTTGGCCTTGTGCGCGGCGAGCAGTTGTTCAGCGGTCATCATGGTCAGACTCCTGGAGTGGCGTGGGAACGGGTCACTGGGGGCAGCGAGGCCAGGAAATGGTGCGCTGCAACATGAATCGAAGTATGGGGTCTGGTCGTGCGCAAGGCAAGCGGTTTTTGTTGCAGTGCAGCAATCTAGGGGAGACGCTCCAGGACACGGCGCTGTGGCACAGTCGGCGGGCCCATGCGCGCCTTCGCTTCCCACCAGTTCGTGCTGCCGCTGCCGGCGGGGCACCGATTCCCCATGCCGAAGTACGCGCTGCTGCGCGACCGGGTGGCGGCCACGCTGCCGCAGATCCGGCTGGAGGAGGCGCCCGCCGCGACCGACGGCGAGCTGGCCCTGGCCCACGAGCCCGCCTATGTGAGCGCCGTGGCCGAGGGCTGGCTCAGCGCCGCGGCCCAGCGGGAGATCGGCTTTCCCTGGTCGCCCCGCATGGCGGAACGGGCACGGCGCTCGGTGGGCGCCACCATCGCCGCCGCCCGGGTGGCGCTGGCGGACGGCGTGGCGGCCAACCTGGCGGGCGGCACGCACCACGCCAGCGCCGACAAGGGATCGGGCTACTGCGTGTTCAACGACGTCGCGGTGGCCGCGCGCCTGATGCAGGCCGAATGGCACCGCGCCCATCGCCAGCTGCTGCGCGTGCTGGTGATCGACCTGGACGTGCACCAGGGCAACGGCACCGCCAGCATCTTCGCCGACGACCCCACCGTGTTCACCTTCTCCATGCACGGGGAGCGCAACTTCCCGTTCCGCAAGGTGGCGGGCGACCTGGACGTGGACCTGCCCGACGGCTGCCCGGACGGGCCCTACCTGCAGGCGCTGGACCGTGCGCTGGACGAGGTGGAGCGCCGCCATGTCGGCCGGCCGCCCGGGCTGGCCTTCTACCTGGCCGGTGCCGACCCGCACGAGAACGACCGCCTGGGCCGTCTGAAGCTCTCCGCCGAGGGCCTGGCCGAGCGGGATCGCCGGGTGTTCGACTGGCTGCGCGCCCGGCGGCTGCCGGTGGCGGTGTCCATGGCCGGCGGCTACGGCAACGACATCCACGAGACCGTGGCCGTCCAGGCGCGCACCCTGGCGCTGGCGGCCGAGAGCTGGCGCGCCTGGCAGGCCGGCGGCCAGGCCGGGGCAGCGGGCGGCGTCGGCTGGGCGACAGCGCCGGGCCCTGCGCCGGTGGAAGAATCCGGGGCATGACCACCGCCCGACCCCAGCCCCAGCCGCGTGATGCCTACCGCGTCTTCCGCACCCTCACCACCCGGTGGATGGACAACGACGTCTATGGGCACGTCAACAACGTCGTCTATTACAGCTTCTTCGACACCGCGGTCAACGGCCACCTCATCGACGCCGGCGCGCTGCAGGTCGACACCAGCGCGGTGATCGGCCTGGTGATCGAGACGCAGTGCAACTACTTCGCACCGCTGAGCTACCCGCAGCCGGTGGACGCGGGCATCCGCGTGGCGCAGGTGGGCCGCAGCAGCGTGCGCTACGAGGTGGGGCTGTTCGCCGCCGGCGAGCCGCTCACCGCCGCCGCGGGCCACTTCGTGCACGTGTATGTCGACCGGGCCAGCCGCCGCCCGACGGCGCTGCCACCCGCGCTGCTGCAGGCCCTGGCCCCGCTGCGCACCGATCGCTGACCCCCGCCTTTCCACCCCGACCCCTGCCCATGACCGTGACGCCAGAGACCATCGCCGCCGTGGACGCGGCCATCAGCAGCCGCCGCTCCATCCGCGCCTACCTGCCCACCCCCGTGCCGCGTGAGACGGTGGCCGAAATCCTCTCGGTCGCGTCGCGCGCCCCGTCGGGCACCAACACCCAGCCGTGGAAGGTGCACGTGCTGGCCGGTGACGCCCGCCGGCGCCTGTCCGCCCGCATCCGGGCGGTGTACGACGACGCCGAGCAGCGCCAGCAGCACACCGAGGAATACGCCTACTACCCCACCGAGTGGCGCTCGCCCTACATCGACCGGCGGCGGAAGGTGGGCTGGGACCTGTACGGCCTGCTGGGCATCGGCAAGGCCGACAAGGTGCGCATGCACGCCCAGCACGGGCGCAACTACGACTTCTTCGACGCCCCGGTGGGCCTCATCTTCACCATCGACCGGGTGATGCAGCAGGGCAGCTGGCTGGACTACGGCATGTTCCTGGAGAACATCATGGTGGCGGCCCGCGCCCGGGGGCTGGACACCTGCCCGCAGGCCGCCTTCACGCAGTTCCACCGCGTGATCGCCGAGGCACTGGCCCTGTCGCCCGAGGAGATGGTGGTGTGCGGCATGGCGCTCGGCCACGCCGACCCGGGCGCCGTGGAGAACAGCCTCGTCACGGAGCGCGAGCCGGTCGAGGGCTTCGCGCGCTTCCATGGCTTCTGAGGGCGGCGGCGCGGCGCGACCGCGCGTGCTGGTGGCGCGGCGGGTGTTTCCCGAGGTGGTGGCCCGCCTGCAGGTGCACTTCGAGGTGGACGCCCGTGACGCGGACGACCCGCTGCCGCCCGCGGCGCTGGCCGAGCGGCTGCAGGGCTGCGCCGGCGCGCTGGTGGCAGGCACCGAGCGCATCGATGCGGCCTTGCTGGCCGCCTGCCCGGCACTGCGCGCGGTGTGCAGCATGGCGGTGGGCTTCAACAACATCGACGTGGCGGCCTGCACGGCGCGCGGGGTGCTGGCCAGCAACGCGCCGGGGGTGCTCACCGAGACCACGGCCGACTTCGGCTTCGCGCTGATGATGGCCACCGCACGGCGCATCAGCGAGGCGGAGCACTGGCTGCGTGCCGGCCAGTGGCGGCACTGGTCGGTGGACGGCTTCGCGGGCGCCGACGTGCATGGCGCCACGCTGGGCATCCTGGGTATGGGCCGCATCGGCCAGGCCATTGCCCGGCGCGGCGCCCTGGGCTTCGCCATGCCGGTGGTTTACCACAACCGCCGCCGCCTGGAGCCGGCCGACGAGGCCGCGCTGGGCGCCCGCTGGCTGCCGCTGGACGAGTTGCTCGCCGCGGCCGACCACCTGGTGATCGTGGTGCCCTACACCGCCGAGACGCACCACCTGGTGGGCGAGGCCGAGCTGGCGCGCATGAAGCCCACGGCCACGCTGGTGAACATCGCGCGCGGCGGCGTGGTGGACGACGCGGCGCTGGCGCGCGCCCTGCGCGAGCGCCGTCTCGCGGCGGCCGGCCTGGACGTGTTCGAGGGGGAGCCAGCGGTGTACCCCGGCCTGCTGGAGGTGCCCAACGTCGTCCTCACGCCGCACATCGCGAGCGCCAGCCTGCCCACCCGTCGCGCCATGGCCGGCCTGGCGGCGGACAACCTGATCGCGGCACTGACGGGCGGCACGCCGCCCACGCCGCTCAATCCCGAGGTGCGGCGGCCGGACATCGGGCGGTAGGGCTGCCGGGCGCCGGGGTGGCTGCGACAATCGCAGCATGACCCTTGGCGACTGGCTGATCCTCGCGCTCCTCGTCCTCCACCTCATTGTCCTGATCGTCCTGGTCCTGCGCCGGCCGCCCGACCCGGCGGCCAGCCTCGGCACGCTGCTGGCGCCGCTGGTGGCCCTGCCGCCGCGGGTGGACGAGGTGGCCCGGCAGCAGCGCGACGATGCCGAGCGCCTGGGCCGCGAGCTGCGGCAGGACGTGGCCACGAGCGCCAGCACCACGCGCGCCGAGCTGGGCCAGGTGCTCAGCCAGTTCCAGCAGGCGCTCACCGCCCAGTCCGGCGACGTCGCGCGCACCCAGAACGAGCAGATCGACGGCTTCCGGGTGCAGCTGGCCACCACGCAGCAGCAGGTGGTGCAGTCCTTGGCTGCCCTGCAGCAGCAGGTGGCGCAGGCCCTGCAGACCAGCAGCCAGGCGCTGGCGGAGGGCCTGCAGCGCCACGCATCTGCCCAGGGCAGCGCCCAGGCCGCCAGCCGCGAGGCGCAGGACATCGCGCTCAAGCGCTTCGCCGACAGCCAGCGCGAGCAGCTGGCCGCGCTGACCGAGGCCAACGAGCGCCGCCTGGCCGAGGTGCGCCAGGCCGTGGAGCAGCGCCTGGCCGCGCTGCAGGACGGCAACGAGAAGAAGCTGGAGCAGATGCGCGCCACGGTGGACGAGAAGCTGCACGCCACGCTCGAGCAGCGCCTGGGCGAGAGCTTCAAGCAGGTGGCCGACCGGCTCGACCAGGTGCACCAGGGCCTGGGGGACATGCGCAACCTGGCGCGCGACGTGGGCTCGCTCAACCGGGTGCTCACCAACGTGAAGACCCGCGGCGTGTTCGGCGAGGTGCAGCTGGGTGCGCTGCTGGACCAGGTGCTGGCACCGGACCAGTACGCCGCCAACGTGGAGACCGTGCCCGGCACGGGGGCGCGCGTGGAGTTCGCCGTGCGCTACCCCGGCCAGCGCGAGGGCGGCGCGCCGCTGTGGCTGCCCATCGACGCGAAGTTCCCGCGCGAGGACTACGAGCGCCTGCTGGCCGCGCACGATGCGGCCGACATGGCCGCGGCGGAGGCCGCGGCCAAGGCCATCGAGACCCGGCTGAAGCTGGAGGCGAAGACGATCCGCGAGAAGTACATCGCCACGCCGCACACCACCGACTTCGGCATCCTGTTCCTGCCCACCGAAGGCCTGTACGCCGAGGCGCTGCGCCGCCCCGGCCTGGTGGAGAGCCTGCAGCGCGACCACCGCGTGGTGCTGGCCGGCCCGACCACGCTGCTGGCCATGCTGAGCACGGTGCAGATGGGCTTCCGCTCCCAGGCGCTGGCCAAGCGCAGCGCCGAGGTCTGGGAGGTGCTGGGGGCCGTCAAGGTGGAGTTCGGCAAGTTCGGCGACGTGCTGGCCAAGACCCGCAAGAAGCTGGACGAGGCGAGCAAGACCATCGATGACGCCGAAGTACGCACACGGGCCATGGCGCGGCGACTGAAGACGGTGGAAAGCCTGCCCGACGAGCGCGCGCAGCTCCTGCTGGGCAACCTGGCCGACGACACGGCCGAGGACGGGGCTTGAGCGGCGCGCCGGCCCGTCCGGACGAATCCACCACCCGCGGGGCCCTGCCGGCGATCATCGGCGCCCTGGTGTGCGTGCACGCCTGCATGGCCGCCACGCGGGTGACGGCCAGCCTGCTGGTGCTGGACCGGGGCTACCCGGAGTGGACGGTGGGCGTGCTGCTGGCGTTGTTCGCGGTGGCGCCCATCGGCCTGTCGCTCTGGGCCGGCCGGCTGGCGGACCGCCACGGCCTGCACCGCCCGCTGGCGGTGGGCGTGGCGCTCGGCGCGTCGGGCGCGGCGGCGGCGGTGGTGTCGCAGCACGTGGCCGTGCTGGCCTTCGCGGCGCTGGCCACCGGCGGCGCGGTGGCGGTGGCGGCCGTGGGGATCCAGCGCGAAGCCGGGCTGATGGCGCGCGAGCCGCGCGACCTGAAGCGCGTGTTCAGCTGGGTGGCGCTGGGGCCGGCGCTGTCGAACGCGCTGGCGCCGGTGGTCGTGGGCCTGCTCATCGACCACGTGGGCTTCCGCTCCGGCTTCGTGTTTGCGCTGGCCCTGCCGCTGCTGGCCTGGGGCCTGGGCCGGCGGGTGCCGCGGGCCGTGCCGGTGGGCTGGCATGCGGAGGAGGACAGCCAGGGGCGGCCGCGCACCGCCTGGGGCCTGCTGCGCCGTGCGCCGCTGCGTGCACTGCTGCTGGTGAACCTGTCGCTCTCGGCCTGCTGGGACGCCCACAGCTTCGTGGTGCCGGTGCTGGGCCATGGCCGCGGCTACAGCGCCTCCGCCATCGGGCTCATCCTCGGCGCCTTTGCCGTGGCGGCCACCCTGGTGCGGCTGGGCATCTCGCGCTGGGCCGACCACCTCGACGAACGCCGCGCGCTGCGGTGGGCGATGTCGCTGGCCACCGGCGTCTGCGCCGTCTACTACTGGCTGCCCGGCGTGCCCGGCATGGTGCTCGGCTCGGCGCTGCTGGGGCTGGCACTGGGCTCGGTGCAGCCCATGATCCTGGCCATGCTGCACCAGGTGACGCCGGCGGACCGCCACGGCCAGGCCCTGGGCCTGCGCATGCTGGCCACCAATGGCGCGACCATCGTCATGCCGGTGGGCTTCGGTGCCCTGGCCGCCCTGGCCGGACCCGCGGCGCCGCTGTGGCTGATGGCCGGCATCGTGCTCGTGGCCCAGGCGGCCGCACGCCACATCCGGGTGCCGGCGCAGGCTTGAGTGGCCGGGGCGGTGAGCCGCCGAGTGGGCGGCTGGGGTGTCAGAAGCGGATGTTGGGGCCGCTGGCCGGCCGGGCGGCCGGTGCGGGCGCTGGCGTGGGGGCCGGTGCGGCAGGCGCCGCGGCCGCCGGCGCGGACGCCTCGGACGGTGCGACGGCCGGCACGGGGGCGGGTGGCCGGTAGCTGCTCGGCAGGCGGGATTCGGTGGGGTAGCCGGCCGCGTCGAGGTAGCTGTTCCAGCTGGCGGCGTTGTAGCCGTCCTTGACCGCCTGCCGGCCCACCGTGAGCGACGGCAGCATCGTGCCGCCGCCGGTGGCCGCCTTGAGCGCCGCCTGGTCCGCGCCGCTCTTGCCATAGCTGCGCTCGGCAAAGGGCACGCCGCGCTGGCGCAGCATCTGCCGGGCGGTGTCGCAGGGCGCGCAGTCGCTCGTGGTGTGCAGCGTGACGGGGTAGCGACTGGCCACCTGGCGCAGCTCGCTGGGCAGCATCGACGTGTCCGGCGTACCGGCCACCGCCGCCACGGCGCCGCCCACCGGCCGGACCTGTGCCGCGTCCGCCGGCGGCGTGTCGGTGTAGGTCACCTTGCCGTCCGGGCCGATCACCTTGTAGATGGCGAGGGCGGGCAGGCTGGTGGCGGCCAGCAGCAGGGCGATGCCGAGGTGGCGGGGCGAGGGTGCGCAGCGGGTCATGGCGGCTCAGGTCGGTTCGGGTGCGGAGCAGGGCAGGGCGGTCAGGCCGCCATGCCCTGGTGGCGCAGCAGCGCGTCGATGTGGGGCTCGCGCCCGCGGAAGGCCTGGAAGCTCTCGATCGCCGGGCGGCTGCCGCCGACCTCGAGGATCTCACGGCGGTAGCGACGGCCCGTTTCCGGGTGCAACACGCCTGCCTCCTCGAAGGCGCTGAAGGCGTCCGCGGACAGCACCTCGGCCCACTTGTAGCTGTAGTAGCCGGCCGAGTACCCGCCCGCGAAGATGTGCGAGAAGGTGTTCGCGGTGCGGGCGAAGGCGGGCGGATGCAACACCGCGACCTCCCGGCGCACCTCGTCCACGATGGCGCCCACGCGCTGCGGCGCATCGGCCTCGGTGTGCAGGCGCATGTCGAACAGGCCGAACTCCACCTGGCGCAGCGTCTGCATGCCGCTCTGGAAGTTCTTGGCCGCCAGCATCTTGTCGAACAGCGCACGCGGCAGGGGATCGCCGCTGTCCACATGGGCCGTCATGTGGCGCACCACGTCCCACTCCCAGCAGAAGTTCTCCATGAACTGGCTGGGCAGCTCGACCGCGTCCCATTCCACGCCGGAGATGCCGGACACGCCCAGGTCGTCCACCTGGGTCAGCAGGTGGTGCAGCCCGTGGCCGAACTCGTGGAACAGGGTGATGACATCGTCGTGCGTCAGCAGCGCGGGGCGCTCGCCCACCGGCGCGGCGAAGTTGCACACCAGGTGCGCCACCGGCGTCTGCAGGGCGCCGCCGTCGGGCCGGCGCCAGCGGTCGCGCGCGTTGTCCATCCAGGCGCCCGGCCGCTTGCCGGGGCGCGCATAGGGGTCGAGGAAGAACTCGCCCACCAGCGTGCCCTCGCGCTCGATGCGGAAGAACTGCACCGACTCGTGCCAGCGCGCCGCCTCGGCCGGGCGGATGCCCACCTCGAACAGCGTCTCGATGATGCGGAACAGACCCTGCAGCACCTTGGGCAGCGGGAAATACGCCTTCACCTCCTGGTCGCTGAAGGCGTAGCGCGCTTCCTTCAGGCGCTCGCTCGCGAAGGGGATGTCCCAGGCCTGCAGCTCGGCCAGGCCCAGCTCGCGGGCGGCGAACTCGCGCAGCTCCGCCAGGTCGCGCTCGGCGCTGGGACGTGCCTTGGCGGCCAGGTCGCGCAGGAAGGCCATCACCTCGGCCGGCGTGCGGGCCATCTTGGCGGCCAGCGACACCTCGGCGTAGTTGGCGTAGCCCAGCAGGGCGGCTTCTTCCTGGCGCAGGGTGAGCAGCTCCGCCATCAGGGGGCCGTTGTCCTGCTCGGCCGGGCCCAGCTCGCTGGCCCGCGTGACATAGGCGGTGTAGAGCTTTTCGCGCAGGGCGCGGTCGCGCCCGTACTGCAGCACCGGGAAGTAGCTCGGGAAGTGCAGCGTGATCTTGTGGCCCTCGCGCCCCTCGGCCGCGGCGGCATCGCGCATGCCCTGCACCACGTCGGCCGGCACGCCCGCCAGCTCGTCGGGGGTGGCGTAGTAGGCGAAGGCGTCCGTCGCGTCCAGCACATGGTTCGAGTAAGCCTGCGACAGCTCGGCCATGCGGTCCTGCAGGGCGGCGAAACGCTGCTTGGCCGCGCCCTGGAGATCGGCGCCGCCGAGCTTGAAATCACGCAGCCAATGGGCCAGGGCCTGGCGCCGCGGTGCGCTCAGCGAGGCGGCAGCGGGGCTCTCGGCCACGGCACGGTACTTGGCGTACAGGCGCTCGTCGCTGCCCTGGCGCGTGTAGTACTCGGTCACGCGCGGCAGGTTCTCGGCGTGCGCGGCGCGCAGCTCGGGCGTGTCGGCCACATGGTTGAGGTGGTTCACCGCACCCCAGGCCCGGCCCAGCCGCTCGGTGGCCACGCCCAGCACGGCGGACAGCGCGTCGAAATCGGCCGGCACCTCCGGCCCGACGGCGCGTTCCAAGGCGGCGTTGGCCTCGGCCAGCAGGGTGTCCAGCGCCGGGGTGACGTGCTCGGGGCGGATCGCCCGGTAGTCGATCACGCCGGGGCCGGCGAGCAGGGGGTTGGTGGTGTCGTGTGCGGTGCTCATGGGTGGGGTGGATTCAGATTCCGGCCGCGCGTTCCGCGGCTTCGATCGTGTTGACCAGCAGCATGGTGATCGTCATGGGGCCGACCCCGCCGGGCACGGGGGTGATCCAGCCGGCCACCTCGGAGACGCCGGCGAAATCGACGTCGCCGCAGAGCTTGCCGGCGTCGTCACGGTTCATGCCCACGTCGATCACGACGGCGCCGGGCTTGACCATGTCGGCGGTGAGCACGTTGCGCTTGCCCACGGCGGCCACCACGATGTCCGCCTGGCGGGTGTGGTGGGCCAGGTCGGGCGTGGCGCTGTGGCAGACGGTGACCGTGGCGTTGGCCGCCAGCAGCAGCATGGCCATGGGCTTGCCGACGATGTTGGAGCGGCCGATCACCACGGCATGCTTGCCCTGGGGGCTGACGCCGATGGAGTCGAGCATTTTCATGCAGCCGTACGGCGTGCAGGGGCGGAACCCCGGCTGGCCGACCATCAGGGCGCCGGCGGAAGCGACATGGAAGCCGTCCACGTCCTTGTCCGGCGAGATGGCCTCGATCACCTTGTGGGCGTCGATATGGGCCGGCAGCGGCAGCTGGACCAGGATGCCGTGGATGGCAGGGTCCTCGTTCAGCGCCTCGATGCGCGCCAGCAGCTCGGCCTCGGTGAGCGTGGCCTCGTACTTCTCCAGCACCGAGTGCAGGCCGCTGTCGGCGCAGGCCTTCACCTTGTTGCGCACGTAGACGGCGCTCGCGGGGTTGTCGCCGACGAGCACCACCGCCAGGCCGGGCCGCACGCCACGCGCGGTGAGGGCGGCGGCGCGCTCGGCCACCTCGGCACGGAGCTGGCGTGACAGCGCGTTGCCATCGATGAGTTGGGCGGGCATGGGTGGGTCTCCTTGGCTCGAGAAGTGCGAACGGGGCCATGAAGGCCCCGTCAGTGCGGATTCAGTACGAAGGGTGAGGACGGGTGATGAAGTGCCGGCTCCGTCAGGCCTTGTGCGTGGCGCCGAGGGCGATCTTGAGCAGGTCGGCCACGGTGTTGGCGTTGAGCTTTTCCATGATGTTGGCGCGGTGCGCCTCCACCGTCTTGATGGAGATGCCCAGGTCATCGGCGATCTGCTTGTTCAGCCGGCCGGCCACGATGCGCTCGAGCACCTGGGCCTCGCGGGTCGTCAGACGCGACAGCAGGGCGTCGCGGCTGGCCTGTTCCTGGTAGTGGCTGAAGGCGGTGCGCGCCTGCTCGAGCATGCGCTCGACCAGGGCCACCAGCTCGTCTTCCTTGAAGGGCTTCTCGATGAAGTCCATCGCGCCCTTCTTCATCGTGGTGACGGCCATGGGCACGTCGCCATGGCCGGTGATGAAGACGATGGGCAGCGGGCTCTTGCGCTCCAGGAGGCGGTCCTGCAGCTCCAGGCCGCTCATGCCGTCCATGCGGATGTCGGCGATCAGGCAGGCCACCTCGCGCGGGTCGAAGCGGGAGAGGAACGATTCGGCCGAGTCGAAGCACTTGACCCGGTAGTCCTTGCCCTCGAGCAGCCATTGCAGGGAATCGCGCACCGCCTCGTCGTCGTCCACGACATAGACGGTACCCTTCTTCGGAATCAGGCTCATGAGGCGTCAGGCGTTCGGGTTCGAGGCGGCGGCCACGTCCGGCACATCAGGTACCGGCGGGCTCTCCGCGCGGGCAGACAGATCGACCGGCAGGGTGAAGGCGAACCGGCACCCCGAGACCGACTCGCCATTGTAGAGGTTCTGTGCACGTATCCGGCCGCGGTGCGACTCGATGATGGAGCGGCACAGCGACAGGCCGATGCCCATGCCTTCGGCCTTGGTGGAGAAGAAGGCCTCGTACAGGCGGGCCAGCACCTCCTCCTTCATGCCGGGCCCCATGTCGCTCACGCTGAACTCGATCACGCCGCCTTCCTCGGCCGTGTGGCGCGGGATGACCCGCAGCTCGATGTGCCGGCGCGAGGTGGGCATGCGGGCGTTGTCGATCGCCTCGGCGGCGTTCTTCAGCAGGTTCAGCAGCACCTGCTCGATGAGGATCGGGTCCACGTGCAGCATCGGCAGCCGCTGGGCCACGTAGGTATGGATGGTGACCTTGCGCCGGCGCAGCTCGATGCCGGCCAGCTCCACCGCGTCCTCGACGATGTCGCGCGCATGCGCCGGCTGGCGCTGCGGCTCGCTGCGTTTCACGAACTGACGGATGCGGTGGATGATCTGGCCGGCCCGCTCGGCCTGGCGGCCGGTCTTCTGCAGCGCGGCGATGAGGTCGTCCGTGCTGATGCTGCCGGCGCGCACGCGGCTGACCATGCCGTTGCAGTAGTTGTTGATGGCCGTCAGGGGCTGGTTCAGCTCATGCGCGACGGACGACGCCATCTCGCCCATGGTGACCAGGCGGCTGGTCATCTGGGCGCGCTCGGCCTGCTGCTGCACCTGTTCCTCCACCCGGCGGCGGGCCGTGATGTCGGTGGCGATCAGCATCTGCGCCAGGCGGCCATCGGTCCATTGCAGGTAGCGCGCCCGCACGTCGAACCACATCTGCAGCGATTCGACGTACACCTCGCGCGGCTGGGCGCCCGTCTCGGTGAGCGGCTGGGTGGGCAGGCCGGACAGCCCGTCCACCTCCTCGTCCGGCTCGGGCACGTAGGGCACGCCGGCCGAGCTGTTGGCCAGCAGCGCGTGGCCGCGTGCATCGGCGCCGAACCACAGGCGGTAGGAGCGGTTGGAGAACAGCAGCTCGCTGTGCTGCACCGACAGCACCGACACCGCGGCGTCCAGGCCCTCCAGCACGGTGGTGAAGCGCTCGTGCGAGGCCGAGAGCTGGTCGCGGATGCGCTTGGCCTCGGTGATGTTGGTGATGGACGTCATCCAGCCGGTCTGCTGGCCCTTGGGGTCGATCAGCGGCGAGACGTACATGCGCGCATCGAAGATCGAGCCGTCCTTGCGCATCACCTTGACCTCGATGCCACCCACCGGGCTGCGCCCCTGCAGCTCCTGCTGCAGCAGCCGGGTGTTCTCCTCGATCCGGTCCGGCGGCCAGTAGGGGAAGGGCGGGTACAGGCCGATGAGGTCCGCCTCGGAGAAGCCCGTCATGGCGCAGAAGGCCGGGTTCACGTAGGTGACGCGGCCGTCCTTGTCCATGGCCCGCATGCCGGTGAGCATGGAGTTCTCCATGGCGCGCCGGAAGTTCGTCTCCTGGACCAGGGCATTCTGGATCTGCGAGCGGCGCCGCATGTGGCGCCAGGTGCCCAGCAGCATCCACACCGTGAGCACCGACAGGGCCACCACCATCCAGAACAGCGTGTTGCCGATCAGGCCGATGGAGGTGCGGTAGCCCTGGCCGCGCAGGGTGATGCCGTTGGCCGTGGGGGCCAGCGGCAGGTCGTACTGCAGCGACGGCGCGCGCGTGTTGTGCTGGCCCGGCATGGACGACACCGTGCTCACCAGCACGCGGTTGTCCGGCCCCAGCACGGTGACGCGGTGGCGGCGCGTGACCTCGGTGGGCACGAAGAAGCGCATCAGCGCCTCGACCGAGTACTCGACGATCAGGGTGCCGGCGAAGCTGCTGCGGTCGATCAGCGGCACCTGCACCTGGAACACCCATTGGCCGCTGGCGTCGGTGAAGGGCCGCGAATAGACCGGCTGGCGCGTCTCGCGCGCGGCGAGGAAGGCCTCCTCCGCCTCGCTGCGCCGGCCCTCCGCCGGCAGGGAGGGGTCGGCCACGGGCGAGGCGGTGGGGTCGTCGCGGTGGTAGCTGAGCACCGCCTGGCTGGCGCGCACGCGGCGCTGCGCGTTCACCCAGGTGAAGTGGCGCACCTCCGGCCGCTCGCGCTGGAAGGCGCCGGCCTGCACCAGGAACTCCGCTGCGTCGATGTCCCGGGTGACCACCTCGCGCGCCATGCGCACCAGCTGCTCCTGGTTCTCGATGAGGTGCAGGCGGATCTGCTGCTGGGCGATCTCGGTGTCGCGGCGCAGGGCGTCGGTGGCGCGGTCGATCTCCTCGCTGCGCAGGTACCAGAAGGCCGCGGTGATGGCCGCCAGGAACAGCAGCACCGAGACCAGCGGGCCGATGGTGGCGTAGCGGTCCTGCCGCGCAGGGGACTGCTGGCGCCACCAGCGGCCGATCCACCTTTGCAGGCGTGTGGTGGAGGTTTTCAGCGGTTCACGTGCCAGGGCCATCGGCGCGATTATCCGTGCCGGGTGGGGCGCGGCGAGCACCTCGCCCGCGCGCCGGCCGCCTCACCGCCCTACGTGTTTGCCGTAATGTGAAACGTAGAGCCATCATTTGAAAATGCGCGGCACGTGTGCGACACTCGCCCGCGACCTTGGTTCAAGAGGAGACAAGACCATGTCCGCCCTGCCCGAACAGTTCCTGGGCGCTGCCGCCAACGATGCGGACGCCCAGGAGACCCGCGAATGGCTCGACGCGCTGTCGGCCGTCATCGACACGGAAGGGCGCGAACGCGGCCACTTCCTCCTGGAGCAACTGCTCGAACACGCGCGCCAGCACGGCATCGACCTGCCGTTCTCCGCCACCACCGGCTACGTGAACACCATCGAGCCGGAGGACGAGGCCCACACCATGGGCAACGTGGAGATCGAGGAGCGCCTGCGCGCCTACATGCGCTGGAACGCCATGGCCATGGTGGTCAAGGCCAACCGCCTGCACCCCGAGGACGGCGGCGACCTGGGCGGGCACATCTCCTCCTTTGCCTCGGTGGCCACCATGTTCGGCGCCGGCTTCAACCACTTCTGGCATGCGGACACCGCCGACCGCGGCGGCGACCTGCTGTACATCCAGGGCCACTCGGCGCCCGGCATCTACGCGCGCGCCTTCTTGGAAGGGCGCATCACCGAGGGGCAGCTGCTCAACTTCCGCCAGGAGGTGGACGGCAAGGGCCTGTCGAGCTACCCGCATCCCAAGCTGATGCCCGAGTTCTGGCAGTTCCCCACGGTGAGCATGGGCCTCGGCCCGCTGATGGCGATCTACCAGGCGCGCTTCCTGAAGTACCTGCACGCCCGCGGCATCGCCGACACCTCCAAGCGCAAGGTGTGGGTGTTCTGCGGGGACGGCGAGATGGACGAGCCCGAGAGCCTGGGCGCCATCGGCCTGGCCGCGCGCGAGAAGCTCGACAACCTGATCTTCATCGTCAACTGCAACCTGCAGCGCCTGGACGGCCCGGTGCGCGGCAACGGCAAGATCATCCAGGAGCTCGAGGGCGAGTTCCGGGGCGCCGGCTGGAACGTCATCAAGCTGATCTGGGGCTCCTACTGGGACCCGCTGCTGGCCCGTGACAAGGACGGCCTGCTGAAGAAGGTGATGATGGAGACGCTGGACGGCGACTACCAGGCCATGAAGGCCAACGACGGCGCGTTCGTGCGCAAGAACTTCTTCGGCCGGCATCCCAAGCTGCTGGAGATGGTGGCCAAGATGAGCGACGACGACATCTGGCGCCTGAACCGGGGCGGCCACGACCCGCAGAAGGTGTACGCGGCCTACCACAAGGCGGTGAACACCGTCGGCCAGCCCACCGTGCTGCTGGTCAAGACGGTGAAGGGCTTCGGCATGGGCAAGGCCGGCGAGGGCAAGAACACCGCCCACCAGGCCAAGAAGCTCACCGACGAGGACATCAAGGCCTTCCGCGACCGCTTCAACATCCCCATCCCCGACAGCGAGCTGCCCCAGCTGCCGTTCTACAAGCCGGCCGAGGACACGCCCGAGATGCGCTACCTGCACGAGCGGCGCCGCGCGCTGGGCGGCTACCTGCCCCAGCGCCGCGTGAAGGCGGACGAGAGCCTGCCGGTGCCGGGGCTGTCCGCTTTCCAGGCGGTGCTCGATCCCACGCCCGAGGGCCGCGAGATCTCCACCACCCAGGCCTACGTGCGCTTCCTGACCGCGCTGCTGCGCGACAAGCAGCTCGGGCCGCGCGTGGTGCCCATCCTGGTGGACGAGGCGCGCACCTTCGGCATGGAAGGCCTGTTCCGCCAGATCGGCATCTACAACCCGGAAGGGCAGAAGTACACCCCGCAGGACCGCGACCAGGTCTCCTACTACAAGGAGGACGTGGCCGGCCAGATCCTGCAGGAGGGCATCAACGAGGCGGGCGGCATGAGCTCGTGGATCGCCGCGGCGACGTCGTACTCGACGAACAACCGCGTGATGATCCCCTTCTACGTGTACTACTCGATGTTCGGCTTCCAGCGCATCGGCGACCTGGCCTGGGCCGCGGGCGACATGCAGGCGCGCGGGTTCCTGCTGGGCGGCACTTCCGGCCGCACCACGCTGAACGGCGAGGGCCTGCAGCACGAGGACGGCCACAGCCACATCCTGGCGGGCACCATCCCGAACTGCGTGAGCTACGACCCGAGCTTCGCGCACGAGGTGGCGGTGATCATGCACCATGGCCTCAAGCGCATGGTCGAGAAGCAGGAGAACGTCTTCTACTACCTCACGCTGCTCAACGAGAACTACCCCATGCCCGGCCTGAAGGCCGGCACGGAGGACGAGATCATCCGCGGCATGTACCTCCTGGAGGAGGGGGCGAAGAAGACGCCGCGCGTCAACCTGCTGGGCAGCGGCTCCATCCTGCGCGAGTCGATCGCGGCCCGCAAGCTGCTGGAGGACGACTGGGGCGTGGCGGCCAACGTGTGGAGCTGCCCGAGCTTCAACGAGCTGGCCCGCGATGGCCAGGACTGCGAGCGCTGGAACCTGCTGCACCCGACGGAGGAAGCCCGCGTGCCCTTCGTCACCCGCCAGCTCGGTGCCCACGCCGGCCCGGTGGTGGCATCCACCGACTACATGAAGAACTACGCGGAGCAGATCCGCGCCTTCATCCCGCGCGGCCGCAGCTACAAGGTGCTGGGCACGGACGGCTTCGGCCGCAGCGACTTCCGCTCGAAGCTGCGCGAGCACTTCGAGATCAACCGCCACTACATCGTGGTGGCGGCGCTGCGCGCCCTGGCGGACGAGGGCAGCGTGCCGGCCGCCCGCGTGGCCGAGGCGATCGCGAAGTACGGCATCAACGCCGACAAGATCAACCCGCTGTACGCCTGAGCGCGGCACATCGGCGGACGAGGAGACTCAACGCATGGCATGGGTGGAAGTCAAGGTCCCGGACATCGGCGACTTCAAGGACGTGGCCGTCATCGAGCTGCTGGTGCAGCCGGGCGACACGGTGCGGCCGGAGCAGAGCCTGGTCACGGTGGAGAGCGACAAGGCCTCGATGGAGATCCCGTCGACACACGGCGGGGTGGTCAAGGAACTGAAGGTGGCGCTGGGCGACAAGGTCAGCGAGGGCTCGGTGCTGCTGATGCTGGAAGCCTCGGATGCGGCGGCAGCCTCCGCGCCGGCCGCTTCGGCGGCGGCGGCACCTGTACCTGCACCCGCACCCGCACCCGCACCCGCACCCTCACCCGCACCCAGCGCGGCACCGGCGCCCGCGGGCGGCGGGGGGCCCGTCGAGGTGCGCGTGCCCGATATCGGCGACTTCAAGGACGTCGCCGTCATCGAGCTGCTGGTCAAGCCCGGCGACACGGTGAAGGCCGAGCAGAGCCTGATCACCGTGGAAAGCGACAAGGCCTCGATGGAGATCCCGTCGTCGCACTCGGGCGTGCTGCGCGAGCTGAAGGTGGCGCTGGGCGACAAGGTGAACCAGGGCACGGTGATCGCCGTGGTCGAGGCCGCGGCTGCGCCGGGCGCCGCCGCGCCGGCCCCGAGCGCGCCGGCGCCGCAGACCGTCACCGCGACCGGCCACGCCCCCGGTACGCTCACCAGCCCGCCGGTGGAGCGCACGGCGCCCACCGCGGCGCTGCCGGCGCACGAGCCCACGGCGCCGCAGGGCCAGTTGCCCCACGCCTCCCCGTCGGTGCGGCGCTTCGCGCGCGAGCTGGGGGTGCCGCTGGCGGACGTGCGCGGCACGGGTCCCAAGGGCCGCATCACCCAGGAGGACGTGCAGGCCTTCGTCAAGCAGGTGATGGCCGGCGACCAGCAGACCTCGGCACAGAAGGCCAAGGCCCCGGCCGCCGCGCCCGCCGCCGCCGGCGGCAGCCTGCCGGGCCTGTTGCCCTGGCCGCAGGTGGATTTCGCCAAGTTCGGGCCGGTGGAGCGCAAGGACCTCAGCCGCATCAAGAAGATCAGCGGCGCGAACCTGCACCGCAACTGGGTGGTGATCCCGCACGTCACCAACCACGACGATGCCGACATCACCGAGCTGGAGGCCTTCCGCGTCCAGCTGAACAAGGAGAACGAGAAGTCCGGTGTCAAGGTGACGATGCTGGCCTTCATGATCAAGGCCGCCGTGGCGGCGCTGAAGAAGTTCCCCGAGTTCAATGCCAGCCTCGACGGCCAGGGCGACAGTGCCCAGCTGGTGCTGAAGAACTACTTCCACATCGGCTTCGCCGCGGACACGCCCAACGGTCTGGTCGTGCCCGTCATCAAGGACGCGGACAAGAAGGGCATCCTGCAGATCAGCCAGGAGATGGCCGAGCTGGCCAAGAAGGCGCGCGACGGCAAGCTCGCGCCGGCCGACATGCAGGGTGGCTGCTTCAGCATCAGCTCTCTGGGTGGCATCGGGGGGCGCTACTTCACGCCCATCATCAACGCGCCCGAGGTGGCGATCATGGGCGTGTGCCGCAGCACCACCGAGCCGCGCTGGGACGGCCAGCAGTTCGTGCCGCGGCTCATCCTGCCGCTGTCGCTGAGCTGGGACCACCGCGTGATCGACGGCGCCGCGGCCGCTCGGTTCAATGTGTACTTCGCGTCGCTGCTGGCGGACTTCCGCCGCATCGCGCTCTGAACGGGGGCTGACACGCATGGCAAGCATCGACGTGCGCGTGCCGGACATCGGCGACTTCAAGGACGTGGCGGTCATCGAGCTGCTCGTCAAGCCGGGTGACACGGTCAAGGTCGACCAGAGCCTGATCACCGTGGAAAGCGACAAGGCCTCCATGGAGATCCCCTCCACCCACGCGGGCGTGGTGAAGGAGGTGAAGGTCAAGCTGGGCGACAAGGTGAGCCAGGGCAGCGTCGTCCTGGCAATGGAGGCCGCGGGCGACGCGGCCGGGGAGGGCACACCGGCGCCCGCCGCGCCCGCCCCGGCCCCGGCCCCGGCCCCGGCCCCGGCCGCC
>NZ_JAYRUN010000026.1:0-36442 GCF_041918995.1 Ideonella sp. | reverse complement strand
TAATACACATTGTCGCGTATGGCGCCGGGCCGTCGAGTGGATCAAACGCGGCGCGCGGCGGTGCCTTCGCCCCGCCATGCGCCGGCCGCTTGCCGCGCTGGGCTCAGCGGCCTAGCGCCGCCAGCTGCGCCGGAGCCTGGCTCCCGTGGCATCGGCTCGCGCAGCATCCCTCGTGCCTCGGGATGCTATCGCTACGCCTGCCACGGTCGGACGGGAAAGGCTTTGAGAGCGGGGCCCGCCTATGAGCAACGCAAGGCAGCGCGCCCCGTTCGATGCGTCCGAGGACTGCCCAGGCCCTCCGGGGGGCTCCGCCTCAGACTCCCGGCCCTGACGGGCCTGATTGCTGCGCCTGAACACGGCCGGGCCGACCGGCCGCCCCTGCGGGGTGCCCCGGTGACCTCAGCCCGCCGAGGATGCAGCCGGCGCAGGGCCAGGCGGGGCCGGTAGCGGGTTTTCAGCCGGCACCGGCACCCTACCCCTACCCGGTTCCTCGTAACGCGCCTGGCGCCCCCGTTCGGCGGTCCAGTAGGCGAAAAAGCCGTTGCGCGCGATGCTCTCACAGGTAGCGCGCGGCACATCCAAGCCCGTGTTGCGCTGGGTGAAGCACTTGCACGGGTAGGCGTCGCCCAGGCTCACGCAGTACGCGGGATACGGCGCGTCCACCGGAACCGTCAGATGATCGTAGGCCGGCGCGGTGTGCGGCAGGCCCGTGACTCGCGGCGCGAAGTTGGACACCCACTGCGCGCCCTGGTACCGGTCGCCCGGCCTGGCTGGCGGGATCGGCGTGGCCCCGGCCGGCTCGACCTGGCCGGCTGGCGAGCTGGCCGACGCCTCCGCACCTGGCACCGCCTGGCGCAATCGCTCACCCTGCGCGTCAGGATTCAATCTCGACCAGGCCGCCCACGCCAGGCCGAGAAACAGCAGCGGCGCCGCGAGCATGATGTAAACGCGCAGAGGCAAACGGGTTTTGACCGTATGCGCTTCAGCGCTTTTGTACAGGTCGAACACCTGTTTTGGATATCGCCATTCATGCCGCACCGCGTCCTTATTGCTTTTCTCCGGATAGTCACGCGCACCACCGGGAAACTCTAGGACCGTTGCGAAATTGGTGCCGAACTTGCGCCGAACGTGGAAATGCTGATCGACCAGGCGGAACACGAACGGATCAATCAGCTTTGGGTGCTGCGTGATAAGCACCAGGTCGATGCCCTTATGCCGGTGCGTCGCCAGCTCGGCCACGTAATCAGGCGGTTCACCACGACCAGGCCGAGTCGGGAATATGAACTGCGCTTCGTCCAAGATGGCGAGCGAGTTCGCCGGCAACTCACCCCACTTGTGCGGGTCGAATGGCTCCCACGGTAACTTCAGGTCAGGGATGCCATGCACCTGGCCGCGCTTTTCCCTGTCAGCCTGGCCGGATGCATGGAACACAGGCCGCGCCTGGCCCTTGGGCGGCGCTTCGTGGTAGTGCTGATACCTGGCCAGTGTCCACAGCGTTTTGCCGTGACCAGGCAGGCCGGTAACAAGGATGATGGCCATTACTTCTGCACCATCCGGCGAATGGTGCCGCCCTGCAATCCAAGCAGCGTGAGCCGCACCACAAAGGCACTCGACACCATGCTGACGAACACGCCAATTTTCATGGTGGCCGCAATGCCCACGGCAACCGAGCCCATGCCGCTGATACTGGCGAGCGTGTAGTCGCGCGCCCAGGCAATCGAGGCGTCTACGCCAGAGAACACCGCATATCCGATGCCGAGCGACACCAGCACTTTGCCCACCAACGTGCCGGCAATGTCGATGAGTGCGCCAATGAGCGCGCCAATGAAAACAGGCATGGAACTCCCCCGTTATGTGCGGAACACGATGAACACCGACAGCAGCGCGCCGACTGCGACGACGAGCTGCCCGAGCATGGCGAGCGAGTCGCACATTTCCCCAGTCAGGACCGTGATGGATTGGCCCGCCACGGTGACCGAGTGACCAGCCGGGCAAGCGCCGCCTAGGCCGTCCGTGCGGTCAATCATGGTGGCGAAATCCAGCGGGTTATCTGAGGCAGACTTGTACGGGTGAAGGCCGTCGGGCTGATCGCCTTTACCGAGCGCCGCTTTACCGGCAAGGCTTAGGTCGGTGTCCTTTTCAAACATCTCGCAATTGCGGATGTGCTGCTCCCTCGCAATGGCGCACTGCACGGCGTCACCCTCGCAGGAGAAGGCCCCCACGCAGGAGCCAGAAAACGAGCCATCCTCGCCCTTACACATGGCCGTATCTGGATGCTCGGAGCAGAAATCTTCGATGCTGTCGCCGGTGCCGTCGCCGGTGCCGTCGCCGTTACCCGAACCGTTACCGGCCCCTGGATTGTTGCCACCGCTCCCGGTAGTCGTCTCGGTGCAGTTCGTGACGTTTCCGGCCCCGTCAACGTCACAGCTCGTCGTCGTGCATACACCGCCAGAACACTCAGTCTCTTCCAGCTTGCCGCCCGAGTTCTGATCGGGGTTCGGCTTCGTGAGCTCCCCCGTGTTATGCGTCGAACACTCGACACATACCTGCGTGCCGTTGACCGAGCCGGGGCACTTCGGAGGCGGGCAGCTGGGCGCCTCGCTCCCACTGGGCAAGCGCGGCATGGTGCCACCCTCGGCCGCACCGTTGCACTGCTGGCCCGTATGCATCAACGGGCCGGCGATCATGTGCTGCGGCGGATCGCTCATCGACAGCATGCCGAATGCGCCCGACACGAGACAGCCGTTATAGCAACCCATGAACCCGGAGTCGGTGCTATCCGTGCTGATGAAAGTTTTGTCAGCGGTGCCCGGAATCATGGTGCCGGCTGAAGGACAACTGTGATTTGTGCACCCAATACCGTCAGCCGGCATATACCCCGGTGCGCAATAACACTTCCCGTCTTTCTTGATGAATCTGGAATCGTCGCTGGGGCATTCTTGGTTTTGATCCGTAACGCGCTTATACCCCATCGAGAACGTCATACCCCCTTCGTCCGCGCCAGTAGATCGACGGATCTTGTCGGCATCCCACGAGCAATTCCCGTACAGCGCCGCAACGTTACAGGTGCGCCATACCTTAAAAACATACTGGAAATTTGAATCACTCTTCTGCGAGTTGACCCAGGCCATATCAGCATCGCGCAAAGAACCAATATTCGCACCGCAGCCAGTCGCACCAGGCGCCAAGGGATCAGCCGACCGGGTGCATTCAACGGTATTGATCGGGCCGCCCGTTTGCCCATACGACCAGGCAGAAGGCGTGAACACGACCAGGCCGAAGCCCACCAGGCCGAGCCACAGCGCCGCCCAGGCCATCAGTCGGTTAAAACGATCCACAGCGCCCCCAGCAAAGCAACGATTACGTAAATGCCCATACGCCCCCCCGGAAATGAGAAGGGGGAGCCCGCCCCTATCCGAACGGCTCCCCCCCAGCCTGGCTCAGCGGATTAGGCCGCAGCGCGGATCCACTTCCAGACCTTCACGCCGATGATGACGGCGAACACCGCCGCGCCCACCAGCGCCACGTCCGCGCCGGCCGCGGTGATGGCAGCGGTATCCACCGCGGCATTGGCGGCCGACATGCCGACCACGGAACCCGACAGAACGGCCAGACGGGCCATCAGTTGCTTGCTCATGCTTCACTCACTCATGCCGAAGGTTTGAACCTGGCGCGGGCTATCGGCGTCGCCCTGCCAGGGTTTGCGCACTCGCGCTACTCACTTTCGGGGGGCGTCCAGACCGTCCGGAAGATCGCCTTCCATGCCCACCCCGCCAACCACACGCCCGCGACCGCAGCGGCCACCAGCGCCCCATCCGCCGCGCTCATCCCGAAAGGGTTGTGCGCCAAGTACTCCAACTGATCGCAGACCGGACCCGCGAAGGTCACAGACTGCGTTTGCGGCGTCCCACCGTTGCGCACGCGCTGAATCGAAAGGGCGGTGCCAGTGACGCCGGTACACATCGCCGTTACGGTGTACGCCGACCCTGCCGAGTCGATGCCCACCGACGCCACAGGGAAGGCCGAGCCGCACACCCAGGCCGCCGCCGCGTCAGCGGTATCGAAGCACCGGCCACCAGCTGCAACGCCCATTACTGCGCCCCCCCGATCCAACTAAACGGGCCGTGCGCCTCGAAGGGCCGGCCGTGGTCTGCGACACGCTCAAACGCGAGATAAGGCCCGACCTTGGCCCGGCGCCACTCGCTAGCCCAGATGACCCCATCCGGGTCCACCCAGCCACCACCAGGCGCGCGGCGCCAGTCGTCGGCAATGTCGGAACGCGCCTGCACGAACGCCGGCAGGCCAAGCCATCGCCGGGCACGGCGCAACGCATGCTCGACCCCCCCGATGCCGTACATGCGGGCGCCCTGCGGAAGGCGCCAGCAACCGGCTCGGTCGCTGCCCTTGCTCAGGTACTTCATAAGGTACGGCACAGCGTTACGCGCCTTTTCGACGTTAGTCATGCCGTGGGGCCACCAGCCGCAGGCATCGAACATCGGGAGGCGAAAGCCGTGGGGCACCCAAAACCCGATGTGGTAATGGATCACCCCGCGCTTTTGCAGCTCGGCCACCCACACGTAACGGCACGGGATGCCGCGCCGCTGCAGCCACTTGCGCGCACGGCGGAGGCAATCGCCCACATGATCCGGACGCCAGTCCCCACCGTTCCGATAGGTGAGCGTGACCATCAGAACATCGTCAGGCCGGTGACCCTTCTTCGCCACCCCTTGAGCACGCGCGGCAAAGCCCACGGCGCGGCGAAGCTTGCGCACACGGGCCGAGTCTTCATCGGCGGGAGGCATGTACACGCCGGGCGTGTCGTCCGCGCGCTTTTTCGCGCGAGCGAAGGAGACGGGAGAAAGGGGAGCTTTGCGCCGCGTCCCCTTCGGTCCGGTTGTTGATACTGAGACAAGCCCAGCGCCCTGGCGGGCGCCATGCCCTGCCACGGTCGCAGCTTCGTATGCCTCAGCGGTCAGCGGAGAAAACGAGTTAGCGAAGGCATCACGCATGCCCTCGCTGACGCGCTCCCACTCGGTTTCAAGGATGGCCCGGCCCTCGTCCGTGAAAGCATCACGAACGTGGAACCAGGGAGCGCCAGGACGGAAGGGAACCCCGTCCCGGTCACGCGGCAGCGTGGAAGGCGTCACAGCCCGGCCCCCTGCTCATCGCCATGAATCGCACAGCCCAGGTCAGTGACGGCAACGTCAGCACGCAGCAGAGCCGCATGCATCGTGTCGTAGTCCAACGGCTGGCCCTCGCGGATGAGCGCGCCGCGAAGCTCAAACCCGATCCGGCAAAGCCGGGTGGCGGCATCGAGCATGCGGGCGCGCTCCGAGCAGCGCGGGAAGATGACCGCGCCGGCCATCAGCCGACGACCGACAGGGTGTTGTCGGCGGTGCGGCGCGTCACCTTGCGGCCGCTCTCATCGTCCGTCACCTGGTACGACCGGGCATAGCCGCCGATCTGCACCAGCTGATCGAACACGGCGCCGGCCTCACCACACCGCTGCTCGGATCGAACCAGCACGGTCGCCGGGCTGCTGAACTGGTCAGCAGCCGGGAGCTTGACCAGGTGAAGGAAAACGGCGCCCGACTGGCCGTTGGTGCGGCGAACGTCTTCGATGCGTCCGACGAGTCGGACCGGGTGCACCCCATTCACCGGGGCGGCCTTGGTTTCTGCCATGATGGAACCTCGCGGGTCAAAGTCGTTACCGAATGTGGTAACGGCCGCGAGTCTACCTTACCAAGGTTGGTTAAATGCGCACCGTTGAATCCCTACTTGACGAAGCTATTGACGTATGTCACGGCCAGGCGGAATTGGCGCGCAGGCTGGGCACGTCAGCGCCGGCAATCACCGAGATGAAGAAGGGAACGCGCCCCATCAGCCCCGAGACGGTCGCGCTACTCGCTGACGTAGTGGGCATCCCAGGCGAGGAAGCGCAACGGCTCGCCGCCCTGGCCGTGATCGGGGCAGCCAAGAACGCGAGCAAACGCGAGAAGCTGCGCCGCGCTTTTTTCGGGTGCTGGGTGGTTGGCGTCGTCGCGCTGCTGACCACCCTTACGCCTCAGCCGAGCACAGCCAGCGACGACACTAGGGTTTCACCTAATACACATTGTCGCGCTTCACCGTACGTGTCGGGCGTGCGGGCAGTCAGCTGGCAAAGCAGCACCCCAGCGTGCCCGCGGCGCCTGCCTCATCGCCTCATCGTGACAGCGCTGCCTGGGCGGCCTGCTCAGCCGTGAG
This sequence comes from Ideonella sp., assembly GCF_041918995.1. GTDB lineage: Bacteria > Pseudomonadota > Gammaproteobacteria > Burkholderiales > Burkholderiaceae_C > Ideonella. Next base: position 30,199 of record NZ_JAYRUN010000026.1, on the reverse strand, counting down.
AAGCGTGCCTTCAGCCAGCCAGGCCTGGACCAACCGGTCCGTCAGCGCGCCGCCGAGGATCGTTCTTGCCCACATGCTGGCACGCTCCTCGTTGGGTTGACGCACGACCTGCCGAGCGGCCAGTTCTGCCTCGGAGCGTCCCAGCGCCAGCGCCGCACCCCTGAAATTGCCCCGGCGTGCCGCCAGCAGCGCGAACGTGTCAAGGATCAGCCACAGCAGGCCGTCCCGGCCACTCTCGACCTGCGCTTCGCAGGCCGCCTCGAGCGCCTCATCGAGCTCGCCCACCTCGGTGAGCGCCTGACACAAGTTGGCCAGCGGCATGGTCAGCGCGGCTCTAAATGGCACGCCACGCTGGCGCGCGATGAGTGCGCGTCCGCGTTGCACCGCCTCTTCGTAGCGCCCCAGGGCCTGATACGCTTGCTCGAGGAAGATCAACACTGTCCGTTCCATGGAGCCGTCGCCGAACTGCGACACGAGCTGGAGCAGTTGTTCGTACGCGGGGATCGCCTCCGCCGGCCTCCCCGAGAAGTAGGCGATGTAGCCGCGCGCCATCCACACCAACGACCGCGCGTAGGGTGGCCAGGAGGCGACCCATTGGGCCTCCATCTCCTGCACCATGCACTCGGCCTCATCGAAGCGCCTGGCCACTGCCAGCAGCCGTGCCTGGGCTCCAAGCGCGCGGAACAAGCCGCGCCTGTCCCCGAGTTCCCGATACAACGCCACGGCAACTTCGCCGAGCGCACGTTCCGGCTCGCCGGGCAGCGGCATGGCGGCGAGGACGCACGCGGCATGCCAGCGCGCGCGAGACGCCGGTGGCGTGCGGTCGTCGATCCGTTCGCCGGCCCGGCGCAGTCGTTCCAGTCCTTCGCTGCGCAGGCCGGCCGGCGTCCACAGCCAGGCGCTCGCCGCGGCCAGGGCAACATGCACCGCGCTGTCGCCCCGCATGGAGGCGGTCCATTCGAGCGCACTGCGCAGGTTGTCGATGTCCGGCAGCGCCAGGGTCACTCGCTGCGTCGTGGGAACGTCCCATTCGGCGTCGTCCAACGCCTGAAAGCGAGCCAACATCGCACGAGCATGCCGAGTGCGAAACAGACTCCCCTCGCCAGCTTCATCCAGACGCTCCAGGGCGTAGGCCCTCGGGCTGTCGAGCAGGCGGTAGCGCGTCGGTGCATCCTGGCTCGACGGCTCCACGCAGACGAGCGACTTGTCCACCAGCGCGCCGAGATGGTTCAGCACGGCCCAGGCGTCAAACGCCTCATCGCTGAGCGTGCGCTCGACGGCCGGCAGATCAAACGTGCCGGAGAACACCGCCAGGCGCCGAAAGACGGTGCGCTCTGCATCGCTCAGCAGACCATGGCTCCAGTCGAGCATGGCGCGCAACGTGGGGTAGCGCGAGATGCCTCCACGCAGCCCGTCGGTCAGCAGCTCCAGTCTCTGCTGCAGTCGACTGCGCACCCCCGGTACGCCAAGGAACCGCACGCGGGCCGCTGCCAGTTCGATGCCGAGCGGCAGGCCATCGAGCTGACGGCAGATGTCCACCACGTCCGCGGCATTGCAGTGGTCGACCGCGAAGCCTGGTTGCAAGGCGCGTGCACGCGCTTCGAACAACTGCACCGCGCCGGCCGCTCGTGCCTCTTGCAGCCCGGGCGCATCGGGGAGCGCAAGGGCTCCCAGCCGATAGACATGCTCGTCGGCCACGTGCAGCAGTTCCTGGCTGGTGGCCAGCACACGCAGCGAGGACGCCGGACCCAGCACGGCGACGCAGAAGTCGCTGACCGCCTCGAGGAGGTGCTCGCAGTTGTCCATCACCAGCAGCAGCTGGCGAGCCCGCAGCATGTCGGAAACCTCCTGGAGGGGTGGGCGATGGCCAGCCAGGCGTTCCCCCAACGCCTGCGCAACCGCGGCGGGCACCAGAGCGGGGTCGACCATGGCGGCGAGATCGACCCACCAGGCACCGTCGGCGTAATCGCCCCTCAATCGCTGCGCGACGGTGAGGGCCAGCCGGGTCTTCCCAACGCCGCCGGCGCCCACCACGCTCACCAGGCGGCTGTGCGCCACCCGGTCGACCAGTTCGGCCAGATCGTGGTCGCGTCCATACAGCGTCAGCGGGCGCTCCGGCAGATTGCCCGGCACCGTGGGACGCTCGGCGAGATCGCCGCCCGTGTCCAAGGCGCGGAAGCGGTAGCCACGGCCTGCCACCGTGGTGATGGCAGTCGATCCGAACACCTTGCGCAGGGCACTCACATGAACGTGCAGGTTGTTGTCTTCGACAACGAGGCCTGGCCATACGCGTTCGAGCAGCTCGTTCTTCGAGACGACACGATCCCGGTGCTCGATCAGGACGTGCAGAAGGTCGAACGTCCGAGGCTTGAGCGGCACCTCGCGACCCCGCACGAGCACTCGACGCTCGTCTGGCCGGACCTCGAAGATGCCGAAACGGACCGACGGTGCCACAGAGGCCTCCTTGGCGGCATGCGAGGCGGCGAATGCCGTCGTGCGGACCGACACCGACACTCCCGACCGCAGGAATTCAGGTGGCGTTCAGACGCCCACAAGGACACCTGCCTCCTGAGGCGGCAAGGTGGCGCCGTGGTCGCGTCGCGGCTGCCTTGCAACCCGAAAGGATACTGCCATGAGTCAGGAAAACACCCGTGAACTGGTCGTGCTGGTCACCCGCGGCATAGACCACGAGCTGTCGTCCGTGGCGTTCACCATCGCCTGTGGTGCCATCACGTCCGGCTTGAAGGTCTACGTCTTTCTCACCAGCACGGCGATCGATGTGGTCCGGCGTGGGGGCGCAGAGATGACCCAGGTGTCGCCATTGGACCCGCTGCGCTCGCTCATCGCCGATTTCATGGCTCGCGGCGGCACGGTCTGGGCCTGTCCCCCATGTGTCCGGGCCAGGGGCTACGCACCCGAACACCTGATCGACGGCGTCACGATCGTGGGGGCGAGCGCGATGCATGAGCGGTTGAAGGCGGGCGCGGCAGCCCTGAGTTTTTGAGCGCCGGGCGGCGGTGGCCGCCCCGCTGTGGTGCCTTCACGGGTGGGGCCGCCGCCAAGACAAAAGGGGGCACGGCCTGCAGGGCCGTGCCGCTGAACCGCCCGACGTCCACAGGGATGGCGGGCTCTTGGAGACCGGGCCTGGCCCCCCTGCCCGCCCGCCGGCAGCCGGCAAGGCACCGAACATGTTCAGGGGACGCGCCACGGCCTCGCGCCGGCCGCCGGGGCCGGGGGTCACCGGCAGTCGAGTGCCGGGCGCCCCCGGCCCTCCCGCGCTGTTCCACCGTGCTCCGGGACAGCCGCAGGCATGCCGAATGCTCGGTGGCCCGATCAGCCACTGCGTGCCCCAAGCCGACGGGCTGGCGACGATGTCGTCCTCCGCGTGGCGCACCCGTGCCGACGGCGGCCGCATGCGACCCATGCCACGCTGCCGGCGCTCTGCGGCCTGGCCCCGCGCTGTCCCTTGGAGGAAAGAAGTGTGCCCACCACCCGGCCGTGAGGACCCCCGCGGCCATGACCGCGACGAGCTGCTCGAGCTAGCGATCGAGGCTGCCGACGTGGGCCTGTGGGACGTCAACCTCCTGACCCAGGAGCTGTACTGGCCACCGCGTGTGAGGGCCATGTTCGGCATTCCCGCCGACGCCCCCATCACGCTCGACGACTTCTACCGCGGCGTCCACCCGGACGATCGACAGGAAGTCCTGGCCGCCTTTCACGCTGCGCAGGACGGCCAGGTGCGACTGCAGTACGACGTCGAGTACCGCACCGTCGGCAAGTTCGATCACCAGGTCCGGTGGGTGGCGGCCAAGGGCCGGGGACAGTTCGATGCCCAGGGGCGTTGCGTGCGCATTCTCGGCACCGCGGTCGACATCACGGCCAGGCGCCACGCCGAGCAGCAACACCGGGACGCCCTGGACCGGCTGCGCCTGCTGGATCGCATCGGCGATCGCACCCGCGAGCTCACGGATGCCGCGGAGATCATGCAGGCCACCGCGCGACTGCTCGGCGAGCACCTTGGCGCCACCCGCTGTGCCTATGCCGATGTGGAGCCGGACAACGACCGCTTCACCATCCGCAGCGACTGGTCGGCGCCCGGCGTGCCGTCGAGCGCGGGCGTGTACTCGCTGGACTTGTTCGGCCCGCTGGCCACCTCGCAGCTGCGCCAGGGCCTGCACCTGGTGGTCAACGACGTCGACGCGGAACTGGGTGACGAGGCCGGCGGCCGCATGTTCAACAGCATCGGGATCAAGGCGGTCATCTGCGCCGGCCTGGTCAAGCAAGGTCGGCTCGTCGCCCTGATGGCGGTCCACCAGGACCGCCCGCGCCGCTGGTCCGGGCAGGACATCCAGCGGGTCACCGAGGTGGTGGAGCGCTGCTGGGCGCACATCGAACGGGTGCGTGACGCCGCCATGCTGCGCGAGCAGGACCGCCACAAGGACGAATTCCTCGCCACGCTGGCCCACGAGTTGCGCAACCCCATCGCGCCCATGCGCTACGCAGCCGCCCTGCTCAAGCTCAGCCAGGACCCTGGCGCACAGGCGCAGGCGCAGCAGGTCATCGAGCGCCAGGCCGGCCACATCGCCCGGCTCATCGACGACCTGATGGACGTCTCGCGGATCAACCGCGGCCTGATCGAACTGAAGCGCACCGACTGCTCCGTGGCCGCCATGGTGCGCCAGGCCGCCGAAACCGCGCGGCCCATGCTGGACGCCGCGCGCCACCGGTTGCGCGTGCAGCTGCCCGACCCGGCTCTGCATGTCGACGCGGACCCTGACCGCATCGTGCAGGTCTTCACCAACCTGCTCAACAACGCGGCCAAGTACACGCCCGATGGCGGCGATGTGCGGATCGCCGCCTGGGCGGAGGGCCGTCAGGCCGTCGTCGAGGTGTCGGACAACGGCGTGGGCATCCCGCCGCAGGACCAGGGGCGGCTGTTCCGCCTGTTCACCCAGCTGCCGCACACGGGGCACCGCTCGCAGGGCGGGCTCGGCATCGGTCTGTCGCTGGTCAAGAGCATCGTCGACCTGCACGGGGGCCGCGTCAGCGTCGCCAGCGGCGGCCTGGATCAGGGGTCGACCTTTCGAGTCGAGCTGCCGCGGGTGCGCGGCGCCGGGGCCACCCCGGCGAGCACGCCGGACGCCTCGCAGAGCCGGGCCGAGCCAGGGGGCAGGATCCTGGTGGCCGAGGACAACCCCGACGGCCTGAGCACCCTGCTGCGGCTGCTGCAGGCCCATGGCTACGAGGCACGCGGCGTGGACAACGGCGCCGAGGCGCTCGAACTGGCTGGATCCTGGCAGCCCGACCTGCTCCTGCTGGACCTGGGGCTGCCCGGAATGCGCGGCGACGAGGTGGCCCGCCGTCTGCAGATGGCCGGCCGCCCGCCGGGCATGCGCGTGCTGGCCCTCACCGGCTGGGGCAGCCCCCAGGACCGCGAGAGAACCCGCGCTGCCGGCTTCGATGCCCATCTCACCAAGCCGGTGGATCCGCAGGAACTCCTGAAGGTGCTGGCGACCTGGCGCAGACGGGCCGACGCCACGCCGTGAGCCAGGGGCAGCCGACGCTGTTCAGCGCGCCGCTGCCCGCCATGGTGGATGCGTCAGGCCCGGTGGCCCACGCAGGCAGCGGACCGGCCTGAGCCGACATGCCCTCGGACAGTGCCGAGCCGCGCTGGAGCAGCGACGGTGGACAGCCGTCGCGCGTCGTCCCGTGAGGCTCTCGGCAGGTCCGCCTTTCTCGACCGGGCGCAGCGTGGCCCTTGCCGGCAAAGCTGTATGTCCATACAGTGTCGGATCCCATTGCACAGGAGACCCACTTGCTGGACCACATGACCTTTCGTGTCCTCGACATCGCCCGCGCCAAGGCCTTCTACGGCGCCGCCCTGGCGCCACTCGGCTACAGCGTCTGTTTCGAGGGCCAGTACGGATCGAACATCCTGGGCTTCGCGTACCCCGATGCGGCCGAGCCCAGCGGCAAGAAAGCGGATGTCTGGTTCGTGGATGGGCCGTCACCCTATGGCCGAGCGCCCGCAACCACGGGCTGCCATCTCGCCTGGCGTGCCCAGACGCGCGCGCAGGTCGATGCGTTCTACCAGGCCGCCCTGGCCGCTGGCGGCACGGACAACGGAGCGCCCGGACTGCGCCCGGAGTACCACGCCCACTACTACGGCGCGTTTGTCATCGACCCGGAAGGCAACAACATCGAAGCGGTGTGTCATACGCCGGCTTGAGCGTGCCCGCGCGCCGGCATCGGCGCCGCGGGAGAACCGGGCGGCCACCGCAGGCGCCACGTCACACCTTCGCGCGCGGCGCCTTCGCCGGCCGGGGGCCCGCCCGGCCGGCGAAGGCCCGGGCGTCACACCGGCGCCTGTGCCGCTGCGCAGGCGCGCCTTGCCGATCACCAGTCCACGCTGGCCGGCGCAAGCGCCTGACTGAGGCACTGGATGTCCTGCGCCGTGTCCAGATCCCGGATATGCGCCGGGTCTGCGGTGCGCCAGCGCCAGACCCTCAGGTCGTCGCCCTGCATCGCCTGACGCACACCCAGCCCGGTCCGGGCATCGATCAGGCGAACGGCGTGCGGGCCCAGCACCACGGGATGCCCGCGCGATGCGCCCACCGTGGGCACCATCATCTGCGCACCTGGCGGGCGCTGCGCCCAGGCCTCGGCCACGGCCCGGAACTGCGTGGCGGCCAGCCACGGCAGGTCGGCCAGCACCAGCCACAGCGGGGCGTGGGCAGGCGCGGTGGACGCATGGTGGCTGATGGCCAGGCGCTGGCTGTCGATGCGCGACGGCATGGGAGCCGCGTGCCGCAGCACCTGCAGGCCCGCCCGCTCGGCGATGGGCAGCATCGTGTCCAGGTAGGGGCCCAAGACGATGGCGATCTCGTGGATGCCGGCGTCGCGCAGGCCATGGGCGAGGCGCTCGATGAGCGTGACGCCGGCGATGCGCAGGCTGCCCTTGGGTCGGCCGCCCAGGCGGCTGCCCTGCCCTGCGGCCAGCAGCACGGCGCGCGGGACGCCCTCGCCCGGGTCGGGCATCACGGTGTGGTGTTCGCCGGCACGGCCGCCGGCGTGGCCAGTTCCTTCGCGGCGGCCACCCGCGCCTGTGCGGGCAGGCTCACGCCGTTCTTGGCGGCCACCACCTCCGCCAGGATGGACAAGGCAATCTCGCCCGGCGTCTTGCTGCCGATGTACAGGCCAGCCGGCCCGCGCAGGCGCTCGAGCGCGGCGTTGTCCAGGCCGAAGTGCTCACGCAGGCGCTGGCGCCGCTGGGCACTGTGGCGCCGCGAGCCGATGGCGCCCACGTAGAACGCGGGCGTCGAGAGCGCGTCGATGAGCGCCAGGTCGTCCAGCTTGGGGTCGTGCGTCAGGGCCACCACCGCCGTGCGCGCATCGGGCTGCAGTCGCAGGATGAGGTCGTCGGGCATCTCCCGGTGCACCGCCACCCCCGGCAGGTCCCAGGCCACGGCCTGTTCGGGCCGCGGATCGCACACGATCACCTCGAAGCCGAGCGCGCCGGCCATCTCGGCCAGGAAGCGCGCCAGATCGCCGGCACCGATGAGCACCAGCCGTGGCGCCGGGCCGAAGCCGGTGACCAGGCGCTCGTCGTCCAGCTGCGGCAGTGCGTCGTGGGCGCCGGGCTGCAGCGCGACCTCGCCGGTGGGCAGGTGCAGCACCCGGCGCAGGCTGTGACGCTCCCGCCGCGCCCGCAGCAACTCGTCCAGGCGGCTGTGCGGTCCCACCGGCTCCAACACCAGTTCCACCGTGCCGCCACATGGCAGGCCGAAGCGGCGCGCCTGCTCGGCGGACACGCCGTAGCGCAGCACGGCGGGCCGGCCCTGCGCACACACGGCCGACACGCCCCCGGCCCGGATCGATGCCACCAGGTCGTCCTCGATGCAGCCACCGGACACCGACCCCACGGTCAGGCCCTGGGCGGACACCGCCATCAGCGAGCCGGGCGGGCGCGGCGACGAGCCCCAGGTGCGCGCCACCGTGACCAGCACCACCGCCTCGCCCTGCGCCTGCCAGGCCAGCGCGCTGCGCAGCACGCGAACATCCAGCTCTTCCATGCGCGCTTGCAGGGGTCAGGCCAGGTCGAACGGGAGGCGGCGCAGGCGCTTGCCTGTCAGCTGCGCCACGGCATTCGCGAAAGCGGGCGCCAAGGGCGGCAGGCCGGGCTCACCCATGCCGGTCGGCGGCTCGGCGCTGGGGACGATGTGCACGGCGATCTGCGGCATGTCGGTGATGCGCGGCAACGCGAAATCGCCGAAGTTGCTTTGCTGCACCTGGCCATCCTTGAGCGTGATGGCGGCGCCGGGCAGGCACATGGACAGGCCCATGAGCGCCGCCCCCTGTACCTGGGCCTCCACGGTGCGCGGGTTCACGGCCAGCTGGCAGTGCACACCGGCCGTCACCTGGTGCAGCACGGCCCGGCCGTCCTGCACCGAGGCCTCCACCACGTACGCGACGACGGACTCGAAGGACTCGTGCACGGCCACGCCCCAGGCCCGACCGGCCGGCAGGGTGCGCCGGCCGTAACCGCTGCGATCCACCGCCAGTTGCAGCGCCGCGCGATGGCGCGGGTGCTTGTCGCCGAACTGCTGCAGCCGCCAGGCCACCGGGTCCTGCCCAGAGGCACGCGCGATCTCGTCCACCAGCGTCTCCATGACGAACGCCGTGTGGGTGGAGCCCACGCTGCGCCACCACAGCACCGGCACATTGACCTTCGGGTGGTGCACGGTCAGCCGCATCGGCAGCTCGTAGGGCTCCTTCATGCCCTCCACCGCGGTGGCGTCGATGCCGTCCTTGACCATGAAGGCCTCGAACGGCGAACCTGCGGTGATGGACTGGCCGACCAGCACATGGTCCCAGGCCAGCACCCTGCCCTGCGCGTCCAGGCCGATGCGCGCGCGGTGCAGGTGCATGGGTCGGTAGTAGCCGCCGCGGATGTCGTCCTCGCGGCTCCACAGCAGGCGCACCGGCGCCGACAGACCGGCGGCCCGCGCTGCCTTGGCCACCTGGCAGGCCTCCACCACGTAGTCGCTGGTGCCCACCGCGCGGCGCCCGAAACCGCCGCCTGCCATCTGCACATGCACCTGCACCTGTTCCGGCTTCAGCCCGAGCACCTTCGCTGCCGCCAGGCCGTCCATGCCGGGCATCTGGCTGCCCACCCAGAGCTGCGCGCCATCGGCAGACAACTGCACGGTGCAGTTCATCGGCTCCATCGGCGCATGGGCGAGGTAGGGAAAGACGAACTCGGCCTCGATGGTGCGGACGGCAGCGGCCAGCGGCGCCATGTCGGCGTCGAACCTGCGCGGGCCGGGGCGGTCGGCCAGTGCGCGGTAGTCGGCCAGCTGCCGGTCGCTGTCCACCCGCTCGACGGCGGAGGTGTCCCACTGCAGCTGAAGCGCCTCCCTGCCCTGGCGGGCGGGCCAGTAGCCGTCGGCGACCACCGCCACGCCCTCCCCGCCACGGTCCAGCGGCACCCGCAGCACCGCCTTCACGCCCCGCACGGCGCGCGCCGCCCGGTCGTCCACGCTGGCCACGCGCGCGCCGAACACCGGCGGGTGCGCGACCACGGCGGTGAGCTGCCCCGGCAGGCGGACGTCGATGCCGAAGGCCTGGCGGCCGCTGCTCTTGTCTGCGGCGTCCAGCCGCCCGGTGGGCTGGCCGATCAGACGGAAGTCCTTCGGATTCTTCAGCACCACGCTCGCCGGCACCGGCTGCGCCATCGCGTCGCGCGCCAGCTCGCCATAGCCGAGCCGTCGGCCGTCCGGCGCGATGACGGCGCCCGCCTCGGTGCGCAGGGCGGCCGGGTTCGCCTGCCAGCGGTGTGCGGCCGCGGCCACCAGCATGGCGCGGGCACGGGCACCCAGCTCCCGGTACTGCTGGAAGCTGTGCTTGATGGAGTTGGAGCCGCCGGTCAGGTGCATGCCGAAGCGGGGGTCGGCGTAGGCTGGGTCGTTGCTGCCGTGGCGGCTGCGCACACGCGACCAGTCGGCATCCAGCTCCTCCGCCAGGATCATGGGCAGCGCCGTCTGGACGCCCTGCCCGAACTCCAGGCGGTTGATGACCACCGTGACGACGCCGTCCGCGGCGATCTCCACGAACGCGGCCGGCTGGTCGGTGGGCTTGAGGCCGCCCGTGGCGGCCGGCGTCGCCTGGCCGGCGGACAGGCCCGGGTAGACACCCAGCGCAAGGCCGGCTGCGCCGGACAGCTTCAGGAAGGTGCGGCGCGGCAACGGCGCCCCCCCGGCGTCGGGCTCGCGCTCGATCAGGCGGCGCAGTGCCGGCGGCAGGTCCGCAGCGGTCAGGGTATGGGGCAGCATGAGGGCGCTCCTTCAGGCCAGCGTGCGGGCCGCGTCGGCCACCGCCTCGCGGATGCGTGCGTAGGTGCCGCAGCGGCACAGGTTGCCGGCCATCGCGGCGTCGATCTCGTCGGCGGTCGGCTGCCTGCCTCGGGGCAAGGACCTGAGGAAAGCCGTCGCCGTCATGATCTGCCCGCTCTGGCAGTAGCCGCACTGCGCCACGTCGTGCTTCACCCACGCGGCGTGCACCGCCTTGCCCACGGCGTCCTGGCCCCCCGTGGCGGCTTCCACGGTGACGATCCTGCGCCCCGCGGCCGCCGACACGGGCGTGACGCAGGAGCGCACCGCCTGACCGTCCAGGTGCACGGTGCAGGCGCCGCACAGGCCGGCGCCGCAGCCGAACTTGGTGCCTTGCAGGCCCATGGCATCGCGCAGTGCCCACAGCACGGGCGTGTCGGGCGCGACATCGACCGTGTGCTCACGGCCGTTGACATGCAATCGGGTCATCGGGTTCCTCCGGTGGGACGACGGGCCGGGTGGCGCGGCGCGATGCTGCGCCGGTTGCCTGGCGGGCGTGGCGCAGGATGGCGGAATCCGACCGCGCCGTGGTGCCTTGCACAGGCGATTGACAGCCGGACCACGGGGACGCTAGGCGCGCGGTACCAGCGCCCGCACCTCGGGGCCGGGGCCCCTTGACACCCACTTCACGAACGGCCGTCTAGACTCCCGACAGCCCGGGCGTCGCCCACCCTCTGCCCATGTCCACCGTCCACCCGCCCCGCATCCTGGTCGTCGAGGACCATGCCCGCCTGCGCAGCCAGATCGTGGCCGTCCTGCAGGCGGCGGGATGGCGCGTCGAAGAGGCCAGCGACGGTCGGCTGGCGCTGCAGATGGCGCTGGAGGAGCCGCCCGACGTGCTGCTGCTGGACCTGGGCCTGCCCGGACTGGACGGCCTGGACGTGTGCGCCCGGCTGCGCGAGCAGGCGGACCGCCATGTGCCGGTGCTGATGCTGACGGCGCGCGACACGCTGTCCGACAAGGGCCGTGGCTTCGCCGCCGGGGCGGACGACTACCTGCTCAAGCCCTTCGCGAGCGAGGAGTTGCTGTGGCGCTGCCAAGCTTTGTCCCGGCGGGCCGAACTTGGCCGCAGCCCGGTGCTGCAGCGCGGCCCGCTGCGCATCGACCGCCGCAGCGGCGAGGCCCACTGCGACGGACGCGCGATCGCGGTCAGCGGCCATGCGTGGCGCCTGCTCGTTGCCCTGGCGGAGGCCTGGCCGCGGACGCTCACCCGCAGCGAGCTGCTGCAGCAGCTGTGGGCAGACGAGCCACCCGCGTCCGACGCCCTGCGCAGCCACCTGTACACGCTGCGGCGCGAGCTCGGCCAGGACCAGCACCTGGTGAGGACGGTGCATGGCGTGGGGCTGCGGCTGGACGTGCCCCTCGACGGCGGTGGCTGACCCCCAAGCCACCCACGGCGGTCGGAGGGGGCCGCGGCGCCCGCTGGCGCGCCGGCTCATGCTGGCCTTCACGGGTTTCACGCTGTCGGTGGCGACGCTGATGGGCGCCTTGTCCATGGCCTTCGTCTACGCCGTGGAGGACGAGTTCTTCGACGCGTTGCTTCGCACCGAAGCGCAGCGCCAGCGCGACCACCGCGATCGGAGCGGGCGCTACACCGAGCCGGTGCTGCCCTTCGTGCGCCTGTACGCGCCCGGCCAGGCGCTGCCGCCCGACCTGGCCGGGCCGCTGCGGCTCGACCCGCAGCGCCGGGAGATCGCCGGCACGCAAGGCCGGCACTACCACCTGCGCCCTCTCGCAGGCGACGGCAGCCTGCTGGTGGCCGAAGTGGGCGGGCAACTCGTGGTGCGAACCTTGCGGGCGGACATGCTGCAGTGGCTGCTGGCCGCGACGGCCGGCCTGTGCCTCGGGGCCGTGGCGCTCGCCTTCTGGCTGTCGCGCCGGACGAGCGGACCACTGGCCGCCCTGGCAGGGCGGGTGGCGACGAGCACACCCGACGCCTTGCCGGAGGACCTGGCCCGCGGCCTGGCACAGGACGAGATCGGCGACCTGGCACGCCACCTCGACACGCTGCACCGACGAACGCGGGCGTTCATCGAGCGCGAACGCCGCTTCACCGCCGACGTCAGCCACGAGCTGCGCACGCCGCTGGCCGTCATTTCCCTCGCCGCGGATCGCCTGCACGGCCAGTCGTCGGCCACGCAGAGGCCGCTGCTCCATGCGCTGCAGGCCGCCGCCTGGCAGCTGCAGCAGACGGTCGAGCTGATGCTCGCGCTGGCCCGTGAGGCGGCGCCATCCTCGCCCGGCCCGCAGGTGCACCGCCTGTTGCCCATGCTGGAGCAGCTGCTGCTGGCACATGCGCCGCTGCTGGACCGCGAGGGCCTGGAGGTCAGCCTCGATGTGCCGGCCGACCTGACGCGCCCCTGGTCGCCGGCGCTGACCCAGCTGCTGGTGGGGCACCTGCTGGCCAACGCCATGGCGCATCGCCAGTCGCCGCACGTCCACATCCACGCCGACGCCCACGCCCTGGCAGTGTGCAACACCGGCCCTCCCCCGCCCGACGCCGTGTGGCGCCACGAGAGCGGCATGCAGCCGGACGCCCGTGGCATCAAGGGGGCCGCGAGCACCGGCCTGGGACACGGCCTGTCCATCGTGCGGCGGCTGGCCGATCGGCACGGGCTGCGGCTGGACCTGACGCACCACGACGGCCGGACCTGCGCGGTCCTGCGCGACGCGTCGCCGCACGCGCCGCCGCACGGGCCGTCGGACCGGCCGCGGCCGCCCGACCCGACGCGGTGACGGCCGGCCCGGCCTTCGCGAGCGCTTCACACCGGGGGTTCTACCGTGCGACGGCGGTGGTCGTCACCGTGCCCTCTCGCCTCCCCACATGACCCATGAACGCCGGCGTCGCACCGCCCGGATGGCCGTCCGGATCCTCATCGCCATGGCCGTTGCCGTCGCTGCCCTGGGCGGCCTGTGGTGGGCCTTGTTCGCCCTCAAGCCCTATGCCATCGATCCTTCCGCGCTCCATGCGCGCTACGCGCATGACGCACCGGGCACCCGCGCCGGCCCGGTGGAGCTCGACCCGCCGCAGGCCGTGAGGGTGGGCCAGGTGCAGGCATGGGCCCACGGCCTGCGCTTTCGCAGCTTCGATGGGGAGCAGGTGCGGGGCCGGCTCGTCGTGCCCGCGACGGCGGGGGCGCCGGCGCCGGCGCGGGCCGGCCCCCCCCGCCGGCGCGTGCTGCTGGCCTTGCATGCCATGGGCCGCACCCAGTGGCGCTGGTGGCAGGGCGAGTTCAAGGGGCGCCCCACCATCGAGAACACCCACGTCCTGGCCGAGCGCGCCCTGCAGGCCGGCCACGTGGTGATCGCACTCGACGCACGCGGCCATGGCGACCGCAAGGACCCGCGGCGGCCAGTGACCGCCCGGCAGCTGCTGCGCGACCTGCACCTGTGGGGACAGCGCGAGCCCTACGAGCGGCTCATCGTCGATACGGTCAAGGACTACCGCGTGCTGCTGGACTGGGTGGCCAGGCAGCCGGGGCTGGACGGCACCCGCGTGCGGGCGGCGGGATACAGCATGGGCGCGCAGATGGCGCTGCTGCTGGCCGCGGCCGACACCCGGGTGCACGGCGTGGCGGCGATGGTGCCCCCGCACCTGGACGCCAAGGTGGCCGCCGTGGCGCCGACGACGGTCGCGCCGCGCCTGGCCGACGTGGAGGTCTGGCTGCTGACCGCAGACGACGATGAGCACGCCTCCACCCGGCAGAACGACGCGCTCTTCCGTGCGCTGCCCGGCGAGGCCAAGCGCCATCTGCGCTTCGAGGGCGGCCATGTGCTGCCGGCCGGCTATGTAGACCGGCTGCAACCGTGGCTTTCGGCCGGCTCGCCCGGCCGGTAGCCGCTCAGGCGCCTTCCTCGGCAGCGCGGTGCGCGTGGCGGGCCCGTGCGGCGGCGGCGCCGGCGCCCGCGACGGGGGCCTGCAGCCAGGGCCGCAGGTAGGACAGCAGGCGCTGGCGCACGGACACCCCATTGTTCAATGCGCAGAAGTTGAGGGCCAGGGCCTGCATGGCGAAGGCCTGCACGCCTTCGGCCAGCACGGCCACCGGGGCATCCTGGCGGAATCCACCGGCCGCGATCCAGCCGGCCACCAGGTGCACCAGCCGGTCGAGCGCGGTGGCGATGGCGCCGATCTCCTCCACCGCCGCCGCGCCCGAGCGGCGCAGGATGATGTCGAAGACACAGCGCTCGCTGGCCGCGAACGCCAGCAGCGGCTGCAGGCGCTCGACGAGCTGCTCCACGGTCACGGGCGGCCGCCGGGCCTGGGCGGCGTCCATCAGCTCGGACAGCTCCTGCCCCACCAGCCAGTCCATCAAGCCGTCCTTGTCGCCGAAATGCGCGAAGAAGGTGCCCTTGCCCACGCCCGCACGCTCGACCAGGTCGTCGATGCGCAAGGCCTCGTGGCCCGACTCGGCCACGAGCTGCTGCGCCGCCGCGACGATGCGGGCACGCGTCTGCAGGGTGCGTTGCTGAACCGGCTTGCGCATGCGCGCCACTATCGCACGGCGCTGCGTGCCGCGGGGGGACGACGTCGGCCGAGGACCGGCAGGTCGCGCCTGAAGTTATTGACCATGGTCGATTTTCGGGTGAATAATCGACCACGGTCAACTTCACCCCACCCGCATGACACGCATCCTCGTCCTCGACGGCCATCCCGCGGCCCGGTCCCTGTGCCGCTCGCTCGCGCAGTCGTACGCCCGTGGCGCCGAGGACGCCGGGCACGAGGTGCGCCACGTCCATCTGCACGACCTGCGGTTCGACAGCGACTTCGGCGGGGCGGGCTACGGCCAGGTCAAGCCCTTGGAGCCCGACCTCGAGGGCCTGCTGGCCCACCTGGATTGGTGCGAGCACCTGGTGCTGGTGACGCCCATGTGGTGGGGCGGCCTGCCGGCCAAGCTGAAGGGCCTGTTCGACCGTGCCCTGCTGCCGGGGCGGGCCTTTGATACGCGCCACACGCGCATGGGCATGCCCCGGCCGATGCTCACCGGGCGGAGCGCCCGGGTCATCGTGACGTCCGACACGCCCGGATGGTTCCTGCGCCTCGTCTACCGCAACGCACTCATGTGGCAGCTGCGCGGGCAGATCCTGGGGTTCGTCGGCATCCGCCCGGCCCGCTTCAGCCATTTCAGCCCGGCCAGCCATGCCGACGGCACGCGCGCCGGCCGGTGGCTGGGCGAGGCCTTCCGCCTGGGCGCCCACGCCGCCTGAGGCGAATGTCCCTGCCCCAATGACCACGGGCCCTGTCGGGCCCGTGGATGGCAGGATGCCGGCGGCGCCGTGGCCGTGTCGTCAGCCGGTCAGGCCCGCCTCGTCGGCCGACAGGTCGATCTCACGATCGAAGTCGCTCAGCTCGGCGGCAGCGCTGCCGCGCTTGGGGATGAGCGGCTTGTCCAGCGGACGGCAGACGCGGCGCGTGAGGTGCTTGAGCCGCTCGGAACGCTCCACCGCCTGCAGGATGGCCTCGGGGTCCGTCATCATCGTGAAGGGATTCGGGCGGGCGGTGGTGGAACGCATGGTGGACTCCTGGGCGGTTGGGGGGCGGGGCGCGTGGGATGAACTGTAGGCAGCCCCCCCTCGCCGCAACAGTCGGCGGTGCGACAAGGCGCGTGTACGAAAACGCCTGACACGGCTGCCGGCCGGGGCCGCGGCCGCTGTCAGCGGCGCTCAGCGCACCGCGGCGTCCAGCTGCTCCGCCAGGCGGTCGCGGTCGGCGCGGCGGGCCATGTCGGCAGCCGTCAGCCCGGCCTGGTTGCGCAGCGCCGGATCCGCCCCACGCCGCAGCAGCAGCGTCGCGCCATCGATGGCCCCGTAGCCGGCGGCCAGCATGAGCGGCGTGCTGCCGTTGGGCGAGCGGGCATCCACCTCGGCCCCATGTGCCAGCAGCAGGTCGATGGCGCGGGGTTCCTGCCCGGACGCCGCATAGTGCAGCGGCGTCCATCCCGCGCGCCGCACCACGGCGCCGCGCGCGATCAGCGTGGCCATGGCCGGCAGGCGGCCACGCAACGCGGCCATCATGAGCAGCGTCTCACCCGCCGCATTGGGCGACTCCACGTCGAGCTCGGGGTGTGCCACCAGCAGTGCACCCACCTCGTCCGCCCCCTCGCGCAGGGCGAGGTACAGGCCATGCTGGCCGGCCGGGTCGCGCGCATTGACGTCGAAGCCGCGCGCCAGCAGGCGCTGCAGCGTGCCGGGCCGGTCGAGCTCGATGGCGAGGAACCAGTCGCCGTACGAGCCAGCCCAGGCCGGCAGGCCGGCCGCCGCGGCGGCGCACGCCAGCGCCGCCCCGCGCAGCAGGCATCGCCGCGACGCCCCCCGGTGGGCGTCGCCGCTCATGCGTGGGCCTCGGCCAGCGGCGGCACCTTCACGCGGAACAGCCGCTCGAAGTTGCGCGTGGTGGCCTCGGCGATGGCCTCGACCGCGAGCCCCTTCTCCTGCGCCAGCACGGTCGCCACGTGCGGCACGAAGGCCGGCGTGTTCTGCTTGCCGCGGTGCGGCACGGGGGCCAGGTAGGGGCTGTCGGTCTCGATCAGGCAGCGCGCCAGCGGCACGTAGCGGGCCACGTCGCGCAGGTCGGCGGCATTGCGGAAGCTCACGATGCCGGAAAACGAGATGTCGAAGCCCAGGTCCAGGCCGGCGCGCGCCACGTCCATGGTCTCCGTGAAGCAGTGGAACACGCCGCCGGGGCCGCCATCGGCCGGGCCGGCGCCCTCCTCCTTCAGGATCGCCAGCGTGTCATCGCTGGCACTGCGGGTGTGAATGATGAGCGGCAGCCCCGTGCGTCGCGCCGCACGGATGTGCGCACGGAAGCGGTCACGCTGCCATTCCATGTCCGCCACGGAGCGGCCTTCGAGCCGGTAGTAATCGAGCCCGGTCTCGCCCATGCCCACCACGCGGGGCCGGCTGGCGAGCTCGCACAACAGGTCTTCCGTCGGCTCGGCCAAGCCCTCGGTGTCGGGGTGCACGCCCACGCTGGCCCAGAGGTGGGGATGCGCCATGGCCATGCCATGCACGGTCTCGAACTCCTCGAGCGTGATGCAGATGCACAGGGCGCCTGCCACGCGCGCCTGCTGCATGGCCTGCAGGATGGACGGCAGCTGCCGGGCGAGCTCGGGGAAGGCCAGGTGGCAGTGGGAGTCGACGAAGATCGGTGCGGTCATCGGTGCGAGTGTGCCCCGCCGGCCGGCGCGCGGCAGGATGGCCGTCCGGCCGGTGCGGCTACAGGGTCTGCGTGGGCTTGGACGACTGCAGCGACGTGCCGAGGATCTCCTCGATCTTCAGCTTCAGCAGGCGCGTCTTCTCGTCGTTCGGGAAGCGCACGCCCACGCCCTGGGTGCGGCCGCCCGAGGTGTTGGCCGGCGTGATCCAGCCCACCTTGCCGGCGACGGGGTAGCGCTGCGGGTCGCCAGGCAGCGACAGCAGCAGGTAGATGTCGTCGCCCAGCTGGTACTCGCGGTTCGATGGCACGAACAGGCCGCCATCGGTGAACACCGGGATGTACGCGGCGTACAGCGCGCCCTTCTCGCGGAAGACGAGCTGGATGACGCTGGGGCGGGCGGCACCGGCCGGCGCGGCAGTGGGGGCGGTCAGGCGACCGTCGGCTTCGGACATGCGGCCAAGTGTAGCGAGCAGCCGCCGATCAGGCGCCTTGCCAGGCGCGCCGGCCCTGGACGATGAGAGCTTCGACACGCAAAGGCTGGTTCCAGGGGTGCTCCTCGTGGCGGGCCACGCGGGCCAGGTCGCGCGACCACTCGGCCAGCGCCGCCAGGCTTGCGCCTGCGGGAACCTGCCCGGGCTCGAAGAACCCGGGGGCGCCCCCTGCCGCCACGGCCATGGCGTCGTGGCAGACCTGCTGCAGCACACGCACCACGCGCGGCAAGGGCAGGCCGGCCAGGGGCCCGGCGTCGCCGCGGGCCACCAGGCCGGGCAGTCGGGCCCAGGCCTCGGCGGTCAGCCCCTCGTCGGGCAGGGCCAGCGCGGCGAGCGGCTCGCCGCCGGCCGCCCGCAACAGCGTGGCGGCGCCTGCCACGCCCTTGCCGGCCAGCCAAGCCGCGGCCGTCGCGGCGTCCGGCGGCGCCAGACGCACCCGCTGGCACCGGCTGCGCACGGTGGGCAGCAGGCGCTCCGGGTCGTCCACGCACAGCAGCAGCCGGGTCCCGGGCGCGGGCTCCTCCAGCGTCTTGAGCAAGGCGTTGGCGGAGGTCACGTTCATGGCGTCGGCCGGGTAGAACAGCAGCACCTTGCCACGGCCGCGGCTGCTGCTGGTGTGCGCCCAGTCGATCGCCGCGCGCACGGCGTCGATGCGGATCTCGCGGCTGGGCTTGCGCTTGCCGCCGCCACCGTCGCCGCCCTCCTCTGCCCCGCCTTCCCACCATTGCAGGGCCAGCTGCATGGTCTCGGGCATCAGCACCTTGATGTCCGGGTGGCTGCGCGCCAGCGCCAGGTGGCAGCTGGGGCACTGGCCGCAAGGCCCGGGCGGCTGCTCGCACAGCCAGGCCTGCGCCGTGCGCCAGGCCAGCTCCCACTGCCCCGAGCCGGCGCCTCCGTGCAGGATGAGGGCGTGGCTGCGGGGATGGTCGCGCAGCTGGCGCAGGGGCTCCGCCAGCCAGGGCAGATCGAGTTCGTCACGCATCCGGCGCGCCCAGGAAGGCCTCCAACGCCTGGCGCACCTGGCGGCCGACATCGGCCACGGCCCGGTCGGCATCGATGCGCACCACCCGCCCGGCCGACGCCGCATGCCGAGCGGCATAGCCGGCCCGCACGCGCTCGAAGAAGGCCTGCTCCTCGCGTTCCAGGCGGTCGGCCTGGTCCCGCCCTGCCGCGCGCCGGCGGGCCGCCACCTCGGGCGGCAGGTCGAACCACAGCGTCAGGTCCGGCTGGCGGCCGTGCTGCACCCACCGCTCCAGCGTGGCCAGCACGTCCAGGTCGAACCCCCGGCCGGCGCCCTGGTAGGCGAAGGTGGCGTCGGTGAAGCGGTCGCACAGCACGGTGGTGCCCGCCGCCAGCGCCGGCTCGATGCGGGTGAGCAGGTGGTCGCGCCGGCCCGCGAAGACCAGCAGCGCCTCGGTCAGTGCGTCCATGGGCTCGTGCAGGAACAGCTCCCGCAGCCGTTCGGCCAGTGGGGTGCCGCCCGGCTCGCGGGTGAGCAGCAGGGCCTGGCCACGCTGGCGCAGGGCCTCGGCGACCGACTCGATGTGCGTGGTCTTGCCGGCGCCATCGATGCCTTCGAAGGTGATGAATCGGCCGCGGTTCGTGGGACTCACCGGCGCGGACCTTTCTGGTGCTCGTTCACCGCGCGATTATGGTCGGCCAGGTTCTCGGAGAAGACACTGCCGCCCGAGCCGTCGCCGCGGGCGACGAAGTACAGCGCGCGCGTCGCCTCGGGTTGCATCACCGCCTGCAGCGAGGCGAGCCCCGGCATGGCGATGGGCGTGGGCGGCAGGCCCGCCCGGGTGTAGGTATTCCATGGCGTGTCGGCCACCAGGTCGGCGCGGCGCAGGTTGCCGTCGAAGGCGGTGCCCAGACCGTAGATCACGGTGGGGTCGCTCTGCAGCGGCATGCCGATGCGCAGGCGGTTGGTGAACACGCCTGCGATGCGGCCGCGGTCGGCCGGGGTGCCGGTTTCCTTCTCCACGATGGACGCCAGCACCAGGGCCTCGTCCGGCGTGGCCAGGGGCAGGCCGTCGGCACGGGTCGCCCAGGCG
Organism: Ideonella sp.; assembly: GCF_041918995.1. Taxonomy (GTDB): domain Bacteria; phylum Pseudomonadota; class Gammaproteobacteria; order Burkholderiales; family Burkholderiaceae_C; genus Ideonella. The sequence continues at coordinate 10,113 of NZ_JAYRUN010000026.1, read as the reverse complement.
GCGTCGAGCCTGCGCTGCATGGCGTGCATGGCCCGGCGCAGCACCGTCACGTCGCTCACGCCACGGCTGTATGCATAGGTGTCCGGGAACAGCCGCCCCTCGACCGACGGCACGGGCAGTCCGATCGCTGCGGCCACCTGCGCATCGCTCAGCGCCGTGATGGTCGGCTTCAGGTGCGGCGCCGTGGCCAGCGCCTGGCGCACCTGGCGGAACGTCCAGCCTTCGATCAGGCGCACGGTCTCCAGCGTCTCGTCGCCGCGCACCATCTTGTCCAGCAGCGCCCTGGGCGTGGTGCCGGCCTCGATCTCGTAGCTGCCGGCGCGGATGCGGCGTGCATCGCCCGACCATCGGAACCACTGGTAGAGCCACTCGGGGGAGGTCTGCACGCCCGCGGCCACCCACAGGCGGGCCACGTCGCGCGGCGGCGTGCCGGGCTCGATGGACACCTCCACACGCGCGCCGGCCAGCGCCAGCGGGCGGCCGAGCCACCACACCACCGCGCCGGCGGCCGCCGCCGCCAGCAGCACGACCGCGGCCACGAGCCGCCACAGCCACCGGTTCACCATGCGAGCACCGTTGGCCCTGCGAGCACCTGACACATAGGGCGGCGATGATAATCCGCGCCCATGAGCGATGCCGATCTCCTGGACCATGCCGCCCCGCTGGCGGCGGCCGATGCACAAGGCGCCGTGCGCCTGACCGACTGGGGCGTGATCCGCGCCGAAGGGGCCGACGCGGCCAGCTTCCTGCAAGGGCAGCTCACCGCGGACGTGGTCCTCCTGCCGCCGGGACGCGCCACGCTCGCGGGCTACTGCTCGCCCAAGGGGCGGCTGCTGGCCACCTTCATCGTCTGGTCGCCCGAGCCGCAGCAATTCCTGTTGGCGTGCTCCGCCGACCTGCTGCCCGCCACGCTGAAGCGGCTGTCCATGTTCGTGCTGCGCGCCAAGTGCAAGCTCAGCGATGCCAGCAGCGAGCTGGCCCTGTGGGGCCTGGCAGGCACGGGCGCGGGTTCCACCGGTACGCCGGGGGCGGTGGCCCCGGCCGGGGAAGGCGCGCAGCACATCCAGCTGCCGCCCGCCGCGGGACTCGCGCGCGCCCTGCGCTGCGCCCCCGCGGGCAGCCTGCCGCCTGACGCCCCGGAGCTCTCGCTCGATGCCTGGCGCGGGCTGGAGGCCGCCAGCGGCGTGGCGCGCATCGTCGCGTCCACCGCGGACCAGTTCGTGCCGCAGATGGTGAACCTGGAGCTGGTGGGCGGCGTGAACTTCAAGAAGGGCTGCTACCCGGGGCAGGAAGTGGTGGCGCGCAGCCAGTACCGCGGCACGCTGAAGCGGCGCGCGGTGCTGCTCGCGTTGCCGGCTGCCGAGCCCGCCCTGCAACCCGGCCAGGAGGTCTTCCACGACGCCGACTTGGGCCAGCCGGCCGGCATGGTGGCCCTGGCCGGACGGGCCCCCGACGGCGGGCAGCTGGCGCTGGCGGAGGTCAAGATCGCCCTGGCGGGCCAGCCCGGCGCATTCCGCCTGGGGGCGGCCGATGGCCCGCCGCTGGCACTGCACGCCCTGCCCTACCCCCTGCCGGCGGATGCCAGCTGAGCAGCCGTCCGCCGCGGTGCCGCCGGGCCGCCGCTGGTTCATCTACTACCGCGTGCCCGCCGCCCGTCGCGACGAGGTGCTGGCCGCGCTGCAGACGGCCCAGGCCGAACTGCGCGCGCGGTGTCCCGGCCTGTGGGCGCGGGTGATGCAGCGGGCGGACACGGCGGCGGCGTCTGCCGAGTTGACGCTGATGGAGTGCTACGGCAGCGCGGCGCCTGCGCTCGGCCTGTCCGACGACGCGGTGCGCGCCGCCATCGCCGTCACGGTGGCCGCGCAGGTGGCGCCGTGGCTCATCGGCGAACGCCATGCCGAGGTGTTCGACCCATGTGCCTAGCCGCCATCGCGCTGGACGTCAGCCTGCGCTTCCCCCTGGTGGTGGCGGCCAACCGCGACGAGTTCTTCGAGCGCCCGGCCGACCCGCTGGACTGGTGGACGCCGGAGGGACACAGCCAGCCCATCCTGGGTGGCCGCGACCGCCAGGCCGGCGGCACCTGGATGGGACTGTCGCGCAGTGGCCGCCTGGCCATCGTGACCAACGTGCGCCAGCCCGGCCCTGCAGTGACCGACGGGCCCTCGCGCGGCGGCATCGTGCCCGCCTGGCTGGGCACCACGCAGCCCGCCGACCGCTTCTGGACCCAGGTCGCCTTGTCCGGCCATGCGCCGTTCAACCTGGTGGCGGCCGATTTCCAGCGCCGCGAGTGCTTCTGGGCCAGCAACGTGGTGGCCAGCGCCCGTCGGCTCGACCATGGCGTGACGGTCGTCAGCAATGCCGCTTCGCCGGAATCGCCCTGGCCCAAGGTGCAGCGCCTGCGCGGCGGCGTGGCGCAGCTGCTGAAGTCCTGCGGCACGGACACCGTGGTGGACGACCTGGCCGGGCGCCTGTTCGCGCTCCTGGCCGACCGCACGCCGGCCGCCGACGAGGAACTGCCCGACACGGGCCTGCCGCGCGAGCGGGAGCGCTGGCTGTCCAGCGCCTTCATCGCGTCGCCGGACGGCCGCTACGGCACGAGGTGTTCCACGGTGGTGGTGACCGAGCGCACGGGCCGGCAGTGGACGACCCATGTGTGGGAACGCAGCTTCTCGCCCGACGGCGAGCCGGCCCTGCTGCGGCGCGCCACGGTGACGGACTGGCCGCCGGCCTGACGGGACGGGCCCGCCGGCCGGCCGTCGGAAGCTCAGAGGGCCCGCACCATCTCCACGTGCGCGATGCCGGCTTCCTCGAACACCGGCCCGCGCTGCTGGAAGCCCGCGCGGCGGTAGAAGGGCTCCGCCGTCATCTGCGCGTGCAGCAGCACCTCGCGGTCGCCGCGCTGGCGTGCGGCCTGCATCAGCGCCTCCAGCACCGCGCGCCCCACGCGGCTGCCGCGCAGCGCACGGCGCACCGCCATGCGGCCGATCTTGGCCACGCCCGGCACATGCTCCAGCAGCCGCCCGGTGCCCACCGCCATGCCGAGGCGGTTGTAGGCCACCGCATGCACGCAACTGGCGTCGGCGGCGTCCCACTCCATGTCGGCCGGGATCTGCTGTTCCTGCACGAACACCTCGCCACGGATGGCGCCGGCGTCCACGCCGAGGGCCTGCCAATCGGCCACCCGCACGTCCACCATCGATTCGCCGGATTCGAAGCCCGTGAGCGTCTGGCGCAGCTCCTGCGGCACGGGCAGCGGCCGCCGGGCGACGGGATCGGCGAACACGTAGACCAGCTCGCCGCCCACCAGCAGCTGCTCGGCCCGGAACACGCCGGCCTGGAACAGCAGCGAGGACGTGCCCACCCGCTCGCAGCGGATGCCGATGTCCAGCACATCGTCGTAGACCGCCGGGCCGAGGTACTCGAGCGATGCCTTGCGCACGAAGAGGTCGCCGCCCAGGTGCTGCATGGTCTCCTCGTAGGGCAGCGCCAGCGCACGCCAGTAGCCGGCCACGGCGGTGTCCACGTACATCAGGTAGTGGCCATTGAAGACGATCTTCTGCATGTCGACCTCGGCCCAGCGCACGCGCAGGCGTTCGAGGAAGCGGAAATCGGCTCGGTTCATGCGGACAGGTCCTCCAGGGCCCAGGCGGCGCGCAACGCGGCGGCGGCCACATCCTGCGCGTGGCTGGCCTCCTTGAGCGCGCGGCCCATCTTGATGAAATCGTGGGTCAGCCCACGGTACAGCTCCAGTGTCACCGGCACGCCCGCGGCGCGCAGCCGGTCGGCATAGGCGAGCCCCTCGTCCACCAGCGGATCGCACTCGGCCAGCAGCACGCAGGCGGGTGCGACGCCATCGACGTCCGGCGCGTTCAGCGGGGCGAAACGCCAGTCGTGTCGGTGGTGGCGGTCGATGTAGTGGTCGAAGAACCACGCGATCGCGTCCGCGTCGAGCAGGAAGCCGTTGGCGAACAGGCGGTGCGAGGCCGTGTCGGCGTGCGCCGTCGTGCCCGGCGTGATGAGCAGCTGCAGCGCCAGCGGCACCTGCGCGTCGCGCGCCATCAGGGCGCACACGGCTGCCAGCGTGCCGCCGGCGCTGTCTCCCCCCACCGCCAGGCGCGTGGCGTCCAGGCCGAGCTGCGCCGTGCCTTCGGCGGCCAGCCAGCGCAGGGCCGCGAAGCTGTCCTCCACCGCCGTGGGAAAGCGGTGCTCCGGCGCCAGCCGGTACGCCAGCGACAGCACGGCGGCACCGCTGCGCCGGGCCAGCTGCCGGCACAGGCTGTCGTGCGTCTCGAGGCCGCCGATGACGAAGCCGCCGCCGTGCAGGTACAGCAGCACCGGCAGCGACGCGGCCGACGGGGCATACAGCCGCGCCGGCAGGGTGACGCCCGGCGCCACGGGCACGGCCAGGTCCTCCACCCGCGCGAGTGTCGCCCGCGGCGGCTCGAGGATCTCCGCGGCGGCTTCGTAGGCACGGCGCGCCGCCTCCGGCGGCAGGTGGTGCAGCGCCGTGCGGCGCGCGCGGTGGATGCGCTCCAGCAGCCCCGCCATGGCGGGCGTGAGCAGGTGCGTGTCGCGTTCGGGACTCAGGGTGACCCTCGTTGGTGGCAGGCTGGGCGCCGAGCATACTGGCTCATCCGCTCCCCCGCTTGCCGTCCGCACTCCGCACGACACCACGGCGCACGACACCACTGCGCACGACACCATGGCCCGCATCCAGTACCTGACCCAGATCGACATCGACTTCGGCGCCGTGCGCCTGCTGCCCCAGGAGTGCGCGCGCATCGGCATCCGGCGCCCCCTGGTCGTTACGGATGCCGGCGTGCGCGCCGCCGGCGTGCTGGCCCAGGCCGAGGCCGCGCTCGGGGAGCTGCCCCACGCCGTGTTCGATGCCACGCCGCCCAACCCCACCGAAGCGGCCGTGCGCGCCGCCACGGCGCTCTATGCCCAACAGGGGTGCGACGGCCTGGTCGCCGTGGGCGGCGGCTCGGCCATCGACCTGGCCAAGGGGGTGGCCATCGCCGCCACCCACCCGGGCCCGCTCACCACCTACGCCACCATCCTGGGCGGCAGCGACCGCATCACGGCCGCGGTGGCACCGCTGATTGCCGTGCCCACCACCGCCGGCACCGGCAGCGAGGTGGCCCGCGGTGCCATCCTCATCGTCGACGACGGCCGCAAGCTCGGCTTCCACAGCTGGCACCTGATGCCCAAGGCGGCGCTGCTGGACCCGGAGCTGACGCTGGGCCTGCCGCCCGCGCTGACCGCCGCCACCGGCATGGACGCCATCGCGCACTGCATGGAAACCTTCATGGCGCACGCCGTGAACCCGCCGGCCGACGGCATCGCGCTGGACGGACTGGCCCGCGGCTGGGCCCACATCGAGCGCGCCACGCGCGACGGGCAGGACCGCGACGCCCGCTGGCACATGATGAGCGCCAGCATGCAGGGCGCCATGGCCTTCCAGAAGGGCCTGGGCTGCGTGCATTCGCTCAGCCACAGCCTGGGCGGCGCCAACCCGCGCCTGCACCACGGCACGCTCAACGCGCTGTTCCTGCCCGCGGTGGTGCAATTCAACGCGCAGGCCGAAAGCATGCGCCGCGAACAGCGGCTGCAGCGCATGGCCCACGCCATGGGGCTGCCCGGCTGCGACAACCAGGGCACCGAGGTGGCCGAGGCCATCCGCGCGCTGAACGCCCGGCTGGACCTGCCCCGCGGCCTGCACGACCTGGGCGTCGACGAGTCGATCTTCGACCGCGTCATCGCGGGCGCCCTGGCCGACCATTGCCACAAGACGAACCCGCGCCTGGCCACGGCCGACGACTACCGCGCCATGCTGGCCGCGTCCCTGTAGGCGTCTCGCCATGAAAAAGCGGGCCCCGAGGGGCCCGCTTGTCCTTGTGCGGCATGCACCGGCCGACGGGCGGCCGGCGCCACCCGCGATCAGCCGTGCTTGGCGTCGAAGAACTGCTCGTCTTCCGTCGAGCCCTTCAGCGCGGCGGTCGAGGCCTCGGCCTCGATCGTCGTGGTGACGGCGTCGAAGTAGCCGGTGCCAACCTCACGCTGGTGCTTCACGGCGGTGAAGCCCTTCTCGGCGGCCGCGAACTCCTTTTCCTGCAGTTCGACGAAGGCGCTCATGTTGTTGCGCGCGTAGCCGTAGGCCAGGTCGAACATCGAGTAGTTGAGGCTGTGGAAGCCGGCCAGGGTGATGAACTGGTACTTGTAGCCCATTGCGCCCAGCTCGCGCTGGAACTTCGCGATGGTGGCGTCGTCGAGGTTCTTCTTCCAGTTGAAGCTGGGCGAGCAGTTGTAGGCCAGCAGCTTGCCCGGGAACTTGGCGTGGATCGCATCGGCGAAGGCCTTGGCGAAGGCCAGGTCGGGCTTGCCCGTCTCGCACCAGATCAGATCCGCATAGGGTGCGTAGGCCAGGCCACGGCTGATGGCCTGCTCCAGGCCATTGCGGGTGCGGAAGAAGCCTTCCACGGTGCGCTCGCCGGTGCAGAAGGGCTTGTCGTTGTCGTCGACGTCGGTCGTCACCAGGTCGCCGGCCTCGGCGTCGGTGCGCGCCAGCAGCACGGTGGGCACGCCCATCACGTCCGCCGCAAGGCGGGCGGCGACGAGCTTGGAAACGGCCTCACGGGTGGGCACCAGCACCTTGCCGCCCATGTGGCCGCACTTCTTGGCGGCAGCCAGCTGGTCCTCGAAGTGCACGCCGGCCGCGCCGGCGTCGATCATGGCCTTCATCAGCTCGAAGGCGTTCAGCACGCCGCCGAAGCCGGCTTCGGCATCGGCCACGATGGGCGCGAAGTAGTCGATGTCGTCCTTGCCTTCGCTCCACTGGATTTCGTCGGCGCGCTTGAACGTCGCGTTGATCCGCTTGACGACCTTGGGCACCGAGTCCACCGCGTACAGGGACTGGTCGGGGTACATCTCGCCGTTGCTGTTCGCGTCACCGGCGACCTGCCAGCCCGACAGGTAGATGGCCTTCAGGCCAGCCTTGACCTGCTGCATGGCCTGGTTGCCGGTCAGCGCGCCCAGCGAGTTGACGAAGGGCTCGGTGTTGATGAGGTTCCACAGCTTCTCGGCGCCGCGCTTGGCCAGCGTGTGCTCGATCTGCACCGAGCCGCGCAGGCGCACCACATCGGCGGCGGTGTAGCCGCGCTTGATGCCTTTCCAGCGCGGGTTCTCGGCCCAGTCCTTTTCGAGGGCGGCCACTTGTTGTTCGCGGGTCAGTCGGGTCATGGAGGTTCTCCTGCAGAGGGACGGAAAAGAAGGCGTTGTCGGGCTCAAGCGTACGGCGCCGGCATCGCCATGAGAAGACTTATGTCTTATATAAGACCAAAAATCTTCGTATTGAAAATCAAAGACTTACGGAGATCATCCCGCATGGCGAAATTCCGCGTTTCGTCATGAAAAAGATTGCTGCGCTGCCGCATCGCGGGATTTCACAATGCGAACTGCGCATTGCGTGATCCGGAAGTGCCTCCCCGGACGCTTGACGCAACGCAACCCGCCGGCCCGGTCGCCCTCGAAGAATCGGCGGGAGCCGTTCTGGCCCGCAAAGGATGCGCCATGCCGACCACCGTCCTCGTGCCCCCTGCCCGCGCGCCGCGCCGCCAGGTGCCTGCGCTGCCTCCCATGGCGTCACTGCAACGCACGCACCACGACCTCCTGCTGGCAGTGGACGAACTGCAGCGGCTGCTGCGCGACATCGACGAAGGCGGCGCGTCCCTGGACCGCCGCGCCATCGTGCGCTCGCTCATCCAGTTCATCGACGAGCACGGCCGCCAGCACCATGCGGAAGAGGAGCGCAGCGTGTTCCCCGGTCTGCTGGCCAGCGCCGACGTGGACCTGGTGCAGCACGTGCGACGCCTGCAGCAGGACCACGGCTGGCTCGAGCAGGACTGGCTGGAGATGCGCCCTCACCTGGACGCCATTGCCCATGGCATCGGCGGCGTGGACATGGATGCCCTGCGCCAGGCGGCCGAGGTGTTCGCCGAGCTCTACCGCGACCACATCGCCCTGGAGGAGACCATCGTCTACCCCGAGGCCCTGCGCCACGGCCTCGGGCACAGGCCAGGCGCCACCGCGCCGTAGCCGCCCGCCCTCGTCCGCAGGCCTGCCCGGCAGCGGCGCGGTCGGCGGGGCCGGTCAGGACAGCGGCAGCGCCGTCGTCTTCTTCACCGTGCGCAGCACCAGCATCGAGTTGGACCGCTCGACCCCGGGCAGCCGCATGAGGACCTCGGTGTGGAAGCGCTCGAGGTCCTCGGCGTCCCGGTACGAGAAGCGGATCAAATAGTCGTTGGAGCCGGCGACATAGAAGCAGTCCAGCACCTGGGGCTCGTCGCGCACCGCCTGCTCGAACGCATGCAGCAGCGTGTTGCTCATGTTCTCGAGGTTGATGATCGTGAAACTGGTGCCATGCTGGCCGATCGCCTTGGGGTTGAGCAGCGCGACGTACTGCGCGATCACCCCCTCCTCCTCCAGCTGCTTCACCCGGCGCAGGCAGGCCGAGGGCGACAGATGCACCCGCTGCGCGAGCTCCACGTTCGACAGCTTGCCGTCGGCCTGGAGCTCCGCCAAGATCAGCTTGTCGATCGCATCCAATTGCGGCAATTTTGAGCTGTCGCGCATTTTGTTTCAAACGAAGCAGGAACATTCGAATGTTATGCGAACAGCAAGGGTCTGCCCACCTCCATCGCGCAAGCACATTGCGCGCGGCCTTCTCTAGACTCCCTTCCCTATGAACGCGCCCGCCGAGACCCGCCTTGACGCCTACTGGATGCCCTTCACTGCCAATCGGCAGTTCAAGAAGGCGCCGCGGCTGTTCACGAAGGCATCGGGCATGCACTTCTGGACGGACGACGGCCGCCAGGTGCTCGACGGGGTGGCCGGGCTGTGGTGCGTGAATGCCGGCCACGCCCGGCCGCGCATCGTGCGGGCCATCGCGGAGCAGGCGGCCGAACTGGACTACGCCCCGCCCTTCCAGATGGCCCACCCGAAGGCCTTTGCCCTGGCCGAGCAGGTGGCCGCGCTAGCGCCCACCGGGATGGGCAAGGTGTTCTTCACCAACTCCGGCTCGGAATCGGTGGACACGGCGCTGAAGATGGCCCTGGCCTACCACCGCGTGCGCGGCGAAGGCCACCGCACCCGCCTCATCGGCCGCGAGCGCGGCTACCACGGCGTCAACTTCGGCGGCATCTCGGTGGGCGGCATGGTCGCCAACCGCAAGATGTTCGGCGCCATGCTGGCGGGGGTGGACCACCTGCGCCACACGCACGACCTGGCCCGCAACGCCTTCAGCGTGGGCCAGCCGGCGCATGGTGCCGAGCTGGCGGACGACCTGGAGCGCCTGGTTGCGCTGCACGACGCGTCCACCATCGCCGCCGTCATCGTGGAGCCCATCGCCGGCTCCACGGGCGTGCTGATCCCGCCCGTCGGCTACCTGCAGCGCCTGCGCGAGATCTGCGACCGCCACGGCATCCTGCTCATCTTCGACGAGGTCATCACCGGCTTCGGCCGCACCGGCGCGCCGTTCGCGGCGCAGACCTACGGCGTCACGCCGGACATCATCACCTGCGCCAAGGGCCTGACCAACGGCTGCGTGCCCATGGGGGGCGTGATCGTCAAGGACTCGATCCACGACACCTTCATGCAGGGGCCGGAGCACCTGATCGAGTTCTTCCACGGCTACACCTACTCGGCCCATCCGCTGGCGTGCGCAGCCGGCCTGGCCACGCTGGAAACCTACGCCGAGGAAGGCCTGCTCACCCGTGCTCGAGAGCTGGAGGGCTACTTCTGCGAAGCGCTGCACACCCTCAAGGGCCTGCCGCACGTGATCGACATCCGCCACACCGGCCTGGTAGGCGGCATCGAGCTGTCGCCCAGCGCCGGGGCGCCCACGCAGCGGGCCTTCGACGTCTTCCTGGCCTGCTACGAGGCGGGCGTGCTCATCCGCACCACGGGCGACACCATCGCCCTGTCGCCGCCGCTGATCATCGAGCGTGCGCAGATCGACCAGATCGTCGGCACGCTCGCCGACGCCATCCGGCGCGTGGCCAGACCGCAAGGCCACCCACGCCCACCCCCGAAGAAGCACCGAGGGCAAGCCGATCG
>NZ_JAYRUN010000025.1:0-48898 GCF_041918995.1 Ideonella sp. | reverse complement strand
AGCGCACCCACGCGCTCGCCGTACAGGGAGAAGCTCTTGGAGAAGGACGTGGAGACGAAGAAGTCCATGCCCGCGTCGGCGAAGCGGCGCACGACGGCGCCGTCCTCGGCGATGCCGTCACCGAAGCCCTGGTAGGCCATGTCCAGGAAGGCGACCAGTCCCCGCGCCTTCACGGCCTCGATCACCGCATCCCACTGCGCGGCGCTCAGGTCGTAGCCGGTGGGGTTGTGGCAGCAGGCGTGCAGCACCACGATGGTGCCGGCCGGCGCGGCGTGCAGCGCCGCCAGCATCGCCTCGGCGTTCACGCCCTGGCGCGCGGCGTCGTAGTACGGGTAGGTCTCGACGGTGAAGCCCGCGTGGGTGAACAGCGCGCGGTGGTTCTCCCAGCTCGGGTCGCTGATCAGCACCTTGGCGGTGGGGTTCACCTTCTTCAGGAAATCGGCGCCCACCTTCAGGCCGCCGGTGCCGCCGAGCGCCTGCACGGTGGCCACGCGACCAGCCGCCAGCAGGGGGCTGTCGTCGCCGAACACCAGGCCCTGGACGGCCTTGTCGTAGGCGGCAATGCCATCGATGGGCAGGTAGCCACGCGCCCGGGCCGCCTCCACCAGCTGCGCCTCGGCCGCCTTCACGCAGGCCAGCAGCGGCAGCTTGCCGTTCTCGTCGGTGTACACGCCCACGCCCAGGTTCACCTTGGCGGGGTTGGGGTCGGCATTGAACTGCTCGTTCAGACCCAGGATCGGGTCGCGCGGGGCCATTTCGACGGAGGCAAACAGGGACATGGGAGGAATCCTGAAGGGACGGTGGCAGGAGGCGGGCAGGGCGCGGCGGGGCCGGGGCCAGCGGGCGGTCGCCCGCTGCGTTACGCTGCCAGGTTCTTTGCGCGGAACCGGGCTTGCCCGCAGCGCGCACCATTTTAGGTGGATTGACCAGGGATAACCCCATGCCGGATGCTTCTGAAGCGATGACCGATGCACCAGGCGCCGACGACGCGCCGCAGGGCGAGTTCGTCACCTTCGAGGGCTCGCCGTTCCAGCTGTTCCAGCCGTACCCCCCCGCCGGCGACCAGCCACGGGCCATCGAGCAGCTGGTCGAAGGCGTGACCGACGGCCTGGCCTACCAGACGCTGCTGGGCGTCACCGGCTCGGGCAAGACCTTCACCATGGCCAACGTGATCGCCCGCCTGGGGCGGCCGGCCATCGTGTTCGCACCCAACAAGACGCTGGCCGCGCAGCTGTACTCGGAGTTCCGCGAGTTCTTTCCCAAGAACGCCGTGGAGTACTTCGTCAGCTACTACGACTACTACCAGCCCGAGGCCTACGTGCCGCAGCGGGACCTGTTCATCGAGAAGGACAGCTCCATCAACGAGCACATCGAGCAGATGCGCCTGTCGGCCACCAAGAGCGTGCTGGAACGGCGCGACACGGTCGTGGTGGCTTCGGTGAGCGCCATCTACGGCATCGGCAAGCCCGAGGACTACACCCAGATGCGCTTCATCGTGCGGGTGGGCGACAAGATCGGCCAGCGCGACGTGATCGCCCAGCTGATCCGCATGCAGTACACCCGCAACGAGACCGATTTCTCCCGCGGCACCTTCCGCGTGCGCGGCGACACGATCGACGTCTTCCCCGCCGAGCACTCCGAGCTGGCCGTGCGTCTGGAGCTGTTCGACGACGAGATCGAGACCTTGAGCCTGCTGGACCCGCTGACCGGCCGCATCCGCCAGAAGGTGCCGCGCTTCACCATCTACCCCAGCAGCCACTATGTCACCCCTCGGGAACGGGTGGTCAGCGCCATCGATTCCATCAAGGCCGAGCTGCGCGAGCGCCTGGACTTCTTCGTCAAGAACGGCAAGCTGGTCGAAGCGCAGCGCCTGGAGCAGCGCACCCGCTTCGACCTGGAGATGCTGCAGGAGGTGGGCCACTGCAAGGGCATCGAGAACTACACGCGCCACCTCTCGGGCGCGGCGCCGGGCGACCCGCCGCCCACCATGGTGGACTACCTGCCGCCCGACGCCCTGATGTTCCTGGACGAGAGCCACGTGCTGATCGGGCAGCTCGGCGGCATGTACAACGGCGACCGCGCCCGCAAGACCGTGCTCGTGGACTACGGCTTCCGTCTGCCCAGCGCCCTGGACAACCGGCCGCTGAAGTTCGACGAATTCGAACGCAAGATGCGCCAGGCCATCTTCGTCACCGCCACGCCGGCCGACTACGAGAAGACCCATGCCGGGCAGGTGGTGGAGCAGCTGGTGCGTCCCACCGGGCTGGTCGACCCCATCGTCGAGGTGCGGCCGGCCACGCACCAGGTGGACGACGTGCTGCAGGAGATCCGCCAGACGGTGGACAACGGCGAGCGCGTGCTGATCACCACGCTGACCAAGCGCATGGCCGAGCAGCTCACCGAGTACCTGTCCGACAACGGCGTGAAGGTGCGTTACCTGCACTCCGACATCGACACGGTGGAGCGCGTGGAGATCATCCGCGACCTGCGCCTGGGCACCTTCGACGTGCTGGTGGGCATCAACCTGCTGCGCGAGGGCCTGGACATCCCGGAGGTGTCGCTGGTGGCCATCCTGGATGCCGACAAGGAAGGCTTCCTGCGTGCCGAGCGCAGCCTGGTGCAGACCATCGGCCGCGCCGCCCGCAACGTGAACGGCCGCGCCATCCTCTACGCCGACCGCATCACCGATTCCATGCGCCGCGCCATGGACGAGACGGAACGGCGGCGCGCCAAGCAGGTGGCCTTCAATGCCGAGCACGGCATCGTGCCGCGCGGCATCCGCAAGCAGGTCAGGGAGATGATCGACGGCGTCGTGGCGGAGAAATCCGGCCAGGACGACCTGCGGCTGGCCCAGCAGGCCGCCGAGGTCGAGACCCTCAGCGAAAAGGACCTGGGCAAGCGCATCAAGGCGCTGGAAAAGCAGATGCTCGAGTTCGCCAAGAACCTCGAGTTCGAGAAGGCGGCCCGGGTGCGCGACCAGCTCGCGCTGCTGCGCGAACAGGCCTTCGGGGCTGGCGGCGCGCACGACGTGAACGTGGTGCCGCTCGTCTCGCCTGCCCAAGGTGGCGGCCGCCGGGCTTGATACTCGACAAAAAAGCTCGGCTTCGCCTATAATCGACCGAAACAGTCGGACTCTGGCGCGGGTAAACCCGGTGCCACCGGCCCGGCTGGACGACCTGTGGCGCGAACCATCCTGCGCCTCCCGACACCAAGGGGGGCAAGGACGGGGCAGGCCAACCGCTTGCCCCAGTGAGGCCCGCAATTTCGACAGGAGAACCCTATGCGATTGACCACCAAAGGCCGCTTCGCGGTCACCGCCATGATCGATCTGGCGCTGCGCTCGAACAACGGGCCGGTGGCCCTGGCTGCCATCAGCCAGCGTCAGCAGATCTCGCTGTCCTACCTGGAGCAGCTGTTCGGCAAGCTGCGCCGGCATGAGCTGGTGGAAAGCACCCGCGGACCGGGCGGCGGCTATTCCCTGGGTCGCAAGGCCGAGGAGATCAGCGTGGCCGACATCATCGTGGCCGTGGACGAGCCGATCGACGCCACTGGCTGCGGCGGCAAGGAAAACTGCATGGGTGAGGACGCCGGCCGCTGCATGACGCACGAGCTGTGGGCGAGCCTGAACACCAAGATGATCGAGTTCCTCGACTCCATCACCCTGCGCAAGCTGGTCGACGACCAGATCGCCAAGGGCGTGTCCATCGAGGAGGCGCCGGTCAAGCGGGCCATTTCGAGCCAGCCGGTCGTCAAGCCCATCAAGATCACCGCGCCGAACTCCGTGTTCGCGCTCGGCAACGCCTTTTCCAAGTAACCCGATTCACTGCCTGGCGTCCCCATGGACATGACCCCGCACTTCCCGATCTACATGGACTACGGCGCCACCACGCCGGTCGACCCGCGCGTGGTCGATGTGATGGTGCCGTGGCTGCGTGAGCATTTCGGCAACCCCGCCTCGCGCAGCCACGCCTGGGGCTGGGAGGCGGAAGAGGCGGTGGAAAAGGCGCGCGCCCAGGTGGCCGAGCTGATCCACGCCGACCCGCGGGAGATCGTGTGGACGTCCGGCGCGACCGAGTCCAACAACCTCGCCATCAAGGGGGCGGCCCACTTCTACCAGGGCAAGGGCAAGCACCTCATCACGGTGAAGACCGAGCACAAGGCCGTGCTCGACACGATGCGGGAGCTCGAGCGCCAGGGCTTCGAGGTCACCTACCTCGAGGTGCAGCCCGATGGCCTGCTGGACCTGGCGGCCTTCGAGGCGGCCATCCGGCCGGATACGATCCTCGCCTCGGTGATGTTCGTCAACAACGAGATCGGCGTCATCCAGGACGTGGTCGCGCTGGGCAAGCTGTGCCGCGAGCGCGGGGTGATCTTCCACGTCGACGCGGCCCAGGCCACCGGCAAGGTCGAGATCGACATGGCCCAGCTGCCCATCGACCTGATGAGCCTGGCCTCGCACAAGACCTACGGGCCCAAGGGCATCGGCGCCCTGTATGTGCGCCGCAAGCCGCGCGTGCGCCTGGAGGCGCAGATGCACGGGGGCGGCCATGAGCGCGGCCTGCGCTCGGGCACGCTGCCCACGCACCAGATCGTCGGCATGGGCGAGGCGTTCCGCATCGCCCGCGAGGAGATGGCCGCCGAGCGGCCGCGCATCCAGGCCCTGCACGACCGCCTGGTGAAGGGCCTGTCCGACATCGAGCAGACCTTCATCAACGGCCACCTGACGCAGCGGGTGCCCCACAACCTGAACATCTCGTTCAATTTCGTGGAAGGTGAGTCGCTCATCATGGGCGTCAAGGGCATCGCCGTGTCCTCGGGCTCGGCCTGCACCTCGGCCAGCCTGGAGCCCAGCTACGTGCTGCGTGCGCTGGGACGCAGCGACGAGCTGGCCCACTCGAGCCTGCGCATCACCATTGGCCGCTTCACCACCGAAGAAGAGATCGACTACGCCGTCGCCACGCTGAAGGAGCGGGTCGCCAAGCTGCGGGAGCTGTCCCCCCTGTGGGACATGTACCGCGACGGCGTCGACCTGTCGACCATCCAGTGGGCGGCGCACTGAACCGGAGAGCACGCACATGTCGTACAGCCAGAAGGTCATCGACCACTACGAGAACCCGCGCAACGTCGGCAACTTCGACAAGGGTGACGACACCGTCGGCACCGGCATGGTCGGCGCGCCGGCCTGCGGCGACGTGATGAAGCTGCAGATCAAGGTGAACCCGTCCACGGGCCTGATCGAGGACGCGCGCTTCAAGACCTACGGCTGCGGCTCGGCCATCGCGTCGAGTTCGCTCGTGACCGAGTGGGTCAAGGGCAAGACGCTGGACCAGGCGCTCGAGATCAAGAACACCCACATCGCCGAGGAACTGGCGCTGCCCCCGGTGAAGATCCACTGCTCGATCCTCGCCGAGGACGCCATCAAGGCGGCCGTCGACGACTACCGCTCGCGCCACGGCGAGGCCACCGACGCCGCGGCCGAGGCGGCCCCGCAGGCGAACTGAGCCCATGGCCGTCACGCTGACCGAAGCCGCTGCCCGGCATGTGACCCGCTACCTCGCCCGGCGCGGCAAGGGCGTGGGTGTGCGCCTGGGCGTCAAGACCACCGGCTGCTCCGGCCTGGCCTACAAGCTGGAGTACGCGGACGAGGTGGCGCCCGAGGACGTGGTGTTCGAGGGCCACGGGGTCAAGGTGCTGATCGATCCGAAGAGCCTGCCCTACCTGGACGGCACCGAGCTGGACTTCGTCCGCGAGGGCCTCAACGAGGGGTTCCGCTTCCACAACCCGCGCGAGAAAGACCGCTGCGGGTGCGGTGAGTCCTTCCGGGTCTGAGGCGAGCCCTCGGTCGCATCGCCGACAATCCCGCCCCTGACGCCACCCGCCACACCACCCGACCTTCCCCCATTCGCAGGGCGCGGCGCTTCGGGTCCGCGCCCTTTTCACGTCCTCCCTGGCATGACCGCCGAGTTCCACCGCCGCCCCACGGCCTCGCCATGAAGCTCGACGACGACGATTTCACGCTGTTCGGCCTGCCCGCCCGCTTCGCGCTGGACCGGGCGGAGCTGGATGCACGCTGGCGGGCGCTGCAGGGTCGTGTGCACCCCGACCGCTTCAGCGCGGAAGGGGCGGCGGCCCAGCGGCTGGCCATGCAGTGGGCCGTGCGCGTGAACCAGGCGTACCAGCGCCTGAAGGACCCGCTGGCTCGCGCGGCCTATCTCTGCGAGCTGCGTGGCACGCCCATCCAGGCCGAGCGCAACACCGCCATGCCGGCCAGCTTCCTGGCCCAGCAGATGCACTGGCGCGAGGCCCTGGACGAGGCGGAGAGCCGCCCGGACGTGCAGGCGCTGGAACGCCAGGTGGGGGCGCGCGAGGCCGAGCTGCTGGAGGAAATCGCCCATGCGCTGGACGAGCACCAGGACGCCGGTGCGGCCGCGCAGCGGGTGAGGGCGCTCATGTTCGTGCGCCGCTTCCGGGACGACGTGGCCGAGCGACTCGACAACGAAGAAGACACCTGACCCCATGGCATTGCTGCAGATCTCCGAGCCTGGCCAGTCGCCCGACCCGCACCAGCGGCGCATCGCGGTCGGCATCGACCTGGGCACCACCAACTCGCTCGTGGCCGCCGTGCGCCATGGCGTGGCCGAATGCCTGCCCGACGCGCAGGGGCGCACCATGCTGCCCTCGGTCGTGCGCTACCTGGCCGATGGCGGCCGGCAGATCGGGCACGACGCGCTGGCCGCCCAGGCCGAGGACCCCGAGCACACCATCGCCTCGGTCAAGCGGCTCATGGGGCGTGGCCTGGCCGACGTGGTGGGGCGCGACAAGCTGCCGTACCGGTTCATCGACCGCCCGGGCATGGTGGCCATCGACACGCGCCAGGGCGTGAAGACACCGGTGGAGGTGTCCGCCGAGATCCTCGCCACGCTGAGGCAGCGGGCAGAGGACAGCTTCGACGATGAGCTATTCGGCGCGGTGATCACCGTGCCCGCCTACTTCGACGATGCCCAGCGCCAGGCCACCAAGGACGCGGCGCAGCTGGCCGGCCTGAACGTTCTGCGCCTGATCAACGAGCCCACGGCCGCTGCCGTGGCCTATGGCCTGGAGAACGGCAGCGAAGGGCTGTACGCGGTGTACGACCTGGGCGGTGGCACCTTCGACATCTCGCTGCTGCGCCTGCAGCGCGGGGTGTTCGAGGTGGTGGCCACCGGCGGCGACGCCGCGCTGGGTGGCGACGATGTCGACCATGCCCTGGCCGACTGGGCCGCCGCGCAGGCGGGCTGGCAGCCGGCCTCCCCGCACGACCGGCGCAGCCTGCTCGTGGCGGCCCGGGCGGCCAAGGAAGCCTTGACGGCATCCCCGGACACGACGATGCGCTGGCGCACCGCGGCGGGCCAGGCGGCGTCCGTCGCCCTGGACAGGGCCCAACTGGATCGCCTGACGCACCCCCTGCTGCAACGCACGGTGGCCGCCGTGCGCAAGGTGCTGCGTGACGCGCGCGTGCGGGCTGACGAGGTGCAGGGCGTGGTCCTGGTCGGTGGATCCACCCGCATGCCGGCGGTGCGGCGGGTGGTGGGCGAGCTGTTCGGCCGCGAGCCGCTGACCAACCTGAACCCCGACGAAGTCGTGGCCATCGGGGCCGCCGTGCAGGCCAATGCGCTGGCCGGCAACGCGCGTGACGGGGAGCTGCTGCTGCTGGACGTGATTCCGCTGTCGCTGGGCCTGGAGACCATGGGCGGCCTGGTCGAGCGCGTGATCGAGCGCAACACCACCATCCCCGTGGCCAAGGCCCAGGAGTTCACCACCTTCAAGGATGGCCAGACCGCCATGGCCATCCATGTGGTGCAAGGCGAGCGGGAGCTGGTGGCGGACTGCCGCTCGCTCGCCCGCTTCGAGCTGCGCGGCATCCCGCCGATGGTCGCGGGCGCGGCGCGCATCCGCGTCACCTTCCAGGTCGATGCCGACGGGCTGCTCAGCGTGAGCGCGCGCGAGATGGGCTCCGGCGTCGAGGCCGCCGTGCAGGTCAAGCCGAGCTACGGCCTGGGCGACGACGAGATCGCGCGCATGCTGCGCGAGGGCTTCTCGAGCGCCGAGGCGGACATGCACGCCCGCGCGCTGCGCGAGGCCCGCGTGGAGGCCGAGCGCATGGACCTGGCCACCCAGGCTGCGCTGGCCGCCGACGGCGACCTGCTGTCCGACACCGAGCGGGCCCGCGTCGACGGCCTGCTGGCCAGCCTGCGCGAGGTGGCCCGCGCCGATGACGCGGGGGCCATCAACCGCGCCGTCGAAGCCCTGGCCGAGGGCACCGAACACTTTGCCGCCGCGCGCATGAACCGCGGCATCCGTGCCGCGCTCACCGGGCGTGGCCTGGACGAGATCTGATCCCCACCATGCCTGTCATCCGCATCCTTCCCCACGCCACGCTGTGCCCCGAGGGCACCGAATTCGAGGCGGCCCCGGGCACGTCCGTGTGCGAAGCCCTGCTCGAGCATGGCGTCGAGATCGAGCATGCCTGCGAGATGAGCTGCGCCTGCACGACCTGCCACGTCGTGGTGAAGCAGGGTTACGCGTCGCTCGGGGAGCCGGATGAGATCGAGGAGGACCTGCTGGACAAGGCGTGGGGCCTGGCGCCCACGTCCCGCCTGTCCTGCCAGGCCGTGCTGGCGGATCAGGACGTGACGATCGAGATCCCGAAGTACACGATCAACCACGCCCGCGAGAACCACTGAGACCGCGCCGCGGCGCGGCGGCGCCCGGTCAGGCCGTCAGGCGGCGCAGCCAGCCGGCCAGGTCGGGCCGCCATCTGGAGGTGGCCGGCTCCGCCTGCCGGACGTCCAGCACGTGCCGGGCGGCGAGGAACTTCAGCAGGGCGCGCACCTCGGCAGGCTTGACGCCATCGCGGCGCAGCAGGTTCGCTTCGCTCAGGTGGCGCTGGGACAGGTCGCTGAGCAGGCGGCGGAAACCCGTTCGCCGGAACTCGGCTGGCAGGTCAGGCCAGGACAACAGCTTGTATTCCTTCATACCCCACGACGATCGTTGGATCTTTGCGCGCATGGTGCGGCGGGCGGGTGGCCCGACCACAGAGCGCGGTATTCTGCAGCGGCGCCATTCTGAGGTCGAAGACGGACATTCCACCTTGGCCAAGCGCAACAGTTTGTGTAGGACGCCACACGGCGTCTCCGCCCGCCCTCCCATTGCGACCCCATGAACATCCTCGGCATCGAATCCTCCTGCGACGAGACCGGCGTGGCCGTCGTGGGTTTCGGCGGCGAGGGGGCGCCGGTGCTGCGGGGCGCGGCCTTGCACAGCCAGGTGCAGATGCACGAGGCCTATGGCGGCGTGGTGCCTGAACTGGCGTCGCGCGACCATGTGCGCCGTGTGCTGCCCCTGGCGGAGGCCGCCCTCTCGGAGGCTGGCCTGCACCTGGCGGACATCGACGTGGTGGCGTTCACGCGCGGTCCGGGCCTGGCCGGCGCGCTGCTCGTGGGTGCCGGCGTGGCGTGCGGCCTGGCGGCGGCACTCAACCGGCCGACGCTGGGCGTGCACCACCTCGAGGGCCACCTGCTGTCGCCCTTCCTGTCGGCCGACCCGCCGAGCTTTCCCTTCGTGGCGCTGCTCGTCTCGGGCGGCCACACGCAACTGATGCGCGTGGACGGGGTGGGGCGCTATGAGATGCTGGGCGAAACCATCGACGACGCGGCCGGCGAGGCGTTCGACAAGTCCGCCAAGATGCTGGGCCTGGGCTACCCGGGCGGCCCCGCCCTGGCGCGGCTGGCCGAGCAGGGACGCGACGATGCGTTCGACCTGCCGCGACCCCTGCTGCACCAAGCCAACCTGGATTTTTCCTTTGCGGGCCTGAAAACGGCCGTCATGACGGCGTGGAAGCGCCTGGGTGACGCGCCGAGCCCGACGCAGAAGGCTGATCTGGCCGCCAGTGCGCAGGCGGCCATCGTCGACGTGCTGTGCACCAAGGCGCTGCGGGCGCTGCGCGACACGGGCCTGAGCCGACTCGTGGTGGCCGGTGGGGTGGGGGCGAATGCTCGCCTGCGGGCCAGCCTGGACGCGGCCTGCGCGCGGCGGGGCGTGCGCGTGCACTACCCGGAACTCCACCTGTGCACCGACAACGGCGCGATGATCGCGCTGGCGGCTGCCATGCGCTGCCGGGCCGGCCTGGCGCGACTGGCGAACGACTACCGCTTTTCGGTCAGGCCCCGCTGGGACCTGGCGCAGGCCGGCGAGGCATGAGGGGGCGGATCGGCCTGACGGGCCCGGCGGCGCCGGGCCCCGGGGACGA
The DNA here is from genome assembly GCF_041918995.1 of Ideonella sp. Taxonomy (GTDB): domain Bacteria; phylum Pseudomonadota; class Gammaproteobacteria; order Burkholderiales; family Burkholderiaceae_C; genus Ideonella. Next base: position 38,610 of record NZ_JAYRUN010000025.1, on the reverse strand, counting down.
TCAGCCGAGGGCCTGCAGCGCGCGGGCCGTGATCTCGTCGACGCCGCCCACGCCCGAGATGCGGGCATAGCGGGGTGCCTGGGCGTCGCCGGTGGCGGACCACTGGCTGTAGTAGTCCACCAGGGGGCGCGTCTGCTCGTGGTAGACCTGCAGGCGCTTGCGCACGGTGGCTTCCTCGTCGTCCGGGCGCTGCACCAGGTCCTCGCCCGTGGCGTCGTCCTTGCCCGCCACCTTGGGCGGGTTGAACTTCACGTGGTAGGTGCGGCCCGAGGCCACATGCACGCGGCGGCCGCTCATGCGCTCGATGATGGCCTCGTCCGGCACGTCGATCTCGAGCACGAGGTCGAGCTTCACGCCCGCGGCCTTCATGGCTTCCGCCTGGGGAATCGTGCGCGGGAAGCCGTCGAACAGGAAGCCGTGCGCGCAGTCCGGCTGGGTGATGCGCTCCTTCACCAGGCCGATGATGATGTCGTCGCTGACGAGGGCACCGGAGTCCATCACCTTCTTCGCCGCCAGGCCCAGCGGGGTACCGGCCTTGACGGCCGCACGCAGCATGTCGCCGGTGGAGATCTGGGGGATGCCGAACTTCTGGCAGATGAACGCCGCCTGGGTGCCTTTCCCGGCGCCCGGTGCGCCCAAGAGAATCAGTCGCATGGTCAGAGTGTCTCGTGAAGTGGTTATCGGTTCAGGCAGGCAAGCGGCCTCAGCCCGCGCGCCGGGCGGTTCAAATCAGGATAGCACGGGCATTCCTGCGCGAGCCTGACACCACCGCCGCTCGGGCGGCAGGCTCAGCCGGCCGGCCACAGCGCCCGCACGCGGGCGAGGTCCTCGGGGGTATCCACGCCCGGTGCCGGTGCATGCTCGGCGAAATGCACGGCAATACGCTCCCCGTGCCAGAGCACGCGCAGCTGCTCCAGGGATTCGAGCTGCTCCTGCGGCGCCGGCGCCAGGCCGGGGAAGCGTCGCAGGAACCCCGCGCGGTAGGCATACAGCCCGATGTGCCGCCATGCCTGACCGGCCGGCAGCCCGGGTGCGCCGGCCGCGGAGCCATCGCGCCACCAGGGAATGGGGGCACGGCTGAAATACATGGCCCGGCCGGCGCGGTCGCACACCAGCTTGACGACGTTGGGGTTGGTGAAGTCCGCGCCATCGTGGATGGCGTGCGCCGCCGTGGCGACGGCGCAGTCGCGGTTCGCGTCCAGCAGGCCCGCGCAGGCCCCCACCAGCGCGGGGTCGATCAGCGGCTCGTCGCCCTGCACGTTGACCACCAGGTCGTCGCCGTCCAGGCCGAGTTGCACGCAGGCCTCGGCGAGGCGGTCGCTGCCGCTCGCGTGGTCGCGCCGCGTCAGCAGCACCTGCACGCCATGCGCCTGGCAGGCGTGGACGGTCCGCTGGTCATCGGCCGCCACCACCACCGCGGCGGCGCCCGCCAGCGCGGCGCGCTCGGCCACCCGCACCACCATGGGTTTGCCGGCGATGTCGGCCAGCGGCTTGTCCGGCAGCCGGCTGGAGGCCAGCCGGGCCGGTATCAGCACGGTGAAGCGCATCAGCTGTCCTCGGGGGCCAGGTGACGCGCCTCGGAGTCGAGCATGACGGGAATGCCGTCGCGGATGGGATAGGCCAGGCGATCGGCCGGGCACACCAGCTCGACCGGGCGTTGGGCGTCGTCGCGACGCAGCTGCAGCGGCCCCTTGCAGATGGGGCAGACCAGCATCTCGATCAGGCGGTGATCCATGTTCATTCAGTGGCAGTGGGACAGGCGCCCGCGCGCCTCGGCCAGCGCGCCCAGCAGCGCGTCGGTGAAGCCCGGCGGAAGGGCAAAGTCTAGCGTCGCCACCCAGACCCGCGTACCGGACGGTACCGCGCCGGGCGCCAGCTTCACCGCGTCCTTCTCGGTCAGCACCACCTCGGGCGTGCCCGCCGGCCAGGGCAGGGGCGACAGGCGCGCGTGGTCCGGCAGCGGCAGGCGGTCGACCTGCAGGCCGTGCGCCTCCAGCATGCGAAAGAAGCGCTCGGGTTCACCGATGCCGGCCACGGCCAGCAGCCGGCGGCCGCGCAAGTCCGACACCGGCCGCGCGGCGCGCGGCGCGCCCGCGGCACGCGCGGCCCACCACTCATCCAGGGTCTGCACGCCGCCCAGCTGGCGCAGCGCGCACGCTCCGGGCAGCGGCGTGGACGGCGCATCGGCGTTGTACAGCACCAGCGTGTGGGGCGGCAGCCGCGTGGGCAGGGGCTCCCGCAAGGGGCCGGCCGGCAGCAGCAGCCCATTGCCGACGCCTCGCGCGTCGAAGACGAGCACCTGCACGTCTCGCGCGAGCCGGTGGTGCTGCAGGCCGTCGTCGGCCACGATGAGGTCCACCTCGGGGTGGCGCTCGCACAGCGCCTCGCCGGCGGCCACGCGGTCACGCGACACGACCACCGGCACGCCGGTGCGGCGGTGGATGAGCAGCGGCTCGTCGCCGGCTTCGCTGACGGGGGTGTCGGGGCCCACGTGGACCAGCGCCTGCACCTGCCGTCCATATCCACGCGACACGACGCCAGGCCGCCATCCCGCCTGCCGCAGGGTGTCGATCAGCGCCAGCGTGGTGGGGGTCTTGCCCGCTCCGCCCACGATCAGGTTGCCCACCACCAGCACCGGCCGGTCAGCGGGCCGCCGGGCCTGCCGCCGGCCCGCGGCAGCGGCCCGCCGGGCCAGCAGGCCGTAGAGCCAGGCCAGGGGGCGCAGCAGGGCCGACCCTGCGCCCGGCGCGTCCTGCCACCAGTGGGCCTGCAGCCGTGCGGCCCCGTCGCGGTTGAGGCTCAAGGTGCGGGCGATGCCGCGCCGGTGGCGCCCTGGCCGGACTGCGCGGCGAAGGTGATGCGGGGCAGGCCTGCCCGGCGGGCCGCATCCAGCACGTTGATCACCGACTGGTGGGCCGCGCTCGCATCGGCCGAGATGATGAGGAACGGATCCTGGCGCTGCGCCGCGGCCGCCTGCAGGGCGGCGGCCAGCAGTTCGACGCTGCGGCCTTCCACCGGCTGGCGGTCCAGGCTGTAGCGGCCGTCCGCCGAGACCGCCACGATGATCTCCTGCGGCCGGTCGCGGCTGGCGTCGGCGTCGGCGGCCGGCAGCGTGACCTGCAGCTCCGTGAACTTCGAGTAGGTGGTCGACAGCATCAGGAAGATGAGGATCACCAGCAGCACGTCGATGAACGGAATCAGGTTGATGTCCGGCTCGTCGTGGCGGTCGCCGCGGAAGTTCATCGCCATGGCGCTGCCCGTGTCAGCCGCGCGACTTGGCCGGACGGGCCAGCAGCAGGTGCATGACGCGCTCGGCGCCTTGCTCCATGTCGTGCAGGTAGTCGTTCACCCGGCCGCGGAAGTAGCGGTGGAACATCAGCGACGGGATGGCGACGATGAGGCCGAACGCGGTGTTGTACAGCGCCACCGAGATGCCGTGGGCGAGCAGGGCGGGGTTGGTGCCCCCGGTGGGCGCCTGCGACCCGAAGATCTCGATCATGCCGATCACGGTGCCCAGCAGCCCCAGCAGGGGCGCGGCCGAGGCGATGGTCGCCAGGGCGTTCAGGTAGCGGTCGAGCTGGTGGGCCGCCGCCCGGCCGGCCGATTCGAACGCGTCGCGCAGCAGTGTCTCGTTGACGGTGCGGCCGTCCAGCGCCGCGGCGCGGATGCCGGTGGCCAGGAGCTGGCCCAGCACGGAGTTGGCGGCAAGCTTGCCCAGCACGTCGGCCGAGGGCATGCCCTGGCGCAGCACCTGCATCACCTCGTCCACCAGCCCGGCGGGGGCGACACGTCGGCGGCGAAGCGCCACGGCGCGCTCGATGACGAGCGCCATGGCGGCCACGGAACACAGGATCAGGGGCCAGATCGGCCAGCCGGCGGCTTGTATGATCGACAGCAAGGGGATCGCCTTCGGGCTTGCGCCCGCATCTGAAAGACGCGGGATTATGGCCCGATCACCGGGCGCCGCCCCGGGGCCCGCTGCCGGTGCGGCGCGCTGTCCACAGTGCCTGTGGAAAACGCTGTGCGCAAGGGCGGAGCAAGGCCCGGCGAGCCTGCATTGGCGCGGGTTTGCGTCACGCTGCTGAAAAATGCAGCGCCCCTTGCCGCCGTTCGCGACCCGCGACCACCCGTCCAGCCCGTGCCCATGCCCGCTTCTCCTGATTCTTCCTCCCGCGTCTGGGACGTGGCCGGCCTGCTGCTGGCCGTGTCCGACGCGCTCGCCGCCCGGTTCGGCGCCGTGGCGGTGCGCGGCGAGCTCTCGGGGTTCAGCCGCGCGGCCAGCGGCCACTGCTACTTCACGCTCAAGGATGCGCAGGGCGCCGGCGCGGGACTGCGCTGCGCGATGTTCCGGCGGGCGGCTGCGCTGGTGCCGTTCGCGCCGCAGGACGGCCAGCAGGTGGAGGTGCGCGGGCGCCTGGCCGTGTACGAGGCGCGCGGCGAACTGCAGATGGTCGTCGAATCCATGCAGCGCGTGGGGGCCGGCAGCCTGTACGAGGAGTTCCTGCGCCTGCGCGCCCGGCTGGAGCGGGAGGGCCTGTTCGACCCGGCCCGCCGGCGGCCCCTGCCGGCCTTCGTGCGCGCCGTGGCGGTGGTCACGTCCCCCACGGGGGCCGCCATCCATGACGTGCTCACCACGCTCGCTCGCCGGGCGCCCCACGTCCAGGTGGTGCTGGTGCCCACGCTGGTGCAGGGCCCGCAGGCCCCGGAGGCCATCGTGCAGGCGCTGGCGCGCGCCAATGGGCTGGCGCAGGCCGAGATGGTGCTGCTGTGCCGGGGCGGCGGGTCGCTGGAGGACCTGTGGTCGTTCAACGACGAGCGCGTGGTGCGGGCCATCCGTGCGTCACGCCTGCCCGTGCTGTGTGGCGTGGGGCACGAGACCGACATCACCCTGGCCGACCTGGCGGCGGATCTGCGTGCACCCACGCCCACGGCGGCGGCCGAACTGGCCACGCCGGCCCGCGACGCGCTGCTCGACACGCTGGACCGCCAGGCGGAGCGCCTGGCACGGCGGGTCCACCAGCGCCTGGACGCCGCATCCCAGAGGCTCGACACGCTGGCGTTGCGTCTGCAGCGGCCGGGGCAACGGCTGGGTGCCGAGCGTGCCCGGCTGGAGGCCGCGGCAGGCCGCCTGGCCGCGGTGCCCGGACGCTACCTGCAGGGCCGGGCGGCCGAGCTGATGCACCGCAGCGCCCGCTGGCAGCAGGCGGGCCAGCGGGCGCTGTCGCGCCATGAGGTGGCGCTGGACCAGCGGGCGGCCCGGCTCGCCGGGCTGGACCCGCGCACGGTGCTGGCGCGCGGCTACGCCTGGGTGGAGGACGGGGACGGCCGCGCCATCGTGAGCACCCGTGCCCTGGCCACCGGGCAGCGGCTGCGTGCCGTGTGGGCGGACGGCACCGCCGACACGCGCGTGGAAGCGGTGCACCCGGCGGCCGCGGACGATCAACCCTGACGGCCATGGCGATCGCGGCGGCTGCCTACAATGCCGCCGCCTCCCACATCGCCCCTGGCCCGCCGGGGCGCACACTCGAAAGGAATCCGCATGGAACACACGCTGCCGCCGCTGCCCTATGCCCACGATGCGCTTGCGCCGCACATGAGCCGCGAGACGCTCGAGTACCACCACGACAAGCATCACAACGCCTACGTGGTCAACCTCAACAACCTGCAGAAGGGCACCGAGTTCGAGAGCATGGACCTGGAGGAGATCGTCAGGAAGTCCTCCGGCGGCATCTACAACAACGCGGCCCAGGTGTGGAACCACACCTTCTTCTGGAACTGCATGAAGCCGCAAGGCGGTGGCGAGCCGAAGGGCAAGCTGGCCGAGGCGATCAACGCGAAGTGGGGCTCGTACGCCGCCTTCAAGGAAGCCTTCACCAAGAGCGCGGTGGGCAACTTCGGCTCGGGCTGGACCTGGCTGGTGAAGAAGGCCGACGGCAGCGTCGACATCGTGAACATGGGCGCGGCCGGCACGCCGCTGACCACCGGTGACACCGCGCTGATGACGATCGACGTGTGGGAGCACGCCTACTACATCGACCACCGCAACCTGCGCCCGCGCTTCGTGGAGACCTTCCTGAACTCGCTGGTGAACTGGGACTTCGCCGAGAAGAACTTCGGCTGACCGTCCACACGCGGCGCGCCGCGGTGCGCCACAGGGAAAGCCGGCCGCGGGCCGGCTTCTTCTTTTGGTACGCTCGCCGCCGGACGAACGTCACACTGGGGACACAACCGAGGCCGGCATGCGCATCCTGCTCGTGGAAGACGACCCCGCGCTGAGCCTGGGGGTGGCCCGTGGCCTGGAGCGCGAGGGCTGGAAGGTCGACGTGCTGCACGACGGCGAGCAGGCCCTGGGCGAAGGTGCGCTGGGCCGCCACGACCTGGCGATCCTGGACCTGGGCCTGCCGCGCCGCGACGGCATGGAGGTGCTGCGCCACTGGCGCGGCCGGGGCGTGCGCATGCCGGTGCTGCTGCTGACGGCGCGCGACGAACTGCACGACCGGGTCCAGGGCCTGGACGCCGGCGCCGACGACTACCTCGTCAAGCCCTTCGATCTGCCGGAGCTGCTCGCCCGCATCCGGGCGCTCAAGCGCCGCGCGCAGGGCCGGGTCGACGAGGTGATCCAGTGCGGCGACCTGCGGCTCGACCTGGTGCACCGCGAGCTCACCCACCACGGCCAGCGCATCGCCCTCAGCCCGCGCGAGCTGGCGCTGACCGAGCTGCTGATGCAGAAGGCCGGCCGCGTCGTGCCCAAGGATTCCATCGTCGCCCGCATGTCCACCTGGGAAGCCGATTTCAGCGAGAACTCGGTGGAGGTGTACGTGCACCGCCTGCGCAAGCGTTTCGCCGACCTCGGCGTGGTGATCCGCACGGTGCGCGGCTTCGGCTACCTCATGGAGCCGGCGCAGGGCGCGGCCGATGGTCAGCCTGCCGGCTGAGCCGGTGGAGCCGGCCGAGGCGGCGGCCCGCCGGGCCGGCGGCCGCAGCATCCGCCGCGGCCTGCTGCGCCCCCTGCTGTGGAGCTGGGGCATCGGCCTGGTGGCGGCCGTGCTCGGGGCCTACTGGCTGGCGCGCACCAGTGCCAACGAGGCCTTCGACCGCGGGCTGCAGGACGAGGCCAGCGCGCTCGCCGCCAAGGTGACCTGGTCGGACCGCGGTCCGCTGCTGGACCTGTCGCGCCAGGCCATGGAGCTGGTCACCTGGGACAGCAACGACCGCAACGGCTTCGCCATGGTGGACGTGGAGGGCAATGCGCTGGCCGGCGAAGCGAGCGTGCCGGTGCCCGCCCTGGCCATGCGCCGGCGCAGCTTCGCCCAGCCGCTGGTCTTCGACGCGGAGTACGACGGCGACCCGGTGCGCGGCGCCGTGTTCTCGGTCAGCTCACCCATGCTCGACCGGTCCGTCTCGGTGATCGTGGTGGAGACCAAGAACAAGCGCGCGCGGCTGATGCGCGATCTGCAGCTGTCCATCGTGCTGCCGGCGCTGGCGCTGGGCTCGGTGACCTTCGCGCTGCTCGGATGGGGCATCCGCCGCGGCCTGCAGCCCTTGCGGGACGTGGCCCAGGAGGTGGCGCTGCGCGATGCCCAGGACTGGCGGCCGCTGCCGCTGGACCGCGTGCCGCGCGAGGCCGTGCCGCTCATCGAGCGCATCAACCGCCTGCTGGCCGACGTCGAGCAATCGATCCACCTGCAGCGCCGCTTCGTGGCCGATGCTGCGCACCAGCTGCGCACGCCGGTGGCCGGCATCCGGGTGCTGGCGCAGAACCTGGCGGAGGAGCTGGCCACGCGGCCGGAGCAGCCCGGTGCCTGGCAGCCGCTGCTGGCGCAGCTGGAGCGCTCCACCGACCGGTTGTCGCGCCTGATCGGCCAGTTGCTGAGCCTGGCGCGGTCCGAGACGGCGCTGTCCATGGACGGGGAGCAGGAGACGCTGGACGTGCTGCCGCTGCTGCGCGAATCCGCCGAGCCGCTGGTGCTGCAGGGGCTGAGGGAAGGGCGCAGCATCGTGCTGGATGCGCCGGACACCCCGGTGATGGCGCGCGCCCACCGGCTGTGGCTGGGCGAGGTGGTCAACAACCTGCTGGACAACGCCCTGCGCTACGGCGGGCCGACGATCGTGCTGCGCGTGCGGCCGCTGCCCCAGGGCGGCGCCGAGGTCATGGTGGAGGACAACGGCCCCGGCGTGACGCCCGCGCAGCTGCCGCGCCTGTTCGAGGCATTCTGGCGCGGCGAGCGGGCCGACCTGCGCAACGATGGCGGCACCGGCCTGGGGCTCACCATCGCGCGCGAGGTGGTCCTGCGGCTCGGCGGGCGTCTGGACGCGGTGAGCCGGCCGGAGGTGGACGGCCTGCGCTTCACCATCACGCTGGCCGCCTGAGGGCCGTCGGGCCCGCCCTCAGGGCCGGAAGAGCGGCCCGCTCAGCCTGGCCCCGGCCTTCAGCCCGCGTTTGGCGAACCAACCCCGGTTCATCTCCAGCACGTAGCGCACCGGCTCGCGCGAGCAGTGGGACTGGTCGGACATGGGCGCCATGTCCTCGATGTTGACGATGCGGCCGTCGTCGGCCACGAAGGCCGCCGACAAGGGCAGGGGGGTGTTGCGCATCCAGAAGCACTGGGTGGCCGGCTGCTCGAACACGAACACCATGCCCTCGTGGGTGGCCATCTGCTCGCGGAACATCAGCCCGATCTCCCGCTCGCGCGGTGAGCGGGCCACCATCGCGACGATGTTGTGCATGCCGGCGTTGAGCTGCACGGTGGGCAGCCGCTGCGGCTCACCCCGCGGCTGGGCGGCCGCGGAAACGGCCAGCAGGCCGCTGAGCAGGGCGGTCAAGGCCAGGGCGACAGGTCGTGTCTTGATCAATGTCATGTGGATCGGGGGGCTCGGCCGCTAGATTATCGAGCGTTGGCGCAGCATGCCCGCCGAGCCTACCCCTTCGCGCCGTACGCCCGCCATGACCCGTTCCCCTCCCGCCTCCGCCGTGGCCCTGGCTGCACCGGACGTGGACGAGCGCCTGGCGGTGCTGGACGACCCGCTGGAGCAGCAGGCCAGCACCCGGTGGGACACGCTGCCCGACGGGCGACGCATGGCCGAAACCGGCCTGGTGCTCGGCGGCATGCATTGCGCCGCCTGTGCCGGCATCATCGAGTCCGCCCTGCTGGCGGTCGATGGCGTGGAGCGGGCCGAGGTGAGCGCCGCCGGCCAGCGCGCCCAGGTGCGCTGGGACCCGGCGCGCACGCGCCTGTCCGCCCTCATGCGCGCGGTGCAGGCGGCCGGCTACGAGGCGCTGCCCGACGCGGTGGCGCCGGCACGCGCCCTGCGCCAGTCCGAGCGGCGCAAGGCCCTGTGGCGGCTGTTCGTCGCGAGCTTCTGCGCCATGCAGATCATGATGTTCGCCACGCCGAGCTACGTGGCCACGGGCGACGACCTGTCCGCCGACCTGCGGCAGCTGCTCAACTGGGGCAGCTGGCTGCTGACCATGCCGGTGCTGCTGTTCTCGGCGGGCCCCTTCTTCCAGGGCGCCTGGCGCGCCGTGCGGCAGCGCCGCATGGGCATGGACGTGCCGGTGGCGCTGGGCATCGTGGTGGCCTTCATCGCCAGCAGCGGCGCCACCTTCGACCCCAGCGGCGTGTTCGGGCACGAGGTGTACTTCGACTCGCTGTCCATGTTCGTCAGCTTCCTGCTGGCGGCCCGTTACCTGGAGATGATGGCGCGCCACCGGGCGGCGGAAAGCCTGGAGCAGGCCCTGGCCGCACTGCCCGAGACCGCCCAGCGGGTGCGCGGCGACGGCCAGCTGGAGGTCGTCAGCGCCCACCGCCTGCGGCCGGGCGACGTGGTGCTGGTGCCGCTGGGTGCCAGCTTCCCGGCCGACGGCCGCCTGCAGAGCGGCCCCACCGAAGTGGACGAGAGCCTGCTCACGGGTGAATCTCTGCCCGTGCCGCACGGGGTGGGTGACGAGGTGGTGGGCGGCAGCGTCAACCTCGGCGCCCCGGTGCGCATGTCCGTGGAGCGCGTGGGCGCGGACACCCGCCACGGCGCCATCGTGTCCCTGATGCGCCAGGCGCTCACCGAGCGGCCGGCCCTCGTGCGCCAGGCCGATGCCTGGGCCGCCCCGTTCCTGTGGGTGGTGCTGACCCTGGCCGCGGTGGCGGGCATCGGCTGGATGTGGATCGATCCGTCGCGGGCGGTCGGCGTGGCGGTGGCCGTCCTCATCGTCACCTGTCCCTGCGCGCTGTCGCTGGCGGTGCCCTCGGCCCTCGTGGCGGCGGCGGGCGCGCTGGCGCGGCGGGGCGTCATGCTGCAGCGGCTGGATGCGCTGGAATCGCTGGCGGGCATGGACCGCCTGTTCCTCGACAAGACGGGCACGCTCACGCACGACGAACCGGACTGGGCCGGGGCCCGGTGGGTGGACGCCGAAGACCATGCGCTGACCGAGCCGGTCAGCCAGGCGGATCTGGCGGCGGCCGCGGCGCTGGCGCGGTGGTCGAACCACCCGCTGGCGCGGGCGCTGGCGAGCCAGGCCCCCGAGGCGACGGTCGACATGGCCGGCGTTCGAGTGCACGCCGAGGTGCGCGAGGTCCCCGGTCAGGGGCTGGAGGCGGTGGACGCGGGCGGGCGCTGCTGGCGCCTGGGCCAACGCGCCTGGGTGGGCGCAGGGCAGGGCGACGCGTCGTCGGCGCTGCCCACCGTGTACTACGGCGCGCCCGACGGGCAGCGCTGGCTGCGCTGCGAGTTCGATGAGCAGCTGCGCGAGGACGCCGCGTCGGCCGTGGCCGCGCTGCGGGCCGACGGCGTGGCGCTCACCTTGCTGTCCGGCGACCACCCGGCACGCGCGGCACGGCTGGCCCGCCGTCTGCACATCGACGAGGCCCGGGGTGGCGCCACGCCCGAGGCCAAGCTGCAGGCGCTGGCCGACGCGCAGGCCCGAGGCGAGCGCAGCGGCATGGTGGGCGACGGCGTCAACGATGCACCCGTGCTGGCGCGCGCGGACGTGTCCTTCGCCATGGGGCGCGGTGCCATGGTGGCGCGCGTGCATGCGGACGCGGTGATCGTGTCCAACCGGCTGTCGGACCTCGTCGCCGCCCGGCGGCTGTCCACCCGGATGATGCGCATCGTCCGGCAGAACCTGTTCTGGGCGGCCGCCTACAACCTCGCCTGCGTCCCCCTGGCCGTGGTGGGCTGGCTGCCCCCCTGGGCCGCGGGACTGGGCATGGCGTGCAGCTCGCTGGTCGTCGTGGGCAACGCCCTGCGACTTGCGCGGGCCTGACGCCACAGCAATTCACTCGACGTCATGGACATCCTCTATCTGCTCATTCCCCTGTCCGCCGTGCTCGTGCTGGCCATCATCGGCGTCTTCGGATGGGCGCTTCACCGAGGGCAGTTTGACGATTTGCAACGCGAAGGCGAACGCATCCTCGACGAGCCGGATGGTGGTTGACAACGATCAATCGCTCAAAAGTTCCCCTCCAGAACAATCCCCTATGGCCCGCAAAGGCGCGGGCGTGAGGAGTCAAACCCATGGCAACTAGTTCAGTGCCGGCAAATCAGCCGGCCTATACCGACACCGTCGTCCGCTGGTTCGCGGTCGCGGCGGTGCTCTATGGCATTGTCGGCATGCTGGTCGGCGTCATCGTCGCCTCCCAGCTCGCGTGGCCCGAGTTGAATCTCGGCATCCCGTTCCTGAGCTACGGCCGCCTGCGCCCGTTGCACACCAACGCGGTGATCTTCGCCTTCGGCGGCTGCGTGCTGTTCGCCACCAGCTACCACGTGGTGCAGCGCACCTGCCAGACCCGGCTGTTCATGCCCGGGCTGGCCATGTTCACCTTCCTGGGCTGGAACCTGGTCATCCTGCTGGCGGTGATCACCCTGCCGCTGGGCCTGACCAGCGGCAAGGAATACGCCGAGCTGGAGTGGCCCATCGACCTGCTGATCGCGGTCGTCTGGGTGGCCTACGCGGTGGTGTTCTTCGGCACGGTGGGCATCCGCAAGGTCAAGCACATCTACGTGGCGAACTGGTTCTTCGGCGCCTTCATCCTCGCCGTGGCCCTGCTGCACATCGTCAACAGTGCGGCCATTCCGGTGAGCCTGACCAAGAGCTACTCCGCCTACGCCGGCGTGCAGGACGCCATGGTGCAGTGGTGGTACGGCCATAACGCCGTGGGCTTCTTCCTGACCGCCGGCTTCCTGGGGATCATGTACTACTACATCCCCAAGCAGGCCGAGCGTCCGGTGTACTCGTATCGCCTGTCGATCGTGCACTTCTGGGCCCTGATCTTCACGTACATGTGGGCGGGCCCCCACCACCTGCACTACACCGCGCTGCCCGACTGGGCGCAGTCGATCGGCATGCTGTTCTCGCTGGTGCTGCTGGCTCCCTCCTGGGGCGGCATGATCAACGGCATCATGACCCTGTCGGGTGCCTGGCACAAGCTGCGTGACGACCCGATCCTGAAGTTCCTGATCGTCTCGCTGTCCTTCTACGGCATGTCGACCTTCGAAGGTCCGATGATGTCCATCAAGACGGTGAACGCGCTGTCGCACTACACGGACTGGACCGTCGGCCACGTGCACTCCGGTGCCCTGGGCTGGGTGGGCCTGGTGTCCATCGGCGCGCTGTACTTCCTGATCCCGCGCATGTTCGGCCGCAAGACGATGTACAGCACCCGTGCCATCGAGCTGCACTTCTGGGTGGCCACCATCGGCATCGTGCTCTACATCGCCGCGATGTGGATCGCCGGTGTGATGCAGGGCCTGATGTGGCGCGCGGTGAACCCCGACGGCACGCTGGTGTACAGCTTCGTCGAGAGCGTCAAGGCCACCTATCCGTTCTACGTGATCCGCGTCCTCGGCGGCCTGCTGTACCTCGGCGGCATGCTGATCATGGGCTGGAACACGGTGATGACCATCCGCGCCGGCAAGGTGCAGCCCGCCCTCATCCCGGCGGTGGCTGCCCACGCCTGACGCACTGCCACAAGGAGCATTCGAGATGGCACAAACCCATTCCGTCAGCGGTCACGAGAAGATCGAGACCAGCAACTTCCTGATGATCGTGCTGATCCTGGTCGCCGTGGCGATCGGGGGCCTGGTCGAGATCGTGCCGCTGTTCTTCCAGCGCTCGACGACCCAGCCGGTCGAAGGCCTGAAGCCGTACTCCGCGCTGCAGCTGGCCGGCCGGGACGTCTACATCCGCGAGGGCTGCTACAACTGCCACTCGCAGATGGTGCGCCCCTTCCGCGCCGAGACGCTGCGCTACGGCCCCTACTCGGTCGCCGGCGAGTTCGTCTACGACCACCCGTTCCAGTGGGGTTCCAAGCGCACGGGCCCGGACCTGCACCGCGTGGGCGGCCGCTACTCCGACGAGTGGCACCGCGTGCACCTGAACAACCCGCGTGACGTGGTGCCCGAGTCGAACATGCCGGCCTACCCGTGGCTTGCCACGGCCAGCGTGAACCCGGCCGACATGGCGCCCAAGATGAAGGCGCTGCGCGTGGTGGGCGTGCCCTACACGGACGACGAGATCGCCAAGGCGGCCGACGAGGTGAAGGGCAAGACGGAGCTCGACGCCGTCGTCGCCTACCTGCAGGTGCTGGGCACGGCGCGCAAGTAAGGGAACGACCATGGACTTCGACGTCAACACCTGGCGCAGCCTGGTCACCGTCGTGTCGCTGGGCCTGTTCGTGGCCCTGGTTGCCTGGACGCTGAACAAGCAGCGCCGGGCGGCCTTCGACGAGGCAGCGATGCTGCCCTTCGTCGACGACGCACCGGCACGCAGCCACGACACCCCCTCTGACGCCCAACGGAGCAAGACACAATGAGCGACTTCATCAATGCCGGCTGGTCGGTCTATGTCGCCGGCATCACCATCGCAGGGCTGGTGTTCTGCATCATCCTGCTGTTGATCGCCAGCCGCCGCAAGGTGATGGCCAACGACAACACCACCGGCCACGTCTGGGACGAGGACCTGCGTGAAATGAACAACCCGCTGCCGCGCTGGTGGATGGGCCTGTTCGTGATCACCGTGGTCTTCTCGGCCGCCTACCTCGCCCTCTACCCGGGCCTGGGCAGCGTGCAGGGTGGCCTGGGCTGGAGCAGCACCGGCCAATGGCAGGCCGAGCAGGAGAAGGCCCGCGCCGCCATGGCGCCGGTCTACGCCGGCTTCGCCGGCCAGTCCGCCGAGCAGCTGGCCAAGAACCCGCAGGCCATGGCGATCGGCGAGCGCCTGTTCGCCAACAACTGCGCGCAGTGCCACGGCGCCGACGCCCGCGGCAGCAAGTCCTTCCCCAACCTGGCGGACAGCGACTGGCTGGGCGGCACCGGCGAGGAGTACATCCACAAGACCATCGTCGAAGGCCGCCAGGGCGTCATGCCCCCGATGGCTGCCGCCGTGGGTGGCGCGGAAGACGTGCGCAACGTGGCCCACTACGTGCTGAGCCTGTCGGGCAGCCCGCACAACGCGGTGGCGGCCCAGCTGGGCAAGGCCAAGTTCGGTGCCTGCGCGGCCTGCCACGGCCCGGACGGCAAGGGCAACCAGGCCCTGGGCGCGCCCAACCTGACCGACAAGATCTGGCTGCATGGCTGGGGTGAGGCCGCCATCGTCGCCATGATCAACAACGGCAAGACGAACGTGATGCCCGCCCAGGGCACCCGCGTCACGCCGGAGCAGGCCAAGGTGCTGACGGCCTACGTCTGGAACCTGTCGAACGCCCCGCAAGTCGCGGCCAAGTAAGGCACTGCCCATGAGCGACACGGCCACGCCTGCTGCCACGTCCGCCGCCCCTGACGCCCCTGCGCAGGGGCCGGCGGGCGACGACAGCACCGTGGCCGTCGTCTCGCTCTACCAGAAGCAGCGCAAGATCTACGCCCGTGGTGTCACGGGCCTTTTTGCCAACTGGCGCTGGGCGCTGGTGTGGCTCACGCAGCTCGTCTTCTACGGGCTGCCCTGGCTGACCTGGAACGACCGCCAGGCCGTCCTGCTGGACCTGGCCTCGCGGCGCTTCTACATCTTCGGCCTCGTCCTGTACCCGCAGGACTTCATCTACCTCACCGGGCTGCTGGTCATCTCGGCCTACGCCCTGTTCCTGTTCACCGCGGTGGCCGGCCGGCTGTGGTGCGGCTACGCCTGCCCGCAGACGGTGTACACCGAGATCTTCATGTGGGTGGAGCGCAGGATCGAAGGCGATCGCGCGCAGCGCATGAGGCTCGATGCCGGCGCCTGGACGGCCGAGCGCGTCTGGCGCAAGACCGCCAAGCAGGCGGCCTGGATCACCATCGCCCTGTGGACCGGCTTCACCTTCGTCGGCTACTTCACGCCCATCCGCACGCTGGCCCATGAGGCGGCCACGCTGGGCTTCGGGCCGTGGGAATGGTTCTGGATCCTGTTCTACGGCTTCGCCACCTGGGGAAACGCCGGCTACATGCGCGAGCAGGTCTGCAAGTACATGTGCCCGTATGCGCGCTTCCAGAGCGCCATGTTCGACCACGACACGCTGATCATCAGCTACGACACCCAACGTGGCGAGCCGCGCGGCTCGCGCTCGAAGAAGGCCGACCCGAAGTCGCTCGGCCTCGGGTCGTGCATCGACTGCGGCCTGTGCGTGCAGGTCTGCCCCACGGGCATCGACATCCGCCAGGGCCTGCAGTACGAGTGCATCGGCTGCGCCGCCTGCATCGACGTGTGCGACGGCATCATGGACAAGATGGGTTACCCGCGGGGCCTGGTGCGCTACGCCACCCAGAACAGCCTGCGCGAACACCTGGGTTGGTCGCAGATCGTGCGCCGGGTGATGCGCCCGCGCGTCATCGTCTACACCTTGATCCTGTTCGCCATCTGCGCGGCCTTCGTCGCCAGCATCGCGATGCGCGACCCGTTCCGGGTGGACGTGGTCCGAGACCGCGCGTCGCTGGCCCGCATCGTGGACGACGGCCGGGTGGAGAATGTCTACCGGCTGCAGGTCATGAACACCACGGAGCAATCGCAGTCCTACCGAATCCGCGTGAGCGGGCTGCCCACGCTGGCCGTGGCGAGCGACGCGCAGGTCACGACGCAGCCGGCCGAGGCGCGCTGGCTCACGGTGAGCGTGCAGATGGCCCCGGAAGCCGCGCTGCAGGCCGGTTCGGGCGCCCACGCGATCGAGTTCCACATTGAACAGCTGGCCGGCCCGGGCCTGGACCCCGCCGACGCCACCCGGGTGGACGAGAAGTCCACCTTCATCATTCCGCGCTGAATGCGCCGGCACAGGAGAGCGACATGCCCACCAACGAATCCACCCACGACGCCACGCCCGCCCGCGCCTGGTGGCGCGAACCCATGGTCTGGATGGTCATCGGCGGGCCGCTCACGGTCGTGATCGCCGGTATCCTCACCGCCGTGATCGCCATCCGGGGGGCCGACACGGTGCTCACGGTGGATCCGTCCGGCGGTACCGCCTCGGCCACCCAGCCGGACGCCCTGACCCCCGCGGTGCAGGCGCGCAACCACGCCCAGACCGCGCGTCCCTGAGGCCTGCGCGTGCCGAGCCGGATCGGCAGGTGCGCTTGAAGAGGAGCCGTCGATGAGCCAGCCGCCGACCGACAAGCCGACGCGGGCCCTGTGCATCCTGTGGCCGGCCTTCGTCATGGCCGGCGTGCTGGAGACGCTGGTGTTCGCGGTCGTGGACCCGCAGCACCTGCAGTGGTTCGGCGTGGCGCCCGTGGAGTGGCAGCCCCTGACGCTCTACTCGGTGGCCTTCTTCGTGTTCTGGCTGGTCATCTCCGCCTCCGCGGCGATGACGCAGTTCCTCAGCCACCCGGACGCGCAATGAGCGCGTGAGGGCAGGGCGGTACCGCCCGCCCTGGCCGGCGCCTGCGGCTCAGCAGGCGGCGCCGTTGACCAGCTGGTGCAGGCCGCCCTGGTTCAGGATGCGGATCTGCCGCTGCTTCACCTCGAGCAGGCCCTCGTCCTGGAACTTGGAGAAGGTGCGGCTCACCGTCTCGAGCTTGAGGCCCAGG
The DNA here is from genome assembly GCF_041918995.1 of Ideonella sp. Lineage (GTDB taxonomy): Bacteria > Pseudomonadota > Gammaproteobacteria > Burkholderiales > Burkholderiaceae_C > Ideonella. The sequence goes on along the minus strand of NZ_JAYRUN010000025.1, from coordinate 21,633 downwards.
TAGCTGCCGATCTCCTCGCGCGTCATGCGCAGGATCAGCGACGACGGCGAGAAGCCGCGCGCCTGCAGGCGCTGGGTGAGGTTGAGCAGGAAGGCCGCCAGGCGCTCCTCGGCACGCATGCTGCCCAGCAGCAGCATCACGCCGTGGTCACGCACGATCTCGCGGCTCATGATCTTGTTGAACTGGCGCTGCAGGTCGGTGAACTCGCGCGCCAGCTCCTCCAGGTCGGCGAAGGGGATCACGCAGACCTGGGAGTCCTCCAGGGCCACCGAGTCGCAGCTGTGCCGGTCGTTGCTGATGCCGTCCAGCCCGAGCAGCTCGCCGGCCATCTGGAAGCCGGTCACCTGGTCTCGCCCGTCCTCGGACGACACACAGGTCTTGAAGAAGCCCGTGCGCACGGCGTAGAGCGACTGGAACGCGTCGCCCGAGCGGAACAGCGTCTCCCCGCGGGGCACGGTCCGCCGGGTCGCCACCAGGGCGTCCATCTTCTCGAGATCGTCGCGCGACAGACCCACGGGCAGGCACAGCTCGCGCAGATTGCAGCTCGAGCAGGCGACCTTGAAGGTCTCCTGCTTGACCCGGGTCGTTCCTGTCATGGGGCAGTTGGCGGTGTCGTGGGCGGGCATGATGCGTCTCAAGGGCGGGGCTATTCTTGGTCGGGCGGGTGCCAGGTGGCTTGAGCCACATCAAGCTCGCGCCCGCGCGGGGGCGCCACCATGCAGGTCATGCTGACTTCGCCCGCTGCCGCCTCGGCCGCGTCATCCGACGCTGCCGCCCGCCCGGACTCCGTGGCTGCCTCGTTGAGCCCGGAGATGCTGCGCCGTTTCGATGTGCCCGGCCCTCGTTACACATCGTATCCGACGGCGGACCGTTTCGTCGAGGCATTCGGTGCCGCGGACTACCTGTGTGCGTTGCGCCAGCGCGCCGAAGGCGCCACGGTCGGCGGCACGTCGCCCCTGTCGCTGTACGTGCACATCCCGTTCTGCGAGTCGGTGTGCTACTACTGTGCCTGCAACAAGGTGATCACGCGGCACCACAGCCGGGCGGCGGAGTACCTGCGCGCACTGCACGCCGAGATTGACCTGCACGTCAAGGCGCTCGGCACGCCGCAGGCCGTGACGCAGGTGCACCTGGGCGGCGGCTCGCCCACCTTCCTCAGCGACGAGGAACTGGCCGAGCTGATGCAGCGGCTCGGTGCCGCCTTTCGCATCGTCCCCGGCGCCGAGGTCTCCATCGAGGTCGACCCGCGGACCGTGTCGGCCGAGCGCCTGGCGGCGCTGCGGGCCATGGGCTTCAACCGCATCAGCTTCGGCATCCAGGACTTCGATCCGGAGGTGCAGAAGGCGGTGCACCGGGTGCAGTCCTTCGAGAGCGTGCGCGACCTGATCCTCGATGCCCGCCGCCTGGGCTTCGAATCGATCAACGCCGACCTGATCTACGGCCTGCCCCGGCAGACGCCGGCGTCCTTCGCCCGCACCGTCTCGCAGGTGTCCGAGCTGAGGCCGGACCGCATCGCCCTGTACGCGTACGCCCACCTGCCGCAGCGGTTCAAGCCGCAGCGGCGCATCGACCCGGCCGACCTGCCGCCGCCCGAGCACCGGGTGGCCATGCTGTCGGGCGCGATCGCCGGCTTCCTCGGCCACGGCTACGCGTACATCGGCATGGACCATTTCGCGCTGGCGGGCGATGCGCTGGCCGCCGCCAAGCGGCAGGGGCGGCTGCACCGCAACTTCCAGGGCTACAGCACCCAGCCCGACTGCGACCTCATCGGACTGGGCGTCTCCGCCATCGGCCGCATGGGCGCCACCTACAGCCAAAACGCCAAGACGCTGCCCGAGTACTACGACGCCATCGCGCAGGGCCAGTTCCCGGTGGTGCGCGGTCTGGCGCTGACGCGCGACGACCTGCTGCGCCGCGCCGTCATCATGGCGATCATGTGCCAGGGCCGGCTGGAGTTCGAGTCGGTGGAGCTGGCCTACCTGGTGAACCTGCGCGAGTACTTCCGCACCGAGCTGGCCGAGCTGCAGCGCTTCGCCGACGAGGGCCTGGTGGTCGTGGAGCCGGACGCCGTGCAGGTGACGGCTCAGGGCTGGTTCTTCGTCCGCGCCATCGCCATGGTGTTCGACCGGCATCTGCGCGCCGACCAGGTGCGCGAGCGCTTTTCGCGCATCATCTGACGCGTGGACCTCGCGCTCGCCTTCACCACCTTGCTGCTCGGCCTGGCCGGGTCGGTGCATTGCGTCGCCATGTGCAGTGCGCCCAGCGCGGCGGCCGTGCGCGCCTGCTCGGGGGGCGCACGCGGCAGCACCCATGCGTGGACGGGCTTCCACGTCGGCCGGCTGCTGGGCTACGCCGCGGCGGGTGCCGTGGCGGCGGCCAGCGTGGGCGCCCTGGAGACCTTCAGCGCCGCCGCACCGGTGCTGCGGCCCGTGTGGACGTTGCTGCACGTGGCCGCCCTGGCGCTCGGCGCCTGGCTGCTGGTCACCGGCCGGCAGCCGGCCTGGCTGGAGCGGGTGGGGCGCGCACCCGCGGCGGCCCGGCCCGACGCCGCGGGCTGGCAGCGCATGCAAGGCCCGGTGAAGGCGGCGGCGGCGGGCGTGGCCTGGGCGGCCTGGCCCTGCGGCCTGCTGCAGTCTGCGCTGGTGGTGGCGGCCCTGGCCAACACGCCCGCGGGGGGCGCCCTGGCCATGGGTGCCTTCGGCCTCGCGTCCGCACCGGCGCTCGGGCTGGCCCCGTGGCTGTGGATGCGCTGGCAATCCGGTGGCGGCGTGGCCGGTCAGGCGGCGCTGTCGCTGGACGCCGCGCGCGTCAACGCCTGGGCGATCCGCGTCGCCGGCGCGCTGCTGGTCGGCGCATCGGCCTGGGCCATGGGGCACGACCTCATCACCGACGCGGTGCTCTGGTGCGTCTCCTAGCCCCGGGCCGCATCGGGGTGGTCAGCCGGCCGACAGGTCGCCTGAACTAGAATTTCAGGTTCCGAAACCCCTTTTCACCACCTCTTTCGCAATCGCGGAGCCAAGCCACATGTACCAGCACATCAAGGTGCCCGAGGGCGGCCAGAAGATCACCGTCAATGCGGACTTCTCGCTCAACGTCCCGAACAACCCCGTCATTCCGTACATCGAGGGGGACGGCACCGGCTTCGACATCACGCCGGTGATGATCAAGGTGGTGGATGCGGCGGTGGCCAAGGCCTACGGCGGCGCCAAGAAGATCCACTGGATGGAGATCTACGCCGGCGAAAAGTCGACCAAGGTGTACGGCCCGGACGTGTGGCTGCCCGAGGAGACGCTGGCCGCGCTGCGCGATTACGTGGTGTCGATCAAGGGCCCGCTGACCACCCCGGTGGGAGGCGGCATCCGTTCGCTGAACGTGGCGCTGCGCCAGGAGCTCGACCTGTACGTGTGCCTGCGCCCGGTGCGTTACTTCAAGGGCGTGCCCTCGCCCGTGAAGGAGCCCGAGAAGATCGACATGGTCATCTTCCGCGAGAACTCCGAGGACATCTACGCCGGCGTCGAGTGGGAAGCCGAGAGCGACAAGGCCAAGAAGGTCATCAAGTTCCTGGTCGAGGAGATGGGTGTCAAGAAGATCCGCTTCCCCGAGACCTCCGGCATCGGCGTGAAGCCGGTCTCGCGCGAAGGCACCGAGCGCCTGGTGCGCAAGGCCATCCAGTACGCGATCGACAACGACAAGCCCAACGTGACCCTGGTCCACAAGGGCAACATCATGAAGTACACGGAAGGCGGCTTCCGTGACTGGGGCTACGCCCTGGCCCAGCGCGAGTTCGGCGCCGAGCTGATCGACGGCGGCCCGTGGTGCAAGTTCAAGAACCCGAAGACCGGCAAGGACATCGTCGTCAAGGATTCCATCGCCGACGCCTTCCTGCAGCAGATCCTGCTGCGCCCGGCCGAGTACTCGGTGATCGCCACCCTCAACCTGAACGGCGACTACATCTCCGACGCGCTGGCCGCGCAGGTCGGCGGCATCGGCATCGCCCCCGGTGCCAACCTGTCTGACTCGGTGGCCTGCTTCGAGGCGACCCACGGCACCGCGCCCAAGTACGCCGGCAAGGACTACGTCAACCCCGGTTCCGAGATCCTCTCTGCCGAGATGATGCTGCGCCACATGGGCTGGATCGAAGCGGCCGACCTGATCATCAGCTCGATGGAACGCGCCATCCAGAGCAAGAAGGTCACCTATGACTTCGCCCGCCTGATGGACGGCGCGACGCAGGTGTCGTGCTCCGGCTTCGGCCAGGTGATGATCGAGCACATGTGATGCTCCCGTGAACGAGGCCCCCGGCACCACCAGGTCCCGGGGGCCTCGTCACATCTGCAGGGCCATCAGTCCTGCCGGTGCGCCAGCCAGCCGCCGAGCGCGAGGCCGGCGGCGAACACGCTGTAGGTGAGCACGAGGCTGCGCATCGACAGCCGGTGCTCGAAGCCGGGCGTCAGGCGGCGAGGCACGAGGGCGAAATCCGTGACGGCGGCCAGGGTGGCCACGCCGGCGGCCCCGGCCACCAGGCCTGACGTGCTGGGCGGCGGCTCGCGGCGGCAGATCAGATACTCGTACACGGCGGCCCAGAACAGCGAGCTGCCCGTGTGGATGGCGGTGCCCACGGCGGTGTGCCGCAGGTCCGCGGTGTCCAGGCGCAGCGCACGGTCCCCATGCACCCAGTGGCTGACCGCATTGAACGGCGCGGCGGCGCTGCCCGCTTCCGCCCGGCCGCGCCAGGCCATCACCGCCATGGACAGCAGGTTGGCCAGCGCGCCGGCGGCCACGAGGCCCGGCAGATGGCGCGGCAGGCTCTCCGAGAACCCGGGCGACGACCGCCGGGACAGTGACATCAGGAGGGTGGGGATGATCAAGGGCATGGACGTCTCCGTGGTGACTCCGGGCATGCCGGCGTGGGGCATGCCACTTGCCGCGCCCTGGGGCAAGTCACGTACCGCGGGGTGAGCCCGACGCCGCGTCCCACCAGGATCCTCCCGTGCACATTCTGCTGATCGGCGCCACCGGGTTCATCGGCCGCCATGTGGCCCAGGCGCTCGAAGACGCCGGGCACCGGCTGCGCTGCACCACGCGGCACGGCACCGTCCGCCGCCCGGTGGACGACGCCGGCGCCCCCCGGCGCGAATGGATCGTCATGGCCACCGAGGACATGCCGTCGGCGGAGGCCTGGCAGCCGGCCCTCGAGGGGATCGAGCTGGTCGTCTGTGCCGTGGGCATCTTCCGCGAGGCGCGGCCTGGCCAGTTCGAGCTGCTGCACCACGAGGTCCCGCGCGCGCTGTGCCAGGCGTGTGTCACGGCTGGCGTTCGTCGCCTCCTGCACGTGTCGGCGCTGGGCGCCGACGAGGCGGCGCGCACGCCCTACCACCTCAGCAAGCGGGCGGGCGACGACGCCGTCCTGGCCAGTGGCCTGCAGGCGCTCGTGCTGCAGCCGTCGCTGGTGTTCGGCCTGGACGGCGCGAGTGCCTCCGTGTTCCTCCGGTGGGCGGCCCTGCCCTGGCTGGCGGTGCCGAACGGGGCAGGGCAGGTGCAGCCCGTCCACGTGGACGACGTGGCGGCCGCGGTCGTGCGGTGGGCGCAAACGCCCGTGCCCGCGTCGGGGCGCCTGGCCGCCGTCGGCCCCCGGCCCCTGGACCTGGCCCACTACCTGCAGGTGCTTCGCCACGGCCTGGGACTGGCAGAGGCGCGTGTCGTGCGCCTGCCCGCGTGGTCGGTGTCCCTGGCGGCGCGGGCCGGCCGCTGGTGGCCGGGCAGCCTGCTCACGCCCGAGGCCTGGCAGATGCTGCAGCGCGGGAACGTGGCACCGGCGCTGCCATTCGCCCAGGCCCTGGGGCGTGCGCCGCGGCCGCCGATGGCCTTCGTGGGGCCGGAGGGCGCCTGGCTGCGGCAAGCCGCGCGGGGCGCGCCGTGGGTGGCGCTGCTGCGCGTGTCGCTGGCCATGGTCTGGCTGGTGACGGCCGCGGTGTCGGCCGGCATCTACCCGGTGCAGGACAGCCTGGAACTGCTGGCCCGCGTGGGCGCCACCGGCGCGACGGCCCTGTGGCTGCTGTACGGCGCCGCCGCCTTCGACTTCGGACTGGGCGTGGCCACGTTGTGCTGCCCCGGGCGACGCCTGTGGTGGGCGCAGATCGGGCTGATCGCGTTCTACACGGCCGTCATCACCTGGAAGCTGCCGGAGTTCTGGGCCCATCCGTATGGGCCGGTGCTGAAGAACCTGCCCATGCTGGCCGCCCTCGGGCTGCTGCTGGCCCTGGAGCGCAGGCCATGACCTACCTCTGGCTCAAGTGGATCCATGTGCTGTCGTCCACGGTGCTGTTCGGCACCGGCATCGGCTCCGCGTACTACATGCTCACGGCCAGCCTCAGCCGGGATGAACGGGCCGTGGCGGTGGTCGCGCGGCATGTCGTGCTGGCCGATTGGCTCTTCACCACCAGCGCCATGGTCGTGCAGCCCCTGACGGGATGGTGGATGGCGCGCCTGGCCGGCATGCCGCTGGACACGCCGTGGCTGGCCTGGTCCATCGGGCTGTACCTCTTCGCCGGGGCATGCTGGCTCCCGGTGATCTGGCTGCAGCTGCGCATGCGCGACCTGGCCCGCGCCGCCGTCGACACCGGCAGCCCGCTGCCCGCGCGCTATTGGCGGCTGCTGCGCTGGTGGGTGGCGCTGGGCTTTCCCGCGTTCTTCGCCTTGCTGGCCGTCTTCTACCTCATGGTGGCCAAGCCGGCCTGAGAGGTGTCCGCGTGGGCGGCCTGCGTGGCACGCCGGGCGCGCACGCAGCGCCACAGCTCGTTCAGGAAGGGCAGGGCGATCACGGCCAGGCCGGCCACCACCACCCCCACCAGGTAATCGGGCGGCAGGGCCGGCTGCTTCCAGCGAACCGACCAGTCGGGCGGCCCGGCGGCAGGGTGGCCGGCCATGGCCAGCATTTGCGCGCGGTGCAGCAGCGCCACACCGGCCAGCCCGATCCACGGGGCCGCGAACTGCACGCCGTGCACCCATTGCTCCATCGGGCCAATCACCCGGTGCCGGCTGGCATAGCGCAGGTCCCACCAGAACACCGCCTCATGGAGCACGCAGGCCGCCAGCAGCAGCCCCAGCACGCCTGCGGTGATCTCGGCCAGCAGGGCCAGCAGCACCGCCGGGCCCAGGATGGCCAGCATCACCAGGTGCAAGGCCGCCTCGCGCCACCCTGCCGTGTGCGCCATGTCGTCCCGGCGATGGCACCACCAGTCGCCGACGCCCGCGGCTGCCCACACGGGCACCAGCACGTACATCAGCACACCCCGCAATGCATCGTCCAGGCCGGGCATGGCCATCCTCCGCGCTCAGGCGAACGCCTGCCCGCGGAAGGCAACGGGCATACCTGCCCGGAAAAGACGGGCTGGGTGCGTGGAGCGCGGGCCGGGGCCCCGCGCAGAGCTCAGACCACCGACGGGCTGTCCGTCGTGGCGGCAGCCGCCGCCGTGGCGGCGTGAGACGGCACGGCCCGGATGTTCTGGGCGAGGTGGCCCTTGGGCCCCTGGACCAGTTCGAAGACGACCTGGCTGCCCTGCTTCAGGGTGCGAAAGCCATCCATCTGGATGGCAGAAAAGTGGGCGAAGACATCGTCGCCGCCTCCCTGGGGTTCGATGAAGCCAAATCCCTTGGCGTCATTGAACCATTTGACCGTACCGACCAGATCCATGTGGTTCCCCTGAATGCCCTGCTTTTGTGGGCTTATCCTGGTATTTTTGGGGCCGGTCGGCGGCGCTGTCAATGACGTGACACGTGGCGCGTCACTTGCTGGGTGAAGCGCGCACCCCGCAGCGCATATGGCCGCCGCCCTGGCGCTTTTCGACCAATGGCCGGAGGCCGTCTGCGGCGAAGATCCGCCCTGTCTGCCCGCCAAGGGTCAACTGGCTATACTGATTTCATGCCCTCCAAAGCGCCCAAGCCACCCGTTGTACCGCCCTCGGTCACGCGGCCGAACGAGGGGGAAGGCTCGGTCGTTGCCGAGCGGCAGGCAGCCAAGACGGAACCGCCGCGCATGTACCAGGTCGTCATGCTGAACGACGACTTCACGCCGATGGAATTCGTCGTGATGGTGCTGCAGGAATATTTCAGGCTTGATCTTGAAGCCGCGACCCTCATCATGTTGAAGATTCACCATGAGGGTCGGGCCGTCTGTGGCGTCTTTTCCAAGGACGTCGCGGCCACCAAGGTCGAGCTGGTGCTCGCCGCGGCACGCCGCTCGGGGCACCCGCTTCAATGCATTATGGAGGCCGCATGATCGCGCAAGAACTGGAAGTCAGCCTGCACATGGCGTTCGTCGAGGCGCGCCAGCAGCGGCACGAGTTCATCACCGTCGAGCACCTGCTGCTCGCGCTGCTGGACAACCCCTCCGCGGCCGAGGTGCTGCGCGCCTGCGCAGCCAACATCGAGGACCTGCGCAAGAGCCTGGTCGCCTTCATCCGCGAGAACACGCCCACCGTGGGCGGCACCGAAGAGGTGGACACGCAGCCCACGCTGGGCTTCCAGCGGGTGATCCAGCGCGCCATCATGCACGTGCAGTCCACCGGCGGCGGCAAGAAGGAGGTCACCGGCGCGAACGTGCTGGTCGCCATCTTCGGCGAGAAGGATTCCCACGCCGTGTACTACCTGCACCAGCAGGGCGTCACGCGCCTGGACGTGGTGAACTTCATCGCCCACGGCATCAAGAAGTCGGATCCGCCCGAGCCGCAGAAGGGCAATGAAGGCTCGTCGGGCGACGGCGAGAAGGAAGACGGCGCCGCCGGCGACGGCAAGGGCTCGCCGCTGGACCAGTTCACGACCAACCTCAACCAGCAGGCCAAGGACGGCAAGATCGATCCGCTGATCGGCCGCGAGCACGAGGTGGAGCGCGTGATCCAGGTGCTGTGCCGCCGGCGCAAGAACAACCCGCTGCTGGTGGGTGAGGCGGGCGTGGGCAAGACGGCCATCGCCGAGGGCCTGGCCTGGCGCATCACCGAGGGCGACGTGCCCGAGGTGCTGGCCGACGCCACCGTCTACGCGCTGGACATGGGTGCGCTGCTGGCGGGCACCAAGTACCGCGGGGACTTCGAGCAGCGCCTGAAGGGCGTGCTCAAGCAGCTCAAGGACAGCCCCAAGAGCATCTTGTTCATCGACGAGATCCACACGCTGATCGGCGCGGGCGCCGCCTCGGGCGGCACGCTGGACGCGAGCAACCTGCTCAAGCCCGCGCTGTCGTCGGGTGCGATGAAGTGCATCGGCGCGACCACCTTCACCGAGTACCGTGGCATCTTCGAGAAGGACGCGGCCCTGTCGCGGCGCTTCCAGAAGGTCGACGTGGTGGAGCCGTCCGTGGAACAGACGGTGGAGATCCTCAAGGGCCTGAAGTCGCGCTTCGAGGAGCACCACAGCGTGAAGTACGCGCTGGGGGCCCTGCAGGCCGCCGCCGAGCTGTCGGCCAAGTTCATCAATGACCGCCACCTGCCGGACAAGGCGATCGACGTCATCGACGAGGCCGGTGCCGCGCAGCGCATCCTGCCCAAGAGCAAGCAGAAGAAGACGATCACCCGCAACGAGGTCGAGGAGATCGTCGCCAAGATCGCCCGCATCCCGCCGGCCAGCGTGTCCAATGACGACCGCGGCAAGCTCAAGACGATCGAGCGCGACCTGAAGAGCGTGGTGTTCGGCCAGGATCCGGCCGTCGATGCGCTGGCCGCGGCCATCAAGATGGCGCGCTCGGGCCTGGGCAAGGCCGACAAGCCCATCGGCGCCTTCCTTTTCAGCGGCCCCACCGGCGTGGGCAAGACCGAGGTGGCCAAGCAACTGGCGTACATCCTCGGCATCGAGCTCATCCGCTTCGACATGTCGGAGTACATGGAGCGCCATGCGGTGAGCCGGCTGATCGGTGCGCCTCCGGGCTATGTGGGCTTCGACCAGGGCGGCCTGCTCACCGAGGCCATCACGAAGAAGCCGCACGCCGTGCTGCTGCTCGACGAGATCGAGAAGGCCCACCCGGACGTCTTCAACGTGCTGCTGCAGGTCATGGACCACGGCACGCTGACGGACAACAACGGCCGCAAGGCGGACTTCCGCAACGTGATCATCATCATGACCACGAACGCGGGCGCCGAGACGATGAACAAGTCGACCATCGGCTTCACCACCCGGCGCGAGCAGGGCGACGAGATGGGCGACATCAAGCGCCTGTTCACGCCGGAGTTCCGCAACCGCCTGGACGCGATCGTCTCGTTCCGTCCGCTGGACGAGGAGATCATCCTGCGCGTGGTGGACAAGTTCCTGCTGCAACTGGAAGAGCAGCTGGCCGAGAAGAAGGTGGAGGTCGCCTTCACCGACGCGCTGCGCAAGCAGCTGGCCAAGAAGGGCTTCGATCCGCTGATGGGCGCACGACCGATGCAGCGGCTGATCCAGGACACCATCCGCCGTGCACTGGCCGACGAGCTGCTGTTCGGCCGCCTGGTCGATGGCGGCCGACTCACGGTGGACGTGGACGCCGAGGGCCAGACGGTGCTGGACATCCAGCCCTCCGGCAAGAGCGGCGGCGACAAGCCCACCAAGGCGGAAGCCGCAGCCGCCTGATACCCGCCGGGCCGCGGCCATCGGGATGCACGGGGCGCCTTCGGGCGCCCCGCGTCGTTTCAGCGCGCCGCGGGGTCCTGGCGGAAGTAGCTGGCCAACAGACCGTACAGCGCCGGGTGTTCGCCACGCAGGCCCTGGGGCGCCACGAAGAATGCTTCCGCGGCAACGGCAAAGAACTCCTCCGGCCCCTCGGCGCCGTAGGGGTCGAGCAGCGTCGCCTCGTCGTCCGCCTCGACGCGGGCGGCAAAGCGCTCGTACTCCACATCCAGGCACGCGATCCAGGCGTCACGCGCCGCAGCCGTGGGCAGCAGTGGCACGCCATCGGCCACGCCATCCGCCATGTCCAGCACGTGGGCGAATTCGTGGATGACGACGTTGTAGGCCATCTCCGCGGTGTCCCCGGCCGCGAGCACGTCCGCCCAGGCCAGCATGACAGGCCCGCCGTCCATCGCCTCGCCGGTGAGCGTCTCATCGTAGGCGTGGACCACGCCATCCTCGTCCATGGTCTCGCGGGGGGCCACCACTTCGTCCGGGTGCACGACGATGCCGACGAACCCGTCGTAGGCGTCGATGCCCAGGCGCAGGATGGGCAGGCAGGCCTGCGCGGCAATGGCCACGGCCATCTCGTCGGTCACGGTCAGGCCCTGGGCTCCGTGGAATTCCTTGCGGGCCAGGAACAGGCTGCACAGGCGACGCAGGTCCGCGCGGTCGTCGACCCCGCGCCGCGCGATGAACGGATAGGCGGCCACCACGGCGTCCCACAGCGGGCCTGGAATGGCGTGCCGTCGCAGCGCGCGTTCGTCGCGCCAGCGCGCGAGTCGGCGTCCCAGTGCGGCCAGTCCCATGGTGGCGACCGGCGTCAGGCCTGTTCAGGCAGCAGGCGGCGGAAACCGCCGGCACTCCAGCGCAGAACCTCACCGCGGGCCGCACCCGGGCCGTCGGCGTCCCAGTCGCTGAGCACGTGGCGCACGGTCCCGTCGGCCAATGCCTCGGTACCGGGGCGGTGGGTGTGGCCGTGGATGAGGGTGCGCGCCTTCACGGCGCCCAGCCATGCGAGCGCCGTGGCGGTGTCCACGTCGGCATAGGCCGAGGGGCCGTGGCCGTGCTGGTGTTCGCGGCTGGCGGCACGCATCTGCGCGGCCAGTGCCAGGCGCTCGGGCAGCGGGCGCGAGAGAAACGCGGCCTGCCAGGCGGGTGTGCGAACCTGCGCGCGGAAGCGCTGGTACGGTTCGTCGGCCAGGCACCAGGCGTCACCATGAGACAGCAGCACCGGGGAATCGCCGCAGCCTGGCGCGTGCAGCACCACCGGGTCGGGCAGGTCGGTCGCCGCGGTGGCCGCGAAGAACGCGGCACCCAGGAGGAAGTCGCGGTTGCCGCGCATCACGTACACGGGACGGCGCCGGCTGGCGTCGGCCAGGGCGCTCACGCAGGCGGCCTCGAAGGGCAGCGTGGCGGCGTCGTCGCCCACCCACACCTCGAAGAGGTCTCCGAGGATCACCACGGCGTCCGCGTGGGTGCGCACCAGATAGGCGCGCCACGCCGCCACGGTGCGGGGCAGCTCCGGCGCGAGATGGAGGTCGGAAATGAAGTCCACCGTCCGCGCGGACGGTGGCAGATGCAGATGGGCGACAGCCGGGTCAGGCAATCTCGACGGCCTTGTCGATGGTCACGGCCTCGAGCGGCACGTCATCGTGGAAGCCCTTGTTGCCCGTGCGCACCTTCTCGATGGCGTCGACCACCTCGGTACCGGCCACCACCTTGCCGAACACCGCGTAGCCCCAGCCGCTGGGCGACTCGGCGGTGAAGTTGAGGAAGCCGTTGTCCTTGGTGTTGATGAAGAACTGCGCCGTGGCCGAGTGCGGCGCATTGGTGCGCGCCATGGCGATGGTGTACTTGTCGTTCTTCAGGCCGTTGTTGGCCTCGTTCTGGATGGGCGCCTCCGTGGGCTTCTGCTTCATGTCGGGGGTCATGCCGCCGCCCTGGATCATGAAGCCCTTGATCACGCGATGGAACACCGTGCCGTCGTAGTGGCCCTTGTTCACGTAGGCCAGGAAGTTGGCCACGCTCTGGGGCGCCTTGGCGTCGTCGAGTTCGAGGCGGATCACGCCCGCGCTGGTGGTGAGTTCAACGGTCTTGGTCATGCGGCTTACTCCAACGAGGCCTTCTTGATGAGCACGGGTTGCACGGGCACGTTCTGGTGGCCGGCCTTGTTGCCGACCGGAACGGCCTTGATCTTGTCGACGACCTCCATGCCGTCGACCACCTTGCCGAAGACGGCGTAGCCGCCTCCGTAGGTGTCCAGGCGAGGGTTGTCCACGACGTTGATGAAGAACTGGGCGCTGGCCGAGTCGGGCGCCGCGGTGCGCGCCATCGCGATGCTGCCGCGCACGTTCGACAGGCCGTTGCCGGCCTCCAGCTTGATGGGCGCGCGGGTAGGCTTCTCGGCCATGTCGGGCTTCATGCCACCGCCTTGCACCATGAAGCCGTCGATCACGCGGTGGAAGACGGTGCCGTCGTAGTGGCCCGCCTTCACGTACTGCACGAAGTTGTCGACGGTCTTGGGCGCCTTGGCGGCGTCGAGCTCGAGCACGATGTCGCCCATGCTCGTGGCCAGGCGCACCTTCTGCGCGAGGGCAGGGGACAGCGCACCCACGCCGAGCACCAGGCCGGCCAGCAGCGAACGGGCGGTGCGGGAACACACGGTGTCACGGATCGTCACGTGAAAAGTCTCCTTGGCTATACTCCGCCGATTCTACCGACCCCCGCACGACGGGCGCCCGGCCTGGAGACCCTGATCGTGTCCCTGGCAGCCAGCGCCGCACCGGTGAGCCCACCGCGCCTGTCGACACTGCGTTGATGGCCCTGCGCATCTACAACTCCCTGACCCGCCGGGTCGAAGATTTCGTCCCCCTCGAGCCGGGCCATGCGCGCATGTACGTGTGCGGCATGACCATCTACGACCTGTGCCACATGGGGCACGCGCGCATGATGATGGCGTTCGACGTCGTCTACCGCTGGCTGCAGGCCAGCGGCCTGCGTGTCACCTATGTGCGCAACATCACCGACATCGACGACAAGATCATCCGCCGGGCCGTCGAGCGCGGCATGGGCATCCGTGCCCTGACCGACGAGATGATCGCCGCCATGCGCGCCGACATCGGCGCCATCGGCATCGCCACGCCCACCCACGAGCCCCGCGCCACCGAGTACGTGCCGCAGATGCTCGACATGATCGCCACGCTGGAAGGCAAGGGCCTGGCCTACCGCGCCCGCAATGGCGACGTGAACTACGCGGTACGCAAGTTCCCGGGCTACGGCAAGCTGTCGGGCAAGTCCATCGACGAGCTGCGCGCGGGCGAGCGCGTGGCGGTGGCCGAGGGCAAGGACGACCCGCTCGACTTCGTGCTGTGGAAGGCCGCGAAGGCCGAGGAGCCGGCCGACGCGAAGTACGACGGCGCCTATGGGCCGGGCCGGCCGGGCTGGCACATCGAGTGCTCTGCCATGTCGTGCGCCCTGCTGGGCGAGCGCTTCGACATCCACGGCGGCGGCATGGACCTGCAGTTTCCCCACCACGAGAACGAGATCGCCCAGAGCGAGGGCGCGCTCGGCCACCCGTTCGTCAACTACTGGTTGCACAACGGGTTCCTCAACGTGGACAACGAGAAGATGTCGAAGTCGCTCGGCAACTTCTTCACCATCCGCGACGTGCTGCAGAAGTTCGACGGCGAGACGCTGCGCTTCTTCATGCTGCGCACGCACTACCGCAGCCCGTTCAACTTCAGCGACGCGCACCTGGATGATGCACGCAGCGCCCTGCGCCGGCTCTACACCGCGCTGCAGGCAGGCGGCTCGCCCGAAGCGGGCGAGGTGGACTGGACGCAGGCGCCCGCCGCGGCCTTCAAGGCGGCGATGGACGACGACTTCAACACGCCCGGGGCGATGGCCGTGCTTTTCGAGCTGGCCGCCGAGGTGAACCGGTCAGGTTCCCGGGAGACGGCCGTACTGCTGCGCTCGCTGGCCGCCACGCTCGGCGTGCTGCAGCAGGACCCCACCGCCTTCCTGCGCGCGGGTGCCGGGTTGGACGACTCCGCCATCGCCGAGCGCATCGCCGCGCGCCAGGCCGCCAAGCAGGCGCGCGATTTCGCCGCCGCCGACCGCATCCGCGACGAGCTGCAGGCCGCCGGGATCCTGCTCAAGGACACGCCGCAGGGCACGACCTGGGTCAAGGCCTGAGATGCCGCGCGCTGCGAACCTTGCGGGCGTGACGCCGGACTACTGGGACGATGCCTGCAGGCACCTGGCCAAGCGCGACCGGGTGATGAAGAAGCTCATCCCCCAGTTCGGCGAGGCCCGCCTGCAGAGCCGGGGCGATGCCTTCACCACCCTGGCGCGCTCCATCGTGGGCCAGCAGATTTCCGTGAAGGCGGCGCAATCGGTCTGGGACCGCTTCGCTGCCGTGGTGGGCGGCCCACCGCACAAGCTGGCCCCGCAGGGGGTGCTGGCACTGGACCCGCTGACCCTGCGCACCGCGGGCCTGTCCGCGCGCAAGGCCGAGTACCTCACCGACCTGGCCCGCCACTTCACCGACGGCACCGTGCACGTGCGGCAGTGGCAGCAGATGGACGACGAGGCCATCATCGACGAGCTGGTCGCCATCCGGGGCATCGGCCGCTGGACGGCGGAGATGTTCCTCATCTTCCACCTGATGCGGCCGAACGTGCTGCCGCTGGACGACCTGGGGCTGCTCAAGGGAATCTCCCAGAGCTATTTCAGCGGCGAGCCGGTGTCGCGCGCCGAGGCCCGCGAGCTGGGCGAGGGCTGGGCCCCGTTCCGCTCGGTGGCCACGTGGTACATCTGGCGCAGCCTCGATCCGCTGCCCGTCGAATACTGATTCACTGCAACCATCGCGAGGACCATCCGATGAGCAAACGCCATTTCCTGGAGTTCGAGCAACCCATCGCCGAGCTCGAGAAGAAGATCGAGGAACTGCGCTACGTGCAGAACGAATCGGCGGTCGACATCTCCGAGGAGATCGAGCGCCTGGACAAGAAGAGCCTGCAGCTCACCAAGGACATCTACACGCAGCTCAACCCCTGGCAGGTGACGCAGATCGCGCGGCACCCCCAGCGCCCCTACACGCTGGACTACGTGAACGAGATGTTCACCGAGTTCCAGGAGCTGCACGGCGACCGCACCTACGCGGACGACCAGTCCATCGTGGGCGGACTGGCGCGCTTCAACGGCCAGGCCTGCATGGTCATCGGCCAGCAGAAAGGGCGCGACACCAAGGAGCGCGCGCTGCGCAACTTCGGCATGCCGCGCCCGGAGGGCTACCGCAAGGCGCTGCGGCTGATGAAGCTGGCGGAGAAGTTCGGCCTGCCGGTGTTCACCTTTGTCGACACGCCCGGCGCCTACCCCGGCGTGGGCGCCGAAGAGCGGGGCCAGTCCGAGGCCATCGGCCGCAACATCTTCGAGATGGCGCAGCTCGAGGTGCCCATCATCACCACCATCATCGGCGAGGGTGGCTCCGGCGGCGCGCTGGCCATCAGCGTGGCCGACCAGGTGCTGATGCTGCAGTTCTCGGTGTACTCGGTCATCTCCCCGGAAGGCTGCGCGTCCATCCTGTGGAAGACCGCCGAGCGGGCATCCGACGCGGCCGAGGCCCTGGGCATCACGGCGCACCGCCTGAAGGCGCTGGGCCTGATCGACAAGATCGTCAACGAGCCGGTGGGCGGTGCGCACCGCGACCCCAAGCAGATGGCCGCCCAGCTCAAGCGCGGCCTGGTCGATGCCCTGCGCCAGGTGGCCGATCTGTCGGTGCCGGAGCTGCTGCAGCGGCGCTATGAGCGCCTGAAGAGCTACGGCCGCTACAACGACACCACCGCCCGCTGAGGCGGGCAGCCCCGGCAGGCGGGCCATGGCCGCTGCCTCGCGCACGGTCGCGGTGGCGGCAAGCGGCGGCCGGGATTCCACCGCGCTGCTGCATGCCACCGCGCGCGCCGCGGCGGGCATGGGGGTGCAGGTGGTGGCACTGCACGTGCACCACGGTCTCATGCCCGATGCCGACGCGTGGTGCCGGGCCGTGCAGGTGCAATGTGAACAATGGGCCCGCGACGGCCTGCCGGTGCGCTGCGAGGTCGAGCGCCTGCCAGGTTCGCCAGCGCGCGGAGACAGCGTCGAAGCCTGGGCACGCCGGGAACGTTATGCGGCCCTGACGCGCATGGCTCGCGGTGCAGACGCGGCGATGGTGCTGCTGGCGCACCACCGCCGCGACCAGGCCGAGACCGTGCTGCTGCAGCTGCTGCGCGGCGCGGGCGCGGCCGGGCTGGCGGCCATGCCGCGCACCGCAGAGCGCGGCGGGCTGGTGTGGGCGCGCCCCTGGCTCAACATGCCGCGCAAGGCGATCGACGCCTATGTGCACGCCTGGCAACTGGGCGTGGTGGACGACCCCAGCAACCGCGACCCGCGTTATGCCCGCAGCCGGCTGCGCACCTCCGTCTGGCCCGCGCTGGTGGCCGCCTTCCCCGACGCTGAACTCGCCCTGACCCAGGCCGCGCGGCAGGCGGCGCTGGCCGCCACCGTGCTGGACGAGGTGGCGGCACAGGATCTCCACGGCGTGCGGGCTCACGACGACATGCAGGCCCTGGACCAGGCCGCCTGGTGCGCATTGGGCCCCGCCCGGCGTGAGCTGGCGCTGCGCGCCTGGCTGCGGCAGCACGCACCCGACCCGTCTGTCGTGCGCCACACCCTGCTGACGCGTCTGGCGCGGGAACTGCCGGGTGCCACGACCGCCTGCTGGCCACTGGACGCGGCGCATGAGCTGCGCCTGTACCGAGGGCGCCTGCGGGTGGGGTCGCGCCTGCCTGCGCCGCCTGAGGCCCAGATCGCCCCCTGCGCCATCGACTGGCGCCACCTCGGGCCACATCGGCTGCCGGCATGGGGCGGGACGTTGGTGCTGCGGCCGGTGGAGGAGGGCGGGGTACCGGTCTCGCTGCTGTCAGCGGCGGTCTTGCGGCACCGTCGGCCAGGGGACGTGTTCCAGTCAGGCCCGGGCCGCCCGGTGCGGGCGCTGAAGAAGCAGTTCCAGGCGGCCGGCCTGTCCGCCTGGCTGCGCCAGGCCCCGGTGGTGGCCACCGCCGAGGCGCTGGTGTTCGTGCCCGGCCTGGGCCTGGATGCCCGCGCCGCCGCGGCCCCGGGGCAGCCGCGCTGCGTGATCGACTGGGTCGCCGACGCCTGAGCGGTGTCAGCTTGTGTTGGCCGGATGCTGCAGCGCAACAGCTAAAATTGATAGGTTTCACGAGCGAGCGACTGCACCAGCCATGGCACTGATAGTTCACAAGTACGGCGGCACCTCGATGGGCACCACGGAGCGCATTCGCAACGTGGCCAAACGGGTGGCGAAATGGGCGCGCGCCGGGCACCAGATGGTGGTCGTGCCGTCGGCCATGAGCGGCGAGACCAACCGCCTGCTGGGCCTGGCCAAGGACGTGTCGCCGGCCCGGCAGACGCCCGCCATGCTGCGTGAACTCGACATGATCGCCTGCACCGGCGAGCAGGTGTCCGTGGGCCTGCTGTCCCTGGCGCTGCAGGCCGAGGGCATGGAGGCCGTCAGCTACAACGGCTGGCAGGTGCCCATCAAGACCGATTCGGCCTACACCAAGGCCCGCATCCAGAGCATCGACGACGCCCGCATCCGGGCCGACCTGGCGCAGGGCAGGGTGGTCATCATCACGGGCTTCCAGGGCGTGGACGAGGGTGGCCACGTCACCACGCTGGGCCGCGGCGGCTCCGACACCTCGGCCGTGGCCGTGGCCGCGGCGCTCAAGGCCGACGAGTGCCTGATCTACACCGACGTCGACGGCGTCTACACCACCGACCCGCGCGTGGTGCCGGAGGCCCGCCGCCTGACCACCATCACCTTCGAGGAGATGCTGGAGATGGCCAGCCTCGGCTCCAAGGTGCTGCAGATCCGCTCGGTGGAGTTTGCCGGCAAGTACCGGGTGCCGCTGCGTGTGCTGTCCAGCTTCACGCCGTGGGACATCGACATCAACGAGGAAGCCAAGTCCGGCACCCTGATCACCTTCGAGGAAGACGAAAAGATGGAACAAGCCGTTGTCTCTGGCATCGCCTTCAACCGCGACGAGGCCAAGGTCACCGTGATGGGCGTGCCCGACAAGCCCGGCATCGCCTACCAGATCCTGGGTGAGGTGGCCGACGCGAACATCGACGTGGACGTGATCATCCAGAACGTCTCGCACGACGGGAAGACCGACTTCTCCTTCACCGTCCACCGCAACGACTACCAGCGCACGCTGGAGCTGCTGAAGAACAAGGTGCAGCCGGCCACGGGAGCGGCCACAGTCATCGGCGACCCGAAGATCTGCAAGGTGTCCATCGTGGGCATCGGCATGCGCAGCCACGTGGGCGTGGCGAGCAGGATGTTCCGCGCGCTCAGCGAGGAGGGCATCAACATCCAGATGATCTCCACCAGCGAGATCAAGACCTCGGTGGTGATCGACGAGAAGTACATGGAACTGGCGGTGCGCGCGCTGCACCGCGTGTTCGGCCTGGACGACCCGAATGCCGCCACGGCCACCACCAAGGAAGACGAGGCCGAGTGAGCCTCGAATCTTTGGTGGGCGGCGCAAAAAGCGCCACGGTTTGTGGCTAGAATGCGAGCTTCGGCTGGAGACGTGACCGAGTGGCCGAAGGTGCTCCCCTGCTAAGGGAGTATGGGGTCAAAAGCTCCATCGAGGGTTCGAATCCCTCCGTCTCCGCCACCTCCTGCAAGAAGGCGCCCGGGCTGACCGGGCGCCTTTTTTCTTGACGGACAGCGAACTACGCCGCGTTCCGGCCTCTGTTACAGATAAGGGTTAACCCTGGTTCGGGGCATGATGACGGTGTGCGTGGCCACAAGCCATCACACCCTCCATTCAGCTCCACGAGAACCGAACCATGTCTGTCCTGGCCATCTTCTTCTTCCTGCCCATCGTCGCCTACCTGGCGGACTCCGCGTCCAGCGGGTTCCGCGGCTGACGCCACGTCCCGCACGAGTGCTCATCCACCTGCTGTTCGAACGCGCCGAGACCACCGACGGCACCCAGTGCTTTGAGGCCCAGGCCTCGACCCAAGAGGACAGGCACGCGGCCGTGATGGCCGACGTGCAGCAGGTGATGGACTGGCTGCACGCACGGTTCCCGGGCCAGCAGGGCGCCGTGGAAGAGGGCGCCACCTGGGACGCCGACTGCCTGGTGCAGCACGAAGCCGCCGGGTGGGTCACCGTCACCCTGACGGTGACCGCGGCGGCTCACGCCGCCGACGCGTTCTTTGCCCGTTTCGGCGACCCCACCGACTGAGGGCCACCGTCGCCTTCGAGCAGGGCGAGGCAGTCGTCCAGCATTGCGTGCAGTGCCTGCACGCGGTCGGCACCCCACTGACGATTGAGTGATTCCTGCGCCACGCGCCAGTGGCGCTGCGCCTCCGCGCGCTTGTGCACGCCGGCCGGCGTGATGGCGACGAGGCGGCTGCGGGCGTCCGGCCCGGCGCCCAGTTCGACCCACCCCGCATCCACCAGCGGACGCAGGTTGCGGGTGAGGGTGGACGCATCCAGCCGCGCGGCGTGTGCCAGGTCCACCGGACGCACCGGCCCCAGCTTCAACACATAGGACAGCAGCGAGTACTGCGTGCCTTTCAAGCCCGTCTTGCCCACCTCGGCGTCGTAGTGCTGGGCCACGCGCCGCATCAGCTGGCGCAGCTTCAGGTTCGTGCAACCTTGAGGCTTGACGGTTCGGTCCATGCAACGTATTGTAGATGCAACCATTGCATATACAACCGTGGAGGCGCGATGCACGACGACACCCTGGCCACCTGGCTGGCGCTCGAGGAAGAGATCGAGCGGCGGCTGGACGCTGGCGCTGGATGCGGCGTGGCCACACCCGACCAAGTGGCCGGGATGACCGGGCTGCAGACGCTGCAGGCCATGCTCCGCGGCGAACTGCCTTACCCGCCCATCGCCCGCACGCTCAGCTTCCAGCTGGTGCAGGTGGGCGAGGGCACCGCGGTGTTTCAGGGCCGGCCCGGACCCGACCACCTCAACCCGATGGGTGGCATCCACGGGGGCTGGTACGCCACGCTGCTCGATTCCGCGCTCGGCTGCGCGGTCCACACGAAGATGCCTCCCGGTCGAGGCTACACCACCGCCGAACTGGGCCTGAACCTCGTCAAGGCCATCGGCCCCACGGTTCGCCGCGTGCGTGCCGAGGCGCGGGTCGTTCACTGCGGCCGTCAGCTGGCCACCGCCGAGGCCCGGCTCTATGGGCCGGACGACACGCTGTACGCGCACGGCACCTCCACGTGCCTGGTGTTCGAGCACCGGGCGGGGTGACCGCCCCAGGCAGTCACCCCGGGGCCCGAGGTCAGCGTCGCTCCAGCGTGAGCTGCAGGCGTGTCGTCCTGGCTGAGGGGTTGGTCCACATCCAGCAGTACTCCTGTGGGGTGGTGACCGCGAGGGTCCCGCTCGCATCACGCAGGCCCTTGCGGTTCTCCGGGTAGCTGACTTTCTGCCCCTCGTGGTAGTGGACATTGAAGTCGAGCGCCGTGTCGGCCTCGAAGCGCCAGGCCACCGACATGGGTGCCGGGAGCGCGCCGCACACCTCCACGAACCGGCCGGGCTCCACGGACACCGTGCGCTGGAAGGAGCCGGTGGTCCCCCAGTCGATGGAGATGACGCCAGCGCCCTCGGCCGGGCGGACACAGACCAGCGCGGCCGCGGCCAGGCAGGTGGAGAGGATCGAGCGGGTAGGCATCGCCGCAATGTACGGGAATGGACGCGTGAAGGGGCCGGGATGGTTGCCGGGGACGGCCGGAAGGCGGACGCGGCCCCGCGCAGCCATGTGCCGATCCGGTATTTGACATAATACACATTGTCGCGTATGGCGCCGGGCCGTCGAGTGGATCAAACGCGGCGCGCGGCGGTGCCTTCGCCCCGCCATGCGCCGGCCGCTTGCCGCGCTGGGCTCAGCGGCCTAGCGCCGCCAGCTG
>NZ_JAYRUN010000024.1:0-50592 GCF_041918995.1 Ideonella sp. | reverse complement strand
CTGGACCACGGCATCTGGACGCCGCTGCGCGACATGTTCCCCGCGGCCGACATCCCCGTGCTGCCGCTGGCCTGGCCGCCCGGCTGGCCGCCCGAGCGGCTGCATGCGCTGGGCGCCGCCCTGGCGCCGCTGGCCGCCGCGGGCGTATTGGTGATGGGCAGCGGCGCGCTGACCCACAACCTGCGCCTGTTCATGGCCGGCCGCGGGGCGGTGGACGCCCCCGAGATCCCGGAGAGCGCCGCCTTCCGCGCCTGGGTCGCCGAGCGCAGCGCCGCCGCCGACTGGCCCGCCCTGTTCGACTACCGCCGCCAGGCGCCGCATGCCGCCCACATGCACCCCAGCGACGAGCACTGGCTGCCCTTCTACGTGGCCGCCGGCGCCGCCGGCCCCGGCGCCACGGGCCACCGCCTGCACGCCAGCGTGACCTACGGCCACCTGGCGATGGATGCCTACGCCTTCGGGCCGCTGGCCCAGGGATGGGTCGTCTGACCTCCGCGACTCCCCGCCCCGGCCGTTCGCGCGGAGCCACGGGTACGTGGCCCGTTCGGGCTGAGCCACTGGTGCGTGGTCCGTTCGGGCTGAGCCTGTCGAAGCCCCGGTCCGTTCGGGCTGAGCCTGTCGAAGCCCCGGTCCGTTCGGGCTGAGCCTGTCGAAGCCCCGGTCCGTTCGGGCTGAGCTTGTCGAAGCCCTCCCCGTCCTTCGTCTGCCCTTCGACAAGCTCAGGGCGAACGGAAGACACAAGCTCAGGGCGAACGGAAGACACAAGCTCGGGGCGCACGGAAGACGTCCGTTCGGGCTGAGCCTGTCGAAGCCCCTTGTCACCCTGCTGTCACGCACCGGTCACGGTGCGGTCACGGCTTCTGCCGAGCATCGCGGGCTGTTTCGACACCTGCCTTGCACGAGGAGCCCGCCATGAGCCAGCACCACGACGACGCCGACGACATCGGCCACAACGACAGCCCCAACACCCACTTCCAGCAAGTGCTCGACACCCGCCTGTCGCGCCGCGGCCTGGTGCTGGGCGGCCTGGGTGCCGCCACCACCGCGGTGCTGGGCGTGCCCACGCTCGCCGAAGCCGGCGTGCCGGCCACGGCCGCGCTGGTCAACCCGATCCAGTCGCTCAAGTTCACCCCCGTGGCCAAGAGCGTGGCCGACATGGTCACGGTGCCCCCGGGCTACAGCGTGAACGTGGTTGTCGCGCTCGGCGACCCGCTGCACAAGGGCGTGGCCGAGTACAAGAACGACGGCACCGACACCGACTTCGAGCTGCGCTCGGGCGACCACCACGACGGCATGGACTACTTCGGCCTGTCCAACGACCGCACCGGTCCGGACCCGCTGAACAGCCGCCGCGCGCTGCTGGCCATGAACCACGAGGCCACCACCGACAACTTCCTGCACCCGAACGGCGTCAGCCCGCGTCCGCGCCCGGCCGCCGAGTCGGACAAGGAGATCCCCGTGCACGGCGTGGCCGTGATGGAAGTGCACCGTCCGCGCGGCGGCACCTTCAAGGTGGTCAAGGGCTCGCGCTTCAACCGTCGCATCACCCCGCACACCCCGGCCGAGATCACCGGCCCGGCGCGCGGCAACGCGCTGATGAAGACGATGTACGCGCCGGAAGGCATCGCCTGCCGCGGCACGATCAACAACTGCGGCACCTCGCGCACCCCCTGGGGCACGCTGCTGACCGGCGAGGAGAACTGGGCCGGCTACTTCACCCGCAACGCCAACGACAACACCGCGCGCGGCAACGACAAGAGCGTGGCCTCGCTGAACCGCTACGGCCGCACCGCCGGCGCCACCAGCCGCCACGGCTGGGAGACCAGCGGCGCCGACGACAAGTACCGCCGCTTCGACATCAGCAAGACCGGTGTCAGCGCCGACGGCAGCGACGACTACCGCAACGAGCTGAACACCTTCGGCTACATGGTGGAGATCGACCCGTACGACCCGCTGTCCAAGCCGCAGAAGCGCACCGGCCTGGGCCGCTTCGCGCACGAGAGCGGCGCCTTCTCGCTGCTCACGCCTGGCCTGCCGCTGGCCGTGTACATGGGCGACGACTCGCGCAACGAGTACATCTACAAGTGGGTCTCCAAGGCCACCTGGTCCGCCGGTGACGCCGAGCGCGCCGACCGCCTGGCCGTGGGCGCCAAGTACCTGGACGAGGGCACGCTGTACGTGGCCCGGTTCAACGCCGACGGCACGGGCCAGTGGATCGCGCTGACGATCGACCACCCGGCCATCAAGGGCTACGCCGGCTACGCCTTCGCCGACCAGGCCGACGTGGTGGTGAACGCCCGCCTGGCGGCCGACGCCGTGGGCGCCACCAAGATGGACCGCCCCGAGTGGTGCGCCACCCACCCGGGCACCGGCGAGATCTACTTCACGCTGACCAACAACAGCAACCGCAAAGTGGACGTGACGAGCAGCTCGCACGCCGCCGTGGACGCCGCCAACCCGCGCAGCTACAGCGACAGCTACGCCGGCGGCCCGCTCGGCTCGCCGGGCAACATCAACGGCCACATCCTGCGCCTGCGCGAGAACGGCCACAAGGCGACCTCGACGGCGTTCAAGTGGGACGTGTACCTGTTCGGCGCGGAAGCCGGTGCCGACCCGGCCAAGGTGAACCTGTCGTCCCTCACCGGCGACCAGGACTTCTCCAGCCCGGACGGCCTGTGGTTCAGCCAGGCCACCGGCATCTGCTGGATCCAGACCGACGACGGCGCCTACACCGACGCCAGCAACTGCATGATGCTGGCCGCCATCCCCGGCCACGTGGGCGACGGCGCCACGAAGACGCTGAGCTACACCAAGGCCGACGGCTCCACCCTCACGGTGAACACCCCCGTGGGCAAGGCGCCCAAGGCCACGCAGCTCAAGCGCTTCCTGGTGGGTGCCAAGGACTGCGAGATCACCGGCTGCTGCGAGACGCCCGACGGCAAGGCGCTGTTCGTGAACATCCAGCACCCCGGCGAGAGCATCCTCACGGCCGACGTGGCGGACCCCAGCAAGTACCTCAGCCACTGGCCGGGCAACACCGGCTACGGCGCCGGCGGCGCGCTGGCCCGCCCGCGCTCGGCCACGGTGGTGATCACCAAGGACGACGGCGGCCGCATCGGCTCCTGAGCCGGCCGCCACGCCCGCACCTCGACCACGACGCAGCACGACGGGCATCGCCCGTCGCCGCTGACCTCGCACCGGCCGCCGCGTTCAGGAGAGAGCGCGGCGGCCCTTTCCTTTCGTTCAGGGCACCAGCACCGTGCAGCCGGTGGTGGCGCGTGCCTCGAGGTCGCGGTGCGCCTGGGCCACCTCGGCCAGCGGGTAGCGCTGGTCGATGCGGATGCGCACCTCGCCCGACTGCACCACGGCGAACAGGTCGTCGGCCATGGCCTGGGTGCGTTCACGCGTGGCGATGTAGGTGAACAGCGTGGGCCGGGTGACGTACAGCGAGTTCTTCGCCAGCACGCCCACGTCCAGCGGCGCCGGCTTGCCCGAGGCGCTGCCGAAGTTCGCCAGCAGGCCGAAGGGCGCCAGGCAGTCGAGGGACTTCATGAAGGTGTCGGCACCCACCGAGTCGTACACCACCTTCACGCCCGCACCGCCGGTGATGTCGCGCACGCGGGCCACGAAGTCCTCGCTGCGGTAGTCGATGGCGTGGGTCGCGCCATGCTGCAGGGCGAGCTCGCACTTGGCCGCACCCCCGGCCGTGGCGATCAGCTTCAGCCCCAGCGCCCGCGCCCACTGGCAGGCGATGAGCCCCACGCCGCCGGCCGCCGCGTGGAACAGCACCCAGTCGCCCGCCTGCAGGCCGCCGGCGGGCAGGGTCTGGCGCAGCAGGTACTGCGCGGTCAGTCCCTTGAGCATCATGGCGGCGCCGGTCTCGAAGTCGATGCCGTCGGGCAGCCGCACCACGCACCTGGCCGGCATCACGCGCAGCTCGCAGTAGCTGCCCGGCGGCGCGCTGGCGTAGGCCGCGCGGTCGCCCGGCGACAGGTGGGTGACACCCTCGCCCACGGCCTCCACGATGCCGGCGCCTTCCATGCCCAGCTGCAGCGGCAGCGCGTTGGGGTACAGCCCCGTGCGCTGGTAGACGTCGATGTAGTTCAGGCCCACGGCATGGTGGCGGATGCGGATCTCGCCCGGGCCGGGCTCGCCGACCTCGGTGTCGACCAGGCGCATCTGCTCCGGGCCGCCGAAGGCGTCGATGCGGATGGCGCGGCTGGGATGGGGCATGGGTTCTCCTCGGGAAGGGGTGACAAGGCGCCGCACCCAGGCGGGCGCGACGTTTTCTCGGCTATCGTGCCAGCCTTTGCCCATGTCTGCCGCCGCCCTCACACCCCGCCTGGCCCTGCTGCTGACGCTGCCGCCGCTGCTGTGGGCCGGCAACGCCATCGTCGGCCGCCTGGCGGTGGGCCAGGTGCCGCCCGTGGGCCTGAACTTCGCGCGCTGGGCGCTGGCCTTCGCGCTGCTGTGGCCGCTGGGCCGCGCCGCGCTGGCCGACCGCACCGCCATCGCCGCGCGCTGGCCCTACCTGGCCGCGCTGGGCCTGCTGGGCATGGGCAGCTACAACGCGCTGCAGTACCTGGCGCTGCACACCTCCACGCCGCTGAACGTGACGCTCATCGCCGCCAGCATGCCGGCCTGGATGCTCGGCTTCGGCGCCCTGCTCTACCGGGTGCACCCCAGCGGGCGCGCGCTGCTGGGCGCCGCCTGTTCGCTGGCCGGCGTGGCGCTGGTGGTGGCGCGCGGCGAGCCCGCCCGCCTGGCCGAGCTGCGCTTCGTGGCGGGCGACCTGCTCATGCTGCTGGCCGTCGTGTGCTGGGCGCTGTACAGCTGGCTGCTGGCCCGCCCGCCCGCGCACATGCAGGGCGATCGCCGCCCCGCCTGGGACTGGGCCGGCATGCTGCTGGTCCAGATCGCCTTCGGCCTGGGCTGGAGCGGGCTGGCCGCGGGCGTCGAGGCGGTGGCCGCGCCGGAGCTGGCCTGGCACTGGAGCCCGGGCGTGCTGGCGCTGCTGGCCTATGTGGCCATCGGCCCATCGCTGGTGGCCTACCGCTGCTGGGGGCTGGGCGTGGCCACGGTGGGCCCGGCCGTCGCCGCCTTCTTCAGCAACCTCACCCCGGTGTTCGCGGGCGTGATGTCGGCCGCGCTGCTCGGCGAGCCGCCCCACTGGTACCACGGGGTCGCATTCGCCCTGATCCTGGCGGGGATCTGGCTGTCCTCGCGGCGTCGCGGCTGAAGCGGGGCATCATGGCGGCCCGCCGTGTGTTCCACAGGAGCCGCCACGCATGACGCCCCCCATCGCCCTTCGCCTGCTGCCCGCCGTCCTCGTTGCCGCCGCCCTGTGCGCGGGCGCACCGGCCGCCGCCCAGGCGCCCGCCGCGGCCGCAAGCGCAGCCGCGGCCCCCCTGCCCTATGACGAGCGGGCCGACGCCGCCGCCGAGGTGCAGCGCGCCCAGCAGACCGCCGCGCGCCTGGGCCGGCCGCTGCTGGTGGTGTTCGGCGCCAACTGGTGCGGCGACTGCCGCGCGCTGGACAAGGCCATGCACACCTCGGCCAACGCCGCGATGCTCGACAAGGAGTTCGTGGTGGTGAAGGTGGACGTGGGCAACTTCAACCGCCACCTGGACATCGCCGGCCGCTACGGCAACCCGATCAAGAAGGGCATCCCCGCCGCCGCCATCGTGTCGCCGCAGGGTGAGCTGCTCTACGCCACCCGGGGCGGCGAGCTGGCCAACGCCCGCCAGATGAGCGACACCGGCGTGTACGACTTCTTCCACCAGGCGGCGGCCCGCGCCCGCGCCCCGCGATGAGCGGCGCCCCCACGCCGGCGGACATCCTGCGCTTCTGGTTTGGCGAGCAGCCGGCCCGGGCCCTGGACGACCCCACGCTGCAGCGCCTGTGGTGGGCCAAGCAGCCGGAGGTCGACGCCGCCATGCGCGAGCGCTTCGGTGCGCAGGTGCAGGCGGCGGCCGACGGCGCGCTGGACGGCTGGGCCGCCAGCCCCGACGGCCGGCTGGCGCTGGTGCTGCTGACCGACCAGTTCCCGCGCAACATCCACCGCGGCACCCCGGCCGCCTTCGCGCTGGACCCACTGGCCCGGCGCTGGGCGCTGGAGGGCATCGAGCAGGGTGTGTTCGATGCGCTGCCCCCGGTGCAGCAGGTGTTCGCCTGGCTGCCGTTGGAGCATGCCGAGGACGCCGGTCTGCAGGCCCGCTGCGTGCAGGGCATGCGTGCCTTGCGCGATCGCGCCCCTGCCGCACAGCGGGCGGCCTTCGACAGCTTCGTGGACTTCGCCGAGCGGCACGAGGCCGTGATCCGCCGCTTCGGCCGCTTCCCGCACCGCAACGCCATCCTCGGGCGCGCCAGCACCGCGCAGGAGCGGGCCTTCCTGGCCACGCCCGGCTCGTCGTTCTAGGGGCGGCTCACAGCCGCCACGCGTAGCGCAGCTGGCGGAAGTTCTCGCCCGGGTTGGGCAGGCGCAGGCCGGCGTTCGAGAAGTGCTCGATGCGCAGGGCGATCTCGTGCTGCCCGCGCTCGCCGAAGCGGTAGCCCGCCGCGAGGTGGTCACCGAAGTTGAACGCGGTGGAGAAGCGCTTGGACTGGCGCTGGTACACGGGCGAGATGAGGTTCAGGCCGATGGCGCCCTCGAGGAACCAGCCCCGGCCCTCGGCGGACTGCCAGCGCAGCACTGGCGCGATGCCCACCTGAGTGAACCAGGCGTCGGCCGTGGGGTCGCGGCGCGCGTCGTGGTCGCGCACCCAGCGGCCCGCGGCCAGCTCGGTGTAGAGCGTCCAGTGCCCGCCCAGCGCCCGGGCGCGCCAGCCGCTGTCCCAGCCCAACCCCGCCACGGCACTGCGCGACTCGTGCGAATCGCCGGCCTGCACGAACAGCTGCTGCGGCCACCAGTCGGGCGACGTGCCGTCGGCCACGCCGCCGTCCTGCGCCCACCCCGCGCCGGCGGCCAGCCACCCGGCCGCCGCGAGCAGCGCCGGCCGCCGGGCCATCCGGGGCGTACCGGCCAGAGGGGGCAGGCGGCGCAGCATGGCGATCAGAACGTGCCGGGGTACAGGCCGCCGTCCAGCAGCCAGTTCTGCCCGGTGATGTAGCCCGCATGCACGCTGCAGAGGAACGCGCAGGCCGCGCCGAATTCCTCCGGCCGCCCGTAGCGCTGCGCCGGCACGCCCAGGCGGCGCTGGTCCCACACCGATTCCAGCGGCCGGCCCTGGGCCTGCGCGGCGGCCTCCACCGTCTTGCGCAGGCGGTCGGTGTCGAAGGGGCCGGGCATCAGGTTGTTGAGGGTCACGTTGCGGCCCGCCAGCCGCGGCTGGCGGGCGAGCCCGGCCACGAAGCCGGTCAGGCCGCTGCGCGCGCCGTTGGACAGCCCCAGCGTGTCGATGGGCGCCTTCACCGCCGCCGAGGTGATGTTCACGATGCGGCCGAAGCCGCGCTGGGCCATGCCGTCCACCGTGGCGCGGATGAGCGCGATGGGCGTGAGCATGTTGGCGTCGAGCGCGGCGATCCACTGCTCGCGCTCCCATTGCCGGAAGTCGCCCGGCGGCGGCCCGCCGGCGTTGTTGACCAGGATGTCCACCTGGGGGGCGGCGTCCAGCGCGGCGGCGCGGCCCGCCTCGGTGGTGATGTCGCCCACCACCGTGCGCACCTGCACGCCGGGGGCGAGCTGGCGCAGCTCGTCCGCGGTGGTCTCCAGGGCCTCGGCCCCGCGCGCGGTGATCACCACGTTCACGCCCTCGGCCGCCAGCGCGGCCGCGCAGCCCTTGCCCAGCCCCTTGCTCGCGGCGCACACCAGCGCCCATTTGCCTTGCAGGCCCAAGTCCATCGGGTGTTCCCTCCTCCAGCGTGCATTGTGCGGCGCTGGGGCAAACCCTATGCCTTGGTGGGCTTGGGGGGTGCCGGCTGGCGCGCCAGCAGCCACACGCCGGCCAGCACCAGGCCGGTACCGGCCACCAGCAACGGGGTGAAGGGCTCGTCCAGGAACAGCACGCCCATCGCGATGGTGCTCATGGGGCCGACCATGCCGGTCTGTGCGGTGAGCGTGGGACCCAGGCGCTCGATGGCCATCATCACCATCCACACCGGCGCCACCGTGCAGGCGGTGGCGTTCAGCACCGACAGCCACAGCACCGGCTCGGCCACCCGCGCCGCGCCCAGCGGGTCCGCCACGTTGGCCACCAGGAAGTGGCCGATGCAGAACAGGCAGGCGATGCTGCCGGCCCAGCCGGCCAGGCGCATGGCGCCCAGGCGGCCCACCCACTGGCCGCTCATCACCAGGTAGACGGCATAGCTCACGGCGCTGGCGAACACCAGCGCGGTGCCGAGCGCCACGTGCGTGCCCTGGAACTGCAGCTCCTGGCCGAACACCAGCAGCACGCCGGCGTAGCTCACGCCCAGCGCACCCAGCTGGCGCAGCGTGACGCGGCGGCCGAGGAACAGCACCGACAGGCCCAGCACGATGGTGGGGTTGAGGTAGAGGATCAGCCGCTCCAGGCTCGCGCTGATGAGCGCCAGGCCCATGAAGTCGAGCAGGCTGGCCAGGTAGTAGCCCGAAAAGCCCAGCGCCAGCAGGGCGAGTGCCTCGCGCCGCGTGAGCGCCGGCCGGCCCCGGCCCGCCCACCAGGCCATGGCGGCGAACAACGGCAGCGCGAACAGCATGCGGTACATGATGAGCGTGACCGCGTCCACGCCGTGCAGGTAGGCCAGCTTGACGATGATGGCCTTGCCCGAGAAGGCCACCGCGCCGCCGATGGCCAGCAGCAGGCCCGGCCAGCGGGCGCCACCCCCGAACGCACGCGATGGCGTCATGGGGGGGGCCGCCGGGTTGCGGCGCTAACGGCGCGTTTGTACAGTGCAGGCTCCTGCCTTCCGGTCTGCCCGCCATGCGCCTCGTGATGCCCGTTCTCCTCGCCACCGGCCTGCTGGCCGCCGGCCCCGCGCTGGCCGTGCACAAGTGCGTGGACGCCGCCGGCCGGGTGACCTACTCCGATGCCCCGTGTCCCAGCGCCACGGCCCGGGCAGGGCAGCTGCGCGCCACGCCCAACCAGATCGACGGCGCGGGCGAGGCGGCCGAGGCGGGCGCCGCGTTCGTGCAGCGCGAGCAGGCGCGCCAGGCGCTGGAGCGGCGCAACGTGCAGGCCCGGGACGCCGAGGTGTTGCAGGCCTGGTCGGCCGGGTCCGCCGCCAAGGGCCCGGACACGTCCAGCCCGGCCTGCCGCCAGGCGATGAAGGACTACGACTGGGCCAGCCGCAACCGCTCCGCCCATGACCGCCTCACGTCGGCCGAGGCCGTGGCCGTGCGCGCGCACTGCGGCGCCGACATGCTGCCGCCCGCGCCCGCCCGGCCGGAGGGCTGGCGCACCTGCGTGCATGCGCAGGACACGGCCTGCATCCGGCGCTGAATCGGGCCCTGCGCGCACGCCGGCGGCGCCCCGCCTAGAAGCCCACCGCGGCGCCGTCGCGCCGGGGGTCGCTGGCGGCCGCGTAGCCCTGCGTGCGGGTGTCGCCCAGCCGCCAGATGAACTGGCCGGCGCCGAAATCCATGTAGCTGTCGTCCAGGCCCGCCACCTCGTGGCCCAGGGCCTGCAAGCCCGCCAGCGTGTCGCGGCGCATGTGCGGCTCCACGTTGATCTCGCGCCCGTGGTTGAAGCGCCAGCGCGGCGCGTCGCAGGCGGCCTGCGGGCTCTGGTGGTAGTCGACCATGCGCACCAGCGTCTGCAGGTGGCCCTGCGGCTGCATGTGGCCGCCCATGACGCCGAAGCTCATCTGGGGCTCGCCGTCGCGCGTGACGAAGGCCGGGATGATGGTGTGGAAAGGCCGCTTGCCCGGTGCCACCACGTTGGGGTGGCCGGCGTCCATGGAGAAGCCGTGGCCGCGGTTCTGCAGGCTCACGCCGTAGCCCGGCACCACCACGCCCGAGCCGAAGCCCATGTAGTTGCTCTGGATGAAGCTCACCATCATGCCGCTCTCGTCGGCGGCGGTGAGGTAGATGGTGCCGCCCTTGACGGGGTTGCCCGGCTCGAAAGGCTGGGCGCGCTTCGGGTCGACCAGGCGCGCGCGTTCGGCCAGGTAGGTGTCGTCCAGCAGGTCGGCCGGGGTGAGCCCCATGCTCGCCGGCTCGCTGACATAGCGGTACACGTCGGCGAAGGCGAGCTTCATGGCCTCGATCTGCAGGTGCTGGCTTTCCACGCCGTCCGGGTCCAGGCCGCCGATGTCGAAGTGGCGCAGGATGCCCAGCGCGATGAGCGCGGCGATGCCCTGGCCGTTGGGCGGGATCTCGTGCAGGCGATAGCCGTGCCGGTAGTCGACCTCCACCGTGTCCACCCACTCGGGCCGGTGGGCCGCCAGGTCGGCGGCCGTCATGGCGCCGCCCTGCGCGGCGGACTGGGCCGCGATGGCGGCGGCGATCTCGCCGCGGTAGAAGACCTCGCCGCGCGTGCTGGCGATGAGCCGCAGCGCCCGCGCCGCGCCGGGGAACTGGAACAGCTCGCCCACCTGCGGCGCGCGGCCGCGCGGCAGGAAGGTCTCGGCGAAGCCGGGCTGGCGCACCAGCTCGGCCACCTTGGCCGCCAGCGCCCACTTCTGCTGCACGATGACCGGCACCGCATAACCGCGCTCGGCGATCTCGATGGCCGGCGCGAGCAGGTCCTCGAAGGGCAGCTTGCCGTAGCGCTCGGACAGCGCCGCCCAGGCGGACACGGCGCCCGGCACCGTGATGCCACCCCAGCCGCGCACGGGCATCTGCGCGTCCACGCCGTAGGTGCGGCGCAGCCATTCGGGCGTCCACGCGGCCGGGGCGCGGCCGGAGGCGTTCAGGCCCTGCAGGCGCTGGCCGTCCCAGACGATGGCGAAGGCGTCGGAGCCCAGGCCGTTGCTGCAGGGCTCCACGATGGTCATGGCCGCGGCCGTGGCCACGGCGGCATCCACCGCGTTGCCGCCGCGCGCCAGCATGCGCAGGCCGGCCTGGGCCGCCAGCGGGTGGGAGGTGGCCACCACGTTGCGTGCGAACACGGGGGTGCGGGTGCTGGGGTAGGCGTTGGACCAGTGGAAATCGTGGGTCATGCGGCAGGCCTCGTCGTGCCGGCGCGTGCACCGCGCCGATGGGGGCTGACAGTCTGCCACCGCCCGCTGGCGCGAGCCTGTCAGCGGGTTTCCCGCACGTGCAGCAGGTGCACCAGCGTGGGCACGGCGCCCGGCGCGTCGCGGTGGCTCAGCGCGGCGTAGCGCTCCCACAGCGCGTCCATCTCCTGCGCCAGCGCCTGGGCCTGCTCGGGCGCCAGCCACAGGCGCGCCCAGTAGTAGAGGAAGTCGTCCGGCGGCGCGCTGCAGCCGGCGCGCGGCAGGATGGTGGTGGACAGCCCCGCCGCCCCGGTGTGCGCGATGGCCAGCTCCAGCTGCGCGGCCTGGCGCGCCAGCGAGCGCGCCATGGCGTCGTGCGCCTGGCCCATCCAGCGGGTGGAGAAATCGGCGAACACGCCTTCGTAGCTGGACAGTGGCGCCTCCACCAGCGCCACGCGCAGGCGGTCGGCCACGCAGCGGTACGAGCGCCGCACATGGCGGCCCTGCTTGTGCGTGCCCACCAGCCGGATCAGCCCCACGTCCAGCAGCCGGCCGATCCAGTAGCTCATGGCCGGCTTGGCGATGCCCAGCTCGGCCGCGGCGGTGGCCAGGTCGGCCGCGCGGCCCAGGAAGGGCT
The DNA here is from genome assembly GCF_041918995.1 of Ideonella sp. Classification (GTDB taxonomy): domain Bacteria; phylum Pseudomonadota; class Gammaproteobacteria; order Burkholderiales; family Burkholderiaceae_C; genus Ideonella. The sequence goes on along the minus strand of NZ_JAYRUN010000024.1, from coordinate 38,882 downwards.
TGAGGTGGCGGCGCTTGTCGGCCTGCCACAGCACCTCCACGGCGGCCGGGTCGGTGACCAGCAGGTCGGCCACCGGGGCCCAGTCGGCGGCGGGCAGCGGGTCGGACGGTTCAGTGTCAAGCATGGGTTTTGAACGGTGCGCGGCCTAGTCTGCCGCATGGCCGCGCCCGTTCGAGCGGCCCCGAAGGAGGACCCCCATGAACCCCTGCACTCCCCTGGCCACGCCCGCCACGCCGGCGACCCGCCGGCTGCGCCGGCTGATGGCGGCCGTCGCCTTCAGCACCACCCTGGCCGCCTGCGGCGGCGCCGGTGGCGACACCGACCCCGGCCCCGGCAACCCGCCGCCCCCGCCCCCGCCGCCCACCGGGCTGTCCGGCCAGCTGTGGCACGACAACTACGCGCTGGACTTCCGGGACGGCACGCAGATCGCCTCGCCCGCGGGCGCCCTGCCGGTGCAGGTGACGTCCGAGGCCGCCGCCTACCCCTGGCCCGACGGCACCCAGTACGCGACCACCGAGTGGGATGTGTTCGAGGACCGCTCGTCGCTGGAGGTGATGGACACCGCCACCGGGCAGGTGCGCCATGCCCTGTGGGCCGACGGTTACCTGCGCCAGGAGCGGCCCTCGCCCGTGGACAAGAACCTGCTCGTGGCGCTGCTGGGCCCGGACAGCACCTCGCCGGCGGACTGGGTGTTCATCGACCTGGACGCTGCCCAGGTGGTGCATGCCGTGCCCGGCGACGCGCCCCTGGACTGGCTGCCCGACGGGCGCTACCTGCGCGTGCTGGGCTCGGGTGAGATCCGCACCGGCCGACTGGGCGGCACCGAGCAGGTGACCGGGCGCCTCGCGCTGCCGGCCCACCACACGGTGGCCGACGCCTGGGTGAACCGGCAGGGCGACCGCCTGGCCGTGCGGCTGCACCGCCAGGTGGGCACGCTGGTGGACGCGGACATCTGGGTGGCCGACCTCGACGGCAGCCGGCTGGAGCCCCTGACCGCCACCACGATGTCGTACTACGCCCGCTGGTCACCGGATGGCCGGCACATCGCGTTCGACGTGGACACCGGCCACTTCTGCACCGGCTTCGGCTGCATGGGCACCTGCGAGCTCTGGTACGTGCCCGCCACGGCCCGCCGCGTCACCGCCCTGCCGGCCGCGGGCGACGCGTACGCCTTCGAGGTGAAGAACCGCGACGGCGAGACCCGCACCCTCGGCTGCGAGCTGCTGGCCTGGTCGGACTGACCGGGCCGGCAGCCGGGGCGCGGCTCAGTCCGCGTCCTGGAAGGCTTCCTCGCGCTTGCTGCGGATGGACGGCAGCAGCACCACCACCACCATGAGCGCGGCGGCGATGAGCAGGCCGGCCGACAGCGGGCGCGTGAAGAAGGTGGTCCAGTCGCCGCGCGACAGCAGCAGCGCGCGGCGCAGGTTCTCCTCCATCATGGGGCCCAGGATGAAGCCCAGCAGCAGCGGCGCGGGCTCGCAGCCCAGCTTGTAGAAGCCGTAGCCGATGAGGCCGAACAGCGCCGCCATGTACACGTCGAAGTTGTTGTTGTTCAGCGTGTACAGGCCGATGCAGCAGAACGACAGGATGGCCGGGAACAGGAAGCGGTAGGGCACCGTGAGCAGCTTGATCCAGATGCCGATCAGCGGCAGGTTCAGGATCACCAGCATCAGGTTGCCCAGCCACATCGAGGCGATCAGGCCCCAGAACAGCTCGGGGTTGCTGGTCATGACCTGCGGGCCGGGCTGGATGCCCTTGATGGTCATGGCGCCGACCATCAGCGCCATCACCGCGTTGGGCGGGATGCCCAGCGTCAGCATGGGAATGAAGCTGGTCTGCGCGCCGGCGTTGTTGGCCGATTCGGGGCCCGCCACGCCGCGGATATTGCCCTGGCCGAAGACGGCCTCGTCCTCGCGGCGCTTCATCTTCTTTTCCACCGTGTAGGCGGCGAAGGACGCCAGCAGCGCGCCGCCGCCGGGCAGCACGCCCAGGATGGAGCCCAGCGTGGTGCCACGCAGCACCGCGGGGAACGCATCCTTGAAGTCCTGCCGGGTGGGCCACAGGCCGCTGACGTGCTTGGTGAACACCTCGCGGTGCTCGGCCGGGCGGCCCAGGTTGGCGATGATCTCGCCGAAGCCGAACACGCCCATGGCGATGACCACGAAGTTGATGCCGTCGGTCAGCTCGGGGATGTCGAAGCTGTAGCGCGGCACGCCGGAGATGACGTCGGTGTTGATCTGGCCCAGCAGCAGGCCCAGCACGATCATGGAGATCGCCTTGAGCAGCGAGCCGGAGGCCAGCACCACCGCGCCGATCAGGCCCAGCGTCATGAGCGCGAAGTACTCGGCGGCGCCGAACTGGAAGGCCAGCTCGGTCAGCGGCGGCGCGAAGGCGGCGATGATCACCGTGCCCACGCAGCCCGCGAAGAACGAGCCCAGGCCGGCGGCGGCCAGCGCCGCGCCGGCGCGGCCGCGGCGGGCCATCTGGTAGCCGTCGATGGCCGTGACCACCGAGCTCGATTCACCCGGCACGTTGATCAGGATGGCGGTGGTGGAGCCGCCGTACTGCGCGCCGTAGTAGATGCCCGCGAGCATGATGAGCGCGGGCGTCGCGTCCAGCGAGTAGATGCTGGGCAGCAGCATCGCGATGGTGGCCACCGGCCCCAGGCCCGGCAGCACGCCGATCAGCGTGCCGAGCACGGCGCCGCCGAAGGCATAGAGCAGGTTGGAGAGCGTGAAGGCGGTCTGGAAGCCCAGCGCCAGGTTGTTCAGCAGGTCCATGGCGGGGTGTCCTTCAGGCGCCGGCCGCCGCGGACGCGGCGAAGATCGTGGGCCACAGCGGCAGCGTGAGCTTCAGGCCCACCACGAACACCAGCCACGACAGCGTGGTGATGGCCACCGCGTTGACGGCCGAGCCCAGCCAGGTGTGCTCCTCGCTGGCATAGGCCGACACGAGGATGAGCAGCGGCAGCGAGACCACCAGGCCCAGGCGCGGCAGCACCACCCCGAACATGGCCACCGCGCCCAGGATGATGAGCAGCGGCCGCCAGGCGATGGCGCCCACCGGGTCGCCGTCGTCGGTCTCGATGGTGAGCGACTGGAACAGCACCACCGCGCCCAGCAGCGTTAGCAGCACGCCCAGCCCGAGGGGGAAGTACCCGGGCCCCGGGCGCACGGAGTCGCCGAGGCTGTAGTTGCCGGCACCGACGGCGAACGCGGCACCAACGGCCACGAACATCAGGCCGGACCAGAAATCCTTCTGGCTCTTGATCTTCACGGGATCTCCTCCACGGAATCAGGGGCAATGGCCGCGGATTCTAGGAACCGGACCCCCTCGGGCGGCTGTGGAATACACGTAACGCGCCGCCAAGGCGTCACACCGCGGCCCCGCGCGGGCCGCCGCAGGTCAGCCCGGCGCGTCCGTCTCCCAGCGCGGCGTGCAGCGCAGCACCTCCTCCAGCGTGGTCACGCCCTGGGCCACCTTGGCCAGGCCGGCCACGCGCAGGGGTTGCATGCCTTCGCTCACCGCCTGGCGGCGCAGGCGGGCGGCGTCGAAGTGGGGGTGGATCGCGTTGCGCGCCGCCTCGCTGAGCGTCATCAACTCGTACAGCGCGCTGCGGCCGCGGTAGCCGGTGCCGCGGCAGGCCGGGCAGCCCACGGCCTTGTGCGGCCGGATGCTGCCGGCCAGGCGCCAGGGGGCGGCCAGCGACTGCAGCGATTCGATGGTGACCGACGGGTCGGGCTGCTTGCACGACGGGCACAGCGCGCGCGCCAGGCGCTGGGCCAGCACGCCGATGACGGTGGCGCCGATGAGGTACGGCGGCACGCCGAGGTCCACCAGCCGGGTGATGGAGGCCGGCGCGTCGTTGGTGTGCACGGTGGAGAACACCAGGTGGCCGGTGAGCGAGGCCTGGATGGCCATCTCGGCGGTCTCCAGGTCGCGCACCTCGCCCACCATGATGATGTCCGGGTCCTGGCGCATCAGGGCACGCAGGCCGTCGGCGAAACCCAGCTCCAGCGCGGGCTGCACCTGCGTCTGGTTGAAGGCGGGCTCCACCATCTCGATGGGGTCCTCGACGGTGCAGACGTTGACCTCTTCCGTGGCCAGCTTCTTCAGCGTGGAGTACAGCGTGGTGGTCTTGCCCGAGCCGGTGGGGCCGGTGACGAGGATGATGCCGTGCGGCTGCTCGATGAGCGACTGCCAGCGCCGCGCCTCGTCGGCCGAGAAGCCCAGCGCGTCGAAGGGCTTGTCCACCGTGCCGGGGTCGAAGATGCGCATCACCACCTTCTCGCCGAAGGCGGTGGGCAGCGTGGACAGGCGCATCTCCACCTCGCCGCCGCCGCCGGGGGCGTTGTCGGGCCGGCGCGTCTTGATGCGGCCGTCCTGGGGCCGACGGCGCTCGACCACGTCCATGCGGCCCAGCAGCTTGATGCGCGCGGTCATGGCCGCCATCACCGGCGCGGGCACCTGGTGCACCAGGTGCAGCACGCCGTCGATGCGGAAGCGGATGACGCCGGTGTCGCGGCGAGGCTCCAGGTGGATGTCGCTGGCGCGCTGCTCGAAGGCGTACTGCCACAGCCAGTCGACGATCTGCACCACGCCGGCGTCGTTGGCATCGAGCGCGTTGTCGCGCACGCGGCCCATGTCCACCAGCTGCTCGAAGTTCACCGCGCTGGCGGCCAGGTCGCCCGTCTTCTTGGCCACGCGCACGTTCTGCGCGAGCGCATAGAACTCGGCCGTGAAGCGCGCCACGTCATCGGGCGTGGCCAGCACCAGCTTGATGTGGCGACGCGTGTGCGCCTCGATGTCGGGCAGCCAGCCCACGTCGAAGGGCTCGCAGGTGGCGATGGTGACCTCGGTGGCGCCCACGTGCAGCGGCAGGGCCCGGCGGCTTTCGGCATAGGCCAGCGACATCACGTCGGCCACCTTGCTGGCTTCCACGCGCAGCGGGTCGATGCGCTGGAAGGGCAGCCCGAAGCGGCCGGCCAGCCAGCGGGTGAGCGCTTCGGTGTCCAGCGCGCTGCCGTCGCGTGCGCTCTTGAGGCCGGCGCCGCCCAGGCGCAGCAGCGGGTGCAGGCTGGAGCCGGCCTGGCCGAAGCGCCGTGCCAGCGTGTCCGCCTCCACCGGGCTCAGCACGCCGTCGTCGCGCAGCCACTTGAGCAGCTGCCGCATCTCGAGCCGGCCCTTGGGCGGCACCGCCGCGCGCGGGGTGGCCGGGGCAGGCGGGGCGGGGTCGGTCGGAGCGTTCATGGCGGGGGCGGCCGCAGGCCGCAGGCTGGAGGGGATCAGGGCGGTGGCAGGGGCCGCACCATGCGCAGCCACTTGCGTGCCGGCAGCCCGAAGCGCGCTTCGATGTTAGCCGCGCGGGCACTGAGCTCCTCGCGCCCCGGCACCACCACCCCGCGCGCGGCCACGATCACCGTGTTGCCCTCGCGCGTGGGCCGCAGTGTCCAGACCTGGTCGCGCCCGAACACCGCGGCGATGCGTTCGGTGCTGTGGGAGAAGCTGGCGTCGCGGCCGAAGAGGTTCACCGTCATCACGCCCCCGTGGGCGTCCAGCACGTCGCGGCAGCCGGTGTAGAAGGCCTCGTCGTCCAGCACCGGGGCGGCGGCCTCGTGGTCGTAGAGGTCCACGTTGAGCACCTGGGCGCAGCCGGCGTGGCCGGCGGCCGCCACCCAGGCCGCGGCGTCGCCCTCCACCACCGCCAGGCGCTTGTCGTCCGCCGGCAGGCGGAACCACAGCCGGTTCGCGGCGATGACGGTGGGGTTGATCTCCACCACGGTGGTGCGCATGCGCAGCACCTGGTGGCAGAAGCGCGTGATGGCGCCGGCCCCCAGGCCCAGCTGCACGGCATGGCCCTCGGCCACCTCGTCCTGCGGGCGCCAGAGCATCCAGGCCATCATGCGCTGGATGTACTCCAGCTCCAGCTGGTTGGGCTTGGACAGGCGCATCGCGCCCTGCACCCAGGGGGAATCGAGGTGCAGGTAGCGCACGCCGCCGTGTTCGGACAGCGTGGCGCCGACGAGATCCTGGGGCCGGGAAGACATCGGCGCATTGTCCGCCAGGGCACCCGCCCGGCGAGGGGGCGGGTGCGGCGGCGTCAGGCCAGCTCGGCCGGGTGGGCGGCCGGCGCGGGGGCGGCGGCCGGTGCGCGCCAGCGCGCCATCAGCGCCGCCCACTTCGGGCGCAGGGCGCGCAGGTGGCGCTCCTTGACATGGCCGAAGCCGCGGATCTGCTCGGGCAGCGTGGCGATCTCCACCGCCAGCGGCAGCTTCTCGGCAGTCAGGCCCGCCAGCAGCTCTTCCACCGTGGCGCGGTATTCCGAGATCAGCGCACGCTCGGTGCGCCGCTCCTCGGTGCGGCCGAACACGTCGAACGCCGTGCCGCGCAGGCCCTTGAGCCGCGCCAGCACGCCGAAGGCGCGGCGCATCCAGGGGCCGTAGGCCTGCTTGACCAGCTCGCCGCGCTCGTTCTTCTTCGCGAACAGCGGCGGCGCCAGGTGGTGCACCAGCTTGAAGTCGCCCTCGAACTGCGCCGCCAGCTTCGCCTGGAAGGCCGGGTCGGTGTGCAGGCGCGCCACCTCGTACTCGTCCTTGTAGGCCATCAGCTTGAACAGGTAGCGGGCCACCGCCTCGGACAGGCGCGTGCCCTGGCCCAGACGGCCTTCGGCCTCGCGCACCTTCTGCACGAAGGTGCGGTACTGCTCGGCATAGGCCGCGTCCTGGTAGCCGGTGAGGAACTCCACGCGGCGTGACACCACCTCGTCGAGCGAGGGCCGCTTGACGATCTGGATCACCGACCTGGCCTGGAACAGCGCCTTCACCGCCGCCAGGTCGTGGGCGCAGCGGCGGCCCCATTCGAAGGCGGCCTTGTTGGCCTCGATCTGCACGCCGTTGAGCTCCATGGCACGCATCAGCGCCTCGCGCGAGAGCGGGATGCGGCCGTGCTGCCAGGCGAAGCCCAGCATCAGCGGGTTGGTGAAGATCGAGTCACCCAGCAGCTGCACCGCCGCCTGCTCGGCGTCGAAGCTGGCGAAGCGCCCGCTGCCCACGGCCTGGGCGATGGCCTGCTCGCACTGGCCGGCGGGGAAGGTCCATTCGGTGTCGCCCACGAAGCTGGCGGTGGGCGTGGCGTGGTTGTTCAGCGCCACGAAGCTGCGTTCCGGGTGCAGCACCGATAGCGTGGTCTTGCTGGCGGCCACGATGGCGTCGCAGCCGATCACCAGATCCGCCTTGGCGGTGTCCACCTTGGTGGTGTGGATGGCCTGCGGCGTGTCGGCGATCTGCACGTGGCTCCAGGTGGCGCCGCCCTTCTGGGCCAGGCCCGCGGCGTCCTGCGTGACGATGCCCTTGCCTTCCAGGTGCGCCGCCATGCCCAGCAGCTGGCCGATGGTGATGACGCCCGTGCCGCCGACGCCCGCCACCACGATGCCCCAGGCGCTGTGCGCCGGCGGCAGGGTGGGGTCGGGGATGGCCGGCAGGTCGGCGAGGCTGGGCCCCGCGCCCTTCTTGGGCTTCTTCAGCGTGCCGCCTTCCACCGTGACGAAGCTGGGGCAGAAGCCCTTCACGCAGGAGAAGTCCTTGTTGCAGGAGTTCTGGTTGATCTGGCGCTTGCGGCCGAACTCCGTCTCCAGCGGCTCGACCGACACGCAGTTGCTCTGCACCGAGCAATCGCCGCAGCCCTCGCAGACCAGCTCGTTGATGACCACGCGCTTGTCCACGTCGGCCAGGGTGCCGCGCTTGCGGCGGCGGCGCTTCTCCGTGGCGCAGGTCTGGTCGTAGATGATGGCGGTGACACCCGCGATCTCGCGGAACTCGCGCTGGATGCGGTCGAGCTCGTCGCGGTGGTGCACGGTGACGCCGGGGCTGAGCGTGACGCCCTCGTACTTGGCCGGCTCGTCGGTGACGATGACCAGCCGGGCCACGCCCTCGCTGACCAGGCTGCGCATGATCTGCAGCACCGAGTGGCCTTCCGGCCGCTCGCCCACGCGCTGGCCGCCGGTCATGGCCACGGCGTCGTTGTAGAGCACCTTGTAGGTGATGTTCACGCCCGCGGCGATGGACTGACGGATCGCCAGGATGCCGCTGTGGAAGTAGGTGCCGTCGCCCAGGTTGGCGAACAGGTGCTTCTCGTTGGTGAACGGCGCCTGGCCCACCCAGGGCACGCCCTCGCCGCCCATCTGGGTGAAGGTGGCCGTCTGCCGGCCCGGCATCCAGCTCACCATGTAGTGGCAGCCGATGCCGGCCACCGCGCGCGAGCCCTCGGGCACGCGGGTGCTGGTGTTGTGCGGGCAGCCCGAGCAGAACCACGGCGTGCGGTCGCCGGTCTTGATCTCCAGCGCCGCCAGCGCCTGCTCCTTGGCGGTGATGACGGCGATGCGCTCGTCCATGCGCGCGGCGATGTCGGCCGGCACGCCCAGCTTCTTCAGCCGCTTGGCGATGGCCTTGGCGATGATGGCCGGCGTGAGGTCGGCCTTGGCGCGCAGCAGCCAGTTCTCGCTGGGGTTGGGCATGCTCCATTCGCCGCCGGAGAGATCCCCCTCCTGCTGGTCGAACTTGCCCAGCACGTTGGGCCGCACGTCCGGCCGCCAGCCGTAGAGCTGCTCCTTGATCTGGTACTCGATGACCTGGCGCTTCTCCTCCACCACCAGGATCTCCTGCAGCCCGGTGGCGAAGTCGCGCGTGATGGTGGCCTCCAGCGGCCACACCACGTTCACCTTGTGCAGGCGGATGCCCAGCTGGCGGCAGGTGGCGTCGTCCAGGCCCAGGTCGGCCAGCGCCTGGCGGGTGTCGTTGAAGGCCTTGCCGCTGGCGATGAGGCCGAAGCGGTCGTGCGCGGTCTCGATGACGTTGTGGTTCAGGCGGTTCGCGCGCACATAGGCCAGCGCCGCGTACCACTTGTAGTCCATCATCCGCGCCTCCTGCTCCAGGGGCGGGTCGGGCCAGCGGATGTGCAGGCCGCCCGGCGGCATCTGGAAGTCCTCGGGCAGCAGGATCTTCACGCGGTCCGGCGACACGTCGACGCTGGACGAGGACTCGACCACCTCCTGGATGGTCTTCATGCCGCTCCACAGGCCGGAGAACCGGCTCATGGCGAAGGCGTGCAGGCCCATGTCGAGGATGTCCTGCACGCTGCTGGGGAAGAAGGTGGGAAAGCCGCAGGCCTTGAAGACGTGGTCGCTCTGGTGCGGTGCGGTGGAGCTCTTCGAGACGTGGTCGTCGCCGGCGATGGCGATCACGCCGCCGTGCGGCGAGGTGCCGGCCATGTTGGCGTGCTTGAACACGTCGATGCAGCGGTCCACGCCGGGGCCCTTGCCGTACCAGATGCCGAACACGCCGTCGTAGCGCGACTGCTGCCTGAACAGCTCCAGCTGCTGCGTGCCCCACACCGCCGTGGCGCCCAGCTCCTCGTTGACGCCCGGCTGGAACACCACGTGCTGCGCCGCCAGGTGCTTCTTGGCCGCCCACAGCGCCTGGTCGTAGCCGCCCAGCGGCGAGCCGCGGTAGCCGCTGATGAAGCCGGCGGTGTTCAGGCCGGCGGCCGCATCGCGCGTGCGCTGCAGCATGGGCAGGCGCACCAGCGCCTGCACCCCACTCATGAAGGCCTGGCCGGCGGGCAGCGCGTACTTGTCGTCGAGGGTCACCGAGGCCAGCGCACGGCGGACGGAGTCGGGCAGGGGAGCGTTCATGGCGGCGGCTTTCGTGGATCGGGACGGGTCGGGGCGAGCTCGGCAGGCGAACGCGGCAGTGTAGGCACAAGCCCCCGAGAAGTGCTTTCTTTCGATTGCCCGTTTGGCGGCTTCGCAGCAACAATCTTGCTCACAGCACCCACCAAAACGGATCGACATTGCCGAAGCCCGCAAACCGAGGGAAAACCCCCGCCCGCACACCGCCCGCGGCGGGCGCCCGCGCCGCCTCCGCCCCCTCGCCGTCCGCCGCGCCCCGCGCCGCGCCGGGGGCGGGGCCGGTGGCCCTGGACCGCTACGACGTGGCCATCCTGGACGCGCTGCAGCGCGACGCCCGCCAGTCCAATGCCGACCTGGCGGCCGCCATCGGCCTGTCGGCCGCGCCCACCTGGCGCCGCGTGCGCCGGCTCGAGGAGCTCGGCGTGATCACGGGCTACCGCGCCGAGATCGACCGCCGCAGGATCGGCCTGGGCGTGCTCGCCTTCGTGCGCGTGGACACCGACCGCGACAACGCCGAATCCACCCGCGCCCTCGAGGACGCCATCCGCGGCCTGCCTGAGGTGATCGCCTGCCACTACATCAGCGGCGCCGGCACCTTCGAGCTGCAGGTGCTGGTGACCGACCTGGACGCCTACTCGCGCTGGACGATGGACACGCTGTTCCGGCTGCCCAACGTGAAGGACCTGCACACCAGCTTCTCGCTGGGCGAGGTGAAGGCGGGCGCCGCGCTGCCGCTGCGGCACCTGCTGCCCGCGCGTTGAGCGGGGCGCCCGGCCTGCATCCCTGGGCAATACCGTGCGTTGTGTCATCGCTTGTAAGCAATTGCGACGCTAGCATGCGCGGTTTTGGCCAACAGGGCGGCGCTGGAAGCCGCCGCAGGGAGAAGACCATGAACTGGATGAAGCGCCTGCTGGCGCTGGCTTGGCTGTCCGTCCTCGCCGCGTGCGGCGGTGGCGGCTCGGGCAGCGACCCGTCGGATGGAAGCTGGCTCAGCTTCACGCCGAGCGCCCTGCAGGTGAGCCTGCTGGAGGGCACGTCGAGCACCCTGACGGTGCAGGCGCACTCGAGCCGGACCATCGCGCAGGACCTGTACGTGAAGATCGTCGACCCGGCCGGTGTGACCACCGGGGTGTTCGTGGTGGAGATGGGCCAGACCGATCACGACTACACCGTGCAGATGGAGGTGTCGCCCGAGCTGGCGCCTGGCGTCCACCAGGGCGAGTTCGAGGTCACGCTCTACACCGACCCGGGGTTCACCCAGCGCTTCGAGAGCGCCGTCTGGCAGGTGCCGTACACCATCACGGTGAATGCACGGCGCACCGTGCACCGGCTGCTGAGCGACCGCCAGGCCGTGGGACTGGCCGCGTTCCCGAATGCCGCGCTCTCGCGCCTGGAGGCCACGGTCCGCATCACCGACAACCTCGCGCGCGCCACCTCCTGGACCGCCACCTCCGACCGGCCCTGGCTGAGCGCGACGGCGAGCGGCACGACCGGCGACGGCTCCGGCCTGGTGCTGGTGGCCGACCCCGCATCGCTGCCGGCCGACACCATCAGCTACGCCACCGTCACGCTGAGCTCGTCCGACCCCACCGTCGTCAACCAGGAGTCCATCCGCGTGGCGGTGTGGAAGGGGGCCACCAACCCGTCGTCGCACACCGGCGGCGCGCGCCGCTACACCCACGCCATCACCGACCGCGCCGCCCCGCTGGTGTACGCCCACGACGGGTCGGCCATCGACGTGGTCAACGCCTACACCGGCGCGGTGCTGGCCACGCTCACCCCGGCCGCCGGGGCGGACCTGGGTGAGATGGCCACCTCGAGCGACGGCACCCGGCTGTACGCCGTGAACGCCACCAGCCGCGCCATCGAGGTCTTCGACCTGGCCAGCCGCACGCGCCTGCAGCCCTGGGCGCTGGACGACGGCTACCGGCATGACATGGGCATCCAGTTCATCCGCCCGAACGGCGTCGGCGTGCTCCTCAGTTCGACCACGGCGTTCCTGGCCGGCACGGGCGAGCGCATCCGGACGGACCTGGGCCTGGCGGTCCACCGGATGGTGGCCAGCGACGACGGCAGCGCCCTGTACGGCGTGAACTCGGGGATCAGCCCGCTGAGCGCGTACAAGTGGGCGGTGGACTATGTCGACGCCAACGACCTGGGCCTGGAGCTGGTGGCGCAGGGCGAACTGGGCGACTACGACAGCCACGGCTTCCGCCCGTTCCTCGCCCTGAGCCCGGATGGCCGCAAGCTGTACGTCGGCGCCGCACGCATCGACACCGGCACGTTCACCAGCGAGGCGTTCCTGCCGTACTACGACCAGGGCGACCTGGGCAACTCGATCGACTCGATCGCCGTGGGCCGCGACGGCAGGCTCTACGCCAACTACGGCACCGAGTTCAACGTCTTCGCGTCCACCGGGGTGCTGGCGCGCCGCGTCGTCCCGGGCGGCGTGGTCGCCGGCGCGACCGCCACCGCCGACGGCGTGCTCGCCGGTTACATCGAGTACAGCGGCAGCGGCCTGTTGCGCTTCAATCGCTGGTGACGGCCAAGGGGCGGGCGGCTTGCGGGCGCCGGGCCCGCCGCCCGGCCCCGGGTCCATGCGAGACTGCCGGCATGGACCTCACCCCCGCCCGCCGCCTGCTGCGCACCGCGCGGCTGTGGCTGCAGGCCAGCGACACCGACATGGCCCCGGCGGTGGCCGAGTTCTACCGCCGCAACCAGCGCCATTTCGCGCCCTGGGACCCGCCCACGCCGCCGGACTTCGGCACCGCGCGGGTGCAGCGCGAGCGCCTGCGCGCGGCCGACCTGGCCTTTGCCGAGGGCCAGGCCTTCCGCTACTGGCTGGTGCTGCCGGAGGCCCCGGACGAGGTGATCGGCTCGGTGCACTTCAGCCAGGTGACGCGCGGCGCCTTCCACAACGCCGTGCTCGGCTATGCGCTGGACGAGCGGGCCCAAGGCCGCGGCCTGATGCACGAGGCGCTCGTGGCGCTCATCGCCGAGATGTTCTCCGAGCGCGTCAACCTGCACCGTGTCCAGGCCGCCTACCGGCCGGAGAACCGGCGCAGCGGCCAGGTGCTGGCCCGCCTGGGCTTCCAGGTGGAGGGCCTGGCCCGCGACTACCTGTTCATCGCGGGCGCCTGGCGCGACCACCAGGTGACGGCGCTGACCAACCCGCGCTTCCGCCCGCCGGCGGACTGGTGAACGCCACCGTGCAAACCCCAGGGCCCGGCATGGGCCTTGCGAGCGACAACTCGCGCCAGAATGCCGGGCTTCCGGCTTCCATCGAAGCCCGCCCCGATGCCCCGCACGGCACCCCGTGCGCCCCAAGGAGATGGACATGCCCCGCGACCGTTCCACCCCGACTCGCCACACGCTGGCCACCGCCGCCCTGTGCCTGATGGCGCCGCTCGCGGCCACGCCCGCCCTGGCCAAGACCCTGGTGTACTGCTCCGAGGGTTCCCCGGAGAACTTCACCCCGGCGCTCAACACCACGGGCACCAGCTTCGACGCCGCCCGCCCGGTGTACGACCGCCTCACGCACTTCAAGCGCGGCAGCACCGAGGTGGAGCCCGGCCTGGCCGAGAGCTGGACGGTGTCGCCGGACGGCCGCACCTACACCTTCACGCTGCGCAAGGGCGTCAAGTTCCACGCGGTGCCGGGCTTCACGCCCACGCGTGACTTCAACGCCGACGACGTGCTGTTCTCGTTCGAGCGCCAGTGGAAGGCCGAGCACCCGTACGCCAAGGTGTCGGGCGGCAAGTACGACTACTTCGCCGACATGGGCCTGAAGGACGACCTGGAATCGCTGGAGAAGGTGGACGCCCACACGGTGAAGATGGTGCTGAAGAAGCCCAACGTCACCATGCTGCCCAACCTGGCCATGGACTTCGCGGCCATCCACTCGGCCGAGTACGCCGATGCGCTGGCCAAGGCCAACCGCAAGGAGCAGCTCGACCAGGTGCCCGTGGGCACCGGTGCCTTCCGCTTCGTGGTCTACCAGAAGGACGCGGTCATCCGCTACAAGGCGCACCCGGTCTACTGGGGCGAGAAGGCCATGGTCGACGACCTGGTGTTCGCCATCACGCCCGATGCCACCGCGCGCTACGCCAAGCTCAAGGCCGGCGAGTGCCACGTGATGGGCTACCCGCGCCCGGCCGACCTGGCCGAGATGAAGAAGGACCCGAAGCTGCAGGTCACCAGCATGCCGGGCCTGAACATCGCCTACTGGTCCTTCAACACCACCAAGCCGCCCTTCGACAAGAAGGAGGTGCGCCAGGCGTTCACCATGGCCATCGACAAGGCGGCCATCCTGCGCGACGTGTACCTGGGCGCGGGCACCTCGGCGAAGAACCTGATCCCGCCCACCCTCTGGGGCTACAACGACAAGGTGGCTGAGTGGCCGCACGACCCGGCCAAGGCGCGGGACCTGCTGGCCAAGGCCGGCGTGAAGACACCGCTGGAGGTGGACCTCTGGTACATGCCGGTCCAGCGCCCGTACAACCCCAACGCCAAGCGCATGGCCGAGATGATGCAGGCCGACCTGGCCAAGATCGGGGTCAACGCGAAATTGGTCACGTACGAATGGGGCGAGTACCGCAAGCGGATGCAACAAGGCGAGCACATGACTGGCATGCTCGGCTGGAACGGCGACAACGGTGACCCCGACAACTTCTTCTTCCTGCACGGCTGCGACGCCGCGCGCCCGGGCGGACAGAACCTGTCGAAGTGGTGCCACAAGCCGTTCGACGAGAGGCTCGAGAAGGCCCGTTCGCTCACCGACAACAAGGCGCGCGCCAAGCTGTACGAAGAGATGCAGGCCATCGAGCGTGACGAGGCGCCGGACTTCAAGATCGCCCACTCGGTGGTCTTCGAGGTGCTGCGCAAGGAGGTGACGGGCTACAAGCAGAGCCCGTTCAACACCCACCAGTTCAATGGTGTCAGCCTGAAGTGAGATGACCTGCATGACGACGTTTGCCCCCACCCGTGTCGCCCTCGGCCTGGCCGCGCTGATCGGCCTGGCCGCCCTGGCCGGCTGCTCGCCCGGCGTGCCCGACACGGTGAAGATCGGCGTGGCCCAGCCGCTGTCCGGCCCCCTGAAGGAACTCGGCCAGGACATGGTCGACGGCACCCGCATGGCCATCGAGGACATCAACAAGCAGGGCCTGAAGATCGACGGCAAGCTCGTCACGCTGGAGCTGGTGACGGCCGACGACAAGGCCGACGCCGAGGCCGGCAAGGCGGCCGCCAAGCAGCTGGTGGACCAGGGCGTGGCGGCCGTCATCGGCCACCTGAACTCCGGCGTCAGCATCGCGGCCGCGCCCATCTACGCGGAGAAGATGATTCCGCAGCTGGCCATCTCCACCAACCCGAAGTACACCCAGCTCGACCTGCCCACCACGCTGCGCCTGGTGGCCAACGACAACCTGCAGTCCAAGGCCATGGGCTCCATCGCCGGCAGCCTGCCGGGCGAGCACGTGTTCGCGGTGGTGGACGATGCCACGCCCTACGGCAAGGGCCTGGCCGACACGGCCGCGGCGCAGCTCAAGGGCAAGAACATCGCCATCCGCATGTCGCTGGACGACAAGACGACCGACTTCTCCAAGCTCGTGCCCGAGATGAAGGCGAAGAACGTCGACGTGTTCGTGACCACGCTGGCCGACTTCCAGGTGGTGGCCCTGGCCGACCAGCTGGTGGCCGCCGGCATGAAGAACATGCAGATCATCGGCAGCGACACCATCAAGACCGAGGGCATGCTCAAGGTGAACCCGGCGGTGGGCAACATCTACGCCACCTCGCCCATCATCGGCGCGGGCGAGTTCACCGGCGGCAAGCCCTTCCTCGAGCGTTTCCGTGCCCAGTTCAAGCATGAGCCGGTGTACGCCGCGCACTACGCCTACGACGCGGTCTGGGTGTTGACAGCCGCGATGAAGCAGGCGAAGTCGGCAGACGGTGCGAAACTCCTGCCGGTGCTGAAGTCGATCGACGCCCTGGCGCCGGTCACGACCACCATGCGCTTCGCGGCGGACGGCGAGCAGCGCTACGGCTCGGTGAGCGTCTACCAGCTCAACAAGGGCGCGTGGTTCCTGCTCACCCGCAGCGACGTGTGGTGACCCTGCCCTGACTCCGCCGCGCCGCCGCACCTTTGGCAGCGCGTGCGACACCCCGATGGAGGCGGCCCACGAGGCCGCTTGTTCATTCATGCTGAAGTTCCTCTGGCGGCGCCTGGCGCTGACCATTCCGACCTTCTTCGCCCTGATGTTCGTCACCTTCGTGGCGATCCGCCTGGTGCCGGGCGACCCGGTCGAGGTGCGCGTGGGCGAGCGCGGCATCAGCCCCGAGCGGCTGGCGCAGTTCCGCCACGAGCTGGGGCTCGACCAGCCGGTGTGGAAGCAGTTCCTCGACTACTGCGGCCAGCTGCTGCAAGGCGACTTCGGCACCTCGCTGGCCACCAACCAGAAGGTGCTCACCGAGTTCATGGCGCTGTTCCCGGCCACCCTCGAGCTGAGCTTCTTCGCCATGCTGTTCGCCGCCCTCATCGGCCTGCCGGCGGGCGCCATCGCCGCGGCGAAACGAGGCAGCCTGTACGACCAGGCGCTCATGGGCCTGTCGGTCACCGGCTACTCCATGCCCATCTTCTGGTGGGGGCTGCTGCTGGTGATGTTCGTGGGCGAGCGCTGGGGCCTGACCCCGGTGTCGGGCCGCATCGACCTCATCCAGTACTACTTCGAGCCGGTCACCGGGTTCATGGTGGTCGACGCCTGGCTGTCCGGCCAGGACGGCGCGGTGCTCGACGCGCTGCACCACCTGGTGCTGCCGGCCGTGGTGCTGGGCACCATCCCGCTGGCGGTCATCGCGCGCATGACGCGCTCGGCGATGCTGGAGGTGCTGGGCGAGGACTACGTGCGCACCGCGCGTGCCAAGGGCCTGCCCGCCTGGCGCGTGGTGGGCGTGCACGCGCTGCGCAACGCCATGATCCCGGTGGTCACCGTGATCGGCCTGCAGGTGGGCGCGCTGATGGCCGGCGCGGTGCTCACCGAGACCATCTTCTCCTGGCCCGGCATCGGCAAGTGGCTCATCGAGTCCATCTCGCGGCGCGACTACCCCGCGCTGCAGGGCGGCGTGATGCTGGTGTCCTCCATCGTGATCGGCGTGAACCTGCTGGTCGACCTGGCCTACGGCCTGATCAACCCACGCATTAGGCATGGCTGATACGTCCGCACTGTCCCCCGCCGTGGCCGCGCCGGCCCCGCCCTCCCCCTGGAAGTCCTTCTGGTGGGCCTTCAGCGAGAACAAGGGCGCGGTCGCCGGCCTGGTGGTCGTGGTGATCGTGGCACTGCTGGCCATCTTCGCCGACGTGGTGGCGCCCTACTCGCCCAACGAGCAGTTCCGCGACGCCGTGCGCGCCGCGCCCGCCTGGGCCGAAGGCGGCAGCACGCGCTTCCTGCTGGGCACCGACAGCCTGGGCCGCGACCACCTCTCGCGCCTGATCCACGGTGCCCGGGTGTCGCTGTTCATCGGCCTGTCGGTGATGGCCTTCAGCTTCGTCATCGGCGTGCTGCTGGGCCTGGCCTGCGCCTCGCTCGGCCAGGCGGTGGACGTGGTGATCACGCGCGTGATGGACCTCATCATGGCCGTGCCCAGCCTGGTGCTCGCCATCCTGGTGGTGGCGGTGCTGGGCCCCAGCCTGGCCAACACCATCATCGCGGTGACCATCGTCTACCTGCCGCGCTATGTGCGGCTGCTGCGGGCGTCGGCCATGGCCGAGCTGCAGAAGGACTACGTCACCGCCGCGCGCGTGGCCGGCGTGGGCAAGTGGCGGCTGATGTTCTTCACCGTGCTGCCCAACTGCCTGGCGCCGCTCATCGTGCAGGCCGCGCTCGGCGTGTCCGACGCCATCCTCGAGGCCGCCGCGCTGGGATTCCTGGGCCTGGGCGCGCAGCCGCCCACCGCCGAGTGGGGCACCATGCTGGCCGACGCCCGCGAGTTCATCCGCTCCGACCCCTGGCTGGTCACCCTGCCCGGCCTGGCCATCCTCGTCACCGTGGTGTCGATCAACCTGGCCGGCGACGGCCTGCGCGACGCCCTCGATCCCAAGATGAGAAAAACGTGAGCCCCCACGCTCCCTGCCGGTCGCTGCCCCCCGAGGGGGCTCGCGCAGCGGACCGGCGAAGCCGGATCCGCGCACGCCACTTGGATGGCGGCGGCTCCTTCGGAGCGCCGCCTCAGCCTGCCTACCGCCTACGCCGCCCATGAGGTCCTCCACTCCGCTTCTCGACATCCGCGGGCTGAGCGTCAGCTTCGCCACGCGCGGCGGCGCCTTCCGGGCCGTGGACGGCGTCGACCTGCAGGTGGCGCCCAACGAGGTGCTGGCCATCGTGGGCGAGTCGGGCTCGGGCAAGTCGGTGGCGATGCTGGCCATCATGGGCCTGCTGCCCTGGACCGCCACCGTGGGCGCCGAGCGCATGCACTTCGACGGCCAGGACCTGCTGGCCATGCACCCGAAGCAGCGCCGCGCGCTCGTCGGCCGTGACGTGGCCATGGTGTTCCAGGAGCCGATGAGCTCGCTGAACCCGTGCTTCACCGTGGGCTACCAGATCGGCGAGGCGCTGGCCGCCCACACCGCGCTGGACCGCACCCAGCGCCGCGCCCGGGTCATCGAGCTGCTCGAGCAGGTGGGCATCCCCGACCCGGCCCGCCGCGCACGCGCCTTTCCCCACCAGCTCTCCGGCGGCATGAGCCAGCGCGTCATGATCGCCATGGCGCTGGCCTGCAAGCCGCGCCTGCTCATCGCCGACGAGCCGACCACCGCCCTGGACGTGACCATCCAGGCGCAGATCCTCGACCTGCTGCGCGGCCTGCGCCGCGACACCGGCATGGCGCTGGTGCTCATCACGCACGACCTGGGCGTGGTGGCCGAGACCGCCGACCGTGTGCTGGTGCAGTACGCCGGGCGGCCGGTGGAAACCCAGCCCGCGGCCACGCTGTTCCAGGACCCGCACCACCCCTACACCGCCGCGCTGCTGGCCGCGCTGCCCGAGCGGGTGGCGCACGGGCAGCGCCTGTCCGCCATCGACGGCCTGGTGCCCGGCCAGTTCGACCGCCCGGCCGGCTGCCTGTTCGCGCCGCGCTGCCCGCAGGCGCAGCCGCTGTGCCACCGCGTGGCGCCGGCGGCGGCCTGCGATTCGCTGGGCCGCGCGCTGTGCCACTTCCCGCTGGTGGACGGCCGCGCGCCGGACCTGGCCGCCGGCGCACCGCACCCGGAGGCGGCATGAACACCGACACCCTCGATCGGACCGTGGCGCCCGCGTCGCCCGACACCACGGCGACCGTGCTGCAGGCCGTGGCCCTGCGCCGGGACTACCCGGTCTCGCGCGGCCTGTTCCAGCCGCCCGCGGTCGTGCACGCGCTCGACGGCGTGGGCTTCAGCGTGGCCGCCGGGCGCACCCTGGCGGTGGTGGGCGAGTCCGGCTGCGGCAAGTCCACGCTGGCCCGGCTGCTCACCATGATCGAGCCGCCCACCGCGGGACAGCTGCTGATCGACGGCCAGGACGTCGCCGCGGCCGACGAGGCGCTGAAGCGCCAGCTGCGCCGGCAGATCCAGATCGTCTTCCAGAACCCCTACGGCTCGCTCAACCCGCGCCAGACGGTGGGCGCCGCGCTGATGGAGCCGCTGCTGGTCAACGGGCTGGGCAACCGCGACGAGCGAGAACAGCAGGCGCGCGAGATGCTGCGCCAGGTGGGCCTGCGCGAGGAGCACTTCGGCCGCTACCCGCACATGTTCTCCGGCGGGCAGCGCCAGCGCGTGGCCATCGCCCGCGCGCTGATGCTGCGGCCCCGCGTGCTGGTGCTCGACGAGCCGGTGTCGGCGCTGGACGTGTCCATCCGCGCCCAGGTGCTGAACCTGCTGGACGAGCTGCAGGAACGCCTGCACGTGGCCTATGTCTTCATCTCGCACGACCTGGGCGTGGTGCGCCACGTGGCCGACGACGTGCTGGTGATGTACCTCGGCCGCTGCGTGGAGAGCGGCCCGCGCGACGCGGTGTTCGAGTCGCCGCGCCACCCCTACACGCGCGCGCTGCTGTCGGCCACGCCCACCGTGGACTCGGCCCACCGGCGCGAGCGCATCCTGCTCAAGGGCGAGCTGCCCTCCCCCATCGACCGGCCCAGCGGCTGCCCCTTCCGCACGCGCTGCCCGCTCGCCTTCGAGCGCTGCGCGGCCGAGATGCCGCCGCTGGCCGCGCCGCCGGGCGCCGCCCATCCCGATCAGCGCGTGGCCTGCTGGGCGGTGGAGGCCGGCCGCAGCTGACCGGCGCGGCGCCACGCGGCGTCCGCCTCGCACGCCGCCTGCACCACCCAGCCGGGGTCGTCCAGCGGCAGGTCGTGCCCCGCCCACGGGTGGCGCTGCAGCGGCAGGCCCCAGGCGGCGGCCAGGCGTTCGCTGCAGCGTGGGTGCACGAGCGCGTCGCCCGCGCCCACCAGCACCCGCATCGGCACGGCCGGCGGCTCCGCCGGGGCGCGGAACCGCGCCGCCGCCCAGAGCTGGCGCATCGCGTTGGCGGCGGACACGGGCGCCTCGTCGCGCCAGCCGGCCCAGCGGGCGACCAGGGCGTCCGTCTCCTCGGCGGTTCGCGGGCGCGCACTGGTCAGGCGCCACACCAGGCGCTCCAACGATTCGGCATCGGGGCGCCGGATCAGTGCGCCGGCCACGGCCGGCCAGCAGCCCCAGCGCAGCCGCTCGTGCGCGGCACTGAAGGGCCGCAGGCTGGTGTTCACCAGCACGGCGCCGGCCAGCTCCTGCGGGTGGCGCGCGGCCCAGTCCACCGCCACCATCGCACCCAGCGACAGCGCCAGCAGCCGCACCGGGCCGCGCAGCCCCAGGCCGGCCAGGCTGGCCCGCGCGTCCTCGGTCATGGCAGCCACCGAGGCCGGGCTGCGTTCGCGCCAGCGCGCGCCGTTGCCCGCGGCGTCCAGTGCCCGCACCACGGTGCCCGCCGGCAGCGCGGCCTGCAGGCGGGCCGGCAGGTCCTCCCAGTGGCGGCTGTCGCGCGTCAGGCCGCGCAGCAGCACCCACGGCGCCGGTGCTGCGTGCCGCTCGGCCGTCATGCGTTGGCCACCGGTGGCGCGCCGTACCAGCGGCGCACCGCGGCCTGGTGGTGGTGCTCGCGCAGCGGCCCCTGCGGCAGCCAGCGCGCATGGCTGGCCGCGGCCCGGCCGAGGAAATCGAGCAGCCCCAGGTGACGCCGCAGCACGCGCCGCTGGCGGTGGTCCACCAGCGGGTTGAAGATGCCGTGGCGGCTGAAGAGCTGGCGCGGGTTCTTCTTCACCCACAGCCACGAGCCCATCTCCAGGGTCAGCGGCAGGAAGGTGTGGCCGGGCCCGGCGGCACCGGCGCGCAGGTAGAGGTGGTCCCACAGGTCGCCATGCGTGCGGTACTGGCGGCTCTGCGGCTCCATCACGTAGCGGTGGTGCAGCAGGGCCTGGTCCAGCATCTCGGCCAGGCGGTGCAGCTCGGGCAGGTGGCCGATGGGCCGCGCGGTGTGCGCGAACGGGAACCACAGCCGGTCGTGCAGGCCGAAGCCGGAGTGGCAGTCCACGGCCAGGGTGAAGGGGCGCGGCAGCAGCTCCGTCTCCACGAGATCACACAGCGCCTGGGCCTCCGGCTCCATGGCCTCGCCGCGGCGCCCGCGGTACCAGGGCAGCCGGGCGGACAGGCGCTGGCCGGCCAGCGGCCACGGCACCGGGTCTTCGGCCTGCACGGGGGCATTGCGCATCAGGTCCACCCCGCGCGGGTTGCTGCGCGTGCCCTGCCACACGCCACCCGGGTTGAGCAGCGGCACGAACACCAGCCGCACGGCATCGAGCTGGCGGTGCAGCGTGTCGTCCCAGGCCAGGCGCATCACCAGGCTGCGCAGCCAGGCGATGGCCACCTCGGCGCCGATGCGCTCCAGGCCGTGCACGCCACCCACCACCAGCAGGGCCGGCGCCTCGGGGCGCTCGCTGCCCAGCGTGTAGGCGCACACCGGCAGCCCGCCGCTTGGCGCGCCGCGCACGGGCACCGTGCACAGCAGCCGCTCGCGCAGCGCCGCGCCGCCCAGGCGCTGGAGCGCCTGCAGCTCGACAAGCTCGGGCAGGGTGTGGCGGGGGCCGGTGGTCATGGCGGGTGCGCCGCAGCATAGCGGCGCGCCCCGCCATCACCGTGTCATGCGTCTGTGCTGAAGCGCGCGTCGTCCTCGTCCGGCAGCTTCACCAGCGTGACGGGCACGGGCGAGCGCTCCACCAGCACATGCGAGACCGAATCGGAGAACGCCGCCAGGAAACCGCCGCCGCCGCGCGTGCCCATGACCACCGCGCCGCAGTCCTCGGTCTCGATGAGATCGAGCAGCGCATGGGCCGGCTCGCCGGTGACCAGCACCTCGGTGGCGTCCAGCCCGGCCTGGCGCAGCAGGCCTTCGGCCGTCTGCAGCGCATGCTCGCCCGCGGCCTCGGCGATGTGGCCGAGCGTGTCGGGATCGGGCGCACGCAGCCATTCGTACAGGCTGGCCGGCTCCTGCACATTGGCCAGCACCAGCTCGGCGCGCAGGCCGAGCTGCACCAGGCCGATGGCATGGCGCAGGGCCGCGAGCGACAGCGCCGTGCCGTCGATGGGAACGAGGATCTTCATGGAAACTCTCCTTGGCCCCATGCTGCCGCCTCGCCGCGCAGGACGCAAGCCGCACGCATCAGGGCAGCGCGGCCAGGCAGCACACCGGCGCGCTCACACCGCGGCCGCGGCGAACACCTCGTCCAGCCGGCGCTGCCATTCGGCCCGGGCCGGCGCGTCCACGAAACTGGCCTCGAAGCTGTTGCGCGCCAGGGTGTAGGCCTGTCGTGCGCCCAGCTGGGGCAAGGCCGCGAAGGTCTGCACGAAGTTGTCGTTGAGGTAGCCGCCGAAGTAGGCCGGGTCGTCCGAATTGATCGTCACCACCAAGCCCGCGTCCAGCAGCTGCGGCAGGTTGTGCGCCGCCAGCGAGGGGAACACGCACAGCTTCACGTTGGACAGCGGGCACACGGTGAGTGGCATGCGCAGCGCCGCCAGCCGGGCCACCAGGCCCGGGTCCTCCACGCAGCGCACGCCGTGGTCGATGCGTTCCACCTTCAGCACGTCGATGGCGCTGTCGATGTAGGCCGGCGGGCCTTCCTCGCCGGCGTGGGCCACGACGTGCAGCCCCAGCTCCCGGCAGCGCGCGAACACGCGGGCGAACTTCTCGGGCGGGTGGTCACGCTCGGAGCTGTCCAGCCCCACGCCCACGACGTACTCGCGGTAGGGCAGGGCCGCGTTCAGCGTGCGCAAGGCATCTTCCTCGCTCAGGTGGCGCAGGAAGCACAGGATGAGCCGGCTGGTGATGCCGAACTCGGCATGGGCCCGCTGGCAGGCGTGGTGCAGGCCGAGGATCACCGCCTCGATCGGCACGCCGCGCTCGGTGTGGGTCTGCGGGTCGAAGAACAGCTCGGCATGCACCACGTTGTCCGCCGCCGCCTTCTCGAAGTAGGCCCAGGCCATGTCGAAGAAGTCGGCTTCCTTGAGCAGCACGCTGGCGCCCGCGTAGTAGATGTCCAGGAAGCTCTGCAGGTCGGTGAAGGCGTAGGCCTCGCGCAGCGCCTGCACGCTGGGGTAGGCCAGCGCCACGCCGTTGCGCTCGGCCAGCCGGAAGATCAGCTCCGGCTCCAGCGAGCCCTCGATGTGGATGTGCAGCTCGGCCTTGGGCATCTGGCGCAGCAGCGCGGGCAGCCGGTCACGGGGGATGCGGTCGAAATCAGGCATGGCGGATGGGAGGTGGCGATGGCAGCGGCGCCATTGTCCCGCCACTCGAGGGCCCCTGCCTTCCGTTCGGCCTGAGCGTGTCGAAGGCCCTGTACGCCAAGGCCGGCGCGTGCCCCCCCGACACCCGCCCCACCGGGCTCATTCGTCCGCGCCCTCGGCCTGGCGGCCGAGGGTCCGCTGCGATGCTCGGCCGGCCGGCACGCCGCCGAACTCGCTGCGCGGGCTGCCGCCCGCTTCGCTCAGACACCGGACGGCGAGTCAGAGGACGAGGCGCGCCGACACGGCGCGCTGCCGGCCGTCCTGCGCTTCTCGCCGCTCCCCAAATCGCCCGGCGGGGCGGGTGTCGGGGGTGCCGGGGATGCGTGGGTGCGGCGGCGAGGGAGGGCCTTCGACAAGCTCAGGCCGAACGATGCGTGAGCAAGCGCAGCCCTCCCCGTTCGCCCTGAGCTTGTCGAAGAGGCCCCTGACAGGACGAGCCGTTCACCCGCCCGCACCGGTGCCCACCCCGGCCGGCGATTTGGGAGCGCCGAGAAGCGCAGGACGCGGGTCGGCGCGCGCCAGCGCGCTGCGTGCACTGACTCGCGGCGACTGTCCGAGCGCAGAGAGCGCAGCGAACGAAGCGAGTTGAGCCGCGCGACCCGCGGCCGAGCATCGCAGGGCACCCTCGGCCGCCAGGCCGAGGGCGCGGACGCATGAGCCGGCCGGGGTGGGTGCCGGTGCGGGCTGGCACCCACCTCGGCGTGCGGGGGCCTTCGACAAGCTCAGGCCGAACGGCCGGGGTGGCTCGGACCGAACGGTGGGAAGGGAATCAGTGCCCGATCTGCCCCAGGAACGCGCGGATGCGCGGGTTGTCCTGGCGGTCGAAGAAGTCTTCGGGCGGGCGGTCCTGCAGGATGCAGCCCTTGTCGAAGTAGAGCACCCGGTCGGCCACCTCGCGTGCGAAGCCCATCTCGTGGGTCACCACGATCATGGTCATGCCCGTGGCGGCCAGGCCCTTCATCACGTCGAGCACTTCCTTGACCATCTCCGGGTCGAGCGCGGAGGTGGGCTCGTCGAACAGCATGATGCGCGGCTGCATGGCCAGCGCGCGGGCGATGGCCACGCGCTGCTGCTGCCCGCCCGAGAGCTGGAAGGGGTGCTTGTGCGCATGCGCCTGCATGCCCACCTTCTCCAGCAGCCCCATGGCGCGCTCGGCGGCCTCGGCCTTCTTCAGGCCGCGCACCCGGCGCGGCGCCAGCGACACGTTGTCCAGCACCGTGAGGTGCGGGAACAGGTTGAACTGCTGGAACACCATGCCCACCTCGGCATGCAGCGCCTTGAGGTGCTTCGGGTCGTCGTCCACCGGGATGCCGTCGATGACGATGCGGCCGCTGTCGTGCTTTTCCAGGCGGTTCAGCGTGCGCAGCAGCGTGCTCTTGCCCGAGCCCGACGAGCCGATGACCACCGCCACCTCGCCGGTGTTGAAATGGGTGCACACGTCGCGCAGCACATGGGCGGGGCCGAAGTGCTTGTTGACCTTGTCCACGGTGATGAGCGGGGCGGAGCCGGTCATGACTGCCGCCCCTCGATGTCGAAGCGGTGCTCGATGCCGTTGGTGATCTGCGTGAGCAGCGTGGTCATCACGAGGTAGAGGATGGCCGTGGTGATCAGGATGGGCACGGGCTGGAAGGTGGACGACTGCACGCGCGCGCCCACGTTGGTGAGCTCGACCACGCCGATGGAGTAGGCCAGCGAAGAATCCTTCAGCAGTGCCACCACGTTGTTCACCAGCGGCGGCAGGGCCACCTTGAAGGCCTGCGGGAAGGTGATGTCGCGCAGCGTGTGCCAGCGGCTGAGGCCCAGCGACTGTGCGGCCTCGAACTGCCCGCGCGGCACCGACAGCAGGCCGGCGCGGAACGCCTCGGCGTTGTAGGCGCCCACGTTGAGCGACAGCGCCAGCGCGGCGGCGGTGAACTCGGACATGCGCGAGGCATTCGTGAGCCACTCCCAGCCGATCGCCTCGACCAGCACCGGCAGCGCGAAGTAGACGAAGAAGATCTGCACCAGCAGCGGCGTGCCGCGGATGACCCAGATGTAGAAGCCGCACACCCAGCGCAGCGGCCGCATGCGCGAGGTCTTGCCGAGCGCGGCCAGCAGGCCCAGCACCACGCCGGCGATGCTGGCCACCACGGTGAGCTGCATGGTGACCACCATGCCCTCGGCGAAGAACTTCGCGTTCGGCCCGATGGGCGCAGGTGCCAGGGCGATGAGGCTGGCCGCCACCCACAGGGCGGCCAGCAGGGCGAGGGAGGCGGTGACGATGGTGGCCAGGCTGCGCCGCTCGCGCGACCAGCCCGCGGGCCAACCGGGGACAGGAAGAATCATGGACAGACGGCTGGCCGTGGGAAAGAGGTCCTCGGCCGGGGCGCCCGGGGGCGCCCCGGGGCGCGCATCACTTGCAGCGCACGTCCTCGCCGAAGTACTTCATGGTCAGGGTCTCGTAGCCGCCACCCTTGGCCATGTAGTCGGCCAGCGCCTTGTTGTAGGCATCGGCCACACCCTGGTTGCCCTTGGCGACCGCGGCGGCGATCTTCTCCACGAACAGCATGCCGGTGGCACGCAGCCCGGTGTTCTTGTTGTTCTTCAGCACGTCGAGCGCCACGAACTTGTCGGTCACCCACGCGTCGGCGCGGCCGGACATCACGGCGGCCTGGGCATCCGGGTCCTTGGGGAAGTTCTTCACTTCCTTCACGCCCGGGATCTTCTGCGCCGACTCGAGGTAGGACGTGCCGGTCTGCACGGCCAGCACCTTGCCCGCCAGGCTCTGCGCGGTCTTCAGGTCGGGGTTCTTGGTGACGATGGCACCGCCCGAGCAGTAGTGCGGGTTGGTGAAGGTCACCGCCTTGGCGCGCTCCTCGGTGATGCCGTGCGAGGCGATCACCACGTCCCAGCGGTCCTGGCCAAGGCCGGTGAGCAGGGCGTCGAAGCCCAGCGTCTTCCACTCGATCTTCAGGCCCATCTTCTTGGCCACGCCCTCCATCAGCTCGACCTCGAAGCCGGTGAGCTTGGAGCCCTCGAAGAAGTTGAAGGGGGCGTACTGGCCCTCGGTGGCCACGATGATCGTGCCCGACTTCTTGATGGCGTCGATGTTGCGGGCCGACGCGGCACCGGCACCGAACAGCATCACCACGGCGGCGGCGGTGACCGTCAGGGAAGAAAGACGCGGCATGGGGGATCTCCTCGCTTCAATGCGGCCCGGGATGCGGGCCATAAGGGAAAAGTAGGTGCCGCGCATCCTACTACCCGGGATGCGCGGCACCGGGGCTCTAGCAAGAATCGTCACATCGGGGCTTGCCCGGGGGTGCGGCGCGGGCGCGCCGCGCGACAAAAAGGCCGCACGGCGGGTGCCGGCGGCCTGGGCGGCGGAAGGGGTGCGCCGGCTTACTTGCCGTCGCCCGGCACCTTTCCGTCCACGCCCTTGACGTAGAACTTGATGCCGCCCAGGAAGGCGTCGTCGGCCACGGCGTCCTTGGCCAGCACTTCCTTGCCGGCGTTGTCCACGATGGGGCCCTTCCAGATCACGAAGCTGCCGTCCTTCAGGCCGGCCTTGATCTGCTCGACGCGGGCCTTGGTCTCGGCCGGCACGTCCTCGGCGATGCCCACGAAATCGATCGCGCCTTCCTTCACGCCCCACCAGGCCTTGCCGGTGGACCAGGTGCCGTCCAGCACGTCACGCGTGGCCTTGACGTAGTACGGGCCCCAGTTGATGACGGCCGAGCCGAGGTGGGCCTTGGGGCCGTAGGCGGTCATGTCGGAATCCCAGCCGAAGGCGCGCTTGCCCTTGTCTTCCGCGGTCTTGAGCACGGCGGCGGAATCGGTGTTCTGCATGAGCACGTCGGCGCCGCCGTTGATCAGCGCGGTGGCGGCCTCGGTCTCCTTGGGCGGGTTGAACCACTCGTTGACCCAGACCACCTTGGTCTTGATCTTCGGGTTCACGCTCTGCGCGCCGAGGGTGAAGCTGTTGATGTTGCGGATCACCTCGGGGATGGGAATGGAGCCCACCACGCCCAGCGTGTTGCTCTTGGTCATGGCGCCGGCCACCACGCCGGCCATGTAGGCGCCCTCGTAGGTGCGGCTGTCGTAGGTGCGCAGGTTCTCGGCCGTCTTGTAGCCGGTGGCGTGCTCGAACTTCACGTTGGGCGTGTCGGCGGCCACCTTGAGCATGGGCTCCATGTAGCCGAAGGTGGTGCCGAACACCAGCGTGTTGCCCTGGCCCACCATGTCGCGGAACACGCGTTCGGCGTCGGCGGCCTCGGGCACCTTCTCGACGAAGCTGGTCACGATGCGGTCGCCGAACTCCTTCTCCAGCGCCTTGCGTCCGTTGTCGTGGGCGAAGGTCCAGCCGCCGTCGCCCACCGGGCCGACATAGGCGAAGGCGATCTTCAGCGGCTCGGGCTTGGCCGCGGGGGCGGAGGCGGCGGCGCTGGCCGCCCCGGGCGCAGCGGCCTCCTCCTTCTTGCCGCAGCCGACCAGGCCGGCGGTGGCGGCCAGTCCCAGCAGGCCGGCGGTGGTGAGGAAGGTTCGCTTCGAGAGGGTCATGTCAGGACTCCGTGTCGTCGTCAAGAAAGGGTTCACGAATGGGACGCCGCCGTCAAAGCGCGGCGCCGAGGGGAGGCACGCTTCACTGCCCCGGGAAGAACGGCTTGCCCAGCGAGGCCGGCATGTTGGCGCGTATCCACGCGGGGTTGCGCGAGATGAGCACCAGCACCACGATGGTGGCCAGGTAGGGCAGCATGGACAGCCACTGGCTGGCGATCTCCACGCCCTCACCCTGCAGGTGGAACTGCAGCATGGTGACGCCGCCGAACAGGTAGGCGCCAAGCAGGACGCGTGCCGGCCGCCAGGTGGCGAAGGTGGTCAGCGCCAGGGCGATCCAGCCGCGGCCGGCCACCATGCCCTCCACCCACAGCGGCGTGTAGATCACCGACAGGTAGGCGCCCGCCAGCCCGCACAGCGCACCGCCGCCCACCACCGCGGCCAGGCGGATGCGCCGCACCGGGTAGCCCAGCGCATGCGCGGATTCGGGCGACTCGCCCACTGCGCGCAGCACCAGCCCGGCGCGCGAGCGGTACAGGAACCAGGCCAGGCCGGCCGCCAGCGCGATGGCGCCATACACCAGCGGATGGTGGCGGAACAGCGCGGGCCCCAGCACCGGGATGTCGGCCAGCAGCGGCAGCGCGAAGACGGTGCGCTCGCCGATGCGCTCCTGCACGTAGCCGATGCCCACGAAGGCGGAGAAGCCGGCGCCGAACAGGCTGAGGGCCAGGCCGCTGGCGTACTGGTTGGTGTTGAGCCAGATGACCAGCACGCCGAAGGCGGCGGCCATCAGTGCGCCCGCGCCCATGCCGGCCGCGAAGGCCAGCAGGTCGGAGCCGGTGTGCACGGCCGTGGCGAAGCCCGCCACCGCGGCCACCAGCATCATGCCCTCGGCGCCGAGGTTGACGATGCCGGCCCGCTCGTTGAGCAGCAGCCCCAGGCCGGCGATGGCCAGCACGGTGCCGGCGTTCAGCGTGGCCGCCAGCAGCAGCGCCATCTCGTTCATGCCCGGGCTCCCTTCGAGCGGACGAGGCGATAGTGGATCAGGGTGTCGCAGGCCAGCAGCGCGAACAGCAGCAGGCCCTGGAACACGCCGGTGAGTGCCTTGGGCAGGCCCAGGCGCGACTGGGCCAGCTCACCGCCGATGTAGAACATGCTCATCAGCACCGCCGACAGCACGATGCCCACCGGGTGCAGCCGGCCCACGAAGGCCACGATGATGGCCGCGAAGCCGTAGCCGGCCGGCACGTAGGGCGTCAGCTGGCCCAGCGGCCCGGCCGCCTCCAGCCCACCGGCCAGCCCGGCCAGCCCGCCCGACAGCAGCAGCGCCGTCCACACCGCACGGCGCGAGGAGAAGCCCGCGTAGCGCGCGGCGGCCGGCGCCTGCCCGCCCACCTGCAGCGCGAAGCCGCGGTAGGTGCGGAACATGAACACCCACAGCGCCGCCACCGCCACCACCGCCACCACGACCCCGGCGTTCATGCGCAGGCCCTGCACCAGGCGCGGCACGCGGGTGGTGGCATCGAAGGTGATGGTCTGCGGGAAGTTGTAGCCCGCCGGGTCCTTCCAGGGCCCGTACACCAGCCAGGCCAGCAGCAGGTCGGCCACGTACACCAGCATCAGGCTGACCAGGATCTCGTTGGCGCTGAAGCGGTCGCGCAGCAGGGCCACGATGGCCGCCCAGGCCATGCCACCCACCGCGCCCGCCACCAGCACGGGGGCCACCATGCCCGCGCCCAGCCAGGCCGTGGCCGGCCCGGCCTGCATGGCCATCCAGCCGGCCGCCAGCGCACCCACCACGAACTGCCCTTCCGCGCCGATGTTCCATACGTTGGCGCGGAAGCACACCGCCAGGCCCAGCGCGATGAGCACCAGCGGCACGGCCTTGACGGACAGCTCGGACAACGCGTAGGCGCTCTTCAGCGGCTCCACGAAGAACACCTGCAGGCCGCGCAGCGGGTCCTTGCCCAGCGCGGCGAACAGCACCACGCCGATCAGCACGGTGATCGCCAGGGCGATCAGCGGCGAGGCGTACGACAGCGCCCGCGAGGGTTGGGGGCGCGCTTCAAGCCGCCACATGGGCCACCTCCCGCGCACCGTCCGAGGCTGCGCCATCCGCGCCGGGCCATAGCCCGGACATCCAGATGCCCACCTGCTCCACCGTGGCCTCGGCGATGGGCACCGGCGGCGACAGGCGGCCGCGGGCGATGACCACCAGCCGGTCGCAGATCTCGAACAGCTCGTCGAGCTCCTCGCTGACCACCAGCACCGCACAGCCCTCGTCGCGCAGCTGCAGCAGGGCCTGGCGGATCTGCGCGGCGGCGCCCACGTCCACGCCCCAGGTGGGCTGCGCGACGATGAGCACCTGCGGCCGCGCGTCGATCTCGCGGCCGACCAGGAACTTCTGCAGGTTGCCGCCGGACAGGGACCGCGCCGCGGCGTCCGGCCCCGGCGCCTTGACGCCGAAGCGCTCGATCAGCCGGATGGCCAGCAGCCGGGTCTCGCCCAGGTGCAGCCAGCCGGTGCGGCCCACGGCCTCCTCGCGGGTCAGCAGCGTGTTCTGCGCCAGGCTCATGGCCGGCACGGCGCCGCGGCCCAGGCGCTCCTCGGGCACGAAGTGCAGGCCGCGGGCACGGCGCTCGCGCGGCGAGGCGCGCGAGATGTCGGCCTCGCCCAGGCGCACGCTGCCGGCCGGTGCCCGGCGGTCCTCGCCCGAGAGCGCCGCCATCAGCTCCTGCTGGCCGTTGCCGGACACACCGGCGATGCCCAGCACCTCGCCCGCGCGCAGCTGCAGCGACACCGCCTCCAGCGCCACGCCGAAGGGATCGACCTGCGGCAGCGACAGGCCGCGCACCTCCAGCGCCACGTCGCCCGCATGCGGGCCGCGGCGCGCCAGGGCCGGCGGCTCCGCGCCGATCATCAGGCGCGACAGGCTGGCGTTGGTCTCGCGCGTGGGGTCCACCTCGCCTGTCACCCGGCCGCCGCGCAGCACGGTGCAGTGGTGGCACAGGTCGCGGATCTCGTCGAGCTTGTGGCTGATGTAGAGGATGCTGCAGCCCTCGCTGCTGAGCTGGCGCAGGGTGACGAACAGGCGCTCCACCGCCTGCGGCGTGAGCACCGAGGTGGGCTCGTCCAGGATGAGCAGGCGCGGCCGGCCCAGCAGGGCGCGCACGATCTCCACCCGCTGCCGCTCGCCCACGCTGAGCGAGTGCACCGGCCGCAGCGGGTCCACGGCCAAGCCGTAGCCCTCGGCCACCTCGCGGATGCGACGCGTCACGTCGGCCAGCGACAGCGCCTTGTCCAGGCCCAGCCACACGTTCTCGGCCGCGGTCAGCGTGTCGAACAGCGAGAAATGCTGGTAGACCATGCTGATGCCCAGGGCGCGGGCCGCCGCGGGGCTGGCCACCTGCACCGGTTGGCCGTCCCAGAGGATGCGGCCGGCGTCCGGCTGGGTGGCGCCGTAGATGACCTTCATCAGGGTGGACTTGCCGGCCCCGTTCTCGCCCAGCACGGCGTGGATCTCGCCCGGCGCCACGCGCAACGACACGTCGTCGTTGGCGCGCACCGAGGGGTACTGCTTGGTGATGCCTTGGAGTTCGAGGCGGTACATGCCGGCCGGTGCGGTGCGCGCGAGGGACAAACCCTGGATTGTCACCCGAGTGCGGCCACCTGCGGCGCGCGATCGGGCGCTCGTCGCCAGCGCGGCACACCGGCCACCCAGGTGGCCGCCACCTGGCGCTCGTCGGCCAGCGTCATCCAGGCGAACACCCGGGCATGCAGGGCCTGCGCCTGCGCCAGGCGGTCCCGGTGCGCGGCCACGGGGCCGTGGGACCAGTCCCAGGCCACCACGTCGGCCAGGCGGCCGGGCTCCAGGCTGCCGATCTCGCCGCCCAGCTGCAGCGCCTCGGCCGCGCCGCGCGTGGCCGCATGCAGCGCCGCCCAGGCCGACAGCCGCCAGCCCTGCATCGCCTGCACCTTGTAGGCCTCGGCCAGCGTGCGCGGCATCGACAGCGTGGTGCCGCCCCCGACGTCGGTGGCCACCGACACCCGCACGCCCGCCTCCCGCGCCGCCGCCCAGTCGAACAGCCCGCTGCCGAGGAACAGGTTGCTGGTGGGGCAATGGGCGATGTGGGCGCCGGTGTCGGCCAGCAGGGCGCGGTCGGTGTCGTCCAGCCAGATGCCGTGCGCCAGGATGGCGCGCTCGTCGAGCAGGCCGG
Source organism: Ideonella sp. (assembly GCF_041918995.1). Lineage (GTDB taxonomy): Bacteria > Pseudomonadota > Gammaproteobacteria > Burkholderiales > Burkholderiaceae_C > Ideonella. Next base: position 6,604 of record NZ_JAYRUN010000024.1, on the reverse strand, counting down.
CGCGGTGGTACACGTCCAGGTAGCTGCGTGCCTCGGGGAACAGCTCGGCCGCCCAGCGCACCTCGTCGCGGTTCTCGGCGACGTGGGTCTGCATGTACAGGCCCGGGTGGCGCCGCAGCAGGCCGCCCGCCATGGCCAGCTGCGGCGGGGTGCTGGTGATGGCGAAGCGCACCGTCACCGCGTACGCGGCCCGGCCACGGCCGTGCCAGCGGGCGATCAGGGCCTCGCAGTCGGCCTGGCCACCCACGACGTCGTCGCACAGCGCCGGCGGCGCATGGCGGTCCATCAGCACCTTGCCGGTCACCAGCCGCATGCCGCGCGCGGCCGCCGCCTCGAACAGCGCGTCGGCCGAGCCGGCGTGCACGGTGGGGTACACCGCCGCGGCGGTGGTGCCGTGCGCCAGCAGCGCATCGAGGAACAGGGCCGAGCCCGCGCGCGCCGCGGCGGCATCCGCGAAGCGCTGCTCGGCCGGGAAGGTGTAGGTGTCCAGCCAGTCCAGCAGGCTGCTGCCGTAGCTGGCGATGACGTCCAGCTGGGGGCAGTGCACGTGGGTGTCGATGAAGCCCGGCATCAGCAGCCGGCCACGGTGGTCCTCGCGCGCCCAGTCCTCGCCCGGCGGCGTGGGGCCCGGCAGCGCGCCGGCGATGCGGCCGTCCTCGACGAGCAGCCAGTGGTCGGGCCGGAAGCGCACGGCCGGGCTGGCGGGCTCGTCCAGCGCCGGCGTGCCCGTGAAGTCGAGCAGGTCGCCGCGCAGGGCCAGGCGGGTGGGGGCGTCGGGCATGGCGCCATTGTGGGGCCCGGGGCGGTGGCCGGCGTCGCTCCCCGTTCCGCCTGGGCCCTTCGACAGGCTCGGGCCGGGCCTGTCGAAGGGCCCGCACGCCGACGTCGGCGCACGGCCCCCCCGACACCCGCCCCACCGGGCTCATGCGTCCGCGCCCTCGGCCTGGCGGCCGAGGGTCCGCTGCGATGCTCGGCCAGCCGGCACGCCGCCGAACTCGCTGCGCTCACTGACGTTCACTGCGCTCAGACACCGGACGGCGAGTCAGAGAACGAGTCGCGCCGGTCCGGCGCGCTGCCGGCCGCCCTGCGCTTCTCGCCGCTCCCGAAATCGCCCGGCGGGGCGGGTGTCGGGGGTGCCGGGGACGCGGGAGAGCTGTGGCGAGGGAGGGCCTTCGACAGGCTCAGGCCGAACGCGAAGGCATGTCGGCCCTCCGCGGGCTCAGGGTGAGCCCGAGGGCGTCAGCCGGCCGCCAGGGCGGCCAGGCGGGCGCGGTCGAGCACGTGGACGGTGTAGCCGGCCACTTCGATCACCCCTTGCGAGGTGAAGCTGCGCATCAGGCGCGAGAGCGTCTCGGGCGTGATGGCCAGCTGCGAGGCGATGTCGCGCTTGCGCAGCGTGAGCTGCACCAGGCCGCGCTCGGGCGCGCCCGGCACGTCCTGGCAATGGGCCTGCAGCCAGCCGGCCCAGCGCGCGGGCGCATCCTGGTGCATGAGCGCCTGGGCATGGCGGGTGAGCGTGCGCACCTCGCTGGCGAGCACGCGGACGAACTGGGTGGCCAGGCCCGGGGCCTGCTCCAGCGCCTCGGCCAGGTCATCGGCATCGAATTCCAGCAGGGTGGCGGCGCCCAGGGCCCGGGCATCGTGGGCGCGGGGCGCCCCCAGCCAGGCCGCGCTGGCGTCCAGCCAGGCGGGGCCGCACAGGTGCCGCTCGGTGCGGAACTGGCCCTGGGCGTCCATGCGGCCCAGCGCGGCGTCGCCCTGGAGCAGGGCCACCAGGCTGCACGCCGGCTCGCCCTGGCGGAACACCGCCTGGCCCGCGGTCAGGCGGCGCACGCGGGCCAGCGGCGCGAGCCGCTCGGCCTGGCAGGCCGACAGGGCCGGCCCGGCGAACAGCGCGCCCCAGGCCCGTGCGTCGGGCAGCGGCAGGCGGGTGGCGTCGCCCACCAGGGCGGCAGGCTCGCGGCCGGCGGCCGGGGCGGGCGCCACGGCGGCGGGCCGCGGCGGCCCCGCCGCGGGGGCGGTGCGGGGGGGGGGCGCGGGCGTGGTCACGGTCATCCGGGGCGTCGGTCAGCTTCGGCGCCACTGTCACGCAGCGGCGCACCGGCCGGGTTGCGCCACGTCAAGCGCGCCCGCCGCCTGGCCGGCGCCAGATCAAGCCGGATGCAGGCGCAGCGCCGGAACCGGCACGAAGACCTCGGTGCCCGGCAGCCGCCACGCCAGCCGCACCAGCGCCGGGCCGCTCACCTCCTGGAACTCCAGCACCAGCGGCACGCGCTGACCGGCCTTCAGCGTGATCGCGTCCGAGGTGTCGAGCGTGGCGGCATGCGGGGTCCAGTGGCCGATGAGCCGCCGGCCGTCCACCCACAGCCGCACGCCCTCGTCGGACAGGGTCTGGAAGCGGTAGGTGCCGCTGGCCGGCGCCTCGATCAGCCCGCTCCAGCGCACGGAGAAGCCGTCGGCCGGCACACCGGGCCCCGGCGGGCCTGCGCCCCAGTCCGCGTCCACCGCCTCCACGCGCTGCAGCACCGGCGTGCCGGCGAGCTGCCGGTTGGCGAAATAGCTGCCCGCGAGGCCGCGCCCCGGCTCCGGCGCCGCCGGCTCGTCGCCCCCGATCTCGCGCAGGTAGGCCACCAGGTCGGCCTGCTCGCGCGGCGCCAGCTGCAGGCCCTGGTGAGCCGCCAGCGCTGCGTCCAGCGTCGGCGCCGAGCCGTCGTGCAGGTAGGGGGCGGTGGCCCACACGTCGCGCAGGCCGGGAATGTCGATGCCTGCCAGCGGGCCCCCCAGGCGCTGGCCGCTGGCCTCGGTGAGGGTGCCGATGTCCTGCAGGCCCCGGCTGGCCGACAGCGTGAAGCCGGCGCCCCCGTGGCAGCTGGCGCACGCCTTGGCGGCGAACACCGCCCGGCCGGCCAGGGCGCGCGCACTGGGCGCGTCGGCGGCCGGGCGATGCGGGCTGGGCGCGCTGCTGGCCAGGAATGCCACATAGGCGGCCAGCGCGTCGAGGTCGGCGCTGATGCCGGCCTTCGGGTCGCCCAGCGGCTGGCTGCGAGTGCCGGCGAGGAAGTCGGCGTCGGCCATCAGCCCGGTGCCGCCGGCCAGGCGGCGGATCTGGCCCTCGAAGTCCTGCACCTCGTCGGCGCTGGCGCTCCAGTGCAGCGGCCCGTGCGCCAGGCCAGCCCGGCCGCGCAGCGAGACGGTGTTGCGCAGGCCTTCGCCGGCGTCGGACATGTCCCAGGTGCGGCCGTCGTGACCGCCCTCGTGGTGGCAGGCGGCGCAGCTGAGGTAGCCGTCGCGCGCGAGCCGGGTGTCGCGGGCGTCGTGGAAGAGCTGCTTGCCGCGCAGCACCTGCGGGGGCAGCGGCTCGGTGGCCACGGCCGCCAGCGGCTCGTGCAGCGGCGGCACCGACAGCCGGCCGTGCTGCAGCAGCGGCCGCAGGTCGAAGGCGCTGACGCTGCGGTCGAGGTGGTTGGCCACGTACAGCGCCGTCCCGTCGGCCGACATCGCCAGCGCCCGCGGCGCAATGCCCACGGGCAGGCGCAGCAGCTCCTGCCGCGCGTGGGCGTCGATCACCGCCACCTCGCGGCTGGTCTCCAGCGCCACGAACAGCAGCACGCCGCTCGGGTCGAACAGCGCCGCGCTGGCGACGCTGGCGTTGTCGTGGTCGATGCGGCCGGCCAGGTCCTCGCGGCCGGCGTCCAGCAGCAGGCGCGAGCTGACCGCCCGCACGGTGTTCTGGAATGTCAGCGGCAGCCCGTCGCGGCGCAGGCCGCGCTGCACGTTGTCCTGCTTGGACGGCACGAAGGCCTGGCTGCCATCCGGGCTGATCGCCGGGGCGCCCAGCGCGTTCGGCACGCCGCGGCCCTGGTTCTCGCCGTCAGCGCGGGTGCTGGTGCGCAGCACGAAACGGCCGGCCAGCGCCATGGCGGCGGCGTCCACGCGCCACACCTGGCCACCGTCGCCCGCGGCCGGCTGCACCTGCAGCGTGGCCTCGCCGGTGAGCGGCGGGGTGATGAAGCGCGACACGTACACGCGCGTGCCATCGGCCGACACGGCGAGCCCCCCCGGGCCGCCGGGCAGCGCGAGTTCCCCGGTCTGGGCGAAGCTGGTGGTGTCCAGCCGCAGCAGGCGCTGGCTGGCGGCCAGGCTCACGTAGGCCAGCTGACCGCCGGGCGACAGGGCCAGCGCCACCGGCTGGCTGCCGCGCGGCAGCATCAGCGTGGCCTGCACGGCCAGGCTCGCGGGGTCGATGACGCTCAGGCTGCCGCCGCGCTGGCTGGCCACCCACACCCGGCCGTCGGCGGCACGCGCGATGGCACGCGGCTCGGCGCCCACCGGAATCTCGGCGATGCGGCCCTGCCCCGGCAGGCCGAACACGCTGACGCTGTCGCTGTCCGGGTTCACCACCCACAGCCGGCCGGGTTCGGCCAGCAGACCGCTGGAGCGGGTGGCCACGCCCCCGGGCGTGGGCGGCAGCCCCACCCGCTGCACGAAGGACTGCGACTGCTCGGTGCCGAAGCCGTCGCGCACGGTGAGCGTCACGGTGTAGACGCCCGGGCGGCTGTAGGTGTGGCTGGCGGTGCCGCTGTCCGACCACGCGGTGGGCGCCGTGCCGTCGCCGAACTGCCAGCGGTACTGCACCTGCCAGCCGCTGGCGCTGGCCTGCACGTCCAGCCGCTCGCCGCGCAGCACCAGCTCGGGCGGCGCCAGCGGCTCCAGCACCAGCGGCACGCCGCCCTCCACCGTCCACACCAGCTGCGCGCTGGCGCTGTTCAGGCCGTCGGACACGGCCAGCGCGACGTCGTGGCGGCCGGCACGGGTGGGCACGCCGGTGATGCGGCCGGTGCGCGTGTCCAGGGCCAGCCCGGGCGGCAGCCCGGCGGCGCTGTACAGCAGCGTGTCGCCGTTGGGGTCGCTCGCCTGCAGGGCCAGGTCCACGGTCGCCCCCACCGGCGTGCTCTGCGGTGGCGGCGGCGTGAGCACGGGGCTCACCTCCGGGTCCGGCCCGGTGGACACGCCCAGGTTGAGGATGCGCGCCACCGACGGCACGCCGGCGTCGTCGATCACGAACACGAGGTACCAGCCCGGCGGCACCTGGTTGGCCTGGCTGGGCACCTGCACATGCAGCCGCTGCCGGCCAGCGCCCTGCGCCTCGGCGCGGAAGCTGAGCTCGAGGAAGCGCTGGTCCATGTTGAAGCTGTGCGTCACCGCGCCGGTCCTCACCAGCGCCACGCGGGCGGCCGGGCGGTCGGCGGCCACGTCGATGGCCACGGTCTGGCCCACCCGCAGGTAATCGGGCGTGGCGGTGATGACCGGCCGCGCCGCCCATCCGCCGCCGGGGGTGAACAGGTAGGGCGGGTAGTAGATCTCGGCGTTGAGGTTGTCCACCGGACCGGGTGCGCCGCCGCCGGCCACCAGCACGGTGGCGTCGGGCAGCAGCAGCGCGGTGGAGTGGTACAGCCGCGGCGCGGCCGCGCGTGCGCCCGGCGTCCAGCGGCCGGTGGCGGGGTCCCACAGCTCGGCATCGAGCGCGGCGTCGCGCAGGTCGTTCCAGACCGGGCTGCCGCCCGTGGCCAGCACCCGGCCGTCGGCGAGCACGGTCGCGGTGGCCAGGCGCCGCTGCGAGGCCATCGGCGCCTGGCCGGACAGCACCGGCGCGGGTCCGTTGATGTCGATCACGATGGACTGGTCCGAGAAGCCGCCGAACTGCAGGATGCGGCCGGGGCGGAACATCGCCGCGCTCGAGTCCGTGCCATGGATGCCGTCGCCGATGCGGCCCGCCAGCCGCAGCCGGGCGGTCTGGGTGTTCACGTGGTACATCTGGCCGTGGCTGTCGATGCCGAACACCCGGCCGTCGGGCGCCAGGAAATTGCGCGGGTAGTAGAAATCCAGGGCGCTGGTGTCCACGTCCAGCAGCCGGTAGCGGCCGTCGGCGCCACGGATCTCGGGCCGGTCCATGCCCTCCCAGCCACCCTGGATGTAGACCTCGCCGTTGCGCAGCACGGTGGACGTGCCGTACCAGCGCTGGCGCTGCGTGTCCTGCCCGCGGGTCAGCGTGTTGCCGGCCACGTCGAAGAGGCTGCTGCGGTCGTTGCCGGTGTTGGTGGCCATGCCCCCGTCCCAGTTGTCGCCGTTGGAGATGACCACCTGCGGCCGCAGCCGGTCGCCCCCCAGCGGCACCAGCACCTGGGAGCTGCAGAACAGGTCGGTGCCAGTGGTGTTGGGCAGCACCTGGTGGCCGGCATCGGGCGGCTGGGTGCTGTCCCACACGTCGTAGACGAAGTAGCCGGTCTGGCGGCCGGCGGCGTCGCTGCCGTAGGTGAGCACCCGGCCGTCGGGCAGCAGCACCGCATGGATCGCGATGAGCGGCCAGTTCGCCAGCGGCGAGAACAGGCCGCGCTCGGCGGCGTCGGCCGGCACGGCCCTGGCCGGCCGGGGGCGCTCGGCCGGCTGCGCGGCGCTGCGCACCCCGGGGCGCGCGTCGGACGCTCCGGTCGCGGGCGGGCGCGCAGCGGCGGCGTCGGGCGCGCGGCCCGCGTCGCCGCCGCCGCAGGCCGCGGCCAGGGCCGCCAGCAGCACCCCCGCCGCGATGCCGGCGCGGCACGCACGG
>NZ_JAYRUN010000023.1:0-50705 GCF_041918995.1 Ideonella sp. | reverse complement strand
CTGCTCGCCGGCGCGGGCGGCTTCCACCGCGGCGTTCAGCGCCAGGATGTTGGTCTGGAAGGCGATGCCGTCGATCACGCCGATGATGTCGGCGATCTTCTTCGAGCTGGTGTTGATCTCGTCCATGGTGGAGACCACCTGGGAGACCACCTCGCCGCCGCGGCGCGCCACCTGGGTGGCGGAGCTGGCCAGCTGGTTGGCCTGCGAAGCCGCGTCCGCGCTCTGGCGCACGGTGCTGTTCAGCTGGGTCATCGAGCTGGCGGCCTGCTGCAGGCTGCCCGCGGTCTGCTCGGTGCGCTGCGACAGGTCCTGGTTGCCCGAGGCGATCTCGGTGGCGGCGGTGCTCACGCTGTCGGCGCCGGTGCGGATGGCGCTCAGCGAGCGGCGCAGCTCCGCCTGCAGCTTCTGCAGCGAGAGCAGCACGGCGCTGGCGTCGGAGCCGCCCGAGCAGTCGATGTCCACCGAGAGGTCGCCGTCGGCGAGACGCTGGGCGTGGTGGCCGAATTCGGTGAGGAAGCGGCGCAGCACGCTCAGCCCGTCCAGGAAGGTCAGGCCGGCGAGCACGCCGAAGGTGACGCTGGCGCCGATGATGGCGCCGGCGGACCAGCCCAGCGACAGGCCGGCGATGACGCAGCCCTGGCCGGCGGCGATGAGCGCCAGCACCAGCAGCGCGCGTTGCTTGGAGGAGAGGAAGGACAGCATGCGGGACCCCGTGTGGTTCTTCGTGTGGCGATGGCTGACGAGTCGCGGCCCGGCGCGACGGCCGGGCGCGCCGCAGGGATCAGTGGCGGGTGCGCCGCACCAGGGCACCCACGTCCAGGATGAGCGCCACCCGGCCGTCGCCCATGATGGTGGCGCCGGACACGTCGGGCACCTTGCGGTAGTTCGCCTCGAGGTTCTTCACCACCACCTGCTGCTGGCCCAGCAGCTCGTCCACGAGCAGGGCCACGCGGCCGCCTTCGGCTTCCACCACCACCATGATGTTGGAGACGTTCTCGAAGTCGAAGCGCGGCACGTCGAAGACCTTCTCCAGGTCGATGACGGGCATGAACTCGTCGCGCACCTCCACCACGCGGCCGGAGTTGCCGATGGTCTTGATCATGGTGGACTCCACCTGGAAGGACTCGACCACCGACGACAGCGGCAGGATGTAGCACTCGTCGCCCACGCCGATGCTCATGCCGTCCATGATGGCCAGCGTGAGCGGCAGGCGTACCTTCACGCTCATGCCGTAGCCCTCGGCGGAGTCGATCTCCACCGTGCCGCCCAGCGAGGTGATGTTCTTCTTCACCACGTCCATGCCCACGCCGCGGCCGGAGACATCCGTCACCACGTCGGCGGTGGAGAAGCCGGGCGCGAAGATCAGGCCGTAGACCTCCTGGTCGGTCAGGGTGTCGGGCGCGTCCAGGCCGCGCTCGCGGGCCTTCTTCAGCAGCTTCTCGCGGTTCAGGCCACGGCCGTCGTCGCGCACCTCGATGACGATGGAGCCGCCCTGGTGGCTGGCCACCAGGGTGACCGTGCCGTGCTCGGGCTTGCCCTTGGCCAGGCGGTCGGCCGGCAGCTCGATGCCGTGGTCGCAGCTGTTGCGCACCAGGTGGGTCAGCGGGTCGGTGATCTTCTCCACCAGGCCCTTGTCCAGCTCGGTGGCCTCCCCTTGCGTGACCAGCTCGACCTTCTTGCCCAGCTTGCTGGCCAGGTCGCGCAGCATGCGGGGGAAGCGGTTGAACACCATGGACATCGGAATCATCCGGATCGACATCACCGCTTCCTGCAGGTCGCGGGTGTTGCGCTCCAGGTCGGCCAGGCCGGACAGCAGCTGCTGGTTCAGGCCGGCGTCCACGTTCTTGCTGTTCTGCGCGAGCATGGCCTGGGTGATGACGAGCTCGCCCACCAGGTTGATCAGCTGGTCGACCTTCTCCACCGACACGCGCAGCGTGGTGGAGTCGGGGCCGGCGGCCGCGGCACGGGCTTCGGCGCGGCCGGCCGGCTTGGCGGCCGGGGTGGGCGCCGTGGCGGGCGCGGGCGCCGGGGCGGCGGCCTGGCTGGCGGCGGCCGCGGTGTTCGGCGCGCCAGGGGCGTCGTCGAAGAAGCCGAAGCCGGGGTCCGGCGGGGACGGTTCCTGCGGCGCGCCGGGGTTCTCGGGGTAGAAGCCGTAGCCCTTGTCGTAGGGCGCCAGCTGCATGTGCTCGCGCGCCACGTGGAAGGTGAACAGGTCCAGCAGCTCCGAGTCGGGCGTGGTGGTCACGATCTTGAAGCGGCGGATGCCGTCCACCGGGCCGCCCAGCGACTCGATCGTCCCCAGGTTGTTGATTTCCTTGAACAGGTCGAACAGGCCCTCGGCGCAGCCGGGGTTGTCCACCGGGCCCACCGTGAGCACCAGGGCACGGGCCACCACGCCGCTGGGCGGGGCGTGGCCCACCGGTGCGGCGGCGGGGGCCGGCGCCGCGGCGGCCGCCGGCGCAGGCGCGGCCACGGCGGCCGGCGCGCTGCCGCCTTCGGCGAGGGCGCGGATGTGGGCGACCAGCTCGCGCGTGTCCAGCGCGTCGCCGCCGCTGCCCTGGTGGCGGGCCAGCAGGGCCTTGAGCGCGTCGCCCGAGGCCAGCAGCACGTCCACCATCTGGGTGTTGGGCTGCAGCTCATGGCGGCGCAGCTTGTCCAGCAGCGTCTCCATCACGTGGGTGAGCTCCGCCACGTCGGTGAAGCCGAACGTGGCGGCGCCGCCCTTGACGGAGTGGGCGCAGCGGAAGATGGCATTGAGCTCCTCGTCGTCGGCGGCGGTCACGTCGAGCTCCAGGAGCTTCTGCTCCATCTGCTCGAGGTTCTCGCCGGCCTCCTCGAAGAACACCTGGTAGAACTGGCTCAGGTCGATGCTGTCGCCCAGGCTGCTGTTGTCGCTGCTCGTCTCGGCCATGTCTGGCTCCTCGCTTCAGTCTTGTGGTTGCCGTGTTCCGTCGAAGGGGCGCGCCGCCCGGCTCAGCGGATGACCTTGCCGATCACTTCGATCAGCTTGGCGGGGTCGAAGGGCTTGACCAGCCAGCCGGTGGCGCCCGCGGCGCGGCCGGCCTGCTTCATCTGGTCGCTGGATTCGGTGGTCAGGATCAGGATCGGCGTGGTCTTGAACTTGGGGTTCTCGCGCAGCTTCCTGGTCAGGCTGATGCCGTCCATGCGCGGCATGTTCTGGTCGGTGAGCACGAGGTTGAAGTCGCGCGAGCCGGCCTTCTCCCAGGCGTCCTGGCCGTCCACCGCCTCCACGACGTTGAAGCCGGCGTTCTTCAGCGTGAAGGACACCATCTGGCGCATCGAGGGCGAATCGTCCACGGCGAGAATCGAATGCATGGCTGTAACTCCGAAGGTTCTAGTGGGAAGCGAGATGGGGGCGGTCAGAACAGCTCGATGGACCCGGCGTCCATCTCGTCCTGGGTGACGGGGTTGGGGCGCAGCGGCCCTTCTTCGACGATGGCGCTGCCGTCCTCGTCGTCGTCGCCCATGGCGTCCCGGGCGATGCGGTCAGCGCAGGAGCGCAGGCGCTTCTGCGTGTGGTGAATCAGCTGGATGGCCATGTCGTGGAACTGCAGCGCGGTGATCGCGCCGGCCAGCTCCTGCATGGCACCGTGGACCACGCCGTGGTCCTTGTCTTCCTGGCGGGCGGCCTCGCGCAGGTAGTCCTGGATCTGGCTCGATGCGCCGTAGAAGTGCGCCGACAGCGTCTCGCTGGCGTCGTCGAGCAGCCGCTGCAGGCGTTCCAGGTCGTGGCTGGCCACCATCAGGTGGTCCTGCAGGTCGGCGGCCGCGAGCAGCGGCAACCCGGGTGGGCCGTCCGGTGCGGAGCTCTCTGGGTTCAGCATCGTGTCTCCATGGGCATGGGTTGACGGCCGTCAAGCCGGCCCGGCAGGAAGTTGTGACGGATTCTTCGGCACCCATCCGCCCGACGTTGAGCGGATCACGGCCCGAAAGCGGGTGCATTTCCTCTTCAAGGTCGGGGCGTGCGGCACGAGGCCTGCGCGATACTCGACCCATGAAAGGCGATATCGGCGCCGACACGCCAGTCCGTAGGCTGCGCGTGCTGCATATAGAAGATTCGGAACTCGATCACGAGTTGGCCATGGCGCACCTGCGCCGCGGAGGCGCCGAGGTCGAGGCCGTGCGCGTGGACACCGAGGCGCAGTTCCGCCAGGCGCTGGGCGAGCCCTGGGACCTCATCGTGTCCGACTACAACGTGCCCGGCTTCTCGGGGCTCAAGGCCCTGGAGATGCTGCGCGACAGCGGCCTGAAGCTGCCGTTCATCCTGGTGTCGGGTGAGATCGGCGAGGACGTGGCGGTGGCCGCCATGCGCAACGGCGCGGCCGATTACCTGCTCAAGGCCAACCTGGCGCGGCTGCAGCCGGCGGCCGAGCACGCCATCGACGCCTACCGCACCGTGCGCGCGCGCGAGCGGGCCGACCGCGAGCTGGCGGCCTCGCGCCAGCGCCTGTCCGAGCTGGCCCAGCACCTGCAGACCAGCGTCGAGATGGAGCGCGCGGCGATCGCCCGCGAGATCCACGACGACGTGGGCGGCTCGCTCTCGGCGCTCAAGTTCGACCTCGCCTGGCTGGGCCGCCACGCGCCGTCGGCGGAGTTCAAGGCCCGGGTGGACAGCGCGACCGAGATGGTCAACCACGCCCTGGAGGCCAGCCAGCGCATCATGCACAACCTGCGGCCCGCCATCCTGGAGCAGGGCCTGGTGGCCGCGCTGCAGTGGCTGGCCAACCGCTTCGAGCGACGGCTGGGCGTGGTGTGCACCTTCCGCTCCAGCCACGACCACCTGCAGCTGCCGCCCGGCGTGCCGCTGGTGGCCTACCGCACCGCCCAGGAAGCGCTCACTAACGTGAGCAAGCACGCCCACGCCACGCGGGTCAGCATCGACCTGTCCCTGGCGCAGGGCGTGCTGTCGCTGGAGGTCAGCGACAACGGCCGCGGCCTGTCCGAGGCGGATCTGGCCAAGGCGCGCAGCTTCGGCATCCGCGGCCTGCATGAGCGCGCCTCCACGGTGGGCGGCTGGGTGGATCTGTCCAGCGGCCCGGCGGGCACCACCTTGATCCTCTCCATTCCGCTGGACGGCGGCGCCGGTGCGTCCGCGCCGGGGCAGGGCGGCTCCACCGGCGGCACCGAAGGCCTCGAGCACGACCCGTCCGCGTGGGGTGAGCTATGAAGACCCGAGTCATCGTCTGCGACGACCATGCGCTGATCCGCCGCGGCATCCGCGACACCCTGTCCGACGCGCCGGACATCGAGGTGGTGGGCGAGGCCGGCGAGTACGGCGAGCTGCGCACGCTGATGCGCGGCCACGCCTGCGACGTGCTGGTGCTCGACATCAACATGCCGGGCCGCAGCGGCCTGGACGTGCTGCACGTGCTGAAGGACGAGGGCTCGACGGTCAAGGTGCTGGTCGTCAGCATGTACCCCGAGGACCAGTACGCCATCCGCGCCCTGCGCGCCGGCGCCTTCGGCTACGTGAACAAGGGCGGCGACCCGCAGCTGCTGGTGCAGGCGGTGCGCACCGTGGCCCAGGGCCGCAAGTACGTCACGCCCGAGATCGCCCAGATGCTGGTGGAGAGCCTCACCACGCCCGAGGCGGTGAACGCGCACGAGAAGCTGTCCGACCGGGAGCTGCAGACGCTGGTCATGATCGCCTCGGGCAAGCGGCTGGCGGACATCGCCAACGAGCTGACGCTCTCGCCCAAGACGGTGAGCGTGTACCGCGCCCGGGTGCTGGAGAAGCTCGGGCTCACGAACAACTCCGAGCTGACCGTCTACGCCATCCGCAACGGCCTGGTCGGCGGCTGAGCGCCCCGCACCGGCACCGGGCCTGCCCCCAAAGGCACGCCGATTGCCCCTTGCGCCCCCCGATGGCCCGACCGGGCCGGTCAGGGCATGCATGGTCGTCGTCGAGCATCCGGGGCTGCGTTGGTTGTTGGCCGCGGCCATTCCGCTGGCCACGCTGTGGCTCAACATGGCGCTGATGCCGCTCACGGGCGGCCGGGGCTCGTACCTGGCCTTCTTCCCGGCCCTGGTGATGGTGGGCGCGCTGGCGGGTGGGGCGCCCGGTGCACTGGCCCTGGGCTTCAGCACCGGCTTGCTGATGTGGCAGGGCCCGGCGCCCTCCGTGCCCGCCTGGAACCTGGGCGAACCCGCGGACGTGGCGGTCATGGTGCTGTTCCTGCTGGCGGGCGGCCTGGTGGTCGCGCTGGCCTCCACCGCGCGCCACCTGCTGCGGGCTGCGCAGCAGACGCGCTGCCGGCTGGACGACGCGCTGGCCGCCAGCCGCCGCGCCCACGAAGCCAGCCATGAGGCGCACGAGGCCGGGCGCGCCGTGCGCCAGCGTTTCGAGGTGGCGCTGCGGGCCAGCAGCACCATCGTCTGGGAAGCCGATGCGAGGGGCCACTACACCTGGCTGCACAACCCCGACCCCACGGTGGACAGCGCACGTTTCGTCGGGCAGCGGGTGGGTCTGCTGGTGCCGGAAGCGGCGCGCGCCACGTTCGACGCGGCCGTCGCCCAGGTGCTGGGCGGCGGGCCGAGGGCGCGGGTGGACGTCAGCGTGCCCGTGGCGGACGACACGCGCCACTACCTCACCTCCATCGAGGCGGTGACCGACGCGGCCGGCCATGTGACCGGACTGATCGGCGCCTCCACCGACGTCACGGCCCTGCGCCAGGTGCAGCAGCAGCTGCAGCGCGAGCTGCGGCGCAAGGACGAGTTCCTGGCCACGCTGGCGCACGAGCTGCGCAACCCCATGGCACCCATCCGCTATGCCGTGGCGCTTCTCGCGCCGGACGCCAGCGACGCGTCCCGACAGCAGGCCCGGCAGGTGATCGAGCGCCAGGCCGCCCACATGGCGCGGCTGCTGGACGACCTGCTGGACATGAGCCGCGTCACGCGCAATGCCATCGAGCTGCGGCAGGAGGGGCTGGACCTGCGGCTGCTCGCCGAGCAGGCGGTGGAGGCGGCCAACGGGCTGATGGCGCAGCACGGGCACCGCCTGGCGCTGTTGCTGCCGACCGAGCCGCTGCCCGTGCGCGGCGACGCCACGCGCCTGCTGCAGGTGCTGGGCAACCTGCTGGACAACGCCGCCAAGTACACCGACAGCGGCGGTGAAGTGCGGCTGGCCCTGGCGCGCGAGGGCGACCAGGCCGTGGTGCGGGTCACGGACAACGGCATCGGCCTGACACCGGAGATGCGCACCCAGGTGTTCGAGCTCTTCACCCAGGTGCACCGGCTGCGCCCGCAGCGGGTGTCCGGGCTGGGCATCGGCCTGGCCGTGGTGCGGCAGCTGGTGGAGCTGCACGGCGGCCGGGTGAGGGCGGACAGCCCCGGCCTGGGCGCGGGCAGCTGCTTCACCGTGACCCTGCCGCTGGATGCCAGCGCCGCGCCGCTGGGCGCGGCCGAGGCCCCGCCGTCGAACGTGCTGCCCTGGCCGCGGCGCAGCGGCGAGGTGCTGGTGGTGGACGACAACCGCGACGCCGCGGACACGCTGGCCACGCTGCTGCGCGCCGAGGGCCTCGCCGTGGCGGTGGCCTACGACGCCGCCGGTGCGCTGCGCGCGGTCGAGGCCGGCCTGCCGCCGCTGGTGCTGCTGGACATCGGCCTGCCCGACGCCAGCGGCTGGCAGCTGGCCGCGGCGCTGCGCGGCCAGCCGGGCGGCGCCCGATGCCGGCTGGTGGCCGTGACCGGCTGGGGGCAGGAGACCGACCGGGCCCGCTCGGCCGCCGCGGGTTTCGACGCCCACCTGGTCAAGCCGGTGTCGCCCCAGGCGGTGCGCCACGAGGTGGCCCTGGCCCTGCCGGCCGGCGACGCGCCGGCCGCGGCCGCCGGGGGCCTCAGGCCGGCTGGGCCACCTTGAAGGTGGACATGAGCGAGACGAGGTGGCCGGCCTGCTGACGCAGGCTCTCGGCGGCGGCGGCGGATTGCTCCACCAGCGCGGCGTTCTGCTGGGTCACCTGGTCCATCTGGCTGACGGCCTGGCCGACCTGGCCCACGCCGGTGCTCTGCTCGGCGCTGGCGGCGCTGATCTCGGCCACGATGTCGCTGACGCGGCGGATGGAGCCGACGATCTCCTGCATGGTGGCGCCGGCCCGGTCCACGAGCTCGGTGCCCTTTTCCACCTGCTCCACGCTGGCGGTGATCAGGCCCTTGATCTCGCGGGCGGCCTCGGCGCTGCGCTGGGCGAGCGAGCGCACCTCGCCGGCCACGACGGCGAAGCCGCGGCCCTGCTCGCCGGCACGGGCGGCCTCCACGGCGGCGTTCAGCGCCAGGATGTTGGTCTGGAAGGCGATGCCGTCGATCACGCCGATGATGTCGGCGATGCGGCGCGAGCTCTCGTTGATGCCCTTCATGGTGTCGACCACCTGGGCGACGACCTCGCCGCCCTGGGTGGCCACGGTGCTGGCGCCGGCGGCCAGCTGGTTGGCCTGCACGGCGTTGTCGGCGTTGTGGCGCACGGTGGTGCCCAGCTGGTCCATGGTGGCGGCGGTCTGCTGCAGGGCGCTGGCCTGCTCCTCGGTGCGCTGCGACAGGTCGGCGTTGCCGGTGGCGATCTGCGACGAGCCGGTGGCGATGGAGTCCGAGGCGCCGCGCACCTGGGCGACGATGCGCGCCAGGCTGGCCTGCATGGTGCCCAGCGAGGCCAGCACGCTGCCGGCGGGGGCGTGGTCGGCGCCCGGCACGGGGCTGAGCTCGCCGGCGGCGACGCGGCGGGTGGCCTCGCTGAGCTCGGCTGGCTCGGCGCCGAGCGCGCGGGTGAGGCTGCGGGTGATCATCACCCCGGCCACGGTGGCGGCCAGGAAGGCCACGGCACAGGCGGCGATCAGCCAGGCGCGCTGGGAGGCGTACTCGTCGCCCGCCGCCTCGATGAGCTGGCGCGACCGGCCGGCGGTGTACTCCCGGTAGGTCGTGGAGGCCTTCGTGAGCTCGGCCAGCAGGGGCCGGCACTCGTCGTTCATGCGAGCGATGGCGGCGTCGCGCTGGCCGTCCAGCGCTGCCTGCACGATGGACAGCGCCACCGGCCCGTAGCGCTGCTCCACCGCGTCGATCCCCTGGATGAGGCGGCGCGCCTCCTCGGACACATCCGGGCTGGCGGCCATCTTCTTCAGCTCGGCGAGCTTGGCGCCGACCTGCTCGTGGGCGCGGCTCACCGCGGCTTTTTCCGCGGCGGCGGCATCCGGCTGGGTGACCAGGACGAGGTTGCGCGCCGCGATGGCGCGCCGGTCAACGGCCGTCTGGATGTCATTGGCGAGCAGCGTGCGCGCATTGATGCCATCGATGTAGTCCACGAAGCGGTCGTTGGCGTCGCTGAGCGACTGGATCGACAGGCCGGCGACCATCAGGACCACAGCCGCCAGGCCACCGAAGGCCAGGGTGAGGCGGGCACGGACGGAGAGGTGTTCAAACTTCATGGGTGGCCTTCGAAGCGGTTGCGGGGGCACGTGGGGGACCCCGCATTCCGGGATGGGTGCAGGGTTATCGGTGCGAAGGAAATTCTCTGCAGTGCGATTTATTCGCTTCGTATGAACAAAGGGGCAAGTCCATCCCAATCCTGCTGGCCCTGGGCCGCCGGATCTGGTGCAATCTGGCGCCCCATGCCGCCCCGCACCCTCGCCCTGGTCGACGACGACCGCGAATTCGCCGACTTTCTCGCGGAGCACCTGCGCGGGCACGGCATCACCGTGGACGTGTTCCACGACGGCCGCGACCTGCTCACCGCGGACCACCCCTATGGCTACGGCTTCTATGTGGTGGACCTGATGCTGCCCGGTGTGGACGGCATCCAGCTCATCGAGACGCTGCGCCGCCGCACCCATGCCGGCATCCTCGTCGTCTCCGGGCGGCTGGACCCGGGTGTGTTCAAGCAGGTGGTCGACGCCACCGCCGACATGTACCTGGCCAAGCCCGTGGCCTTCGAGCAGGTGGTGCTGGCCATCACGGCCATTCAGCGGCGCGTGGAGGGCAGCCTGCCCGCCATGGCCCGGGCCGGCTGGCGCCTGGACCGCCGCGCCAGCCAGCTGGTGGCGCCCGACGACGCCCGGATCCAGCTCAGCCCGGCGGACCTGGCGATGATGGAGTGCTTCCTGGAGGCCGACGGCGAGGTGGTCCCGCGCGAGACGCTGCGCCAGTGCCTGGGCCGCGACGAGCCCCCGGAGCATGGCGCCGACGGCCTGAACGCCGCCATCTTCCGCCTGCGCCGCCGCATCGAGCGGGCCACCCCGGCGGTGGTGCCCCTGCAGTCGCGCTCCCGCGTGGGCTACCTGTTCCGTGCACCACTGAGCGTGGTGTGAGCACGGGCTGAGCCGCGCCGCCGCGGCGCTCAGCCGCCGGACTGCGGCAGCGTCAGGCGCATGCAGGTGCCCGTGGCGTCGCTGCGGGCCACGCCGGCCGTGCCACCGTGCAACTCCATCACCCGCCGCGTGATGTACAGCCCCAGGCCGTGGCCCGGTGCGCTGCCCCCGCGCACGCCGCGCTCGAAGACGCGCGGCCGCACGTCGGCCGGGATGCCCGGCCCGTGGTCCTCCACCTCGAACAGCAGGCCCAGGGGCTCGTCGCTGTCCTGCACGCGCAGCACCACGGGCGTGTCCGCGGGCCCGTGGCGCAGGGCGTTCGCCAGCAGGTTGCGCAGGGCCAGGCGCATGAGGCCGGTGTCCATGGACGCGGTGCGCGCCGCCGACTGGCGGTCCACGGCGATGCGGGCCCGCTCGCCCGCCGGCATGTCGGCCACCACCATGGCCAGCAGGGTATCGATGTCGGTGTCGTGCTGGGTGATCGGCTCGTGCCCCGACAGCAGCGAGGCCTCGGCCAGCGTGTTGTCGATGCGGGCGAGCACCTGCCCCAGCACCGCGCGCGCGCGTGCCAGGCTGTGCGAGGCCACCTGCTCGCCGCCGGCCGCCAGCGTGGTGGCGGCGCTCTGCAGGGCGGCCGAGGCGTTGTTCAGCGGCTGGCGCACCTCGTGCGCCAGCACCTGCAGCATCTCGCTGCGCTCGTCCAGCAGCGCCTTGAGCTCGGCGGCGTGCTGCTCGATGCGCTGGCGCAGGGCCTGCTCGTGGCGCAGCGCCGCCTCGGTTTCCTTCAGCTTGGTGATCTCGGTGACGTGGGCGACGAACCCGCGCACTTCGCCGTCCGCGACGTGCGGCACGTAACACGCCAGGGCATGGCGCTGCACGCCGTCGGCGCCGGGGACGACGCGCTCGAAGGTCTGTTCCACGCCTTGCAGCACCGCCAGCACGTGCGGTTCGTTCTTGGCGTACAGGGTGGGGCCCAGCAGGTCCTGGATCGGCCGCCCGACGACGGCCTCCGGCGGCACGCCGAACCACTTGAGGTAGGCGGCGTTGGCGAAGCGGCAGACGCCGTTCCGGTCCCAGTAGGCCAGCATGGACGGGATGCGGTTGACCGCCAGCCAGGCGTGGAAGGACAGTTCCGGGTCGAGGTGGGCGCGTTCGGGCATGGCGGTCAGCGGGGCGGCTCGGTGGCTGGCAGGGGGGCGCGGTACAGCCACACCGGCTTGCCCGGCAGGGCGTCGAGGCGGGCGGTGGGCCGCAGGCCGGCGGCGGCAAACTCCAGGCTCACCAGCCAGGCGCCCGGCCGCAGCTCGCGCCGCGCCTTGTCCAGCGCGCGCGGCAGGCTCTCGGGCCGCTGGAACAGGTAGACCAGGTCGTAGCCGGACCAGTCCTCCGCCCAGATGTCGCCCCGCCGCACGCGGGCGAAACGGCAGCGCAGCCGGCACGCCAGCGCGAGCGGCCAGCTCCATTCCAGCCCCTCCAGGCGGGCGCCCGGGTACTCGGCCCGCAGGGCGCGCAGCCCGTGGCCCAGGCCGCAGCCGGCATCCAGCACGCGCGCCTGTGGCGGCAGCGGGGCGGCGGTGGCCAGGCCGCCCAGCGCGTCCGCCGGGGTGGGGAACACCGGCGCATCGCGCCAGGCCTGCAGCGGGTACACCGCCAGCAGCAGCGCCAGCGGCAGCAGCCAGGCCCAGGCCGGCAGCGCCCCCGCGGCGCCCCCCGCGGCCACCACGGACAGCGGGAAGCCGGCGACCAGGAACACGCGGCGCCAGCGCGTGGCGGGCAGGCGCCAGGCCACCGCCACGACCAGCCCCACGCCCACCACGAAGGCGCCGGCGGCGCTGGCCCCCACGCGCGGCAGCCCCAGGAAGGCGCCCCAGGCAGCGCCCCAGGCCAGCAGAGCCGGCAGCGGCCAGGGCAGCGTCATGCCGGCACCCCGGCGGCGTCGATCTGCGCCAGCGCGGCCTGCCGCACCGGGGCGGGCAGGAAGCTGTGGCGCGCGGCCTGGCGCGCCATGTCGATGAGGTCGGCCGGCGTGAGCGGCTGGTGGCACAGCAGCAGGGCGGCCTCGCGGCTGAGCGTGGTGGCGGACATGAGCGGGTTGTCGGTGTGGTACGACAGGCTGAGGCCGAAGCGCCACAGCGCGGCGATCGGGTGGGCGCGCAGCGAGGCGGCGGCGCCGGTGTGCACGTTGCTGCTGGGGCACTGTTCCAGGTGGATGCCGGCCTCGCGCAGCGCGGCCAGGCGGTCACGGCCGGCCGCATCCGCCAGCCAGTCGCCCAGGCGCACGCCGTGGCCGATGCGCCGGGCGCCCAGGGCCACCGCCTGCTCCACGCGTTCCGGTCCGTCGGCCTCGCCGGCATGCAGGCTGAGCGGCAGGCCGGCGTCGCGCGCCAGGGCAAGCGCGGCGGCATGGTGGCCGGGCGGGTGGCCGGCCTCGGGGCCGGCCAGGTCCAGGCCCACCACGCCGGCGTCGCGGTAGCGCAGGGCGAGGCGGGCCACGCGCAGGCTGTCCGCCGGGCTGGCCTGGCGCATGGCGCACAGGATCAGGCCGCTGGGCAGCGCGCTGCGCTGCAGCCCCTGCAGCAGCGCCTCCACCACCGCCTCGGCCGGCACGGTGGGCGTGGCCAGCAGCAGCGGCGCCATGCGGAACTCGGCCAGCACGCAGCCCTGGGCGCGCGCGGCCTCGGCGGCCTCGAAGGCCACCTGCGCCATGGCGGGCGGCTCGGCCATGGCGGCCAGCGTCCAGTCGAAGCCCCGCAGGTAGTCCACCAGGTTGCCGGCCTGGGCGTGGGCGGCGAACCACGCGGCCAGCGCCTCGGGGCCCTCGGCCGGCCCGGCGATGCCGCGGCGCTGCAGCCATGCCGCGAGGGTGGCGGGGGCGAGCCCGCCGTCCAGGTGCTCGTGCAGCAGCACCTTGGGCAGGGCGTGGCACGCGGCCAGGGCGGCGGCGGGCGGCTCGGCGCGCGGGGCGCCCGCGGGGGGCAGGCGGTCGACCATGGGGCGATGCTACGCGCGCGGCCTCAGGCCGGCGTGGGGGGCGTGGCGGCGGGTTCGGGTGGTGCCACCGCATGCCCCGCGCCAGCGGCGTGGCGGCGCTCGAACTCCTCGATGGGCAGCGGGCGGCCGAACAGCCAGCCCTGCGCGGCGCCGCAGCCCCAGGCGCGCAGGGCATCGCGCTGCTCGAGCGTCTCGACGCCCTCGGCCAGCACCTCCAGCCCGAGGCTGCGCGCCATGCCGATGATGGCCTGCACGATCACCGCCTCGGTGCGCCGGCCGAGCATGTTGGCCACGAAGCTGCGGTCGATCTTCAGCTGGTCCAGCGGCAGACGGCCCAGGTAGGCCAGCGAGGACTGGCCGGTGCCGAAGTCGTCGATGGACAGCGAGACGCCCAGGTCGCGCAGCGCCCCCATCTTGGCGGCCGTGTCCACGAGGTCGTCGAGCACCACGGATTCCGTCAGCTCCAGGCACAGGCGGCTGGGGTCGGCGCCCGTGCTGGCGAGCGCGTCGCGCACCCGGTCCACGAAGTCGGGCTGGCGGAACTGCCGCGCGCTCACGTTGACGGCCAGCGTGAGTTCGCGTGCCGCGTCGCTCCAGGCCCAGCGCCGCAGCTGCCGGCATGCCGACACCAGCACCCATTGCCCGATCGGCACGATGAGGTCGGTGTCCTCCGCCAGCGGGATGAAGTCCGCCGGCGGCACCACGCCGCGGCGCGGGTGGTGCCAGCGCAGCAGGGCCTCGGCGCCCATCGCGCTGCCGTTGACGTCCACCTGCACCTGGTAGACCAGGCGGAACTCCTCGCGTTCCAGCGCCGCGCGCAGGTCGGCCTCCAGGGCCACCCGCTCGGCCATGGCCGCATGCGTGGCCGGGTCGAAGAAGCGGATCGTGTTGCGGCCGCAGCGCTTGGCCTCGTACATGGCCGTGTCGGCGCGCTTGAGCAGCTCGTCCGCCTCGGCGTCGGCGGCCTCGCCGGCCAGCAGGGCGATGCCGATGCTGGGCGTGCAGTGCCAGCCCTGCTCGTCCACCGGGTAGGGCTGCGCCAGCGCCGCGCGGATCTTCTCCGCGACCATCTCCGCCTCGGCGGCCGCGCGCTCGGGGCTGGCGCTCAGGTCGGGCAGGATCACCACGAACTCGTCCCCCCCGAGGCGCGCCACGGTGTCGGCCGCGCGCACGCAGGCGCGCAGCCGGTGGGCCACCTCCTGCAGCAGGCGGTCGCCCACGTCGTGCCCGCGCGTGTCGTTCAGCGCCTTGAAGTGGTCCAGATCGATGAACAGCACCGCCAGCGGCCGGCGTTCGCGCGCCGCGTGGGCCAGCGCCTGCCCGAGCCGGTCGCGCATCAGGCGCCGGTTGGGCAGCTCGGTCAGGGGGTCGTAGAAGGCCAGCTGGTGGATGGTCTCGTCGGCCTGCTTCTTCTGCGTGATGTCGGCGAACACCGCCACGTAGTTGGCCACCTGGCCGTCCTCGTCGAGCACCGCGGTGATGCTGAGCCATTCGGGATACAGCTCGCCGTTCTTGCGCCGGTTCCAGATCTCGCCCTGCCAATGGCGATCGCGCTGCAGCACCGCCCACAGCCCGCGGTAGAACGCCTCGTCGTGCCGCCCCGAGCGCAGCAGCCGGCCGGTGACCTGCCCCACGGCCTCGGCCTCGCTGTAGCCGGTGATGCGGGTGAACGCCGGGTTCACCTTGAGGATCACCTGGCGGGCGTCGGTGATCACCACCGCGTCGCCCGCATCGAAGGCGATGGCCGCGATGCGCTGGTCGGCCAGGGCGCGGCGGCGCTCGGTGATGTCGGTGCCCACCATCACGAAGCCGGCGCGCTCGCCCGTCTGGCCGTGCAGCGGCTGCACGTCCAGGTCCAGCCAGAGCTCGCCGCCGTCGCGGCGCTGCGCCGCCAGGGTGACGCGCACGCCGTGGCCGGCCTCCAGCGCGCGCAGCAGTCGCGCGGCGGCGGTCTCGGCCGCGCCGGTGTCGGCCGACGCGGCCCGCTGGCCGCGCAGCAGGGCCACCGGCTCCTGGCCGCGGGCCTCGTCGGGCGCGTGGCCGGTCAGGCGCGCGAAGGCGTCGTTCACCCAGGTGATGCGGCGCGTCTCGTCGGTGACGATCACCAGGTTGGAGGTGAGCTCGGACACCAGGGCCAGGCGTTCCAGCGCGAGCGACTGCGTGGCCAGGCGGCGGTACTGGCGGCGCACCGCACGCGCCGCGGGCTCGGCCATGACGATGGCCACCGTCACCATCAGCAGCACGGTGAAGGCCGCCCACACCTTGGCGCGGTCCACCTGCTCCTGGTGGCGGCTGTCGGCCGCGGCCCGCACCGCGTCCACCAGCGCCTGCGCCGCGTCCAGCGCCAGCTCGGCGTCGGCGTGCAGCGCCTTCTCCACCGCAGGCGCCAGGTCGGGCCCCGCCTCCAGCAGCTCGGCGATGCGCCGCCAGAGCCGGGTGCGGGTGGCATGCCATTGCTCGGCCGCCACCTGCAGGGGCGCGCCATCCGGGCCGAGGTCGGCGGCGAGCTCGTCCACCCGACGGGACAGGTCCTCGGCGCGCTCGCGGGCGTCGTGCAGGCCGGCGCGCAGGGTGTCGCGGTAGTCCGGCTCGTCCGGGGATGCATGGGCGGCCAGGGTGGACAGGCGCGCGAGACGCTGGCTGAGCATGCGCTGGGCGCCGGCCATGTCGGCCAGCTGCGCATCGGCCAGGCGCTGGCGCTCGCGGTGGTCGGCGTGCCAGGCCTGGGTGGCGGCGTGCACGCCGGAGGCCACCAGCACGGTGTACATGGCCACCCGCACACGCCAGTGGGCCGCGGCGCCGTCATGCAGCGCCGTCAGGCGCCGCCGCGGCGCGGCGCGTTCGGCCAGGCGCCGCACGAAGGCGCTGGACAGCTGCACCGTGGCGGCCAGCAGGGCCACCAGCAGGCTGGCGGCGAGCAACAGATCGGCGCCAATGGTCGTCACGTGGTGTGTCTCCTGGGTGACATGCCGGCGCTGGCTGCCCCCTTGTCGTTTGCCGGCCCCTCCGGCCTCCTGCGACTATACGGGGGCCGGTGTTGACGAGCGTCGGAAAATGGCGTCCTTTCCCCCACCGTTCCGCGCACCGTGACCCTGCCCCCCCCGCCTGGCTTCCCGGACGACGACGCGCACCGGGCCGCCGCCCGGCTGCGCCAGGCCTGGGGCGCGCGGGCGCCGCACACGGCCGTGCTGCTCGGCTCCGGCTGGGCGGGCCTGGTGGGCCGCCTGCAGGCGCCGCAGGCCGTGGACTACGCGGACCTGCCGGGCTTCGTGCCGCCTACCGTGGCCGGGCATGCGGGCCGCGTGGTGGTGGGCCAGCTGCCCGGGGCGCCGGCCACGCAGCCGCCGGTGGTGGTGCTGTGCGGCCGCAGCCATGCCTACGAGCACGGCGACGCCGCGGCCATGAAGGGTGCGATCCGCGCGCTGGCGGCCGCGGGCCTGCGCACCCTGGTGCAGACGAACGCCGCGGGCAGCCTGCATCCGGCCATGGGGCCCGGGCAGGTGATGCTGGTGGCCGACCACCTGAACCTGGTGCAGCGCACGCCGCTGTGGGGCGAGCGGGGCGATCACCGTTTCGTGGACCTGGCCGACGCCTACGACGCCGGGCTGCGCGCGCAGGCCCAGGCCGCGGTGCAGGCGGGCGGCGGCGGCCCGCTGCACGAGGGCGTGTACGCCTGGATGATGGGTCCGCAGTTCGAGACGCCGGCGGAGATCCGCATGCTGCAGCGCCTGGGCGCCGACGCGGTGGGCATGAGTACCGTGCCGGAGACCATCCTGGCGCGCCATGCGGGGCTGCGTGTGCTGGCGCTGTCGCTCATCACCAACCTGGGCTGCGGGCTGGACAGCGGGCACTTGAGCCATGCGCAGACCCTGCGGACGGCCGCCGACGCGAGCGAGCGGGCGGTGGACCTGCTCGTGGCCGTCCTGACCGCACTGCACCGCAGGCAAGACACCGCATGACCCCCCTCGCGCGGCAGGCCCTGGCCTGCCTGGACCTCACCCGGCTGGACGACGCCTGCACCGAGGCCGACGTGGACGCCCTGTGCCAGCGGGCCTGCACGCCGTTCGGCCCGGTGGCGGCGGTGTGCGTGTGGCCGCGGTTCGTGGCGCGGGCCCGCGCCCGGGTGCCGGCGGCCGTTCGCGTGGCGGCGGTGGCCAACTTCCCGGCGGGCGGCACGGACGTGGCGGCGGTCCAGGCAGAGGTGGGCCGCATCGCCGATGCCGGCGGTGACGAGGTGGACCTGGTGCTGCCCTGGCGCGCGCTGCGGGCGGGCGACCTGGCGGCCTGCGCGCGCCTGGTGGCGGCCGCTCGCCGCGCGGCCGGCCCGCTGGGCCTGAAGGTCATCCTGGAGACCGGCGAGCTCGCCACCGCGGCGCACATCGCGGCGGCGAGCCGGCTGGCGCTGGCCGAAGGGGCCGATTTCCTCAAGACCAGCACCGGCCGCGTGCCCGTGGGCGCCACCCCGCAGGCCGCGGCAGTGATGCTGGCCGAGATCGCCGCCGATCCCGCGGCACGCCATCGCGTGGGCTTCAAGGCCTCGGGCGGCGTGCGCACGCTCGCCGAGGCGGCGGGCTACCTGCAGCAGGTGGCGCAGGTGCTGGGCACGGAGGCGGTGACCCCCGCGCGCTGCCGCCTGGGCGCCAGCGCGCTGCTGGACGAACTGCTGACGGCCCTGGCACCGGCCGGTTGATGGCCCGCACGGGCCGGCCACGGCCCTCAGGCCAAAGAAAAAGGGGGCGGCCCGAGGGCCGCCCCCTTGGTCGTAGCAGGGCCACGACGGCGTCGGTCAGAAGTCGAAGCGCAGGCCCACGGTCAGGGCGCTGAGGTCGGTCTTCTCGCCTTCCAGCTCGGCCTTGGTCATCTCGTAGCCGGCCTGCAGCTTGAGGGTCTTGGACAGGGCGAAGTCGGCGCCGATGCCGAAGTAGGGCTGGGTGTTGGTTTCGGAGGTGGAGCCGGACAGGCCCTCGAACGTGGCGTCGGCCTTGGTCTTCAGGCTGGCGATGCCGGCGCGGAAGTTCAGGCCCCAGGCGTCGGCAAGCGGCAGGCGGTAGGCCAGGCCCAGCTGGAAGCCGGAGACGCGCATCGACAGGCTGACGCCCGGGTCGGCGGCCTTGGCCTTGCCGTAGTCCACGTAGGCGAGCTCGGCCGACAGGTTGTCGTAGAAGCCGTAGCCACCGGTCAGGCGGAAGGTGGTGCCCGAGTCGTCGCAGGTGGCGGCGCCGTCGCACTCGAGGTCGACGCTGGACACGCCGGCGTCGGCGCTGACATAACCCTGCGCCATGGCGCCGGTGGTGAACAGGGTGGCGACCAGCGCCAGGATGGATGCAGTCTTCTTCATGGTGAATGGAGTGTCGAAAGTCACTGCCTCCCTGGGCAGCCCGCCCATTGTCCGGGGGGGCCGTGTCACTTCCGGGTAGGCCATGCGATCCGGCGGTTGTTCGTGGCGCATGCGCCACAAGGACGTCGGCCCACCAACGACAACGCGCCCCGCAGGGCGCGTCGTGAGGGTGAGGCCCGGCCTTCAGAACCCCAGGCTGGCCAGCAGGTCGTCGACCTCGCTCTGGTTGCTCACCACGTCGGTGCGGCCCTCCGGGTTGACCACCGGGCCGTGCAGCACGTTCGGGTCCACCTTCTCGCGCTGCTCCGGCGGCACCACCTGCACCAGCAGCTTCACCAGGCTGTCCTCCAGGTCGTTCGCCAGGGACACGACCTTGGCCACCACCTGGCCGGTCAGGTCGTGGAAGTCCTGGGCCATCATGATGTCGGTCAGGTGGCCGTCGATGCGCGAGGTGCGCTGCTCGACGTCCTGCACGAAGTTCATCACGGCGCCGCTGGCGACCGTGCGCACCGGGTCGGCCACGATGGCCTTGGCCAGCGCCCGCGTGGCCTCGTTGATCTCGGCGTGCTCGGCCTTGGCCAGGTCCACCGAGTTCAGCACCTTGTTGGCGGCATCGGCCGTCTTGTTGGCGATGTAGGTCAGCCGGCTGCGCGCGTCGGGCAGGCCGTCGGTGGCCACCTGCAGCTTGGGCATCACACCCAGCTGCTGCATGGTGTCGTGCAGCACGCGGGTGATGTTGCCGAGTTGCTGGAACACCTCGGGCGAGACCATCAGGGGCTCGGCGGGCGTCAGCGAGGTCAGGTCTTCCATCTTCATGGTGGTCTCCCTTGGCTTCAGGCCGTCGCCGCGAGCTTCTGCATGATCTTCTGGACCTTCTCTTCCAGCGTCGCCTTGGTGAAAGGCTTGACGATGTAGCCGGCCGCGCCGCTCTGGGCGGCCAGCACGATGTCTTCCTTGCGGGCCTCGGCCGTCACCATCAGCACCGGCAGGTGCTTGAGCGAGTCGTCGGCCTTGATGGCCTTGAGCAGCTCGAAGCCGTTCATGTTGGGCATGTTGATGTCGCTGACCACGAAGTCGAACTTGCTCTGCTTGAGCATGTTCAGGGCGACCTGGCCGTCCTCGGCCTCCTCGCAGTTGTTGCAGCCCATCTCCTTGAGCAGGCCCCGCACGATGCGACGCATGGTCGAGAAGTCGTCGACGACAAGGAATTTCAGGTCACTCTGGTTCATGGCGGTCCTCGGCAGGGTTTGAGGCGTTATCGGTCAGGGCGCGGCGGGACTTGAGGCCGCGGCCTCTGCCTCGGTGGGGTCGGTGGCGGGCTCGAGCTCGGTGCGGAACACACGCTCTTCCGCCTCGCGGTTCATCACGATGATGCTGATGCGGCGGTTGGCCGGGCTGTAGGGGTCCTGGCGGTCGAAGGGCTGGCTGTAGGCCAGGCCCTGTACCCGCAGCACCCGGTTCTCGGCCAGTCCGCCGGCCAGCAGCTCGCGGCGCGAGGCGTTGGCGCGGTCGGCCGAGAGCTCCCAGTTGCTGTAGCCCCGTTCGCCGCCGGCAAACGCCTGGGCGTCGGTGTGGCCCTCCAGCGTGAGCAGGTTGGGCACCTCGGTCAGGATGGCGCCGATGGCCTGCAGCAGCTCGCGCATGTAGGGCTGCACCACGGCGCTGCCGCTGGCGAACATGGGCCGGTTCTGCTCGTCCACGATCTGGATGCGCAGCCCGTCGCGGGTCATGTCGAGCCGGATCTGGGAGGACATTGCGCGCAGCTTCTCGCTGGCGCCGATCTTCTCTTCGATGGTGTTCTTGATCTCGTTCAGGCGCGCCATCTCGGCGCGGCGCTGCTCGGCCTTCAGGGCGGCCAGGTTGATGGTGCGCTTGGGCGCGTCCACGTCGCCGCGCTTGATCTGGCCCTGGCTGCGGGTGAGGTCCTCGCCGCCGCCCTTGACCACGTGCGAGGCGTCGCCCGAGCCCGCGCCACCGGCCAGCGCCACCTTCATGGGCGAGGCGAAGTAGTCGGCGATGCCCTTCTTGTCGCCCTCGGTGGTGCTGCCCAGCAGCCACATGAGCAGGAAGAACGCCATCATGGCCGTCACGAAGTCGGCGTAGGCGATCTTCCAGGCGCCGCCGTGGGCGGCATGGCCGCCCTTCTTGACGCGCTTGACGATGATGGGCTGGAGCTTCTTGGCGTCACCGGCCATGGTGGTCGACCCTCCCGCTCACTTCTTTCCCTTGACGTGGCTTTCCAGCTCGCCGAAGGTGGGGCGCTCGGTGGAGTACAGCACCTTGCGGCCGAACTCGATGGCCACCTGCGGCGCATAGCCCTGCATGGAGGCCAGCAGCGTGGTCTTGATGCACTGCAGCTCCTTGCCGTCCTCGTCGATCTTCTGCTCCATCAGGCCGGCCAGCGGCTCGGCGAAGCCGTAGGCCAGCAGGATGCCCAGGAAGGTGCCGACCAGCGCCGAGCCGATCATGCCGCCCAGCACGGCGGGCGGCTGGCCCACCGAGCCCATGGTGTTCACCACGCCCAGCACCGCGGCCACGATGCCGAAGGCGGGCAGGGCGCCGGCCAGGCGGGCCACTGCGGCCGCCGCGGCGTGCGCCTCGGCGTGGTGGGTGTCCACCTCGCTGTCCATCAGCGACTCGATCTCGTGGGCGTTCAGGTTGCCCGACACCATCATGCGCAGGTAGTCGGTGATGAACTCCACCACGTGGTGGTCGTGCCCCACGGTGGGGAACTTCTGGAAGATGGGCGAGTTGTGCGGGTCCTCGACGTCCTTCTCGATGGACATCAGGCCTTCCTTGCGGGCCTTCTGCAGGATCTCGTAGAGCAGCGCGAGCAGTTCCATCGCGCGCGCCTTGCTGTACTTGCTGCCCTTGAAGCAGCCGCCCAGGCCCTTGAGCGTGGCCTTGAGCACCTTGGGCTGGTTGTTGGCCACGAAGGCGCCGATGGCGCCGCCGAAGATGGTGATCATCTCGAAGGGCAGCGCCTTCAGGATCACACCGATGTTGCCGCCGTGGACGATGTACACCCCGAAGATGCAACCGATGGCGACCAGCCAGCCGACGATGACGAACATGGTGTGACGGGGGAGGGGTGAGGCGGTGTTGTGGTTGTGCGCCCGCAGGTTCGTGCATGCGGTCGCTGTCCCGATATCGGCGGCAATGGACCGAAGCTTGAGGCCGCCGGCCGTTCCCGAAGGGCCGCGAAGCACCGCGGATGCCCCGCTTTTCCCCCGCACCAAGAAAAAGGCGGGCCGCCACTGGGGGTGGGCCCGCCGCAAGGCACGACGGGTCGTGCCAGGAGGAGACAAGCATGAACACAACAGATTCAGCTCGCCGTGGACATCGGCCGCCGGCCGCGGCGCTGAAGCGGCAAGGGGCCCGATGGGCCCCCTGATCCGGTAAGAGTTCGCAACCGGCGCCGCCAGCGCGCCGCGGGCGTCAGTCCATGTCGTGCGTCTCGACCTGGCGGCTGCTGGCGCTGGGCATCTGCAGGGCGCCCGCCTGGCGGCCCTTGCCGGCGCGTGCCGGCGGGTTGCACAGGCCGCAGACGAAGTGCTTGGCGATCTCGTGCGGGTGGGTCACGTAGTGGCCGGCGCACTTGTTGCACTTGGTCATGGTGAGCATGCCGTTGTCCACGAACTTCACCAAGCGCCAGGCGCGGGTGACCGACAGCATCGGCTCCAGGCCCTGGGCGGCGGTCTGCTCCAGGTACAGCTGGTAGGCCTTGATGATGGTGTCGATCTCCTCCATCTCGGAGGTCTTGTTCAGGTACTCGTGGATGTTCAGGAACAGGCTGGCGTGGATGTTCGGCTGCCAGGTCATGAACCAGTCGGTGGAGAAGGGCAGCTGGCCCTTGCTGGGCGACTTGCCCGCCACTTCCTTGTACAGGCGCAGCAGGCGCTCGTAGGACAGGTCGGTCTCCGACTCCAGCACCTGCAGGCGGGCGCCGAGCTGGATGAGCGTGACGGCACGCTCGATCTGACGGGCTTCGGTCAGGATGCTCTTGGTGCGGGTGGCCATGGTGTCCTCGATTCTTCTGGTGAACAACGCCTACCGAGCCGGCGCCGGGCCGCTCCCAAGGCGGCTCGGCAACCCCTCGGGGGTGGTCCTGCGTAGCCGCAGGACCGGGGCTGACAATCCTACCGAGCCGGCGCCGGGCCGCTCCCAAGGCGGCTCGGCAACCCCCCGGGGGTGGTCCTGCGTAGCCGCAGGACCGGGGCAGACATTCAGGCGGCTTCCTGGTGGCGGCCGGCCATCAGGATGGACGCGTGCAGGCGGCTGACGCTGTCATTGGCAGCCGACTTGCCGTGGTTGGTGAGCAGACTCCAGACCAGATCATCGTCCATGCGGAAGCGGCACAGCAGCGTGTTGCCGGTGGCGATCTTCATCATCTGCGCCGGCGTCAGCGTGGCGATCAGGTTGGCCGTCTCCTCCGACACGCCCAGGCGGAACAGGGCCTGCTCGCGGTCGGCGCGGATGAGGCTTTGCGCCAGCATCAGGTACGACAGGTTGGCTTCGCGGATCTCGGCCAGGATCTGTTGGGTGTCCATGATTCGTTCCTTCAGTGTCGGCGGCGGGTCGGGGTCGGTAGGAAGCAGGTGCTTCCTGGCATGGGTTGAACTGTAAGCACCGAAACAAGCCGGAAACATCGGTTCACTTCTGCCCCTGAAGTCCGCCTTTTTCCGCGCGCCGTGTCAGGCAAATTCCTACAAAGCCGCCGGGCGGCGTCCTACTCCCCGGCAGGCGCCATGCCCGCATCGAGCGCCCCGGGGTCAACGCGCCTCTTCTGGCGGGGCGGGCACGGCGACGCCGCTGGCGTCGTGAGACCACCACTTCTCATGCCACTCCATTGAAAACAGCATGCGGCCCTGGCTGTCAATGTCAGAGACCCACGTGCGCGCGTCGAACACCCGGCGCTTGAACCGGCTTGCCAGTTCCGTGACTTGCCACGCACCGTCCGGCTGGTGCTCCCAGGCGACGGCGATTGTCTGGCCGAGCCGGCCCGGCACACCGGCAGCGTCGCAATGTCCGACGATCAGGCTGTCGCGGCTGATCGCCGTGGCGGTGCAGCGGCGGTAGCCCTTGAACAGGGGCAGCTTCTGTACATGCTTGCCCATCGAGGGGTTCCAGTAGAAGGGGTGTCCATATCCCTCGTAGGAGCCATCGCCCACCACTTCGTCGCGGTCGTTCATGTCTCGCACCGCCCACACGAGGCCGAACTGCCTGTAGCCCGTCTCCGGGGACCAGAAGAACCCCACGTCCCGGTAGGTGCGCCGGTGCTGCACGCTGCCGCCCACATGGCCCAGGTTGTTGATGACGGATCCCAGCATGGCCTGGCCCCGCGGCGGGTTGGGCAGGAACTCCGGGGTACCGTCGGCCGACCAGACCACCGTCTGGCCGAAGTCGGCCCAGCCGTTTCCGTCCTCATCGACATCGTAGTAGCCGACCGCCTGGCCCGCTTCGTTGATGTCCAGGGCGTAGCTGCGCATGTTCGGGTAGGACGGCAAGGTGCTGGCCAGGTCCACGACGCCGCCGCTCGCCGGCCACTTCAGCGCCCGTGAGGTCGAGTCGCCCCAATACAGACCTCCGCGGAGTTGGTAGCCGACCGCATCGCCGGCCGGGCTGACGCCACGCGCGGTGCCGGAATGGAAGTCCGGCCCGGTCAACGCGAGCGTTTCGATGGGCCCGTGGGCCGTGGCGCGCATCGGCAGCTGGGTGTCGGCGAAGTGGCCCACCACCGTGCCATGCGCATTCATCCGGCGAGACACGATGCCAGCGTCGCGCGGCAATTCGCGCAGCCGGTAGTGATCCGCCACCCGGCCGTCGGCCGGGGCCGATGCACCCGCGGCGCCGGCCAGCCCATCGGCGGCCTGGGCCGCCAGGGAAAACAGGCTCACCGCGCCCAGGCCCAGCAGGCAAGCGCAGAGGTGGCGAAGAAGGCGGTGGCGGCGCGTCGAGCGGGTCAGTGGCATGCGGGTCTCCCTTGATGCGGCGCATGCTACGCAGGCCTCGCCTGGGCCGACACCCGCATCCATGGGGGTGGGCCGCCGGCGCGTCGTCACGGCGTCGCCCGCCGGTTTTCGGGCCCTTTTCCGCCGATCTGACCCCGGGCCCGCTTCCTAGACTGCCCCCACGCTCCCCACTCCGGGGCAGCCGTGCGCAGCCACAGGAACAGGAGGGCCCATGTCCGTGTTGATCGTCGGCGCTGGATTCGCCGGCGCCACCACCGCCCGCTGCTTGGCAGAAGCCGGGCACGACGTGCTGCTGATCGACCGGCGGCCGCATCTGGCGGGCAATGCCTTCGACCACCATGACGCGGCCGGCGTTTTGGTCCACGCCTACGGGCCGCACATCTTCCACACCCACAGCGAGAAGGTGTTCACCTGGCTGTCTCGCTTCACCGAGTGGCGGCCCTACGAGCACCGGGTGCTGGCGCGGGTGGGCGAGCAAGAGCTGCCCATCCCCATCAACCGGCGCACCATCAATGCGCTGTACGGGCTGGACCTGGACGAGGCCGGCGTGGCCGCGTTCCTCGAATCACGCCGCGAGCCGCGCGAGCCGCTGCGCACGTCGGAGGACGTGGTGCTCAATTCGGTGGGGCGCGACCTGTGCGACGCCTTCTTCCGCGGCTACACGCGCAAGCAGTGGGGCCTGGAGCTGTCCGAGCTGTCGGCGGGCGTGGCGGCGCGCATCCCCACCCGCACCAACGACGACGACCGCTACTTCACCGACACCTACCAGGCCATGCCGGCCGAGGGCTACACGCGCATGTTCGAGCGCATGCTCGACCACCCGCGCATCTCGCTGCGCCTGGGCACCGACTTCGAGCAGGTGCGGCACAGCCTGCCGCGCCGCTTCACGGTGTACACGGGGCCCATCGACGCCTACTTCGGCCACTGCCACGGCGCCTTGCCCTACCGCTCGCTGCGCTTCGAGCACGAGCACCTGGCGCATACGCCGCGCCACCAGGCCGTGGGCACCGTGAACTACCCCAACGACCACGACTACACCCGCGTCACCGAGTTCAAGCACCTGACCGGCCAGGTGCATCCGGGCACCTCCCTCGTGCGCGAGTACCCCTGCGCCGAGGGCGAGCCCTACTACCCCATTCCCCGGCCGGCCAACGAGGCGCTGTTCAAGCGCTACGAGGCCCTGGCCGAGGCCGAGCCGCACGTGCACTTCCTGGGCCGGCTGGCCCAGTACCGCTACTACAACATGGACCAGGTGGTGGCCTCGGCGCTGGCGCTGTCGCAGCGCCTGGTGCACGACTACCCCCTGGCCGGCGCGGCACCCGAGGCCTGCGCCGACGCTGCCTGACGCCCCCTTCGCCTTCGATCCATCCCGCCTGAGGAACCGCCGCCATGCGCTACACCACCATCGCCTGCCTCGACGACCTGATCCGCGAGCCGCACTGGCCGGCCAAGGAGCTGATGTACGACCTGGTCCGGGTGCCGGTGTTCCATGCCTGCGGCATGGACCTGGGCAAGTCGCCCCGCCGCGGCCAGCGCAACAACCTCAAGCCCGGCTTCGACGCGCAGCAGTTCCTGCGCCTGTGCGGGCCCGCGGGCGAGCAGGGTGACTGGGCGTCGCTGTACCTGCAGATTCCCGAGGCGGCGGCCCGCTACTTGGCGGCCCATGTCCCCGAAGGTGCGCTCATCGTCGGCTACGAGATGCCCGTGTGGCTGCGCACGCTGCTGGACAGCTGCCAGGTCGACTGGCTGGACATGCGGATGTCGCCGCTGCGCTTCGCCAGCGACCTGTACATGGCCTTCGCCACCAACAACCCCGAACTGCATGCGCGCATCCACCCGCACGCGCAGCGCATGGACGAGGTGTTCTCCGAAGCCGCGCTGATGGCCGCGCAGGTGCGCTGCCAGCAGCGCAGCCAGGCCACCGCGAGCCCGGTCGACGGGGCCTGGGTGTACATGGGGCAAACGGAGGCCGACGCGTCGCTCATCGACAGCCGGGGCCGCTTCGTGCGGGTGGCCGACCATGCCGACACGGTGCGGCAGGCGGTGGGTGACCTGCCGCTGTTCTACAAGCCGCATCCGGGCGCGCGCCGCTTCGCTGCCATCGAGCGCGAGGCGCTGGCGCAGCTGATGGGCCGGCCCGTGCCGGTGTGCAGCGTGGACACCTACGAGCTGCTGGCCGGCGAACGTCCGGTGGGCCTGATCGGCCTGACTTCCGGGGTGCTGCAGGAGGCGCAGTGGTTCGGCAAGTCCGCACTGAGCCTGAGCCCGCCGATCTGCCAGCCGGCCTTCGACGCGGCCTGGGCGCCCGGTGCCTACCTGCAGATCGCCTCCCACGACTTCCTCAGCGAGCCGCTGTGGGCCTCCATCCTGAACCCGGAGGGCCGCCGCGAGAAGCCGCTGGTGCACCCGCCGCGCGCCAACCACCTGCGCGAGTTGCACAACGTCTGGTGGGGGTATGCGAGCCATGCCGTTCGCCACAACGACCTGTACCGCCATGCCGCGGCCCTGTACGCCGGCAGTGCCGGCGGTGCGGGCGGTGCACGCGAGCAGCAGGCGCTGCGCAACGAGCTGGCCCAGGCCCATGCCCGCATCGAGAACCTGCGCCAGGAGATGGACGGCCTGAAGGACGCCCTGCGCGTGGTGCTGCGCCAGACAGCCACCCGCGCGCTGGCCCCCATCGCCACCGCATCCGCGGCGCGCGTGGCCGAGGAGGCCGACCATGGCTGAGCGCCAGGCGCCGGCCCGCCCGGCCCCCGACGGCTTCGACATCCTGGGCCTGAAGCGCCCGCAGTTCGCCGACGAGGCGCTGTGGAAGCTGCTGGCCGAGCACGACTTCGACTCGCTGCTCGACGTGGGCGGCGGGGCCGGCGAGCACAGCGAGGTGTTCCTGGCCTTCGGCAAGGACGTCACCACGGTCGACTACGGCAAGTCCGTGTACTTCGAGCGCCGCAGCCCGCTGCTGCAGTGCATCGTGGGCGACTTCAACACGCTGGAGCTGCCGCGCCGCTACGACTGCGTGTGGTGCAGCCACGTGCTGGAGCACCAGCTCGACCCGCACGGGTTCCTGCTGCGCCTGCACCGCGCCCTGGCAGAGGGCGGCGTGCTG
This sequence comes from Ideonella sp., assembly GCF_041918995.1. Taxonomy (GTDB): domain Bacteria; phylum Pseudomonadota; class Gammaproteobacteria; order Burkholderiales; family Burkholderiaceae_C; genus Ideonella. The sequence continues at coordinate 22,988 of NZ_JAYRUN010000023.1, read as the reverse complement.
GCGCTCACCGTGCCGCCGGCCAAGCACCAGATCGTCGGTGGCCACGTGAGCCTGTGGAACCCCGGCCTGCTGCTGTACCGGCTGGTGCTCGCCGGCTTCGACTGCCGCCAGGCGCGGGTTCACCAGTACGGCTACAACGTGTCGGTGCTGCTGGAAAAGCGCAGCATCACGGTGCCCGAGCTGGCCTATGACTGTGGCGACATCCGGCGCCTGAAGGCCTTCCTGCCGCCCAACCTGCCCTTCGCCAGCAATGCGCTGGACGACCCGTTCGACGGCAACTTCCGCTCGCTGAACTGGTGAGCGCGCGCAGGGCCGCTGCGGCCCCGGAGGCCGCAGCGGCCGCTGCCGGAGGCCGCGTTCCCGACGGCCGTCAGGCGACGGCCTGCGGCTGCGCCACCACCCCGTTGTAGGTGTCCACGTAGCGCTCCAGGCCCAGGCCCGCCGCGGTGGCCAGGAAGGGCTCGAGCGGCACGTCGGCCTGGCGTGTCCAGTCGGGCGAGGCATGCACGGGGGCGCCAAGGTCGATGCCGCCGTGGCCGCGCTCGCCGGCGCGGAAGGCCCGGTGCGCCTGCGGCAGACGGTCGTCCCACGGCAGGCCGAGCGTCTCGCACAACCAGGGCAGGACTTCGGCGTGGCGGTTGACGAAGTCCTCGTAGGGCAGGATGGGCTGGCCGGAGGCGGCGAGCTGCCGCGTCCGTGCGGCATAGAAGTGGAGGAACTGCTCGATGGGTGTGTCCAGCGCCTGCAGCTGCGCGCTCAGGTCGGCGTGCATGGCGTCGGCCCAGGCCAGCAGCCGCGGCAGCCGCCGGGCCTGCCAGTAGGCCAGGTGACGAGCCGGTTCGTCCGGCTCGCCCGCCTGCTGGGCGTCGTAGCGCCAGAGCGAGCAGAACATGGCGTAGGGGTTGCGCAGCAGCACCACGCCGCGCCAGTCGTGCAGCGGCTGGAACACGCCCTGCTTGAGCAGCAGGTGCGTCACCCGGTCGTCCAGCGGGCGGTCCAGCAGCGGCGCCACCGACGCGCGGTCGATCTCGTTGGCCGGCCACAGGCGCAGCAGGTTGAACAGCCGCATCTCGGCAGCCGTGTTGGTGGGCCACAGGTCGTGCACCACGTGCACCTGCGGATGCACTGCCAGCGTGCGCTGGAACAGCGTCTCGCCCGAGCGGGCCATGGACCCGAGCTGGATGATCTGGAGCACTGGCGCGGCCATGGTCACAGCGCCAGCGAGGCGATGAGCGGATGGGCGGGCGCGGGCGCTGCCGAGCGCGGCGCGGCGGCGCTGGGCGTGGCCCGCGTCGCCGCCGTGGCAGTGGGGGCAGCGGTCGCGGTGGGGGCCGGTGCCGTGGCCCCGGCCGGGCTGGCGGCGGGCGGCCTGTCGCACAGCCAGTCGGCCATGCGCGCCGCCCAGCCATGGGGCCCCAGCACGGCAGCGCGCGGTCGCGCGGGCGGCGGCAGGGCGTCCAGCCAGCCCGCTTCCAGCAGGGCCGGGGCCAGCGCGGGGCGGTTGGCGTCGTAGGTGGTCACCAGGTCGGTGGGCAGGCCGGCGCCGGCCAGCGCTTCGTTGGTGTTGGTCAGCACGCGCACGCCCATGGCGGTGGCGGTGTAGACGCGGTCGTGCACGCCGTGCGACCAGTTGGGGTCGAAGTTGAGCACCGCCATGTAGTGCGGCACCAGCCGGGCGATGTCGCCGTGGTGCACCTGGCCCACGTGGCGGAACCCGGGCACCTCGCCCAGCAGCTCGGCCCAGCCGCGGCCGAAGAAGTCGCAGGGGATGCCCGCGAGGCTGCGCACGGCGGCCAGGCGGCGCTCGCGCTTGACCCAGGAATCGATGGCGATGAGCACGGGCAGGCGCTGGCTGTGCAGCGCATCGGCCGGGCTCCAGCCCAGCTCACGGCACACCGTGAGGGCCGGCATGGCGGCCGCGTCGGGCGCGGTCAGTGCCTCGGCCAGGCGCGCACGGCGGGCCGGCGATGCCCCGCCAAGCACGCGCTGCACAAGCGCATCCAGCGTCTCGCCCACCGGGCTGCCGCCAAGCTCGCTGCCCACCGTGCCGATGACGCATACGCGCGCCTGCGGCGGCTCGGCCGCCTGGAAGGGCTGGACCGCCGGGAAGGCCGCGAAGGGCAGGTGGCTCCAGCGCACGGGCAGGGCCTCGCCCAGCCAGCGCCGGTAGCCGTCCTCCGGCGACACGAGCGACAGCCGCGGGTTCTGCAACGCGGCCTCCAGGAAGGTGGCCATGCCGGGCACACGGGCCAGGTCATAGGGCAGCGCGTCGAGCAGGAACAGCGACACCGGCACGGGGAAGTGCTCCCACAGCAGGCGCCCGCCGAGGCGGGCCGTCAGCGGCAGCGATCCCATGGACATCAGGCCCGACACCCGCTCGGGCGGCAGCTGGGCCAGCTTGGGCAGGTCGCGCGGCAGCGTGCACACGGCCGCCTCCACGCCCTGCGCGCGCAGGCCGAGCGCCATGGCCTCGGCCACGGTGTCCACGGCGTTGTTCGGATGCTCGAAGCTCAGCAGCAGGAACACGGGGGCGTCGTTCATCTCAGGGCTCCAGGGGAGAGGTCGCGGTGGTGCGGCAGTCGGTGGCAGCGGCGGCGGGCGCCTGGGCGGCGGCCTCGGCCGGGTCCGTGTCGTCATCGGCCTCGATGCCGCCGAAGTCGGACCGCATCGCGCGTGCCACCGTGCGCTCCTTCATCGTGGTCGCGACCTTGCGCAGGTCCACCTTCATGAACGCGGCCTGTTCCTTGGCGCAGGGCTGCAGCTTCAGATCCAGCCACTGGAAGGTCTCGATCTCGAAGCGGTGCTCGAACCAGCCGAGGTACCAGAACCAGTCGGTGTAGTAGAGCCAGGAGTTCTCGTTCAGTGCACGCAGGTGGGTCGGGTCCTGCCATGCCGTCGGCGCGTGCTCGTAGGGCACCTCGATCTGGAAGCGGCCGCCTTCCTTCAGCAGGGCCAGCACCTGCGTCATCAGCGTGGGCAGGTCGGGCACATGTTCCAGCACGTTGTTGGCGTACACCAGCTCGAGCTGCCCCGGCTCCAGCCGCACCGCGCCACCGCGGCAGGTGGGAGATTCCAGCGGCAGCTGCACCGGCTGGCCGAGGTCCAGCACCAGGTCGGGCTCGGCCCGCTCCAGGATGTCGATGTTCAGCCAGCCGGGCTTGTAGTCCTTGCCGGAACCGAGGTTCACGCGCGGCGGGCGCCAGGCCTCGGCCGGCCGGGTGTTGGCATGCGCCTGGGCAAAACCGGCGGCGAAGGCCAGCAGGTCGGCGTAGGCCTCGATCGGGTCCACCTGGGCGAAGGCGGCCAGTCGGGCGCGGGCTTCGTCGAAGAAGGCCGGCGTGGCGAAGCGCTCGCGGAAGAAGGGGGCGGGGTCGGTGGCGTCGAGCCAGAACACCGCCTGGTCGAAGGCCGCAGGCGGCTGCGTCTGCGTGGTGCGCTCGGAGATCACCGGTGTGCCCAGCGACAGGCAGTGGAAGGCGCGGGCCTGCTCGAAGCGGCTGGTCTCGTAGAAGTGGCAGTTCAGCACCGCCTTGGCCTGGCGGATGTAGTGGTCGCGCTCTGCACCGTAGATGGCGTGGTCGAAGGTGGAGATGCGCGCGCCGCTGGCCTCCACCCGCTCGATGAAGGCGCGCCGGCGCGGGTTCATGCTGCCGAAGAACAGCAGGTCGATGGGCCTGTCCTCCAGCGGCGGCGACTGCTCGCCGCGCAGGTAGGGCGCGTGCAGGAAGGGCACCAGCGGCACATCGGCCGGGTCGGCCGCGTAGCTGGCCAGGTTGGCCGCGTCGTAGTCAACCACCGCGCTGCGGCGCAGCAGTGCGAGGTACTCGGCGCTCACCTTCGCCCCGCCGTGGCCCAGCTGCTCCAGCTGGACGAACACGCAGGCGTGCCGGCGCGTCCACTCCGCCGGAAAGCCCAGGTGGGCACCGAAGACGAAGTTGACCGCGTCCTCGCGCAGGCGGTTCTTCGAGATCGTCACCTCGGCGCCCATGCGGCGGAACTGGTGGCGGAAGTACCGGGCCTGGTCCAGGAAGCCCAGGGAGTGCACGTAGCCCATGGGCTGCATGACCGCGAGGTGGACGGCAGGAAGGTTCATGGCGAGTGGCCCGCGGACCGGGCAAGGCTGGCGCCGGCAAGGCGCCGGTGCCTGCCACTCTAGGCAGCTGGCCTCGCCGCAAAGCGGGGAAAAAGAGGCGAAAGCCGGCCAGCCGCCGGCCCGGCGAGCGCGGGGCGCCGGCTCAGCACAGGTGCACGCCGGCGGATGTGGCGGCGCGGCGCCCTGGACCGCGGGCGCCCGCCGGCGCGGGCCAGGCCGACAGGCCGGGTGCGTCCAGGATGCGGATGTCGCGCCGGTCCATGCGGATCAGCGCCTCGGCCTCCAGCGAGCGCAGCACGCGCGAGAGGTACTCGGGCGTCACCGACAGCAACGAGGCGATGGTCGCCTTGCTGGCCTGCAGCGACACCGTGGCCGCGGCCGCGTCGCGGTCCGCATGCCGGCGCTGGCGCAACAGGAAATCCACCACCCGGCGCGGGCCGCTGTGCAAGGTGTCGGCCTGCACGTGCTGCAGCAGGCCGTCCAGGCGCTGGGACACGCTGCCCAGCATGCGCAGCGCGAAGCGCGGGTCGCTGCCGATCTCCTCGACCACGGCTTCCTTGGCGACCATGATCAGCAGCGTGTCGGTCAACGCGCGCGCATGGACGAGGTGCGCGGTGCCGGTGAACAGGGGCGCCTGCTCGACGCAGGTGCCCGGCCCCACCAGCTCGATCACCTTCTCCTGGCCGGCCGACGAGGCCGCGTACAGCTTGACCTGGCCGGTCATCACCACGGGCAGCGCGGGGCAGGGGTCGCCCGCGCGGAACACCATGTCGTGCCGGGTGAGCCGCTGCAGGCGGCAGGCGTCAGCCAGGCGCGCCCAGGCGGGCTGGCCCAGCCCCTCGAACAGCGGCAGTGTGGACAGGTAGCGCGGCAGGTCGAGGTCGCGGCATCCCATGGCGGATTCCCCTTGGCACCAAAGTGGGGCGCAGTCTCGCCAGAGGTAGGGGGCGGCGCCTTGACCGCCGTCAGTTGCGGGGCCGCGCCCGGTGGCCGCCTTGACGCCGCGCAGGCGCGGGTCATCCGGATGGCGTTGGCTGGGCGCTCAGGCGCCGGGGCCCAGCACCTCGTCCAGCATGCGGTCCACCCCCTGCTGCCAGGGTGGCAGGTGCAGGCCGAAGGCGTCGCGCAGGCGCCGCGTGTCCAGGCGGGAGTTGAGCGGGCGGGCCGCCGGGGTGGGGTAGTCGCGCGTGGGGATGGGGCGCACCGCGTCGGCGGCCACCCGCACCGGGTGGCCCCGGGCGCGCGCCCATTCGATGACGTGGCAGGCATAGCCATGCCAGCTCGTCTGGCCGGCGGCGGCCAGGTGGTACAGGCCGGCCAGCGCGGGCTCGCGCTGCAGCCGGCGCACCGCATGGGCGGTGACGTCGGCGATGAGCTCGGCGCCGGTCGGTGCACCCACCTGGTCGTCGATGACCCGCAGTCCGTCGCGCTCGGCGGCCAGGCGCAGCATGGTGCGGGCGAAGTTGCCGCCCCGCGCGGCATAGACCCAGCTGGTGCGCAGGATGAGGTGGCGGCAGCCGCTGGCCTGCACCTGCTGCTCGCCGGCGAGCTTGGTGCGGCCATACACGCTCAAGGGGCCGGTGGGGGCGTCCTCGTCCCGCGCCTCCTGGCCACTGCCGTCGAACACGTAGTCGGTGCTGTAGTGCACGAGCGTGGCGCCGAGCGCCGCGGCCTCGCGGGCGAGCACGCCGGGCGCGTCGGCGTTCAGCGCCTGGGCGACGGCCGGCTCGGTTTCCGCACGGTCCACCGCGGTGTGGGCCGCGGCATTCACGATGAGCTCGGGCTGCACTTGGCGCACCAGCGCCGCCAGGCTGTCGGGTCGGGCCAGGTCGGCCACCGGGCCGTCGCCGCGGCGACCCGCGGCCACCAGCTCGCCCAGCGGGGCGAGCGCACGCTGCAGTTCCCAGCCGAGCTGGCCGTCCCTGCCGATCAGGAGGATCTTCATGGGCGGCGATGCTACGCCGCGCGCGGCGGGCCTTCGACAGGCTCAGGCCGAACGGGGGGGGGCTCGGGCCGAACGGGGGGGGCTCAGGCCGAACGGGGGTGGGGCTCAGGCCGCCGGCAGCGCCTCGGGCGGCAGGCCGGCCTGGGCGCGGTCGAACATGCGCTGCAGCAGCGCCTCGTAGTCGCGTGCGTAGCGGTCGGTGTCGAACAGGGGCAGCTGCAGGCGCTGGCTGTCCAGGTGCGCCTTCAGGCCGGCGAGCGTGGCCGGCTCGTTGGCCAGGGCCGTGGCCAGCTGCACGTAGGCGTCGTCGTCCGCTGCCGCCAGTTCGGGCAGGCCGCAGGCGCTCACCAGGCTGGCCGCCACGCGCGAGGCGAAGGTCGGGCCGGGCACGGTGAGCACCGGCACGCCGGCCCACAGCGCCTCGCTGGCGGTGGTGTGGGCGTTGCAGGGCCAGGTGTCCAGGAAGAGATCGGCGCAGCGCAGCCGGGCGATGTGCTGCGACAGCGTGCGCTTGTCGCCCCAGCACACGCGCGCCTCGGGCACGCCGCGGTCGGCCAGCTCCCGCGTGAGGTTGGCGCGCGCATGCGGGTTCCAGGCCAGCATCCACAGCACCGTGCGGGGGGCACCGTGCAGGATGCGCGCCCACAGGTCCAGCATGTGCGGCGAGATCTTGTAGGTCTGGTTGAAGCAGCACAGCACCACCGCGTCGTCGGGCAGGCCCAGCGATGCGCGGCTGGGCGCGGCGGGCAGGGCGCGCTGGCGGTCGTTGGGCTGGTAGCTGTGGGGCAGCTGGGCGATGTGCTCGCTGTAGTTCGCCGCGTGGGCCAGCGGGGTCACCACCGGGTCGCCGATCAGGTAGTCGATGAACTCGGCACCCGTGGTGGCGGGGTAGCCCAGGTAGGCCACCTGCACCGGGGCGGGGCGGTGGGCCAGCACCTCGAAGCGGCTGCCACGGGTGTGGCCCTTCAGGTCCACGGCGATGTCGAGGGCGTCGTCGCGCATGCGGCGCGCCACGGCGGCGTTGGACAGGTGGGTCACATCGACGAAGGCATCGCAGGCGGAGCGCACCCGGGCCGCCACCGCGCTGCCGTCGTTCACGCTGTGGCAGTACAGCGTGACGTGGAAGCGGTCGCGGTCGCGGCGCTCCAGCAGCTCGGCCATCAGCACCGAGGTGGCGTGCTGGTAGAAATCGTTGGACAGGTAGCCCACGCGGATGGGCCCGGGTCGGCGGGGCTGCGGCGGCGGGGGCAGCGGAACCAGCCCGAGCGCCACGCCGCGCGTGCGCAGCATGCCGATCCGGCGCTGCTGGGCGGGCGTGGCGTCCACCGCCAAGAGGGCGAACGGCGACAGCAGCTGCCCCACGCCCTCGTCGGCGTCGTCCAGCGCCGCCAGCAGCGCAGCCGTGTCCTGGGCGGTGCACTGCCAGTCGCACGTCTGGCGGCTTTCGTGCACGAGCAGCGACAGCGCCAGGGCGCGCACGCGGCCGTCGTCGAGCGACACCGCCGTGCGGAAGCACTCCGTCGCCTCTCGCGTCATGTGCAGTTCCTTGAACACCAGCCCGAGCCGGTAGTGCACCAACGGGGCATCGATGCGCAGCGCCAGCGCCTGGAAGAAGGCGTCGACCGCGTCGGACAGCCGGCCCGCCAGGTACATCGTGTTGCCGCGGGCGTTGTGCCAGGCGTGGTCTCGCGGCGCGTCGGCCGGGAAGGCATCGAACACCGCCGCGGCGTCGGCGTGGCGGTTCTGCTGGTGGTGCAGCTCGGCGAGGACGCGGCAGGCCATGGGGTTGCCGGGCACCAGGTCCAGCGCGCGCCGTGCCGGGGCAAAGGCATCGTCCACCCGCCCGGCGCGCACGCAGGCGCTGGCCAGGTGAAGCTGTACCGCCGCGTTCGCGGGCTCGAGTCGGGCTGCCCGCTCGAACTCGGCGACGGCGCTGGGCCATTGGCGGCTCTGCAAGGCCTTCAGCCCGGCTTGACGGTGGTGTTCGGCGCGCTGACGGACATCCTTCATGGTGCAGCCACTGTAGGCAGCCGCGCGCGCGGGGCAGCGCCGGATAAGCGGCGCTGCGACCGCGCTTATCCCGCGCCGGCGGCAAGTGCCCGGGCGGCTCGGGCGTCCTCCAGCCGGCCGATGCCCTCGTACAGCACGGCCAGGTTGGTGGCCGCCAGGTGGCTGCCGCGGCCCGCCACGGCGCCTTCCAGGTCCGGGCGTTCGCCGATGACCAGGCAGCGCTGCCAGGCGGCTTCGATCATGGGGATGATCTCATCCGCGCGCGCCGGCTCGTCGGCCGCCCAGTCCAGCAGCAGGTCGCCGAGCGCGAAGAAGAAGTCGGGCGAAGCGGCCCAGCGCGCCATGTCGGCCTCGGCCTGCATCACCGCGTCGGCATGGCGGCCCACGCATTTCATGGCGTGCAGGCGGCGTACGGCCAGGTCGTGGGCCCAGGCCGGCTGCGCCGCGCCCAGCAGCGCCTGGGCGCGGGCGAAGCCCTGCAGCGCCTCGGCGTGGCGGCCGTACACGTCGTGGTCCTTGGCCCATTGGTACCAGGTGTAGGCGTCGTCGGGGTGTTCGGCCACCATGCGTTCGAGCAGCGCCCGGTTGCGTCCCGCCTTGGCCGCCAGGGCCGACTGGCGGTAGCCCTCGTGGCCCAGCGTCACGGGAAGGCGCCTGACCGGCAGCGCGTGCACCGGCTGCTCATGCACGCGCCCGGCGTAAGCCACGCCGCGCGGCAGCACCCGGCTGATCCAGGCGCCTGCACGCGCGGGCGCGCCGGCGCCGTCGTCCACGCTGTCGACGCGCACGCTGCCCACGAAAGCCGGCGTGACGTGGCGCAGTGCCCGCAGCGCCTCGTGGCCGGTTTCCAGTCGCTCGTCGGCGTCCAGCACCACGCGCCAGTGGGCATCGGTCAGTGCCAGCGCCGCGTTGCGGGCGGCGGAGAAATCGTCCACCCAGGTGAAGTGCGACACGCGTGCGCCGGCGGCCCGGGCGATGGCCACGGTGTCGTCCTGCGAGCCGGTGTCGAGCACCACCATCTCGTCCACGCAGCCCGCCAGGCTCGCCAGGGCCGCTGCGATGTGCGCGGCCTCGTCGCGCACGATCATCACGAGTGCCACGCGGCAGGGCGCGGTGTCGGAGTCGGCGGGCGCGGCGTGGCTCATCGCGCGCACTTTAGGCTTGGGTGGCGGCCGCCAGCAGCCGATAAACAGGCCGTGCGCCCGCCAGTTCCGGCGCATGCCGGCGTGCGGGCCCCGGTCCCGCCGGCCACCCTGGCGTCCGTCATCCGGCGCCGCCTGCGCCAGCCCGCCCGGGCCGATCGCACAAGAAGCAGGCAAAAAAAAGCTCAAGTCCAACGATCAAGGGTCCGAAATCCAGTGCACGGCCCCATCCCTTTCCAAGCGGGGGCCCGAACCAGGGACCCGGTCAAGGGTCATCCCGTCCACAGGCCCCTTGAAGGAGTGACCAAATGCCTGCTGTGATCAACACCAACGTGGCCTCGCTGACTGCGCAACGCAACTTCTCGTCGTCGCAGTCCTCGCTGTCCACCTCCATGCAGCGCCTGTCGTCGGGCCTGCGCATCAACTCGGCCAAGGACGACGCGGCCGGCCTGGCCATCGCCGAGCGCATGAACGCCCAGGTGCGTGGCATGAACGTGGCGATGCGCAACGCCAACGACGGCATCTCGCTGGCCCAGACGGCCGAAGGCGCCCTGTCCAAGGTGGGCGACGCGCTGCAGCGCATGCGTGAGCTGGCCGTGCAGGCTCGCAACGCCACCAACTCCAGCTCCGACAAGGACTCGCTGGACAAGGAGTTCGGCGAGCTGCAGTCGGAAATCACCCGCGTGCTCGGCGGCACCAGCTTCAACGGCAAGAAGATCCTGGGCGCCGACGCCACGGCGATGACCTTCCAGATCGGCGCGAACACCACGACGAACGACGAGGTGTCCATCACGACCGAGAACATGACGGCCAACAGCGACATCACGACCGTCACGGGGGGCAGCGCCACCATCGACTCGACGGCCGATGCCAGCACCATCGCCGGGGTGATCGACGACATCGACGCGGCGATCGACACCATCAACGACCAGCGCGCCACCTTCGGTGCCAGCCAGGGCCGCTTCGACGCCATCATCAGCAACCTGCAGTCCTCGGTGGAAGCCCAGAGCGCGGCGCGCAGCCGCATCATGGACGCCGACTTCGCGACGGAGACGGCCAACATGAGCCGGGCGCAGATCCTGCAGCAGGCCGGCACGGCGATGATCGCCCAGGCCAACCAGCTGCCGCAGCAAGTGCTGTCGCTGCTTCGATGACGGCACCGTCGCCCCGCCAGGGGTGACGGCAGGCGAGGTGGCCCCGGCCCCCGCCTGACCGCCCGGCCAGGCGCCCTGGGAAGGGCGCCTGGCGGTTCGAGGCACAGAACACCCTCAAGGTTCTCCGACCACGTTCCGATATGCACACCAACAGGGTTCGCAACGCGGGCCCTGCGGTCCGGTGAGACCCAAGGGCCAGGCGGCCACCTTCGCCACACGCGACGGCCGCCCGACCGGAGGAGCCCGGCATTTGCGTATCGACGCCGGTGCTTTAACCGGAAGACGTTTTGGCAACCTTGCAGGAGAACCCACATGCCTCAGACCATCAACACCAACGTCGCCTCGCTCAACGCGCAGCGCAACCTGTCCGCTTCCCAGTCGTCGCTGACGACGTCCATGCAGCGCCTGTCGTCGGGCCTGCGCATCAACTCGGCCAAGGACGACGCGGCCGGCCTGGCCATCGCCGAGCGCATGAACGCCCAGGTGCGTGGCATGAACGTGGCGATCCGCAACGCCAACGACGGCATCTCGCTGGCCCAGACGGCCGAAGGTGCGCTGTCCAAGGTGGGCGACGCGCTGCAGCGCATGCGTGAGCTGGCGGTGCAGGCCCGCAACGCCACCAACTCCAGCTCCGACAAGGACTCGCTGGACAAGGAGTTCGGCGAGCTGCAGTCGGAAATCACCCGCGTGCTCGGCGGCACCAGCTTCAACGGCAAGAAGATCCTGGGCGCCGACGCCACGGCGATGACCTTCCAGATCGGCGCCAACACCACGACGAACGACGAGGTGAGCCTGACCACGGAGAACATGACGGCCAACAGCGACATCACGAACGTCACCGGGGCCAGCGCCACCATCGACTCGACGGCCGATGCCAGCACCATCGCCGGGGTGATCGACGACATCGACGCGGCGATCGACACGATCAATGACCAGCGCGCCACCTTCGGTGCCACCCAGGGCCGCTTCGACGCCATCATCGCCAACCTGCAGTCGGCGGTGGAAGCCCAGAGCGCGGCGCGCAGCCGGATCATGGACGCGGACTTCGCCTCGGAAACGGCCAACATGAGCCGGGCGCAGATCCTGCAGCAGGCCGGCACGGCGATGGTCGCCCAGGCCAACCAGCTGCCCCAGGGCGTGCTGTCCCTGCTGCGCTGATCGCGACACCGCCGCGGGGACAACCCCGCGGCAGCCGCCCCCCACCAGCCCCCGGGCGCCGTCACTGGCCCTGGGGGCTGCGTCGTTCAGGGGCCGGAAAAGGCAGGTCTGCATGCCGCATTTCGGGTCTTTGGCGTGCGGCATGGCTCTTCAGAATCCGTCCAACGCTCACCAGACCGGCGAGCGTGGTCCGACAGGCACTGGCGACCGAGCGTCGGTGACTCCGTGCCGGGCTTTGTGGATGCCGCGGTCCCTCACGGGAACCCCGGTGTCCGGGAAGTGCCGGCACCTTCGCCGGGCGCAGTCGACTTTTGAAGAGGTGCTCACATGCCACAGACGATCAACACCAACATCGCCTCGCTCAACGCGCAGCGCAACCTGAACAGCTCGCAATCGTCGCTGTCGGTCTCCATGCAGCGGCTGTCCTCCGGCCTGCGGGTGAACTCCGCCAAGGACGATGCGGCCGGCCTGGCGATCGCCGAGCGCATGAATGCCCAGGTGCGCGGCATGAACGTGGCGATCCGCAACGCCAACGACGGCATCTCGCTGGCCCAGACGGCCGAAGGTGCGCTGTCCAAGGTGGGCGACGCGCTGCAGCGCATGCGCGAACTGGCGATCCAGGCGCGCAACTGGACCAACTCCAGCTCCGACAAGGACTCCCTGGACAAGGAGTTCGGCGAACTGCAGGCGGAGATCTCGCGCGTGCTGGGCGGCACCACGTTCAACGGCAAGCACATCCTCGGCGCGGACGCGACGACGATGGACTTCCAGATCGGGGCCAACACCACCCTGAACGACGTGATCAGCATCGCCACCGAGAACATGACCTCGGCCAGCGAGATCAGCGCCATCACGTCGGGCTCCGCGAGCATCGATTCGCTGGCCGACGCCAGTGCGATCGCCACGGTCATCGATGACATCGACGAGGCGATCGACCTGGTGAACAACACGCGGGCCACCTTCGGCGCCACGCAGAGCCGCTTCGACGCCATCATCTCCAACCTGCAGCAGTCGGTGGAGAACCAGGCCGCCGCGCGCAGCCGGATCATGGATGCCGACTTCGCGGCCGAGACGGCCAACATGAGCCGGGCGCAGATCCTGCAGCAGGCCGGCACCGCGATGGTGGCCCAGGCCAACCAGCTGCCGCAGCAGGTGCTGCGACTGCTGGGCGGCTGACGCCCGCGCCGCCTGGCGGCGCCCCCGACAGGCGCCGCCCGGCGGCGTTCCCCCGACACGCGCCGCCGGCACCGTGGAACAGCGTCGACCGCTCCACGCCACGCCCGCGGCGCGTTGTCGTTGGCCTCAAGTCCGCCGCCCGACGGCCGACAACCGCTAGACCCCCGGAAGGAATCCCATGGCCAGTGTCTCCTCGCTCGGCGTCGGCAGCGGCCTCGACGCCGAAGGCATCATCTCCGCGCTCATGTCCACCGAGCGCCGCCCGCTGCAGCTCATGCAGACCGAGGCGAGCACGCTGTCGTCCAAGATCTCGGTGTGGGGCACCATCTCCAGCCACGTCTCGGCCCTGCAGGACGCCGCGCAGGACCTGTCCTCCGTGAGCATCTGGAACAAGCTCAAGGCCTCGTCCTCCAACGCCACCGCCGTCACCGTCTCGTCCGACACCAGTGCGGTGGCCGGACGACACTCGGTGAGCATCTCCCAGCTGGCCACCGGCCAGACGCTCGCCAGCCCGTCGGTCAAGCCGGCCACCACGCCCATCGGCGCCGGCACGCTCACGCTGGAGCTGGGCAGCTGGTCGGGCAACACCTTCACGGGCAGCGGCACCACGAAGAACGTCACGGTCGACTCCGACGACACGCTGGCGAACATCCGCGACAAGATCAATGCCGCCGGCGCTGGCGTGACCGCCTCGGTGGTCACCGACGCCACCGGCGACCGCCTGGTGCTGCGCTCCAACGGCACGGGCGAGGCCAGTGGCTTCCGGCTCGGCGCCAGCGAGGACGTGGACGACGGAGACCCGGACACGGGGCTGTCCATGCTGGGTTTCACCGCCACGGACGGCAGCTCGCCCATGGACCTGGCCCAGGCCGCGCAGAACGCCACGCTGAAGATCGACGGCATCGACATCAGCTCGGCCAGCAACACGGTCACCGGCGCGCTGCAGGGCGTGACGCTGGAGCTCCACGAGGCCACGACCACCGCGGCCGAGGTGCTGGTGGAGACCGACACCGAGGAGGTGTCCAAGGCGATCGACACCTTCATCTCGTCGTTCAACACGCTGATGGGCTACCTGAAGACGCAGACCAAGTACGACGAGGCCACCAAGAAGGCGGCCACGCTGCAGGGTGACTCCGCGGCGGTGGGCCTGGTGTCGCAGATGCGCAACCTGCTGAACGAGGACTTCACCGGGGGCGGCCTGTATGCCCGGCTGTCCGACATCGGCATCGAGATGAACAAGGACGGCACGCTGAAGAAGAGCACCACGGACATCGAGGATGCGCTGACGCACCTGGACGACCTGGAGAAGCTCTTCGGGGCGGACGGCACGGGCAGCACCGGCAGCCAGGGCTTCATGCAGCGCTTCGACGACTGGGCCGGCCGGGTGCTGGGCACCGAAGGCACGGTGGAATCGCGCAAGGGCGGCCTGCAGGCCACGCTCGACCGCAACGAGGACCGCCAGGACGCCATGGAAACCCGCCTGGAGCAGACGGAAAAGCGCCTGCGTGCGCAGTACGAGGCCCTGGACCAGATGATGGCCAAGCTCAATGGCACCAGCAGCTACGTGAGCCAGATGATCAGCGGCCTGGGCTGAGCCACCGGCCCCGCCACCTCGCACGCATCCGCCAGGCGGGCCTTCGGGCCCGCCTTCTGCATTTCTGGGAGCCTGCGTCACACAGATGCTTTAGCGGGATCAAGCGGGGAAACGCGGGGCGGTTCGGGGGCGACGTGGCCCTCAAGGTTTTCGCGGGCCGGGCCGATATCAGTCACATCACGTTCCTGCACCCGCAACGAGCCATGTACAGCCCCGCGATGTCGTCCCCCTTCGGCCGTCCCAATGCGATGGCCAACGCCTACCGCCAGGTGGGCGTGGAAACCGGCGTGGAAGCCGCCTCGCCGCATCGCCTGATCGCGATGCTGTTCGACGGCTACATGGAGGCGGTCGCCAGTGCCCGCGGCGCCATGCGCAGCGGACAGATCGAGGCCAAGGGCCGGGCCATCTCGCGCGCGGCGCGGATCGTGGACGAGGGCCTGAAGTCCTCGCTGAACCTCACCGACGGTGGCCAGCTCGCCCAGGACCTCCGGGCGTTGTACGAGTACCTCACCATGCGCCTGACCCAGGCGAACCTGCGCAACGACGAGAAGCTGCTGGACGAGTGCCAGCGCCTCATGGAGCCGTTGCGCGACGCCTGGCGCGAGATCGGCCAGCGTGCACCCGCCCTGGCGAGCTGATGGCCCGCGACACCGACACCGCACACCGCACCCGGAGCCTGCCCGCCCAGGCCACTACCATGAGCCACACGCTGCTGAACTACTACGAAGCCATCGAACGGGCGAGCGCCGACATGCTCGACGCCGCGCGCAACGGCAACTGGGACGAAGTGGTGAAGCTGGAGGGCGCGTGTGCCGTGCTCATCTCCCAGCTCAAGCATGCCGCCAAGGAGCGCACGCTGCGCGAGGAGGAGGCCAAGCTCAAGTCGCGCATCATGCAGCGCATCCTGCTGAACGACGCCGAGATCCGCCACCTGGCCGAGCCGTGGCTGGACGATCTCGACAAGATGCTCGCCGGCAAGTCGAAGACCCTGCACTGAGCCACGACCCTGCACTGACGCCCGAGCCGACGCCGGCCCACGCGATGTACTCCGACACCCGTCCTGCCGACCTCGACGCCCTGGGTTCCCCCGGCGCAATCGACGCATTCCGCGTGCGAGACACCGTGGAGGTGCGTGCGCTGCTGAAGTCGCTGATGGACCGCGGCATCACCATCAACCTGAACGGCTCCGACGGCTCGTCCTACGCCACCTCGCTGTGGGCGATCGACACCGAGCACGGTCGACTGGCCTTCACCGCCGACCTGATGGCCCCCGAGGTATACCGTCTCGTGGAGGCCGACGAGGCCGTGGCGGTGGGCTACCTCGACCAGGTCAAGCTGCAGTTCGACGTGGTCGACCGCATGGTGGTGCATGGCCGCTCCAGCTGCGTGCTGCAGGCGGCGCTGCCGCGCGAGCTGTTCCGCTTCCAGCGCCGCGGCACCTACCGGGTGCGCACGCTCGAGCGCAGTGCGCCCACGGCGCGCTTCCGCCACCCCGCCATTCCCGAGATGACGCTGGAGCTGCGCCTGCTCGACGTCAGCGTAGGCGGCTGTGCGCTGTTCATGCCGTGCGACCTGCCCATGGTGGAGCCGGGCGTGCAGATCAACGATGCGGTGATCGAGCTCGACGCGGGCACCCTGCTGCGCGGCACGCTCGTCGTGCACCACGTCACCGCCATCCAGCCCGAATCGCGCGGCGTGCGACTGGGCTGCGAGCTCATGCACCTGCCGCCCGAGGACACCCGGGCCCTGCAGCGCTACATCGACCAGACCCAGAAGCGCCGCCGCATGCTGCAGCTCGACTGAGCCGGGAGCCGGGCACCGCCACCGCAGCGCGCCGCAGGCGCCGCTGCCTTCAAGTGGCGTGCGCGGGACCGGCTCCGCCGGCCCGCTGCGCGAGCCCCCTCGGGGGGCAGGCCCCGCCAGGGGCCGTGGGGGCATATATCGCCGCGTCGCTGCCCATCAAGTGGCGTGCGCGGGTCCGGCTCCGCCGGCCCGCCAGTGGCGCAAACAACCACCCCGCAGCGCGCCGCAGGCGCCGCTGCCTCCAAGTGGCGTGCGCGGGACCGGCTCCGCCGGCCCGCTGCGCGAGCCCCCTCGGGGGGCAGGCCCCGGCAGGGGCCGTGGGGGCGAACAGTCACACCTGCATGTTCATCACTTCGGTGTACGCCTGCACGAAGCGGTTGCGCACCGAGATGGCGGCCTGGAAGCCGATCTGCGACTTCTGCATCGCGATCATGGTGTCCTCCAGGCTCACGGCCGGGTTGCCCAGCTGGAATTCCTTCTGCAGCCGCTCGGTCTCGAACTGCTGGCTGCTCACCGCCTTGAGCGCGGTCTTCATCGCGTCGGAGAAGCTGACGGCGTCCGCGCCGCCGCTGGCCGCGGCCGGCCTGGCGGCGCGCGCCACGGGCATGCCGTCGCGCGCCAGGCCGGCGCGGGCGACGGCATCGGCGAAATCGAAGGGCTTGAGCTTCATGTCCATGGGGTCACCTCCCATCACGGGGCGTTGGAGCGAACTGTACGGAGCGGCCCCGCACCGCGATGGTGGGAACTGCCGGGGGTTTGTCGGGCTTCTTCCCCGCTTTTCCCGCTCAAGCTTGCCGAACAATGGCCTGGCACCCGAGAACCTTGCCATCCATGGAAGCCACCGCCGCCGCCCCCGTCGCCCTGGTCCCCGAAACGGCCCCCAACGGCCTGCTCGGCCGCCTGGCCGCCCTGCCCGCCGCCGCGAAGATGAAGCTGGGCGTCGCCAGCGCGCTGCTCGTCGCCGCCGTCGTGGCCACCGCCATGTGGGCCAGCCAGGGCGACTGGCGCGTGCTCTACAGCGGCCTGCCCGACAAGGAGGCCGGCGCCATCGTGGCCGAGCTGGGCACGCTCGGCGTGCCCTACCGCTACAGCGAAGGCGGCGGCGCCATCCAGGTGCCGGCCGAACGCCTGTACGACGCGAAGATGAAGCTGGCCGCCAAGGGCATGCCCAAGGCCAGCGTGATCGGCAACGAGCTGCTGGACGTCAGCCGCTTCGGCCAGACCGACCGCCAGGAGCGGGTGAACATGCAGCGCGCGCTCGAAGGCGAGCTGGTGCGCACCATCGTCAAGGTGGACGGCGTGCAGGAGGCCCGCGTGCACCTGGCCCTGCCCAACCAGAACGGCTTCTTCCGCGAGCAGCAGAAGCCCAGCGCCAGCGTCATGCTCACGCTGCACCCCGGCCGCACGCTGGACCGCGCCCAGGTGGCCGGCATCGTGCACCTGGTGTCGTCCAGCGTGGCGGAGATGTCGCCCAAGTCGGTGAGCGTGCTGGACCAGCGTGGCGCGCTGCTGTCGCAGCACGACGAGGACCCGAACAAGCTGCTCAACGAGCAGCAGCTGCAGTACGTGGCCCAGGTGGAAAAGGGCTACCTCGACCGCGTGACCGCGCTGCTGGAGCCGGTGGTGGGCCGCGACAACCTGCGCGCCACCGTGACCGCCGACGTCGACTTCACCCAGGTCGAATCGACCAGCGAGCAGTTCCGCCCCAACCAGGGCGACCAGCCGGCGGCCGTGCGCAGCCAGATGACCAGCGAGGCCAATGCCCCGGGCACGGCCCAGCCGTCGGGCGTGCCGGGCGCGGCGACCAACCAGCCGCCGGTGCCGGCCACCGCGCCGGTGAACGGTGCCTCCGCCCCGCTGCAGGCCGCCCAGGCCGGCCAGGTGGGCGGCGGCGGCCGCCGCGAGGCCACGACGAACTACGAGGTGGACCGCACCGTGCAGATGAAGCGCAACGCCGTGGGCGTGGTGCGCCGGCTGAACGCCGCGGTGGTGGTGAACCACCGCAGCCAGACCAACGACAAGGGCAAGACCACCACCACCCCGCTGTCGGCCGAGGAGCTCGACAAGCTCACCGCGCTGGTGCAGGAGGCGGTGGGCTTCAGCAAGGAGCGGGGCGACTCGGTGCGCGTCATCAACGCCCCGTTCAAGGCCCCCGTGGAGGACAAGCCCGAGGACCTGCCGCTGTGGCAGCAGCCCTGGCTGCTGGACCTGGTGCGTGCCGGCGCGGTGCCGGGTGCGCTGGCCCTGGTGGCGCTGGGCCTCATCTTCGGCGTCATCAAGCCCGCGCTCAAGCCCGCCGTGGTGCTGGAGCCGGCCGACAAGCGCGGCAACCAGCTCGACGCGGTGGTGGACGACGACGCGGCCCTGCCCGGCCCGGACGGCGCCCGCCTGCCGGCGCTGGAGGCCCCGCGCGAGAACCACAAGCTCGAACAAGCCCGCCAGCTCGCCCGGGACAACCCGGCGGCGGTGGCCAACATCATGCGCGAGTGGGTGAGCGGCGAAGCCGCCGCCTGACCGCCGCCCCCCATAGCGAACGGCTGCAGGCAGCACCATGCCCGGATCCGACGACCAGAAGATCGAAGACGCCGCCATCCTGCTGATGTCGCTCGGCGAGGAGGAGGCCGCCCAGGTGTTCCGCCACCTCGGGCCGAAGGAAGTGCAGAAGCTCGGCGAGACCATCGCCAAGCTCAAGGTCATCCCGCGCGAGCGCGTGGAGGCCGTGCTGGACAGCTTCACCACCACCGCCGAGAAGCAGCACATCCTCGTGCCCGACACGGACGAGTACGTGAAGGCCGTGCTGCGCAAGGCACTGGGCGACGACAAGGCCAACCTGCTGATCGACCGCATCCTGCAGGGCTCGGACATCTCCGGCATCGAGAGCCTGAAGTGGATGGACCCGGGCTCGGTGGCCGAGCTGCTGCGCAACGAGCACCCGCAGATCGTGGCCGCCATCCTGGTCCACCTGGACCAGGACCAGTCCAGCTCGGTGCTCAAGTGCTTCACCGAGCGCCAGCGCAACGAGGTGCTGATCCGCATCGCCACGCTCGACGGCATCCAGCCCGCCGCGCTGAAGGACCTCAACGAGGTGCTCAGCAAGGTGCTGGCCGGCGGCGACCGCCTGAAGAAGGCCTCGCTGGGCGGCGTGAAGGCCGCGGCCGAGATCATCAACATGATGGGCACCTCGGTGGAGACCTCGGCGCTCGACTACATCCGCGAGGCCGACGGCGACCTGGCCCAGCGGATCATGGACAACATGTTCACCTTCGAGGACATGAGCAAGCTCGACGACAAGGGCTTCCAGTCGGTGCTGAAGGAAGTGCAGAGCGAGTCGCTGGTGATCGCCCTCAAGGGCGCCACGCCCGAGCTGCGCGAGAAGGTGTTCCGCAACATGTCCACCCGCGCCGCCGAGACGCTGCGCGAGGACCTGGAAAGCCGCGGCCCGGTGCGCGTGTCCGAGGTCGAGGCCGAGCAGAAGGAAATGCTGAAGATCGTCCGCCGCCTGGTGGACGAGGGCCAGATCGTGCTGGCCTCCGGAGGCGCGGATGACTTCCTCTAAGTCCTCGTTCAACTTCCGCCAGGTGCCGCCGCCCGCCGGTGCCAAGGACAAGCCGGCCAACGCGTACGCCCGCTTCATCCCGCGCGAGGAGCTCGACGAGTTCCAGGCCTGGACGCCCGGCGCCTTCGGCGACCTGGGCGCAGCGCCCGGCGTGCACCAGACCCAGCCCCGCCCCTCGCTGCGGCCCGAGCCCGAGCCGGCGCCGGCGCCCGCCGCACCGCCCGAGCCCACGGCCGAACAGTGGGCCGCCCGCATCGAGGAGGCCCGCGCCCAGGGCTACAGCCAAGGCTACCGCGACGGCCTGGAGGCGCTGGACGCCGCCAAGCGCCAGTTCGCCCAGCAGGTGAGCGCCCAGATGGCGCAGGTGGTGGCCGCCTTCGACGCGCAGACCGCCGCGCTCGACGCCCGCCTGGCCGACACGCTGGTGCAGACGGCGGTGATGCTGGCGCGCCAGGTGGTGCGCAGCGAGATCGCGCAGCGCCCGGAACTCATCGTGCAGGTGGCCCAGGACGCCGTCGGCGCGGTCATCCTGTCGGCCCGGCACCTGCGGCTGCGCCTGCACCCGGCCGACCTGCCCCTGGTCGAGCAGGGCTGCGCCGACCTGCTGAAGGCCCGCGGCGTCGTGCTGCAGGCCGACGCCACCCTGCAGCCCGGCGGCTGCGTCGTCGAATCCGACCTCGGCCAGGTGGACGCCCGCATCGAGGCGCGCTGGGCCCAGGCCGCCGCCGTGCTGGGCCAGGACACGCCGCTCGACAGCCCCGAGCGGGCCGACGACGCCGCGCCGGCCGAGGAGCAGCCCGCATGAACACGGCCCAGCGTGAACAGCGGTGGGAGCGCTTTCTCTCGGACATGCGCAACTACGCCTCGCTGCCGCAGCCGCTGGAGATGCAGGGCTCGCTGGTGCGGGTGACCGGCCTGGTGCTGGAGGCGGCCGGCGTGCGCGCCCCGGTGGGCGCCGTGTGCGCCGTGGGCTCGCCGGGCGAGCAGCCGGTGACCGCCGAGGTCGTGGGCTTCAACGGCGACCGCGCCTACCTCATGCCCACCGGCGAGCTGCACGGCCTGGCCAGCGGCGCCCGCGTGGTGCCGCTGCCCGTGCCGCAGATCCCGCCGCGCTTCGGCGTGGAGAACCACCCCTTCCGCCGCAGCGAGGACCGCGGCCTGCACCTGCCCATGGGCGAGGGCCTGCTCGGCCGCGTGGTGGACGCGCACGGCCATCCCATGGACCGCGGCGGCCCCATCGGCGCCGTGCACAACGAGCCCATGGTGCGCCGCCCCATCAACGCGATGGACCGCGACCCCGTGCGCCAGCCGCTGGACACGGGGGTGCGCGCGATCAACGCCATGCTCACCGTGGGCCGCGGCCAGCGCATCGGCCTGTTCGCCGGCACCGGCGTGGGCAAGTCGGTGCTGCTGGGCATGATGGCCCGCTACACCAAGGCCGACGTGATCGTGGTGGGACTCATCGGTGAGCGGGGCCGCGAGGTCAAGGAGTTCATCGAGGACATCCTGGGCGACGAGGGCCTGGCCCGCGCCGTGGTGGTGGCCGCGCCGGCCGATGCGCCGCCGCTGGTGCGCATGCAGGGCGCCAGCTACGCCACGGCCATCGCCGAGCACTTCCGCGACAAGGGCCAGCACGTGCTGCTGCTCATGGACTCGCTCACCCGCTACGCCATGGCGCAGCGCGAGATCGCGCTGGCCATCGGCGAGCCGCCGGCCACCAAGGGCTACCCGCCGAGCTGCTTCGCCAAGCTGCCGCAGCTGGTGGAGCGCAGCGGCAACGGCCTGAACGGCGTGGGCTCCATCACCGCCTTCTACACCGTGCTCACCGAGGGCGACGACCCGCAGGACCCCATCGCCGACGCCGCCCGAGGCATCCTCGACGGCCACATCGTGCTGTCGCGCGAGCTGGCCGAGAGCGGCCACTTCCCGGCCATCGACGTGGAGAAGTCGATCTCCCGCGTGATGACCAGCGTGGCCCCGCGCGACCACCTGGACGGCGCCCGCCGCGCCCGCCAGTGGCTGGCGCGCTACAACAAGGCGCGCGACCTCATCCAGCTGGGCGCCTACACACCCGGCGCCGACCCCGAGCTCGACGCCGCGGTGAAGGTGCACCCCAAGCTCATCGCCCTGCTCCAGCAGGGCATGCACGAGAGCGCCACGCTCGACGGCAGCCGCCGCCAGCTGCTCGCGCTGAACCCGGCCTGACCCCGTCACGGCCTGAACGGACCCCGACCACCCCATGGAACGCATCGACCTGCTGCAGACGCTCCTCCAGCGCGAGAAGGACAAGCGCGACGCCGCGCTGGCCGAGTGGCGGGCGGCGTGTGCCCAGGCCGAGGCGGCCCGCCAGCAGGCCGACGGCCTGGTGGCCTACCGTGCCGAGTACCAGGCCCGCTGGCGGGCACAGTTCTCGCGCAGCGCCACCATCGAGGTGCTGCGCTGCTACCAGGGCTTCGTGGAGCGCCTGGAGCAGGCGATCCAGATGCAGCAGGGCGTGGTGGCCCAGGCCGCGGGCCGCGCCGACGCCGCGCGCGACCGCCTGCGCCACCGCGAGACCAAGGTGGCCACCGTGCAGCGCCTGATCGAGCGCCGCCTGCAGGCCGCGCAGCTGCGCGAGCACCGTCGCGACCAGAAGACCACCGACGAGGCCGCGCAGCGCCTGGGCTGGGCGCGCGCGTCGGCCATGGCCGCGGCGGCCTGACGCCCCGCCGAGCTGTCTTCGCCCCGTCCCCTCGTTCTTCGTCCTTTCGCCTTCTGCCCACCACCATGAGCAGCACCGCCATCTCCGCCCCCCACGCCACCGCGCCCGTGTCGTCCGTGCGCCCCGCGCGCCCGGCCTCGTCGGCCCAGGCCGGCCAGCCCGGCCTGGCGGGCCAGCCGCCCGGGACAGGCGCCAGCGGCGGCTTCGCCGACCTGCTGCGCGGCGCCGTGGAGCGCGAGCCGGAGGCCGCCCCGGCGCGCCCCGACGAGCGGCCCGAGGACGAGCGCGCGCCGGCCGGCACCGCGGCGTCCGAGGCGGCCGTCCCGCCGCCGGCGGCCCCCCCGCCCGAGCCGCGGGCCGAGCGCCGGGCGGAGGCCTCGCCGGACGGGGCCCCGAGCGACGACGACACGCCGGCGCGCAGCGCACGCACGGGCCGCCCGGGTGCCGCCCGGGCCGACAAGGCGGGCGCGTCGCGTGGGCACGGCGCCGCGGACGGCGCCGCCGCGCCGGGCCATGCGCCGGGCGCCGCTGCCGCCGGCCATGGCTTCGCCAGCACGCTGGCCGCCGCCGGCCTGATGGGCGACGGGGCCGCCGGCGCTGGCGGCCCCGGTGCGCCCGGCCAGCGCGGCGCGGCCGGCGAGCCGGGCAGCGAGCTG
>NZ_JAYRUN010000022.1:0-67174 GCF_041918995.1 Ideonella sp. | reverse complement strand
CGAGGCGGCCCGCCCGGGCCGCCTCGCCGCGACCTCCAGGCGCCTCCTTCCTTCCTGAACCGACGCGCGCGCCGCGGCGTGCGCCGACACGCCATGCTGACCACCGCCCTCGTCGTGATCTTCGCGGTCGCCTACCTGGCGATCGCGCTCGAGCACCCCCTGCGCATCAACAAGTCGGGCTCGGCCCTCATCGGCGCCGGCCTGATGTGGACCCTGTACGCGGTCTCGGCCGGTGACGCCACGCGGGTGGGGGCCGAGCTGGGCGAAACGCTCACCGCCACGGCGCAGATCGTGTTCTTCCTGATCGGCGCCATGACCATCGTGGAGGTGGTGGACGCACACAACGGCTTCGACGCGATCACGTCGCGCATCCGCACCACCAACTTGTCCGGCCTGCTGTGGCTGATCGCGGTGGTGACCTTCTTCCTCAGCGCGGTGCTGGACAACCTGACGACCACCATCGTCATGATCTCGCTGACCCGCAAGCTGCTGGCGCGGCCGGCCGACCGGCTGTATTTCGCCGGCGCCATCGTCATCGCCGCCAACGCGGGAGGCGCCTGGTCGCCCATCGGCGACGTGACCACCACCATGCTGTGGATCGGCGGCCAGATCACCAGCCTGGCGATCATGAAGTCGGTCTTCCTGCCGTCCATCGTCAACCTGCTGGTGCCGGTGGCGGTGATGGGCTGGCTGCTGCGCGGTCAGCGCGTGGAGCCGCCGGCCGGCGCGCAAGGCGACAGCGGGCTGCTCACCACGGCCTTCGAGCGCAACCTCATGCTGGCCCTCGGACTGGGCATCCTCGTGGCCGTGCCGGTGTTCAAGACCGTGACCCACCTGCCGCCCTTCCTGGGCATCCTGTTCGGCCTGGGCCTGCTGTGGCTGGTGGGTGACCTGGTGCACCGCGGCAAGGACGAGGAGAGCAGCCAGCCGCTCACGCTGGTGAACGCCCTCAGCCGCATCGACATGGCGTCCATCGTCTTCTTCATCGGCATCCTGCTGGCGGTGGCCGTGCTGGAGCACACCCACCTGCTGTCCAGCCTGGCCGCCCACCTCGACCAGACCATCGGCCGGGTGGACCTCATCGTGCTCGCCATCGGCGTCGTGAGCGCCGTGGTGGACAACGTGCCGCTGGTCGCCGCCGCGATGGGCATGTACAGCCTGGACACCTACCCCACCGACCACCTCCTGTGGGAGTTCCTGGCCTATTGCGCCGGCACGGGCGGGTCCATCCTCATCATCGGCTCGGCCGCCGGCGTGGCCGCCATGGGCATGGAACGCATCAGCTTCGGCTGGTACCTGCGCAAGTTCAGCGGCCTGGCCCTGCTGGGCTACGCGGCGGGCGCGGCCGTGTACCTGCTGCAGAACGGCTGATCGGCGCCCCAAAGGAAAAGAGGCGCGGTGTGCACCGCGCCTCCTGGCCTGGTCCCGGCCAACGGCCGCCGCGGCGGCCGTTGGCGGCGGGCATCAGAGCTTCTGCTGCTGCATGAAGTCGTCGAAGCCGGCCTCGGCGAAGCGGAACCACAGGTTCTGGTCGCGGCGGAAGTTGGCGTAGTCCTCGTACACCTTCTTCCAGTTCGGGTTCTTGCCCGACAGCTCGCTGTACAGCGCCATGGATTCCTTGAAGGCCGCTTCCATCACGTCCTTCGGGAAGCGGACCAGCTTGGTGCCCGAGCCCACCAGCGCCTTCAGCGCCGACGGGTTCTTGACGTCGTAGTCGGCCTGGAGGTCCACGTGCGCAGCCGCGGCGGCGCTGGCCACCATGGCCTTGTACTCCGGCGTCAGTGCGTCGTAGGCCTTGCTGTTGATGTAGAAGTCCAGCTGCGGGCCGCCTTCCCAGAAGCCCGGGTAGTTGTAGAACGGCGCGACCTTGTTGAAGCCCAGCTTCTGGTCGTCGTACGGGCCGATCCACTCGGCCGCGTCGATGGTGCCCTTCTCCAGCGCGGAGTAGATCTCGCCGCCCGGGATGTTCTGGGGCACGACGCCGATGCGCTCCATCACCTTGCCGCCGAAGCCGCCGGTGCGGAACTTCAGGCCCTTCATGTCGGCCAGCGACTTGATCTCCTTGCGGAACCAGCCGCCCATCTGCGCGCCGGTGTTGCCGCCGGGGAAGTTGACGATGTTGTAGTTCCGGTAGAACTCGCGCATCAGCTTCAGGCCATTGCCCTGGAACATCCAGGCGCTCATCTGGCGGCTGTTCAGGCCGAACGGGATGGCGCAGCCGAGCGCAAAGGTGTCGTCCTTGCCGAAGAAGTAGTACGGCGCCGTGTGGGCCATCTCGACGGTGCCGTTCTGCACGCCGTCCACCACGCCGAACGGCGGCATCAGCTCACCACCGGCGTGCACGGAGACCACGAACTTGCCGCCGGACATGTCCTTGAGCCTGGCGGCGAACACGTCGGCCGCGCCGAAGATGGTGTCCAGCGACTTGGGGAAGCTGGAGGCCAGGCGCCAGCGGATGTTGGCCTGTGCGTGCACGATGGCCGGCGCGGCACCCGCGGCCAGCACACCGGCGAGGCCGGCACCACGAACAAAGGAACGACGTTCCATGGACAGAGTCTCCTGTTGCGAAAGTCTGGGTCGATCAACGATCGGTGGCTGATGTTAGGAACGCCTTCCGCCCACGCCGCCACGGGATAACCCGCGCACGCACGCGCCCGGCCGGCACGACACCACGATCTGCCCGCATGATGGGGCGCTGGACCTTGCAGCCGCCTGAAATTCGGGTTCGCCCCAGGGGGCGCGGCAGGGCCACCGGCACCGCGTCAGGTGCCTGCAATCTTCATCCGCTCGATGAGCACGGAGCCCAGGGTCTTGGCGCCGGTGGTGTAGGCGTCCGCTCCCACGGCGACGATGCCGCGCAGCATGTCGCGCAGCGTGCTGGCGATGGTGATCTCGTGCACCGGGTAGGCGATGCGGCCGCCCTCCACCCAGTAGCCCGCGGCGCCGCGGGAGTAGTCGCCGGTGACGTAGTTGACGCCCTGGCCCATGAGCTCGGTGACGAACAGGCCCCGGCCGAGCTTGCGCAGCATCTCGTCGAGGTGGTCCCCCGGCCGCGTGAGGCGGCTGGTCAGGCGCAGGTTCTGCGAGCCGCCGGCGTGGCCGGTGGTCTGCATGCCGAGCTTGCGGGCCGAGTAGCTCGACAGGAAATAGCCCTGCACCACGCCGGCGTCGACCACGCGGCGCGCACGGGTGCGCACGCCCTCGTCGTCGAAGGGCGCACTGCCCTTGCCGCGCCGCTCGTGCGGGTCTTCGTGGATGTCGATGTGCTCGGCCCACACCGGCTGGCCGAGGCTGTCCTGCAGGAAGCTGGCCTGGCGGTACAGCGCGCCGCCGCTGGTGCCCTGCACGTAGGCGCCCAGCAGGCCGGCGGCGAGCGTGGACTCGAACAGCACGGGGGCCTCGCCGGTGGGCAGCTGCCGCGCCTTCAGGCGCGACAGCGCCCGCTCGGCGGCATAGCGGCCCACGGCCTCGGGCGAGGCCAGCTCCAGCGCGTTGCGCATGGAGGTGTACCAGTAGTCGCGCTGCATGCCGTTGCCCTTGCCCGCGATGGGCGACACCGACAGCGCATGGCGCGAGCTGGCGTAGCCGCCGCGGAAGCCGCGGCTGTTGCCGGCCCAGAAGTGCGACTGCTGGGCCGACACCGAGCCCCCGTCCGAGTTGGTGATGCGGCGGTCCACGGCCAGCGCCGCCGCCTCGGCACGGCGGGCGAGCTGGGCGGCCTCTTCCGCATCGAGCGACCAGGGGTGGAACAGGTCGAGGTCCATCGCGGCCTCGGCTTCGGTAGCCAGGTCCTCGGCTTCGGGCAGGCCGGCCGCCGGGTCCTCGGCCGTGAAGCGGGCGATGTCGTAGGCCGCGCGCACCGTCTGCTCGAGCGCGGTACGGGAGAAATCGGAGGTGCTTGCATTGCCGCGGCGCTGGCCCAGGTACACCGACACGCCGACGGACTTGTCGCGGTTGCGCTCGACGTGCTCGACCTCGCCCTTGCGCACGGAGACGGACAGGCCACTGCCTTCGCTGACTTCGACCCCGGCGTCGCTGGTGCCCAGGCTGCGGGCGATGGCCAGCACGTCCTCCACGATCTGCTGGAACTGCTCGCGGCGGAAGGAGAAGCCGTGGGGCGCGTCGTCGGGTCGGTCAGGCAGGCTCATGCAGTGGGGTGGAAGCGTCGGAAAGGCGCGCCTTGGCAAAGCGCGGGACAATCATAGCGACCCTCCCTTCCTGCCCTGACTTCGAGAGCCCATGCCCCGAGCGCGCGCCCGCCACGACACCGACACCCCGGATGCCCCGGACCTCGACCCGGCCGACGGCCTCGACGAGGACAGCGGCCCCGACGATGGCCGACCGAGCAAGTCCGCCCTGAAGCGCCAGATGCACAGCCTGCAGGCGCTGGGCCTGGCCCTGGCCGAGCTGCCCGCCTCGCGCGTGGAGAAGCTCGCGCTGCCCGAGTCGCTGAGCGATGCGGTGGCGCAGTACCGCCGCACCCGCTCCCACGAGGGCCGGCGGCGACAGCTGCAGTTCATCGGCAAGCTGATGCGCAAGGTGGATGCCGCACCCATCCAGGCCGCCGTGGATGCCTTCCGGCTCGGCGGCGCGCAGGAGACGCTCGCCCTGCACGAGGCGGAGCGCTGGCGCGAGGAGATGCTGGCCGGCGACGAGGCCGTCACCCGCTGGCTGACGCAGCACCCGGACACCGACGCACAGCGCCTGCGCGCCCTGCTGCGCAGCGCCCGCAAGGACGCCAGCACGCCGCAGGCCCCGGGCCAGGAGGCCCGGCATGGCCGCGCCTACCGCGAGCTGTTCCAGCTGGTCAAGTCCGCCCTGTCCGCAGCGGCGCCCGGCTCGGCCGCCGCGGACGCCGCCACCGACGACATCGAAAGCAGCGACGATGAGTGAGACCCCTGCGCTCGAACCCGTGCGCATCGGCGTGGTGTCCATCAGCGACCGCGCCTCCAGCGGCGTGTACGCCGACCAGGGCATCCCGGCGCTGCAGGACTGGCTGTCCCGCGCGGTGCGCAACCCCATCACCTGGGAAACCCGCCTGATCCCCGACGAGCGCGCCGGCATCGCGGCCACCTTGCGCGAGCTGGTGGACACCGCCGGCTGCCACCTGGTGCTGACCACCGGCGGCACCGGGCCCGCCCCGCGCGACGTGACGCCGGAGGCCACGCTGGACGTGGCCGACAAGGTGATGCCGGGCTTCGGCGAGCAGATGCGCGCGATCAGCCTGAACTTCGTGCCCACGGCCATCCTGTCGCGGCAGGTGGCCGTGGTGCGCGGCCATGCCCTGGTGATCAACCTGCCGGGCCAGCCCAAGTCCATCGCCGAGACGCTGCAGGGGCTGCCCCAGGCCACGCCGGCGGTGCCGGGCATCTTCGCGGCCGTGCCCTACTGCATCGACCTCATCGGCGGGCCGTACCTCGTGACCGACCCGGCGGTGTGCGACGCCTTCCGGCCCAAGTCGGCCCGTCGCCCCGGCTGAACCGGCGGGCGCCGGCCCCGGGCCTCACTTCACCAGGCGGTTGAGGCGCTCGGCGTCGAAGGTCTCGGTCGTGCGGGCGTCCTCGGGCACGCAATCGCTGGCGGGCAGCTCGCGGGCGCGGGCCGACAGCTTCTCGATGGCCTGCCACAGCAGGGCGATCTGGTGCTCGTGCGTGCCGGCGTTGTCGATCAGGCCCTTCATGGCCTGGGCCACCGGGTCGTCGCCGCTGGTCACGCCGTAGGCGGAGAAGCCCATGCGGGCCGCCGTGGCCTCGCGGGCCTGGTCCTGCTCGTGCTGGATGATGCGGGCGGGGTTGCCCACGGCGGTGGCGCCGGCCGGCACCGGCTTGGTCACGACGGCCCCGGAGCCCACGCGCGCCCCGGCGCCGACGGTGAAGCCGCCGAGCACGGCGGCGTTGGCGCCCACGATGACACCGGCCTCCAGCGTCGGGTGCCGCTTGGCCCCCTTGACGAGCGACGTGCCGCCGAGCGTGACGCCCTGGTAGATGGTGCACTCGTCGCCGATCTCGGCCATCTCGCCGATGACGACACCCATGCCGTGGTCGATGAACACGCGGCGGCCGATGGTGGCGCCGGGGTGGATCTCGATGCCGGTGAGCCAGCGCGACAGGTGCGAGATGAAGCGGCCCGGCCACTTCAGGCCGTGTGTCCAGCACCAGTGCGCCCGGCGGTGCAGCACCAGGGCATGCAGGCCCGGGTAGCAGGTGAGCACCTCCCAGGTCGTGCGCGCGGCGGGGTCGCGCTCGAGGATGCAGGCGATGTCTTCGCGCAGGCGGGCGAACATGGTGGCGCAGGGATGAGGCGGCGGGCCAGTGTAGCCCGGGCTCAGGCGGGGCGCTTGCCCGGTGGCTTGCCCGCCGCGCGCTGCATGGCGGTGGCCACGCCGCGCAGGATATGCACCTCTTCCACCGTCAGCCCTGCGCGGTTGGCCAGCTGGTTCAGGCGCGGCAGCAGCTTCTTGGGTGCCGCCGGATCCAGAAAGCCCACGTCCTGCAACGCCTGTTGCCAATGGGCGAGCAGCCCCTGCACCGCGGCGCCGTCCGCCGGCCCGGGACGGGCCGCCCGCGACCTCACCGCGAACCCGCCCAGCGCCTGGCGCCAGTCGTAGGCGATGACCTGCACCGCCTGCGCGAGATTCAGCGAGCCGTAGGCCGGGTCGGTGGGGATGCAGAGGCAGGCGTGGCAGCGGTACACGTCGTCGTTGGACATGCCGAAGCGTTCGCCGCCAAAGACGAAACCCACCCGCCTGCCCTCGCCCGCCAGGCCGGCGAAGCGCTCACGCGGGGCGAAGGTGGGCGGGCCGAAGTCCCGCGGCGTCATGGCGGTGGCACACACATAGTCCACGCCGTCCAGGGCCTGCGCCAGCGTCGGCACGATCCGGGCGCGTGCCAGGACGTCCGTGGCGCCGCTGGCCATGGCGAGGGTCTCCTCGCGGCTCAGCACGTCGGCCAGGCGCGGGGCCACCAGCACCAGGTCGGTGAAGCCCATGACCCGCATCGCGCGGGCGGCCGCCCCGACGTTGCCCGGGTGGCTGGTGTGCATGAGCACGAATCGCGTGGAATCGGCCACGGGGGCAGGTGTGTCGGGCGGCATGGGCGGCTAAAATCGGCGGTTTGCAGCCATTGTCGATGGCGCAGGCCCCAGCGCCTGCCACCGCCGCCCACCGCGCTGCCCGCTCTTTGCCCACCGCTGCCCGGTTCCCTCCCCTTTCGCCTGCCGCTCTTCCAGGTCGCCCCATGTCGCAATCCATCCATCCCATGCTGAACATCGCCGTCAAGGCGGCCCGCACCGCGGGGGCGATCATCAACCGGGCCTCGCTGGACGTCGACCTGCTCAAGGTCACGGCCAAGAGCACCAACGACTTCGTCACCGAGGTCGACCAGGCGGCCGAGGCCGCCATCATCGAGACGCTGCTCACGGCCTACCCCGGCCACGGCATCCTCGCCGAGGAATCCGGACGCACGCACGGGGCCAAGCACAGCGATTTCCTGTGGATCATCGACCCGCTGGATGGCACCACCAACTTCATCCACGGCTTCCCGGTTTACTGCGTCTCCATCGCCCTGGCGTTCCGCGGCAAGGTGGAGCAGGCCGTCGTGTACGACCCCACCCGCAACGACCTGTTCATCGCCTCCCGTGGCCGGGGCGCGTACCTGAACGACAAGCGCCTGCGCGTGTCGCGCCGCACCCGCCTGGGCGAGGCGCTCGTGGGCACCGGCTTCCCCTTCCGCAAGGGCGACAACTTCCAGCGCTACCTGAAGATGTTCGAGGCCGTGGCGCCGCATTGCGCCGGCCTGCGCCGCCCCGGCTCGGCCGCGCTGGACCTGTGCTACGTGGCCGCCGGCTGGTACGACGGCTTCTTCGAGACGGGCCTGAACCCCTGGGACGTGGCCGCCGGTTCGCTGATCATCACCGAGGCCGGTGGCCTGATCGGCAACTTCACCGGCGAGGCCGATTTCCTGCACCAGCGCGAGGTGGTGGCCGGCTCGCCCAAGATCTACGGCCAGCTCGTGCAGCTGCTGGCGCCCTTCACCCGCGTGATCCGCGAGGACGAGCCCGCCGCGGCGCCCCCGGCCCCCGCGCCCGCCGCCGACGCCGCCCCGGCGGAGCGCAAGCCGTTGCGCGTGCGGCGCAAGGTGGAAGCCGAGCCGGCCGACGGCGAACAGGCCGACTGACCCCGCGGCCAGGACCCGAGCCGATGAAGAGCGAGCGCCTGCCGCCGGCGCAGGACTTCAGCGCCCACACGCCCATGATGGCGCAGTACCTGCGCATCAAGGCGCAGCATCCGGACACGCTCGTGTTCTACCGGATGGGTGACTTCTACGAGCTGTTCTACGAGGACGCGCGCAAGGCCCACCGCTTGCTCGACATCACGCTCACCACGCGCGGCCAGAGCGCCGGCGAGCCGGTGGTGATGGCCGGCGTGCCCGTGCATGCGGTGGAGACCTACCTGGCCCGCCTGCTGAAGATGGGCGAGTCGGTCGCCGTGGCCGAACAGGTGGGCGACGTGGCCACCGCCAAGGGCCCCGTCGAACGCAAGGTGGTGCGTGTCGTCACGCCCGGCACCGTCACCGACAGCGAGCTGCTGGACGACCGGGCCGAGACGCTGCTGCTGGCCGTCCACCGGCAGCGCCAGGCCTGGGGCCTCGCCTGGCTGGGCGTGGCCAGCGGGCAGCTCGGCGTGGCCGAATGCACCGAGTCCGAGCTGCCCGGCTGGCTGGCCCGCCTGGCGCCCGCCGAGCTGCTGCTGGACCGCGACGCCGTCGAATCGGCCAGCGCCCGCCTGCCCGCCGTGCTGCGGCAGTGTGGCGCCGCCCTCACGCCGCGCCCGGCCTGGCAGTTCGACGCGGGGCTGGGCCTGCGCAAGCTGTGCGAGCAGCTGCGCGTGGCCTCCCTGGCCGGCTTCGGCGCGCAGGACCTGGGCTGTGCGCACGCCGCCGCCTCGGCCCTGCTGGCCTATGCCGAGCACACCCAGGGCCGTGCGCTCGCCCACGTGACCACCCTGGCGGTGCAGCGCAGCACCGACCTGCTGGAGCTGCCGCCGGCCACCCACCGCAACCTCGAGCTCACCCAGACGCTGCGCGGCGAGCGCCATCCCACCCTGCTGTCGCTGCTGGACACCTGCCGCACGGGCATGGGCAGCCGCGCACTGCGCCACTGGCTCACCCACCCCGGCCGTGACCGCGGCGTGGCGACGGCCCGGCATGCGGCCATCACCCAGCTGCTGGCCACCGGCTGCGAGGGCCTGCGCGAGGCGCTGCGCTCGGTGAGCGACGTGGAGCGCATCGCCGCCCGCCTGGCGCTGCGGCAGGTGCGCCCGCGTGAGCTGGCGGGCCTGCGGGCGACGCTCTCGGTGCTGCCCATGCTGCGCGCGTCCACCGCCCGCGGGACCGCCCTGCTCGACGACTGCCATGCCGCGCTCTCGCCCGACGCGGCCCTGGCGGGCCTGCTGTCGCGGGCCATCGCCGAGGAGCCGGCAGTGCAGCTGCGCGACGGCGGCGTGATCGCCACGGGGTTCGACGCCGAGCTGGACGAGCTGCGTGCCATCGGCCAGAACTGCGACGCCTTCCTCATCGACCTGGAAGCGCGCGAACGCGCCCGCACCGGCATCACCCACCTGCGCGTGCAGTTCAACCGGGTGCATGGCTTCTACATCGAGGTCACCGCCTCGGGGCTCGACAAGGTGCCGGCCGATTACCAGCGCCGGCAGACGATGAAGAACGCCGAGCGCTTCATCACGCCCGAGCTCAAGGCCTTCGAGGACAAGGCGCTGTCCGCCCAGGACCGCGCCCTGGCGCGCGAGAAGTGGCTCTACGACCAGCTGCTGGAGCAGCTGCAGGCCTGGCTGGCGCCCCTTTCCGCCCTGGCCCGGGCCCTGGCCACGCTGGACGCGCTGGCCTGCCTGGCCGAGCGCGCCACCAGCCTGGACTGGTGCCGGCCGGAGTTCGTGAACCACCCCTGCATCGACATCGAGGCCGGCCGGCACCCGGTGGTGCAGGCCCGGCTGCAGGAAACCGGCGGCCCGGCGTTCATCGCCAACGACACGCGGCTGGACGCGCGCACCCGCATGCTGGTGATCACCGGCCCCAACATGGGCGGCAAGAGCACCTACATGCGGCAAGTGGCACTGATCGTGCTTCTGGCGGCCATGGGCTCCTTCGTGCCCGCACGCCGCTGCCGCCTGGGGCCGGTGGACGCCATCCACACCCGCATCGGTGCGGCCGACGACCTGGCGAATGCGCAATCGACCTTCATGCTCGAGATGACCGAGGCCGCGGCCATCGTGCACGGCGCCACCGAGCAGTCGCTGGTGCTCATGGACGAGATCGGACGCGGCACGTCCACCTTCGACGGCCTGGCGCTGGCGTCGGCCATCGCCACGCAGCTGCACGACCGCAACCGCGCCTTCACCCTGTTCGCCACGCACTACTTCGAGCTGACCGAGTTCCCGCGGCGCCACGAGCGCGCGCAGAACTGCCACGTGAGCGCCACCGAGAGCGGCGACGACATCGTGTTCCTGCACGCCATCGAGCCGGGCCCGGCCAGCCGCAGCTACGGGGTGCAGGTGGCGCGGCTGGCCGGCATGCCGCCGTCGCTGGTGCGCCAGGCGCGCGCCACGCTGGAGGCGCTGGAGGCGCAGTCCCGCGAGCGCGACGCCCAGGTGGACCTGTTCGCCGCGCCCCCCGCCGCGCCGGCTGCCGTGCCGTCCGCCGTGGAGGACGCGCTGGCGAAGATCGAACCGGACACCCTCACCCCCCGCGAGGCTTTGGACGCGCTGTACCGTCTGAAGCAGTTGCAGCCAAGAGCCCAGCCATGACCTACTGTGTCGGCATCCGCCTGAACGCCGGACTGGTGTTCCTGTCCGACTCGCGCACCAACGCGGGCCTGGACGCCATCAGCACCTTCCGCAAGATGATCGTCTACGAGCGGCCCGGCGACCGCTTCATGGTGCTGCTGTCGGCGGGCAACCTGTCCATCTCGCAGTCGGTGCGCGAGATCCTGCAGGTCGAGCGCATCCCGGGCCCCGACGGCGAGCCGCTCACCATCTGGAACGTGCGCAGCATGTTCGACGCCGTGCGCGTGCTGGGCAGCGCGGTGCGGCGCGTGTACGACCACGATGCCGCGGCGCTGCAGAACGCGGGCGTGGACTTCAACTGCAACATGATCTTCGGCGGCCAGATCCGCGGCGAGGCGATGCGGCTGTTCCACGTGTACTCGGCCGGCAACTTCATCGAGGCCACGCGCGAGACCTGCTTCTTCCAGATCGGCGAGAGCAAGTACGGCAAGCCCATCCTCGACCGCGTGCTCACGCCCACCACCCCGCTGGAGGAGGCCGCCAAGTGCGCGCTGGTCTCCATGGATTCCACGCTCAAGTCCAACCTCTCGGTCGGCCTGCCGCTGGACCTGCTGGTGTACGAGGAAGGCCGCCTGCAGACCGACAAGATCGCGGTCATCGACCACGAGAACCCCTACTTCCGCATGATCCGCGGCACCTGGGGCCAGCGGCTGCGCGAGGTCTTCGAGGGCATCGACGACCCGCACTGGGTGGGCAGCAACGCCACCCACCCGCTGATGTGGCCGTCCGAGCGCTACGAGCCCATGGCCAAGATCCGCCACCCGGGCGAGAAGATCGTCTGATCCATGGCCGTCACGTCCCGCCACCTGGTCTTCTCCCACGCCAACGGCTTCCCGGCCGGCACCTACCGCCTGCTGTTCGAGCACTGGCGCGCCGCCGGCTACACGGTGCACGCGCTGGAGCGCTTCGGGCACGACCCGCGCTATCCGGTCACCAGCAACTGGCGCTCGCTGCGCGACCAGCTCATCGATTTCATCGACGCCGAGGTGGGGCAGCCCGCGGTGCTGGTGGGCCACTCGCTGGGCGGCCTGCTCAGCCTGCTGGCGGCCGCCAAGCGGCCGGACCTGGCCGCGGCGCTGGTGATGCTCGACTCGCCCGTCGTCACCGGCTGGCGGGCCCACAGCGTGGCCGTGGCCAAGCGCCTGGGCCTCATCGAGCGCATCTCGCCGGGCAAGATCTCGCGCCAGCGGCGCTTCCAGTGGCCCGACCGCGCCGCCGTGCTGGCCCACTTCCAGTCCAAGCCGGCCTTCGCCCGCTGGGACCCGCGGGTGCTGCAGGACTACGTGGCCGCCGGCTTCGAGCAGCGCGGTGACCACGTGGAGCTGGCCTTCCGCCGCGAGGTGGAGACCCGCATCTACAACACCCTGCCGCACCACCTGGGCAGCCTGGTCAAGCGCCACCCGCCCCAGTGCCCGGTGGCCTTCATCGCCGGCACGCAGTCGGTGGAGGCACGCCAGGGTGGCCTCGCCGCCGCGCATGCCCTGGCGCACCAGCGTTTCCAGTGGATGGAAGGCAGCCACCTCTATCCCATGGAGCGGCCGGATGACACGGCCGCCGCCGTGCTCGCCCTGCTCGACTGACCTTCGTTCTCGCCCCTGCCGGCCCGTCGCCGGTGCCACCGCCATGTTCCAGCCCAACCGCCGCCAGTTCACCCTCGCCCTGACCGCCACCCTCGCCGGGTGCGCCACCACCGGCAGCGTGCAGGATGGCTCGACGGTCGGTGCCGGCCAGGGCCTGCTTGCCCTGCAACTGTCCGCCAACCGCCTCGGCCTCCTCAACTTCAACCCGTGGGGCGAATCGAGCTTCGGCGCCCGCTTCGCGGAGAACATGGTCGGCGCCAAGGGGAGCCTCCAGTTCATCGACGGCGACCGGTACCTGGTGCTGCCGGTGGACGCCGGCGAGTACATGTGGACCAAGCTGACGGTGGGCAACCAGTTCGCCTGGCTGCTGAACTCCACCCGCTTTCGTGTGCGGCCCGGCGTCGTCACCTACATCGGGCACCTGCGGCTGTCCGTGGACGGCAGCCGCTTCGGCCTGATCGTGCGTGATCGCGAGCAGGACATGCGCGACCACCTGCAGCAGCACTTCCCCACCTTCTCGGCGCGCATGCCGTTCGAGAAGGTGCTGGCCGAAGTGCGGCTCAACGGATAGCCCTCCTGCGGCCAGCGGCCGCGGCGTCCGAGGCGCCCCACCCTATAATCTCCCTTTACCACCACGGCACTCCTGAGCCTGCCCTGCCGCGTCGAGCGGGGCCGCCGGAGTGCTTTTTGACATGACCAAGTTCGTCTTCGTCACCGGCGGTGTGGTGTCCTCCCTCGGCAAGGGCATCGCGTCAGCATCCCTCGCGGCGATCCTCGAGTCGCGCGGCCTGAAGGTCACCCTCATCAAGCTGGACCCGTACCTCAACGTGGACCCGGGCACGATGAGCCCCTTCCAGCACGGCGAGGTGTTCGTCACGGACGACGGGGCGGAGACCGACCTCGACCTCGGCCACTACGAGCGTTTCATCACCACGCGGATGAAGCGCAGCAACAACTTCACCGCCGGCCAGATCTACAAGTCGGTGCTGGAGAAGGAGCGCCGGGGCGACTACCTTGGCAAGACGGTGCAGGTCATCCCGCACGTCACCAACGAGATCCAGGAGTACGTGCGTCGCGGTGCCGGCGTGGGCACGGCCGATGCGGTGGACGTGGCCATCGTCGAGATCGGCGGCACGGTGGGCGACATCGAATCGCTGCCCTTCCTGGAGGCGGTGCGCCAGATGAGCCTGAAGCTCGGGCCCGCGCACACCGCCTTCGTGCACCTGACCTACCTGCCGTGGATCGCCACCGCCGGCGAGCTCAAGACCAAGCCCACCCAGCACACCGTGCAGAAGCTGCGCGAGATCGGCATCCAGCCCGATGCGCTGCTGTGCCGCGCGGACCGCGCCATCCCCGACGACGAGCGCGAGAAGATCTCGCTGTTCACCAACGTGCCGCTGCACGGGGTGATCTCCATGTGGGACGTGGACACCATCTACAAGGTGCCGCGCATGCTGCACGAGCAGGGCCTGGACGAGATGATCTGCATGAAGCTGCAGTCGCTCACCCGCCCGGCCGACCTGCGCCGCTGGGACATGCTGGTCAACGAGGTGGCCCATCCGAAGGGCGAGGTCACCATCGGCATGTGCGGCAAGTACACCGACCTGTCGGACAGCTACAAGTCGCTCAACGAGGCGCTGCGCCACGCCGGCCTGCACAACCACGTGCGGGTGAAGATCGAGTACATCGACGCCGAGACGCTCAC
The DNA here is from genome assembly GCF_041918995.1 of Ideonella sp. Taxonomy (GTDB): domain Bacteria; phylum Pseudomonadota; class Gammaproteobacteria; order Burkholderiales; family Burkholderiaceae_C; genus Ideonella. The sequence continues at coordinate 53,034 of NZ_JAYRUN010000022.1, read as the reverse complement.
GCCCGAGCAGGCCGAGTCCGACCTGGCCCGCCTGGACGCCGTGCTGGTGCCCGGCGGCTTCGGCAAGCGCGGCGTGGAAGGCAAGATCCTGGCGGCGCAATACGCCCGCACGCACGGCGTGCCCTACCTGGGCATCTGCCTGGGCATGCAGGTGGCCACCATCGAGTACGCACGCCACATGGCCGGCCTGGCCGGTGCCAACTCCACCGAGTTCGACCCCGCCACGCCGCACCCGGTCATCGCCCTCATCGACGAGTGGCAGGACCGCGACGGCAGCATCCAGAAGCGCGACGCGAACTCCGACCTGGGCGGCACCATGCGCCTGGGCGCGCAAAGCTCCGACGTCAAGCCCGGCACGCTGGCCCACGAGATCTACGGCCCGGTCGTCACCGAACGCCACCGCCACCGCTACGAGGCCAACGAGCACTACCTCGAGCGCCTGCAGCATGCCGGCCTGGTCATCTCGGCCATCACCCAGCGCGAGAAGCTCACCGAGATGGTCGAGCTGCCGCGCGACGTGCACCCGTGGTTCGTGGGCGTGCAGTTCCACCCGGAGTTCAAGTCCACCCCGTGGGACGGCCACCCGCTGTTCATCAGCTACATCCAGGCTGCGCTGGCCCACCGGGCCGCGCGGTGCAACGACAAGGCGGCGGCATGAAGCTCTGCGGGTTCGACGTCGGCCTCGACCAGCCTTTCTTCCTGATCGCAGGCACCTGCTCCATCGAGGGCCTGCAGCTGTCGCTGGACGTGGCCGGCCAGCTCAAGGAAGCCTGCGACGCGCTGGGCGTGCCGCTCATCTACAAGGGCTCGTTCGACAAGGCCAACCGCTCGTCCGGCTCCACCCCGCGTGGACTGGGCCTGGAGAAGGGCCTGCAGATCCTCGACGAGGTGCGTCGCCAGACCGGCCTGCCCGTGCTGACCGACGTGCACGACGAAGCCCAGGTGGCCGAGGTGGCCGCCGTGGTGGACGTGCTGCAGACGCCGGCCTTCCTGTGCCGCCAGACCGACTTCATCCGCGCGGTGGCCAAGTCCGGCAAGCCCGTGAACATCAAGAAGGGCCAGTTCCTCGCGCCCTGGGACATGAAGAACGTGATCGACAAGGCCCGCGCCGCCGCGCGCGAAGCCGGCCTGTCGGAGGACCGCTTCCTGGCCTGCGAGCGCGGCGTCAGCTTCGGCTACAACAACCTCGTGGCCGACATGACCAGCCTGGCGGAGATGCGCAAATCCGGCGCGCCGGTGGTCTTCGACGTCACCCACTCGGTGCAGAAGCCGGGCGGCCTGGGCGGCGCCAGCGGCGGTGCCCGCGAGATGGTGCCGGTGCTGGCCCGCGCCGGCGTGGGCGCCGGCGTGGCGGGCCTGTTCATGGAAACCCACCCCGACCCGGCCACCGCCTGGAGCGACGGCCCGAACGCCGTGCCGCTGCGCCACATGCGCGCGCTGCTGGAGCAGCTGGTGGCCCTGGACCGCGTGGTCAAGAGCCGCCCGCTGCTCGAGAACGACTTCACCCGCTGATCCCCCTTCCATCGAGGCACTGCCCATGGCCTACGGCTACCTGATCGTGGAGATGAACATCTCCGATCCCGAGCGCTACAAGCAATACATGGCCCAGGCGCCCGCCGCCGTGAAGGCCGCCGGCGGCGAGTACCTCGTGCGCGGTGGTCGCCACGAAACGCTCGAAGGCGACTGGCAGCCGCACCGTGTGGCCCTGCTGCGCTTTCCCAGCTACGCGCAGGCCAAGGCTTTCTACGACGGCCAGGCCTACACCCAGACCCGCCAGCTGCGCGGCGGCGCCACGGAGTACTTCAACATGGTGCTCGTCGAAGGCGTCGAGAACCCCGTCTGACATCGCCGCCGGCCGCGAGCTGCCGCGTCCCCTTTTCTGCATCACCGGAGTGAGACTGAATGAGTGCCATCGTTGACATCGTCGGCCGCGAGATCCTCGACAGCCGCGGCAACCCCACCGTGGAATGCGACGTGCTGCTGGAATCGGGCACGCTGGGCCGTGCGGCCGTGCCCTCGGGCGCGTCCACCGGCTCGCGCGAGGCCATCGAGCTGCGCGACGGCGACAAGGGCCGCTACCTGGGCAAGGGCGTGCTCAAGGCGGTGCAGAACATCAACAACGACATCAGCGAGGCCGTGCTGGGCCTGGACGCCTCCGAGCAGGCCTTCCTGGACAAGACGCTGATCGACCTGGACGGCACCGACAACAAGGGCCGCCTGGGCGCCAACGCCATGCTGGCCGTGTCGATGGCCGTGGCCCGCGCCGCGGCGGAAGAAAGCGGCCTGCCCCTGTACCGCTACTTCGGCGGCATGGGCGGCGTGCAGCTGCCGGTGCCGATGATGAACGTCATCAACGGCGGCGCCCACGCCAACAACAACCTCGACCTGCAGGAGCTGATGATCATCCCCGTGGGGGCACCCAGCTTCCGCGAGGCGGCCCGCTACGGCGCCGAGGTGTTCCATGCGCTGAAGAAGATCATCGACGCCAAGGGCATGAGCACCGCGGTCGGCGACGAGGGCGGCTTCGCCCCCAGCGTGGCGAGCCACGAGGCCGCCATCCAGCTCATCCTGGAAGCCATCGACAAGGCGGGCTACGAGGCCGGCAGCCAGATCGCCATCGGCCTGGATTGCGCCGCCAGCGAGTTCTACAAGGACGGCAAGTACCACCTCGAGGGTGAGGGCCTGGTGCTGTCGGCGCCCGAGTGGACCGACATCCTGGCCACCTGGTGCGACAAGTACCCCATCGTGTCCATCGAAGACGGCATGCACGAGGGCGACTGGGACGGCTGGAAGCACCTCACCGAACGCCTGGGCCAGAAGGTGCAGCTGGTGGGCGACGACCTGTTCGTCACCAACACCCGGATCCTGAAGGAAGGCATCGAGAAGCGCATCGCCAACTCGATCCTCATCAAGATCAACCAGATCGGCACGCTGACCGAGACCTTCGCCGCCATCGAGATGGCCAAGCGCGCCGGCTACACCGCCGTGATCAGCCACCGCTCGGGCGAGACGGAAGACTCCACCATCGCCGACATCGCCGTGGGCACCAACGCCGGCCAGATCAAGACCGGCTCCATGAGCCGCAGCGACCGCATGGCCAAGTACAACCAGCTGCTGCGCATCGAGGAAGACCTGGGCGACGTGGCCGTGTACCCCGGCCGCGCCGCGTTCTACAACCTGCGCTGATTCGGCGGTCAACGTGCGCCTGCTGCCCGTCGTCCTGGCCATCCTGCTGGGGCTCGTGCACCTCGAGCTCTGGTTCGGCAAGGGCGGCGTGCCGCACCGCATGGCGCTGCAGGCCGAGCTGGCGCTGCAGCAGGCCGCCAACACGGCGGCCCGGGCGCGCAACGAGCAGCTGGCGGCCGAGGTGGCCGACCTGCGCGAAGGCACCGAGATGGTCGAAGAGAAGGCCCGGCAGGAGCTGGGCATGATCCGCCCCGACGAACTGCTGGTGGTGGTCAGCGCGGCCCGCTGACCCGCCCGCCCCTTTCCTGGCCCCCATGGACAGCCTCCTGCAGGCGGCCCAGCCGCTGTTCGCCGTCGCCTTCACGCTCTGGGGCAGCCCCGCCACCTGGCTGGAGGTCGTCGCCTTCGTGCTCGCGCTGGGGATGGTGGGCTGCAACCTGCGGGTGCATCCGCTGGCCTGGCCCCTGGCCATGGTGAGCTCGCTGCTCTACGGCCTGCTGTTCCTGCACAGCCGCCTGTACGGCGAGGCGGGCCTGCAGCTGGTCTTCATCGCGGCGGCGGCCTGGGGCTGGTGGCAGTGGCTGCGCGGCCGGGGGGGCGACGGCACGGCCTTGCGCGTGCACCGGCTCGGCCGCCGCGAGCGCCTCATGACGCTGGCCTTCGTGTTCGGCACCTGGCCACTGCTGGCCGCCGTGCTGCAGCGTTTCACCGACAGCGACGTGGCCTACCTCGACGCCCTGCCCACCGTGGGCAGCCTGGCCGGCCAGGTGCTGCTGGGTCGCAAGGCGATCGAGAACTGGGCCGTCTGGCTGGCGGTGAACGTCTTCAGCGTGGCGCTGTTTGCCTCGAAGGGCCTGTGGCTCACCGTGGCCCTGTACGCCCTGTTCGCCGTGCTGTCGGTGGTGGGCTGGCGCGCCTGGGCCGCGCTCGAGGGCCGCACGGACGCCCGGGAGCCGGCCCGTGGCTGAACGCGGCGCGCCCCCCTGGCGCATCGCCATCGTGGGGGCGGAGAGCACCGGCAAGAGCACGCTCGCGGCCGCGCTGGCCGAGCGCCTGGGGCGCGACACCGGCTGGCGCGCGACCTGGGTGCCGGAGGTGCTGCGCGCATGGTGCGAGCGCGCCGGCCGCACGCCCCGCATCGACGAGCAGGCCGGCATCGCCCAGGCGCAGGCCGATCACATCGAGGCCGCGGCCGGCTCGCACGACATCGTCGTGTGCGACACGACGCCGCTGATGACGGCCATCTACCACGCCCACGTGTTCGGCGACCACTCGCTGCATGCCATGGCCACGGCCTGGCAGCGGCGCTGCGACCTGACGCTGCTGACCGCGCTGGACCTGCCCTGGCAGGCCGACGGCCTGCAGCGCGACGGGCCGCATGTGCGTGAGCCCGTCGACGCCGCCATCCGCGCGCTGCTGATGCAGGCCGGGCTGCCCTTCGTGGTGGTGGGAGGCACCGGGCCGGCCCGGCTGGAACACGCGCTGGACGCGGTGACACCCCTGCTCGCCGCGGCGCCGTCCCCGCGCGGCGGCCTGTTCACGCGCCTGGCGGCACGGGAATCGGCCCAGCCCGCCTGGGGCTGGACCTGCGACAGCTGCGACAGCCCGGACTGCGAGCACGCCGCCTGGCAGCTGCGCCGGGCCTCAGTGCACCGCTGAGGACGCGGGCGGCTGGTCGCGGCCGGGGGTGAACAGCTCCCCCACGTCGACCGCGTCGAAGTGGTACTGCTGGCCGCAGAAATCGCAGCCGATCTCGATCTGGCCGCGCTCGGCCAGGATGTCCTCGGACTCCTCGCGCCCGAGCCCGGAGAGCATGCCGCGCACCCGCTCGCGCGAGCAGGAGCAGGCAAAGCGCGGCTGCAGCGGCTCGAAGCGGCGCACCTGCTCTTCCCAGAACAGCCGGCGCAGCACGGTCTCGGCATCCAGCGTCAGCAGTTCCTCCTGCGTCAGCGTGGCCGCCAGGTGCGCAATGCGGTTGAAGTCCTCGGTCTGGCCGATGGCATCCTCGTTGGCCACGTTCACGCCGGAGAGGTTCTTCTCCCCCTGCACGGGCAGCCGCTGGATGAGCAGGCCGGCCGCCACCTGGTCATTGGCCGCGAGCACCAGCCGAGTGTCCAGTTGCTCGGACTGAAGCATGTAGTGCTCCAGCACCTGCGACAGCGCCTGCAGGGGCTCGCGCTGGTCGCCGTGCAGCGGCACCACGCCCTGGTAGGGCTGCTGCCCCGGCAGGCGGTCCTGCGGGTCCAGCGTGATGGCGCAGCGGCCCTGGCCATGCACGTTCAGCAGCGTCTCCAGCCGTGCGCCCGGCGGCACCTCGCCCACCACCTTGGCCGTGGTGCGGAAACTCAGGTCCGAGCGGGCCTCGGCCACAGCCAGCTTGACCGGGCCGTCGCCAAACACCTGCAGGATCAGCGAGCCGTTGAACTTGATGTTCGCCTGCATCAGCGCGGCGGCGGCCGCCATCTCGCCCAGCAGCGCGCGCACCGGCTCGGGGTAGCTGCCCACCGACTCGCGCCGGCTCAGCACCTCGCGCCAGCTGGTGGTCAGGCGCACCAGCATGCCGCGCACCGGCAGGCCGTCGAAGATGAACTTGTGCAATTCGTCCATGGGGTCCTTCACGCGCCCGTGTCGGGCAGGCGCACCAGCTCGGCGCGGTGGCGACGGGCGTTGTCCACGTAGTGGGCGGCACTCCACTTCAGCCGCTCGATCTGCTCGGGGGTGAGCTCGCGCACCACCTTCGCCGGGCTGCCCACGATCAGCACGCCGTCGGGGAAGACCTTGCCTTCGGTGACCAGCGAGCCGGCCCCCACGATGCAGTGCCGGCCGATGCGCGCGCCGTTGAGCACCACCGACTGGATGCCGATCAGCGAGCCGTCACCGACCGTGCAGCCATGCAGCATCACCTGGTGGCCCACGGTCACGTCGGCGCCCAGCGTGAGTGGCACGCCATGGTCGGTGTGCAGCACCGACAGGTCCTGCACGTTGCTGCGCTCGCCGATCCGGATGAGCTCGTTGTCGCCGCGCAGCACGGCGCCATACCAGACGCTGGCCTCGGCCCCCAGGGCCACGTGGCCGATGACCTGCGCCGAATCGGCCACCCAGGCCGAGGCATGCAGTTGCGGGGCGTGTTCGCCCAGCCGGTAGATGGCCATCCGTCGTTCCCCCCGTCCCGCCCGCCGGCGCCCGCCGTCCCCGGTGCGCGCCACAGGCAAAGGGATAATTGTAGGAATGGAAGTCCGCACCCGCGCCCTGGAGGTCTTGTGCCTGGCCGACCCCCCCGCCAAGGCCGCCGCCGCGCTGGCGCTGCTGGCGGCCGCGCGCGCCGGTGCGCCGCTGGACACCGGGCGCGTGCTCACCGCCTCCACCGTGCTGCCGGGCCGGCCGCCGCGGCCGGTGCTCGTGCCGCCGGAGCAGGTGCCGCGCCGCACGCCGTTCACGCCCGAGGGACGGGCGGCACTGTTGCATGCGGTCTGCCACATCGAGTTCAACGCCATCAACCTCGCCCTGGACGCGGTGTGGCGCTTCCCCGGCCTGCCCGACGCCTTCTACCGCGACTGGCTGCAGGTGGCCGGCGAGGAGGCGCAGCACTTCGGCCTGCTGCGCGGGCATCTGCAGCGCCTGGGCCACGACTACGGCGACTTCGAGGCGCACGACGGCCTGTGGGCCATGGCGGAGAAGACGCGCGACGACCTGGTGGCGCGCATGGCGCTGGTGCCGCGCACGCTGGAGGCACGCGGCCTGGACGCCACGCCGCCCATGCAGGCCAAGCTGCGCCGCGCGGGCGACCTGCGCGCGGTGGAAATCCTCGACGTGATCCTGCGCGACGAGGTGGGCCATGTGGCCATCGGCAACCGCTGGTACCGCTGGGCCTGCGCGCGCGAGGGCCTGGACCCGCTCGTGCACTACCCGGTGCTGACCGCCCGCCATGGGGCGCCGCGGCTGAAGGGCCCGTTCAACCTGGATGCGCGCCGCGCCGCCGGCTTCGAGCCGGACGAGCTGGCCGCGCTGGGATGAGCCCGTCGCGGGGCGAGCCGGCCCTCAGCCGAAGAAGTAGCGCTTCAGGCCCGCCAGGATCATCTCCACCGCGATGGCGGTGAGCACCAGCCCCATCAGCTTCTCCAGCGCCGACACCATCGGCGTGCCCAGCAGCTTGCGGATGCGCTCGGCCGACAGCAGCACCACGCCGCACACCGCCATGGCCAGCGTGAGGGCGCCCACCCACTGGGTGATGAGGTCGGGCTGGCGGGAGGCCAGCAGCAGCACCGTCGCCATGGCCGAGGGCCCGGCCAGCAGCGGCACCGCCAGCGGAAAGATCATGGGCTCGCGCTGGCCATCCGCGGCGTAGATCTCGCCGCCCGACGCGAAGATCATGCGGATCGCGATGATGAGCAGGATCACGCCACCGGCCACTTCGAGCGAACGCTCCGACAGGTGCATCAGGTCCAGGAAGCCCCGGCCCGCGAACATGAAGGCGAGCAGCACGCCGAAGGCGATCGACACCTCGCGCACCGCCACCCGCGTGCGCCGCTCGCGCGGCACGCCACGCAGCACCGAGATGAAGATGGGCAGGCTGCCGAACGGGTCCAGCACCAGCAGGAGCAGGACAAGGGCAGATCCGAAGGTGTGGTCCATGGGCGGCGATTGTGCCCGCTGCCCCCGACGTGGCGCCCACACCACACCCGCGCCATCAACTCCACCAAAGTGCAGCCCCCATCCCTGTTAGGGAGAGGGGGACCGGGTGGCGGCGAAACAAAATGATTCCATCGTGCAGGAATGTGTCGGCACGGGTTCGCCCCGGGCCGCTTCATCCGGCACACCGTCTACTGGTTTGTGGAGAGGATCACTACATGAAGAAGCTGACCATTGCCGCCCTGCTGGCGGCCGCCGCCACCGCGCCGGCGTTCGCCCAATCGTCCCTGCAGGTCTATGGCCGCCTGAACGTCACGGCCGAAAGCCAGCGCGTGCAGGACGACGAGCGTGAGTACGTCGTCGCCGACAACGCCTCGCGCATCGGCTTCAAGGGCACGGAAGACCTGGGCGGCGGCCTGAAGGCCGGCTTCCAGATCGAGCACGGCTTCGACGCCACCACCGGCCGCCAGGCCGGCGGCGCCTTCTGGAACCGCCAGGCCGAGGTGAACCTGGGCAGCAGCCAGTTCGGCACGCTCCGCCTCGGCTCCTTCACCCCCGAGTCGTACTTCGCGACGGCCGACTACATCAGCCTGCACAACCACGACACCGGTTCTTCGTCGGACGCGTTCTACGTGTCGACCTTCACCCAGGCGAACAAGGTCGGCTACATGTCGCCCGTGTGGGGCGGCTTCCAGTTCCACGCATCGGTCGCCGAGGGCAATGCCGCCGTGGAGCGCACCTACGACCTGGCCGCCAACTTCGACCAGGGCGCGCTGCACCTGGGCGCCGGCTTCGAGAAGCAGGGCGACTTCAAGCAGTTCGCGGTGCGCGGCCTGTACGAGTTCGGCGCCTTCACGGTGGGTGGCTACGTGCAGCGCGTGAGCAGCTACGTGAAGACCTACGGCGACGGCACGACGCGCGACCTGGGCAGCGGCACGGGCTTCCGCATCTCCACGATGTACACCCTGCGCCAGCACGAGTTCCACGCCAACATCGGCTCGGCCCCCGAGTTCGACAACGAGGACAAGAGCGACGCCCTGCAGCTGACGCTGGCCTACAACTACAACCTCAGCAAGCGCACCAAAATCCACGCCTTCGTCACGCGCATCGACCGCGACGACGTGCTGGAGGTGTACGGCGGCAACTTCGACTCCTTCGGTCTGGGCGTGCGCCACAACTTCTGACGCGTCCCTTGGCCCCACGAAAAGCCGGCCCGAGTGGCCGGCTTTTTCATGGGCGGTTCAGCCGCGCGGGTGGTGCCGGGTGTGCAGCGCCTTGAGCCGTTCGCGCGCCACGTGGGTGTAGATGGTGGTGGTGGAGATGTCGGCGTGGCCGAGCAGCATCTGCACCGCACGCAGGTCGGCGCCGTGGTTGAGCAGGTGGGTGGCGAAGGCATGGCGCAGCGTGTGCGGCGACAGCGGCGCCCGGATGCCGGCCCGCACGGCGTACTTCTTCACCAGCGTCCAGAACATCTGGCGCGTCATCGGCCCGCCGCGCGCCGTGACGAACAGGGCCGGGCTGGCCTGGCCGCCGAGGATGGCGGCGCGGGCGTGCGCGAGGTAGCGGGTGATCCAGCCCGCCGCCTCCTGGCCGAAGGGCACGAGCCGCTCCTTGCTGCCCTTGCCGGTGACGCGCAGCACGCCATCGGCCAGGCTCAGCTGCACGCTGGGCAGGCCGACGAGCTCACTCACCCGCAGCCCGCTGGCGTACATCAGCTCCAGCATGCAGCGGTCGCGCAGGCCCAGCGGCGTGTCCACCTCGGGGGCGGCGAGCAGCGCCTCGACCTGCGCCTCGCTCAGGGTGCGCGGCACGCGCAGGGGCTGGCGGGCGCTGTCCAGGCGCAAGGTCGGGTCGGCGGCCACGTGGCGCTCGCGCAGCGCCCAGCGGTAGAAGCGGCGGAACACGGCCAGGCGGCGGTTGGCGGTGGTCGCCCGCGTCCCGGCGTGGCGCACCACGGCGTAGCGCAGCAGGTGCTCCTCGCGCACGCTGGCCAGCGTGGCGCCCTCGCCGGACGCGTCCTCGCGCAGCCAGCGCACGAACAGGCTGAGGTCGCGACGGTAGGCGGCCAGCGTGTTGGCAGCCAGGCCGTCCTCCAGCCACAGGGCGCCGATGAAGGCGTCGATCAGCGGGTCGGCCGAGGGCGTGCGGGGCGTCGCCACGGAGCGGGGCGTGGGGCGGGTGGTGGGTCGCGGCATGGGTGGGGCGCCCAAGCGTACACCGCACGGGCTGGCACACTGGCCGGGCGATGTCCCAACTGCTGCTGCTGCTTCCCGACTTCCTGCTGATCGCCACCGGCTACCTGCTGTGCCGCCACACCGCGCTCGACCGGTCCATCTGGGACGGCGTGGAGAAGCTGGTCTACTACCTGCTGTTCCCGGTGCTGCTGTTCACCTCCATCGTGCGCCAGCCGCTGGAGCCGGGCGCCCTGGCCGGCTTCGCCGGGGCGGGCGTGGCCGTGGTGGCCACCGGCATCGTGCTGGCCTTCGCCCTGCGCCACGGGCCGGGCGTGGACCCGCTCACCCACGCCTCCGGGGCGCAGACCGCCTTCCGGTTCAATTCCTATGTGGGCCTGGCGCTCGCCGAGCGGCTGGCGGGCATGGACGGCGTGGCCTGGCAGGCGCTGCTGCTCGCCGTGTGCGTGCCGCTGTGCAACGTGGCGGCGGTGTGGCCCCTCGCACGCCAGTCCGGCCAGCCGTTCGGCAGCGAGCTGCTGCGCAACCCGCTCATCGTGGCCACCGTGGCCGGGCTGCTGGCCAACCTGGCCGGCCTGCGGCTTCCGGAGTTCGCCGCCATCCCGCTGCAGCGCATCGGTGCCGCCGCGCTGCCCCTGGGGCTGATGGCCGTGGGCGCCGGGCTGCAGATGGGTGCGCTGCGCCAGGCCCCTGTCCTGGCGACGGCCTTCCTCGCCATCCGCCATGCCGTGCTGCCGGCGGTGGGCATTGCGCTGGCGCTCGGGCTGGGGCTTCCCGCGGGGCAGCAGCTGGTGCTGGTGGCCTTCTCCGCCCTGCCCACCGCCTCCAGCGCGTATGTGCTGGCCACCCGCATGGGCGGCCACGGCGCGTTCGTGGCCGGTGTGGTGAGCCTGTCCACGCTGCTGGCCATGCCGGGCCTGCCGCTGGCGCTGGCGGCGCTGTCCGCGCTGCGCTAGCTAGCCGGCCGGCCCGCGCCCCTGGGCCAGCGCCCAGTCGATGTGTTCGCCCACCAGGGGGTCGGCCGCGGGGCGCGCCGCGGCCAGCGAGGCGCGCATCTGCGCGGCACCGGCTGCGCCGGCGGCGAGCGCATTGCCCATGGCCACCGCCAGGTTGCGCCGCCAGCGGGCATGGCCGATGCGGCGGATGGGGCTGCCCTCGGTGCGGCGCAGGAACTCCGCCTCGTCCCACTGCCACAGGGCCAGCAGCGTGGGCGCATCGAGCGGGGCGCGGGCATCGAAGTCCGGCAGCTCGGCCCGCCGCGCGTACTTGTTCCAGGGGCAGGCCAGCTGGCAGTCGTCGCAGCCGTAGATGCGGTTGCCCAGCAGCGGACGCAACTCGACGGGGATGGGGCCGGCGTGCTCGATGGTGAGGTAGGAGATGCAGCGCCGTGCATCCAGCCGGTAGGGCGCGACGATGGCGCCCGTGGGGCAGGCAGCCAGGCAGGCCTCGCAGCTGCCGCAGTGGGCGCTGGCGGGCGCCGTGAGCGGCAACGGCAGGTCGACGTAGATCTCGCCCAGGAAGAACAGCGAGCCGCCTTCGCGCGACAGCGTGAGCGTGTGCTTGCCGCGCCAGCCCAGGCCGCTGCGCGAGGCGAGCTCCACCTCCAGCACGGGCGCGGAATCGGTGAACACGCGGTGCCCGAAGGGGCCGGCCACCTGCGCGATGCGGTCGGCCAGGGCCTGCAGGCGCTGGCGCAGCACCTTGTGGTAATCCCGCCCGCGGGCATAGACCGACACCACGGCCTCGCCCGGCTGCTGCAGGCGCTGCTGCTCCTGCACCAGCCAGTCGTCCGGGGTGCCGCGGGGGAGGTAGTCCATGCGCGCGGTGACCACCCGCACGGTGCCGGGCACCAGCTCGGCCGGGCGGGCCCGCTTGAGGCCGTGGGCGGCCATGTAGCCCATATCGCCATGGAAGCCGGCCGCCAGCCAGTCGAGCAGCCCCTGCTCGGCCTGGGTCAGGTCCACGTCGGCGATGCCGATCTGGGAGAATCCCAGCGCACGCGCCCACCCATCCAGCTGCCGCGCGACGATCGCGACGACGTCATCACCTTGACCCATCCGCCGATTCTAGAAACCCGCACGCTGCACTGGCCCGACGAGGCGGCCTGTGCCCACACTGCCGCCGCGCTGGCGGCGCCCTTCCTGGCGCAGGCCGCGCTGGCGGATGCCCGGCTGGAGCTCGACGGCCCGCTGGGCGCGGGCAAGACCACCTTCGTGCGCCACCTGCTGCGCGCGCTCGGCGCCACCGGCCGCATCAAGAGCCCCACCTACGCCGTGGTGGAGCCCTACAGCCTGCCCCTGCCCGCCGGCGGCATGCTGGCGGTCTCGCACTTCGATTTCTACCGCTTCGACGACCCGCGCGAGTGGGACGACGCGGGATTTCGCGACCTGTACGCCGCGCCGGGGCTGAAGCTGGCCGAGTGGGCGCAGAAGGCGGCCCCGGCGCTGCCCGCGCCCGACCTGCGCCTGGTGATCGATCCAATGGACGACGACAGCCGCACGGTGCGTGCCGAGGCCTTCAGCGCCACCGGCCGTCGCCTGCTGGCGGCCCTGGGCGGCGTGCCACCCACCGCGCAGGTCGGTGCCGCAGGAGCCGCCCCATGATGCGCCGCCGCGCGTGCCTCGCCCTGGGCACCGTCGTGCTCACGCTCGGCCGCGCCGAGCTCGCCTTCGGCGCGGCGATCGTGGCCGTGCGCGTCTGGCCGGCCGAGGACTACACCCGGGTCACCATCGAATCGGACCAGGTGCTGGCGGCGCGCCACTTCGTGGCCGACAACCCGGCCCGGCTGGTGGTGGACATCGAGCAGCTCGAGCTGAGCCCGGCGCTGCGCGAGCTGGTGGGCAAGGTCCGGCCCGACGACCCCTACATCGCCGGCGTGCGCGTGGGCCAGAACCAGCCGCGCGTGGTGCGCCTGGTCATCGACCTGAAGCAGCCGGTGAAGCCCCAGCAGTTCGCCCTGACCCCCGTGGCCGCCTACCAGCACCGGCTGGTGTTCGACCTGCACCCCACCCAGGAGGCCGACCCGCTGCTCGCACTGATCCAGGAGAAGGACACCGCCGAGCGCGAGGCGGCCAGGGAGGTGCAGGACGCGCTGGGCGAGTTCATCGGCCGCGTGGACCGGCCACTGGGTGCGCCGCCCGCGCCCACGCCGCCGGCCCTGCCGCCGGTGGCCGCGGCGCCGCCCGCGCCGCCGCCGGAGACCCACGCACCGCCCCCGCCGCCCAGCGCGGCGCAGAAGGCACGCATCAACCGGCTGGTGATCGTGGCCATCGATCCCGGCCACGGCGGCGAGGACCCCGGCGCCATCGGCCCGACCGGGCTGAAGGAGAAGGACGTGGTGCTGCAGATCGCGCGCCAGCTGCGCGACCGGCTCAACACCCGCCCGGGCATGCGCGCCATGCTCACCCGCGACGAGGACTTTTTCGTCCCGCTGCACGAGCGCGTGAACAAGGCCCGCCGCGTGCAGGCCGACCTGTTCGTCTCGGTGCACGCGGACGCCTTCTTCACGCCGCAGGCGCGCGGCGCGAGCGTGTTCGCCCTGTCCGCCAACGGCGCGAGCAGCGCGGCCGCGCGCTGGATGGCGCAGAAGGAAAACGCGGCGGACGTGGTGGGCGGGGTGAACGCCGCCACGCGCGACAAGCAGGTGCTGCGCACCCTGCTGGACATGAGCACCGCGGCGCAGATCAAGGACAGCCTGCGTGTGGGCAGCGAGGTGCTCGGCCGCATCGGCCGGGTGGGCCGCCTGCACAAGCCACGCGTCGAGCAGGCCGGCTTTGCGGTGCTCAAGGCGCCGGACATCCCGTCCATCCTGGTGGAGACGGCCTTCATCTCGAACCCCGAGGAGGAGGCCAAGCTGCGCGACCCCGACTACCAGAAGCGCCTGGTCGAGGCCCTGTTCTCCGGCATCGAGCGCTACTTCGCGAAGAACCCGCCCCTGGCGAGGAACCGCGCCACCTAGGGCACTCGCGCAACCGCGCCACCTGAGTGGACTCGCGCAACCGCGCCACCTAAGGGCATTCGCGCAACCGCGGGCCCTGAGCCGCGTCCCGTGCGGGCCTCTCAGCCCAGCCGGGCGGGCAACACGCCGCGCAAGGCGTTGCACACGACCACGGCCTGCGCGCGCTCCACATCGGCGCGCGTGAGCCGGCGCTCGGCGGCGCCCCAGGCGGGGTCGTCCAGCAGCGCGCCGCGCATCACGCCGGGCAGCACGCCGTCGGCCAGCGGCGGTGTCCACCAGCGGCCGTCCAGGCGCACGAAGACATTGCTGCGGCCGCCCTCCAGCAGCACACCGTCGTCGCGCAGCAGCAGGCTGTCGAAGGCACCGGCGGCCACCGCCGCCTGCACCGCGCGGTCGTAGGCCGCGCGGTCGGTGGTCTTGTGGCCGGCCAGCGGCCGCGCACGCGGCAGGGCCTCGTTGGCCCAGCGCAGGCGCACGGCACCGTCCGGCCCGGTGGGCAGGGCGTCCAGCGGCGCCATGTGCCAGCCGAAGCGGCCGTCACGGCCCAGGGTGACGCGCAGGCGCCATGGACCGTCGGCCTGCCGCCCCGCCGTGACGGCCGCCAGGCCGGCGGCGAACGCCGCGTCGTCGAAGGGGAAGCCCAGGGCCGCCGCGCTGGCCGCCAGCCGCGCGACATGGCGCGGCCAGAGCGCCACGCCCCCGTGCGGCGTCCAGCGCAGGGTCTCGATGAGGCGCACGCCCGGGTCCATGCCCGTCAGGAAACGCGCCTTCAGCCGGCACTCGCGGCGTTCGTCGGCCGCCACGCTGTCCAGCACGATCCCGGCCCCCACGCCACAGGCCAGCGGCCGGGTGCCGTCGTCGCTCGCCTCGCCCAGTGTCAGCGTGCGGATGGCCACCGACAGGCAGCACGCGCCGAGCGACTGCCCCGGCTCGGGCGCGTCCACCCACCCGATGGCCCCGCAGTACAGCCCGCGCGGCGAGCCCTCCAGGGCCCGGATGAGCTGCATGGTGCGGTGCTTGGGCGCCCCGGTGATCGAGCCGCAGGGAAAGGTGGCGCGCAGCAGGGCCGGCAGGTCCAGGCCGGGCCGCGGCCGGGCTCGCACGGTGGACGTCATCTGCCACACCGTGGCGTAGCCTTCGGTCTCGAACAGCGCGGGCACCTGCACCGAGCCGGGCACCGCGACACGGCCCAGGTCGTTGCGCAGCAGGTCCACGATCATCAGGTTCTCGGCGCGGTTCTTGGCATCGGCACGCAGCCAGGCGGCGGCGGCCGCGTCGGCCCCCTCGTCACCCGGGTGGCGCGGGGCCGTGCCCTTCATCGGCCGGGCCTCCAGCCAGCCGCCTGCATGGCGCAGGAACAGCTCGGGCGACAACGACAGCACCCAGCGCGCGGTGGGCTCGCCCGGCACGGGCGGCAGCGCCACCAGCGCACCGTAGGCCACCGGCTGACGGGCCCGCAGCCGGCGGTACAGCGCCACCGGCTCGCCGAAGGCCCGGCCGTGCAGTCGGTCGGTGAAGTTCACCTGGTAGGTCTCGCCGCGGCGGATGGCCGCGTGGATGGCCTCGATGGCCTGACCGAAGCGGTCGTCGTCGATGGCCTCGCCGATGTCCAGCACCCCGGCCGGCCCCGGTGCCTGATCCGGCGCCTCATCCGGCGCCTCATCCGGCGCATCCCCCGGCGTGCCCGGGTGCTCGGCGGCCGCCAGCCACCGGGCGGTGGCCCGGGTGTCCAGGTGCTGCAGCTGGCGGAACATCAGCACCCGCAGTCCGCCGACGGCCGCCGCCCGGGCGGCGCGCCAGCCCTCGGCCGGCCCGGCCTGGCCCAGCGCCACGCCCCATTCGTAGTCGGCCAGCAGCACGGCATGCAGTCCGGCCCGCTGGTCGGCCTGCACGGCGGCCCAGGTCGCGTCCAGGGCCTGCGGCGTGGCGGCACGGTGCTCACCGGCCAGGCCGGTGTACAGGCGGCTGCGGCGCGGCTGGCCGGCCGCGCCCAGGTCGTCCAGCAGCGCGAAGGGGGCGTGCACGGCCGCTCAGGCCACCGGCCCGGCCACCTGGCGGGCGGCACGGCGCGCGCGCCACGCCCCGGCGATGACGATGAGGCCGGGAACCAGGATCATGGCCCAGATGATCTTCTCCAGGTGTTCCTTGACCCAGGGCACGTTGCCGAACAGGTAGCCCGCCACCGTGAGGCTCACCACCCACAAGGCCGCCCCGCCGACGTTGTAGGCGGTGAACCGGGCGCGGCCCATCTCGGCCACGCCGGCCACGAAGGGCACGAAGGTGCGCAGGAACGGCATGAAGCGCGCGAGCACCAGGGTGATGCCGCCGTACTCCTCGTAGAAGGCGTGGGCGCGCACGAAGGCCGCGCGGTTGAACCAGCGCGACTGCTCCCAGCCCCAGACCCGCGGCCCGACGAAACGACCCACGCTGTAGTTGCACTGGTCGCCCAGGGCCGCCGCGGCGAACAGCAGGCCGATGGTGGTGGGCAGGTCCATCAGCCCCACGCCGCACATGGCGCCGGCCACGAACAGCAGCGAGTCACCCGGCAGGAAGGGCATGACCACCACGCCCGTCTCGACGAAGATGATGAGGAACAGCAGGGCGTAGACCCAGGCGCCGTACTGGCCGACGAAGGCCGCGAGGTGCTGGTCGACATGCAGGATGAAGTCGATCAGGAAGGCGATGAGTTCCATGGCGGGAATTATCCCCAGGGCCGCGCGGCGAGGTTTCTACAATCCGCCAATGACCGACCTGGCCCTTTCCCCCGGCCCCGCCGAGCCGGCCGCGGCCGCGCCGCGCCGCGCCATCCGCGAGCTGCCCGACGAGCTGGTGAGCCAGATCGCCGCCGGCGAGGTGGTGGAGCGCCCGGCCTCGGTGGTGCGCGAGCTGGTGGACAACGCACTGGACGCCGGTGCCGGCCAGGTGACGGTCAAGCTGGTGTCCGGCGGCATCCGCGCCATCGTGGTGGAAGACGATGGCGGCGGCATCCCGGCCGACGAGCTGCCGCTCGCGGTGAAGCGCCACGCCACCAGCAAGATCCGCACGCTGGCCGAGTTGGAAGGCGTGGCCACCATGGGCTTTCGCGGCGAGGCCCTGGCCGCCATCGCCTCGGTGAGCGAGATGGCCGTCGTGAGCCGCACGCCCGACGCGCCCCACGCGCACCGCCTGGACGCACGCAGCGGCGAGCTGCAGCCCGCGGCCCGCGCGGTGGGCACCAGCATCGAGGTGCGCGAGCTGTTCTTCAGCACGCCCGCCCGGCGCAAGTTCCTGAAGAGCGCCGCCACCGAGCTGGCGCACGCGCTGGAGGCGGTGCGCCGCCACGCCCTGGCGCGGCCCGACGTGGGCTTCGCCGTGTGGCACGACGGCAAGCTGGTGGCGCAGTGGCGCCGCGCCACGCACGAACAGCGCATGGCCGACGTGCTGGGCGCCGAGTTCGTCGAGGCCAGCCGCGCGGTGGACCTGCCCGCCGGCCCCATGCGCGTGATCGGCCGCGCCGGCCTGCCCGAGGCCGCGCGGGCGCGCCCCGACCACCAGTACGCCTACGTGAACGGCCGCTACGTGCGCGACAAGCTGGTCGCGCACGCGCTGCGCAGCGCCTATGAAGACGTGCTGCACGGCCAGCGCCAGCCGGCCTACGTGCTGTTCATCGACATCGACCCGGCGCGGGTGGACGTGAACGTGCACCCGACGAAGATCGAGGTGCGCTTCCGCGAGTCCGGCGAGGTGTACCAGGCGGTGCGCCGCGCGGTGGAGGCCGTGCTGGCCGCCACCGGCGGCAGCCCGCTGGGCCGCGCCCTGGGGGCGGAGTCCCCACCGGGAGCCGCCCCGGCGTCCACCCTGCAGCCGCCCACGCCGGGCGCCCCGGTGGCTCTCGGTGCAGGCCAACCCGTCGGCGGTGAACCGCCGACGGCCCTGCCCCACGCGCCGCAGGCACACGCCTGGGCGGTGCCGCCCACCGCCTGGCAGCAGCGCCTGGGGCTGCAGGACGTGGGGCGGCTGTATGCGCCGCTGGACGCGCCGCAGGCGCGGGCCCTGCCCGCCGGTGAGGCCCCCGCGGCGTGGTCGGCCCCGGCCCCGCCCGTCCCGGAGCCGGCACCCACGCCAGCGGCCCGTGCAGCGGCCGCGTCCCACACGGACGCGGCATCCGCCGACTGGCCGCTGGGCCGGGCGCTGGCGCAGGTGGGCGGCGTCTACGTGCTGGCCGAGAACGCCCACGGGCTGGTGGTGGTGGACATGCACGCGGCCCACGAGCGCATCGTCTACGAGCGCCTCAAGGCCGCGGCCGACGCCGCACCGCTGGCCGCCCAGCCGCTGCTGATCCCGGCCACCTTCGCGGCCACGCCGGCCGAGGTGGCGGTGGCCGAGGCGCGTGCGGTCGACCTGTCCGCCCTCGGGCTGGACGTGTCCCCGCTCGGCCCCACCACGCTGGCCGTGCGCGCCCGCCCGGCCGCCCTGCCCGACGCCGACCCGGTGCCACTCGCCCGCTCGGTGCTCAAGGAGCTGGCCGAACTGGACGAGGCGGACGCGGGCCGCCTGCTGGCGCGCGCGCGCGACGACCTGCTGGCCACCATGGCCTGCCATGGGGCCGTGCGCGCCCACCGGCGTCTCACGCTGGAGGAGATGAACGGCCTGCTGCGCCAGATGGAAGCCACCGAGCGCGCCGACCAATGCAACCACGGCCGGCCCACCTGGCGCCAGGTCACGATGAAGGAACTGGACGCGCTCTTCCTGCGCGGCCGCTGACATGACCATCCGATCCGACCGCCAGATCCAGCGCCCGCCGAAGCGGGGCACCCCGCGCGCCGAGGCCCCGTCGACGCAGGCCGGCCCGGCCCGGCCCCAAGGCGCACCGACCGGCCCGGCGCGCAAGCCGGCGCCGGCGCCCGCGCGGGCCGAGCCGGGCGAAGCGCGGCGCGTGGCCCGCGGGCCGGCGGCCCCCCCCGTGCGGGCGGAACGCGCTGCGGCGCCTGCGACACCACGCACGTCCACCGAGGACGGCATCCGCCTGTCCAAGGCCCTGTCCGACCGGGGGCTGGCCTCGCGCCGCGAGGCCGATGACTGGATCGCCGCCGGCTGGGTGAAGGTGAACGGCCAGATGGCCGTGCTGGGCCAGCGCGTGACGCCCGACGCCCGCATCGAGGTGGACCCTGCCGCCCACCAGCAGCAGGCCCGGCGCGTGACCATCCTGCTGCACAAGCCCATGGGCTACGTGTCGGGACAGGCCGAGGACGGCTACGAGCCCGCGAGCGTGCTGGTGACCGCCGCCAACCGCTGGAAGGACGACCCGATCCGCCGGCCATTCCACCCCGGCCACGGCCGCCACCTGGCGCCCGCCGGTCGGCTGGACATCGACTCCACGGGGCTGCTGGTGCTGACGCAGGACGGCCGCGTCGCACGGCACCTCATCGGCGAGGACTCCGACGTGGAGAAGGAGTACCTGGTGCGCGTGGAGTACCAGGGCCAGGCCCAGGCCCAGGCGGTGTTCCCGCCGGAGGCACTGCAGCGCCTGCAGCACGGCCTGTGGCTGGACGGCAAGGCGCTCAAGCCCGCCAAGGTGAGCTGGGCCAACGAGGACCAGCTGCGCTTCGTGCTGCGCGAGGGCCGCAAGCGCCAGATCCGCCGCATGTGCGAGCTGGTCGGGCTGAAGGTGGTGGGCCTCAAGCGCGTGCGCATCGGCAGCGTGGTGCTGGGCAAGCTGCCCGTGGGCCAGTGGCGCTACCTGCGCGACGACGAACGGTTCTGACGTTCACCGGCGCGGCGCGCCGGTGAACGTCTGCCTCACACCGCGAGCAGGTCCACCTCGAAGACCAGGGTGGCATCCGGCGGGATGACGCCCCCGGCGCCGCGGCGGCCGTAGCCCAGGTGCGGCGGGATCACCAGCACCCGCCGGCCACCCACGGCCATGCCCTGCACGCCCTCGTCCCAGCCACGGATGACCATGCCCGCGCCCAGGTCGAACTCGAAGGGCTCGTTGCGGTCCTTGCTGGAATCGAACTTCATCCCGCGCTGGTCGGGGCGGCTGGCGTCGAACAGCCAGCCGGTGTAGTGCACCGTCACGCTGTGGCCGGCCTGGGCCACCTCGCCCTGCCCCACCACCACGTCGGTCACCTGCAACGCCGCGCGCTCCGGCGTGGGCAGCAGCTCCACCTCGAACACCAGCGTGGCGTTGGGCGGGATGACGCCGCCGGCGCCGCGCGGGCCGTAGCCCAGCTCCGGCGGGATGGTGAGCACGCGCGTGCCGCCCACCTGCATGCCCTGCACGCCTTCGTCCCAGCCGCGGATGACGTGGCCGGCGCCGAGCGCGAACTCGAAGGGCTCGCCGCGGTCGCGGCTGGAATCGAACTTGCGGCCCCGGCCATCGGGCGCGGTGGGGTCGTGCAGCCAGCCGGTGTAGTGCACGGTGACGGTCTGGCCGGCGCGGGCGGCTTCGCCGGTGCCCGCGACACGGTCGTCGATGTGCAGGCCGGGGGTGGAGCTCATGGGATGTCCTGGGTCCGGTGATGACAAGCCGGCCATGATGCCATCGGCTGCGCCCAGCGTGCGGCCCACGCCTGGGTGGCGGCGGCCAGCCAGGCCGCCCCGTCGCTGGCGGGCAGGCCGGGAGGCAGGCCCAGCACGTCGCCCGCCGCCCGCAGCGCGGCCAGCGGGTCGGCCAGGTCGAGCGGCTGGGCGCCGTTCTGCTTGGACAGCTTCTGCCCGTCGGCCGCCATCACCAGCGGCGTGTGCAGGGTGCGCGGCGCGGGCACGCCCAGGGCCGCCTGCAGGTGGATCTGGCGCGGGGTGTTGTCGGCCAGGTCCTCGCCGCGCACCACGTCGGTCACCCCCTGGTCGGCGTCGTCCACCACCACCGCCAGCTGGTAGGCCCACAGCCCGTCGGCCCGGCGCAGCACGAAGTCGCCCACCTCCGCCGTGAGGTTCTGCCGGCGCGCGCCCAGGCGGCGGTCGTGCCAGTGGATCCAGCGGTCCGCGCCGCCGGGACCGTCGGTGCGCAGGCGCCAGGCCCGCGCGGGCCGCCCGCGCAGGCCGCCGCGCTCGGGCCGGCAGGTGCCGGGGTACACCCGCTCGCCGTGCCGCTGGTGGGCCAGGCCGCGGGCCGCGAGGGCCTCGTCGATGTCGCGCCGGCTGCAGGCGCAGGGGTAGGCCAGGCCGGCCGCCACCAGCCGGTCGAGCGCCGCCTGGTAGCCCGCCTCGCGCCGCGACTGCCAGGTCGGCGGCTCGTCGGGCAGCAGGCCGCAGCGGGCCAGCTGCTGCAGGATGGCCTCGTCCGCACCGGGCACGCAGCGCGGCCGGTCCACGTCCTCGATGCGGACCAGCCAGCGGCCGCCATGGGCCCGGGCATCCAGCCAGCTGGCCAGCGCCGCCACCAGCGAGCCGGCGTGCAGCCAGCCGGTGGGCGACGGCGCGAAGCGGCCGACGTAGCGGGCCACGGCGCGTCAGCCCAGCCCGGGCTGCGCCGGGTGGTGCCGCTCCAGCAGCGCGCGCCGGGTGGCGGGGCTCTCCAGCTGGGTCAGCCACCATTGCAGGGCCAGGCCCTGGGGCGCCTTCTTCGGCTGCGGCACGGCGGCGCTGCGCCAGGCGTAGGCCATGCCGGCGAGGCGGCGGCTGCGCCTGACGGACTTGGTCACCAGCCGCCCCACGCGCAGGTGCTCGCGCACCAGCGGCTCGGGCACGAAGCCACAGCCCAGGCAGCGCAGCTGGGCCTCGATCTTGGCCTGCATGCTGGACACGGTGAGCACCTCCTGCCCCGGCAGCAGGTTCACCGTGATGGGCGCCAGCCGCATCGCCGAATCGGCTACCGCCACGGCGCGGTGCTGCACGATGAGGTCGTCGGTGAGCGGCTCGGGCGCCGCTGCCAGCGGGTGGTGCGGCGCCACGACGAACACGAAGTCCAGCTCGCCCAGGGGCTTGAGCTCGATGCCCGGCGGCGCCGGCATGTCGGCCGGCACGCCCAGCGCCAGGTCGGCCTGGCCCGAGACCAGCGCCTCCCAGGTGCCGGCCAGCACCTCCGTGCGCACGCGCAGGCGGGTGCCCGGGCCACCGGCCAGGGGCGCCCCCTCGCCCAGGTCGCCGCCCGGCCGCAGGGCATAGAAGGCCTCGCACAGCTCCAGCACCGTGAGGCGCGAGAGCACGTCGTCCACCGCGATGGTGAGCTCGGTCTCCCAGCCGGTGGACACGCGCCGCACGCGCTGGGCCACGGCTTCCATCTCCGCCAGCAGGCGCCGTCCCTCCCCCAGCAGTTCCTCGCCGGCGGCGGTGAGCTGGGCCTGGCGGGAGCGGCGGTCGAACAGCAGCACGTCCAGGGCGTCCTCGAGCTGGCGCACGCTGTAGGTGAGCGCAGAGGGCACCTTGCCCAGCTCGCGCGCCGCCGCGGCGAAGCTGCCCGTGCGCGCGATGGTGTCCATCATGGCCAGGGCGTCCGGGGTCAGCGCATTGCGTCGGGGAGGTGTCGTCATGGGCGGTGCAGGGGGCGCTTCATGTTATTTGAAAGCTCGCTTCAAGCCCTGGCCGCCCCGGCACGCACACCGCTGCCTACAGTGGGGCCATCGCCACCCACCCCGGAAGGAGCCCCCCATGATCACCCTGCGCAAGGCCGAGGACCGCGGCGTGGCCGACCACGGCTGGCTGCACAGCTTCCACACCTTCTCCTTCGCCGAATACCACGACCCCGCCCACATGGGCGTGGGCAACCTGCGTGTCATCAACGACGACACCATCGCCCCGGGCACCGGCTTCGGCACGCACGGCCACCGCGACATGGAGATCGTGAGCTACGTGCTCGACGGCGAGCTGGCCCACCGCGACAGCATGGGCAACGGCACCGCCATCCGCCCGGGCGAGGTGCAGCGCATGACGGCGGGCACGGGCGTGCGGCACAGCGAGTTCAACCATGCCGACGGCCGCGCCACCCACTTCCTGCAGATCTGGCTGCTGCCCTCCCGCCCGGGCCTGCCGCCCGGCTACGAGCAGAAGGCCTTCGGCGAATCGGCCAAGCGCGGCCGGCTCGCGCTCGTCGCCGCCCCCGACGGCCGCGAGGGCGCGGTCACGCTGAACGCCGATGCGTCCATCCGGGCCGGACTGTTCGACGGCGACGAGCGCGCCGAGCTGGCGCTCGACCCCGCGCGGCTGGCCTACGTGCACGTGGCCACCGGCGAGGTGCGCCTGAACGACACGCATGTGCTGAAGGCCGGCGACGGCGCCACGCTGGACGGCGAGGCCCGCCTCGTCCTGAGCGACGGCCACGGCGCCGACGTGCTGGTGTTCGACCTGGCGCGGCCCTGACGCCCGCGCCCGGGCGGCTAGGATGCGGGGCATGAACCTGAGCCTTGCCGCCCTCGGCGTGATCCCGCTGGCCGACTGGCTGGCGGTGCTCACGCTCTTCGCCGCCTGGGCCGGCTACGCGCGCTTCGCCAAGCGGCTGGCCGGCCGCCGCCCGTCCATCCTCGGCTCCACCAACCGCGTGCGCCGGCAGTGGATGTGGCGCACCACCACGCGCGAGAACCGTGTGGTCGACGGGGTGGTGGTGCAGAACCTGTCCACCAGCCCGTCGTTCTTCGCCTCGACCACCATCCTGATCATCGGCGGCCTGCTCGCCGCGCTGGGGGCCACGGAACAGTCGATCGACTTCGTGCGCGAGATCCCCTTCGCCGCCCGCACCTCGGCGCTGGTGTTCGACCTCAAGCTGGCGGTGCTGGCGGCCATCTTCGTGTACGCCTTCTTCCGCTTCACCTGGAGCATGCGGCAGTACACCTTCGGCGCGCTGCTGGTGGCCAGCGCGCCGGGGCACGACGCGCCCTGGACGGACGCCGAGCGCGACGCCTTCGCCGACCGCGCCGGCCGCGTGATGGGCCTGGCCGCGGAAACCTTCAACGACGGCCTGCGGGCCTACTACATGGCGTTCGCCGCCATCGCCTGGTTCGTGTCCGCCTGGGCCTGCCTGGCCGCCACCGCGTTCGTGGTGGGCGTGCTGTACCGGCGGGAATTCCACTCCGACGTGCTGGCGGTGCTCAACGAGGGCTGAGCGCCGCCGCCGCGCCCTCAGGCCGCGGCGCCCGCCAGGCGGAACACCGCCACGCTGCGCACCAGGCGGTCGGCCTGCGAGCGCAGGCTGTCGGCCGCGGCCGCCGCCTCCTCCACCAGCGCGGCGTTCTGCTGGGTCACCTGGTCCAGCTGCGACACGGCCGTGCCCACCTGCGCGATGCCCTGGCTCTGCTCGGCCGTGGCGGCGTCGATGTCGCCCATCAGGTCGTTCACCCGGCCCACGCTGCGCAGGATCTCCTCCATGGTCTGTGCCGTGGCGCTGACCTGCTCGCCGCCCTGCGCCACCTTGGCGCTGCTGTCGCTGATGAGCTGCTTGATCTCCTTGGCCGCGTCCGCGCTGCGCTGGGCCAGCGAACGGACCTCGCCCGCCACCACCGCGAAGCCGCGGCCGTTCTCGCCGGCCCGGGCCGCCTCGACGGCGGCGTTCAGGGCCAGGATGTTGGTCTGGAACGCGATGCCGTCGATCACCCCGATGATCTCGCCGATGCGCTGGCTCGCACCGGTGATGCCGTCCATGGTCTGCTGCACACGCACCACGGCGTCCGAGCCCTGGCGCGCCCGCTCGCTGGCCTGCGCGGCCAGCTGCGCCGCCTGGCGCGCGCTGTCCGCATTGGTCTGCACGGTGGCCGTCAGCTGCTCCATCGAGGCCGCCGTCTGCTGCAGGTTGGAGGCCTGCTCCTCGGTGCGCTGCGACAGGTCCGCATTGCCGGTGGCGATCTGCGTGGTGCCGGTGGCGATGGCATCGGCCCCTTCGCGGATGCCCGCCACCACGCCGGACAGCGCCGTCTGCATGCGCTGCATCGCGGCCAGCAGGCTGGTGGACGGCATGCCGTCGGCCACCTTCACCGCCACGCCCAGGTCGCCGGCGGCGATGGCATTGGCCACCTCCGCGGCATAGCCCGGCTCACCGCCCAGCTGGTGGACCAAGCGCCGGACGACCCAGGCGCCGCTGGCCAGGGCGAGCAGGATGGCGGCGATGGAGCCGCCGACCATGGTGGCACGGGCCTGGGCATATTCCGCGCGGGCGGCTTCTGCGGCCGCGTCCGCCGCCTTGTCCTGCACATCGGCCAGCTCGCCCAGCGCGAGCATCCACTGCTTCTGCGGCCCGGCCACCTGGCTCATCAGCAGCGCGGTCGCCTCCTGGGCGCGGTTGGCCAGGCCCAGCTCGATGAAACGGTCGTTGGCCGACCGCACGGCCGCCTGCAGCGTGCGGACCTGATCGAGCAGCTGGCGCTCTTGTGCACTCACGTCGTCCCTGCCGCCGAGCATGGCGCGCAGCTGCTCCTCGGCCTTCGCGTAGTTCTCGCGCGCATTGTCGATCACTGCCTTCTCGGCACGCATCTCCGGCTCGGTCTCGAGCAGCGCGATGTTGCGCGACGCGATGGCCACCTGGTTGGTCGCCACGCGCATGGTCACCACCAGCGCGTCCTGGCGGTTGTAGGTGTCCACCACCTCGTCCAGCCGCGCCTGCACGGCGGCCATGCCCTGCACGCCCACCACGGCGATGCCCACCAGCATCGCCAGGGTCACCCCGAATGCGCCGGCCAGTTGTGCCCGCACGGTCCACTGCTTGTTGCCCACGTCGTCTCCCTGAGTCGCTCACCGCCGGGCCACCGTGGCCCGCGTGGTGCCGTTATCGACGGCGGCCTGAGGGGGAAAAGCGCCCTGACGCCTGGCTGACCGCAAAGTTGACGCGGATCAACCGCGGTGCCGGCGGGCCGTGAAGGCATCACGCCACGGGCGGCCGCGCTCAGCGCAGGCCCAGGAACTCCTTCACGGGCTGCACCGAGGCCACCGGGTCCTCCTCCTGCGGCACATGCCCCAGCGCCGGGAACACCACCAGGCGGCTGTTGGGGATGTCGCGCGCGAACTGCTGGGCCGTGGCCGGCGGAATGAGCCGGTCGCGCCCGCCCCACAGGATGAGCGTCGGCATGGCCAGGCGCCCCAGCCGGTCCACGTCCCGGCCCATCTCCAGCTGCTGCATGCGAAAGCCCAGTGCGCGCCGGTTGCCTTCGCGCAGCGTGAGCTCGTAGTAGCGGTCCACCAGCTCGTGGGTGATGCGCGACGGGTCGCCATAGACGCTGTGCAGGCTGCTGGCCACCACGCCGCGCAGCAGGAACCACTCGCTCAGGCGGTTCACCACCGGCAGCCCGGCCAGGCGAAAGCCCAGCGGCAGGTCCTGCGGCTCGAAGCGGTGGCCGGAGGCATCCACCAGCACCAGGCGCTCCACGCGCGCCGGCGCCAGCGAGGCCACGCGCCAGGCCACCTCGCCGCCCAGCGAGTTGCCGGCCAGCACCGCCCGCGGCAGCTTCAGCGCGTCCATCACGTCCAGCGTGAAGCGGGCCAGCGTGTCGCCGCGGTAGTCGTCGGCGGCGTAGCGGCCGGTGAAAGGGCCCGTCAGCCCGAAGCCCGGCAGGTCGAAGCGGATGACGCGTCGCTGGCCCTTGAGCGCCGCGGCCCAGCCCTCCCAGGTGTGCAGGCTGGCCGAGGTGCCATGCAGCAGCACGATGGGCGCCGGGTCGTCGCGCGGGCCCTCGTCGCGCAGGTGCACGACCTGGCCCTGCACCTCGATGAAGTCCGACGGGGGGGGCGCCCAGCGCGCCACCAGCGTTTCCACCGCGCGGTCGGGGGCGCGGGCCAGGGGCACGGCCAGCGCGGTCAGCATCAGCAGCACGCCGAAGGCGCGCCAGAGGAGCAGCTTCATGGACGAGGGCGGGCGCCGGCGGCGCCGCGAGGTCACCCGGACCGGGCGGCGCGATTCTAGGAGCGGCACACCGCCTGCGGCGCAGGGCCTAGGGCGAGTCCCGTGGCCGCCGCGCGCCGGGGCCATTACCCTGCATCAAGCGGCCTTGATGCGCCCACCCGGCGCCGCCGACGCCCATGAACGCCGACACCACGCCCGACGCCACCCCACCGGCCGCCACCCCCGAGCCGGCCCCGCGCAGTGGCGCGTTCGACATCCCCTTGCGTACGCTGGGCTGGGGGGCCCCCTGGCGCTGGCTGGCCCTGGGTGCACGCGACCTGCGCCGCGCGCCGGGCATCGGCCTGTTCTACGGGGTGTGCTTCGCGGGCATGGGCTGGCTGCTGCTCAAGGTGTTCCAGCACGCGCCGGCGTACACGCTGGCGCTGTCCGCCGGCTTCCTGCTCATGGGGCCGTTCCTGTGCCTGGGCCTGTACCACACCAGCCGCGCGCTGGAGCGCGGCGAGCGGCCGGACCTGGGCAACTCCCTGCTGGCCTGGGACACGCGCACCGGCACGCTGGCCATCTTCGGCTTCGTGCTGCTGGTGCTCGAGATGCTCTGGGCGCGCGCGTCGCTGGTCGTGTTCGCGCTCAGCTTCGACGGCATGCCCGATTTCAAGGGCTCCGTGCTGGCCCTGCTGGACCCGCAGAACCTGGAGTTCATCGTCGCCTACCTGCTGGTGGGCTCGGTGTTCGCCGGGCTGATCTTCTCCGTGAGCGTGGTCGCCATGCCCATGATCCTGGACCGGTCCACCGACGCCATCACCGCCGGCCTCACGAGCCTGCGGCTGGTGCTCACCCAGCCGGGCGTGCTGCTGTGCTGGGGCGCCCTGCTCACGGCCCTGGTGGCGCTGGCCATGCTGCCGGCCTTCCTGGGCCTGGTGGTGGTGGGCCCGCTGCTGGGCCACGCCACCTGGCATGCCTACCGAGACGCGGTGGGCCCCACGCCGGGCGACCCGGCCGCGCCGCCCGCCTGAGCCGCACGCCGCGTCAGCGGAATTCGCGCTCGCGCAGCCACTTGGTGGCGACCCACTTCTCGCCCTCCCGCACCGGCGCGCCCCCGTGCAGCGTCTGCGTGCTGGGATGGGGCGCGTGGTAGCTGAAGAACACCGCGTTGCCCTTCACGGGAGCGACCTCCAGCCCCACGTCGGGGAAGGTGGTGCTGCCGCCGCGCACGGGGTCGTTCAGGTACATGACGAGCGTGCCCACCCGCTGCCCGCCGCGCGACAGGATGGTGGGCGTGCCGGGGTGCGCGGGATCGAAGTAGTCGTGGTGCGGCTTGTACTCGGCGCCCGGCCGGTAGCGCAGCACCTGCAGGCCCTCGCCGTGCGACACCGGCCAGTTCAGCAGCGTGGCAATGCGCCGCTCGATGCGCTCGCACACCGGGAACTCGCCCCGGCCGAAGAACATCCCGTCGCTGGTGCGCGCGGTGTTCACCTCGCTGCCGCCGGTCTCGTTGACCACCGTTTCGGAGCGCGCCAGGCGCGGCTCGGCCAGGGCGCGCAGCTCGTCGCACTCGGCGTCGGACAGGAAGCCGCCGAACACCACCACGCGCGGCAGCTTCATCGACAGCAGCACCTTGACCGGATGGCCGTCCACCACCACGGTGCCCGGTGCACCCTGCAGCGACGGCTCCGGCAGGGGCCGCCCGGCAATGGCCCGCCCCTGCGCCTGCAGGTGGTCGGACAAGGTGCTTTCCATGGCCTCGATGGCGACGTCCTCGGGCCAGCCGCTGCCGCGCATGGCAGCCAGCACGTCCTCGGGGGTGAAACCCGCCTGGGCCTGGGCGACGATCCAGGCACGCAGCTCGGGGGTGATGGCGGCGTGGGTGGTCATGCGCCGATTGTCGCCCGAGCCGCAGCCGCCCGGCGCGGCCCGCTCGGCCGGGGCGGGCGCGACGCCGGCCGCGCCGCGCTCACGGGCGGCGGCGCTGCCACCACCACACGGCGGCCCCCGCCAGCAGCACCAGCACGGCGGCCTTGCGCGCGGCGCCGCCCGGGTTGTGGCGCAGCTCGGCGCGGCCGCCCATCTCGGCGTAGACGTTGGGCACATGGCCACGGCGCAGGTCGTCGAGCACGCCTTCGAGCACGTCCACGCGGTCGGCCGCCAGCAGGGTGAGCCAGCGCCGCAGGTCGTTTTCGCTCCAGCCGTAGGCCTGGCGGCGGAGCACGCCGCTCAGGCCCGCCGGCGGCACGCTGGTGCCGTAGACGGGCGTGAGGCCCGGCCGCTCGGCGGAATGCAGCACCTCCACCGAGCGGCGCTGCGGTGGCGGCAGCCCGGCCGGCGGCGATTCCAGCCGGGGCGGCGTGCGCTCCATGGGCACCGCCGGGCGGTCCTCGCGCCGCCGGTCCGCCCCCCAGCCAGGGATGTGCGCCAGGCGCGCGGCATCCAGGTGCCGGTGGGCGTGGTCGCGGGCGCGCCCCTCGGTCACGGCGCGGTCGCGGGCGGTGTCGTCGGAGTCGGGTGTGGACATGGTGGAGGGTTCCTGGTCGGGGCCGCGCGTCACTGGGCGCCCGGCGGGATCAGCACGGTCTTGATGCAGCCGTCGAGCTTGCTGGAGAACAGGTGGTAGGCATCGGCCACCTCCTCCAGCGGCATGCGGTGCGTGATCACCTCGCTGGGCCGCAGGCGCCCGGCGAGGATGTGCTCGATCAGGCGCGGCAGGTGCCGCTTCACGCTGGCCTGGTTCATGCGCAGGGTCAGGCCCTTGTTCACGGCGTTGCCGATGGGCACGGCATTGAAGGTGGGGCCGTACACCCCCACCACGGACACCCGGCCGCCCTTGCGCACGGAGTTGATGGCCCAGTGCAGCACGGTGGCCGAGCCGGCCTGCATCTTGAGCTTGACACCCGTCAGCCGGTGCAATGCGCTGCCGGCGGCCTCGCAGCCGACCGCATCGATGCACACGTCGGCGCCCAGGCCGTCGGTCATCTTCTTCAGGTGCTCGGCCATGTCGCCGACACGGCGGAAGTCCACCACCTCGGCCGGCCCGTAGCGCGCCACGAAGGCCAGCCGCTCCTCGATGTGGTCCACCACGATCACCCGGCCCGCGCCCATCAGCCAGGCCGACCGGGCGGCGAAGATGCCGATCGGGCCGGCGCCGAACACCACCACGGTGTCGCCCTCGTCGATGTCGCCCATTTCCGCGGCCTGGTAGCCGGTGGGCAGCGCATCGGTGAGCAGCACGGCGTCGTCCTCCGAGATGCCCTCGGGGATCAGCGTGGGGCCCACGTCGGCCAGCGGCACGCGCACGTACTCCGCCTGGCCGCCGTCGTAGCCGCCCGCCGTGTGCGAGTAGCCGAAGATGCCGCCCACCGCCGTGGCCTCGGGGTTGGTGGCGTGGCAGTTGCCGAACAGCTCGCGGCGGCAGAAGTAGCAGGCGCCGCAGGCGATGTTGAACGGCACCAGCACGCGGTCACCCGGCTTCAGCCGCTGCACGCCGGAGCCCACCTCCACCACCCGGCCCACGAACTCGTGGCCGAAGGTGGACCCCACCCGCGTGTCGGGCACCAGCCCGTGGTACAGATGCAGGTCGGAGCCGCAGATGCACGAGCGCGTCACCTGCACGATCGCATCGAAGGGGTGCTCGATCTGCGGCTCGGCCTTGTGCCGCACGCGCACCCGATACGGGCCGCGGTATTCCATCGCCAGCATGGCGTCTCCCGGTCGCTTCAGCCTCCGGACAGCGAAGGCAATGGCGAGGGCGCGGCAACCGGTGTGCCACGCCCCGGGGGTGGACGCGGCCGGCGCGCGGCCGGCGGGGCTCAGCGGCCGCTCAGCGCGCCCTGCACCCGGTCGCGGTCGGCATACCGCTCGAAGTCGCTCATCGCGGCGTTGACGTCCTTGTTGGACATGAGCTCGGTCATGGCCATGCGGCCCAGGATGCCGAACGCCGCCTGCAGGCCCATGCTGCCCTCGCCCTCCACCACCGCGCGCGCCTCGGCACGGCAGCTCTCGGTGACCAGCCGGGTGAACAGCCCGCCCATGAAGCGCGACAGGGCCTCCTGGTCCTTGGGCGTCACGTTGGACAGCGAGCGGATCTCCGGGTGGGCGGCCATGCCGGCGAACATCCAGCGCGCCAGCTCCTTGCGCTCGCGGCCGGTGGTGCTGTCGGACATGCAGGCGCCGAAGGCCTCGGCAGCGGGGCCGGCCACGGCCGGCGACAGCGATGCGGCCAGCAGGGCGGCCAGGGTGGAGGTGCGGATCAGGCGGAAGACGGTCATGGGGTCAGGTGCCGGCGGCACCCCACAGGGCGAAGCGGCCGCAGCGGGCGCCGCGGGGCGAGTCGCCACTGTAGCCGGCGCGCCTCAGCCGTCCGACCGCTGCTTCGCCACTTCGGCACGCAAGCGGTCTTCCTGTGCACGCAGCTCCGGCGTGAGGGCTTCGCCGAAGTCCTCGGCCTCGAACACGGGGCGGATCTCGATCTCGGAGTCGCCCGGCATGGGGTTGGGGCAGCGCCGCACCCACTCGATCGCCTCGTCGAGGGACGCGCACTGCCACATCCAGTAGCCGGCGACCAGGTCGCCCGCCGGGCTGAACGGCCCGCGCACGACGGTGCGGTCCGCGCCCGAGAAGCGCACGCGCGCGCCGCGCGCACTGGGGTGCAGGCCCTCGCCGGCGAGCATCACGCCCGCCTTCACCAGCTCCTCGTTGAACCGGCCCATGGCGGCCATCATCGCCTCGTCGGGCATGGTGCCCGCTTCGCTGTCGCCGGTGGCCTTGACCATCACCATGAATCGCATGTGAACGCTCCTTGTGCCGGCGCGGCCCCTGCCACGCCTCACCCGCTCGACGATCGGGGCGAACCGGTTTCGACAGGGGCAGCCGCCGCGCCCCGTTCAGGCGGCCGAAGCCGCGAAGGACAGCTCGGCAGCCGGTGCCACCTGGATGCCGGCCGCGAAGCCCCCCAGGAAGCCGAGGGTGCGGTTGTGGTGCGCCACGGCCTGCTCGGCGGTGATGGCGCCGTCACACGTGGAATGGCCGTCCGCCACCAGCGTGACGCCGTAGCCCAGCGCGAGCGCCTGCCGCACGGTGGTGTCGACGCAGAACTCGGTCTGCAGCCCGCCGACCACCAGATGGCGCACGCCGCGCGCCCGCAACAGCGCATCGAGCCCCGTCTCGTGGAAGGAATTGGGGGTGCGCTTGCGCACGCGCAGGTCCTCGGCGCGGGCCTCCAGCCCGTCCGCCAGCTGCCAGCCCGGCGCCCCGTGCACCAGCGGCCCGTCGTCCTCCTCGTGCTGCACCAGCACCACCGGCACGCGGGCGGCGCGTGCCTGGTGCATCAGCCCGTTCAGGCGGGCGATGACGCGGTCGATGTCGTGAGCGGCGTATTCGCCGACGCACAGCGCCTGCTGGACGTCGATGACGACGAGGGCGGCGAGGGTGGCGGACAGGGGTGAGGCGGTGGTCATCGGCCGATTGTGCGGGGGCAGGAGCGCGCACCCAACCCCCCATTCCGCACGAAGTTGGCGTCGCGGTCGCCGTCCCCCCCGGCACCCCCGTCACCTCGCCGTTATGATGGACCGGCACATGCCGTTCGTGTGCGACCGCCTGGATGCGCCCATGCGCCCTGTCCCGCGCCCGCCCATCGCCGCCCCC
The DNA here is from genome assembly GCF_041918995.1 of Ideonella sp. GTDB lineage: Bacteria > Pseudomonadota > Gammaproteobacteria > Burkholderiales > Burkholderiaceae_C > Ideonella. Next base: position 20,693 of record NZ_JAYRUN010000022.1, on the reverse strand, counting down.
GCCGACGCGTTCGACCGGCAGCGCGTCCGGCGGCTCTACCAGATCGCCGTGGCCGCGGCGGGCGCCTTCGGCATCCTCGGCGTGGCCAACGCCGTGCGCGGCATCGGCGACCAGGCCACGGTGCTGCTTGTTGCCGGCACGGGCTGCCTGCTGCTCGTGCGTGTCCGGCGCTGGCTCACCGCCCCCTGGGCGCCGCTGTGCGTGTGCCTGGCCTGCATCGGGGTCCTGGCCACCTGCAGCTGGCTCGGCGGCGGCCTGATGGACGCCGGCAACTACGCCTACCCCGCGGTGCTGGGCATGTGCGGGCTGCTGCTGAGCCGGCCCGCGTTCCTCGCCTGCTGCGCCGTCACGCTCGGTGCCCTCGGCATCATCGGGCTGTCCGAGATCGTCGGCGGCCGCGTGCCGCCCCTGCCGCCCGCCGTGGGCCTGTGGCACCTGCTGGACGTGACGGTGATCACGCTGGCCACCGCGTTCGTGGCCACGCTCATCCTGGACGACGTGCGCCGTGCGCTCGCCGCCATGGGCCGGCACCAGTCGGCCCTGGCGCGCGCCAACGAGCGGCTGGCCCGGTCGGAGGCGCTGTTCCGCGGGCTGTTCGATTCCGCCCCGGTGGGCCTGGCCCGGCTGGGTGCGGACGGGCTCGTCGCCGACACGAACCAGGCGCTGGCCCGTGCGCTCGGGCGCCCCCGCGCGGCCCTGGCCGGGCAGGCGCCCGCCGCCCTGTTCGACGCCCGCGACGCGGCCCTGCTGCACCAGGCGCTGGCGGTGGGGCCGGGCGCCGGCGAGCCCGGGGCCCCGGGGGCGGGCGGCGCGCCGGGGCGTGTCGAGCTGCGCCTGGCCACGGCCGGCGACGACACCCGCCATGCGCGGCTGCACGTGGCGCGCCATGGCGGCGCGGGTCCGGACGACGCGGCGGGCGTCATGCTGGCGCTGGAGGACGTCACCCAGGACCACCGCCTGCGCGCCCTGGAGCGGGCGAAGGCCGCGGCCGAGGAACGCTCGCGCGCCCAGAGCGAGCTGCTGTCGCACGTGGGCCACGAGCTGCGCACCCCGCTCAACGCCATGCTGGGCCATGCGCAGCTGCTGCGGCGCGACGGCCTGGACGGCCGCCCGGACACCGCCCGGGCGCTGGAGGTGATGGAGTCCGCCGGCTGGCACCTGGCGGCCATGATCGACGACCTGCTCGACCTGTCGCGCCTGCAGGGCAGCCCGCCCACGCTGCAGGAGCGCGCGCTGCGCCTGGCGCCGCAGGTGGCGTCGGCGTGGGCGCTGGTGGAGGCCCAGGCCCGTGCGCGCAACGTGCGCCTGGACGCCACCCGGCTCGACGCCTGCCTGGCGGTGCGCGCCGACCCCACCCGGCTGCGCCAGGTGCTGCTGAACCTGCTGTCCAACGCGGTGAAGTACAACGTCGACGGCGGGGCGGTCACCGTGGCCGCCCGTGCCCTTCCGGCGCAGGGACCGGCGGCCACCGTGGAGCTCACCGTCAACGACGCCGGCGACGGCCTGACCGCCGCGCAGCAGGCCCGGCTGTTCGAGCCCTTCAACCGGCTCGGCCGCGAAGCGGGCACCGTGCCGGGCACGGGCATCGGGCTGGTCATCACGCGCAGCCTGGTCGAGCTCATGGGTGGGCAGCTGCGGGTGCACAGCGCGCCCGGCGAGGGCAGCACCTTCGCCGTCAGCCTGCCGGCCGCGGCCGGCGCCGACGACGACCTGGTGCCCGAGCCCTCGCCCGGCGACGCATCGGCGGCGCCGCCCGACCCCGGCTATCCGGCGCGGCGCGTGGTGTACGTGGAAGACAACCCGGTGAACGCCGAGATCATGCGGGCCATCCTGCAGGCGCGGCCCCAGGTCACCCTGGAGATCCATGGCACCGCCCAGGCCGGGCGGGAGGCGGTGGAGGCGTCGCCGCCCGACCTCCTGCTGCTGGACCTGCAGCTGGGCGCCAGCCATGGCCTGGACCTGCTGGCCGGCCTGCGCTCGTCGCCGGCCACCGCCGGCGTGCCGGTGCTGGTGGTGTCGGCCGACGTGCAGCCGGCCACCCGCGCCGCCGCCCTGGCGGCGGGCGCCACCGGCTTCATCGGCAAGCCGCTCGCCCTGGGCCCCACGCTGCACCAGGTGGACCGCGTGCTCGCGGCCGACCCGGCGTCCCGCTGACCGACCCCGTCTTGCCCCCACGCGGGCCGGGCCGCGACCGCAGCCGCTATCGTGGCCCCATGCCGACGCCCGACCTCATCGTCCAGCGTCCCGAGGGGCTGTACTGCCCGCCCGGCGACTTCTACATCGATCCCTGGCGGCCGGTGGAGCGTGCGGTGATCACCCATGCCCACGCCGACCACGCCCGCCCCGGCCATGGCCACTACCTGGCCGCCGCACGCGGCGAGGGGGTGCTGCGCGCCCGGCTCGGCGACATCACGCTGCAGGCCCTGCCCTACGGCGAGCGGATCGAGCACCGGGGCGTGCAGATCAGCCTGCACCCGGCCGGCCACGTGCTCGGCTCGGCGCAGGTGCGGCTGGCCCACGGCGGGCAGGTCTGGGTGGCCTCGGGCGACTACTTCGTCTCCGGCGTCGGCGACGGCAACCTCTCGTGCGAGCCGTTCGAGCCGGTGCCTTGCGACTGCTTCATCACCGAATCCACCTTCGGCCTGCCAATCTACCGGTGGGCACCGCAGCGCGAGGTGTATGCGGACATTGATGCCTGGTGGCAGGCCAACGCCGCCGCCGGCCGCGCCAGCCTGCTCATGGGCTACAGCTTCGGCAAGGCGCAGCGCATCCTGGCCGGCGTGGACGCCCGCATCGGCCCCATCGTCGTGCATGGCGCCGTGGAGCCGCTCAACCGCGCCTACCGCGAGGCGGGCGTCGCCCTGCCGCCCACGCACCGGGTGGACGAGCTGGACAAGGCCGCGCTGTCGCATGCGCTGGTGGTGGCGCCGCCGTCGGTGCAGGGCTCGGCGTGGGCGCGGCGCTTCGGCGATGCCAGCGACGCATTCGCCAGCGGCTGGATGCAGCTGCGCGGCGCGCGCCGTCGGCGGGCGGTGGACCGCGGCTTCGTGCTCAGCGACCATGCCGACTGGCCGGGCCTGCAGCAGGCCATCCGCGCCACCGGCGCCACCCGCGTGATCGTCACCCACGGCTACGAGGCGGTGATGGTGCGCTGGCTCGCCGAGCAGGGACTGCAGGCCGAGGCTTTCCGCACCGAGTACGGCGACGAGCACGAGGAGCCCGCTGCCGCCCCCTCCCCGGCCACCAACGCATGAAGCGCTTCGCCGCCCTGTTCAACGCGCTGGACGCCAGCACCGCCACCTCGGCCAAGGTCGACGCGCTGCAGCGCTACTTCGCCGAGGCCCCGCCGCGCGACGCGGCCTGGGCGGTGTACTTCCTGGCCGGCGGTCGGCCCCGGCAGCTGGTGCCCACCGCCACGCTCGTCACGCTGGCGCAGGCGGTGGCCGGCGTCCCGGCATGGCTGTTCGACGAGTGCTACCAGGCCGTGGGCGACCTGGCGGAGACGATCGCGCATGTGCTGCCCGGTGCGCCGGAATCCGTCCCGATGGGCCTGGGCGCCTGGGTGGAGGAACGGCTGCTGCCGCTGCGCGGCGCCGCGCCCGAGGTGCAGGCCGAGCGCATTGCCGCCTGGTGGCAGGAGCTCGATGCCACCGGGCGCTTCCTGCTCACCAAGCTCATCGGGGGCGGCTTCCGCGTGGGGGTGAGCAAGCTGCTGGTGCAGCGGGCCCTGGCCGCCCACGCCGGCCTGGACGCCAAGCTCGTGGCCCAGCGCATGATGGGCTACACCGACAAAACAGCCCGCCCGGACGAGGCGGCCTTCCTCGCCCTGACCGCCCCGCCGGGCCAGCAGGCGGCGGCCGACTCCGGGCAGCCCTACCCGTTCTTCCTCGCCCATGCGCTGGAGGACGCCCCCATCGCGCAGTTCGACGCGCGGCTGGGACCGCCGACGGACTGGCTCGTCGAATGGAAGTACGACGGCATCCGCGCCCAGGTGGTGCGGCGCGGTGGCCAGGTGTGGGTGTGGTCGCGCGGCGAGGAACTCGTCACGGAGCGCTTCCCCGAAGTGGTGGTGCTGGCCGGCCGCTGGCCCGACGGCACGGTGGTGGACGGCGAGATCGTGGTGTGGAAGGACGGCGCCCCCGCGCCCTTCAACCTGCTGCAGCAGCGCATCGGCCGCAAGACGCTGACACGGCAGGTGCTGGCGCAGGCGCCGGTGACCTTCATCGCCTACGACCTGCTGGAGTGGCAGGGCGAGGACCTGCGCGCCACCCCGCAGGCCGCGCGCCGCAGCGCGCTGGAGCGCCTGGCCGCGGACCCGCAGGTGGCGGCCTCCGGCCTGGTGCTGTCGCCACGCGTCGATGCCCCCAGCTGGGCCGAGCTGGCGGCGCTGCGCGAGCAGTCGCGGGCCCGGGGCGTGGAGGGCTTCATGCTCAAGCATGCGCAGGCCCGCTACGGCACCGGTCGCACCAAGGCCGAGGGCACATGGTGGAAGTGGAAGATCGCCCCGCTGTCGGTGGACGCCGTGCTCATCTATGCGCAAGCCGGCCACGGCCGGCGGGCGAGCGTCTACACCGACTACACCTTCGCGGTGTGGAGCCGGCCTCCGCGTGACGCGGCCGAGGCCGCTGCGGTGGTGGCCGCCATCGAACGGCGCGAGCCGCCCGCCCCCGACGGGCTGCAGCTGGTGGCCTTTGCCAAGGCCTATTCGGGCCTGACGGACGCGGAATTCCGCGAGGTGGACCGCGTGATCCGCGCCACCACGCTCGAGAAGTTCGGCCCGGTGCGCAGCGTGAAGCCCACGCTGCTGTTCGAGCTGGGCTTCGAGGGCATCAACCGCAGCCCCCGGCACAAGAGCGGCATCGCCGTGCGGTTCCCGCGCATGCTGCGCATCCGCCACGACAAGCCCCTGCACGAGGCGGACAGCCTGCCCACCCTGCAGGCGCTGCTGGACACGCCGCCCGCTCAGGGCGAGAACGCGGACGCCACCACCACGCCGTCACGGCCGCCGCGCTTGGCCTCGTAGAGCGCGCGGTCGGCGCGCGCGACGAGCTCGTCCGGCGTGTCGCCGGGGCCGGCCAGGCGCGCCACGCCGATGCTGAGCGTGAGGTGCGCCGCCGTGGGCGACGCGGCATGGGGCAGCGCCTGCCGCCGCAGCGCCTGCAGACAGCGGCTGGCGACCTCCTCGGCCTCGGCCGCGCCGGTGTGTGGCAGCAGCACGGCGAACTCCTCGCCACCGACGCGCGCGACCAGGTCGCTGCTGCGCTGCGCGCAGCCTTGCAGCAGCGTGGCCACGCGGCGCAGGCAGTCGTCGCCCGCCGGGTGGCCGTAGTGGTCGTTGTAGGCCTTGAAGTGGTCCACGTCCGCCAGCAGCAGAGCCATGGGCACGCCGTGGCGCTGGGCGCGCTGCCACTCCTCGCGCAGGCGGCGGTCGAAACGGCGGCGGTTGGCGATGCCGGTCAGGCCGTCGGTCTCCGACAGGTCGGTCAGCTGGCGGTTGGCGGCGGAGAGTGCCTCCGCGAAGGCATCCCGCTCCCGGACGATCCGGCGCAGCTCGCTTTCGCGCTGCACGAGCTCTGTGACATCGGTGCTGAACGCCAGCACGCCGCCCGACGGCAGGCGCCGCTCGACGATGCGGCGCCACTGCCCGCCCGCGAACTCGCGCAGCACGGGCGGGCCGGGATGCCGGTGCTGCTGCACACGTTCGGCGATCCACTCGTCCTCGCGGCCGGCGGCTTCGGGCACCAGACCCCGCGAGACGGCATGCCGCAGCAGCGCCTCGAAGGTCTTCCCGGGCGTCATGGCGTCGGCCAGCGGACGGTAGAGCGTGCGGAAATCCTCGTTGCACAGCACCAGGCGGTCGTCGGCGTCATAGAGCACGATGCCGGCCTCCATGGCGTCGAGCGTGCTGCGGTAGAGCTGCTCGGACGCATCGATCTGCCCGCGCTGCCGGTGCACCAGCCACAGCAGCAGGGCCCCGACGGCGAGCAGGCAGATCACGGCGGCGTCGCGCAGCCAGCCGATGCGGCGCTCCGCCTCCGGACCGAGCGTGCCGCCCACGTCGAGCACGAGCAGCAGGGTCACGGCCGCGCCCGCGGCCGCCCCTGCCACGGCCGCCCAGACGAGGTGGCGCGCCCGCCAGCGCGGGAGCGCCGCGGGGCGCAGCGGCGGCAGCGATTCGGAATCGATCACGCGGGCCATTGTCGCCTTTACACGGCATGGGCCTTGCCCGACAGCCGCCACGGGTGCCGGACTGCCGGCACCTCCAACCGAGGAAAGGAAGCGAGATGCAACAGCGTGATGATGCGAACCGCCAGGGCGGCAGCCTGGAGGACAGCGGTCGCTCCAGCAGCTACGGACAGGGCGGCAACCAGTACGGCAGCAGCCAGGGCAGCCAGGGCGGACAAGGCGGGCAGCACAGCGCCAGCGGCGGCTACGGCGGCCAGCAGGGCGCTTCCGGTTCCCAGGGATCGCAAGGCGGCTGGGGCCAGGGCCAGCAGAGCCAGGGCGGCGGCCAGAGCTCGCAGTACGGTGGCTATGGCGGCCAGGGCGGCTACGGCAGCCAGGGTGGCCAGGGCAGCCAGTTCGGCGGCCAGGGCAGCTACGGCGGCCAGAGCAACATGGGCAGCCAGGGCGGCTTCGGCGGCCAGGGCAGCTATGGCGGCCAGGGCGGACAAGGGCAGCACAGCATGTCCGGTGGCATGGGCAGCCAGTACGAAGGCGGCCAGGGCGGCTATGGCGGCAGCCAGGGTGGCTACGGCGCCTCGGGCGGCTATGGTGGCCAGTCCGGCTACGGCGGCGGCCAGGGCGGCGGCTACGGCAGCAGCCAGGGCGGCTTCGGTGGCGGCCAGGGCGGCCAGGGCGGCTACGGCAGCCAGGGTGGCTACGGCGGCCAGCAGTCCGCCGGCATGTGGGGCTCGTCCGGCCAGTCCGGCGGCTGGTCCGGTGGCCAAGGCGGCCAGCAGGGCCAGTGGGGCGGCGGCCAGGGCGGCTACGGCCAAGGCGGCGGCTACGGCGGCCAGGGCCAGTACGGCCAGCATGGCCAGGGTGGCGGCTACGGCAGCGGACAGCACAGCCAGTACAGCGGCCAGGGCTCCCAGTGGGGCGGCCAGTCGGGCGGCCAGTTCGGCGGCTCCTCCGGCGGCATGCAAGGCGGCAGCCCCTGGGGTGGCTCGTCCGGCGGCCAGTTCGGCGGCTCGTCCGGTGGCTACGGCAGCCAGGGCGGTTACGGCGGCAACCAGGGCAGCCAGGGCGGCTACGGCAGCAGCCAGGGCGGCTACGGTGGCAGCCAGGGCGCCTGGGGGGCCTCGTCGGGCGGCTACGGCGGCTACGGCAACCAGGACCAGGGCAGCAGCCAGGGCGGCCAAGGTGGCGGTCAGGGCATGCACTCGTGGAGCCATTCCGGCCTGTCCGGCATGGGCGCGCAGTCCGGCTACGGCCAGCAGGGCCAGGGCGGCCAGGGGCAACAGGAAGAGTTCGATCCCGACTACCACCAGTGGCGGACCGAGCAGATGCGCACCCTGGACAACGACTACCGCAGCTGGCGCCAGGACCGCTACAAGCGCTTCTCGGACGAGTTCAGCAGCTGGCGCCAGGGCCGCCAGGGCCAGGGCCAGGGCTCGAATGCCTCGTCGGGCAGCGGCGGCTCCAGCGGCACCAGCCTGTCCAGCGGCTCCACCGGCCTGTCCGGGCAGAGCGGCTCGGGCGGCTCGGGCGGCTCGGACTACGGCAGCTCCTCCGGTGCGGGCAGCATGGGTGGCCAGGGCAGCTCGTCGTCCGGGTCGGCCGGCTCGACCAGCGCCATGGGCTCCAGCGGCTCGGGCAGCAGCGCGGGCAGCGGCGGCGCCGGCAGCCTGTCGGGCACCAGCGGCTCCACCGGCGCCACCGGCGCCTCGGGCAGCAGCGGTTCCAGCGGCAGCTCGTCCACGGGGGGCTCGTCGTCCGGCAGCAGCCGCAAGGGCAGCTGATCGGCCCAGCCCGGCGGTCCTGACCGCCCGGGCCTGACCCCATGAAAAAAAAGGCCCGCCGGCGAACGCCGGCGGGCCTTGTCGTTCTGGGCGCCGGTGTCAGCGCTTGCCGGCGACCTGCATGAACTCGGCCGGTTGATCCGCTTCCGGCAGGATGTACACCACGCCGCGCTGGCGGCCCAGCGTGGGGGCCACCACCTGGTCGAAGAACTCGCCCGGCACGATCACGCAGCCCTGGCTGATGCGGTTGTCCGCGGTGCTCGCCGACGCGAGTCGCTGCGGCCGGCGCTGAGCCGGGTGGGCCGGGCGCAGCCGGTGGATGGCCAGGGCGGCGTCGTAGTCCAGCCAGACGATGGATTCGCCGGTCAGGTTGCGGCCCGGCTCGGACTCGAAGCGGCCGGCCGGCGTGGTCTGCATGGCCGCCGGGATGTAACCGCCCGCGAGGCGGCCGACACCCGGCGCGCTGCGGTCACCGGGGGTCAGGCCCAGCAGCACCGGGGTGGTGCCGCGCAGGCGTCCGTCGGCGCCGAACACATAGATGCGCGCGTTCTTCTTGTCGACCACCGCCACCGGGCGGCCACGGGCATCGCGCAGGTCGATGGCGGCGATGGCGGCATGGCGCGCCTCTTCCGAGGGCTGCACGCCCCGGAAATCCACCTGAGTGCCCGCCGACGGCGCGCCGCCTGGCGCCACGGACGCCAGGGCGAAGCCCATCGCACACCACAGTCCTGCACCCAGGCACGCTGCACGCGCGCCTGCCCACCACTTGAGAGCCATCGCCCCGCCATCCCGATCTGTCCTGGGGCGCGGCGAACGTGCGCACCCCGACTGGCCGGAATGCTAAAGGCAACGGCAGTAAGCAATCGCAGCAAAAGCCCGGTAACCCTGGCCTTTCTTGGCGGTCGACGGCGTCTTCACATGGCAGCAACACTCGCATGCTTGCCCGCCAGCGACGCGGTGGTGGCCGCGGTGGCGGAGGCAAGCCCGGGGAACACGTCGGTGAGGGGCTTGACCTCGGGCAGGACATAGACCAGCCCGCGCTGGCTGCGGAAGCGGGGCCACACGACCTCGTCGAAGAAGGCCACGGGGAGATTGATGCACCCGTAGCTGATCCGGTTGTCGGACGAGGTGGCGCTGGCCAGGCGCTGCAGGCGCCGCTCCTTGGGATTGGTGGCGCGCACGCGGTGCATGGAAACGGCGGCGTCGTAGTCGACCCAGACCACGTCCTCGTTCAGCGCGTTGCGCCCGCGCTCGGCCACGAAGCGGCCCGCCGGCGTGGTGCGCTCCTGCGGCTTCACCTGCTCGATGGGGCGGTCGCCGATGCCAGGCACCGTGTCGTCACCCGCGGCATAGCCCAGCAGCACGGGGCTGGCCCCGGCGAGCCGGCCGTCCGGTTCGAAGACGAAGACCCGCGCATTGCGCTTGTCGAGCACGACGAAATGCCGGTCGCCATGGTCGTTGGCGTCCAGCACCCACTGCGCCAGGCGACGCACCGCCAGCGACGCCGACTCATCGCCCAGCTCCAGCCGGCGGGCCGGGGGCGGTGCGCCCATGCCCGGCCGCTGCGGCGCCGCGGCAGCGCCAGCGGGGGGCGGCGCGGCGCCCGGCCCCGCTGTGTCCGCGTGCCAGGCAGCCACGGCGGGCTGGGCCGACGACCAAGGCGTGGGCAGCACGCCCAGCTGGACGAGGGCATAGCCGACGGCCAGCACCGCGGCACCGACGACGACGCCGTTGCGCAGGCCTTCGATGACGTCTTGGCGGGCACTCATGGGCAGATGGAGAAGTTCGACGCCATCCGGGCAAGCGACGCGCCCGGATGGCGGGAATCAGGCGCCGGGGCCGGCACCCGTCGGGTCGTCATCAGTTGCGGTCCGCCCGCGGGGCGCGCATTTCGCCGGCAGGCGCCGTGCTGTTGTCGGACCCGTTCCAGCTGGACGCGCTGCCCGCGCTGCCCTGGCCTTCACGGAAGTTGTTGCCGACCGGATCGCTGCCCATGTTGTACGGGCGCTCGTTCGGCGAGTTCAGGTCGACGCGCGTCTCGGCGGTGGCGCCATTCGTGGACGACGTGCCCGCGGAGCCGGCCGCCGCGCTGGCATCCTGGCCGCCTGCGATCACCCATGCCTGCCCGCTGCTGTCGGGCGCCGTGCCGGCCCCGGCCGTGGAAAGGCGTGAGCTCACGGCCGGGTCCACAGCCGTTTGGCCATGGATCCCGTCGGCGGGCGCCGTGGCGCCAGCGACCGGCGCCGTGGACGAGGACGGGGCGCTGTACGGGTTGTTCGCCGCATCGCTGGTCGTCGCGCCCATGTTGGCGCTGGTGGCCGCACTGTTGTCGGTGTTCATGTCGCCGCCGGCGGGCGCGCTCACGGCGGACGAGGTGTCGCCCGAGGCGGCCAGCCGACCCTGCTCGTCATAGGACGAGCCGTAGGTGGCCGACATCGCGGCGGCATCGGCCGGCATCGCGGGCGGGCCGGCCTGGTCGTGGCCCAGCGAGTTCTGCGTGCCGTTGACGTTGCTGTTGGCCAGGGCGGATTCGTCCTGGCTCTGGGCATAGGCCAGGCCCATGGTGGCCACGATGGCAGCGGAGGTCAGGCCGGTGATGAGGAATTTGCGGGACATGAGGGACTCCTGTGATCGAAGGCCGTGCGCCGGAACGCATGGCGGTGGGTGAGATCGGGGGCCGGAAGGCTTCCCGGCGGAGTCCACTCTAGGCGCCGGCCTGGGGCCGCCACGCCGGCCGGCTGCGGGTCACGCTGTAGGAGAACCTCCCGTGGCGAACGCGACATAGGCCTGGACCCACTTGGTGAGGAAGGCGCGCGTGCCGTCATCGGTGATGCGGCCCTGTGCGTCGACCAGGCCGTCACGGAAGTGGATGTAGGCCTCGGGCTGGCGCAGCACCGGCACGTCGAGGTACGACAGCACGTTGCGCAGGTGCTGCTGCGCCATGGAGGTGCCCATGGCCCCGATGGACGCCCCCAGGACGCCGGCCGGCTTGCCGGCGAAGGAGTTCTTGCCGTAAGGGCGCGAGGCGATGTCGATGGCGTTCTTCAGCACGCCGGGCATGGAGCGGTTGTATTCCGGCGTCACGAACAGCAGTGCATCGGCCGCCTCGATGCGGCGCTTCAGCTGCACGCAGGGCTCGGGCGGCGCGCCGTCCTGGTCCTGGTTGTACAGCGGCAGCTCGTGCAGCGGGAGCGGATCGAAGTCCCAGTCGTCGGGCGCCAGGGCCTGCACCGCGCGCGCGAGCTGCCGGTTGATGGACTCGGCGCGCAGGCTGCCGACGAGCACGGCGATCTTCATGGCGTGTCTCCAGGTGGGGGGCGGGGAGCATCGCCACCGGCGTGGTAATCCGGCAGCGCATCGAGCGCGGCGCCGGGGTCCTCCTCACCCGCCGCGGTGTCGTCGGCGGGCACCACCGCGGGGTGGGCAGGCACCGGCGTGGCGGGAGGGGCGGCGGGCACCTGGCCGGCCGGCGGAATGGGAACGGGCGGCGTCATGGGGCGCGCCGGAGCAAGCCGGGCTCCCGCGCACGGCCTGCACGCCGCGGCCTACCGCAGCTGCAGCCCGGCGGGCATGCGCCCTGCCCAAGGGCCGGCAGACGCCCCGCTGCGGCGGGGGCGCCTTTCGTTCACCGCTTCTCATCCGGAAAGGACACCCCATGGACAACGACCGCAACACCCTGAGCACCCTCAACAAGCTCATCGAGACCTGCAAGGACGGCGAGTACGGCTTCCAGAGCTGCGCCGAGCATGTCAACAGTGCCGAGCTGCGCAGCCTGTTCACCGCGCGCGCCACCGACTGCCGCCAGGCCGCCACCGAGCTGCAGGCCCTGGTGCGCCAGTGCGGCGGCGAGCCCGAGGACAGCGGCAGCGCCACGGGTGCCATGCACCGCGGCTGGGTCGCGGTGAAGGGCACGCTGGCTGGCTACAGCGACCTCGCCATGCTCGAGGAGTGCGAGCGCGGCGAGGACGCGGCCCTGGAGCGCTACCGCGAGGCGCTCGAAGAGGACCTGCCGCCGCAGGTGCGCATGGTGGTGGAACGCCAGTTCGAAGGCGTGAAGCGCAACCACATGCAGGTGCGCACCCTGCGTGACCAGGCGCGCGCGGCGCACGACTGACCGCCCCCTGTCCCCACATGGAAACGCCCGGCGATGCCGGGCGTTTTCTCGTGCGGGGATCGATGGGGATCAGTGCAGCCGAGCCTGGCCGGCGGGCGGCGACGGCTCGGGCTGCGGCACCTCCATCGGGAGGTCCTGCTCGGGCTGCGGCGGCATCTCCGGCGGTGGCGGTGGCGGCACGGTGCTGGGCACGGGTGGCGTCACATGCGCCCAGCGGGGCAGCGGCGCCGCACCGGCGTTCATTGGCTGGCCGCCGGCATGGGCGCCGACGCGGGGTCCATGGGCGGGGTGATGGTGTCGGTGCTGCCGGGGGTGCCGGTGCCCGGGGTCCCGGTGGTGCCCGAGGGCGTGGTGGTGGTCGAGCCCATCGAGCCGGTGCCGGTGGTGGAATCGGTGGCGCCGCCGGTGGTGCCCGTCGCGTTGCCGGTGTCCGCCGCGTCGCGGCGTTCGCAGCCAGCCATCAGCAGGCTCGCCGCGGCGATGGCCAGCACGCCGGTCCAGCCCGCCGCGCGGCGGGTCCAGGGGGTGATCGTGTCCATGGGGTTCACTCCTCGTTGGGGGTCAATCGGAAGGGACGTGGGGCGGGCCCGGGCTCACTGGCCCGGGTTCACGCTGGCATGCGCCGTCTGCGCCTGCTGCAGGTGGTCGCGCAGCGTGGGCAGCGTCTTGCCGGCCCAGGCCTTGAGGTCGGCATCCGCACCGGTCTGCGACTGCTTCTCGAACTTCGCGATCGTGGCGCGGTGGTCGTCGACCATGTGCTTCATGTAGGCACGGTCGAAGTCGGCGCCGCTCAGCTTCCCGAGGCGGTCGGCGTGCTCCTTGTGCGGGGCCGGCAGCGCGGTGGGCAGGTTCACGCTCTTGGCGGCCGCCAGGGACTTCAGCTCGGCGTTGGCCTTGCCGTGGTCCTGCACCATGCGGGCGCCGTACTGGCGCACCTGCGCGTTGCTGGCCTTCTGCTCGGCCATGCGGCCCATCTCCACCTCGGCCATGCCGCCCGCGGCCGCGTCCTCGACGAACTTCCGGTCGGCCGCCGACAGGGCGCCCGCCGTGGCCGCCGCCGGAGCGGCCCCCCCCGTCGAGGGTGTCTGGGCCAGCACGGCCATGCTGAAGCTCAGGCAGCACACGCCGGCGCAGGCCGCCGCACGCAAAGAGGTGTCGAGAGTCATGCGGTGTTCTCCTTGGGGATGAAACGGTCGAATGCAGGGCACCCGGCAATTGCCGTGCGAGCCGGCCGCCCCTCCGCAGGCACGCTGCCTGCCTGCGCGGCGGCATGGACACCACCACCGCCCACAGCTTCGGCGTCTTCAAGCCGGTCGGACACGTCGTCATCTCGCTGCCCGGGGCCGAACAGGCCGACGCGGCCGCCCAGGCGCTGGCGCAGACCGGCCACGACCGCAGCGGCGTGCACCGCTACACCGACCAGGAGATGCTGGCCCAGATCGAGCAGGACCTGCAGCACGCCAGCCCGCTGGCCGCCGTGGGCCAGGAGCTCAACCTCATCAAGGCCCACCGCGACCTCGCCGAGCGCGGCTACCACTGGCTGGTGGTGAAGGCCGCCAGCGATGACGCCGCCCGCGCCATCGCCCAGACGGCCCGGGCCCATGGCGCGGAGCGTGCCCAGTACTACGGCCGCTTCCTCATCGAGGAGCTGATCGAGCGCCCGGACGACCTCACCCAGGTGGCGGAGTCGCCGGCCCGTGAACTCGACGCGCAGACCCCTTCCGGCGAGGAAGCCGAGCGCGTGCAGCGTCACGGCGGGGAGCAGCGCACCGGCTGACGCAGGCCGGCGGCCCCGCGGCCGGGGCTCACTGCAGGGTCGGCTCGTCCGGCTGCGCCGGCGGGTCCTCCACCGGCGCCGGCGGCTTCCACGGGTCCGGGTCGTGGATGTGCCGGTGCGGCGGCTGCGGCGGCGGCACCGGATGGGTGGGCGACTCGGGATTGGGCGTGGTGGGCACGGGCATGCCGCAGCCGGGCAAACCGGGTGCCGGCGAGGCGCTCAGCGCCGGCGCTCCCGGTAGCGCCGCATGGCCGGCGTGGCGGTGGCACCGTGCAGCAGCACGGACATCGCCACCGTCACCAGCACCGCCTCGATCACCGGCTCCACCTCCGGCCCGCTGGCGCCATGCGCCACGGCGAAGGCCAGGTAGTACATGGAGCCCACCCCGCGCACGCCGAACCACGCGGCCAACCGGCGCTGCGGCCGGTCGAGCGACAAGAACGGCGTGGTGCACCACACGGCCAGCGGCCGCGCGAGCAGGCACACGCCGAGCGCGATGCCGACGTTCGTGGGCGTGAACGCCTCGCGCGAGAGCAGCGCGCCGATCAGCACCATCACCACCAGCTCGGCCAGCTTCTCCAGGTCGAGCGTGAAGTCCAGCACCGCCTTGGCCATGTAGGCGCTGGCCCGGGCCGGGACCGTCGCATCCGCCGGGCCGAGATCCGCCACCTGAGGCGAGCCCGCCGACGCCGCCGGCTCCTGCGCGGCCACGTCGTCGCGCGTGTCCTGGCGCTCCACGTAGCGCATCGCCAGGCCGGCGGCGAACACCGCCAGGAAACCGTAGGCCTGCGCACCCAGAGCCGCCCCGTAGGCCAGGGCGATCAGTCCCAGCGTGAGGAAGCTCTCCATGCCCATGGCCTGCTCGCGCTCGCGCCGCAGCCAGACCACCGCACGGCTGAACGCCCAGCCCATGGCCCACCCGATCGCCAGGCCGGCCGCCACGGCCCAGAGCACGTCGCGGCCCCACCAGCGCAGGCCGCCGTCCCCCAGCTCGTGCAGGCCCAGCATGCCGAGCGCGAGCATCACCATCGGAAACGCGGTGCCGTCGTTCATCCCGCCTTCGGCGGTGAGGCAGAAGCGCAGCCGGTCGCGGTCGCGCTCGTGGTCCACCTGCACGTCCGAGGCAAGGACCGGGTCGGTGGGCGACAGCACCGCCCCCAGCAGCAGCGCGGGCGCCAGCGCCAGGCCGGCCAGCCAGCCGAGCGCGGCCACCAGGCCCACCGTCACCGCCATGGTGAGCGTGGCCATCACCACCGGCGCGCGCCACAGCGGATCGGACAGCGGGGCCCGCAGCCGCAGGCCCACCGCGAACAGCGAGATCAGCACCGCCACCTCGGTGAGGCGCTCCACCAGCGCCGCGTCGGACTCGCGCTCGAAGGACAGGTCCAGGAAGCCCACGCCCTCCGGGCCGAGCAGGTGGCCGGCCACCAGGTAGATGGCCGCGGCGCTGAAGGGCAGCTCGCGGCGCCAGGTGTCCGTCAGGCCGACGAGGACCAGCAGCCCGCCGGCCACCAGGAACCAGGCGATCGCCTCGGCCATCGCCGGTCTGTGCCCGGGCTCAGGCGTGGGCGACGCGGCCGCGTCGCCGCTCGATCGGGTCGATGCGCAGCAACTGGCGGTACTTGGTCACCGTGCGGCGCGCCAGGCGAACGCCCTGCTTGGCCAGCAACCGGGCGATGTCGGCGTCCGACAGCGGGTCGTCCGGCTTCTCCGCCTCGATCATGTCCTTGATGAGGCTGCGCAGCGCCGTGCCCGAGCAGGTCTTGCCGCTCTCGGTGGTCAGTGCGCGGGAGAAGAAGTACTTCAGTTCGAACACGCCCATCGGCGTCATCATGTACTTGTTGTTCGTCACGCGCGACACGGTCGATTCGTGCAGGCCCAGCGCGTCGGCGATCTCCTTCAGGCCCAGGGGCCGCATGGCCATGGGGCCATGGTCGAGGAAGCGGTGCTGCCGCTCCACGATGGCCTCGGCCACCTGCAGGATGGTGACGAAGCGCTGCTCCACGTTGCGCAGCGTCCAGCGCGCTTCCTTGAGGTGCTCGGCGAGCGCCTGGTCCTCGGCGCGCCGGTGGCGCTGGAACAGCTCGGCATAGACGCGGTTCATGCGCACGCGCGGCACCACGGCGGCGTTGAGCTGCACGGCCCACTTGCCGCGCACCTTGCGCACCACCACGTCGGGCACCACGTACTGCACGGGCGACGGGCCGCAGCGCCAGCCCGGCCGCGGGTCCAGCCGGCGGATGCGCTCGCACACCGCCTCGATGTCCTCCACCGGGCGCTTCAGCTCGCGCGCCAGGCGGCCGTTGTCGTGGCGGGCCAGGATGTCCATGTGCTCGTTGACGATGCGGCGCGCCAGCTCGCGCATGTCGGGGCACTCGATGGCCTGCAGCTGCAGCGTGAGGCACTCGGCCACGTTGCGCGCCGCCACCCCGGCCGGCTCCAGCGACTGCACCCGCGCCAGCGCGATCTTCATCTCCGCCAGGCTGGCCGCCGGCGCCAGGTCGGCCACCTGGGCGATCTCCTCCAGCGGGGTGCGCAGGTAGCCGTCGTCGTCCAGCGATTCGACGACCGCGCGCGCCAGCGCGGCGTCGCGCTCGGGCAGCGGCAGCAGGTCGATCTGCGCATGCAGCTGGGCCGCGAGCGTGGGCTCCCAGGCCATGAGGTCCAGCGCCGTCACCTCGCCGTCCTCGCTGCGGCGCTGGCGGCCCAGGCCGTCGGCCGTCCAGATGTCGCGGTCGCCGTCGTCGCCCAGCGGGTCGGCGGCGCCCACCTCGGCCATGGCCAGCGCGCCGTCGCCATCCAGGGGGCCGCCCAGGGACTCCGGCAGGGCGCCGGCCAGGCCGCCGTCGTCCAGCAGGCCGCCCTCCACGCCGCCCGACGCGCCCAGCGCCTCGGGGGCGCCGGCGGCGCCCAGGTCCAGGCCATCGGCCAGGCGTTCCGGCGGCAGGCCAGCCGGCGGCGCGGCCTCCTCGCCGTCGCCCTCGTCATGTTCCAGGAACGGGTTGCGCCCCAGCACCGACTGCACCTCGTGGGCGAAATCGGTGGAGGACAGCTGCAGCAGCCAGACGGCGCGCTGCAGCCGGGGGGACAAGGTCTGCTGCTGTCGATGCTCGGTGTGCTGGTGGATGGAAAGCATGCGGTCCCTCGCGACGAAGGTGGTGATGTGTTGTGCCCCCTGAATGCACGGCCTGTGCCGGCTCTGGCCGTGGCGGTTGCATGCGGATACGTGCAGGCGCCTCACGACACGAGCAGTGGGCGCTAAGTCCTTGTCAGCCGGGCACGCCGGCTGCCGGCACCGGGGAGAACCCTGTCACATCCGGCCCGCCGCCGATGCGCCTCGCAGCCCGCGCTGGGGCCTTCGGCCGCGTGCGAAATTGCCGCTGGGCGGTCAGGATTGCAGGCGCTTGTGCAGGCCCTTGCGCAGGCCCTTGTGAGCGCGCGTGTGAGTGCGCGGCGCAGGCATGTGGGCCTGCGCGGGCGCCGGCCCGTATGCCGGCACGTGGCCGGGGCTGCGGGCCCTCAGGGGCGGCCGAAGCGGTACAGCGTGGCACCGGCCGGTGCCGAGCCGGCGGGCCGTGCGCTGCGCGCGATGATCTCGTCCAGTGCGGACGGGTCCACCGGCTTGAGCAGGTGCTCGTCGAAGCCCGCGTCGCGTCCGCGCTGGCGGTCGGCGGGCTGGCCGTAGCCAGTCAGCGCCACCAGCCAGGCGCCCTGACAGGCCGCCGTGTGGCGCAGGCGGCGCGCCACCTCGTAGCCGTCCATGTGCGGCAGGCCGATGTCCAGCAGCACCACGTCGGGCGTGAAGCCCGCCACGGCGTCGATGGCCTCGGCACCGCCATGCACCACGCACACCGTGTGGCCCGACAGGCGCAGCATCGTGGCGGTGGTGTCGGCGACGTCCACGTTGTCCTCCACCAGCAGGATGTGGCGGTGCGGCACCACGGGGGCCTCCACGGCCGGCGCGGGCGCCGGGGCGGCCAGGGCTCCGCTGGTGGGCAGCCAGATGCGGAACTCCGAGCCCTGCCCCGTGCCGGCGCTGTGCGCCTCCACCCGGCCGCCGTGCAGCTGCACGAGCAGCTGCACCAGCGTCAGCCCGATGCCCAGGCCGCCCTGGCTGCGGTCCAGCGTGCGCGGTCCCTGCTCGAACAGCTCGAACACACGCGGCAGCAGGTCCGGCTCGATGCCCATGCCGGTGTCGCGCACCGTCAGCAGAGCCTGCCCGCCGTCCAGGCCGATGCCCACATGCAGGCCGCCGCCCTCGGGGGTGTACTTGATGGCGTTGCTCAGCAGGTTCCCCACCACCTGCCGCAGCCGGTCCGCGTCGCCGTTCACCCACACGGGCACGCTCGACACGGCCTGCGTGAGCGTCTGCCGTCGCGCCGTGATGGCCGAGCGCTGCGCGTCGACGCAGTCCGCCACGAGCGCCGCCAGGTCCAGCGGCGCCCGCTGCAGCACGATCTTGCCCTGGCTGATGCGCGCCACGTCGAGCAGCTCGTCGACCAGCCGCGTGAGCTGGCGCACCTGGCGGTCGGTGATGTCACTGGCCCAGCGCAGGGTCTTGTCCTCCGGCGCCACCCGCCGGATCACCTCGGCCGCGTTGCGGATGGGTGCCAGCGGGTTGCGCAGCTCGTGCGACAGCATGGCGATGAACTCGTCCTTGCGGCGGCTGGCTTCGGCCAGCCGGGCCTCGGCCTGGCGCCGCTCCGCGATCTCCGCCTGCAGCTCCTGGTGCAGGTGGGCGGCCGCCAGCGCCACGGCCACCCGCTCGGCCACCTCGGGCCCGAGCGCCTCGCCCATCGCCGTGGGCGCGTCGAAGCGCAGCAGGCCCAGCGTGTGATCGCCCTGTCGCAAGGGCCAGTCCTGCACGGCCGCTGGCCCTGCCCCCGCGCCCCGGCCCTGCCCCGCCTGCGCCAGCTCGTCGCCCGGTGCGAGCAGCGACACGCCGCCGGCCAGCACCGGCACCGCGCGCGCCTGCAGCGCCTGCAGCACCTGGCCCGGGTCCAGCACCCCGGACAGGGCATGGCTCACCTCCGACAGGCAGGCGGAGCGACGTTGCGCGTCCTCCGCCACCGCCAGCGCCGCGGCCGAGGCGGCCAGGGCGATCCGCTCCTCGGCCTGGCGCGCGATGCGCTTCTGCAGCACGTGCAGCTCGACGAACACGCGCACCTTGGAGCGCAGGATCTCCGGCACCACCGGCGAGAGGATGTAGTCCACCGCCCCGAGCGAGTAGCCCCTGGCCGTCTGCAGCTCGTCGGCGTAGGAGGTGATGAAGATGATGGGCGTGTGGGCCGAGCGCCGGTGGCGGCGGATCAGCGAGGCCGTCTCGAAGCCGTCGATGTCCGGCATGTTCACGTCCAGCAGGATCACCGCGAACTCGCGCGCCAGCACCTCCTTCAGCGCCTCCGTGCCCGACCGGGCGAAGACCAGGGGCTGGCCCAGGTCCTCGAGCACGGTGCGGAAGACGAGCAGCTTCTCCGGCAGGTCGTCCACGATGAGGATGTGGGCCTGCTCAGTCATCTCGCCCGCGAAGCCGGTCATCCCCGCAGCCCCCCGCAGAGCCAGCCGCGCAGCACGGTGAGCAGGTGGCTCGGGTCCACCGGCTTGGACAGGTAGTCCCAGGCCCCCGCCTCGATGCACTTCTGGCGGTCGCCCTTCATCGCCTTGGCGGTCACGGCCACCATGGGAAGCTCGCGGCCCCGCGGCAGCTGGCGGATGCGCTGCATGGTCTCGATGCCGTCCATCTCCGGCATCATGATGTCCATCAGCACCACGTCGATGGAGGGGTCCACCTCCACCAGGCGAATCGCCTCGCGGCCGTTGTCGGCCGACACGATCACCATGCCCACC
Source organism: Ideonella sp. (assembly GCF_041918995.1). Lineage (GTDB taxonomy): Bacteria > Pseudomonadota > Gammaproteobacteria > Burkholderiales > Burkholderiaceae_C > Ideonella. Next base: position 991 of record NZ_JAYRUN010000022.1, on the reverse strand, counting down.
TCGTCGAGCACGGTGGCCAGCGCGAAGATGTTGCGCATGTCGTCGTCGACGATGAGTGCCTTGCGGCCCTTCAGCGCGTCCGGCGGGAAACCGGCGTCGCCCTCGGCCGAGCCCTCGCCGCCCGCCCATTCGGCGGCCCGGTGCAGCCAGTAGGCCACCTGCCGCCGCAGCGCGGGCTCGCTGCGCGCCACGCTCACGCCGAAGCCGTCGCGGCCGCGCGACCAGGCGGCGGCCTCCGGCGCGCCCTCGGGCTGGTACACGACCACGGGCAGCTGGCACACGCCGCCCCGGCTGGACACCGCGTCCAGCACATCCTCCGGCCCCAGCTCGGCCACCGTGGCGTCCACCACGAGGGCGTCGGCGCTGGCCATGAGCTCGCGGCCGAGCGCGGCATCGTCCACCAGCACCGCCTGCACGTCGGCATCCAGGCCGTCGAGCAGCGCCACGCGCGCGGGCCCCGGCGGCATGGCCACCACCAGCCGGCGGGTCGCCCGGTCGGCGTACCGGCCCAGCTCCTCCACGGCGTCGCGCGCCACGTCGGCCGACTGCAGCGGCTTGGGCAGGAACCCGATCGCGCCCGCCTGCAGCGCGCGTTCGCGTGCGTCGTCGGTGGACACCACGCACACCGGCACATGGCGGGTGGCGGGGTCGGTCTTCAGGCGGTCCAGCACACGCCAGCCCGCCATGTCGGGCAGGTGGATGTCCAGCGTCACCGCGGACAGGCGGTACTCGCGCGCCAGGGTGAGCGCGGCCGCCCCGGAGCCCGTCACCAGGCCCTTGAACCCGGCCAGCCGCGCGGCCTCGAGCAGCACCTTGGCGAACGGCACGTCGTTCTCCACGATCAGCAGCACGCGGTCGGTGGCCGACATGTCGTTCCGGTCGTCGTCGGCGGGGTTGGCGAACAGCACCGGCGTCACGCCGGCCAGGGGGTCGGCGGGCGGCTCGATCTCCACGGGACGCGGCGCCGGCAGCCGGCGCGGCGGCGCGTCCG
>NZ_JAYRUN010000021.1:0-74016 GCF_041918995.1 Ideonella sp. | reverse complement strand
TTCTTCGACTCCACGTCCTTCTCCAAGAGCTTCTCCCTGTACGGCGAGCGCGTGGGTGCGCTGTCCGTGGTGTGCGAGAGCAAGGAAGAAGCCAGCCGCGTGTTGTCTCAGCTGAAGATCGTCATCCGCACCAACTACTCCAACCCGCCCACCCACGGCGCCCAGGTGGTGGCCACCGTGTTGACCACCCCGGCCCTGCGCCAGCAGTGGGAACAGGAGCTGGCCGGCATGCGCAACCGCATCAAGGCGATGCGCACCGCGCTGGTGGACAAGCTGAAGGCCGCGGGCGTGAGCAAGGACCTGTCCTTCATCACGACCCAGCGTGGCATGTTCAGCTACTCCGGCCTCAGCAAGCCCCAGATGGAGCGCCTGCGCAGCGAGTTCGGCGTGTACGGGGTGGACTCGGGTCGCATCTGTGTCGCGGCGCTGAACGACAAGAACATCGGCTACGTGGCCGACAGCATCGCCAAGGTGATGTGACGCGGCCGGAAGGCGCGTGCTCACCCGACGAGGGGCCGGAAGGCCCCTTTTCGTGGCCTGGTTTATCAACTTACGGTTGATAAATGGCCGACACTGCGTCGCATGACATCCGCCGTGTCCGCCGGGCCCCACCCCGTCGCCCCCCAACGCTCCGCCGGCCTGCTGCTGGCCGTGTGCGCCGTCACCTTGCTGTGCACGGTGGGCATGGCCATGCCCTACCCCATCCTGGCGCCACTCTTCGTGGACGGGCCGGCCGACGGCTTCACGCGCTACGGCGGCATGGCCCCCGAATGGCTGCTCGGGCTGGCGCTGGCGGCCAACCCGGCGGGCATCCTGCTGGGCAGCCTGGTGCTGGGTCCGCTGTCCGACCGCCTGGGCCGCCGGCGCGTGCTCGTCACCACGCTGCTGGCCTGCGCCGCGGGCAACCTGCTGACGGCCTGGGCGCTGGCCGAGCGACAGTACCCGCTGTTCGTCGCCGCCCGTTTCCTCACCGGGCTGACCGAAGGGAACATCGCCGTGGCCCGGGCGCTGCTGGCCGACCACCACGGCGAGGCGACGCGCGTGCGGGCCTTCGCCTGGCTCAATGCCTGCCAGTACGGTGGCTGGCTGGTGGGGCCCTTGGTGGGCGGCCTCAGCCTGGCCCAGGGCGACGCGGTGCCGTTCGTGCTGGCCGCGGCCGCCATGCTCCCCTGCGCCGCCCTGGTGCGCTGGGCCGTGCCCGGCGGCCAGCCCGCCACGGCGGCCCCGGGCCGCACCTGCGTGCCGTCGGGCGGGCGCTCCACCCTCGGCCCGCTGCTGCACGACGCGGCCCTGCGTCGGCTGGCGGGCCTGCAGTTGCTCTATACCTGCGGCGTCACGGCGCTGTACGAGTACGCGCCGCTGTGGTGCGTCACCGAAGCGGGGTTCACCAGCACCGGCATCGCCTGGATCACGGCGGCGCAATGTGCCGCCATGCTGGCCGGGACCGCGCTCGCCGGGCGGCTGCCCTCGCACCAGCCGCTCGGCACGGCGGCAGCCGCCGCCGGCGCCGCGAGCCTCGGCCTGCTGGGGCTGGCCCTGCTGCCGGCACCCGCCGGCCTGGTGGCGCTGGTGGCGCTGGGCCTGCCGCTGGCCGTCTACAACGCCTTCCTGCCGGCGTGGGTGTCCCAGCGCTTCAGCGCGCACGGCCAGGGGCGCGTGATGGGCTTGCTGACCACGCTGTTCTGCCTGGCGAACGTGCTCACCGCCGTGGCGGGCGGCGCCCTGTCGCTGTGGGAGGTGCGCTGGGTGATGGCGGTGGGAGCCGGCTGCGCCCTCGCCGCGGCCCTCAGTCTCGCGGCGCTGGCCCGCGCCGGCACACGCCCGCCCGAGGGACAGCGCGCATGACCGCCGCGCCGGGCCCGTCGGCTGCGGAGCGCACCGCCGACCGCCTGCTGTTCCAGCTGAAGAGCCGCGGCCCGCAGGCCACGGCCACGCTGGCGGCCGCCTGTGCGCTCAGCCCCATGGGCGCGCACAAGCGGCTGCAGGCACTGGTCGCCGAGGGGCTGGTCGCCTGGCACGACGAGCCGCAGGGGGTCGGACGCCCGCGTCGGGTCTGGCGGCTCACGCCCGCCGGTCATGGCCGCTTCCCGGACCGCCACGGCGACCTGCTGGTGCAGTTGCTGGGCCACCTGCGCGCGCAATGGGGCGACGAAGGGTTGGACCGGCTGGTCACGGCGCGCGAGGTGGAGGCCGAGGCGGCGTACCGCCAGGCACTGGACCGCTGCGCCACCCTGGCAGAGCGGGTCCGTGCCCTGGCCGCGCTGCGCCATGAGGAGGGCTACATGGCGCGGGCCGAGGACGACGGCGCGGGCGGCTGGCTGCTGGTAGAGGACCACTGCCCCATCTGCGCGGCGGCCAGCGCGTGCCAGGGCTTCTGTCGCTCGGAGCTGGCCCTGTTCCAGCGGCTGCTGGCCCCGCATGCCCGCGTGGAGCGCAGCGAGCACCTGTTGGCCGGCGCACGACGCTGCACCTACCACGTGCGCCCGGCGCAGGCGGCGGGGCCATAAGCGGGGCGCTGCCCCGGCTTTTCCGGCGGCGCCCGGCCGCCCGGCCGCGTCCAATCGGGCGAACCGTGTTTGCACGTAGGCCACGCGTCAATGTTGCAGTGCACAATACCGACACCGCTTGTTTCATGCCGGGTGTCCCTGGACGGCACGCCACCTGCCTGCCGCCAACGCCCTCTGCCGGAGCCTTCCATGCTGTATCAGCTGTACGAAACCCAACGTGCCCTGATGGCGCCTTTCGCCGAATTCGCCAGTGCGTCCGCGAAGCTGTACAGCCATCCCCTGTCGCCGTTCGCGCACACGCCCCTGTCGTACCGACTGGCCGCGGGCCTGGACCTGGCGCACCGCCTGGCCAAGGACTACGAGAAGCCGGAGTTCGGCATCCAGAGCGTGCGCGTGGACGATGTCGACGTGGCGGTGCAGGAACAGGTGGCGGTGGACAGGCCGTTCTGCCGCTTGATCCGCTTCAAGCGGTTCACCGACGACGCGCGCGCGCTGACTGACATGAAGGCGCAGCCCACGGTGCTGGTGGTGGCGCCCTTGTCGGGCCACCACTCCACCCTGCTGCGCGACACCGTCAGGAGCCTGCTGCAGGACCACAAGGTGTTCATCACCGACTGGACGGATGCGCGCATGGTGCCGCTGGACGCCGGCCCCTTCCACCTGGACGACTATGTCGAATACGTGCAGGAGTTCATCCGGCACATCGGCCCCGAGGTCCACGTGATCTCGGTGTGCCAGCCCACGGTGCCGGTGCTGGCGGCGGTGTCGCTGCTGGCCACCCGGGGTGAGTTCACCCCCCGCACCCTCACGATGATGGGCGGCCCCATCGACGCGCGGAAATCGCCGACGGCGGTGAACAACCTCGCGATGAACAAGAGCCACAGCTGGTTCGAGAACAACGTGATCTACCGGGTCCCGCCGCATTTCCCCGGCGCCGGCCGGCGCGTCTACCCCGGTTTCCTGCAGCACACCGGCTTCGTGGCGATGAACCCCGACCGGCACCTGAACTCGCACTACGACTACTTCCGCGACCTGATCCGCGGCGACGACGACTCGGCCGAGGCGCACCGCAAGTTCTACGACGAGTACAACGCGGTGCTGGACATGCCGGCCGAGTACTACCTGGACACCATCAAGACCGTGTTCCAGGACTTCGCCCTGGTCAATGGCACCTGGCACGTGCGCGACCAGCTGGTGCGGCCGCAGGACATCCGCACGAGCGCCCTGCTGACGGTCGAAGGCGAGCTGGACGACATCTCCGGCGCTGGCCAGACGCGTGCCGCCCACGGCCTGTGCACCGGCATCCCCAAGGACCGCCAGTTCCACTACGACGTGGAAGGCGCTGGCCACTACGGCATCTTCTCGGGCCGCCGCTGGCGCGAGAAGGTCTACCCGGAGCTGCGCGCGTTCATCGCCCGCTTCGACCGGGAGGCGGCCGGCCAGGAGCTGCTTGCGGCGCCCGCGGCGCGGGGGGCGCGCCGGGCGCCTGCCCGTCGGCGCAGCTGAGGCCGGACCTCAACTCCCGCCCGGCATGGTCGATATACCGACCATGCCCGACCTCCGCGGCCCGCCTGGCCGCCCTCACCGCCCTGTCCGGCGCACGCTGGGCCTGCTGACCGTCGCGTGGATCGCCGGTCTGGCGGCGTGCGTGCTCGGCGCGTCGCTGTCCACACCGGCCCAGGCCGCCACGCCGGCCCTGCAGGTGGTGACGGAGGAGCTGCCGCCGTACAACATGACGCGCGACGGCCGCCTCACCGGCATGAGCACCGAGGTGGTCCAGGCGGTGCTGAAGGACGCCGGCATCGAGGCCCCGTTCCAGTCGCTGCCGTGGGCCCGCGCCTACGAGATGGCGCAAAGCGGCGAGAACGTGCTGATCTACTCCATCGCGCGCACGCCGCAGCGCGAGAAGCTGTTCAAGTGGGTCGGCGCCATCGCCCCCACCCAGTGGGCCCTGTACGCCCGCGCCGACCGCGGCATCGTGCTGCACACGCTGGACGACGCCCGCGGCTACCAGATCGCCACGGTCAACGAGGACGTGGGCGAGCAGTACCTGGTGCAGAAGGGCTTCGTCATCGGCCGCCAGCTGCAGTCCAGCAACCGCTACGAGTTCAACCACGAGAAGCTGCTGCTCGGGCGGGTGGACCTGTGGATCTCCAACGAGCTGAACGCCGCCTGGCACATCCGACAGGCGGGTGGGCGCCCGGGCACCGCCATCGTCAAGGTGCTCGACCTGCCGGACGTGGGCAGCAGCGGCGGCGTCTACATGGCCCTGAGCGTGCGCACCTCGGACGCCGTCCTGGAGCGCCTGCGCCGCAGCCTGGAGCACATCCGCCGCAACGGCGTCTACGACGACATCCGCCGCCGCTGGCTCTGAGCTCCCATGAACAGCGCGCCCCAGCTCGATTCCGTGTGGCCCGAGGCCGCGCCGGTGCCCAGGCCCAGGCGCGGCTCGCTGGCGCGGCGCATGGTGCTGGCCACGCTGGTGTTCGGCCTGGTCTTCACGGTGGTGGCCGTGGGGGTGCGCATGTGGTCCGCCTGGCGCACCCATGTGGACGCCATGACCACCGAGCTGGGTCTCATCGACCAGGTGTTCCAGCGCACGCTGGCCAAGGCCGTGTGGGAGATGGACCGCGACTCCGTGCGTACCCAGCTGGACAGCGCGGCCAACGTGCCGGCCGTGGGCGCCATCGAGCTGCGGGTGGACCAGCCTCCCCTGCCCACCCAGGTGCAGCGCGCGGGCCGCGCCCCGGCGCAGGGCACCACGCTCGCGCCCACGCTGCGCCGCGAGCTCAACTACGAGCCCTACCCCGGCGCCGTCAACCGCCTGGGCGAGCTGGTCATCATCGGCGACGAGCGGGTGCTGTGGCATCGCCTGCGCGACGAGGCCGCGAGCATCGTGCTCACCCAGGCGATCCAGACCCTGCTGCTGGCGGGCCTGGTGATGTGGATGTTCAACCGGTCGGTCACGGTGCACGTGCGGGAAGTGGCGCGCCACCTCGGCCGCCTGACACCCGCCCGCCTGAGCCAGCCGTTGCGCCTGGGGCGGCGGCGCAACGCGGGCGATGAACTGGACCTGCTCGAGTCGGGCGTCAACGACCTGCAGGACAAGCTGTCGCGCTACCTGGACCGCCAGCAGCGCTTCGAGCAGGACCTGGCCGCCCACCGCGACCGCCTGGCCGAGCTGGTGGCTGAGCAGACGGCCGAGCTGGTGGCCGCCAACCAGCGCCTGGAGGACCTGTCGCGCAGCGACCCCCTCACCGGCCTGGCCAACCGGCGGCACTTCGACGAGACCAAGGAACTCGAGTTCCGGCGTGCCCAGCGCACCGGCCAGCCGCTGTCGGTGCTGATGTGCGACGTGGACCACTTCAAGCACTACAACGACGTCTACGGCCATGCGGCCGGCGACCAGTGCCTGATGGCCATCGCGCGCGTGCTGCGCGACAACTTCGCCCGCGCCGGTGAGCTGGTGGCGCGCCTGGGCGGCGAGGAATTCGTCGTCCTGCTGCCCGGCGTGGACCTGCCGCGTGCGCGCCAGGCCGCGGAGCGCCTGCTACGCCGCCTGCAGGAGCAGGCGCTGCCGCACCAGGGCGTGGCCACCGCCAACCACGTCACCATGAGCGTGGGCGCCGCGGAGTTCGACCCCGAGACCATGGACCGCTTCGACCAGCTGCTGTCGCGCGCCGACCAGGCGCTGTACCGCGCCAAGGACAACGGCCGCCACCAGGTGGCCGACTGAGGAGAACCGCATGCGAGGCCTGCTTTCCTTCGCCCTGCTCTGTGCGTCGCTCCACACCCCGGAGGCCGTCGCCGCCGACGGCACCCCGCCGGGCAAGCCGCCGCGCATCCAGGCTGTGACGGAGGAGTCGTCCTACACCTACCTGGCCGGCGGCAAGGTGGGCGGCCCCGCCACCGAGATCGTCGAGGCCAGCCTGCGGCGCGCCGGCCTCGCCGACTACCGCATCGGCCTGTACCCGTGGGCGCGTTCCTACGACATGGCGCTGCAGGAACCGAACACGCTGATCTACCTGATCGCCCGCACGCCTGCCCGCGAGGAGCTCTTCAAGTGGGCGGGCGAGTTCCTGCGCATCGACTACCACCTCTACAAGCTGCGCGCCCGCACCGACGTGGACGTGCGCCGCCTGGACGACGCCCGCCCGTACACGATCGGCGTGATGCGCGATGACGTGCGCCACCAGTACCTGCAGTCGCGCGGGTTCAGCCGGCTGGTGATCTCGGCGCGCAACAGCGACTCCCTGCGCATGCTGCTGGACCGTCGGGTGGACCTGCTGCCCCTGCCGGAAACCGACATGGAGCGCTTCTGCCGCGAGGCCGGCGTGGACCCGGCGCGCCTGCAGCGCGTGCTGACGCTGGACGAGATGAGCACCGGCATCTACATGGCCTTCAGCCGGGGCACGGACGACGCTGTCGTGGCGCGCGCGCGGGCGGCCTTCGAGCAGCTCAGGCAGGACGGCACGGTGGCTCGGCTGATGCAACGGCGTCGCTGACGCGGCGGCGGGATAATCACGCGGGTGAAGCCGACGCCCCCGACGCCGGCGGCCGCGGACCGCGCCGAGCTGGCGCGCCGCGTGGACGCCGCCCTGCCGCAGACCCAGTGCACCCGTTGCGGCCACCCTGACTGCCGTGCCTACGCCGACGCCATCGCCGCCGGCGAGGCGCCGATCAACCGTTGCCCGCCGGGCGGCGCCGAGGGCATCGTGCGCCTGGCGGCGATCACCGGCCAGCCGGGGCAGCCTCTGGACCCGGCGCACGGCACCGAGGGCCCGCGTGCCGTGGCCATCATCGACGAGGCCTGGTGCATCGGCTGCACGCTGTGCATCAAGGCCTGCCCGGCCGATTGCATCGTGGGCACCCACAAGCGCATGCACACCGTGATCGAGGCCGAGTGCACCGGCTGCGAGCTGTGCCTGCCCGCCTGCCCGGTGGACTGCATCCGCCTGGCGACCGTGACCGGCGCGGCCACCGGCTGGGCCGCCTGGAGCCCAGGGCAGGCCGACTGGGCGCGCGAGCGCTACGCCTTCCGCCGGGCGCGCCTGGCACGCGAACAGCGCGAGCACGATGACCGCCTGGCGGCCAAGGCCGCCATGAAGCTGGCCGACCTGCCGCAGCACACGCGCCACACCGACCCCGCCGTCATCGACCGCAAGCGCCAGGTGATCGAGGCGGCCCTGGCGCGCGCCCGGGCGCGGTGTGCCGCCGAGGACCGCTGACGCCGTGGCACCGGACCGCATCGAGCGCCTGTTCGCCACCCTGCGCGAGGCCAACCCCCACCCGGAAACCGAGCTGGCCTTCACCAGCGTGTTCGAGCTGCTGGCCGCGGTGCTGCTGTCCGCGCAGGCCACGGATGCCAGCGTGAACAAGGCCACCCGGGCCCTGTTCGCCGCCGCACCGACCCCGCAGGCCATGCTGGCACTGGGCGAGGACGGTGTCGCAGCGCAGATCCGCACCATCGGGCTGTACCGCACCAAGGCACGTCATCTGGTGCAGACCTGCCAGCTGCTCGTGGAGCGTCATGGCGGCGAGGTGCCGCGCGACCGCGAAGCCCTGGAGGCCCTGCCCGGCGTGGGCCGCAAGACGGCCAACGTCGTGCTCAACGTGGCGTTCGGCGAGCCCACCATGGCGGTGGACACGCACATCTTCCGCGTGAGCAACCGCACCGGGCTGGCCCGTGGCGCCAGCCCGCTGGCGGTGGAGCAGGCCCTGCTGCGCTGCGTGCCCGACGCCTACCGCGTGGACGCGCACCACTGGCTCATCCTGCATGGCCGCTACATCTGCCAGGCGCGGCGCCCGCGCTGCGGAGCCTGCCGCGTGCGGCCCTGGTGCGAATTCGAGGCCAAGACCGATGCGGTCTGACCGCCTGCGCGCCTGGCTGGTGGCGTGCGCGCTGGGGGCCGCCGCCGTGGGGGCCCCCGCCCAGCCGGTGAGCGTGGTGGACGACAGCGGGCGCACCATCACCCTGCCCGCGCCGGCACGCCGCGTCGTCACGCTCGGCCCGCATCTCACCGAGCTGGCCTTTGCCGCAGGGGCCGGCGCGCAGGTGGTGGGCGTCAGCCGCTACAGCGACTTCCCCGAGGCAGCGCGGCAGCTGCCCATCGTCGGCGATGCGGTGGCCGTGCAGCACGAGCAGATCGCCCGCCTGCGTCCCGACCTGGTGGTGGTGTGGCGCAGCGGCTTCCCGGAGCGGGCCCGCGCGCCGCTGCGGGCGCTGGGCGTGCCGGTGTACGACAGCGAGATCCGCAGCGTGGCGGACATCGCGCACAGCCTGCGGCGCCTGGGCGTGCTGACCGGGCATGCCGCGACCGCCCAGGCCCAGGCCGCGCAGGTCGAGGCCCAGTGGCGTGCCCTGCAGCAGGCCCACGCCGGCAAGCCGCCGGTGCGGGTGTTCTACCAGCTGTGGCACCAGCCGCTCATGACGATCAACCGCGACCACCTGATCCACCAGGCCATCACCGCCTGCGGCGGCGTCAACGTGTTCGCCGAGCTGCCGGCCCTCACGCCCACGGTCAGCTGGGAGGCCGCCGTGCAGCGCAACCCGCAGGTGATCGCGCTGGCCGGCGCCCCTTCCGACCACCCCGACATGGGCCAGTGGCCGCGGTTCCCGGCAGTGGAGGCGGTGCGGGAAGGCCGGTTCGCCCTGCTCGATGGCGACCTCATCGGCCGCATGGGGCCGCGCTTCGTGCAGGGCGCGCAGTCCCTGTGCCGCGCCATCGACGCGGCACGCTGACCTGCTGCCGCCCGCCCACGGCCACGAACTGGGCCGCCGGGCGCCGGCTTTTCCCGCCTTCTGGGCCGGGTGGCGCGTCGAACAATTTGTCTCATGTTCGAGCCCGTTCGTTCCGATGTCCACGGCATGAACCCGTCGCGCCTGTGGCGCCGCTGGTGGCCGGGGCGCGCCGCGCGTGCCAGCGAGCTGCCCGTGCGCACCACCGTCATCCCGCCCAGCCCATGGGGCCAGGCCGAGCCCGTGTGGCGCTCGCTGTGGTCCTGGCTGCGCGACGCCGACGCGCCCGCCCAGGGCGTCCAGCGCTCGCTGGAGCTGGCGCGCGTGGCGTTCGCCGCGGCGCTGGACGACATCCCGGCGGACGACGCCGTGGACCTGCGCCGGCGCGGGCGCAGCGCCCGCTCGCTGCGCGAGCTGTGGCACCTGCGCGCCGAGCTGTACGGCGTGGTCGCCCGGCACCGCAGCCAGGCCGAGGCGGACCGGCGCATGGGCCTGGTCAACCTCCATTTCCCGAGTTCGGCGCGGCCCGCCACGGGGGCCGCCCCCGCCCCTGCCCCCGCGCCGGCCCCTGCCGGCGAGCCGCATTGAGACCCGTCCTTCCCTTCTTCTACCCTCCCCTGCGATGACACAGCCTTTCGACGACACGGTGGCCGGCCCCATGACCGACCACGCGCCGGCCGGCATCGGCCTGCCGCAGGACCGCGCTGCCCGCCTGGCCGCCCGCCGCGCCTTCGTGGACATGAAGCTCATCTTCCTGCGCGCCACCGAGCCGCTGGAAGGCCGCAAGGGCGACTGGCTGCGCCAGCAGGTGCGGCGGGCCGATGACCCGCTGGAGCTGTGGCTGCTGCGCGGCCCCGTGCTCAGCGCGCTGAGCAGCGACGAGCACCGCCACCGCGGCCTGCGCGCCGAGCTGTACCGCACGCTGGACCGCATCTTCCCCGAGGCCTTTGGCTTCGAGCCCGACGCCAGCCTGCCGCCCACCCTGCCGGTGCCCTGGGACGCGCTGCTGCCGTCCGCCCCGCGACACGCCGCCGGCTGGGCCTGAGCCCCTGATGGCCGCGCCCCCCGATGCACAATCGGGGCGTGAACATCATCATCCTCGACGACTATCAGGACGCCGTCCGCAAACTGAAGTGCGCGTCCCGGCTGCAGGACCTGAACGCCAAGGTGTTCACGAACACCGTCAAGGGCCTGGGACAGCTGTCCATCCGCCTGCGTGATGCCGAGGTGCTCGTGGCCATCCGCGAGCGCACGCAGTTCAACCGCCAGTTGCTCGAGAAGCTGCCCAAGCTGCGGCTCATCGCGCAGACCGGGCGCGTCGGTCCCCACATCGACGTGGACGCCTGCACCCGGCTGGGCATCGCCGTGGCCGAGGGCGTGGGCTCGCCGCACGCCCCGGCCGAGCTCACCTGGGCGCTGATCATGGCGGCCATGCGGCGGCTGCCCCAGTACATCGGCAACCTCAAGCACGGCGCCTGGCAGCAGTCGGGGCTCAAGTCGCAGTCCATGCCGCCCAACTTCAGCATCGGCATGGTGCTGCGGGGCAAGGTGCTCGGCATCTGGGGCTACGGCAAGCTCGGCGAGCTGGTGGCGGGCTACGGCCGCGCCTTCGGCATGGACGTGCGCATCTGGGCCAGCGACGGGTCTCGCGAGCGCGCCCGCCAGGACGGTTATGCGGTGTTCGATTCGCAGGAACAGCTCTTCGAGCAGAGCGACGTGCTGTCGGTGCACCTGCGCCTGTCGGACCGTACCCGCCACGTCGTCACGCTGGCCGATCTCGGCCGCATGAAGACGACGGCGCTGTTCGTCAACACCTCCCGTGCGGAGCTGGTGGAAGACGCCGCCCTCGTGGCGGCCCTGAACCGCGGCCGCCCCGGCATGGCGGCGGTGGACGTGTTCGAGAACGAGCCCATCCTGCAGGGCCACCCCCTGCTGCGCCTGGAGAACGCCGTGTGCACGCCGCACATCGGCTACGTCGAGCAGGACAGCTACGAGATGTACTTCGGCGCCGCCTTCGACAACGTCGTCAACTTCGTCAACGGCCAGCCGACGAACATCGTCAACCCGGATGCGCTGAAGGTCCTGCGGTGAGCCCGGACGGGCGAGGGACGGCGTCCTATTCGTTGTTGTTCGGCAATTTCGCCATCGGCTGCGGCGTGATGGTGGTGGCCGGGTCGCTGAACGACCTGACGCGGGCGCTGGAGGTCAGCGTCGCCGTGGGCGGCCAGCTCATCACCGCGGCGGCCATCGTGATGTCGCTCGGCGCGCCCCTGCTGGCCGCCTGGCTGGGTGGCATGGACCGGCGGCGGCTGCTCACTCTGGCGCTCGCCTGGTATGCCCTCGGGCACGCCGTGAGCGCCGTCGCTGCCGACTACACGGCCCTGCTGCCGCTGCGCGCGGCCTGCATGCTGGCCGCCGCCGTCTTCACGCCGCAGGCCGCGGCCGCGGTGGGCTGGCTGGCGCCACCCGAGCAGCGCGGCCGGGCCATCACCTTCATCTTCCTGGGCTGGAGCGTGGCCTCGGTGTTCGGCATGCCGCTGCACAGCTACATCGGCGAGGCCTTCGGCTGGCGCTGGGCCTTCGGCCTGGTGGCGGCGCTGTCGGCGGGCGCCGCCGTGTGGGTATGGCGGGCGCTGCCCGACGGCATCCGCCCACCGGCCATGAACTTCCGGGCCTGGCGCGAGGCCCTCACCCACCCGGGCCTGATGGCCGTGGTGGGGGTCACCGCCCTGGGCGGCGCCGGGCAGTTCACGCTCTTCGCCTACTTCGCGCCCTACTACCGCCAGGTGCTGCAGGCGGAGCCCGCCACGATCAGCGCCTTGTTCATGTGGTTCGGCGCCTTCGGCCTGCTGGGCAACGTGCTGCTCTCGCACCACGTCGACCGGCTGGGCGCGGGCCGCGCGGTCGGCCTGTCGCTGGCCGCCATCATGGCGTCCGTGCTGCTGTGGCCGCTGGGCACGTCGCCGCTGCTGCTGGGGCTGATCCTGCTGCCGTGGGCGCTGGGCGGCTTCGCCTCGAACTCGGCGCAGCAGGCGCGGCTCGGTGGCGCCGCGCCGGCCCTGGCCCCGGCGCTGATGGCGCTGAACACCTCGGCCATCTACCTGGGCCAGGCGCTCGGTGCGGCCGGGGGCGGCGCCATGATGGCGGCCAACGAGGCCGCCGGCCGCGCCACCTTCGCCTGGCTGCACGCGGTGGCGCTGGGCTGGCTGGTGGCGGCCTGGCTGCTCAGCCGCTGGGCCGGCCGGGCACTGCAGCGCGACACCTCCCTGCGATCGCCGGCCGCGCAGGACGGCCGCTTGCGTGGCTGACGGGGCGGCTGCCCCGGCGCGGCCGGCGCCGGCCGGCTGCACGGATCTCTTCCTGGCCTTCAGCCGCCTGGCCCTGCAGGGCTTCGGCGGCGTGCTGCCCATCGCCCAGCGCGAGCTGGTGGAACGCCTGGGCTGGCTGACGCGGGAGGAGTTCGCCGAGGCGCTGTCGGTGGGCCAGGTGCTGCCGGGGCCCAACGTGGTGAACCTGTCGCTCATGGTGGGCGACCGGTACTTCGGCCTGCGCGGCGCGCTGGCGGCACTGGCCGGCATGCTGGTGCTGCCGATGGCGCTGGTGCTCGTCATGGCCGCCGTGCATGGCCAGCTGGCCGACGTGCCGGCCGTGGCCGGCGCCGTGCGCGGCATGGGCATCGTGTCGGCCGGCCTCATCTTCGCCATGGGCCTCAAGCTCGTGCCCACGCTGGCCGGCCATCCCCTGGGCCGTGCCGGCTGGGTGGCGGTGTCGGCTGCCGTGCTGCTGACGGTGGCGGTGTGGCGCTGGCCCCTGGTGGCCGTGATCGCCGGCGTGGGCGGGCTCAGCTGCGCGCTCACCGCCTGGCGCCTGCGGCGCACCGCGGCCGATGGGGGCGGACGATGACCGACCTGCTGGCGCTGTTCGGGCACTGCCTGCTGCTGAGCCTGCTGGCCATCGGCGGGGCGATCGCCACCGTGCCCGACCTGCAGCGCGTGGTGGTGGTGGAACACGGCTGGCTGGACGCCGGCCAGTTCACCGGTGCGGTGGCCCTGGCCCAGGCGGCGCCGGGGCCGAACCTGCTGTTCGTGGCCGTGGTGGGCTACCAGGCCCTGGGGCTGCCGGGTGCGCTGGCCGGCATGGGCGGCATGCTGCTGCCCAGCACGGCGCTGACGCTGCTGCTCACGCGCTGGGGCCAGCGCCGGCGCGACAGCCTGCCCGTGCGCGCCTTCGTGCGCGGCATGGCGCCGGTCACGCTCGGCCTGGTGCTCACGTCCGGCCTGCTGCTGGCGGCACCGGTGATGCGCGAGCCGCCGGCCGTGGCGCTGTTCCTGGCCAGCGCCCTGGTGGCGTGGCGCACGCGCTGGAACCCACTGTGGCTGTTGGCGCTGGGTGGGCTGGCGGGGGCGATCGGGGGCGTGTAGCTGTGGCCGGAATGCGACGACGCGCCTTGCGGCACATCATGTCTCTTGAATGCTAACGCGAACCGTTCGCATTTGCGTGTAGAGTGTGATCAGACGTTGCCGCGGCCTTCGTGCGCCGCCGGCACGGCCGACCCACCCAACCCACGCAGTCCCCATGAAGAACACCTTTGCGCGCAGCGCCTGCGCCCTTGCCGCCTGCGCCGCCCTCGGCCCCACCCTCACGCCCGCCCAAGCGCAGGATGCGACGCAGGCCGACACCGCCCCCACCCAGACCATCGAGGTGGTGGGCAAGCGGCAGAACCGCATCTCCAAGGGCGCCACCGGGCTGCCGCTGGCCATCAAGGACACTCCCCAGTCGATTAGCACGCTGGACAGGGAGGACCTGGAGAACTACGGCGTCACGGGCTCCAACGACGCGCTTCGCCTGGCCACCGGCATCAACGTTGAGCAGTACGAAACGAACCGCGCCACGTTCAACTCTCGCGGCTTCGATGTGCAACTCACCCAGATCGATGGCCTCGGCATGTCCAACAGCTGGGGCACGGTGGTTGGCCAGCAGGACACGTTTCTGTTCGACCGCATCGAGCTCATCCGCGGCGCGAACGGTCTGCTCACGGGCGTGGGCAACGCATCCGGCACGATCAACTACGTGCGCAAGCGCCCCACCAACAAGGACTTTGGCGAGATCGCCGTGGCCGGCGGCTCGTACGACGCCGTGCGGGCCACCGCCGACGTCAACAAGGTACTGACCGAGGACGGCGCCTGGGCCGGCCGAGTGGTCGTGGCCCATGACGACAAAGGCTCCCACCTGCGCGCGCTCCACGACGAGCGCACCAGCCTTTACGCGGTCGCCGACGGGCAGATCGGGGACAACGGCGTGTTGACGATCGGTCTGACTCACCTCAACCACAAGCAGCAGTCCCCGATGTGGGGCTCCCTGACGCTTTGGTATACCGACGGTACGCAGGCCGACTTCGACGCGTCCGCCTCCACGTCACAGGACTGGACGCGCTGGGACACGAAGTCCGACAGCGCGTTCATCGAGTACAGCCACGCGCTGGGCGCCGACTGGGAAGCGAAGCTCACGTACTCCCACACCCGGGCCGAGGAAGAGACCCGCCTGCTTTACGCCTACAGCGCCACGGGGGCTGGCCTCAACCCGGACGGGACCGGCCTGTCGGCCTGGCCGTACGCGAGCTACACGACCACCGAAAACAACCTGGTCGACGCGAACCTGACCGGTTCCTTCCGCGCCTTCGGCCGCAAGCACACAGTGATTGCCGGTCTGAGCCACTCCAAGCAGAAGACGGTGACCGATGTCTTCAGATTGCCCCTGGACTACAGCTGGCCCGGTCTGCCGTCGTTCCCGTACGACGGCGACGTCTATCCGGAGCCCGTGTGGGGACCGCGGGAAGCCGAATCCACCGGCGAGCAGACGTTGACGCGGTTCTATGCGGCCGCCCATCTCAGGTTGACCGACGCGCTGAAGATCGTGGGCGGCTTGAACGCCATCGAGTTGCGCCGACTGGGCAGTTCGCGCTACGGCACCTCGGGCGATCTGGGTGACTCGACGCTGTCCGAGGTCAGTCCCTATGTCGGTGTCACCTATGACGTCACGCCGGAAGTCTTGGCCTACGCGTCGTACTCCGACATCTTTCTGAACCAAGAGCAGCGCGATTTCGACGGCCGGGTGCTTGATCCGGTCCAGGGTGTCAACGTCGAAGCGGGGGTCAAGGCTGAATGGCTGAACCAGCAGTTGCTGACGACCCTGTCCGTGTTCAGCGCCGAGGCATTGGGGCAGGCCGAGGAGGCGGGCCAGCATACCGATCCTGACCATCCTCGCAGCGGGCAGTACTACTACGTTGCCAAAGACGTGAAATCCAAGGGCGTCGAGTTGGAAGTGGTTGGCAAGCTGGGCCGCCACGACAAGGTGGCCATGGGCTTCACACGGCTGGACATCTCCACTCCCGACGGCGTGGACAACCCGTGGATTCCCCGCACCGTGGTCAACGTCCGCTACGACGCGGCCTTCTCCGCGCTGCCCGCGCTGAAGGCCGGGGTAGCCGCCCGCTGGCAGTCGGATGTGACCACGCGCAACGGCCTGGTCAAGCAGGACGCCTTCCTGCTGGCCCACGGTTACGTCGCCTACGACGTGACGGACCGCAGCACGGTGCGCCTGAATGTCAACAACCTGTTGGACAAGAAGTACATCGGTGGCTTGGCCTACGATGGCGCGATCTATGGGGCGCCGCGCAACGCCACGGTGTCGGTGAACTACAAGTTCTGATCCCAGGGGCGCAGCACAAGGCGCCGGCGGGCTCTGTGCCTGCCGGCGCCTTCATGCGTTCGCCGGCTACCGCGGGTTCTCGAAGAACACGTAGGCGTTGAAGTCGCCCACCTCGAAATACACGCGCTTCTCGCCCTCGTCCACCTGGCCGTTGAGGTTCTCGTCCAATACGCCGTAGCCGTAGCGGTAGCTGCGCGGCGTGCCGCCGTCACTGGTGCCGAGTGCGGTGGAGAGCTTGTCGATCCGCAGGAAGCGCTTGACCACCTGGTGGCCGGCGTAGACCTCCAGCACGCCGTCGGTGCCGGTCCAGTTCTGGATGTCGCGCTTGATCTGGTTCTGCTGCTCCTGGGTGCAGCCGGCCAGCAGCACGGCACCGGCCACGGCCACGGCGCCGCCCAGGCGCGGCGCGTGCAGGCGGCTCATACGGTGCTCTCGTCCTTGGTGCCGAAGATCTTGTCCCCCGCGTCGCCCAGGCCCGGGATGATGTAGCCGTTGGCGTCCAGGTGGCTGTCGATGGCGGCCGTCCAGCAGCGCACGTCGGGGTGGGCCTTGTCCAGCGCGGCGATGCCCTCGGGCGCGGCCACCAGCACCAGCGCGCGGATGTCCTTGCAGCCGCGGCGCTTGAGCAGGTCCACCGTGGCGATCATCGAGCCGGCCGTGGCCAGCATGGGGTCGATGATCAGCGCGGTGCGCTGCTCCAGGTGGCCCACGAACTTCTCGAAGTAGTGCTCGGGCTGCAGCGTGTCGTGGTTGCGTGCCAGGCCCACCACGCTCACCTTGGCGTTGGGCACCATGTCGAGCACGCCTTCCAGCATGCCCAGCCCGGCCCGCAGGATGGGCACCACCGTCACCTTGCGGCCGGCGATCTGCTCCACCTCGGTGGGGCCGCTCCAGCAGCTGATGGTGACGGGTGCGAGGGGGAAGTCCGCCGTGGCCTCATAGGCCAGCAGGCGCGCGAGCTCGCCGGTGAGCTCGCGGAACTTCTTGGTGGAGATGTCCGCCTCGCGCAGCAGGCCGATCTTGTGGCGCACGAGGGGGTGGGTGACGGCGATGGTGGGCATGGGATAACCGGGTGTGGGCTGCGGTCAGCAAGGCAGCCAGTGTAGTGAGCCTCAGCCCGCCGCCAGCAGCACCGGCAGCACCCCGGCCGCGGTGCCGCGCACGATCTGGTCGGCGTCGCCGTCGATCTCGCTGGGGTGCGGGTTGACGATGGCCACCCAGGCCCCCGCGCGGCGGGCGCGGGCGGCCAGGCCGGCGGCGGGCCAGACGGCGCCGGAGGTGCCCACCACCAGCATCAGCTCGGCCGCGTCGGCGGCCGCTTCCGCGGCGTTCAGGGCGGCCAGCGGCAGGTTCTCGCCGAACCACACCACCGCCGGGCGCACCAGGTTGCCGCATTCGTTGCAGTGCGGCGGCTGGCCGGGGCGGGCCCAGTCCGTGTCGCAGGGCGGCCCGCCGCGGCGTGGGCAGGGGTCGAGCCACTGGTCGGCCAGGATGTCGCCGTGCAGGCGGATGGTGTCGGTGTGGCCGGCACGCTGGTGCAGGTCGTCCACGTTCTGGGTGATGACCGTCAGCCGCCCGGGGTGGCGGCGGGCGTAGTCGGCCAGCGCGCGGTGGCCGGCGTTGGGCTCGGCCTGCCGCACGCCCTCGCGCCGCTCGGCGTACCAGGCCCACACGCGTGCCGTGTCGGCGCGGAAGCCCTCTTCGCTCGCCAGCGCCGCGGGATCGACGCGCGACCACAGGCCGGTCATGGCGTCACGGAAGGTGGGGATGCCGCTTTCGGCGGACATGCCCGCCCCGGTGAGCACCACCAGGCGGCGGGCGCGATGGAGGCGGGACTGGAGCTCCTCGAGTTCGATGTGCTCGGTCAGGGACATGGCGAGGGGCCTTCGACAGGCTCAGGCCGAACGGATGGGGTGTGGCTGAGAGGGGCCTTCGACGGGCTCAGGCCGAACGGCAGGCGTGGGCTCGGGCCGAACGGCGGATGATCAGGTGGACCGGGCCCGGCGTTGGCGGCGCGCCTCGTACAGGCACACGCCCGCGGCCACCGACACGTTCAGGCTCTCCACCGCGCCGGCCATGGGGATGCTCACCAGCTGGTCACAGGTGGTGCGCGTGAGCTGGCGCATGCCCTTGCCTTCGGCGCCCAGCACCAGGGCCACGGGGCCGCTCAGGTCCACGTCGTAGAGCGTGGCCTCGGCGTCGTCGCTGGTGCCGATGATGCGGAGGCCGCGCTCCTTCATCTCGTTCAGGCTGCGCGCGAGATTGGTCACCATCAGGTAGGGCACCGTCTCGGCCGCCCCCGAGGCCACCTTGGCCACCGTGGCGTTCAGGCCCACCGCGTGGTCCTTCGGCGCGATCACGGCATGCGCGCCGGCGCCGTCGGCCACGCGCAGGCACGCGCCCAGGTTGTGCGGGTCGGTCACGCCGTCCAGCGCCAGCACCAGCGGCGGGTCTTCCCGGGCGGCTTCCACGCCTTCCAGCACCTCGTCCAGCGAGTGGGTGGCGGGCAGCGGGTCCACGCGGGCCACGACGCCCTGGTGGCGCGGGTTGCCGGCGAGCTTGGACAGGCGCGTGTCGTCGCTGTCGATCAGCCGCAGGCCGGCCTCCTTCACGCGCTCGACGAAGCCGCGCATGCGGGCGTCGCGGCGGGTGGTGTCGACATGGACCTCGTGGATGGAGGTGGGGGCCGTCTTCAGGCGGACGGTGACGGCATGGAAGCCGAACAGGATGCGGTGGGCCATGGGCCGAGCGTACCAGCCACCGTGCGCGACGCCGCGGACCCGTCCGCCCGAGGTTTCAGTCTTGCCGATTTAAATGATACTATTGGCCCAAGTATCATTTTGAGGTGGCCAGTGTCTCCCGTGCCCCAGTCCCCCCGCCCCGGCGACGCGACCTCCGCCGCGGCCCCCGTCCGCCCGGACGCGCCGCCGCCGCCCTGCGGGGCGTGGCCCGACCCGTTCCTGCGCACGGTGGAGCTCCTAGTCGCCCTGCTGGAATCACGTGAGTGGGCAGTGGCCGGCCACGCGCGCCGGGTGGGCCGGCTCGCCCGCCGCATGGCCGCCCAGCTGGGCCTGGGCGCCGAGGCGCAGCGGGACATCCACCTCGGGGCCCTGCTGCACGACATCGGGGCCGTGGCGCACCCAGAGCGCCCGGGGCAGCCCGGCCGCCAGGGCCACGCCCTCGCCGGAGAAACCACCCTGATGCCGCTGATGGACCTGCCACCCGTGGCGTGCATGGTGCGGCAGCACCACGAGCACTGGGACGGACAAGGCCTTCCCGACGGCCTCGCGGGCGATGCGATCTGCCTCGGCGCGCGCTTGATCGCCGTGGCCAGCGACTGGGACCGCCTGCTGCAGGGCAGCGGCGCCGAGCGCCCCATGCCGCCCGAGCTGGCGCGACGCCACCTGCGGGTGGGCTCGGGCAGCCGCTACGACCCCGCGGCGGTGCAGGCGCTGATGCGGGTGCTGGATGAGGATTCCGGGCGCCAAGTCGATGACCACCGGCTGGGTTTGCGCCAGCTGCAACCCGGCATGGTGCTGGCGCAGGACCTGCTGTCCAGCCGCGGCGTCATGCTGCTGCCGGCGGGCTACACCTTCGAGGCCGGAGTGATCCGCCAGCTCACCGAGTTCGCCCGCCGCGAGCAGCTGTCGTTGAGCCTGCATGTCCGGGCGCACCCACCGGGCGCTCCGCCGCTGTCCCTGCCCCCCGTGACTTGACCGCGCGGCAGGCGCCGGTCTGCCCGCGCCCCCCGCTCAACCGGCGGTCGCCGCCTTCCAGGCCCACAGGGCGCCGATGAGCACCGGCTGGTGCAGCATGTAGAAGCTCAGCGACCAGCGGCCCAGCGTGGCCAGTGGCTGCAACCCGGCCGGCAGGGGCCCGGCCAGCACCGCCGGTGCGCGGCGGCCGCACAGGTCCGCCAGCCACACACCCACCAGCACCACCCCGAGCCAGGGCAGCACGGGCACGAAGTCCTCGGTCACCGGCAGCCGCGTGACCAGGCCGGTCCAGTTCATCCAGCGGCTGTCCGCCCAGGGCGCCTGCACCACCTGGGGCAGCACCAGCGCCAGCCCCGCCAGCGCCAGCAGGGCTGCCCGGCCCGCCGTGCCGCGCGCCAGCAGGGGCGGCGCCACCAGGCGCACCACCACCAACATCACGGCGATGCCATGCAGCACGCCGAAGCTGATCCAGCTGCGCGGGAACATCAGCGCCGAGCCGAGCGATACCAGCACGGCACACCCCGCCACCTGCGCCCAGCGGCGCCAGAAGCGGGCCCAGCCCTGTCCCGCCTGCAGCGCCACGGCCTGGCCCATGCCCGCGCACAGCAGGAACAGCGTGACGATGGCGGTGCGCTGCGTCGTCCAGAAGGGGTCGAGCTGGAACCGTTGCCGCGGCTCGAAATAGCCGAAGTAGTTGAGGTCGTAGCAGAAGTGGAAGACCGCCATCCACACGATCGCCGCGCCGCGCAGGGCGTCGAGCCGGTCGAATCGGGCGAAGCGGTCGTGGGCAGGGGCGGCGGTCATGCGGGCGCGACAATACCGCACTGGGGGGATACAACGATGATCAAGCTGCTGATGCTGGCGCTGTCGGGCGCCAAGCTGGGCAAGGTGCTGCTGTCCGGCGGCAGCATGCTGCTGTCGCTGGGCCTGTACGCCTGGGTGTTCGGCTGGCGCTACGCGGTGGGCCTGGTGGCCTTGCTGCTGCTCCATGAGATGGGCCACTTCGTCGCCGCCCGGCACCGCGGGCTGGCCGTGGGCTGGCCCACCTTCCTGCCGTTCGTGGGCGCCTGGGTGGCCCTGAAGGACCGGCCGATGGACGCCGGCACCGACGCCTTCGTGGCCTTCGGCGGGCCGCTGCTGGGCTCGGCCGCGGCGCTGGTGGCCTACGTGGCGGCACGCGACACCGGGGCGCCCTGGCTGTTGGCCGTGGCCTACGCGGGCTTTCTCATCAACCTCATCAACCTGGCGCCCGTGCCGTGGCTGGACGGCGGGCGCATCACCGGCGTGCTCTCGCCGCGCCTGTGGGTGCTGGGCGTGCCGCTGATGCTGGCGCTGTTCGCCTGGACGCACAGCCCGCTGCTGCTGCTGCTGGCGCTGCTGGCCCTGCCCCAGGCCTGGCGCGGCTGGCGCGGCCGGGCGGCCGAGGACCAGCCGGCCGGCTTCTACGACGTCAGCCCGGCCACGCGCTGGGGCTACGCGCTGCTGTACCTGCTGCTGTGTGCCTGGCTGGGCCTGATGTCGCACGAGGTGCACGGCCTGGTCGAGGCCACGCGGGCGGCGACCCCGTCCACCGAGCTGGCACCGGCAGGGCTCACACCCGCTCGATGACCGTGGCGATGCCCATGCCGGCGCCCACGCACAGGGTGATGCCGCCGGTGGCCAGGTCGCGCCGCTCCAGCTCGTCGAGCAGGGTGCCCAGCAGGATGGCGCCGGTGGCGCCCAGCGGGTGGCCCATGGCGATGGCGCCGCCGTTCACGTTCACGCGGTCCAGGTCCAGGCCGAGGTCGCGCGCGCACTTCAGCGGCACCGAGGCGAAGGCCTCGTTGATCTCCCACAGGTCGACGTCGGCCGCCGTCATGCGCGCCTTGGCCAGCGCCTTGCGGCAGGCCGGCGCCGGGCCGGTGAGCATGATGGTGGGCTCGGAGCCGATCACCGCCATGGCCCGGATGCGCGCCCGCGGCTTCAGGCCCATGCGCTGCCCCGCGGCGGCGCTGCCCACCAGCACCAGCGCGGCCCCATCGACGATGCCCGACGAGTTGCCGGCGTGGTGCAGGTGCTCGATGCGCCGCGCCTGGGGGTAGCGCCGCAGCGCCACCGCGTCGAAGCCGGCGTCACCCATTGCCGCGAAACTGGGCTTGAGCGCGGCCAGCGTTTCCACCGTGGTGCCGGGCCGGATGGTCTCGTCCTCGGCCAGCAGCAGGCTGCCGTCCAGGTCGTGCACCGGCACCAGCGCCGGCCGGAACCGCCCGGCCTCGCGGGCCGCGGCGGCGCGCTGGTGCGAGCGCGCGGCGAAGGCATCCAGCTCCGCCCGGCCCCAGCCTTCGAGCGTGGCGATGAGGTCGGCGCCGATGCCCTGCGGCACGATGCCGAGCGACTCGGTGATGCGGGGGTCCTGGATCCAGGCGCCGCCGTCGCTGCCCATGGGCACGCGGCTCATGCTCTCCACGCCGCCGGCCACCACCAGGTCTTCCATGCCGCTCATCACCTTGGCGGCGGCCAGGTTCACGGCCTCCAGGCCGGACGCGCAGAAGCGGCTGAGCGTGACGCCCGCCACCGACTGCGCCCAGCCCGCATCCAGCACGGCGGTGCGGGCGATGTCGCCGCCCTGCTCCCCCACCGGGGTGACGCAGCCGAGCACCACGTCGTCCACCAGGGCGGTGTCCAGGCCGTGCCGCTGCGCCAGCGCCTGCAGCAGGGTGCGCAGCAGCCACACCGGCGTGGCGGGGTGCAGGCGGCCGTCCTTCTTGCCGCGCCCCCGGGGCGTGCGCAGGTGGTCGAAGACGTAGGCGGACGAGTCGGTCATGGGGCGAGCAGCACGGTGGGGGCGTCAGCGCCCGATCAGGAAGGCCAGCAGCCGGTCGGCGAAGCCGCCGTAGGGCGGGCCGATGAACTTCATGGCCGAGACGGGCGCCTGGTGGAACACCGGGCGCAGCTTGGAGAAGGTGTCGAAGCCCTCGCGGCCGTGGTAGTGGCCCATGCCCGACGGCCCCACACCGCCGAACGGCAGGTCGTGCTGGGCCACATGGAACAGCGCGTCGTTGACCGACACGCCGCCGGACATGATGCGGTCCAGCACCTGCTGCAGGAACCCGCCGTCGCGGCTGAAGGGGTAGACCGCGAGCGGGCGGTCGCCGGCGTTCACCCGCGCGATCACCTCGTCCAGCGTGCGGTAGGGGATGACGGGCAGGATGGGGCCGAAGATCTCGCGCCGCATGAGCGCCGTGTCCTCGGGCGCGTTCAGCACGAGGTGCGGCGCGATCTTGCGGGTGGCGGAGTCCCAGGCCGGGCCGTCGGGCAGCAGGTTGACGAGCGTGGCGCCGCGTTCGCGCGCCTCCTCCAGCGCGGCCACCAGGCGGTCGAACGATCGCTGGTCGATGATGGAGGTGTAGTCCGGCGAGGCCAGCCGCCCGAAGCGCGGCGGCACGATGGCCTGCGACAGCCGCACGAACTCGGCCACCTGCGCCTCGGGCACGAAGACGTGGTCCACGGTGGTGCAGATCTGGCCCGCGTTCAGGCACTTGACGAACAGGATGCGCTCGGCCGCCGTGCGCAGCGGAAAGCCCGGGCCCACGATGGCCGGCGCCTTGCCGCCCAGCTCCAGCGTGACGGGGCACAGGTTGGCCGCCGCCGCGGCCATCACGGCCCGGCCGGTCTGCCCCGAGCCGGTGAACAGCAGGTGGTCGAAGGGCAGCTTGGAGAACTCGATGCCCACGCCGCCGGTCTCGTCGAAGAACTGCAGCTTCTCGGGCGGGAAGTAGGCCGGGATCTTCTCGATCAGCAGCGCGGCCAGGTGGCGCGAGTTCTCGCTCATCTTCACCATGGCCCGGTTGCCCGCGGCGAAGATGTAGGTGAGCGGCACGAAGCTCAGGTTGACGGGGAAGTTCCAGGGCACGATCACGCCCACCACGCCCAGCGGCTGGGGAATGACGCGGTTGCGCGCCAGCGGGAAGGTGAGCCAGTCCACCCCGCGGCGCTGCGGTCGCATCCAGCGGCGCAGGTGCTTTTGCACATGGTCTATGCCGTCGATGGCAGGCACCAGCTCGGCCAGGCGGGTCTCGTGCGTGGAGCGGTGGCCGTAGTCGGCGCTGATGGCCTCGGCCAGCGCATGCTGGTGGTCGCGCAGGAAGGCCTGCAGGCGGTTCAGGTCGGCCCGGCGCTCGCCGAGCGTGGGCACCGGGTGCGCGTGGTAGGCCGCGCGCTGGGCAGCCAGGGTGGCCTGCAGGCGCTCGGGAATGGTCACGCCCGCGGGCAGGTCGGTGGGGTGCATCGGGGCTCCTTGGGGCAGCTCAGCGCCGGTCGGCCAGGCCGCGCCGCACAGTCTCGTTGATCACGCGCAGCTCGGCCAGCGTGGCGTCGATGTGCGCTCGCTTGGCCTCCAGCTCGGCGATGGCCGCATCGGTGCGCTGCAGCGCGTAGCGCATCTGTTGCACCCGGCCCTCGCCGTGCGTGCCGTACAGGTCGAGGTAGTGCTTGATCTCGGCCAGCGGCGTGCCAATGGCCTTGGCGCGCAGGATGAGCGCCAGGCGGGCACGGTCGCGCCGGGTGTAGACGCGCGTGCCGTTCACCCGCCGCGGGTGCAGCAGGCCCTTGTCCTCGTAGAAGCGGATGGCGCGCAGCGAGATGCCGAACTCGCGGCACAGCTCGGTGATGCCGAACAGCTCGCCGGCACCGCCATCGTCGCGGTGGGCAGCCACCGCGTCGTGGGCCGACCAGTTCAAAGCAGCCGCTGCAGCTTGAGGGCCACGCCCATGTCGCCACTGACCTTGAGCTTGCCCATCATGAAGGCGGTGGTGGGCTCCAGCTCGTTGAGCAGCAGGCGGCTGAGCGAATCGAGGCTGAGCGCGATGGTGCACGCGGCCTCCTTGTCCTCGTTGCTCACGGTGTTGGGGGTGGCGGCGCCGTCGACGTACACCACGCCCTCGCTGCCGCAGTCGAACTTGAGCGTGGTGCCCAGGCCGCAGTCGCTGCCGACCTTCTCGCGCATCACCTTGGTGGCGGCTTGCAGATCCATCGGTCGTCTCCCCAATTCAGACGGTTGAACACTGCGCGGCACTGTAGGGTCGCACCGCACCCCCTCTCACTAGCGTAATTCCCTATTAGCCAGCTGGGTGACGTTAACGTTACCCTGCCCCGGTCTCCACTCGTCCCGCGGTCCCCCGGCCCGGCGGGCCGTGCCATGACCGCCCTGTCCCCCTCGGCCCGCTACGCCAGCGTGTTCCGCCCCGGCCTGTTCGCCGGGCAACGCCTGTGGGTCACCGGTGCCGGTTCCGGCATCGGGCGCTGCGTGGCCCATGAGCTCGCCTCGCTGGGCGCCGAGGTGGTGCTCAGCGGCCGCACCGCCGCCAAGCTCGAGCAGGTGGCCCGGGAGATCGTGGACGACGGCGGGCGCTGCGTCTGGCGTGCCTTCGATATCCGGGACGAGGACGCGGTCAAGGCGCAGGTGGCGGACGTGCTGGCCAGCGGCCCGGTGCACGGCCTGGTGAACAACGCCGGCGGCCAGTTCCCGTCGCCCATGGCCCTGATCAGCAAGCGGGGCTTCGAGGCGGTGGTGGCGAACAACCTCACCGGCGGCTTCCTGATGATGCGCGAGCTCTTCCAGCAGAGCCTGCAGCACCACGGCGGCGCCATCGTGAACATGACGGCCGACTTCCGCAACGGCATGCCCGGCATGGCGCACTCGGGCGCGGCGCGGGCCGGCATGGCCAACCTCACCCAGACCGCGGCCGTGGAATGGGCCTGGGCGCATGTGCGGGTCAACGCGGTGGCGCCCGGCTGGGTGGCCAGCAGCGGCATGGACACCTATGGCGGCGCGGTGCGCGCCATGATCCCGCAGCTGCGCGCGCACGTGCCGTTGCGCCGCCTGGCCACCGAGGCCGAGGTCTCGGCGGCCATCGTGTTCCTGCTCTCCACGGCGGCGGCCTTCATCACCGGCGTCACGCTGCAGATCGACGGCGGGGCCTCGCTGGGCAGCGCCATCTGGCCGAGCGTGGACCACGCCGGCTCCGCCCCCTTCCAGGGCTTCCACCGCGCCGTGGTGCCGCAGGTGCTGGGCGGCCCGGCCGCGGCGGACGACGCCGAGGAGCCGCCGTGCCGGCCCTGAGCACCGCACTGGACCCCCGCTCGCCGCGCTTCGCGGCCAACGCGGCCCGCATGGCAGAGCGGCTGGCCGAGGTGCAGGCGCTGCAGGCCCAGGTGGCCGAGGCCTCCGCGGCGAAGGCGGCCCGCGTCGCCGAGCGCGGCCAGCTGCTGCCGCGCGACCGCGTGGCCACGCTGCTCGACCGCGGCTCGCCCTTCCTGGAGCTGTCTGCCCTGGCCGGCTGGGGCATGCACGACGACGATGGCCGGCGCACGGTGCTGGGCGGCGGCGCCATCGTGGGCCTCGGCCAGGTGGCGGGCCGGCGCGTCGTGGTGTCGGCCAGCGACGCGTCGCTCAAGGGCGGCACCGTGTCGCCCATGGGCCTGAAGAAGATGCTGCGCGCGCAGGAGATCGCGCGCGAGAACCGGCTGCCGGTGGTCTACCTGGTGGAGTCCGGGGGCGCCAACCTGATGTACCAGAGCGAGATGTTCGTGGAAGGCGGGCGCAGCTTCGCCAACCAGGCGCGGCTGTCGGCAGCGGGCATCCCGCAGATCGCCGTGGTGCACGGGCCGTCCACCGCCGGCGGCGCCTACCTGCCCGGGCTGTCGGACTACGTGGTGCTGGTGCGCGGCCGCTCCAGCATCTACCTGGCCGGCCCGCCGCTGGTGAAGGCCGCCATCGGCGAGGACGCCACCGACGAGGACCTGGGCGGTGCGCTCACCCACGCCCGCCTCACCGGCCTGGGCGAGTACCTGGCCGAGAACGACGCCCACGCCCTCGCCCTGGCGCGCGAGCTGCTGGGCGCCCTGCCGTGGGACGAGGTGCCGCCCCCGGCGGCGCACCCCGAGCCGCTGTACCCGGCCGGCGAACTGATGGGCGTGGTGCCGGCCGACGAGCGCGAGCCCTACGACGTGCGGGAGGTCATCGCCCGGCTGGTGGACGGCTCGGCCTTCCTGGAGTGCAAGGCCGAGTTCGCCGCCGACACCGTGTGCGGCCATGCGCGGCTGGCCGGCCACCGCATTGGGCTCATCGGCAACAACGGCCCGATCCAGCCGCAAGGCTCGTCCAAGGCGGCGCAGTTCATCCAGCTGTGCGACCAGTCGGGCACGCCGCTGGTCTTCCTGCAGAACACCACCGGCTACATGGTGGGGCGCGCCGCTGAGCACGCCGGCGCCATCGCCCACGGCAGCCGCATGATCCAGGCGGTGGCGAACGCGCGCTGCCCCAAGCTCACGGTGGTGCTGGGCGGCTCCTTCGGCGCCGGCAACTACGGCATGTGCGGCCGGGGCTTCGACCCGCGTTTCATCTTCAGCTGGCCCAGCGCCCGCACCGCGGTGATGGGCGGTGCGCAGGCGGCCAAGGTCATGGAGATCGTGGGCGCCGCCAAGCTGCAGCGCGAGGGCCACGTGCCCGACCCTGCCGCGCTGCAGGCCATGAGCGAGCAGCTGCGCCAGCGCATCGACCGCGAGTCGCACGTGCTGTTCGGCACCGCGCGCCTGTGGGACGACGGCGTGATCGACCCGCGCGACACGCGCCGCGTGCTGGCGCTGTGCCTGGACACCATTGCCGAGGCCGGGCGCCGCCAGCTGCACCCCAACACCTTCGGCATCGCCCGCGTCTAGCGGACACGGACAGGAGACACCCGTGCAGTTCACCCCCGAGCACCGCGCCCTGCAGGACACCGTGCTGCGCTTCGTGCGCGAGCGCATCAACCCCTTCGCGGCCGAGTGGGAGCGCGCCGAGCAGTTCCCCAGCCACGCCCTGTTCAAGCAGCTGGGCGACCTGGGGCTGCTCGGGCTGAAGTACCCCGAGGAGTTCGGCGGCGCCGGGCTGGACTTCAGCTACTCCATGGTGATGGCCGAGGCGCTGGGCGAGTGCAGCGTCGGCGGCGTGCCCATGGCCATCGGCGTGCAGACCGACATGTGCACGCCGGCGCTGGCACGCTTCGGCTCCGACGAGCTTCGGCGCGAGTTCCTGGCGCCCAGCATCGCGGGCGATTACGTGGGCTGCGTGGGCGTCAGTGAAGCGGGCGGCGGCTCGGACGTGGCCGCGCTGAAGACCCGCGCCCGCATCGAGGGCGGCGACTACGTCATCGACGGCAGCAAGATGTGGATCACCAACGGCCTGCAGGCCGACTGGTGCTGCCTGCTGGCCAACACCAGCGACGAGGGCGGGCCGCACAAGAACAAGAGCCTCCTCATCGTGCCGATGGATGCGCCGGGCGTCACGCGGCAGAAGATCACCAAGATCGGCATGGATTCGTCCGACACGGCGCAGCTGTTCTTCGACGGCGTGCGCGTGCCGCGGCGCCACCTGGTGGGCCAGGAGGGCATGGGCTTCGTCTACCAGATGATGCAGTTCCAGGAGGAGCGGCTCTGGGGCGCGGCGAACAGCCTGCGCGCGCTGGACCGCCTGATCGACCAGACCATCGCCTACACCCGCGAGCGCCAGGCCTTCGGCAGGTCCATCCTCGACAACCAGGTGGTCCACTTCCGGCTCGCCGAGCTGCGCACCGAGGTGGAGGCGCTGCGCGCGCTGACCTACTCCGCGGTGGCGCAGTACGTGTCGGGCAAGGACGTGACGCGCCTGGCCTCCATGGCCAAGCTGAAGTGTGGCCGCCTGTGCCGCGAGGTGGCGGATTCCTGCCTGCAGTACTGGGGCGGCATGGGCTTCACGCTGGACAACCCCATCTCCCAGGCCTGGCGCGACATGCGCCTGGTGTCCATCGGCGGCGGGGCGGACGAGGTGATGCTGGGCATCATCTGCAAGCTGGAAGGGACCTTGCCGAAGGGGGCGCGGTGAGGGCCGGTGGTCCCCCGGTTCTGTTCGGGCTGAGCGTGTCGACGCCCAGTGATCCTGCGGCGCCCTCTCGTCGCGCCAGGGCCCACCCACCCGGGACTCAGGGTTCCGCGGTCGGCGCTGCGCGCCGACTGCCCTGCGGTGCTCGGGCAGGTGGGCCTTGGCGCGAGGGCCATCCGGGGTGGACTGCGACCGCGCCGTGTGCATCGCGGCTGCCTGAGCGGGGCGTGGGGGCAGGCGGTGGGGCGAATGGGAGCGCCGAGAAGCGCAGGCGGCGGGTCGGCGCGCGCAGCGCGCATCGTGAACTGACTCGCGGCGACTGTCCGAGCGCAGCGAACGCCAGTGAGCGCAGCGAGTTGAGCCGCGCGACCCGCTGCCGAGCATCGCAGGGCACCCTCGGCCCCCGGGCCGAGGGCGCGGACGCTTGAGCCCCGCCGCCTGCCCCCACGCCCCGCGACCGCGCCCACCGCACACCATGCACCTCCTCGCCCAGCTCATCGCCGCGCCCCACGGCGCGACCGGCCGCATCCTCCACCTCACCCTGAACCGCCCCGAGCTGCGCAACGCCATGTCGCAAGCCATGGTGGCGGAGCTCCACGACGCACTGCGCAAAGCCGAACAGGCCGGCGACGTGCGCGCCATCGTGCTGCGCGGCGCCGGTGGCCATTTCTGCGCCGGCGCCGACCTGAAGGACATGGCATCCGCACGCGCCACGGCCGCCAGTGACCCCGAACGCGCCATCGCCGAGCACAACGCCCGCTTCGGCGAACTGTGCGCGGCCTTCGGCCGCACCGGCATCGCCGTGATCGCGGTGGTCGAGGGCGCGGTGATGGGCGGCGGCTTCGGCCTGGCCTGCGTGGCCGATGTGGTGATCGCGGCCGACAGCGCGCGCTTCCGCCTGCCCGAGACCTCGCTGGGCATGCTGCCGGCGCAGATCGCGCCCTTCCTGGTGGAGCGCCTGGGCTACTCGGAGGCCCGGCGCCTTGCGGTCACCGGGGGCACGCTGGACGCGGCCGGCGCGCTGGCGCAGCGCCTGGTGCACGCCGTGCATGCGCCGGATGCGCTCGACGCCGCGGTGCAGGAGGTGCTGACGCAGGTGCTGCGCTGCGCGCCGCAGGCCGTGGCGGCCACCAAGGCCCTGGTGGCCCGCGCCCGCTGGCAGCCAGCCGAACACCTGGTGCCCGAGGCGGCCGCCGCCTTCGCCCGCGCCGCCACCGGCCCCGAAGGCACCGAGGGCATCGCGGCCTTCCTGCAAGGACGGGCCCCTTCCTGGGCGCCGCGACCCTGAGCACACGGCCATGGGCTTCCACAAGATCCTCATCGCCAACCGCGGCGAAATCGCCTGCCGGGTCGTCCGCACGGCGCGCGCCCTGGGCTACCGCACGGTGGCCGTGTACAGCGACGCCGATGCCGTCGCGCCGCACGTGGCCCTGGCCGACGAGGCGGTGCCCATCGGCCCGGCGCCGGCCGCCGAGAGCTACCTGCACATCCCCGCCCTGCTGGACGCCGCCCGCCGCACCGGCGCCGACGCGGTGCACCCGGGCTACGGCTTCCTCTCCGAGCGGCCCGAGTTCGCCGCCGCCTGTGTGCAGGCCGGCCTGGTGTTCATCGGCCCGCCGGCCGAGGCCATGGCCGCCATGGGGGACAAGGCGGCGGCCAAGCGCCGCATGCAGCAGGCCGGTGTGCCGTGCGCCCCGGGCTACCTGCCCAGCGGCACCGACGACCAGGACGATGCCCGTCTCGTGCAGGAGGCGCAGCGGCTGGGCATGCCGCTGCTGGTCAAGGCGGTGGCCGGCGGCGGCGGGCGCGGCATGCGGCTGGTGCAGGCGCTGGACGAGCTGCCCGCGGCGCTCGCGGCGGCGCGGCGCGAGGCGGCCGCGGCCTTCGGCGACGACCGGCTCATGCTCGAGCGCCTGGTGAGCGACGCCCGCCACGTGGAGGTGCAGGTGTTCGCCGACGCCCACGGCGATGCGGTGCACCTGGGCGAGCGCGACTGCACCGCCCAGCGGCGCCGCCAGAAGGTGATCGAGGAAGCGCCCTCGCCCATCGTCGACGGCACCCTGCGCGCACGGCTGGGGCGCGACGCCGTCGCGGCGGCGCTCGCCGTGGGCTACGTGGGCGCCGGCACCGTGGAGTTCGTGGTCGACACCGCCGGACAGCACTTCTTCCTGGAGATGAACACCCGGCTGCAGGTGGAGCACCCGGTGACCGAGATGCTCACCGGCGTCGACCTGGTGGCGTGGCAGCTGCGCGTGGCGGCCGGCGAGCCGCTGCGCGCCTGGCTGCCCGGTGGCCAGGCGGATGTGCGCTGGCGCGGCCACGCGATCGAGGCGCGCCTGTACGCCGAGGATCCGTTCGACGGCTTCACGCCCCAGACCGGCGCGGTGGCCCACTGGCGGCCCGGCGCGGCGCTGGCCGCCGCCGGTGGCTCGCTGCGCATCGACGCCGGCATTGCCGAGGGCAGCACGGTGAGCCCCTGGTACGACCCGATGCTGGCCAAGCTCATCGTGCACGGGCACGACCGCGCCGACGCCATCCGGCGCCTGGTGGCCGCGCTGGACGACAGCCCGGTGTTCGGCCCGGCGACCAATGCCCGGTTCCTGCGCGGCGTGCTGCAGCACGACGACTTCACCCACGCCCGCATGACCACCACACGCCTGGACGAGTGGGCCACACGCGGCGAGCCGCTGCTGCGGCGGCCCGAGCCGCCGGAGGCCCTGTGGCTGGCCGGGGCGGCCCTGGCGACGCGCGATGGCCTGCCGGCCGGGACGCCCGAGCCGCTGCGGCCGGCCGCGCTGGCCGCCGTGCCGCTGCGCCTGCGCTGCCAGGGGGCCGAACGTGCCTGGCGGGCCCGCTGGCTCGGTGACGTGGTGCAGCTGGTGCCTGCCGACGCGACGCCCGGCGTGGCCCCCGCCACGGTGCGCGTGCTGGCCCATGACGCTGAGGCTGCCCGGTGGCGCCTGGAGATCGACGGCGTGGCGGCGTGCCACGTGGCGCGGCCGGCCGGTGATGGCGGCTGGTGGCTCGCCCACGAGGCGGCCGTGTACCGTTTCGACGAGCCCTCGCCCTGGCCGGACGCCCGGCGTGCGGCCGACCCACGACGCGCCTGCGCCACCGTGGCCGGGCGGGTGGCGCAGGTGGCCGTGCGCCCCGGCCAGCGCGTGGCGGCGGGCGACCCGCTGGCCAGCGTGGAGGCCATGAAGATGGAGATGTGGCAGCACGCGGCCGCCGCCGGCACCGTGCGCGCGGTCCACGTCGCCGCGGGTGACGCCGTGGCGGCCGGCACGCTGCTGGTCGAGCTGGCCCTGGAGGAGGACACCCCCGCATGAGTTCCCCGCCGAACCCACCCGCCATCCTGACCTGCGCCCTCACCGGCGTGCTCACCGACCCCCGCCAGCACCCGGTACCCGTGACCCCTGCGCAGATGGCCGCCGAGGCGCGCGAGGCCTTCGATGCCGGCGCCAGCGTGATGCACGTGCACCTGCGCGCCCAGGCCCCCGGCCGCGGCCACCTCCCCAGCTGGGACCCGGACGTGGCCGAGGACGTGGTCGGCGCGATCCGCCACGCCTGCCCGGGCGTCATCATCAACCTCACCACCGGCGTCATCGGGCCGGACATCAGCGGGCCGGCCGCCTGCCTGCGGCGCGTGCGCCCCGAGATCGCCGCCTGCAACGCCGGCAGCCTCAATTACCTGAAGCTCAAGGCCGACGGGCAATGGGCCTGGCCGCCCATGGTGTTCGACAACCCGGTGGCCAAAGTGCAGCAGTTCCTGGACGTGATGGCCGAGTGCGGCACCCACCCCGAGTTCGAGTGCTTCGACGTGGGCATCGTGCGCTCGGTGGCCATGTACGTGCAGGCCGGCATGCTGCGCCCCGGCATGGGCCGGCCGGAGCTGAACTTCGTCATGGGCGTCGCCTCCGGGATGCCCTGCGACGCCGAGCTGCTGGCCCTGTTGCCGCGCTGGCTGCCGCCCCAGGCCGTGTGGCAGGCCACGCTGATCGGCCGCGCCGAGATCTGGCCCGTGCACCAGCGCGTGGCCGAGCTGGGCGGCATGCTGCGCACCGGGCTGGAAGACACCTTCTACCTGCCCGGCGGCGAGCGCGCGCCCGGCAACGGCGCGCTCATCGAGGCGCTGGCCGACTGCGCCCGCCGCGCGGGCCGGGCCGTGGCCACCCCCGACCAGGCGCGTGGCATGCTCGGCCTGCCGCCCGCCGGGCCATCCACTTGACGAGGACCCCCATGAGCACCCGCAGCCTACAGGGCAAGACCCTGTTCATCACCGGCGCCTCGCGCGGCATCGGCCTGGCCATCGCCACCCGCGCCGCGGCCGACGGCGCCAACGTGGCGCTGGTCGCCAAGACCATGGAGCCCAACCCCAAGCTACCGGGCACGCTGCCGGCGGCGGCCGAGGCGGTGCGCGCCGCGGGTGGCCAGGCGCTGGTGCTGCCCTGCGACATCCGCGACGAGGCGCAGGTGGCCGACGCGGTGGCGAAGACCGTGGCGCACTTCGGCGGCATCGACATCCTGGTGAACAACGCCAGCGCGATCAGCCTGACGCCGACCCCCGCCACGCCGATGAAACGCTTCGACCTGATGTTCGGCGTGAACGTGCGTGGCACCTACTGCTGCACCCAGGCCTGCCTGGAGGCACTGACGGCGAGCGCCCGCGCCGGCCGTGCGCCGCAGGTGCTCACGCTGTCGCCGCCGCTGAACATGCAGCCGCACTGGTTCGGCCCCCACGTGGCCTACACCATGGCCAAGTACGGCATGAGCATGTGCACGCTGGGCCACGCGCAGGAGTTCCGCAAGCTGGGCATCGCGGTCAACAGCCTGTGGCCGCGCACCGCCATCGCCACCGCCGCCCTGCAGATGATCCCGGGCGTCGACCCGAAGCTCTGCCGCACGCCGCAGATCATGGCGGACGCCGCCTGGCACCTCCTCACCACGCCAGCACCCGCACCGAGCGGCCAGTTCTACGTGGACGACGAGGTGCTCGCCGCGCACGGCATCACCGACCTCGGCGGCTATGCCGTGGTGCCGGGCACCACGAACTTCCTCCCTGACTTCTTCCTGGACTGACGCCACCGCATGACCGCCACGCCCGCTGCCCGCCGCAGCCCCGCCGAACAGGACAAGCTGAACCAGTTCCTCACCGAGCTGTTCGAGCAGCGCATCACCTTCAACCAGGTGCTGGGCCTGAAGGTGGTGACGACCGAGCCGGCCCGCCCCACCCTGCGCTTCGAGATGCGGCCGGAACTGGTGGGCCACTACCTCTACGGCCGCCTGCACGGCGGGGTGATCTCCGCCACGCTGGACGCCATGGGCGGCTTCGCGCTCATGGTGGCCATCGCCGAGAAGCATGCGGACGAGTCGGCCGACCAGGTCATGCACCGCTTCGCCCGCATGGGCACCATCGACCTGCGCGTGGACTACCTGCGCCAGGGCATCGGCCAGCACTTCCTGGCCACGGCCGAGGTGACGCGCCTGGGCGGCCGCGTCGGCTCCACCCAGATGCGCCTGTGCAACGACCAAGGCACGCTGATCGCCACCGCCGCGGCGGCGTACATGATCAGCTGACCGGCCGGGCGCGCCCGGGGGCCGCGGCCACGCCACCGACACGCGGCGCGCGCTTCAGGCCCCACCATTCCAGCTCGGCCAGCACCAGCGTGCCCACTGCCTGCACGGCGGCGATGGCCACGCCGGCGGTCTGCGCCGCGCCCAGCACGCCGAAGGCCACGAGCGCGGTGTCCAGCACCCACACGAAGTTCAGGGCGATGACGGTGCCCAGCGCGGCCACGGGCAGGCTCTCGCGCCCGCCCATCCAGGCCAGCGCCGCCGTCCAGGGCACCAGCGCCAGGCCGGTGGCCTGCAGCAGCCCGGCCGGCAGGCCGGTCCAGGCCGCCAGCGGCTCGGCGTCGGCCACGAGCGCCAGGGCGGTCAGGCCGCTGAGCACGGCATCCACGCGCAGCACGCGGCGCAGGAAGGGGGTGACGGTGAAGCGGGACATGGCGATCTCCTGCAAAAGGGGTGAGATGGACGAGGACGACAGGAACGTCGTGCCGCCATCGTCGGCCGCCACCGTGCACGGGGTCCATGACCTCGCAGGTCATGCCCCTGCCACCCGCGTGCCGCTATCGTGGCCGCATGCCCACGTCGCCTGCCCCTCCCACCGTGCCCGCCCCGCCACCCGATGCGCCGGTGGGCACCCTGCTGCGCCATTGGCGCCAGCACCGCCGCTGGAGCCAGCAGGACCTGGCCGCGGAAGCCGAGGTCTCGACCCGGCACCTGAGCTGCCTGGAGACCGGTCGCGCGCTGCCCAGCCGCGAGATGCTGCTGCGCCTGTCGGAGCGGCTGGCCGTGCCGCTGCGCGAGCGCAACCGGCTGCTCACCGCCGCGGGCTATGCGCCCATGTACCGCGAGCGCGCCTGGGGCGACCCGGCCCTGCAGCCCGCGCATGCGGTGGTGCAGCAGGTGCTCTCGGCCCACGAGCCCTTCCCTGCCCTGGCCGTGGACCGGCACTGGCACCTGGTGGCGCTGAACCGGGCCGCGAGCGCCTTGCTGGCTGGCCTGGATGCGCACTGGCTGCAGCCCCCCGTGAACGTGCTGCGCCTGTCGTTGCACCCGCAGGCCCTGGCGCCGCGCATCGCCAACCTGCCGGCCTGGCGCACGCACCT
This sequence comes from Ideonella sp., assembly GCF_041918995.1. Taxonomy (GTDB): domain Bacteria; phylum Pseudomonadota; class Gammaproteobacteria; order Burkholderiales; family Burkholderiaceae_C; genus Ideonella. Next base: position 38,797 of record NZ_JAYRUN010000021.1, on the reverse strand, counting down.
GTTCGAGCGCCTGGCCCACCAGGTGCAGGCCAGCGGCGACCCGGGGCTGGCCGCCCTGCTGCACGAGCTGCAGGCCCTGCCCCGGTTGCCCGACGAGCCCGCGGCCGCCACCCCGCCCGCCCAGGGCCTGCCCGCGCTGGCCGTGCCGCTGCAACTGCACTCGCCCGCCGGGCTGCTGAGCTTCATCAGCACCGTCACCGTCTTCGGCACGCCCGTGGAGGTGACGCTCAGCGAGCTGGCCATCGAGGCCTTCTTCCCGGCCGACGAGGCCACGGCCGCGGCGCTGCGCGCCCTGGCCGACACGCCGCCGCCCGCACCGCCCGGCCCGCCCCCGGGTTGACCCCGAGCCACCCCGTCGCCCCGGTGACGGACAGTGGACCGCCCGCCGTGCGACAAGCAGCGCCTTGCCCGAACAGGACATGCCATGGACACCGCCGCCCCCGACACGACCGACCGCACCCGCCACCTGCGCATCTGCCCACTGTGCGAAGCCTGCTGCGGCCTGGAGGTGGAGATCGACCACGGCACCGCTTCGCCGCGCGTGGTGGGCATCCGTGGCCACGCCGACGACGTATTCTCGCGCGGGTACCTCTGCCCCAAGGGCTACGCGCTGAAGGACCTGCACGAGGACCCCGACCGCCTGCGCCAGCCGCTGGTGCGCCGCGGCGGCGAACTGCAGCCCGCCACCTGGGAGGAGGCCTTCGCCGAGATCGAGCGCCGGCTGGTGCCGCTGATCGAGCAGCACGGGCGTGACGCGGTGGCGCTGGCCATCGGCAACCCCGCGGCGCACAAGATGTCGCTCGGGCTGTACTTCCCCCGGCTGGCGCGGGCGCTGGGCAGCCGCAACGTGTTTTCCGCCTCCACGCTCGACCAGATGCCCAAGCAGCTGGCCTCGGGCTGGATGTTCGGCCATTGGCTGAGCATCGCCGTGCCGGACATCGACCGCTGCGACTTCCTGCTCATGCTGGGCGCCAATCCCATGGCCAGCAACGGCAGCCTCTGGACCGTGACCGACTTCCGCGGCCGCGCCAAGGCCCTGCGCCAGCGGGGCGGGCGGCTGGTGGTCATCGACCCGCGGCGCACGGAAACGGCGGCCATCGCCGACGCCCACCACGCCATCCGCCCGGGCACCGACGTCTTCCTGCTGGCCGCCATGGTGCACACGCTGTTCGACGAAGGCCTCGTGCGGCCCGGCCGCCTGGCCGAGTGGACCGTGGGCATCGAGGCGGTGCGCGAGGCTGTCGCGCCCTTCCCGCCCGAGGCAGTGGCCGAGCGCTGCGGCGTGCTGGCGGCCACCCTGCGCAGCCTGGCCCGCGAGCTGGCTGCCACCGAGCGGGCCTGCGTCTACGGCCGCATCGGCACCTGCACCCAGGCCTTCGGCACCCTGGCGTCCTGGCTCATCGACGTGCTCAACGTGCTCACCGGGCACCTCGATGCGCCCGGTGGCGCCATGTTCCCCAAGGCCGCGGCGTTCGCGGCGAACACCGCGGGCACGCCGGGCATCGGGCGCGGCATCGTCACCGGGCGCCACGCGAGCCGGGTCAGCGGCGCGCCGGAGGTCTTCGGCGAGCTGCCCATGACCGTGCTGGCCGAGGAGATCGAGACGCCCGGCGCCGGCCAGGTGCGGGCGCTCATCACCGTGGCCACCAACCCGGTGCTCTCGGCCCCCGGCGGCCCGCGCCTGTCGCGCGCGCTCGACGGGCTCGACTTCATGGTGAGCCTGGACATCTACCTCAACGAGACCAGCCGCCATGCCGACGTGGTCCTGCCCGGGCTGTCGCCGCTGGAGGAATCGCACTACGACGTGGCGTTCCCGCAGCTGTCGCACCGCAACCATGCGCGCTACACGCCTGCCGTGCTGCCACCCGACGCATCCCGGCCGGCGGAATGGGAGAACCTGCTGCGCCTGGCGGCCATCGTGCAGGGCCGCGGCGCCGGCGTGGACCTGCAGGCACTGGACGACGAGCTGCTCGCGCAGGACGTGGGACGCCTCGCCGGCGCGCAGGCCGGCGCGGTGCTGGCCGCCCTGGCCGCGGGCGGCCGTCGGGGCCCCGAGCGCCTGCTGGACCTGGCGCTGCGCGCCGGCCCCTGGGGCGACGGCTTCGGCCGCCAGCCCAACGGGCTGACGCTGGACCGAGTGGCCGCCGCCCCCGGCGGGCTGGACCTGGGCCCGCTGCAGCCGCGCATTCCCGAACTGCTGCGCACACCCAGCGGCCGCATCGAGCTGGCCCCGCCGGCCTGCCTGGCGGACCTGTCCCGCGCCCGGGCGGCGCTGGACGAGCCGCCGCCCGCGCTGGTGGTCATCGGCCGGCGCGACGTGCGCAGCAACAACAGCTGGATGCACAACCTGCCCACCCTGGCCAAGGGGCCCGAACGCTGCACCCTGCTCGTGCACCCGGTGGATGCCGCACGCCTCGGCCTGGTGGCCGGCGCGCCCGCGCGGCTGCGCCCGGCGGGACCGCTGGGCGACCAGCCCGGCCGCCAGCTGGTGGCGCCCGTGGCACTGAGCGACGAGCTCATGCCCGGCGTGGTGTGCCTGCCGCACGGCTGGGGCCACGACCACCCCGGCGCCCGCCTGGCGCTGGCCGCGGAGCGCCCGGGTGCCAACCTCAATGCCGTGCTCGACGAATCCCGGCGCGACCCGCTGTCCGGCAATGCCGTGCTGTCGGGCGTGGCGGTGGAGCTGTCGGCCATGCCGGGGCCCTGACCGGCCGGCGGCCCGGCCGCGGGCCACCCGCTTGCGCGGCATCAAGGCCACGGCGTCCGTCCCGGACGAGCATGGCGCATCCCACCGACGGTCCCCCGCCAAGCCCATGCCGCGCCGCATCCTCGTCCTGCAAGGCCACCCCGACGCCAGTGCCCCCCACCTCGGCCATGCGCTGGCCGACGCCTACGCCGAAGGCGCCGAGACCGCCGGCCACATGGTGCGCCGGCTGGACGTGGCCCGGCTGGATTTCCCGCTGCTGCGCAGCCAGCACGCCTGGGAACACGAACCCGTGCCCGAAGGCCTGCGCTCGGCCCAGCAGGACATCGAGTGGGCCGAGCACCTGGTGCTGCTGTTCCCGCTCTGGCTGGGCGACATGCCGGCCCTGCTCAAGGGCTTCCTGGAGCAGGTGGCCCGGCCCGGCTTCGCGTTCCGGGGCGAGCGCACCAACCCGTTCATGCACAAGGGCCTGACGGGCCGCTCAGCGAGGGTGGTGGTGACCATGGGCATGCCGGCGGCGGTGTACCGCTGGGTCTTCCGCGCCCACAGCGTGAGGTCGCTGGAGCGCAACATCCTCGGCTTCGTCGGCATCGCGCCCATCCACCACACGCTCATCGGCGGCGCCGGCCAGCTGAGCGAAGCCGCCAGCCGCCGCTGGCTCACGCAGATGCGCCAGCTCGGCGAAGCGGCGGAATGACCGTGGCCGCGCGCCTCGACAGGGGCACGCGGGCCGCGGCGACCCTATGATCCGTCGGCGCGCCGGCCGCTGATGGAATCCCGCCTCTTCCCCTCCCTGCCCCCTGCGTGGCGCCTGCTGGCGCTGACGCTGCTGCTCGCCGTGCTGTACCACGGGGGCGCCCTGCTGGGGCTGGCGCTGGCGCACGGCCCGCTGCGCATCGCGCCCGTGTGGCCGCCCGCCGGCCTGGCGCTGGCCGCCTTCATGCTGGCCGGCTGGCGCGCCCTGCCCGGCCTCGCGTTGGGCGCCGTGCTCACCCACTGGCTGGACTACTTCGGCCCGCAGCACGGCTGGACCGCGGCAGCGCTGGGCGGGGCCGTGCTGCTGGCCGGCGGATCGCTCGCCCAGGCGGGGCTGGCGGCCTGGTGGACGCGGGAGGTGGTGGGGCGGGCCGAAGAGCAGCCGGTGCGCCAGCCGGCCACCTTCGCCGCCATCGTGGCACTCACGTGCGTGCTCGGCGCCACCGTGGGCACCGCCACCCTGCACGCCTTCGGCGGCACACCCCTGGGCGAGTGGCTGGCCAACGCCCTGACCTGGTGGGTGGGCGACGCCACCGGCACGCTGGTGCTCACCCCGCTGCTGCTGCTGCTGCTGCACCCGGCGCTGCGGCATCGCCGCGTGGCCAGCCAGGCCTTCCCCATCATCTGCCTGGGGCTGGGCGGCACCCTGTTCGCCACCTTCACCGCCAGCGTGATGGAGCGCGACCTGCAGGCCGAGCGCTTCCGCTCGGACGCCACGCGCCTGGCGCTGGTGCTGCAGCACCAGCTGGACATCGCGGTGCGCGACCTGGAGGTCCTGCAACGCCTGGCCGAACGCGTGGACACCTCGGGCGACGAGTTCCGCGCGGTGTCGCGTCCCATGCTGCGCCGCAGCCCTTGGCAGCAGCATGTGGCCTGGCTGCCGCGCGTCCCCGCCGCCGGCCGGGCCGCGCATGAGGCGGCGCAGGGGGGCCTGCCCCTGCGCGAGCTGAGCCCGCGCGACACGGTGGTGACCGCCGGGCCCCGGCCCGAGTACTTCCCCGTCGCCTGGACCGACCCGGAGTCCGGCTTCGAGTCGCTGGTCGGCCTGGACCAGCTGGCCGACCCGCTGCGCGCGCCGGCCATCGAGACGGTGCGCCGCACGGGCCGCATCGCCGCCTCCCTGCCCATGCATGCGGTGTCGCAATCGGTGTCCGGGCGCTATGTGCAGGTGCTGTACGCGCCGGTGCCGGCGGACGCCGGCGGGCCGATGCAGGGCCTGGTGGCCAGCACGCTCGACGTGGAGGTGCTGCTGCAGACCGCGATGGACCAGCTCGGCTTCCAGGGCCATGACCTGCTGCTGCGCGACGCCGATGCGCCCGCCGCGCACGCACTGCACTGGGGCGATGGCCTCGCCATGCGCGTGCTGGCGCCGGCCGAGCAGGAGGTGGCCGCCGCCACCCTGTCCAGTGGCGTGCACCACGACGCCACGGTCCGGGTGGCCGACCGGCAATGGGCCCTGCGCCTGCAGCCGGCCTGGGCCCGGGCCGGACCGCGCCCCGGCTGGCTGCAGGCCGTGATGCTGGGGGCCGGCCTGAGCCTCACCGCCCTGCTCGCGGGCTTCATGATCGCCCGCCGCCGCCACGACCTGCTGGTCGCCGGCCAGCAGCAGCAGCTCGAGGCCCAGGTGGCGGCACGCACGCAGGACCTGGCGCGCTCGAACGCGTCGCTGCGCGAGGCCCAGGCGCATGCCGAGGCCGCCAGCCGGGCCAAGTCGCTGTTCCTGGCCAACATGAGCCACGAGATCCGCACGCCGCTGAATGCCGTGCTGGGCTTCACCCAGGTGCTCATCGGCGACGCCAGCGTGCCCGCACCGGCCCGCCAGCGGCTGCAGGTGATCCTCTCTGCCGGCCAGCGGCTGCTCGGCCTGATCAACGACGTGCTGGACCTGGCCAAGATCGAATCCGGCCGCCTCGCCCTGCGGCCCTCCCCCTTCGACCTGCACGGGGAGCTCGCCGAGATCGGCGCCCTGTTCGCCGACCGCGCAGCAGCCAAGGGCCTGGCCCTGCAGGTGGACCTGCAGGGCCTGCCGCAGCCCTGCGTGGTGGAGGCGGACCGGCAGAAGCTGGGGCAGGTGGTCATCAACCTGCTCGGCAACGCGGTGAAATTCACCGAACACGGCAGCGTGGCGCTGGTGGCCCGACGCGAGGGCGACGACGTCCGGATCGAGGTGGCGGACTCGGGCCCCGGGCTCGACGACGCCGAGCGCGAGCGCCTGTTCGCGCCCTTCAGCCAGGGCGAGGCCGGGCGCGACAAGGGCGGCACGGGCCTGGGGCTGGCGCTGTCGCGCGAGATCGTGCGCAGCATGGGAGGCGAGCTGGGACTGGCCGGTCGCCCGGGCCAGGGCACACGCGCCTGGCTGCACCTGCCACTGCCCCTGCGGGACCCGTCGGCGCTGCCGCCCGCCGAGCCGGCCACCCTCGGCCGCCTGGCGGCCGGCAGCCGCTGCCGCGCGCTGGTGGTGGAGGACGACACCGCCAGCCGCGAGCTGCTGGCGGGGGTGCTGGCCGACATCGGCTGCCAGGTGGTCACTGCGGACGACGGCCAGGCCGGTCTGGCGGCCTGCCGCGCGGCCACCTCGTTGAACGAGGGGTTCGACATCGTCTTCACCGACATCCGCATGCCGCGCATGTCCGGCCTGGACATGCTGCGGGCCCTGCGCGCCGACCCCGGCACCGCGGCCTGGCCGGTGGTGGCGGTCACCGCGTCCAGCCTGGAGCATGAACGCCGCTTCTACCTGGAGGCGGGCTTCAGCGACTACGTGGCCAAGCCTTACGTGCTGCCCGAGATCGCCCGCCTGCTGCAGCGGCACGGCGGCGCCCGGCTGGACGACGCCGACGTCCCGGCGGCAGGCGCCCCGTCCGCGCCCGCGGCCACCGAGGCGCCTGCGCTGCCGCTGGACGCGGCCGGGCGCGCCCTGCTGCAGGCGCTGCGCGCCGCCGCGGCCGACGGGGACGCGCCCGCTGCGCGTGCCGCCCTGGCGGGCCTGCCCGCCGGCCTGCCCCCGGCCGCGCAGCGCACCGCATGGGAGGCCCTGCTGCGCCGCTACGACCTGCAGGCGCTGGAACGGGCGGTGCAGGCCTGGCTGGACGAGGCCCCGGCGGGCGCCTGAACGCGCGCATTACCGCACGCGCGCCAGGGCGACGCCCCGTGCCGGTGCGCGCCGGCGGTGGCATACACTGGCCTCGTTACGCCCCTGCCCAAAGGCTTTCTGCCGTGGATGGCCGACCGCTCACCGTCCTGATCGTCGACGACACGCCCGAGAACATCGATGTCCTGAGCGCCATCCTGGACGGCCTCGGCTGCGAGATCATGGTGGCCAACCAGGGGCAACGCGCCCTGGAACTGGCGGCCCGCCGCCGCCCCGACCTGATCCTGCTGGACGTGATGATGCCCGGCATGGACGGCTTCGAGGTCTGCCGCCGCCTGAAGGCCGACATGTCGCTCGCGGAGATCCCCGTGGTCTTCGTCACCGCCCGCACCGACGACCTCGCCGCGGGGTTCGCCATGGGCGGCAGCGACTACATCACCAAGCCGCTGCACGCCGAGGAAGTGCGCGCCCGGGTGCGCCACCAGGTCGAGCGGCTGGTGCTGCTGCGCGAGCTGCGCGAGCTCAACCGCAGCCTGGAGGAGCGCGTGCGCGACCGCACGGCCGAGCTCACGCTGGCCAACCGCCAGCTGCGCATCGAGATCAACGAGCGCCGGTACATGCAGGACCGGCTCAACTACCTCGCCACGCACGATTTCGTCACCCGCCAGTTCAACCGCGGCGCGCTGGACGCCCATGTGAGCGAGCTGCTGGCCCAGCTGCAGCGCGACGGCCAGCCCGCCGCCTTCCTGCTGCTGGACATCGACCAGTTCCGACTCGTCAACGAGAGCTGCGGCTGCATCGCCGGCGACGAGCTGCTGCGCCAGTTCGCCGAGCTGGTGGCCGGCTGCCTGGGCCGCCAGGACTTCCTGGCCCGCCTGGGCGGCGACCAGTTCGGCGTCGTGGCGGCGGGGCTGTCCACCGCCCAGGCCGTGGCGCTGGCCGAGCGCATCCAGGCCCAGGTGGCGGCCTACGAGTTCCCCTGGGAGGAGCGGCGCTTCCCGCTGTCGGTGTCCATCGCGCTGGTGCCGCTCACGCGCTACATCGTCAGCTTCGAGCAGCTGATGCTCACCGCGGACGAATGCGCCTACCACGCCAAGCGCGCCGGCCGCGGCACGCTGCGCGTGCATTCGCCCGCCCCCGCCGCGCCCCCCCCGGGCGACGAGCCTGCGGACGCCGGCCGCGGGTCCACCAACTGGGCCCTGACCCTGTTCGACGCCCTGCAGCAGCAGCACTTCCGCATCCACGCGCAGCGCATCGTGCCCCTGCGCCCACCGGCCGACGGCGAGCCCGCGCCGCTGCGACTGGAAACGCTCGTCCGGCTGTGGGACCCCGAGCGCCAGCGCCTGCTGCTGCCCGGCCAGTTCATCGGCCCGGCCGTGCGCTTCCACCTGGTGACCGACATCGACCGCTGGATGGTGCGCCAGGTGATCCAGCTGCTGGGCCAGGTGCCCGACCGGCACGCCGCCATCGGCCAGGTGGCGGTGAACCTGTCCGCGGTGTCCGTGCGTGACACCACCCTGCCCGCCCAGGTGGCCGCCTGGCTGGACGAGCACCGGGTGCCGGGGCGGCTGCTGTGCTTCGAGATCACCGAGACCGAGGCCATCGTCAATCTCGACGCCGCGAGCCAGTTCATGCAGCAGCTGCGGGACCTGGGCTGCCGCTTCGCGCTGGACGATTTCGGCAGCGGCTTCGCGTCCTTCAGCACCCTGCGCCGGCTGCCCTTCGACGCCATCAAGATCGACGGCGTCTTCGTGCGCGACATGGACACCGACGAGGTGCATGCCGGCATGGTGCGCTCCATGACCGAGATGGCGCGCCTGCTGGACAAGCCGGTGGTGGCCGAGTGGGTGGAAAGCGAACAGGTGGCCGGCCAGCTGCGTGACCTGGGCGTCACCTGGGGCCAGGGCCACGCCTTCCACCGCCCCGAAGAGCTCACCGCCGAGCGCTTGCGCGACTGGACGGCGACCTGACCTGACGGCGCACGCGGCGCCGCCGCGTCACGTCAGGCGATCCACTGCCGGGCGTTGCGGAACATGCGCATCCAGGGGCTGTGGGCGGCGATATCGCCGTCCGTCCAGCTCATCTGCGCATGGCGGAACACCCGCTCCGGGTGCGGCATCAGCACGGTGAAGCGGCCGTCGGCCGTGGTCACCGAGGTGAGGCCACCGGGGCTGCCGTTGGGGTTGAGCGGGTAGGTCTCGGTGGGCGCGCCGTGGCCGTCCACGAAACGCAGGGCGCGGTGCACCGCGTCGGCCTGCCCGCGCTGCGAAAAGTCGGCGAAGCCCTCGCCGTGGGCCACCGCCACGGGCAGGCGGCTGCCGGCCATGCCGCGGAAGAACAGCGACGGGCTGTCCAGCACCTCCACCATCGCCAGGCGCGCCTCGTACTGCTCGCTCTTGTTGCGGGTGAAGCGCGGCCATGCCTCGGCGCCAGGGATGATGGGCGCCAGCGCGGCCATCATCTGGCAGCCGTTGCACACGCCCAGCGCGAAGCTGTCCGGCCGCGCGAAGAAGGCCGCGAACTGCTCGGCCAGCGCCGGGTTGAACATGATCGAGCGCGCCCAGCCCTCGCCGGCGCCCAGCGTGTCGCCGTAGGAGAAGCCGCCACAGGCCACGAAGCCCTGGAACTGGTCCAGGCGCGCCCGGCCGGCGTGGAGGTCGCTCATGTGCACGTCGAAGGTGTCGAAGCCGGCCTGGTGCATGGCGTAGCTCATCTCGACGTGGCTGTTGACGCCCTGCTCGCGCAGGATGGCCAGCGCGGGGCGCTTGCCCGTGGCGATGAAGGGCGCCGCCACGTCCTCGGCCGGGTCGAAGCCGAGCGCGACGTGCAGGCCGGGGTCCTCGCCGCCGGCCAGGGCGTGCTCGCTGTCGGCACACGCCGGGTTGTCGCGCAGGCGGGCGATGCGCCAGCTCACCTCGTCCCAGGCCTGCTGCAAATCGCGCAGCGGGGCGCCGAACTGCACCTTGGCGTCGCGCCAGACCTCGACAGCGTGCTTGTCGTTGGTCTTGCCCACCACATGGCTGCAGGCCGACAGGCCGTGCGCGCGCAGCGTGGCCAGCACGGCGTCGCGGTCGCTGGTCTTCACCTGCACCAGCGCGCCCAGCTCCTCGTTGAACAGCGCCTTGAGCGTGAGTTCGTCGCGCCGGCCGCTCACCTGGGCCGCCCAGTTCTTGGAGTCGCCGAAGTCGGCGCGGCTGTCGGCGATGCCGTCGCCCTCGGTGACCAGCATGTCCACGTTCAGGCTCACGCCGCGCTGGCCGGCGAAGGCCATCTCGCAGGCCGCCGCCCACAGGCCGCCGTCGGAGCGGTCGTGGTAGGCGAGCAGCTTGCCGTCGGCACGCAGGGCGTTCACGGCGGCCACCAGCGCCTTCAGGCGTGCGGGGTCGTCCAGGTCAGGCACCGTGTCGCCGAACTGCTGCAGCGTCTGCGCCAGGATGGAGCCGCCCATGCGGGCGCGGCCGGCGCCGAGATCCACCAGGATCAGCGTGGTGTCGCCGCCTTGCAGCTGCGGCGTGAGCGTGCCGCGCACGTCGTCCAGCGTGACGAAGGCCGAGACGATGAGCGACACCGGTGCCACCACCTGCTTCTGCACCCCGGCATCGCTCCAGCGCGTGCGCATGGACAGCGAATCCTTGCCCACCGGCACGCCGATGCCCAGCGCCGGGCACAGCTCCATGCCCACGGCCTTCACGGTGTCGTACAGCGCCGCGTCCTCGCCCGGCTCGCCGCACGCGGCCATCCAGTTGCAGCTGAGCTTCACGTGCTCCAGCGTGATGGGCGCGGCCAGCAGGTTGGTGATGGCCTCGGCCACGGCCATGCGGCCGGAGGCCGGCGCGTCCAGCGCGGCCAGCGGCGTGCGCTCGCCCATGGCCATGGCCTCGCCGCGCAGGCCGGCGTAGTCGGCCAGGGTCACCGCGCAGTCGGCCACCGGCACCTGCCACGGGCCCACCATCTGGTCGCGGTGGTTCAGGCCGCCCACGGTGCGGTCGCCGATGGTCACCAGGAAGCGCTTGCTGGCCACCGTGGGGTGGCGCAGCACGTCGAAGGCCACCGTCTTGAGCGCCACGCCGGTCAGGTCCAGCGGGGCCGAGCGGCGGGCCACGCGCTGCACGTCACGCTGCATCTTGGGCGGCTTGCCCAGCAGCACGTCCATGGGCATGTCGATCACGCGTTCGCCGCCGGGGCCGTCCTCCAGCACCAGCTCGCGGTCGCTCGTGGCCACGCCCACCACGGCGAACGGGCAGCGCTCGCGCTCGCACATCTGCTCGAACAGCGGCAGCAGCTCAGGATTCAGTGCCAGGACGTACCGCTCCTGGCTCTCGTTGCACCAGATCTCCTTGGGCGCCAGGCCGGTTTCCTCCAGCGGCACCTTGCGCATATCGAAGCGCGCGCCCTGACCCGCGCCATCCACCAGCTCGGGGAAGGCGTTGCTGATCCCGCCCGCGCCCACGTCGTGGATGGCCAGGATGGGGTTGTTCGCGCCGAGCGCCCAGCAGTGGTTGATGACCTCCTGGGCACGGCGCTGGATCTCGGGGTTGCCGCGCTGCACGGAATCGAAATCGAGCGCGGCGGTGTTGGTGCCTGCCGCCATGGAGCTGGCCGCGCCACCGCCCATGCCGATGCGCATGCCCGGGCCGCCCAGCTGCACCAGCAGCGTGCCGGCACCGAAGGGCAGCTTGTGGGTCTGGCCGTCGCTGATGGCGCCCAGGCCGCCGGCGATCATGATGGGCTTGTGGTAGCCGCGGCGAACCGCGTCGGTGCCCGTGCCCACGGTCTGCTCGAACACGCGGAAGTAGCCGCCCAGGTTGGGCCGGCCGAATTCGTTGTTGAAGGCCGCGCCGCCCAGCGGCCCCTCGGTCATGATCTGCAGCGCGCTGGCGATGTGCGCGGGCTTGCCGTAGGGCGCGCGCTCCCACGGCTCGGGGTGGTCGGGGCCGGACAAGCCAGGCAGGCCCGGCAGGTGCAGGTTGCTCACCGAGAAGCCGGTGAGGCCGGCCTTGGGCCGCGCGCCACGGCCGGTGGCGCCCTCGTCGCGGATCTCGCCGCCCGCGCCGGTGGACGCGCCCGGGAAGGGCGAGATGGCCGTCGGGTGGTTGTGCGTTTCCACCTTCATCAGCACGTGGGCCGTCTCGGCGCGCGCGCCGTACTTCGGCGCGTTGGTGAAGCCCTCCGGCAGCCAGCGCTCGACCGGCCCGCCCTGCATCACGGCGGCGTTGTCGCTGTAGGCGACGATGCTGCGCTGGGGGTTGGTCTTCTCGGTGTGGCGGATCATGCCGAACATCGACAGCGGCTGCTTCTGGCCGTCGATGGTGAACTCGGCGTTGAAGATCTTGTGGCGGCAGTGCTCGCTGTTCGCCTGGGCGAACATCATCAGTTCCACGTCGCTCGGGTTGCGCTTCAGGCCGGTGAAGGCCTCCACCAGGTAGTCGATCTCGTCGTCCGACAGCGCCAGGCCGAACTCGGTGTTCGCGCGCTCCAGCGCCGCGCGGCCCTGCCCCAGCACGTCCACATGGGCCAGCGGATCGGCCGGCTGCTCGTCGAAGAGGTGGCGGGCCGCCTCGCGCTCGAAGGCCACGCTCTCGGTCATGCGGTCGTGCAGCACGGCCGCGCAGGCCGCGCGTTCGTCGGCCGACAGCGGCTTGGCCCCGCCCACCAGGCCAGCCACCAGCCCCGTTCTGAGCGCCAGGCGGAACTCGGTCACCCGCTCCACCCGGTGGATGGGCAGGCCGCAGTTGTGGGCGATGTCGGTGGCCTTGCTGGCCCACGGCGACACCGTGCCCAGGCGCGGCATCACCACCACCAGCTCGCCTTCGGCCACCGCGGCCGGCTCGCCGTACTGCAGCAGCGCCGCCAGCTTGTCGCCGGCCGCGGCGTCCAGCGGCCGGTCCAGCCCCACCCAGTGCACGAAGCGGGCCGTCACGCCCGTGACGCGCGGGCAGGCGGCCTGCAGCCGGGCGAGCAGCGCCTGCGCGCGGAAGGCGGACAGGGCGTTGCCGCCCTCGAAATGCAGAAGGTGCGGATGGGCGGTGGACATGGCGGCCAAGGGTGGGGCTCTGGGGCGGGCGGCACCCCGTCGGTCAGGGGCAAGCCACAGGGAAAGCCCGCGATTTTACGGTGCGATGAGAGAATGCCGGCCCATGACGATCACCCTGAAGTCCGCCGGCGACATCGAGGCCATGCGCGTGGCCGGCCGTCTCGCCTCCGAGGTGCTGGACATGCTCACGCCGCATGTGAAGCCCGGCATCACCACCGAGCAGCTCGACAAGCTGGCGCATGACCACATCGTGAACGTCCAGCAGGCGGTGCCTGCGCCGCTGAACTACCAGCCGCCGGGCTACACGCCCTACCCCAAGTCGATCTGCACCTCGATCAACCACCAGGTCTGCCACGGCATCCCCAACGACCGGCCCCTGAAGAACGGCGACATCGTCAACATCGACGTCACCGTCATCAAGGACGGCTGGCACGGCGACACCAGCCGCATGTTCATCGTCGGCGAGGGCTCCATCGCCTCGAAGCGCCTGTGCGCCATCACCTACGAGGCCATGTGGCGCGGCATCGTCAAGGTGCGCCCGGGCGCGCGCCTGGGCGACATCGGCCACGCCATCCAGACCTTCGCGGAGAACCAGGGCTTCTCCATCGTGCGCGAGTTCTGCGGCCACGGCATCGGCCAGAAGTTCCACGAGGAGCCGCAGGTGCTGCACTACGGCCGCCCGGGCACCCTGGAAGAGCTGCAGCCGGGCATGGTGTTCACCATCGAGCCCATGATCAACGCCGGCCGGCGCGAGATCAGGGAAACCGGCGACGGCTGGACCATCGTCACCAAGGACCGGTCGCTGTCGGCGCAGTGGGAGCACACCATCGTGGTCACCGACACCGGCTACGAGGTGCTCACGGTGTCCGCCGGCAGCCCGCCGCCGCCCGAGTTCGTCGGCGCCTGAGGCGTCCCATGGCACCGCTGGATGAGGCCCTGCCTGCGTCGGCCGGCACACCGGCCGTCCCGCTGGCCGAGCTGCGCGAGCAGTTCCGGGCCGGCAAGGCGGGCCTGATCGGCCGTTTCGCGGCGGGCCGGCCCAGCATCACCGGCGCCGCGCGCCTGCTGCGCGGCCTGGCCCGGCATGTGGACACCACGCTGGTGGCCCTGTGGCAGCACAGCGGCATGCCCGCCGGCGCGGCCCTGCTGGCCGTGGGCGGTTATGGGCGCGGCGAGCTGTTCCCGCATTCCGACGTGGACGTGCTGCTGCTGCTGCCGCCCACGCTGTCCCACGCGGCGGACGACCCCGCCACGCGCGCCACCCTGTCCGCCTTCATCACGGCCTGCTGGGACGTGGGCCTGGAGATCGGCTCCTCGGTGCGCACGGTGGACGAGTGCATCGCCGAGGCGCAGAAGGACGTCACGGTGCAGACGGCGCTGCTGGAGAGCCGCTTCCTCTGCGGCTCGCGCCGGCTGTTCAACACCTTCCGCCACGCCAACACCGCCGCCATGGAGCCGCGCACCTTCCTGCGCGCCAAGACGCTGGAGATGCGCCAGCGCCATGTGAAGTACGAGGACACGCCCTACGCCCTGGAGCCCAACTGCAAGGAAAGCCCCGGCGGCCTGCGCGACCTGCAGGTGGTGATGTGGGTGGCGCGCGCGGCCGGGCTCGGCCGCACCTGGACGGAGCTGGCCGCGCGCGGCCTGATCACGCCGTTCGAGGTCAAGCAGCTGCAGCGCCAGGAGGGCACGCTCAAGCTCATCCGCGCGCGGCTGCACCTCGTGGCCGGCCGGCGCGAGGACCGGCTGGTGTTCGACCTGCAGACGGCCGTGGCGCAGAGCTTCGGCATCAAGTACGCCCCCGAACCTGCGGCCCAGCCGCAGGCCCCCCGAGGGGGTCAAGGGAGCTCGGGAGCGGCCCGTCGCTCCCTTGAGGGCGACCGCGGCACCCGCCCCTCCGAGGTGCTGATGCACCGCTACTACTGGGCGGCCAAGGCGGTGACGCAGCTGAACCAGATCCTCATGCTCAACATCGAGGAGCGGGTCAACGGCACCGAGGACGTGCCCATGCGGCCCATCAACGCCCGGTTCCTGGACCGCGCGGGCATGCTGGAGGTGGCGCGCGACGACCTCTACACCGACAACCCGCATGCCATCCTGGAGACCTTCCTCGTCTTCCAGCAGACGCCCGGCATCAAGGGCCTCTCGGCGCGCACGCTGCGGGCGCTGTACAACGCCCGCAACCTCATGGATGGCGGCTTCCGGCGCGACCCCGTCAACCGGGAGCTGTTCATGGACATCCTGCGCCAGCCGCAGGGCCAGACGCACGCCTTCCGGCTGATGAACCAGACCTCGGTGCTGGGCCGCTACCTGTGGGTGTTCCGCCGCATCGTCGGCCGCATGCAGCACGACCTGTTCCACGTGTACACCGTGGACCAGCACATCCTCATGGTGCTGCGCAACGTGCGCCGCTTCTTCGTGCCCGAGCACGCGCACGAGTACCCCTTCTGCAGCCAGCTCGCCGCCGGCTGGGACAAGCCCTGGATCCTCTACATCGCCGCGCTGTTCCACGACGTGGCCAAGGGCCGCGGCGGCGACCACTCCGACCTCGGCGCGGTGGAGGTGCGGCGCTTCTGCCGTGAGCACGGCGTGGAGCCGGCCGACGCCAGCCTGGCCGAGTTCCTGGTGCGCCACCACCTCACCATGAGCCGCGTGGCGCAGAAGGAGGACCTGTCGGACCCCGAGGTCATCGGCCACTTCGCGCGCCTCATGGGCGACGCGCGCCACCTCACCGCGCTGTACCTGCTCACCGTGGCCGACATCCGCGGCACCGGCCCCAAGGTGTGGAACGCCTGGAAGGGCAAGCTGCTGGAAGACCTGTACCGCCTCACGCTGCGCGTGCTCGGCGGCGCCTCGCCCAGCGCCGACGCCGAGGTGGAGGCGCGCAAGCAGGAGGCGCAGCACATCCTCGCCCTGCACTCGGCGCTGCCGGGCACCGAGCAGCCGCTGTGGAAGACGCTGGACGTGAGCTACTTCGCCCGCCACGACGCGGCCGAGATCGCCTGGCATGCCCGTTCGCTCTGGCGCCACCTCGAGGCCCGGCAGCCCATCGTGCGGGCGCGCCCCTCGCCCATCGGCGAGGGCCTGCAGGTGCTGGTGTTCGCGCCCGACCGGCCCGACCTGTTCGCCCGCATCTGCGGCTATTTCGATTCCGCCGGCTTCTCCATCCAGGACGCCAAGATCCACACCACCCGCGCCGGCTACGCGCTGGACACCTTCCAGGTCGTCAGCCCGTCTGTCGACCCCCATGCAGCCAGTGCCTACCGCGACATGATCTCGCTGGTGGAGACGCAGGCGGCGCTCGCGCTCGCGTCCGACGGCCCGCTGCCGGCGCCCAGCCGCGGCCGGGTGTCGCGCCGCGTCAAGTCCTTCCCCATCCAGCCGCGCGTGTCGCTGCGGCCGGACGAGAAGGCGCAGCGCTGGGTGGTCACCGTCAGCGCCAGCGACCGCTCCGGCCTGCTGTACGCCATCGCGCGGGTGCTCGGCAAGCACCAGGTCAACCTGCAGCTGGCCAAGGTGTCCACGCTGGGTGAGCGGGTGGAGGACACCTTCCTGGTCAGCGGCCCCGCCCTGCAGAACCCCCGCCTGCAGCTGCAGATGGAAAGCGAGCTGCTGGACGCCTTGGCGCTGACCCCCTGACCCGATGAGCCTGGCCACGTGCACCGCCGCCGACGCGTTCGGCGGCCGCGACCCCCTCCACGACACCGTGATCGACGTGCGCTCGCCCGCCGAGTTCGCCGAGGACCACCTGCCCGGCGCCGTCAACTGGCCGGTGCTCGACGACGCCGAGCGTGCCGAGGTGGGCACCCTCTACACCCAGGTCTCCACCTTCGACGCGCGCAAGCGCGGCGCCGCCCTGGTGTCGCGCAACATCGCGCGCCTGCTGGAGGAGCACGTCGCCGACCGCCCGCGCGACTGGCGCCCCCTGGTGTACTGCTGGCGCGGTGGCCAGCGCTCGGGCAGCCTGAGCATCGTGCTGGCCCAGATCGGCTTCCGCACGCACCAGCTCCAGGGCGGCTACAAGGCCTTCCGCGGGCTGGTGCGCGATGCGCTGGCCGACCTGCCTGCGCAGATGCAGTGGCAGGTGCTGGGCGGGCGCACCGGCACCGGCAAGACCCTGCTGCTGCAGGCCCTGGCCGCCCAGGGCGCCCAGGTGCTGGACCTGGAAGACCTGGCCGCCCACCGCGGCTCCGTGCTCGGCGGCCTGCCCGACCGTCCGCAGCCCAGCCAGAAGCACTTCGAGACGCAGCTCTGGCAGGCCCTGCGCCACCTGGACCCCGCCCGCCCGGTGTTCGTGGAGCGCGAAAGCCGTCGCATCGGCCGGCTGCAGCTGCCCGAGTCCCTGCTGCCGGCCCTGCACGGCAGCCCGCACCAGTGGCGGGTGGACATGCCGCTGCCGGCCCGCGTGGCGCTGCTGCAGCGCGAGTACGCCTTCCTCATGACCGACCTGCCCGCCCTGGACCAGCGCCTGGCCGCGCTCACGGCCCTGCGCGGCCGCGCCACCATCGAGCGCTGGCAGGCGCTGGCCCGGGCCGGCGACTGGGCCACGCTGCTCGGCGAGCTGATGGTGCAGCACTACGACCCGCTCTACGACCGCGCGGCGCACGACGGCGAGGCCCCGGCGCGGCCGCTGCCGCTGGCCGACGGCTCCCCCGACGCGCTGCAGGCAGCCGCCCGCGCGCTCATCGCGGCCACGGCCACCTGAGCCCCGCCCGGCCGGCCCGGGCGCTTGTCCGACATCAAGACCGGCGGGCCGGCCCGCTGGCACCATGCCGCAGCCATGCCCAACCGCCTCACCGAACACGCCCTGCAGCAATCGCGCAGCTTCGGCGTGCGCCGCATCCCGGCCCTGCGACCGCTGGGCTGGCTGGCCCGCGGCTGGCGCGACCTGATGGCCTGCCCCCTGCCGGGGCTGCTGCACGGCGCGGTGATGGCCGCCTTCGGCGCCGCCCTGTTCTGGCAGGCGCGGCACCAGTTCTGGTGGCTGGCGGGCGCCTTCTCGGGCTACCTGCTGGTGGCGCCGGTGCTGGCCACCGGGCTCTACGCGGTCAGCCGCGCCATCGAGCGCGGCGAGCCCGCGGGCCTGCGCACCGCCCTGGCCGCCTGGCGCCCGCGCGACCATCGCCTGGTCGTCTTCGGCGGGCTGCTGGCGCTGGCGGGCGCCGGCTGGGTGCTCACCTCGGCCTCGCTCATCGTCAGCGCCCTGCCGGGCCAGGTCAACCGGCCGGTGGACTTCCTGCGCCTCGTGGTGCTGGCCGAGCACGGCCTGCTGTTCGAGACCTGGCTCGTGCTGGGCGCGCTGCTGGCGGCGCCGGTGTTCGCGTCCAGCGTCGTCGCCCTGCCCATGCTGCTGGACCGCTCCATCGGCGTGCTGGGCGCCGTGTTCACCAGCTGGCGCGCGGTGATGGAGCACCCCATCCCGATGGCCCTGTGGGCGGTGCTGCTGCTGGTGCTGACGGGCCTGGGCATGGCCACCTTGCTGCTGGGCCTGGTGGTGGTGCTGCCCTGGCTCGCCCACGCGAGCTGGCACGCCTACCGCGACCTGGTGCTGGCCCACGACGACCGGGAGCGAGGCTGATGTTCGGCCTCACCGAGGAGCAGGTCGCCAACTTCGGCCTCACGGTCGGGGTGACGGCGTTCATGCTCTACATGGTGTTCATCATCTTCCAGCTCGCGCGGGAATCGAAAGCCGGCCGCTTCGGCACCTTCGTGCTGTTCCTCGGCCTGGGTGTGGGGCTGGTCGGCTTCGCCGCCAAGGGCCTCATCAAGTACTTCATGGCGGGCATCGTCGAATGAACACCGCCGCCGAGACACCGGAGCCGCTGCGCCACAGCGCCTTCGACGATGCCCAGGCCCTGCTCACGGGCACGCTGTTCGTGGGCCTGGGGCTGGCGCTGTTCCGCGAGGCTGGCCTGATGACCGGCGGCACCGTGGGCCTGGCCTTCCTGGCCCACTACGCCACGGGGCTGCCCTTCGGCGTCCTGTTCTTCGTCATCAACCTGCCCTTCTACGCCCTGGCGTGGCAGCGCATGGGGCCGCGCTTCACGGTCAAGACGCTGGCGGCCGTCACGCTGCTGGCCGGGCTGTCCGAGGCGCTGCCCGGCTGGCTGGAACTGCAGCGCGTGTCGCCCTGGTTCGCCGCCGTGGGCGGCGGGCTGCTCGTGGGCGCGGGGTTCATCATCCTGTTCCGCCACCGCGCCAGCCTGGGCGGTCTGAACGTGCTGGTGCTGTGGCTGCAGGAGCGATTCGGCTGGCGCGCCGGCCACGTGCAGCTCGCCATCGACGCGCTGATCCTGCTGGCCTCCTGGCCCTGGATCGACGCGCCGCGTCTGGCGCTGTCGCTGCTCGCGGCCGCGGCCATGAACTTCGCCCTGGCCGTGAACCACCGGCCTGGCCGCTACATGGCGTTCTGACCGGGCTGCTGGGCCGCGGCCGCGGCTCAGCGGCACACCGGTGGCGGCGGCTGTTCGTCCCACACGGCGCCCGCGGCGTCGATCTGCCGCAGTGCCACGGTGCCGCACAGGGCCGCGCTGCGGTCGATGAGCCGCTTCGTGACGTCCACGGCCTTCCAGTCGGGGACGGTCTGGCGCACCAGCGCCGCCACGCCGGCGGCCAGCGGCGCGGCCATGGACGTGCCGCTCCACACGCCCCAGGCATCGCCGGGCACGGTGCTCATGATGCGGTCGCCCGGCGCCGCGACCTCCACCCACGCCCCCCGGTTGGAGAAGCTGGCCAGCCGGCGCTTGCGCGTGCTGGCCGCCACCGCCAGCTTGCCCTCGGCCGCCTCGGCGGCGGGGTACACGCGCGGCTTCGTGGCGCCGTCGTTGCCCGCCGACGCCAGCACCACGGCGCCCCCCTGGGCATCGCAGCGCTGGGCGTCCGCCTCGAAGCCCGGGCCGTCGTAGCCGTCGTCCGGCTCGTCGTCATCGTCGTCGCTGCAGGTGGCCAGCTCGACGGCCTGGTCCAGCAGCCGGGTCGGCCGGGTGGTGCCCAGGCTGAGATTCACCACGCCGGCGCCGTCGGCCGTGCGCGGATCGCCGTCGGGGTCCACCGCCCACAGCAGCGCCTCGGCCAGCACCCAGGCGTTGCCCTGGCCGCTCGGCTCCAGCACCCGCACGGGCATCAGGCGGGCGGCGGGCGCCGCCAGCGCGATGAGGCCGGCCACATGCGTGCCATGCCCGTAGCCCGGGTCCGCGCGCGAGCCGGCCTCGCGCGGATCCGCGTCGTCGTCGACGAAATCCCGCCCGAGCAGGCTGCCGTCGGCCCGCCGCGCCCAGCGGCCGGCCAGCGCCGTGTGGTCGAGGTCGGCGCCGGTGTCGAGGAAGGCCACCGTCACGCCGGCGCCAGTGGCCCGGCGGTGCGCCCGCTCCAGCCGCATGGCCGGGCCGGCCCACTGCGCGGCCCATTCCGCCTGGCTGCCGCCGATGGCCCACACCACGTTGTGGCGGCTCTCGGGCGCCTGGTGCTCCACATGCGGCTCGGCATAGACCACCCGGGCATCGGCCGTCAGCGCCTGGACGACGGCCTCCACGCTGCCACCGTCGGCCACGCGGGCGCGCCAGATCGGCCGGCTGCCGAACTGGTCCACCAGCGTCAGGCCGTAGGCCGCAGCGAGGCCGTCGATGGACACCCCCGGCCGGGACTGCAGGATCACCTCCTGCGCCACGGTGCCGTCGGGCCGCGGCTGCGCTGCGGCAGGCAGCGACGCGCCGGCAGCGGCCAGGCCGAGGGCGGCAGCGGCGGATGCCCGCACGAGGAACGTCGCGCGGGGCGGGGTCAGGGGTCGGGGCATGGACAGGCTCCTGCAGGCGGGGCGGTGGTCGGTGAACCCCCGCCGTACACGACGAAGGGGGCCCAGTGGAAGGGATGCGGATGCGTGCGGGCCAGCGCCCGCTGCGCCGCGGCCAGGGCCGCCGGCGGCGAGGCGCCTGCCCGGCAGGCGGCATGGAAGGCGGCCATGAGCGCGGCGGTCGTGTCGTCGCGCACGCTCCACAGCGAGGCGACGACGCTGCGTGCGCCCGCCAGCAGGAAGCCGCGTGCCACCCCCAGCACCTCGTCGCCGGGCGCCACGCGGCTCACGGCGGTGTCGCAAGCGGAGAGCACCACCAGCGCCGCGTGCAGCCGGCAGGTGGCCACGTCGGCCATCGTCACCACGCCGTCGTGCAGGTGCAGCGCCGAGAACGCCGGGTTGTCCGGGCGTGCCACCGCATGGCAGGCCAGGTGCAGTACCGCAGCCTGCGGCGCGAGTGCCTGGAAGGCCGCCACCGTGGCCCGCTCCTCCCGGTGCACCGGCCCATGCCGCGCCCAGGCCTCGGCCACCGCCGACGTCTCGGCGGCGATGGCCGGCAGCCAGGCCGAGCCCGCGCCGAACACGCCCACGGGCCCGTCCAGTGCCGCCGGGCGCGCCTGGGCGACCTGCCAGGCCTGCACGCTGGGCGCCATCACCACGTCCACCCGGTCCACCAGGAACGCCTGCCCGTCATGCAGCGCCGCGAACGGCAGCCCGTGCAGCGCCCGGTGCGGCACGATGACCAGCTCACGCAGCCGCCCCAGGGGTGCCCGCAGCGGCGCGAACAGGTCGTCGTGCAGGCCGCGCAGCAGCGCCTGCACGCGCTGCAGGCGCTGCACGGCGTGGCGGTCACCACGGGACGGCACGCCGCGCATGCCGTCCAGTTGCAGGCGCAGGCTGGCCAGGCGCGCCGCCAGCCCCGGCACCTGGCCGTGGTGGCGGTGACAGCGGCCGTCCACCACCACGGCGGCGCGCCAGGTGTCGCCGTCCAGGTGGTACGCCACCAGCCCCCTGCCCTCCCCCAGGCGGGCCGGCAGGGCGTCGGCCCAGGCCGCCGCCGAGCGGCCCAAGTCGGGCCCCGCCATCGCCGGCCGCGCACCCGCCGTCAGTCGCAATGCCTGGCGCTGCCGCTCGCGGCGGGCCCAGTCCTGCTCGGCCTGCCGGGCGAGCGCCTGCCACTGCGAGGCCCGCTCGACGTCCCCCGCGCCCACCGCCTGCTGCCACTGGTGCAGCCACCAGTTCACGCGCTGCCGGCCGTCGTCGTCGTCGGACTCGGCAGCGACGTCCGTCGCCCTTGCCGCCGTCAGCGCGCCCGCGCGCTGCGCCAGCTCGTCGTGCAGCGACCGCGCCCGTCCGTGCTCGATGGCGGCCAGCAGGGCCCAGCCGGACGGGCCGGCCTCGGTGCCACGCTCGGGCGCGTCCGCCAGGCGCACCCAGAGGTCGTGCGCGGCCTCCGCCTGCTGGGCGCAGGCCACCCGCATGTCGCCCGCCGGCACCTGACGGCGCCATGTCTCCAGACGCCCGAGAGCGGCAGCGGCCTGTCGCTGCGCCACCACCGTCCGCCCGCGTGCCGCGGCCAGCTCGGCCCGGGCCAGGTGCCACCCGGCGCGCAGCGGCCCGTCACCCACGGCGCGCCGCAGCCGCCGCAGGGCCGGCAGCGCAGCCGCCAGCCGGCCGCGACGCACCTGCAGCCGCGCCCATGCCAGTTCGGCCTCTTCCCGCCAGCGCGCCACGCCGTGCGCCCCCAGCGCCTGCATGGCATCGGCGAGGCCCTCGGCGGCCTCGTCGAGCCGACCGTCCTGCGCGGCCAGTCCGGCCAGCCCCATCGCCGCCCGACCGGCCCCTGCGCCGTTGCCCGCGGCCATGAACGCCTGCCGCGCGGCGGCCAGATCCGCCTGCGCCGCACGGCGCTCGCCGGCCAGGGCCAGCGCCTGACCGCGCAGCAGCCGGGACCACGCCGCCTCCACGGGCGCGTGCAGCGACTCGGCCAGGTCCACCAGCCGGTCGCAGGCCGCGAGCGCCTCCGGCCACAGGCTGGCCGCCAGGTGCGTGTCGGCCCGGGCGCGCTCGGCCTCCAGGCGGCGCTGTGGCGGCGCCCTGCCCTCCAGCAGCCCGGCGCAGGCCTCGACCTCCACCAGGGCCTCGCCCACGCGGCCGGCGTGCAGCCGCAACTGGCCCAGCTCGCCATGGGCCAGCGCCTGCAGCACCGTGAGCCCGTGCTCCCGGGCGCGCTGGCAGGCGCGCTGGGCCATCGCCTCGGCCTCGCTGAACTGCTGCTGCCACGTGAGCGCCCCGGCCAGGCCGATGTCCGCCATCACCGAATGCGCCATGTCCCCGAGCCGGGCAAAGCCGACGGCCGCGCGCCGGTAGCCCTGGGCCGCCTCGGCGTAGCGGTCCTGCCGCATGAGCAACGATCCCCGGTTCAGCGCCACCTTGGCGGCCGCCAGGCCGTCGCCGGCCGCGCGCAGCGCCGACTCCAGGCGGTCGGCGCAGGCAATCGCCTCGTCATGGCGGCCCAGCAGCGACAGGGCCACGAGCGTCGGCACCTCGGCCTGCGCCGCCGGGCCGGCCGCACCGAGCCCCGCCAGCCCGGCGCTGGCGCGGCGCAGGGCCGCCAGCGCGGCGGCCATGTCGCCGTCCACCAGGGCCCGGAGGCCGGCCGTCCAGGCCGCCAGCGCCTGCAACTCGGCGTCGCCACCGAGCTCGCCCGTGCACAGGGCCTCCAGGCCGTCGGCCGCCCGGCGGGCGCGCAGCGGGTCGCTGTGCCAGGCCTGCTGCGCCCCGTCCTTCAGCCGCCAGCCGGCCGCGCGCGCCCGGGTGGGTGCCCAGCCAGTGGGCACGGGCGGGGGCGCATCGGCCGCCAGCCAGGCGTCCGCCCATGCCATGGCGTCCACGGCCGGCTCCAGGGACGCCGCCCCGAGGGTCCCCGGGATCAGGGGGACATCGGCCATGCCAACTCCGGCAGCTCGATCGTCCAGTCGTCGAAATCGATGGCCACGGTCCAGCGGCCGTCGGGCAGCGCGGGCAGGCGGAAGTCGCCCAGTTCGCCCACCGTGGCCGTGTACTCGGCACTGTGCCCGTCCTCGGCCCGGCGCAGCCGCACCGTGCGCGGCGCCTGCGGACCAAGCACCTGGCCGGCCAGCTCCCACGGCGCGTCGCCGCCCGCCCCGGGCCGGGTCAGGCGCAGGTCGACGTCGTGGTCGCCGGCGGCGAACAGCCACTGGCGCTGCTCGCGGGCCGCGCCCCGCAGGCCGAGCGCCAGCCCGGCGCCTCCGCCGCTGTCCACCCGCAACTCCGCCAGCACCCGGCGCCACCAGGGCGCTGCGCCCGTCGCCGGCCGCGTCGAGCGCCCCTGCGCCAGGTCGAGGACGCGGTCGACCGCCCACGCGGGCGGGTCTTCCAGCTGGCGACTGGCGCGCAGCAGGCGCTCCAGTGCGTCATCGTCGTCGGCGGAGCCGGCAGGATCGGCGTCAGGGCGAGGGGGACGGGTCATCGGGGGCTCCTCGGAGCGGGCAAGCGAAACGGCCCTGTCCGCACAGTGCGGCGGGGTGCCGCGAAAATACATGGGCGATGGCTCATGCCAGCGCCTGCAGCGCCTGGCGCAGCTTGTCCAGGCAGCGCGCCCGCGTGGGCCCCACGCTGCCGAGCGCCATGCCCATGCGCCCGGCCACCTCCTCGTAGCTCAGCGGCGGGTCGCTCAGGTACAGGTAACTCAGCAGTTCGCGGCTGCGGGCGTCGAGGCGCGCCATCGCGCGCTGCACCTGCTGCTGCGCCTGCAGCGCCTGCAGTTGCTCCGCAGGCAGAAGGGCGTCGTGGTCGACGGGCTCGGCGTCGGCCGGGTTGCCCGTCTCGTCCTCGGTGGGGCCACCGACGGCGGCCGCCAGCGGTGCTTCACGCTGCCGCTGGCGCAGCCGACGCAGGGTCTCCCGCCGGGCCGTCGTCACGAGCCAGGCCTGCACCCGTTCGGGCTGCTGCAGGCGCGGCAGCTGCTGCCACAAGGCGGTGAACGCGACCTGGAAGACATCCGCCGCTTCGTGTTCATCCAGCCCGGCGCGCCGGGGCACGGTGTAGATCAGCCGCTGGTAGCGCTGCACCAGGGTGCGCCAGGCGGCGGGGCTGCCCCGCTGGCAGGCACGCACCAGATCGGCGTCATTCGGCTCGGGGCCGGGCGGCAGGGGAGCGTCGTCCATGCATACGCCGGCCGCGCGCCCCGCGCTGGGCGCACGACCAAGCCCTCCAGTCGTGTAGGGTGATGTACGTGAAGCGGCCCGTCCGGCTCTGTGGGGCATCGACGCCCACGTCCACACGCCAGCCAGGGTACGCGTCGACCCTGCGATCCGCTGGCGCATCCGGAGGTTCCCTTCATGTTCACCCGTTCGATCGCCCTGTCGCTCGTCGCCTTCGCCGGCCTGCATGCCAGCCCCGCCCTGGCGGAGGAAATCTCCTGTGCCGGCACGCTCGGTGCCGTCTCCGTCGACAACGTGTTCGTGCCCGACGGCAGCACCTGCGTCATGGACCTCACCCGCGTGAAGGGCAGCGTCGTCGTCGGCACCGGCAGCACGCTCTACGCCCGCAGCGTGCGGGTGGTGGGCAACGTCCAGGCCGAAGGCTCGGCCCTGGTGGACATCAGCGGCACCAGCAGCGTGGGCGGTGCCGTCCAGGTGGTGCAAGGCGGCGGCGCCCTCATTCGTCAGGCGCGCATCACGGGTGACCTGCAGCTGGAGAGCAACCGCGCCCGCGTGACGGCCACCGGCAATGTGGTCGGCGGCAACCTGCAGGCCTTCCAGAACCAAGGTGGCGTGGTGCTGCGCAACAACCGCATCCATGGCAACCTGCAGTGCAAGGCCAACGTGCCCGCGCCCACGGGCAGCGGCAACCTGGCGGCCAGCAAGGAAGACCAGTGCGCGCGGCTGTGATGCAGCGCGCCTGAGTCGACACGCGGCGCCCCGGCTCAGCGTGGCTGCCGGGGCAGCCACACGCTGAAGGTGGTGCCGTCGTCCACGGTGCTGTGCACCCCCACGCGGCCGCCGTGGGCCACGGCGATCTGCTCGACGATGAACAGGCCCAGGCCGATGCCGCCTTCCGCGCCGGGACGGGCGGCCGGCTCGCCGCGTCGCAGGGGACGGAACAGCTCGCCCTGCAGCGCCGGCGGGATCGGCTCGCCCTGGTTGTGCACCTGCAGGCACACCTCGTCGTCGATGCTGCCGGCGAGGGTGAGCGTCACGGGCCGGTCGGGAGCGCCGTGGCGCAGCGCATTGCCCACCAGGTTGGCGACGACCTGCGCCAGGCGGTCCGGGTCCCAGACGCCGGTGCCCGGCCCGTGCAGGCGCAGCTCGATCTGCCGGCCCGGGTGGGTGGACCGCAGCTCGTCCACCGCATCGGCCAGCACGGCGTGGAGGTCGGCCTCGACGCGGTGCAGGGGCAGGCCCGTGCCCAGGCGGGCCTGGGTGAAATCCAGCAGGTCGCGGATCAGGCGCAGCGCCCGCTGCCCGTTGGTGTGGATGCGTGCCACGCAGCTGGCCAGTTCGGGCGGCAGGCCGCCGTGCCGCTCCAGCAGCGTGGCGTTGAGCAGGATCACCCCCAGCGGGTTGCGCAGGTCGTGCGAGGCGATGCCCACGAACATCTCGGCGAACTGCACCTGCTGCTGCAGCAGGCGCTGTGCGTCGCGGGCTGCGCGCTGGGCCTGGGCCTGGCTCAGCGCGCCACGCAGCGCCGCGCCCAGGCGCGACGCGTCCAGGCTGGACTTGCTGAGGTAGTCCGAGGCACCCGCCTTCATCAGGTCCACCGCCAGGGCCTCGTCGCCCTGCCCGGTGAGCATGACGACGGGGCAGTCCACCCCCATGCCACGCAGGTGCCGCAGCAGGGCCAGCCCGTCGATGGCGGGCATGTGGACGTCCATCAGCACGCAATCGAAGGGGTGCGCCAGCAGGAGGTCCGCGGCCTTCAGGCCGTCGGTCGCCTCGGTCAGCTCGGCCGGGGTGCCCAGCTGCCGCAGCAGCCGGCGCACGGCCATGCGGTCGAGCTCGTCGTCGTCGATCAGCAGCAGCCGCAGCGGCGCGTCCGGACCATCGGGGTTCACGGCATCTCCATCAGCGTCCAGTACTTCTGCAGCACGGACATCAGTTCGACGAAGGTCGTGAAGGTCACGGGTTTGACGAGGTAGCCCGCCACGTGGAGCTGGTAGGCCTCGACCTTGTCCTGCTCCTCGCTGGAGGTGGTGAGCGCGACGACGCTGATGTGGCGCAGCGCAGGGTCGGCGCGCAGCTCGCGCAGGAACTCGATGCCGTTCATGCGCGGCATGTTCAGGTCGAGCAGCACCAGCAGCCGGCTGGCGGGCACCGTGCCGTCACGCAGCATGGCCAGCGCCTGCACGCCGTCGCGCGCCAGGTGCAGCGGGTTGGTCAGGTTGGCCCGCCGGAAGGCCCGCTGCACGTTCATGACGTCGACGTCGTCGTCGTCGACCAGCAGGATGTTCAGGCTGCGGTGGGGTACGGCGTCCATGCTCATGGGTTGCCCTGACGTGGCCAGGTGAAGTGGAAGGTGGCGCCCTCGCCCTCGGCCGACTCCACCCAGGCCCGGCCGCCACGCGATTGGACCAGCTTGCGCACCACCGACAGGCCGATGCCCGTGCCTTCGACACGGTCGCGCGACTGCAGCGTCTGGAACATGGCCCAGATGCGTTCATGGTACTGGGGGGCAATGCCCGGACCATCGTCGCGCACCCAGAAGTGCCAGGTGGCGCCCTCCGGCCGCACGCCCACCTGCACCGGGCCGGCCCCATGCTTGAGTGCATTGCCCACCAGGTTGAGGAACACCTGCTGCAGTGTCGACCGGTCGGTCTGCAGCACCGGCATGCCGGGCGCCACCTCCACCGGACGGCCCGCGGGCGGGGCCAGCAGCTCGACCACCTCGCGCAGCAGCTCCGCCACGTCCACCGGCTCGGGGTGGCCGGCTGCCCGCCCGGCGCGGCTGTACGCCAGGATGCCGTCGATCAGGGCCTCCATGCGGTGGATGCGGCCCTTCATGAGCTGGGTGTACTCCAGGATCTCCGGCGACGCGCGCTCGCCGAGGTCCTCCACCAGCCACTGCGCCAGGTTGGCGATGCCACGCAGCGGCGCCTTGAGGTCGTGGCTGGCCACGTAGGCGAACTGGTCGAGTTCACGGTTGGAGTGCTCCAGCGCCGCGCGCGCCTCGCGCTCGCCCGCCAGCGCCGCCTGGGCGGCCTGCACGGCCATGCCCAGCCGCCTGCCCGCCCGCGCGTGGGCCAGGGTCAGCGCCCACAGCAGCAGGCTGATCAGCACGCCCGCCGCCGCCGTGGCCTGCGGCAGCCAGGCCTGCGGCACGGCGGCACGCGAGCGCGGCACGAAGCTCAGCGTCCACACCTGACCGCCGAACTCCAGGCGCCGCAGCAGCCAGTCGGATGGGTCGGTCTGCTCGGCGCCGTCGAAGGCATGCAGCACGTTGTCGGCACGCGGCTCGCCGCCTGCGTGCACACGCACCGGCCGCACGGCCGGGTTGCCGCCCAGCGCCGAGCCGAAAAAATCCGGGGCCCGGAACGGCGCGTACACGAAGCCGGCCAGCTGGCGGCGACGCGCTTCCAGCCCCACCGGCACCATCGCGCCGCGGTACATGGGCGCGTACACCAGGAAGCCCGCGCTCTTGTGGCGGTCGATCTCCTGCATCAGCACCACGCGGTCGGACAGGGCGAAGGTGCCGGTGTCGCGGGCCCGGGCCATGGCGTCGGCACGTGTCGGTTCGGAGAACATGTCGAAGCCCACCGCGGCAAGGTTGCGCTCGTCGGGCGGTTCCAGGTAGAGGATGCTGAACATCCATTCGCGCCGCCCCGGCGGGAAGACACGGAAGCCGGTCATGCCCTGGGCGCGGGCGGCGGCCTCGAACGCCGGCACCTGTTCACCGTCCAGCCGGGGGGTGTAGCCGATGCCGCGGATGCCGGGGTAGTCGGTGAAGACGTTCAAGCGCTCGTAGAAGCCGTGGAAGCCCTCGCGGTCGAGCTGGGCGCCTTCCAGCTCCACGAACGCCCGCGTCGCCCTCAACAGCGCCACGTAGGCGTCCAGGCGCGAGCGCAGATGGCCCATCTGCTGCTCGACGGCCGCACCGACCTCGGCCTGCGCGGCGGCCGCCACCGAGCGCTGCGCCATGCCGGTGGCCACGGCCGTGAGCGACAGCGCCGCCAGCAGCACCAGCCACGGCAGCCCGAGAGCACGCTGCCATCCGCGCAGCAGCCAGGGAGCCGGCGCAGCGGTGGAGGCGCGTGCCTCGCCGCCGGGCGCCGCAGGAGCTTCGTCAGACGCCATGCATTCGCGGCGTCGTGCGCCGCCCTGTCAGGAGGCGGCGGATGTTAGGACAGGCCACGGTGCCCCTGCCGGCCGGCAGGGGCTTGCGGGCTCAGCCCATGTGCAGGCCGCCGTTGCAGGAGAAGTCGGCGCCGGTGGTGAAACCGGAGTCGTCACCCGCCAACCAGCCGACGATGGAGGCGATCTCCTCGGGCGCGCCCAGGCGCTTGACCGGGATGGTGGCGACGATCTTCTCGAGCACCTCCGGCTTGATGGCACGCACCATGTCCGTGCCGATGTAGCCCGGGCTCACCGTGTTCACGGTCACGCCCTTGGCCGCCAGCTCCTGCGCCAGGGCCATGGTGAAGCCGTGCATGCCGGCCTTGGCGGCGGAGTAGTTGGTCTGGCCGGCCTGGCCCTTCTCGCCGTTGACGGAGGAGATCTGGATGATGCGCCCCCAGCCCTTCTCCACCATGCCCGGGACCACCTGCTTGGTCACGTTGAACATGGAGTTCAGGTTGGTGTCGATGACGGCATGCCAGTCGTCCGGCGTCATCTTCAGGAACATGCGGTCGCGGGTGATGCCCGCGTTGTTCACCAGCACGTCGATCGAGCCGTGCTCGGCCACCGCCTTGGAGAACGCCTCCACGGTCGAGTCCCAGTCCGCCACGTTGCCCACGGAGGCGTGGAAGTCGAACCCCAGCGCCTTCTGTTCGTCGAGCCACTTCGTGAAATCGCGGCTGGGGCCACAGCCCGCGATGACCGTGAAGCCGCTCTTGTGCAGCCGCTGGCAGATCGCGGTGCCGATGCCACCCATGCCACCGGTCACGTAGGCCACTTTCTTCGCCATGTCTTGCTCTCCTTGTGATGCGTTCGATGCCGGCCCCGCCGCTGGGGCCTTGCGTCCACTATTGCGCGCGCGGGCGCCGCTGGGCAGCGGATAAGCCCTTAGCCGCGCCCGCGTCCCGCCGCGGGCGCCGGCCGGTCAGCGCTCGACCGTGAGGGCCACGCCCATGCCGCCGCCGATGCACAGCGACGCGATGCCCTTCCTCGCGTCGCGCCGCTGCATCTCGTGCAGCAGGGTCACGAGGATGCGGCAGCCGGAGGCGCCGATGGGGTGGCCGAGGGCGATGGCCCCGCCGTTGACGTTGACCTTGCTGGTGTCCCAACCCATTTCCTGGTGCACGGCGCAGGCCTGGGCGGCGAAGGCCTCGTTGATCTCCAGCAGGTCCAGGTCGGCTGCCTGCCAGCCGGCGCGCTCCAGCGCCTTGCGGGCCGCCGGCACCGGCCCCATGCCCATGGTGGCGGGGTCGAGGCCCGCCGAGGCATAGCTGGCGATGCGGGCGAGCGGCCGCAGGCCCAGCGCCGCGGCGCGCGCCGCGGACATGACCATCACCGCGGCGGCACCGTCGTTGAGGCCGGACGCGTTGCCGGCCGTCACCGAGCCCGTCTTGTCGAAGGCGGGCCGCAGGCCGGCCAGCGCCTCGGCACTGGTCTTGCGATTGATGTACTCGTCGCTGTCGAAGACGAGCGGGTTGCCCTTCTTCTGGGGAATCGACACGCCGACGATCTCGTCCTTGAACCGGCCGGCTTCCTGGGCCGCCGCTGCCTTTTGCTGAGACGCCAGCGCCAGCGCATCCTGCATCTCCCGGGTGATGCCGTACTGCCGCGCCACGTTCTCCGCGGTGATGCCCATGTGGTACTGGTTGTACACGTCCCACAGCCCGTCGTGCACCATGGTGTCGACGAGTTTCCAGTCGCCCATGCGCTGGCCGTCGCGGGAATTGGGCAGCACGTGCGGCGCCGCGCTCATGTTCTCCTGGCCACCGGCGATGACGATGTCGCTGTCGCCGTCGCGGATGGCCTGCACGGCCAGCATCACCGCCTTCAGGCCGGAGCCGCAGACCTTGTTGATCGTCATGGCCGGCACGCCATGCGGCAGACCGGCACGGATGAGCGCCTGGCGGGCGGGGTTCTGGCCCGCGCCGGCCGTGAGGACCTGGCCCAGGATCACCTCGCCCACCTGCTCGGGCGCCAGTCCGCTGCGCTGCAGCAGCGCACGGATGACGGTGGCACCCAGTTCAGGCGCCGGGGTGCGGGCGAGGCTGCCGCCGAACTTGCCCACCGCGGTGCGGGCGGCGGCGACGATGACGATGTCGTTACCCATGCAGGTCTCCGTTTGAATTCAGGAAATCGACCCGGTGGCGCGCGCGGATCCGGCTGGGCCGGTCCACTGCGCGAGCCCTCGGGGGCAGCGACCGGCAAAAAGCGTGGGGGCTCACGCTTTCGCCTTGACGTAGCGGCCGGGGGCCGGCTCGATCGGCTTGTGACGGCGGTCGCCCGGCGCCTTGGGCGCGGCCACCATTGGGCCGGCGTGGCGCTTGAGCCAGGCGGCCCAGCCGTCCCACCAGCTGCCCGGGTGCTCGGTGGCGCCGGCGAGCCAGTCCTCCGCGCGGGCGGGCAGCGTGTCGTTCGTCCAGTGGCTGCGCTTGCGCGCGGCGGGCGGGTTGATGACGCCGGCGATGTGGCCGGACGCTCCCAGCACGAAGCGCTTGGGCCCGCTGAACACCCGGGTCGACGCGTAGGCGCCCTTCCAGGGCACGATGTGGTCCTCGCGCGACCCGTAGATGAACACCGGCGCCTCGATCCTGCCCAGGTCGAGCTTCTCACCGCAGACGGTGAGCTTGCCCGGCTGCTTCAGCTCGTCCTGCAGGTAGGTGTGGCGCAGGTACCAGCAGTACATGGGCCCCGGCATGTTCGTGGAGTCGCTGTTCCAGTACAGCAGGTCGAACGGCGGCGGGGACTCGCCCTTGAGGTAGTTGCCCACCACGTAGTTCCACACCAGGTCGTTGGGGCGCAGGAAGCTGAAGGTGGTGGCCAGTTCCTGGCCCTTGAGCAGGGCCGGGCCGTTGGGGGCATCGGCGCCCAGCGTCATCTCCCGCAACTGCACGGAGGCCTCGTCCACGAACAGGTCGAGCACGCCGGTGTCGGAGAAATCGATGAAGGTGGTCAGCAGCGTCACCGACGCCGCGGGCTGCTCGCCCCGCGCAGCCAGCACGCCCAGCGCCGTGGCCAGGATGGTGCCGCCCACGCAGAAGCCCAGCGTGTCGATCGTCTCCTGGCCGGAGATCTGCTGCACCACGCGGATGGCCTGGATCGCGGCGTGCTCGATGTAGTCGTCCCAGGTCTTGGCGGCCATGGAGTCGTCGGGATTGCGCCAGCTGACGACGAACACCCGGTGGCCCTGCTGCACCGTGTAGCGGATGAACGAGTTCTCCGGCTGCAGGTCCAGGATGTAGTACTTGTTGATGCACGGCGGCACGAACAGCATCGGGCGCTGGTGCACCTTGGCCGTGAGCGGCGTGTACTCGATGAGCTGGAAGTACTCGTTCTCGTACACCACCGTGCCCTCGGTGGTGGCCACGTTGCGGCCCACCTCGAACACGCTCTCGTCGGTCTGGGAGACATGGCCTTGCTGCAGGTCGTGCACCAGGTGCTGGATGCCCGCCGCGATGCTCTGGCCCTGCGTTTCCAGCGCCTTGCGCTGCGCCTCGGGGTTCAGCGCGAGGAAGTTGCTGGGGCTCATCGCGTCCACCCACTGCTGCACGGCGAAGCGCACCCGCGCCTTCGTCTTCTCGTCGCCCTGCAGCGCCTCGGCCATCTGCATCAGCGTGCGTGCATTCAGCAAGTACATCTGGGCGGTGTACGCGGCCGCCGGGTTGGTTGCCCAGTCCTTGGCCGCGAAGCGGCGGTCGGCCAGCGGCGCGGCCGGTCTTGCATCGGAGGCCGGCCGGGCCTCGGGCGCGGCGGCTTCGACGGTCTGGTTCCAGAGGGAAGCGGCCTGCTTGAGGTAGTCGCCCTGCAACTGCGCCAGCGTGGACGGCGGCAGGCTGAGGCCGGAGAATGACCGCCACACGTCGCCCACGGCGTGGCCGAAGGCCTGTGCCTGCTCCTGTGCCTGGGCGCCCAATGCCGTGAGGGGCTCGAACGACGGGGTGGTGGACTTGCCTGTCACTGCGTCTGTCTCCTTGGCGGGAATGTGCGAAAAGTCGCGGCCCGGCGGCACGATTGGATGGGCGCAAGCTTACCTCACGATGACCTTCGATTTCGTTACGTGAGATTCCCTACCGAATAATGAAATGCACATCGTCGCGATCGCCTGGCTCTTCGTGGCCATTCTGATGGCCGCCGCGGAAGCGACCTCGGCCCAGGGCACCGTGCTCGGGGCGCTGTTCACGCTGCTGCTGTACGGGCTGCTTCCCGTGGCGATCATCGTGTACATCCTGGGCACCCCGGCACGCCGGCGGGCGCGGCGCGCGGCGGAAGCCGCCGCGGAACCGGCCGCGCCGCACGGGGCCGCCGCCGAGCCGCAGCCGGCGCCATCGGCCGGCACGCCCCCGCCCGCGCCGCCCGCTGGCTGACGCCATCCCGGCGCGGGCGCGCGCTCAGCGCAGCCAGATGGCGGCCGCGTGCCGCCCCGTCAGCCCGTCGCGGCGAAAGGAGAAGAAGGCCGCCGGGTCGCTGAAGGTGCACCACACGCCGCCGGCCTGGCGGTGCACGCCCAGCGCCGCCAGGCGCTGACGGGCCAGCGCCGGCAGATCCGCCCACCACTTGCCCGCCCGCGCGCCGGGCCGGAAGCAGGCGGAAGAGGCGGGGCCGAACGCCTCGCGCACGTCCTCACCCACCTCGAAGGCCGCCGGGCCGATGCACGCGCCGAGCCAGGCGCTCAGCTCCGCCGCCTCGCAGCCTGCCGCCTCGCACAAGGCCTGCACCGTGACCTCGAGCACACCGCCCGCCAGGCCGCGCCAGCCGGCATGCGCGGCCGCGACGCCCCGCCCGCCGGGCGCCGCGAACAGCACCGGAAGGCAGTCGGCCACCAGCACCGTGCAGGCGATGCCCGTCTCGGTGGTGACGCTGGCGTCGGCGCGGGGATGGCCACGGCCGGGCGCCAGGTCCGCGCGCGTCAGGCGCACCACCTGCGCACCGTGGACCTGGTCCAGGAACACCGGCTGCGCCCCCTCCAGCCAGGCGGTGAAGCGGCGCTGGTTCTCCTGGATCGCGGCGGGCTCGTCCATGGCGTCACCGCGCAGGCCGGCGGGCCGCAGGTTCATGCTGTCGAACGGGGCACGGCTGACGCCGCCCCGGCGCGTGGCCATCAGCCCCCCCACCTCGGGCGGCAGGCCCTCGGCCGGCAGGTAGGCCGGCACGCCGGCCCCCGGCGCGGCCGCGGGCGCCATGGCGCGCGGATCACGCATCCGGACAGCGCTCCGGCCGCGTGGCCTCGAAGGCATCGAGTTGCATGCAGGACTCGAACACGCGCATGACGTTCGGCACGTGGTCCAGACGGCACTGGAAGCGCTGGGCGTTGAACACCTGCGGCACCAGCACGCAATCCGCCAGGCCCGGGCGGTCGCCGCCGCAGAACCGCATGGGCTGCGCGGCCAGCTGGCGCTCCACCACCTCCAGCCCGGTCTCGACCCAGTGGCGGTACCAGCGGTCCTTGGCCGCCTCGTCCACGCCGAGCGACTGCACCAGGTAACGCAGCACACGCAGGTTGTTCAGCGGGTGGATCTCGCAGGCGATGTCCAGCGCCAGCGCCCGCACCCGGGCGCGTGCCACCGGATCGGACGGCAGCAGGGGCGGCTCGGGGTGCGTCTCCTCCAGGTACTCGATGATGGCCAGCGACTGGTGGATGTGCTGGTCGCCGTCCTGCAGCAGCGGCACCAGGCGCGAGGCGGACACCGCGGCATACGACTCGGCCGCCTGCTCGTTCTTCTGCAGGTGCACCGGACGGTAGGCGTACGGCAGGCCCTTCAGGGCCAGCGCGATGCGCACCCGGTAAGACGCGGAGGAGCGGAAGTAGTTGAAGAGTTCCATGTCAGCCCCTCAGGACAGCGGCGGATCGATGCGCAGGCGCAGGCTGCCCAGGCCCTCGATCGAGGCGGTCAGCTGGTCGCCTGCGGCCACGGCGCCCACGCCCGCCGGCGTGCCGGTGTAGATCAGGTCGCCCGGCGCCAGCGTCCAGGCACGGCTGAGTGCCGCGATGGTCTCGGCCACGTTCCAGATGAGGTCGGCGATGTCGCCCGTCTGGCGGCGCTGGCCGTTGACGTCCAGCGTGATCGCACCGCGCGTGATCTCGCCGGTGCGCGCCCGGGGATGGAGAGGGCCGATCGGCGCGCTCTGTTCGAAGCCCTTGCCGATGCACCACGGCCGGCCCTGCTTCTTCATGTCGTTCTGCAGGTCGCGGCGCGTCATGTCCAGGCCGATCGCGTAGCCCCAGATCAGGTCGAGCGCGCGCTCGGGCGGCACGTCGCGCCCGCCGGCGCCCAACGCCACCACGAGCTCTACCTCGTGGTGCAGGTTCTGCGTCAGCGTGGGATACGCCATGGCGCCCTGCTCGCCCTCGGCCACCGGCAACACCGTGTCGGCCGGCTTGAGGAAGAAGAACGGCGGCTCCCGGCCGGTGTGACCCATCTCCACGGCGTGCTCCGCGTAGTTGCGGCCCACGCAGTAGATGCGGTGAACGGGAAACTGGCCGCCGCCGGCCACGGGAACGGCCACCGGCGCGGGTGGCGGGAAGACGAAGGACATCGTGCGGGTGTCGGGTGGGCAGACGTGGAAGCCGTGCGCCCGGCGGGCGCATCCGGCCGACCGCCCGGATCATGCCACGGCAGGCACCGTGGGCCGGGTGCGCCCTACACTGGCCCGCATGCAGCTCGGACGATCCATCGCCCACTGCCGCGCCTGCGGCAGCCCCGTCGACTACCGCGTGCCCGCCGACGACAACCGGCCGCGTGCCGTGTGCCCCGCCTGCCAGACCATCCACTACGAGAACCCGCTGAACGTGGTGGGCACGGTGCCGGTGTGGCAGGACCAGGTGCTGCTGTGCCGCCGCGCCATCGAGCCGCGCCACGGCTTCTGGACCTTGCCGGCCGGCTTCATGGAACTGGGCGAGACGACCGAACAGGGCGCCCTGCGCGAGACGGACGAGGAGGCCGGCGCCCAGGTGGTGCTGGAGGGCCTGTTCGCGGTGCTCAACGTGGTGCGGGTCGGCCAGGTGCACCTGTTCTACCGGGCACGCATGCTGGACACGCGGCTGGCGCCCGGGCCGGAGACGCTCGAGGCGCGGCTGTTCCGCGAAGACGAGATCCCATGGGACGAGCTCGCCTTCCGCACCGTGCGCGACACCCTGCAGCGCTACTTCGCCGACCGCCGCCGCGGGCAGTTCGGCGTGCACTGCGCGGACATCGCCTGAACGGCGGCGCCCGCGCCCACCGGCATCAGCCCGGTGGCACGACGGGCCCGGTCAGGCCGTCCAGCCCGCAGCCGGCCAGCGCCTCGGCGTCCTCCGGGCGCGTCACGCCCTCGGCATACACCTTCAGGCCGATGCCGTGCAGCATGCGCACCACGCCGGCCACGTGGTCGCGCCGGGCGGTGTCGGCAGCGATGCCTTCCACGAAGCTCGCGTCGAGCTTGACGAAATCGAGCCCGGATTCGAGCAGGGCCACCGCCTCGGTGAGCCGCTCGCCCGCGTGCTCCAGGCCCACGTGCGCGCCGCTGCGGTGCACCTGGTTGACCATCTCGCGCACCAGGTCCATGTGGCGCAGGGCGCCGTCCTCGGCCAGCTCCAGCGACAGACCCGGGGCCTCGCGGGGATAGCCCTCGAGCAGCCCGCGCAGGTTGGGCAGGAAGCTGCTGTCCTGCAGCGAGCCGGGGCTCACGTTGACCGACCGCGCCATGCCGTCACCGGCGATGGCCGACAGCGCCAGCCGGGCGGCCACGAGGTCGATGCGGGCGGTCAGCTGCGTGCGGCGTGCCATGGGCAGCCACTGGGAGGCCGGCACCAGCGGGCCCTGCTCGTCGAGCTGCAGGCGCAGCGGGCATTCGCGGTGCAGCACGGCGCCGTGCATGTCCACCAGGGGGAACTCCACCAGCTGCGCGCGCTGGTGGGTGACGGCCGACTGCAGCTTCTCCCGCCACGCGTCCTCGCCCAGCACCAGGCCGTCGCCGGTGTCGTCCAGCTCCACTGCGTAGGCGCCACGCCCCTCGGCGCGCGCCAGCGCCTGGTCGGCCGCCGCCAGCAGCGACGACATCGGCGCCCCATGCCACCAGCGCACCGCGCCCACCACCGCGTTGGCGCCCGCGTCATGCGAACGCAGCAGGTTGCGCAGGCGCGCGGCCACGTCGACCGCCGGCTCGCGCAGGGAGCCACCCGCGTCGGGCAGCACCAGGGCGAAGTCCGAGCCGTTCAGCCGGCCCACTTCCATGGAACCCGCCCGACGGGCCGATTCGACGATGGCCGCGGCCGCCTGCTGCAGCAGCCGGTCGGTCGCGGCGTGTCCCAGGCGCCGGTTCAGGCCCTGGAGGTCCACCAGCCGCACCAGCACGATGGCGCCGCCGGAGCTGCCGTCCTCGCTGTTGAGCGCCACCTTGAGCCGGCCCATGAAGTGCGCGCGGTTGGACAGCCCGGTGAGCGCATCGCAGTTGGCCTGCCGGCGCAGCTGCTCCACCTGCGAGGCCTGCTCGTCGAACATGCTCTTGAGGCGGCCCACCATGGTGTTCATGGCGCGCGTCACCTCGCGCAGCTCGGGCACGCTGGGCTCGGCAATGGTGATGAAACGCCGCTCCGTGATGGCGGCGGCCTGCTGCACCGTGGCCTCCAGCGGCAGGCGGATGCGCCGCACGCCCACGACGGCCAGCGCCCCCAGCGCCACCGCCGCGGCCAGCAGCCACCCGGCCGTGGCGAGCGCGTCGTGCCACAGCTGGTCGTGCGCAAACGCCACCTGGCTGCGCACCTCCAGGCGCCCCGCCGGCTGGCCGGCAAGGCTGACCGGTGCCACGCCGGGTGCGGGGTCGATGCCCAGCAGCGCCACGAACCAGCCGGGGGCCACCGCCGGCTGCGCCGGCGCCTGCCGCTGCACGCGCACGGCCCCGTCGCTGCCCAGCCAGGCCAGGCGTTCGTAGTGGCCGGTCTCGAACTGGCTGCCCAGGACCAGCTCCACGGCGGTGGCGTCGCCACTCTGCCGCGATACCGCCAGGGCGAGGAATTGCGCGGTGTCCGCGTTCTTCAATGCCACCTGCGTCTGCAGCGCCTGGTGCGCTGAGGTCAGGGCGATGCCAAAGGCGGCGCTGAACGCCAGCACCAGCGTCAACGCGAGCAAGAGCCAAACCTGGCGGATCAAAGACATGGGTCCTCCTGGGCGACCTTATACCTCGTCCGCCGGCCCGCCCATTGGGGGAAAAGGCGGCTCGCCGGAAGTGCCGCTGCCGTGACCGGCGCACGCCCGGCGCGCGGCAGCGGGCGGGAAACCACGGGATTTTCGATAGACTGACGCGGCCCGTGGCCACGGGCGGATTGTTCCTGCGCCCGGTTCCTGCACATGCCCCGTCGTTCCCTGCCCGCCCGCTTCTCCCGCCTGCCATGGCAGCACTGGGCCTCGGCCAGCCTGCTGGCCTGCGCGATCGGCGCCCATGCCCAGGCCCCCGCCGGCCGCGAGGCGCCCGAGATCCAGCGCCTGCTCAAGGACGGCCAGCCCGGCTCGGCCCTGAAGCTGATCGACGAGGCGCTGGCCAGGCAGCCGCAGGATCCACAGATGCGGTTTCGTCGTGGCGTGGCCCTGTCGATGCTGGACCGCAAGGCCGAGGCCCTGGCGGTGTTCCAGAAGCTCACGGAAGACCACCCCGAGATGCCGGCGCCGTACAACAACATGGCGGTGATCCTCGGCTCGCAGGGCGACTACGACAAGGCGCGCCAGGCGCTCGAACGCGCCATCCGCACCCACCCCGCCTACGCCACGGCGTACCAGAACCTCGGCGACGTCTACGCGCAGCTGGCCAGCCAGGCCTACACCAAGGCGCTGTCGCTGGACAAGGCCGATGCCAGCGTGCCGCCCAAGCTGGCCCTGCTGCGCGAGCTGACGTCCGGCAGCCAAGCGCCCGCGGCCGCGGCGCCCACGGTGGTGGCCAAGGCCCCTGCCCCCACCCCCACCCCCACCCCCGCACCGGTCCCGGCCCCGGCCCCGGCGACCGCCGCGCCCCCGGTGGCGGCCGCCCCGGCCAGCCGCCCGCCGCCCGCCCCGGCGGCACCGGTGGCACCGGTGGCCACGGCCGCCGCGCCCAAGCCCGGCCCCGC
>NZ_JAYRUN010000020.1:0-75691 GCF_041918995.1 Ideonella sp. | reverse complement strand
CGCAGCGCGCTTCGTGCACTGAGTCGCGGCGACTGCCTGAGCGCAGCGAACGCAGTGAGCGAAGCGAGTTGATCCGCGCGACCCGCGGCCGAGCATCGCAGGGAACCTTCGGCCGCAGGCCGAAGGCGCGGACGAATGAGCCAGCCGGGGCGGGCGCCGGCGCGGGCGGGCACCTGCGTCTGCATGCCAGGGCCTTCGACAGACGTGTGCTGAGCTGCGTCGAAGGGCTCAATTGGAGCGCGAAGCGCTGCGGGCCTTCGACAAGCTCAGGCCGAACGGGAAAGGACGGCTCAGGCTGACGCGTGCCTCACAACGGCGCCATCGGCGTGCCCACCGGCGCCGCCTGGGCGCGCTGCACCACCTCCGCCGTGAGGTGCGGCGCGAAGGTCTGGATGAAGGCGTAGGCGAAGCCGCGCAGCAGGCCGCCGCGGCGCACGGCCACGCTGGTGGTGTTGATGGTGAACAGGTGGCGCGCCTCGATGGCGCGCAGGTGGGTGTCGCGCTGGTCGTCGAAGGCGATGGACGCGATGATGCCCACGCCCATGCCGAGCTCGACGTAGGTCTTGATCACGTCCGCGTCCATGGCGGTGAGCACCACGCGCGGGTTCAGGCCGGCGCGGCGGAAGGCATCGTCGATGCTGCCGCGGCCCGTGAGCCCGGTGTCGTAGGTGATGACCGGGTGCTCGGCCAGCCGTTCGAGCGTCAGCGGCGCGTCCAGCAGCGCGTGGCCCGGCGGCACCACGACCGAGTGCGTCCAGCGGTAGCACGGCAGCGCCACCAGGTCGGGGTCGTCGGTGAGCGCGTGCGAGGCGATGCCGATGTCGGCCGCGCCGGTGCGCAGCATCTGCGCGATCTGGTCGGGCGAGCCCTGGTGCAGCTGCAGCTGCACACGCGGGTGGTGGCTGCGGAACTCGTGCACTGCCGTGGGCAGCGCGTAGCGGGCCTGGGAGTGCGTGGCCGCCACGCTGAGCAGCCCGCTGTCGCCGAGCTTGAAGTCGTCGGTGGCGCGGTGCAGGTTCTCCAGGTCCAGCAGCGTGCGCTCCACCCAGGGCAGCACGCGCTCGCCCGCGGGGGTGAGCCCGGTCAGGCGCTTGCCCGCGCGCACGAAGATCTCGAGCCCGAGCTCGTCCTCCAGCTCGCGGATCTGGCGGCTGATGCCGGGCTGCGAGGTGTGCAGCGTCTCCGCCACGGTGGTGAGGTTGAAGCCCTGGCGCACGGCCTCGCGCACGGACCGCAGTTGCTGGAAATTCATGGGTGCGTCATGCGGCAGGCGAGGCCGCATCCTTGTTCGGCGCATTATGGGAAGTCGGCATCCCCGGCGCCAACGACGATTCCCGCCCGAGCTTCTGCCCCCCGCGCATATGGGGAGGCCGGCCGCCCGGACGCGCACGTAAGATCGCCCGCCGGCCGGCCCCCGGGGCCCGGCCACGGCACCACCGGCCCACCGGCCGGGCCCCGCATCCCCCGGCCCCACGAGGATCCCCATGCCCGTTCGCTTCCCGCGCCTGCGCGCGCCCGCCCTCGCTGTCTCGGTGGCCCTGGCCGCCGCCGGGCTGGCCGCCCACGCGGCCCCCGTCGCGCCGCCCGCCACGCCCGTGCGCGACGTGCCGCAGGTGCTGCACGGCACCACCGTGCCCGACCCGTACCGCCACCTGGAGGACGTGAAGCACCCGGCCACCCAGGACTGGCTGAAGGCCCAGGGCGCCTACGCCGAGCAGGCGCTGGCCGCGCTGCCGGAGCGCGCCCGCTTCGCCCAGCGGCTGGCCGACGTGAACCGCAGCACCGGCGACCAGGTGCGCCAGCTCGTCCGCCTGCCGGGCGACCGCCTGTTCTACCTGAAGCGCGCTGCCGGCGAGGCCCAGTTCAAGCTGGTCACGCGCGACGGGCTGGCCGGCGCCGAGCGCGTCCTCGTGGACCCGGAGGCGCTGACCCGCGCCCACGGGGTGCCGCACGCCATCAACTACTTCACCCCCTCGTGGGACGGCAGGCGCCTGGCCTATGGCGTGTCGGCCGGCGGCTCGGAGGACGCGTCGCTCCACCTCATGGATGTGGCCACGGGCCGGCCCCTGGGCGAGCCGGTGCCGCGCGTGCAGCAGGACGGCGTGAGCTGGACGCCGGACAGCCGCTTCGTGGCCTACAACCAGCTGCGTGCGCTGCCCGAGGGCAGCCCGGCCACCGAGCACTACCTGGACAGCACCGTGTTCCTGCTGGAGGCCGGTGCACCCGCCGCCAGCGCCCGGGCGCTGTTCGGCCCGCTGGTCAACCGCGAGCTGGAGCTGGAGCGCCTGGACGTGGCCAGCCTCCAGTTCCATCCCGACAGCCGCTTCATGGTGGCGCGCACCACCGACACCACGGTCCCCGAGGGCAAGCTGTTCGTCGCCCGCGTGGCGGACCTGGCCGAACCGGCGATCAGCTGGCGTCCCCTCTCGCGGTTCGAGGACGCCATCACCGACGTGGTGCTGCACGGCGACACGCTGTACCTGCGCACCCACAAGCAGGCACCGCGCGGCCGCTGGCTGGCGCTGGCGCTGCGCGAGGGCGGCGGCATCGAGAAGGCCAAGGTGGTGCTGGACGCGCCCCCGCGCGCCGTGGTCAAGGGCCTGCTGCCCGCCGCCGACGGCAGCCTGCTGGCCGAGCTGAGCGAGGGCTTCAACACCCGTGTGATGCGCCACGCGGCGCCGGGTCAACCGGGCGTGGACGTGGCCGCCGGCCGGCCCGGCAGCACCTTCCTGCTCGACGACCGGGCCCACGCCCAGGGCGGCGTGTGGATGGGCACCAGCACCTGGACCGAGCCGCCGCGCATCGTGCGCAGCGCCGGGCCCGGCCAGCCGGTGGAGGACACCGGCCTGCTGAAGCTGCAGGTGCCGCCCGGCACGCCGGCGCTCGCCGTGCGTGAGTTGCTGGTGCCGAGCCACGACGGCGTGCAGGTGCCGCTGGCCGTCATCCACCGCGCCGACCGCGTGCCCGGCACGCCGGCGCCTACGCTGCTGGTGGGTTACGGGGCCTACGGCTTCTCCATGGAGGCGCGCTTCAACGCCCTGTCGGTGCCCTGGCTGGAGCAGGGCGGTGTGATGGCGCTGGTCAACGTGCGCGGCAGCGGGGCGTTCGGTGACGACTGGCACCGCGCCGGCTTCAAGACCACCAAGCCCAACACCTGGAAGGACGGCATCGCGGCCGCCCGCTGGCTGGTGGCCGAGCGCTACGCCACGCCGCAGACCCTGGGCATCTGGGGCACGAGCGCCGGCGGCATCTTCGTGGGCCGCGCCGTCACCGAGGCGCCGGATCTCTTCGCCGCGGCCATCTTCGACGTGGGCATCATGGACGCCATCCGGGCCGAGGAATCGGCCAACGGCATCACCAACATCAGCGAGTTCGGCACCGTGAAGGACCCGGTGGAGTTCCGCGCCCTGTTGCAGATGAGCACCTACCACCAGATCCGCGACGGCGTGCGCTACCCCGCGGTGATGCTGGTGCACGGCGTGAACGACCCGCGCGTGGACGTGTGGCAGAGCGCCAAGGCCGCCGCCCGCCTGCAGGCCGCCAGCACCAGCGGCAAGCCCGTGCTGCTGCGCCTGGACGGCCAGGCCGGCCACGGCGTGGGCAGCACCGCGGGCCAGCAGGTGAGCAAGATGGCGGACATCTACGCGTTCCTGCGCGCGCAGATGGTGCTGCCGGGCGGCGCAGGCGCCTCGACGGTGCCCGCCGCAGCCAGGTAGCCCCGCAGGGCGCCCAGCAAAAAGGCCACCTCGCGGTGGCCTTTTCCTTCTCGGCGGGCGGCGGTCAGCCGGCCAGGTGCGCCTCCATGCGCGCCTTGGTGTCCTGCAGCGACTGCGGCAGGTGGTAGGCGAGCTGGGTGAACAGCTCGTCGTGCAGCTTCAGCTCCTCGCGCCAGGCGGCGGGAGAGGCGTCGATGATGCCGGCGAACTGCTCGCGGCTGAAATCGAGGCCGGCCCACTCCAGGTCGTCGTAGCGCGGGCTGATGCCGAAGAAGTGCTCCTCTCCCTGCGCCTGGCCCTCCACGCGCTCGATGATCCACTTGAGCACGCGCATGTTGTCGCCGTAGCCCGGCCACACGAACTTGCCGTCGGCGCCCTTGCGGAACCAATTGACGCAGAAGATCTTCGGCAGGGTGTGGCCGGTGGCCTCCAGGCGCTGCTCCATGTCCAGCCAGTGCTGGAAGTAGTCGCTCATGTTGTAGCCGCAGAACGGCAGCATGGCGAACGGGTCACGGCGCACCACGCCCTGCGCGCCGAAAGCGGCGGCGGTGGTCTCCGAGCCCATGGTGGCGGCCATGTAGACGCCTTCCATCCAGTTGCGCGCCTCGGTGACCAGCGGCACCGTGGTGGAGCGGCGGCCGCCGAAGATGAACGCGTCGATGGCCACGCCCGAGGCGTCGTCCCAGGCCGGGTCGAGCGCGGGGTTGTTGGTGGCCGCCACGGTGAAGCGCGCGTTGGGGTGGGCGGCCTTGGCGCCCGTCTCCTTGGCGATCTGCGGCGTCCAGTCCTTGCCCTGCCAGTCGATGGCGTGGGCCGGCGGCTCGCCGTCCATGCCTTCCCACCACACGTCGCCGTCGTCGGTGAGCGCCACGTTCGTGAAGATCACGTCGCGGCCCAGCGACTGCATGCAGTTCGGATTGGTCTTGAAGTTGGTGCCCGGAGCCACGCCGAAGTAGCCGGCCTCGGGGTTGATGGCGTACAGGCGGCCATCGGCGTGCGGCTTGATCCAGGCGATGTCGTCGCCGATGGTGGTGACCTTCCAGCCGTTGAGCGACTGGGGCGGGATCAGCATGGCGAAGTTGGTCTTGCCGCAGGCGCTGGGGAAGGCGGCGGCCACGTGGTACTTCTTGCCCGCGGGCGAGGTGACGCCCAGGATCAGCATGTGCTCGGCCAGCCAGCCCTGGTCACGCCCCATGGTGGAGGCGATGCGCAGCGCGAAGCACTTCTTGCCCAGCAGCGCGTTGCCGCCGTAGCCGGAGCCGTAGCTCCAGATCTCGCGCGTCTCGGGGTAGTGGACGATGTACTTGGTGGTCGGG
This sequence comes from Ideonella sp., assembly GCF_041918995.1. GTDB lineage: Bacteria > Pseudomonadota > Gammaproteobacteria > Burkholderiales > Burkholderiaceae_C > Ideonella. The sequence goes on along the minus strand of NZ_JAYRUN010000020.1, from coordinate 70,659 downwards.
TTGCACGGCCAGGCCACGTCCGCCTGGCCGTCGGCCAGGGGCGCGCCCACGGTGTGCACGCAGGGCACGAACTCGCCATCGGTGCCCAGCAGCTCGACGACCGCGCGGCCCATGCGCGTCATGATGCGCATGTTCACGGCCACGTACGGGCTGTCGGACAGCTCCACGCCGATGTGGGCGATGGGCGAGCCGATCGGGCCCATGGAGAAAGGCACCACGTACAGCGTGCGGCCGCGCATCGCGCCCTTGAACAGCGCCTTGTCGCCCGTCTGCAGCAGGGCGCGCATCTCGTCCGGGGCCATCCAGTTGTTGGTGGGGCCGGCGTCTTCCTTCTGCTGGCTGCAGATGAAGGTGCGGTCCTCCACGCGCGCCACGTCGGACGGGTCCGAGCAGGCCAGGTAGCTGTTGGCCCGCTTGGCGGGGTTCAGGCGCTTGAAGGTGCCGGCGTCGACCAGCTGCTGGCACAGGCGGTCGTACTCCTCCTGCGAGCCGTCGCACCAATAGACATCCTTGGCGTCGGTGAGCGTGGCGATCTCGGCGACCCAGGCCAGCAGCCGGGCGTTCTTGACATAAGCGGGCGCGTTCAGGCGCAGCCCCTCCATGGCGGGACGGTTCACGGGTGATGCTCCAGTTTTCAAGACAACAAAGACAAAGGCGGGATTGGGCGAGCCTCGCCGGGGCCCCAAGGGGGTGCGCGGCGGGGCTCGCCCAATGCCGTGGGCCCGGATGTTGTGACGAGGGGCGGTGGCGTGGCCGGGTTACAGCAGATTTCGCGCCTGCCGCCCATGGCTGGCGGCCGCCATACAGGGACATCACCCGTCACCTCAGTGTAATGGGGCGGTAACTCCCCTCCCTGACGGGCCCCATGCAAATCCGACATGGGCCGATGCGCTCCGCGCAGGGCAGCGGCCAGCCATGAAAAAGCCCCGCCGGGGCGGGGCTTCGGGTTGGCGGGCGCTCGCTTACGGGCGGGCGATGGTCACCGGCGGAGACGTCCAGGTCTCCCAGTCGGCGGCCACGGCCGGGTCGCCCAGGGCCTTGAGCACCGACAGCTTGACCGTGTAGGTGCCGTTGGGCACCGGGGTGGGCGTGCCGTTCTTGCCCTTGAACGTGGTGCCGTCCCAGACCCAGTTGAAGAACCCCGTCGCCGTGGAATTGCGCGGCAGGTGGTTGTCCAGGCTGATGAGGTGCATCGACGTGCCGGTGGCGGTGTCGAAGGCCTCCAGGCGCAGCTGGCGGGACTGGTGGTCGAGGTGCACCAGGAAGTACGGCAGGTCACCGTTGGCCAGGGTGTAGGTGGCCCCACCCGGCTGGTTGGTGAAGGAGCCGCCGCTCAGCTTGGCCAGCCACGGGAAGCCGTTGGCCGTGGGCGTGAGCACGGGGATGCTCTGGTAGTCGCCCTTGAAGCCGGCGAACGGCACGCGCAGCGTGTCGCCGCCACCTTGCGGGGTGGCCACCACATAGCCGCCGTACAGGCTCTTGTCGGCCAGGGCCGCGTTGGCCGTCACCGTCACGTCGACCGTGGCCGTGCCCTTGGCCGGCACGGTGAGGCTGCCGGCGCTGAAGGCCACGGTGGCCGGGGCGTCGATGGCGCTCACCGTGAAGGTGTTCGGGCCGGTGGCCAGGGCCGCGGTGTGGCTCAGGTCGTAGGTCACCGCCGTGCTGCCCTTGTTCTTGAAGGTCAGGGTGCGGGTGACCGGGCCGTGCTGGCTCTCGCCCAGGGCCAGCTCACCCGGCAGCACGCGCACGGTGGCGTTCAGCGCGCCCACCAGGTCGAGCATGCCGGCGCCCTGGCGGTGCACCTGGTCGGTGTAGCCGGCCCCGGGGTTGCCCCACCAGGCCTTGGGATCGGCCGCGTTCTGCAGGCGGTCACGCATGTCCTTGGCGCCCTGCTTGGGGTCGCCCTGGAGGATGAGCGCCGCGCCGCCCGCGGTGTGGGGCGAGGACATCGACGTGCCGGAGATCGTGGCATAACCACCCAGCTCCAGCGGGTAGGTCGAGTAGATCATGCCGCCCGGCGCACCGATGTTGGGCTTCAGGCTCAGGTCCGCGGCCAGGCCGTAGGAGCTGAAGCTCGAGATCAGCCCGCCGGTGACGTTGGGGAAGCTGCCCAGGTCGGCGCGCCAGGTCATGTCCACCGAGCCCGCGGCCAGGCGGTCGTCGATGAGGTTGCCCTCCACGTCCGACACACTGACCACCGGCACGGTGATGGCCGGCGTGCCCACCACCGTGGGCGAGATACGCCCGGCCACGTTGTTGTAGAGCACCACGCCCGCCGCGCCGGCCACCTGCGCGTTGAACGCCTTCTGGTAGAAGCTGCAGGTGCCGCGGCGGATGAGCGCGACCTGGCCGGTGAGGCTGCCCGCCGGCAGCGTGGCGCAGGCGTCGTCCAGGCTGGTCTTGCTGCCGGTGCGCGCCATGGGCTGCGTGCCCGACGTGGGCGCCGCGGGGGCGCCCGTGGCCTGCTGGTAGCCGATGGGCGTGCCGTCGGGCGAGATGCCGAACTGGTTGAGCTTGCTGTGCGAGTTGTCGAAGGAGGCGACGCCGATGACCTTCTTGCCCACGCCCGGCGCGCCGGCGGCGTACAGGCCGCTGGTGCCGCTGTTGCCGATGGACGCGACCATCACCACCCCCTGCTTCACCAGGCGGTCGGCGGCCTTGGCGGTGGGGTAGTCGGGCCACTGGAACGACGAGCCGATGGACTGGTTGACCACCTGCATGCCGTCGGCCAGCGCCCGCTCCATGGCGTCGATCATCACGTCGGCCAGCGTGGAGCCGGCGCAGCCGAACACCCGGTAGGCGCCCAGCGTGACCTTGGGGGCCACGCCGGTGACGTCGCCGTCGGCACCGACGATGCCGGCCACGTGCGTGCCGTGGCCGCCGCAGTCGTCGGGGTTGGCGTCGGGCACCGGGACCGGGTTGTAGCCGGGGCTGGCCGGGTCGGCGTTGAACGCGTCCCCGACGAAGTCGTAGCCGTAGGCCACGCGCGAGGTCGGGAAGGGGGTGGAGCCGGGCGTGCCGGCGCCGCCCAGCGCCGGGTGGTCGATGTCGACACCGGAATCGATGATGCCGACCTTGATGCCTTCGCCCTTGAGGCCCAGGCCGTGCAGCACGTCGGCGCCCGTCATGGCCAGCGCGGTGTCCAGCTGGGGCCGCACGTCACCCTCGGCCTTGATGGGCTTGGGCGCCTGGATGACCTCCACCGGGTACATCGCCTTCACGCCCGGCAGTCGGGCGATCCTGGCGCGCTCGGCCGGCGACACGTCGATGGACAGGCCGTTGAACAGCACGTCGAACGAGCGGCGCTCCTTGAACTGGATGCCGGCCTTGCGCGCGGCGTCGCGGAACGCGGCCTTCTCCGCGCGGACCTTGTCGAGCCGGGCGCCCTCGGAGGTGGGCAGGCCCTGGAACTCGACGAACCACAGGCGGCTTTGCTCGGCGGCCTGGGCGGGCACCGACTTGGCGCCGTGGGCGCCGGCCATGCCCAGGGTCAGGGCGGCGGCGGCGGCGCTGGCCAGCAGTGTCTTGCGGATGGGTGTCACGCGTTGCTCCTCGATGGATCGGATAAGGGGTGGCGGAAGGCGGCGGATGGCCGCGGGCGCCGCATTTGCAACATTCGAGCCACGCATGCTCGACACATCCGGTCACGCCGTCACCCCGTACAAGCCCCGCGACGTGAAGGTTCTTGATGATTCGACGGCGTTGACAATCGCCCCATGAAGATCCTGAGCGTGAACACCGCGCGCGCCCAAGCCGTGCGCATCAACGGCCGCGAGGTCATGACGGCCATCGGCAAGCGCCCGCGCAGCGGCGCCGTCGAGGTGGGCCCGATGGGGCTGGAGGGCGACGAGCAGGCGGACCTCAGCGTGCACGGCGGCCTGGCCAAGGCGGTGTATGCCTACCCACACGGGCACTACGCCTTCTGGCGCACGGTGCGCGCCCAGGCCCGCGCAGGCGGCTGGGACGACGCGCTGCAGCCACCCGGCAGCATGGGCGAGAACCTCACGCTCGAGGGCGTGACCGAGCGTGGCCTGTGGGTGGGCGACCGCCTGCGCTTCGACGGTGGCTGTGTGCTTGCGGTGAGCGAGCCGCGCTTCCCGTGCTTCAAGTTCAACGCCGCCATGGGCTTCGCGAAGGCGGCCAAGCTGATGGTGGAGTCCGGCTACTGCGGCACCTACCTGGCCGTGGTGCAGCCCGGGGCCGTGCAGGCCGGCGAGGGCTTCACGCTGGAGCCCGGCCCGCGCGAGGTGGGCCTGCTCGAGCTGTTCCGCGCGCGCACGGCCGGCAAGGCGTTCTAGCCGCGCGGAGGTGCTAAGCAAGCGCGTTTCGCTTCGTTGCGGCCGGGCGGCTCGGCGCCGCACCATGCGCGGCCCCACCACCCGACCGCGACACCGTGCACCGCCGAACCTTCCTCGCCACGCCCCTGGGCCTGGCCACCCTCGCCGCGCCCCTCGCGCCCGCGCGTGCCCAGGGCACCGCGCCCGCCACCACCCTGCTGAACGTCAGCTACGACGTCTCACGCGAGTTCTACAAGGACTTCAACGCCGCCTTCCTGGCCCACTGGCAGGCGCAGGGCGGCGCGCCGCTGGCGCTGAACCAGTCGCACGGCGGCTCCAGCAAGCAGGCGCGCAGCGTGGCGGACGGGCTGGCCGCGGACGTGGTGACCATGAACCAGGCCAACGACATCGACATGCTGGCCGAGCGCGGGCTGGTGGCGGCGGACTGGTCGCGCCGGCTGCCGGACAACGCGGCGCCGACGACCTCCGTCTCCGTCATCCTGGTGCGCGCGGGCAACCCGCGTGGCATCCGCGACTGGACCGACCTGGGCCGTCCCGGCGTCTCGGTGATCGTGCCCAACCCCAAGACCTCGGGCAACGGCCGCTACACCTACCTGGCCGCCTGGGGTGCCGCCCTGCGCGGCGGCGCCGGGCCGGACGCCGCCCGCGCGCTGGTGGCACGGCTGTTCGGGAACGTGCCGGTGCTCGATGGCGGCGGCCGCGCCGCCACCACCACGTTCGCGCAGCGGGGCATGGGCGACGCGCTCGTCACCTTCGAGAGCGAGGCGCCCTTGATCGAGCGCGAGTTCGGCGGCGGGTTCGAGCGGGTGTACCCCGGCTGGACGGTGCTGGCGGAGAACCCGGTGGCGGTGGTCGACGCCGTGGTGGACCGCCGGGGCACGCGCGGCGCGGCCGAGGCCTACCTGCGCCACCTGTGGTCGCCGCAGGGTCAGGCGATCGCCGCCCGCCACCACCTGCGGCCGCGTGACGCGCGCGTGCACGCCGCCCATGCGGGGCAGTTCCCAGCCGTGCGCACCTTCACCGTGGACGAGGCGTTCGGTGGCTGGTCGCGCGCCCAGCGCACGCACTTCGACGACGGCGGCGTCTACGACCAGATCGTCGCGGCAGCCGGGCGGCGCTGAGCGTTCGCCTCCACGACGTCGCACACCGCCGCGGCCGCCAGGGCGGCGTGCACGCGCAGCTCGGGGATGGCGATGGCCTCCCAGTCCTGCGCCTTGCGCAAGGGCCCCACGTAGAACAGCGCAGGCTGCGGGTGGCCCTCCGCGTCCAGCAGCCGGCCCACGCGGTCCACGTTCACGCCCAGCCCGAGCGCGTCCACCTGCAGCCGCCCCTGTGCCTGCAGGGCCTGCCACAAGCCGCCGGCGGCCGTGTGCGGCGCCCGGCCCACCTGGGCCGACGGGCCGGTGCAGTTGACCACCGCCGCCACCTGGCGCTGCCCGGCCGGCCCGGTGCCCCGGGGGCGCCAGGTGGCCACCAGGCTGCCGTCGGCCAGCCGCTCGACGCGGTCGAGCCGGCCGGCCTGCACGTCCAGGCGGCCGGCCGCGCGCGCGGCGTCCAGCCGGCCCTGGATGCCGGGGGCCAGGCGGTGCCGGTGGGTGTCCCACCAGGGCTGCAGATGGCGCAGGAACTGCCGCCGCTGCCGGCCGTCGAGCTGCTGCCACAGTGCCGGCGTGGCCCGGCGCAGGCTGGCCATGAGTTGTCGCCAGTCGACGCCCTGTGCCGCGGCGCGGCCCGCCAGCGTGCGCAGTGCCCGCAGCCGGGCCGCCAGCGGCAGGGCCGGGGCCTCGGCCGGCGCGAGCCACTGCTGGAGCGCGTCGGCCAGGGGGCCGGGTGGCAGGGGCAGCGATTCCTGCACGTGTTGCGGCTGGGGCAGCAGGCCGCGGCGTGACAGCAGCGTCACGCGGCCGGCATGGCCCTGGTCCTGCAGCCAGGTGACCACGTCGATGGCCGACAGGCCGCTGCCCAGCAGCAGCACCTCGGCCGCGTCCGGCAGGGCCGACAGGGCCGCCAGCGCCGATTCCTCCCAGGGGTCGGCCACCATGCCGGGCTCGCCCCATGCGGCCCCGCCGCCCACCCGCGGCACCTGGGTGGCCAGGTGGCCACTGGCCACCAGCACGGCATCCACGTCCAGCGTGCGGCCGTCGTCCAGCCGCAGCCGTTCGGCACCGCCAGCGGTGCGCTGCACGGACCGCACGGCCTGCCCCCAGGTGCGCGTCTGCACGCCCCGCGCGGCGGCCTGCCGCTCGGCGTCGGCCAGTGCCTCGTCGAGGTACTGGCCCAGCAGCATGCGCGGCACGTACTCGCCGCCGGTGTGCGGCCCATGGCGGCGCTCCAGCCAGCGCAGGAAGCCGGCCTCGTCGCCGGCGTCCCAGCCCAGCCGGCCGGCCGGTACGTTCAGCCAGTGGCTGGCGCAGCGGGTGCCGTAGGCCAGGCCCCGGCCACGGCGGGCCGCCGGCTCGAACAAGGCCAGCCGCGCGCCGGCGGGCAGCCGCCGCAGCAGGTGCAAGGCGGTGGCGGTGCCGCTGAAGCCCAGCCCGATCACCGCCACGGTGGGGCCCGGCAGGCCCGTATCGAAGGTGTCCATGGGCGGCCATGCTCACGCGCGCGGCCCAGGCAAGCTACGACTTAATTCTCAGCACCATATGCTTATTCCGATGCGGAATAAAGAGGCGCCGGCGCGTCCGGCAGGGGGGCCCCCGCCCGCCGGTTCGCCGGCAGCGCGACGTCGATGGCGCGCGGCGGCGGCAGGTCCAGGGCCGCCATCAGCGCCATGAATTCCGCCCGGGAGCGGCCGGCGAAGCGGGGGTTGTGCGCGTGCTCATCGCCGATGCACGACACGCGCCGGCCCCGGTAGTCGTGGCCGGGATACACCAGGGTGTCACCGGGCAGCCGGAACAGCCGGCCGGTGACGGCGTCATACAGCCGGCCGGCGTCGCCCCCCTGGATGTCCGTGCGGCCACAGCCGCCGATCAGCAGCGCGTCGCCGGTGAAGACGCGGCCCCGCCACAGGAAGCTCATGTGGCCGGGCGTGTGGCCCGGGGTGGCGATCACCCGCAGTGCCTCGTGGCCGAACGTCAGGCAGTCACCGTCCTGCAGCGCACGCTGGTAGCCGGTGGCGTCGGAGGGCGCGCCCAGCGCCGTGCAGGCCGTGTCCGGCCAGACGCGGCGCAGGGCCTCCGCGCCGGTGACGTGGTCGGCATGCAGGTGGGTGTCCAGCACCCACCGCGGGCGCCAGCCCGCGGCCCGCAGCAGCGCCTCGTCGCGCGCCCGCTGCCCGTGCACGGGGTCGATCACCACCGCCTCGCCGCTGCGCGCGCAGGCCAGCACATACGTGTAGGTGGACGAGACCGGGTCGAACAGCTGGCCGAACCCGGCCGCGCCGTCCGGGCCCGGCACCGCCCCCGTCATGCGAACACCCCGCCGGCCGGCCAGCCCGTGGCGGCGGCCCCCGACGTCGGTAGGTGGGCGGCGCCGGCCGGCGGCTGCAGCACCCGGCGCAGCACCTGGTCTTCGAGGGCGGCGAAGGCCGCCGAGCCGCGTGCCCGGGGGCGCGGCAGGGGCACCGCCGCGTCCAGCGCGACGCCGCCCCCTTCGATGAGCACCACCCGGTCGGCCAGCGCCACCGCCTCGGCGACGTCGTGGGTGACGAGCAGCGCGGTGAAGCCCAGCCCGCGCCACAGGCTTTCGATGAGCGCCTGCATCTCGATGCGCGTGAGCGCGTCCAGGGCACCCAGCGGCTCGTCCAGCAGCAGCAGGCGCGGGCGGTGCACCAGCGCGCGGGCGAGCGCCACGCGCTGGCGCTGTCCGCCCGACAGCTGGGCCGGCCAATCGCCGCCCCGGTCGGCCAGGCCCACCTGCTCGAGCGCGTCGTGCGCCCGGCGGCGCACCGCCGCCGCGGGCCCGTCGAGGCCCAGCGCCACGTTGTCACGCACCCGCTTCCATGGCAGCAGCCGCGCGTCCTGGAACATCAGCCGCAGGTCGTCGCGCGCCTGCGCCACCGGGCGGCCGCCGATGTGCACGCTGCCCGCGTCGGCGGGCTCCAGGCCGGCTACCTGGCGCAGCAGCGTGCTCTTGCCGCAGCCGCTGCGGCCCACGATGGCCACGAACTCCCCGGGCGCCAAGTCCAGGTCCACGCCGTCCAGCACCGCCCGGCGGCCGTACCGGCGCACCAGGTCGCGCGCCTGCACGGCCACGCCGCGCGCGGCGGGATGGCGCGGGGGCGGCGAAGGCGCGGGGCCCGCCGGGGGCATCGCGTCCGGGCCGATCCATTCGCGCAGGGCGGCCCAGGCGCCGGCGGGCGCCAGTTCGGTGCGAGCAACATGCATGGAAACTCCTTCGTCAGTTCGCGCGCGCGCCATGCGGCCTCAGGCGGCGCGGTAGCCGGGGTGCCAGCGCAGCCACCAGCGCTCGAGCCCACGCGCCACCACGTCGGCCAGCTTGCCCAGCAGGGCGTACAGGATGATCCCCACCAGCACCACATCGGTCTGCAGGAACTCGCGCGCATTCATCGTGAGGTAGCCGATGCCCGCCTGGGCGGAGATGGTCTCGGCCACGATGAGCAGCACCCACATCAGTCCCAACGCGAAGCGCAGCCCCACCAGGATGGACGGCAGCGCCCCCGGCAGGATCACGTGCCGGTACAGCGCCCAGCCGCCGAGGCCGTAGCTGCGCGCCATCTCCACCAGGCCGGCGTCGACCGAGCGGATGCCATGGAAGGTGTTGAGGTAGACGGGGAAGAACACGCCCACCGCCACCAGGAACAGCTTGGCGGCCTCGTCGATGCCGAACCACAGGATCACCAGGGGGATGAGCGCCAGCGCAGGGATGTTGCGCAGCATCTGCAGGCTGCCGTCCAGCAGCGTCGCGGCCCAGCGGAAGCTGCCGCACAGCAGGCCGAGCAGCAGCCCCGCCCCGCCGCCCAGCGCCAGGCCGGCCAGCGCCCGGCCGGTGCTGATGGCCGCGTGGTGCGCCAGCTCGCCGGAGGCCACCAGCCCGGCGAAGGCCGCGGCCACCGCACGCGGCTCGGGCAGCACACGGCTGGACAGCCAGCCGCCCAGCGAGGCCAGCTCCCAGCACAGCACGATGCCCATGGGCACGGCCCATGGCAGCAGGCGCCGGGCGGTGGCGCGGGTGGCCCGCCGGACCGGTCCGGGGCGTGCGGCGGCCATGGTGCTCAACCCGCCGCGCGGGCCCGCGCCGCCGTGTCCTCCGCAAAGGGGGCGGGCGCAGCGCGCGGCACATGGGTGTTGGCCACGATCTCGCCGAAGGGGCCGGTGAGCCGCGGCTGCGCCAGCCGCTGCCGCACGTCCAGCGGCAGCAGCGGGAACACCAGCTCGGCGACGCGGTAGGCCTCCTCCAGGTGCGGGTAGCCGCTGAGGATGAAGTGGTCCAGGCCCAGCGCGGCGTACTCCTTCAGGCGCTCCGCCACCTGCTGGGGGCTGCCCACCAGGGCGGTGCCGGCGCCACCGCGCACCAGGCCCACGCCGGCCCACAGGTTCGGCGCCACCTCCAGCCCCTGGCGGATGTCGCGCGGGTTGAAGCGCCCGCCGTGCAGGGCGGCCATGCGCCGCTGGCCCTCGGAATCCATGCGGCCGAAGGTCTGCTGGGCGCGCGCCACCGTGTCCTCGTCCAGGTGCGACAGCAGCTGCGCCGCCGCCGCCCACGCGGCGTCCTCGGTCTCGCGCACGATCACGTGCAGGCGGATGCCGAACTGCAGCGTGCGGCCGTGGCGCGCCGCGCGCTCGCGCACATCCGCCACCTTCGCGGCCACCGCGGCGGGCGGCTCGCCCCAGGTGAGGTAGGTGTCCAGCTGCGCCGCGGCCAGCTCGTGCGCCTCGGGCGAGGAGCCGCCGAAGAACAGCGGCGGGTAGGGCCGCTGCACCGGCGGGTACAGCAGGCGTGCGCCCTCCACGCGCAGGTGCTGGCCGCGGAAGTCGAAGGGCTCGCCGGTGTGGCTGCGCGCCATGATCTCGCGCCAGACGGTCATGAACTCCGCCGCCTGCTGGTAGCGCTCGGCATGCGGCAGGAACTGCCCGTCGCCGGCGAGCTCGGCCGCGTCACCGCCGGTGACCAGGTTGATGAGCAGCCGGCCGCCGGACAGGCGGTCGAAGCTGGCCGCGATGCGGGCGTACTGGCTGGGCGTGATGAGCCCCGGCCGCAGCGCCACCAGGAACTTCAGCCGGCGCGTGGCGTCGATCAGGCTGGACGCCACCGTCCAGGGGTCCTCGCAGGAGCGGCCGGTGGGGATGAGCACCCCTTCGTAGCCCAGCGTGTCGGCCGCCACCGCCACCTGCTTGAAGTAGCTGAAGTCGGCCACGCGCGCACCGTGCGCCGTGCCCAGGTAGCGGCTGTCGCCGTGCGTCGGGATGAACCAGAGGATCTTCATGGGGCTTCCTGTGCAATGGCAGGCCGTCGGGCGGACAGGCGCGCTCAGCGCGCCGTGGGCAGCGCATCGGCGATGTGGATGGGACGCGGGATGAGCTTCAGCGCATGGAAGGTGTCGGCGATCTTCTGCTGCTCGGCCGCCACGGCGGGCGTGAGCGGCGCGACGCCGAACTGGTAGCGCTGCAGGCTGAGCTCCACCACCGCCGGGTCCAGGCCCTGGATGGGCGCGATCAACGCCGCGGCCTGGCGCAGGTTGGCCTTGAGCCAGCGCCCGCGCTCCACCGTGTCCTCGAACAGGTGGCGGATCACCTGCGGATGGCGCTCGGCATAGCCGCGCTCGGCCAGGTAGTACGCGTAGTTGCTCACCACGCCCCGGCCGTCGGCCAGGATGCGTGCGCCGGTCTGCTTCTGCACCGCGGCCAGGAACGGGTCCCAGATGACCCAGGCGTCCACGGCGCCGCGCTCGAACGCGGCACGCGCATCGGCCGGCGGCAGGAACACCGGCTGGATGTCGGCATACGACAGCCCCGCCTTCTCCAGCGCCCGCACCAGCAGGTAATGCACGTTGGACCCCTTGTTCAGGGCCACCTTCCTGCCCTTGAGCTGGGCCACCGACTGCAGTGCCGAGCCCTGCGGTACCACGATGGCCTCGGCCTCGGGCGCCGCCGGATCGTGGCCGATGTAGACGAAGCCGGCGCCGGCCGCCTGCGCAAAGATGGGCGGCGCCTCGCCGACGAAGCCCACGTCCACCGACCCCACGTTCAGCCCCTCGAGCAGCTGCGGCCCGGCAGGGAACTCCACCCACTGCACCGCCACGCCCAGTGGCGCCAGGCGCCTTTCCAGCGTGCCCTGTGACTTCTGCAGCGCCAGCAGGCTCGCCGATTTCTGGTAGCCGATGCGCAGCGGCGGCGCTGTCTGCGCCTGCGCCGGTCCGGCGGTGGACAGCACCACGGCGGCCACGGACACGGCATGCGCCGCGGCGGCGGCGATCAGGGCCCGGCGGCGCCAGGCCGGCGGGGAGGAGGAACGGGAGGTCGTCATGGGTGGCAAGGCTCGTGGTGCGGGCGCACGGCGGGCGCGGTGGCGCCTCGGCCGGGCCGATGGACAGGGAAGAAGGGGGCCCGCCAGGCGGGGCCCGGGGGGTCAGCCGGCGCGCGGCGGCGGCGGCGTCAACACGCCGCGGTCACGCCGCCCAGCGCCCTCGCCAGGCGCTCGCGCACCGCGGCGTCGGGTCGCCAGCCGCCGGCCTCGTCGGGCTCGAACTGCGCTTCGGTGGCGAAGACGGTGTCCAGGATGTCGCGCGCGCCCAGCGCACCCAGCACCGGCCGCAGGCTGTAGTCCACGGCCAGCAGGTGGGCCAGGCTGCCCCCCGTGGCCAGCGGCAGCACCCGCTTGCCGCGCAGCGCGTCCGGCGGCAGCAGGTCCAGGAAGAGCTTGAGCACACCGCTGTAGGCGGCCTTGTAGATCGGCGTGGCCACCAGCACCCACTCCGCCTGCACGACCTGGGCGAGGGCACGCGCGAGCTCCGGCTCGCTGGGGTCGGCCCTCACCAGCGCCAGCTGGGGCAGCCCGGCGATGTGGATGGGCCCGGCCGCCGGGTCGCCCGTCACCGCCGCCAGCGCATGGCGCAGCAGCGCGGCCGAGCGTGAGCGTGCCGACGGGCTGCCAGCCAGGCCGGCCACCGCCACGGGGCGGCCGCGGCGGCCGTTCGGCGCCCAGCCGCCGGAGGGCGCAGCCACGCACGGAGCCGGGCCGCCTGCCGGCGCGTCGAGGAGTGAAGCGGTGTCGAGCAGCATGGCCGCCACCTTATCGGCGGCGGCGGGCCCGGCCAACGAAGCGTTTCGAGGGTGCTTAGACCGCGTGCGCCGCGGCCAGCGGCGGGTAGTCGGTGTAGCCCGCCTCGCCGCCGCCGTAGAAGGTCTTCACGTCCGGCGTGTTCAGCGCGGCGCCTTCTCGCAGCCGCCGGCCGAGGTCGGGGTTGGCGATGAAGGCGCGGCCGAAGGCCACCAGGTCGGCGCGCCCCTCGGCCACCGCGGCCTGCGCCATGGCGCCGTCGTAGCCGTTGTTCACCATCCAGGCGCTGGCCGTCTTCGCGCGCAGCGCGGCGTAGTCGAAGGGTGTCACCCCCTGCTCGCTCAGGTCGCGCGGGCCGCCGGTGGCGCCCTCGATGACGTGCACGTAGGCCAGGCCGTAGGGCGCCAGGCGCTCCACCGCGCGGCCGTACAGCGCCTGGGCGTCGCTGTCCTGGCCGGCGTCGTTGGCCGGCGTGACGGGCGACAGGCGCACGCCCGTGCGGCCGCCACCGATCTCGGCGGTGATGCCCTCGATGGCCTCCACCAGCAGGCGGGTGCGGTGCTCGATGCCGCCGCCATAGGCGTCGGTGCGGTCGTTGATGCTGTCGCGCAGGAACTGCTCGATCAGGTAGCCGTTGGCCGCGTGCAGCTCCACGCCGTCGAAGCCGGCCTGCATGGCCAGGCCCGCGGCGCGCCGGTAGTCGGCCACGATGCGCGCGATCTCGGCCGTCTCCAGCGCACGGGGCGCCGACACGGGCACGAAGCCACCCGTGACGAAGGTCTTGGCCTTGGCCGCGCGGGCGGTGGACGACTCCGGCGCCGCGCCGCCGGGCAGCAGCGACGTGTGCGAGATGCGGCCGACGTGCCACAGCTGGATCACGACCTTGCCGCCTTCCGCATGGATGGCGTCGGTCACGTGCTTCCAACCGGCCACCTGCTCGGGCGTGTGGATGCCCGGCGTGTCCAGGTAGCCCTGCCCCATGGGGCTGATCTGGCTCGCCTCGGTGACGATGAGGCCCGCGCCGGTGGCCGGGTTGGCGCGCTGGCGGTAGTACTCGGCCATCAGCGCGGTGGGCACCTGGCCGGCGCCGGCGCGGTTGCGGGTCAGGGGCGCCATCACCAGCCGGTTGGCCAAGGTGATGTCGCCCATGCGGAAGGGATCGAAGAGGGAAGTCATGCTTTTCAGCCTAGCCGCGACGCTGCGGCTACAGTGCGCGCTGGATCAAAGCCCGACGACGCGGACCGTCCTTCGCGCGACAGCGTGCAGGCGACCGCCGTTTCGGGCATGGAAGAAAGCGAAGACCCGCCATGCTGGCCTACCGACACGCCTTTCACGCGGGCAACCATGCCGATGTGCTGAAGCACCTGGTGCTCGACCAGGTGCTGCGCTACATGACGGCCAAGGACAAGCCGTTCCGCTACATCGACACCCACGCGGGCGCCGGCGGCTACGCACTCAAGGGCGCGCAGGCGCAGAAGACGGCCGAGTACCGCGAGGGCATCAACCGCCTGTGGAGCCGGGCCGACCTGCCGCCGGCCGTGGCCGACTACGTGCACGGCGTGCAGCGCTTCAACCTGCCCGAGGCCGAGCCCGGCCAGCCCGCGCCCGAGCTGGAAAAGGGCATGACGCCGCCGCTGAAGCTCTACCCCGGCTCGCCGTCCATCGCCCGCATGCACCTGCGGCCGGGCGATTCGATGCGGCTGTTCGAGCTGCACCCGGCCGACGCGCGTACGCTGGCCACCCACTTCGGCGGCAGGCAGGTGCAGGTGCTGCACGAGGACGGCTTCAACGGCCTGAAGGCGCTGCTGCCGCCCACGCCGCGGCGCGCGCTGGTGCTCATCGACCCGTCCTACGAGCTGGTGGGTGACTACGGCAAGGTGGTGGCCTGCGTGCGCGATGCGGTGCAGCGTTTCCCCGACGGCGTGTACATGGTGTGGTATCCGCAGGTGGCCCGCGTGGAGGCGGTGCAGCTGCCCAAGCGCCTGATGGCCGTCTCGCCCAAGGGCTGGCTGCACGTGCGCATGACCGTGAAGCAGGCCGATGCCCAGGGTTTCGGCCTGGCCGGCAGCGGCCTGTTCATCGTGAACCCGCCCTACACCCTGCACGAGACGCTGCAGGGCGTGATGCCCTGGCTGGTGCAGGTGCTGGCGCAGTTCGAGGGCGCCAACTACCTGATCGAGGAACAGCCCGCCTGAAGGAGAAGACGGTTTCCATGCGCATTCGCCACCGGGCGGCCGCCGCCCTCACCGCCACCCTGGTGCTGTGCGGCACCGCCGCCCCGGCCGCCACCGGCACCGCACCGACTGCCGCCCCCACCGCCGCCGCGGCCACCTGGCCCGCCGCCATGGCCCTGCAGGTGGACGCGAGCGACCTGGACCGCCGCGTGCTGCGCGTGCGCCAGGTGCTGCCGCTGCCGCCCGCGGCGGCCGGCCGCCCGCTGGCGCTGCGCTACGCGCGCTACCTGCCCGGCGGCCACGGGCCCTATGGCGACGTCACCCGGCTGGCCGGTCTGGACATCCGCGCCGGCCAGCAGCGGCTCGCCTGGCGGCGCGAATCCGCCGATCCCTTCACCTTCCTGGTCGACGTGCCCGCCGGCGCCGCCGAGCTCACGCTGTCGTTCCAGTACCTCGCCCCGGTGCGGGGCAGCGGCGAGCGCATCAGCGTGACGCGCGAGCTGCTGGGCATCGAATGGGAGAACGTGGTGCTCTACCCCGCCGGGCCGGCCGCGCATGCGCTGCGCGTGCAGCCGCGGCTGAAGCTGCCCGCCGGCTGGCGCCAGGTGAGCGCGCTGCGCGGCCCGGACGGCCAGCCGGCGCAGCCCGGTGCCGACGGCTGGGTGAGCTGGCGCGAGCTGTCCCTGGAGACCTTCATCGACTCGCCGCTGTTCGCGGGCCCGCATGGGCGCACCGTGCCGCTGGACAAGCCCGGCGCGCGCCACCCCGTGGTGCTCACCCTGCTGGCCGACGAGCCCGGCGCCCTGCAGGCCAGCGCCACGCAGCTGGACGCCCACCGCGCCATCGTGGCCCAGGCCGACGCCCTGTTCGGCGGCGTGCGCCCGTTCCGCCACTACGACCTGATGCTGGCCCTGTCCGAGGAGTTCGGCGGCATCGGCCTGGAGCACCACGAGTCCAGCGAGAACGGGCTGAAGCCCGACTACTTCCGCGACTGGGACAAGGCCATCCGCGGGCGCGAGCTGCTGACGCACGAGTATGTGCACGCCTGGAACGGCAAGCACCGCCGCCCCGCCGAGCTGGCCACGCCCGACTACCACGTGCCCATGGGCAACCGCCTGCTGTGGGTGTACGAGGGCCTCACCGAGTACTGGGGCCATGTGCTGGCCGCCCGCGCCGGGCTCACCACGCCCGAGCAGGCGCGCGACCGCCTGGCCAACGTGGCGGCCGAGGTGGCCGTGCGCACCGGCCGCGGCTGGCGCCCGCTGCAGGACACGGTGAACGACCCGGCCGTGGGTCCCGGCCCCACGCGCGAGTGGGAGGAATGGCAGCGCAGCTTCGACTACTACGACGAGGCCGCGCTGGTGTGGCTGGAGGCCGACCTGCTGATCCGGCAGCTCAGCCAGGGCCGGCGCTCGCTGGACGACTTCGCGCGCGGCTTCTTCGGCGTGCCGCTGCGCACGCGCGACGACGGCTCGCCCGCGCCCACGCCCTACACCGAGGACGAGGTCTACGCGGCGCTGCAGGCCGTGCAGCCGCACGACTGGCGCGGCTTCTTCCGCCAGCGGCTGGACGGCACCGGCGTGGCGCCTACCTGGCTGCAGCACAGCGGCTGGCGCCTGGCGTGGGCCGAGGCGGAGAGCGACTTCCAGGCCAACGAGCGCGGCTGGGACGGTGACTCGGGCAACGAGCGCCCGCAGAACCTGGCCTTCTCGCTGGGCCTGCGCGTCGTCGGCGACGGCAGCATCACCCAGGTGTTCTGGGACAGCCCCGCCTTCCGTGCCGGCCTCACCAAGGGCATGGAGCTGCTGGCCGTGAACGACCGCGCCTACCGCCCCGAGCGCCTGGAGGCCGCCCTGCGCGCCAGCACCGATGGCCGCGCGCCGCTGCGCCTGCTGGTCAAGGACGGCGAGCACTTCCGCACCGTCACGGTCGACTGGCGCGGTGGCCTGCGCTACCCCGTGCTCGAGCGCGTGGCCGGCGAGCCGGACCGCCTGGCGGCTGTCTACCGCGCCCGTTGAACGTCAGCGCCGGCGCCGCCCGGGTTGCGGCATGATCGGCGCCTCCTAAGCGAGGGAGAGCCGCTCATGTCCCACCCCCACGGCAGCAGCCAGTTCGCGCTGCTGGCCCAGCGCCGATTCGCGCCCTTCTTCTGGGTGCAGTTCCTGGGCGCGGCGAACGACAACGTCTTCAAGTTCGCCTTCACCGTGCTGGTGACCTACCAGCTGCAGGTGGCCTGGCTGCCCGCGCAGATGGCGGGGCTGGTCATCGGCGGCGTGTTCATCGCGCCCTTCCTGCTGTTCTCGGCCACCTCGGGCCAGCTGGCCGACAAGCACGACAAGGCCACGCTCACCCGGCTGGTGAAGAACCTCGAGCTGGCCATCATGGTGGCCGGCGCCGCGGGCCTGGCCACCGGCCAGGTGGCGGTGCTGCTGGGCTGCATCTTCCTGCTGGGGCTGCACAGCACGCTGTTCGGCCCGGTGAAGTACGCCTACCTGCCGCAGCACCTGAACGAGCAGGAGCTCACCGGCGGCAACGGCATGATCGAGATGGGCACCTTCGTGGCCATCCTGCTCGGCAACCTGGCCGGCGGGCTGCTGGTGTCGCTGCCGGCCGACGCCGCACTGCCCGGGGCGCAGGCCGTGGCCGCCGTGTGCCTGGGCCTGGCGGTGCTGGGCCGCGTCGTGGCGCAGGCCGTGCCGCCCACGCCCGCCACCGCGCCCGGGCTGCGCGTGAACTGGAACCCCGTCAGCGAGACCTGGCGCAACCTCATGCTGGCGCGCGAGCGCCTGGCGGTGTTCCGCTCGCTGCTGGGCATCTCGTGGATGTGGTTCTTCGGCGCCGTGTTCCTGGGCCAGTTCCCCACCTTCGCCAAGGACGTGCTGCATGGCAACGAGCAGGTCGCCTCGCTGCTGCTGGTGGTGTTCTCGGTGGGCATCGCCAGCGGCTCGCTGCTGTGCGAGACCCTGAGCCGCCGGCACGTGGAGATCGGCCTGGTGCCGCTGGGCGCCATCGGCATGACGCTGTTCGCGGCCGACCTGTACCTGGCCACGCGCGGCCTGGGCGCCACGGCCACCGGCGCGCCCGCCTTGCACGGCGTGGGCAGCTTCGTGCAGCAGCCGGCGCACTGGCGCGTGCTGGCCGACCTGTTCGCGCTGTCGGTGTCGGCCGGCCTGTACAGCGTGCCCATGTACGCGCTCATCCAGCTGCGCTCGCCGCCCAGCCACCGCGCGCGCATCATCGCGGCCAACAACATCCTCAACGCGCTGTTCATGATCGCCAGCAGCCTCATCGTGGGCGCGCTGCTCTCGGCCGGCGTGGGCATCCCGCAGGTCTTCGGCCTGCTCGCCCTGGCCAACCTGCTGGTCGGGGCCTACATCTTCCTCATCGTGCCGGAGTACCTGCTGCGCTTCGTGGCCTGGGTGCTGTCGCGCATGGTGTACCGGCTGCGCTTCGTCGGCACGGCCGAGCACATCCCGGGCGACGGTCCCGCCGTGCTGGTGTGCAACCACGTGAGCTTCGTCGACGCGGTGCTGCTCATGGCGGCCAGCCCGCGGCCCATCCGCTTCCTGATGGACCACCGCATCTTCCGCGTGCCGGTGCTGGGCTGGCTGTTCCGCCTGGCCAAGGCCATCCCCGTGGCGCCGCGCCATGAAGACCCGGCCGCCTACGAGGCCGCCTTCGCCGCCGCCGACGCGGTGCTGGCCGAGGGCGAGCTGCTCGGCATCTTCCCCGAAGGCGGCATCACGTCCGACGGCACGCTGCAGCCGTTCAAGGGCGGCCTCATGAAGATCCTGGAGCGCCGCCCGGTGCCGGTGGTGCCGCTGGCGCTGGTGAACCTGTGGGGCTCGTTCTTCTCGCGCGTGGAAAGCGGGCGTGCCATGGTGCGGCCCTTCCGGCGCGGGGCGTTCAGCCGCGTCAGCGTGGTGGCGGCGCCCGCACTCGCGGCCGATGGCGTGACACCGGAGACGCTGCACGCGACGGTGCAGGCCCTGCTGGCCCGCGCCGGCGAGCCGGCCCTGGCGCATCCGCGGGGCGTGCCGGGTTAGCCCGGGGGCCCGCCGGGGAACTTTGGCCCGGCGCCGGCATTCCATGCTCGATCCCCCGCGCCCGGCCCCACGCGGCGCGCCATCCGGCTGAGGTCCCGATGCCTGCCTGCCTGCCGCCTGTCCGCGCGCTGACTGCCACCACCGTGCTGGCCGGCGCCTTGCTGGCCCTGCCCCTGCCGGCCCGGGCGCAGGCCGTGGTGCAGACCGAGCGGGTGCACGCCGAGCTGCTGGCCCACGCGCCCGAGGGCGTGTCCGCGGGGCGCACGATCCGCCTCGGCCTGCGGCTGACGCACCAGCCGCACTGGCACACCTACTGGCTCAACCCCGGCGACTCGGGCCTGCCCACCACGCTGGCCTGGCGGCTGCCGGACGGCGTGCGGGCCGGCCCGATCGAGTGGCCGACGCCGCAACGTCTGCCCTTCGGCCCGCTGGTCAACTACGGCTACGAAGGCACGGTGCTGCTGCCGGTCACGCTGCACCTCCCGGCCGACTACCGCATGCCGGTGCTGGACGTGCACCTGCGCGCCGACTGGCTGGTGTGCAAGGACATCTGCATCCCGGAGTCCGGCGAGTTCTCGCTGCGCCTGCCCGCGGGCGAGCGCGTGGCGCAGCATGCCGGCGACTTCGCCCGCGCCGCGGCCGCCCGCCCACGCACGGTGGACGGCGTACAGGCCGGCGCCCGGGTGGACGGCGACGCGCTGGCGCTGCAGGTGGACGGCCTGCCCGCGTCGCTGCACGGCGTCTCGCTCGCCGTCTTCGCGGAAACGGAAGGGGTCATCGACCATGCCGCGCCGGCTGTGCAGCGCTGGGACGGCGGCCGCTGGACGGCCCGCGTCCCGCTGTCGGCCCAGCGCAGCGCGAGCCCCGGTGCCCTGCCGCTGGTGCTGGCGGCCGCGGGCCAGGCCGCCGGCATCCGGGTGGAGGCGCCGCTGTCCACCCCCTGGGATGCCGCCGGGCCGGTGCCGGCCGCCACCGCAGCGCGCCCCCTCGGCGACGCCGCGCAGGCGGCCGGCACTGCGCAGGCGGCCGGCACCGCGCCGAGCCTGGCGCTCGCCCTGGTGCTGGCCGCGGTGGGCGGTGCCTTGCTGAACCTCATGCCCTGCGTGTTCCCGGTGCTGTCGCTGAAGCTGCTGGCCTTCGCCGCGCCGGGGCAGGACCGTGGCCGTCGGCTCGCCAGCGGGCTGGCCTACACCGCCGGGGTGGTGCTCACGTTTCTCGCCCTGGCCGCGGTGCTGCTGCTGCTGCGCGCGGGCGGCGAGCAGCTGGGCTGGGGCTTCCAGCTGCAGGCGCCGCTGTTCGTGGCCGCGCTGGCGCTGCTGTTCACCCTGATCGGGCTGAACCTGGGCGGCCTGTTCGAGCTGGGCTCGGTGTTGCCCAGCGGACTGGCCACGCTGCGCGCGCGCCATCCGCTGGCCGACGATGCGCTGACCGGGGCGCTGGCCGTGGCCGTCGCCTCCCCCTGCACCGCGCCCTTCATGGGCGCCGCCCTCGGCGCCGCGCTGACGCTGCCGCCCGCCGCTGCGCTGGCGGTGTTCGCCGCGCTGGGCCTGGGCATGGCGCTGCCCTACCTGGCGGTCGCCGGCTTTCCGGCGCTGGCGCGCAGGTTGCCCCGTCCCGGCGCGTGGATGCAGCGCTTCAAGGGACTGATGGCCTTCCCCATGTTCGCCACCGTGGTGTGGCTGCTGTGGGTGCTGGGGCAGCAGGCGGGGCTGGACGCGGCCGTCGCGCTGCTGGGCGTGCTGGTGGCGGTGGCCTTCGTGGCCTGGGCGCTGGGCACGCCGGGCCTGGGGCGGCGTGCGCGTGTCGGCCTGGGTGCGCTGTCCGCCACGGCCCTGGCCGCCACGCTGGCCTGGGCGGTGCCCAGCCTGCCCGACCCGCCCGGCGCGGCCACGCGCACCGCCCCCCCGCTGTGGCAGGCGTGGTCGCCCGCGGCGGTGGACAGCGCGCGCGCGGCAGGACGCCCCGTGTTCGTGGATTTCACCGCGGCCTGGTGCATCACCTGCCAATACAACAAGCGCACCACCCTGGCCGACGACGAGGTGCTCGCCTCGTTCGCCCGGCACGGCGTGGTGCTGATGCGGGCCGACTGGACGCGGCGGGACGCCGACATCACCCGCGAGCTGCAGCGCCTGCAGCGCAGCGGCGTGCCGGTGTATGCGCTGTACGGCCCCGCCGGCCAGCCACCGGCCCTGCCCGTGCTGCTGCCCGAGGTCCTCAGCGCCTCGGCGGTGACGCAGGCGCTGGCCGCCCTGCCGCCCCCGGGCACGTCCCCCCGATGAACTCTCGTCCCCCACCCCCAAGGAGCATGAAGTGAAGCAGCTTTCGCAGATGGCCCGCGCGCTGGTGTGCACCGGCCTCGTCGTCCTCTCCGGCGTGGCGGCCGCCCAGGCCGTGGTCGGCAAGCCGGCGCCGCCCTTCTCCGGCACCGACGTGTCCGGCAAGCCGGTGTCCCTGGCCGACATGAAGGGGAAGTACGTGGTGCTGGAATGGACCAACCCGGAGTGCCCGTTCGTGGACAAGCACTACAGCAGCGGCAACATGCCGGCCGTGCAGAAGCGCCTCACCGACAAGGGCGTGGCATGGGTCTCCATCCAGACGGTCGGCCAGGGCGACGCCGAGCGCACCCGCGGCCAGCTGCCCGCCTGGCAGAAGGCCAAGGGCGCCGCGCCCAGCACCACCCTGGTGGACCCGGACGGTGCCATCGCCCGCAGCTACCAGGCGCGCACCACGCCGCACATGTACGTCATCGATCCGCAGGGCATGCTCATCTACGCCGGCGCCATCGACAGCAAGCCCACCGCCAACCCGGCCGACATCGCCACCGCCACCAACTACGTGGCCCAGGCGCTCGACGAGGCGCTGGGGGGCAAGCCCGTGAGCCAGGCCACCACGCGGGCCTACGGCTGTGCGGTGAAGTACCCGACCTGAGGGGCCACGGCCGGGCGGGCCACGGCCGCACCGGGCATGTCGATTCCGGCCGGGCGTGTTCGTCGTCCTGATGAACACCCCGCATTTGCCAAGGAGCGCCCATGCCTCGGATGATCTTCGTGAACCTGCCGGTCGCCGACCTGCCTGCCTCGATCCGCTTCTACGAGGCGCTCGGGTTCACCCGCCACCCGCAGTTCAGCGACGAGACCGCCGCCTGCATGGTGTGGAGCGACACCATCCACACCATGCTGCTCACCCACGCCAAGTGGCGCAGCTTCACCGACCGACCGCTGCCGGCGGCCGGCACCACTGGCGTGATGCTGGCGCTGGCGCTCGACAGCCGCGAGCAGGTGGACGCCATGAACGCCGCCGCCGCCGCGCACGGCGGCCGCGCCGACGTGAACCCGGTGCAGGACCTGGGCTTCATGTACGGCCGCGACCTCGCCGACCCGGACGACCACCTCTGGGGCCCGTTCTGGATGGACCCCGCCGCCATGGCGCCTGCCGGGCCCCAGGGCTGACGCGCGCGCGCCTGTTCCCCCGCCGCGCGGCACCGCCCTTGCCCGCCCCGCGGCGTCCTTCCCACCCCTCACCGGAGACCTGCATGGCCTACATCGACGGATTCGTGATCGCCGTACCCACCGAGAACAAGGACAAGTTCACCGAGCACGCCCGCTACTTCGACGCCCTCTTCATCGACATGGGCGCCACCCGCATCCTGGAGTGCTGGGGTGACGACGTGCCCAAGGGCAAGCAGACCGACTTCTACCGCGCCGTGGACGCCAAGGAGGGAGAGACCGTGTGCTTCTCCTGGGTCGAGTGGCCCGACAAGGCCACGCGCGACACCGCCATGGCCGGCATGGAGGAGCGGATGAAGAGCGACCCACGCTGGGACCCGGCCAAGAACCCCATGCCCTTCGACGGCAAGCGCATGATCTTCGGTGGCTTCGTGCCGGTGGTGGAGCTCGGGTCACCCTGAGCCCTGCACATGCGGTTCCACAGCCCGCGCAGCGTCTGCTGGAAGGCCGCCTGGAACCCCCGCCATCCGGACACCGGCATCGAACACGTGGGCCTGGTGGGCCGGACGGCCGACAGCGCCCTGCTGGCCATCGACGAGGACGGCGAGCCGTTCCGTCTGGCTTACCGGCTGTCGTGGGATGCCCAGGGTCGGCTGCGCCGGGCCGACCTGCGCAGTTGCAAGGGGCTGGCGCGCCGGCGCCTGGCCCTGCGTGGGGACGCGGCCGGCCACTGGACCGACGGCAGCGGCACGCCGCTGCCCGCGCTGGACGGCTGCGTGGACATCGACATCTGGCCCACCCCGCTGACCAACAGCTTCCCGCTCTGGCGGGCCGGCCTGCGGGTGGGCGAGCGCCGCGGGTTCCGCATGGCATGGGTCCGCGCGCCCGAGCTGGTGGTGCAGGCGAAGGCGCAGGCGTACACGCGCTGTGCCGACCGCCTGTACCGTTTCGAGAGCCTGGACGGCAGCGGCTTCGAGTGTCTGCTCCGCGTGGACGAGGCGGGACTGGTCCTGGACTACCCCGGCCTGTTCGAACGGATCGGGCCCGCGGCCGCCACCGCTAAGGCGCAATGACCAGCTCGAAGATCGATCCGAGACCCATGGCCCCGCCGTGCAACGACACGCCATAGAAGCGGTTCGGCTGGTGCTCCACCAGGGCCTCCGGGAAGAACTCCGGATCGGAGAAGGTGTAGATCACCGTGAAGCTGCCGTCCGGGGTGATGCGGGCGACGGCATGGGCGCCCTCTTCACAGACGAACGTGTACCAGCGGCCATCGCTCGCTTCGGTGAGCATGCCGCACAGCGGCTTCGGCAGGTCGATCAGCTTGGTGACCACGCCGGCCGTGGTGGCCTGGAAGAAGGTGCCATGGCCATGGGCGCCGCCCCGGCCCGTGTAGCCACGCATCGTGCCGTCCCGCGCGCGCTCCAGCCCCATGGGGTGGTCGCCGACGGGCGTGTCTTCGCCGAAGGAGAACAACGACGTGACCTCGCCTTCGTGCGAGAGGAACTCCAGTGCGTGCGGCGCGCCGGATTGATGCCACACGAGCGCAAAGGTGCCTCCGTCGCCCGCGACCATGGAATCCATGAACCAGAAGTGGGGAAGCGGGTAGAGGAAGCCCGTCTGGACGCCCTCCGGCGTGATGCGCATCCACTCCCGGTCGGTCGCGCCATACAGGTTGCCATCCGATCCCGCCACCAGGCCGTCGCTGTAGTCCTGCCGCACGGTGCCCAGGTAGCCGAACGAGGTGAACCCGCCGCCCAGCGACCACCGGAAGGACGTCGACGGCCCTTCCATCGTGTAATTGGTGGTCCCATAGAGGGACCGGCCACCGTCGGCCAGCACCATTTCGCTGCCGTAGGGCAGCGCGCCGTCCGCGCCGTCCTGGAACGAATGCAGCCTTTCCACCTTCTCGTCGGGCGTCAGGCGATAGAGGGTCCCGCGGTCCAGGGTGCCACCCCAGGTCGTCAGGCCGTAGAAGTGGCCGTCCGGCGCAGGCGTCAGGCCCGAGGCCGGGAGGTAGGGGCCCGCGTCGTGCCCGTCGAAGCTGTGGACGATTCGCACGTCCACCGCCTCGGGCCTGTCGCTGCCGCCGCAGGACGCCAGCAGGACGCCGGCGGCCAGGGCCACGGCGCGCGCCGGCCGGCGCGCCCACGGCGGGATGGTGGGGGTGTGCTGCATGGTGCCTCCCTGTCGCGCAGGCAGCCTAGCGCAGCGTGGCTGCCCCGGGCACGCTGACGTGCCACGCCCCCCATGGACGTGGGCCGCACGCGGCGTCGGCGCGGGCGCGGGATGCCACTAAGGCGTCACGACCATCTCGTAGATCGAGCCCAGTCCGTGGTTCCCGCCCGACCACGTGACGCCATAGAAGCGGTTCGGCCGATGCTCCAGCAGCTGGAAGGGCGTGAGCCGGGCGCCGCTGAATGTGTGCAACCGCGACACCTCGCCCGTGGCCGCGATCCGGCCGATGGCGGTGGTATCGCCGTCGCACACGAAACCGTACCACTGGCCGTCCTGGGCTTCGGTGAGTGGGCCGCAGAGCGGGGCCGACAGGTCGGCCACACGAGTCACTGCACCATCGGCCGCCGCCCTGAACAAGGCGCCATGGCCATGGGCTCCGCCGTTGCGCGTGTAGCCGCGCAGCGAGCCGTCACGCGCCCGCATGAGCCCCTTCGGGCCCTGCCCCACGGGCGACGCACCGTCAAAGGTGAACAGCGGCGTGAAGAGCCCGTCGTGCGACACGAACTCCAGCGTGCTCGGCGCCCCGTCGTGGCGGCCGACGATCACGTACGTGCCTCCCTCGCCCGCGACCAGGTCGCCGATCCTCCAGACCGGTCGCCAGTCGAAGGGCACGGCGGTCTGCGTGCGCCAGGCGTGAGGCTCACCCACTCGTACTCGGTGGCGGCGTGCAGATTGCCGTCGGACCCGGCCACCAGGCCCGAGTCGTAGGTGTTGGAGAGCCGGGTTCCCAGGTAGCCGAAAGTGCTGAACTGTCCCGACAGCGACCACCGGAAGGCCGTGGACGGGCCCTCCCCCGCCATGGCGGTGGTGCCATAGAGTGCCTGTCCCCCGTCCGCCAGCACCAGGTCGCCGTTCGGCAGTGCGCCGGAGGTGTCCCCCTGGAACGCGTGCCGCACCTCCACCTTCTCATCGGGTGTGAGGCGGTACAGCGTGCCGAGATCCGCCGCGCCGCCGGCGAAGGAGACGCCGTAGAAGTGCCCGTCGGGTGCCTGGGTGAGGCCCGAGGCCGGGTAGTAGGCCGCCCCGTTGACGGCGCTGAAGTGGTGGACGAAACGCACCGTGGCCGGCGGGTCCTCGTCGCTGCCGCCGCAGGCGCCGAGCACGGCCGTGGCAGTGATGGCCAGTCCACGAAGCAGCCCGCGGCGCCAGACCGCCACGCGATCGCAGTCATCCATTCGCTGTCTCCCTGAATGGCCTCCAGCATAGCGCTGCCCGGTGCCGGGCCGCGACGGGTGGGTCATGGGCGGTAGGCGACGATGAGGGCACACGTGGCCAGGCACATGAGCGTGTTGCACGCGTTGACCACCACCGCCCGGTGGACGCGGCGGCCGTTCTGCTCGTACAGCCAGGCGGCCATGGTGGCGTTGGCGCCCACCCAGGTCAGCCAGGTCCACAGGGAATGCTGGGCACTGTCGCCGCTGTCGAAGATGGCCCACAAGGTCGGCAGGTAGGCCAGCACGCGCACCGAGTTGAACACGGTGAACAGCCACGTCAGGGCCTGCAGGTAGGTGCTGCGGAGGGGCAGCGGCGCGGGGGCGGGGGCGGTAGTCGTCGTGCTCATGGCGGCGGCTCTCTGGTCGATGGCGGCCATCATGGGCACCGCTGCCGGCGCAGTGAAGCCGTCATCCGGTGCAGCCCGCCTGAACCGGTGGTTGACGCCCATGGCCCGGCACCCATGCAACGCCTCGCCCTGAACCGTCGGTTGAGGCCGGCTGCACCGCCGAGTCCCTTCTCGCCCCGCGCCGGTGCGGCCACACTGCGCCTCACCCCCATGACAAGGAGGCCCCCAATGACCCGGTGGACCGCAGCCCTCGCTGTCGCCTCGCTCGCCTTCGGCACCGCCGCGGGCGCGCTGGCGGCCTACCCGGACAGGCCGGTGCGCCTGATCGTGCCGACGCCCGCCGGCGGGCCCAGCGACGCAGCCGCCCGGGCGCTCGCCCGCGGCATGGCCGCCGCACTGGGCCAGGAGGTGGTGGTGGAGAACCGCACCGGCGGCAACACCGGCATCGCGGCCGGCGCAGTGTTGCACGCTCCGCCGGACGGCCACACGCTGCTGTTCGCATTGGCATCCAACGCCGGGCTCCCCCACCTCAGCAAGGCATCGCCCTACCGGTCGCTGGCCGAGTTCTCGCCCATCGCCGCCATCGGCGGCAACACGCAATGCCTGGTGGTGAACGCACGCGTGCCGGTGCGCACGCTCGCCGAGCTGGCGGTGCACGCCAAGGCCACGGGCCGGCCGCTCATGCGCGGATCGAGCAATGTATCCGAAGACATGGTGGCCGGCCAGGTGACGCAGGCGCTCGGCATCCCGCTCGAGCGCGTGCCCTACCGGGGCGCACCGCAGCTGCTGCCGGACCTGCTGGAAGGGCGCATCGATGCCGCCGTCATGCCCGTGGGCGCCAGCCTGCCGCATGTGCAGTCGGGCCGCCTCACCTTGCTGGGCTGCAGCGTGGCCGAGCGCATCGCTGCGCTGCCCGCCGTGCCGACGCTCGGCGAATCGGGCGTGGCGGCCGCCCCGCTGGTGACGGCGCATTTCGTGCTGGGGCCGCCGCGCCTGCCGGCGGAGATCGTGGAGCGCCTGGCCTCGGCCGTGCGCCAGGCCACGCTCACGGCCGACTACCGGCAGGAGGTCGACCGGCTGTTCATTCCGGGCGGGGCGCGCTCACCGGCCGAGACGCGTGAGCTGATGCTGCGCGCAGAGGCCCAGTACGTGCAGTACGTGCGCGATACCGGCGCCAGCATCGACTGATCGCCATCCAGAACCGCTCAGCGATGGGTCAGCCAGCTCGACGCGCGCAGGCTGTTGCCGCGGTGCCAGGCCGGGCGCCCGTCCAGACTGGCGTGCCCCTTGGCGAGCGTCCGGCGGGCGAGCTCCTCGCAGCGGCGCGCCACGAAGTCGGCGAACACCCGCAGGCGCAGGGTGCGCCGGTGCTCGGGGCGGTAGTACAGCGCCAGCGGCGGCGGATCCATCATTTCCCAGTCGGACAGCACGGGCACCAGCCGGCCGTCAGCCAGCGCGCCGGGCTCAGCGGCCGGCGCCACGCGCAGCACCCCCCCGTCCTGCAGGGCCACCTCGAGCAGGTGGTCACGGTGGTTGGAGCTCAGCCAGCCGCTGACGACCACCTGCTCCACCACCTCCCCCTGGGGTCCGCCCTGGCGGTAGCGCCAGAGGTCGAGCAGCTTGCCATAGGGATTGCGGTAGCACAGGCACTGGTGCGCGGCCAGCTCGCCGGGCTGGCGGGGCACGCCATGCCGCTTCCAGTAGGCCGGCGTGGCGGCGGTCACCTGCGGCATGGCAGGCAGCTCGCGGCGCACCCAGTCGCCGGCCTCGAACCAGCCATGCAGCACGAGCAGGTCGCACTCGCGTGCGGCGGGGTGGTCGAGGTGCACCACGGCGCGCAGGTCCAGCATCAGGTCGGGGTAGGTGGCATGGAACGCCGGCAGCGCGGGCACGAAGGCATGCTGCACCAGGAAGGGCGTGCCGCCCACCACCAGCGTGCCCTGCGGACGCTGGCGTGCCTGGCGCAGACCCTCTTCAGCCGTTTCCAGCTGCGCCAGCAGCGGGGCGCAGGTCTGCGCGTACTGGGCGCCGTCGGCCGTGAGCTTGAGGCCACGGCTGTCGCGGTCGAACAGCTTGGCGCCCAGCTGGGTTTCCAGTGCGCCCACCAGCTTGGCCACGGCCTGCAGCGTCACGCCCTGCTGCCGCGCCGCGGCCGACAGGCTGCCGCCTTGCGCTGCGGCGAGGAAGTACTGAATGGCCTTGAGCCTGTCCACCGGACGGGCAGTGTGGCGTGAAGCTGCCGCGTTTGGCAACCGCCACGCCACAGCCCGAGACGCGGCCCGGGACGCCGGCCGCGGCCATGCCCTTCCGCTTCGACGACGCCGCCGCGTACGAACACATGATGGGACGCTGGAGCGCGGGGGTGGCCCCACCGTTCCTCGATTGGCTCGCCCTGCCCGCGGGCCTGGACTGGCTCGACGCAGGGTGCGGCGCCGGCGCCTTCACCCAGGCCCTCCTTGCCCGGCAGCGGCCCCGGTCGGTGGTGGGAGTGGATCCGTCGCCGGCGCAGCTGGACTTCGCGCGCCGGCGCATGCGCCGCGACGCCGTGCACTTCGTCGTGGCCGACGCCCAGTCGGTGCCCCTGCCGTCCGCGAGCGTGGACGCGGCCACCATGGCGCTGGTGCTGTTCTTCCTGCCCGATCCGCTGCGCGGCGTGCGGGAGCTCGCCCGCGTCACGCGCCCGGGCGGCACCGTGGCGGCGTACCACTGGGACATGGCCGGTGGCGGCTTTCCGCTGCAGCCGATCGTGGATGCGCTGCGCGCCGAGGGCCTCGCCTCGCATCCGCCACCCAGCCATTGGGCATCGTCACGGGACGCCTCGGCCGCGCTGTGGCGCGACGCCGGGCTGGCCGACGTGCAGACCTGCCGCATCGAGGTGCAGCGGGCCTTCGGCCACTTCGACGAGTTCTGGTCCACCGCCCGGGGCAGTTCGCGCCTGCGCGAGCTGCTGGCGGCGCTGCCCGACGCGCAGCGCCGGCATGTGAAGCAGCGGGTCCGCCAGGCGCTCGGCACGCCGGCTGACGGGCCGCTGCGGCTGACGGCGACGGCCAACGCGGTGAAGGGCCGCAGGCACTGACGCGGCGCGCCGTCGCCGTGGCGGCGGCCCGACGGCCACCGCGCACTTCACCTCACGGACGGAACTTGCGCACCAGTTCCTCCACGGTGGGCCCGCCGGGCTGGGCCGCGCTGGACACCTTGATGACGCTCAGCGTGCGCTCGGCGCCCGAGGCGAGCGTGGCCTGGTGGATGGCCTGCAGCAGCGGCCAGATCTTCTCGGGCGGGCCTTCCACCACGGTGCCCAGGGCGTGCACCTCGTGCCGCAGGCCCGAGGCCTGGATCACGGCGATGGCCGCGTCCACGTGCCTGTACCGGTCGTCGGCCGTGCCGGCAGGCCGCGGCAGCACCTGGATCTCGGCGATGACGTGGCCGGCCGGGGTGGATGCCGGGGCGGCCGCAGGTGCGGGCGGCGTCGCCGCGTGCGTGGTGGCGGCGGCCAGCCACAGCAGGGCCGGTGCCAGACGAAGGGAGCGGCTGAAGAAGGGATGTGCCATGTGCGTGGGCATGCAGATGGCAGGTCGGCGCGCGGCCGGGGCGCACGGCGGGGCAGCGCGAGAAAGAGGCGACACCCGGCTCCGGCCACCGCTTCCCTGCGCGAGGATTACCTCAATCAGGTTCAAAGGGACTCTCTCAGTCGGCGCCTGCCATGCAGACTCGCCAACACCCCCAGCGGATGGTCATGCCGACGACGCGGAGGCCGCTCGGCATGCCGGGCGGGATTGTACGAACCGGGCAGTGGCCTTCGCCGGTGACCGTTTTCTCGCTCCGGGCAACGCAGCCGGCGGGCCGCGCTGCGGGCGCCCTGTCCGGGCGTTATGCTGCCGCCCGTCACCCACTCCGGTTCGCCCCCATGGCCCTCGTCATTGCCGGCGGCTTGCTCGCCGTTCTCGGCCTCGCCGCCGCCCTGCTGCTGGTGGCCGCCCCCATGGGCTGGACGGCGCACGCGCCGGGGCTGTCGCTGTGGGTGCTGTTCCCGCTGTTCTCCCTGCTCGGCTACGCGCTGCTGGCGGTGGGCGCCCGCGACCCGGCCGTGCGCGTGTCCACCCGCCTGCTCGCCTGGCCCCTGCTCGGCGTGGCGCTGGTGGCGGCCATGGGCCTGGTGGCCGCCGGCGGCGGCGTCATCCAGCTGGCGGGCAGCAGCCTGTCGCTGTGGTACGTGCTGGTGCTGGCGGGCCTGGGCGGCACGGTGGGCTCGGCCATCGGCGGCGCCGGCGGCGACCGGTCCTGAGGCGCGAGACTCAGGCGCGGCGCCCCCACTGCGCGGCGGCGTCGCGGTACCAGCGGAACACGTAGCGGTAGCCGAACAGCACCCCCGCGGTGGCCGACACGCCACCGAACACCAGCAGCGGCACCGCCGCCCCGGTACCGATCGACAGCCACGTGAACAGCGGCAGCGACGTGGCCAGCACACCCAGCGTGGCGGCGCGCTCGCCCACCACGCGCGCGAGGCCGCAGAACACCGCCAGCCCGAGCAGCAGCGCCGCGCCACAGGCCGCCAGCAGGCGTGGCCCGCTGAGCGCGGCCCAGCGCGCGGCCAGGGGCAGCGAGTCCGCCTGTCCGCCATGCCGGTCGGCGAAACGGTTCGCCAACTGCACCAGGCCGGCCTCACTGGCATGCCCGAGGTCTTCCCAGGCCAGCCCGGGCTGGCCGGCGCGCAGGGCGTGCATGGCCTGCGTCCACGTGCTGCCCAGCATCTGGGGCGACACCTGCGAGCGGCACAGCAGCCGCACGCTGTCGCCCGGCGCCAGCCAGGCCGGGGCGCCGGCGTCGGCACGCACGCAACGCCAGGCCACGGTGTCCACCGCACCCGCGTCGATCGTGGCCGACAGCTCGTCCACCGGCACCGGCACGCTGCCGGCGTGGCGCAGCTGCGGCGCCCACAGGCCGACGCTGCGCGCGTCGGCCTCCACCCATGCGCCCGGCGCCGCCGGCGACAGGCGCGTGCCCGCAGGCGCCGCGTCCTCCGGCGGTTCGTCGGCCTCGCGGGCCGGCTGCCACACGAGCGACGCGTTCACCAGCTCGCGCCAGTGGCGGCGGATGTCCACCGTGTCGGGGCGGCGTTCCAGCCAGCGCGACAGCCGCCAATCCGCCGGCCACTCGTCACCGGTCAGCTGCCGCAGGTGCAGCTCCAGCACGGCCAGCGCCAGCTGGCGGTGGGACGCGGCATCGGCCAGGGCCTCGTGCTGCACCACGGTGGCCCACAGCCGGGCCGGCTCCCGGCCCAGGCGCTGGGCGAGCAGGCCGTCCACCGACGGCCGCCCCACGCCCAGCACGACGCCGAACAGCAGCGCACCCGCGGCACCGAGCGCCGCCAGGGGCGCCCATCCGCGCCAGCCCCAGCCCGGCCGCTCACGCCGTGTGCTGACGCGGGCTGGCGCCTCGGCAGGCGCCTGCCGGCCGCTGGGAAACCGCTCGCGCACGCGGGCCGTGCGCGCCGCCGCGTCGGCCAGGGCGGCCTCTGCGGCGTCCAGCAGCGGGTCCAGGTCGGGCAGCTCGCTGGCCACCACCAGGTGGCCGCAGGACCGGCACGCCGTGTCGCGGGCCGGGTCCAGGGGCGCGCCGCAGCCGCGGCACGCCCAGGCCACGTGCCGCCCGCGCTGCGCGGGGGACGGCCCCATGGCGGCGTCACGCACCTGCAGCGAATGCGCCAGGCGCGGCAGGTCCAGCACCACCAGGGCGGTGCCGCACCAGCTGCAGTGCACGTCGTCCAGCGACGCCGGCCCGCCACAGTTGAGGCAGCGCAGCGGGTGGCGCCCGCTGGCCAGTGCGCGACGCTCGGGCAGGCCCAGCGGGCGCACCAGCCCGCGCTCGGCCAGCAGGCCGGCATGGCTGTGCAGGTGGCCGTGTCCCTCGGGGCACTCGAGCACCGCGAAGGCGCCATAGCGGCTGCGGTTGCGCACCGGCTTCAAGGGCGTGGTGCACAGCGGGCAGGCGGGCCGCGCCACCTGCGACATCGCCAGCGGCAGCGCCAGGCCGCGCTCCATGGCCCGCAGCAGCCGCACCCAACCGAGCGCGTCGAGCTGCACCGACTCCAGCGCGTCGAACCAGACCATGCGGCAGCCCGCGCAGTGGTCCACCGTGAGGCGGGCATGCCGGTGCGAGCTCAGCGCCAGCGGCAGCAGCGGCTCGGTGCAGCGCGGGCAGCGCAGTCGGCGGCCGTCGGACAGGGTGGCAGGCGTCGACGGGTCGGTCATCGGGGCCGCATTCTCGGCGGCCGGGTGGCGCGGCCGGGGGCCGTGCCCTGCGGCGGCGTGACGCTTGCCGCGCTGTCACCGGCCGCGCTGCCGCCGGCCGCGCCGCGCCGGGCCCGTTCACCCGCGCGCGCCAGGTGCGCCTGCAGCTCTGGCGGTGCCAGCACCTCGAAGTCCACGTCGAAGGCGAGCAGCCAGTAGGCGAGCTGGTCCAGCGCGTGGGCGCCGCATTGCAGCAGGCAGCGCTGCGCGTCGATCGCTTCCAGCACGCCATAGGCCGCGGGGATGCGCTCGGCCATCGCCTCGCGCGGGGCGTGCAGCACGATGCGCGCCTGGGTGGGATAGGGCGACACCGAGATGGCGCGCGAGACGAAGGCCTTGAGGTCGCCCCCTGGCGGGCCGGGGCGCGGCGCGAAGTGCGCACCCACGGTGGCCGGCGGCACGATGCGGTCGATGCGGAAGGTGCGCCAGTCGGCGCGGTCGCGGTCCCAGGCCACCAGGTACCAGCGGCTGCCGCTGTGCACCACGCCGTGGGGGTCCACGGCGCGCTCGGTGGCCGCGCCGTGGATGTCGGTGTAGGCGAAGCGCAGGCCGAGCTGGTCGCGGCAGGCACCGGCCAGCGTGGCCAGCAGCGAGGCCTCCACCACGGGGCCGATGCTGTCCAGCGGGACGATGGTGGTGCGCAGGGCGTCGGCGCGCTGGCGCAGCCGCGCGGGCATCACCTGCTCCAGCTTGACGACCGCGCGCAGCGCCGTCTCCTCGATGCCGCCCACCCTGCCCGAGGCGGCGGTGCGCAGGGCGATGGCCACGGCGAGCGCCTCGTCGTCGTCGAGCAGCAGCGGCGGCAGGGCGCGGCCGGGCCGGAACGCGTAGCCGCCGGCCACGCCGCTGCTGGCCTCGACGGGATAGCCCAGCTCGCGCAGGCGCTCGATGTCGCGGCGCAGCGTGCGGGGGTGGACGGCCAGGCGCTCCGCCAGCTCGGCGCCGGCCCAGTGGCGACGTGCCTGCAGCAGGGCCAGCAAGCGCAGCAGGCGGGCGGAGGCGCTGAGCATGCGCTGCACTCTAGCGGCGATCGAGGGCGGAATCTGTCCGCGATGCTGCCTAGAGTGGGGCCGTCATCCACCCTGCATCGAGGAACCCCCCATGTCCCACTCCCCCGCCATCGTCCTGTATTGGCACCCCCTGTCCAGCGCCACGCCCGTGGCCGCGGCCCTGGCCGAGCTGCGTGTGCCGCACGAGCGCGTGAAGGTCGACATCCGGGCGGGCGAGCAGCACCGGCCCGCCTACCTGGCCCTCAACCCCAACGGCAAGGTGCCCACGCTCACCGTGGACGGCGCGCCGATGTTCGAGGCCCTGGCCATCCAGCTGTGGCTGGCCGACACCTACGGCGTGGCGCAGGGCCTGTGGCCGGCCGCCGGCACGCCGCAGCGGCTGCAGGCCCTGTCCTGGTGCACCTGGGCCTATGTCACCTATGGCGCCGCCATCGTGCGCCTGCAAGTGGCCACGGTGGGCGACGAGGCGCTGCGCCATGCCGCCCACGCCGACGCGGCCCGCGCCGTGCTGGACGGGCTGCTGGGCCTGCTGGACGCGCGGCTGGCGGCGCAGCCCTGGATGCTGGGCGACACCTATTCCATGGCCGACCTGCTGGTGGCCTCGGTGGTCGGCTACAGCGCCTTCCTCGGCGCGCCGGTGGGAGGCCATGCGCACGTGCAGGCCTGGCTGGCCCGGGTGCAGGCCAGGCCGGCCATGCAGGTGGAGCAGGCGGCCGCGGCCTGAGGGCCGGACCCGCGGGCGGGCGGGCGCCGTCAGCCCTTGCCGGCCAGCACGCGCAGCATGCGGGCGTGGTCGCGCAGGTAGCGGCGCCCGAGCGTGAGTTTCTGCGTATCGCTCAGGATCTTGCCGGAGGCCTGGAAGAACTTGTGCTCCTCCTCGTCCAGGTGGTGGCGCACCTTGTGCGCGAGCGCCTTCACATGCGTCATCCACGCCTCGCCTTCCGGCGCGAGCGCCTGGATGTCCTCCACCATCTCGTCCATCTGGTGGTGCTCGTGCAGCGCGTGGCGCGACGGGTCCAGCCCGGTGTCGTGCATGAGCATGGGCACGTAGAGGAAACGCTCCTCGGCGGCCTCGTGCGCGGCCAGTTCCAGCCTGAGGCTCTTGAACACCGCCACGCGCTTGTCCGGCCGCGAGCCGGGGATGCGCACGATCTGCCGGCACAGGGCGCGCTGGATCTCGTGCGAGGCGCGCAGGGCGTCGTAGATGGACACGGGCGCCGCGGCGGCGGCAGCGCGGCGGTGCACCGGGGTCGCGATGCGCACCAGGTGGTCCTGCGCGGCCTGGGCCGACGCCGAGGCCCGTCCGTCGCTCAAGGCCCCGGCCGGCGTGGGCGGCGCGCCGGACGGTGTGGGCGGCGTGGCGCTGGCGGCGCGGGCAAGGCGGTCGATCATGGCGGGCATCCTCGGCAGGGCCGGCGGCGGTGCGCCCCGGCTCGGGCACCACTGTGGCCCGCCCCGCCCCAGGGGGCCATCGGCCCACGCCTCAGGGCGGCGTAGGCGGACGACGACACCGCGCCGCCGGACGCGACCGGTCAGACGCCGCGTGCGCGGTCGGCCGCGAAGCGCTGGCGGAACGCCGCGAACTGGCCGGCGTCGAGCGCGTCGCGCACTTCCTGCATGAGGTTCAGGTAGTAGTGCAGGTTGTGGATGGTGGCGAGCATGGGGGCCAGCATCTCGCCGCAGCGCTCCAGGTGGTGCAGGTAGGCGCGGCTGAAGCCGCCGCGCCCGTGGCCGTCGCCGGCGCAGGTGTAGCAGCGGCAGCTCTCGTCGATGGGGCGCTCGTCGCTCTTGTGGCGGGCGTTGCGGATCTTCAGGTCGCCATAACGCGTGAAGAGGTGGCCGTTGCGCGCATTGCGCGTGGGCATGACGCAGTCGAACATGTCCACTCCGCAGGCCACGCCCTCCACCAGGTCCTCGGGCGTGCCCACGCCCATGAGGTAGCGCGGCTTGTGCGCGGGCAGGCGGTGCGGCGTGTGCGCCATGATGCGCAGCATCTCTTCCTTGGGCTCGCCCACCGACACGCCGCCGATGGCGTAGCCCGGCAGGTCCAGCTCGACCAGCGCGTCCAGCGACTCCTGGCGCAGGTGCTCGAACATGCCACCCTGCACGATGCCGAACAGGGCGTTCGGGTTCTCCAGCCGCCGGAACTCGGCGATGCAGCGCGTCATCCAGCGGCGGCTCAGCTCCATGGAGAAGCGCGCCTCGGCCTCGGTGGTGAGGTGGCCCTTGGTCTCGTAGGGCGTGCACTCGTCGAACTGCATGACGATGTCGCTGTTGAGCACCGTCTGGATCTGCATGCTCACCTCGGGCGTGAGGAAGAGCTTGTCGCCGTTGACGGGCGAGGCGAACTTGACGCCCTCCTCGCTGATCTTGCGCATCTCGCCCAGGCTCCACACCTGGAAGCCGCCCGAATCGGTGAGGATGGGCTTGTGCCAGTTCTCGAAGCCGTGCAGGCCGCCGAAGTGGCGCATCACGTCCAGGCCCGGGCGCATCCACAGGTGGAAGGTGTTGCCCAGGATGATCTGCGCGCCCATGTCGTGCAGGGAACGCGGCAGCACGCCCTTGACGGTGCCGTAGGTGCCCACGGGCATGAAGATGGGCGTCTGCACCACGCCGTGGTTCAGCGTGAGGCGTCCGCGGCGCGCATGGCCGTCGGTGGCGAGAAGGTCGAACTGCAGCATCGGGTGGGGCGGGCGCGCGGGCGGCGCACCCGAAGGGCATGGTCAGGTCAGGGCCGGGGGCCGAGCGCGAGGATCCAGCGCACCAGGGCGCGGGCGTCCTCCGGGGACATGGCCGGCTGCTGCGCCGGCATGCTGGCGCCGCTGCGCTCGCCCTTCCAGTGGCTCAGGTGCGGGCGCGAGCCGCCCAGCACGGTGGCCACCAGGCGGTCTTCCACGCTGCGCTCGCCGGCGTACTTGAGCGAGACATCGCGCCACGCGGGGCCGAGCGGCGCCAGGCCGTCGCTGGCCTGGCCGCCGGGCTCGACCTGGTGGCAGGCGGTGCAGCCATGGCGCTCGGCCAGCGCCCACATCGCGGCGTCAGCCGGCTCGGCGGCCAGCGCCGACGCGGCAGGGCCGAAGGCGGCGCCCAGGGCCAGGGCAGCGGCCAGGGCGCGGGCAGGCAAGCGGGCAGCAGGCATGGCGCGAATGATCAGGCCACGCCGGGGGTGCGGTCCAGCAGCATCGCGTCGCCGTAGCTGAAGAAGCGGTAGCGGGCCTCGATGGCGTGGTGGTACAGCGCCATCACGTGGGCATGGCCGGCGAAGGCGCTCACCAGCATCATCAGCGTGCTCTTGGGCAGGTGGAAATTGGTGACCAGCGTGTCCACCACCTGGAAACGGAAGCCCGGCGTGATGAACAGGTCGGTCTCGCCACGCTGCGGGGCGGTGAGGCCCTCGCCCGCGCAGCGCAGGGCGGCGGATTCCAGCGCGCGCAGGCTGGTGGTGCCGGCGGCCACCACGCGGCGGCCGGCCCCGCGGGTGGCCGCCACGGCCTGCACGGTGGCCTCGGGCACGTCGAACCACTCGCAGTGCATGCGGTGCTCGTCCAGGCGCTCGCTGCGCACGGGCTGGAAGGTGCCGGCGCCCACATGCAGCGTGACGCGCGCGGTGCGCACGCCGCGCTCCGCCAGGGCCGCCAGCACGGGCTCGTCGAAATGCAGCGAGGCGGTGGGCGCGGCCACCGCACCGGGGCGCGCAGCGAACACGGTCTGGTAGCGGCGCTCGTCCTCCGCCTCGTCGGCGTGCGTGATGTAGGGCGGCAGCGGCACGTGGCCGTGCGCCTGCAGCAGCGCCAGGGGGTCGGCCGGGAAACGCAGGCGGAACAGCGAGTCGTCCGGGCCGGCACGCCCCAGCACCTGGGCGTCGAAGCCGGCTTCGCCCGAGCCGGCGCCGCCACGCGAGAAGCGCACGGTGCTGCCCGGGCGGGGCGACTTGCTCGCCCGCAGGTGGGCCAGCACCTGGTGCGGCGGCTCGCCCGGGGCATCGGGCACGATGCGCTCGACCAGCGCCTCCACGGCACCGCCGGTGGGCTTTTCGCCCAGCAGGCGCGCCTTGATCACCTGGGTGTCGTTGAAGACCAGCAGGTCGCCCGGGCCGAGCAGGCCGGGCAGCTCGCGGAACACGCGGTCCACGGGGCGCGGGCCGCGGCCATCCAGCAGGCGCGACGCACTGCGTTCGGCGCTGGGGTGCTGGGCGATGAGCTCCGGCGGCAGCGCGAAATCGAAATCGGCGAGGGTGTACGGGGTGTCGGCAGGGCGAGGATGGGGCATGGCTTGCAGGCTGGACCGGCCTCCAAGTGGGCGAAGGCGGATTGTTCCATGGGCCTGGGCGGCCCCGGGCGCGTGGGCCTTTCGGCCTGTGCTGCGCTCGGCCCTGGCGCGCGCGCCGCCCCCGGGTCAGGGCGCGGGAGACGCCGGCGTGGCGGCGGGCGGTGCGCCGGCGCTGACGGCCTGCTGGGCGCGGGTGTCCGAGCGGTCCCAGGCCCAAGCAAATGCCACACCGAGGCCCAGCACGGTGGCGATCAGGACAAGCAGGCGAAGGGCGATACGCATGGCGGCAGCGGCGACGGGCAAGGACGAGGTGGCAGGGCGGGCGCGATTGTCCCCGCATTTCGTCCACCCGCCCGGGCCCTGAACCCGCCAACTGCAAGCATCGGTCACGGTCCGTGCCGCGGCCACCACCGCGCGCAGGACGGCCGACAATGCCTCGCCATGCCGCCCGCCGCCGCGCCGGACACCGCCACCGCCCCCGCCGCCCCCGCCGCCCCCGCCGCACCCGCCGCATCGTCCGCGCCGGCCCGGGCACGCCTGTCCGGCCCCGCCCGGGCGCTGGAGGCCATGGGCCTGACCAGCCCGCTCGCCCTGGCGCTGCACCTGCCGCTGCGCTACGAGGACGAGACCCGGCTCACCCCGCTGGCCGAGGCGCGCCCCGGCCAGACGGTGCAGGTGGAGGCCGAGGTGGTGGACGCGCAGGTGCAGTTCCGCCCGCGCCGGCAGCTGGTGGTGCGCCTGGCAGGCGACGATGGCGAGCCGCTGGTGCTGCGCTTCCTGCACTTCTACCCCTCGCACCAGAAAGCCCTGCAGCCCGGCACGCGGGTGCGCGTGCGCGGCGAGCTGCGCGGCGGCTTCTTCGGCCTGGAGATGGTGCACCCGCACTTCAAGGCGCTGCCCCCGGAAGGCGCCCCCCTGGCCAGCGCGCTGACGCCGGTGTACCCGGCCGCCGCCGGCCTGCCGCAGGCCTACCTGCGCAAGGCGGTGGCCGCCGGCCTGGCCCGGGCCGACCTGGCCGAGGTGCTGCCGCCCGGCACCGTGCCGGCCGGCCTGCCGGCCCTGCGGGCCGCGCTGCAGACCCTGCACCACCCGCCCGCCGACGCGCCCCAGGCCGCGCTGCAGGACCACAGCCACCCGGCCTGGCAGCGGCTGAAGTTCGAGGAGCTGCTGGCCCAGCAGCTGGCGCAGGCGCAGTCGCGCCAGGAGCGGGCGCGCCACCGCGCCCCGGTGCTGAGCGCCCGGCGCGGCGGCCTGCACGAGCGCCTGCTGGCCGCCCTGCCCTTTGCGCTCACCGGCGCACAGCGCCGCGTGGCGGAGGAGATCGCGGCCGACCTGGCCGCGGGCCGCCCCATGCACCGGCTGCTGCAGGGCGACGTGGGCGCCGGCAAGACGGTGGTGGCCGCGCTCGCGGCGGCGGTGGCCATCGATGCCGGCTGGCAATGTGCGCTGATGGCGCCCACGGAGATTCTGGCCGAACAGCATTTCGCCAAGCTGCTGCAGTGGCTGCAGCCGCTGGGCGTGCAGGTGGCGTGGCTCACGGGCAGCCAGCGCGGCAAGGCGCGCGCGCAGGCGGTGGCCGCCGTGGCGGCCGGCCAGGCGCAGCTGGTCGTGGGCACGCACGCGGTGATCCAGCAGGACGTGCACTTCGCCCGGCTGGGGCTGGCGGTGGTGGACGAGCAGCACCGGTTCGGTGTCGCCCAGCGCCTGGCGCTGCGCCGCAAGCTGGCCGCCGCGCCCGCGCCCCGCGGCGCCACGGTGGAGCCGCACCTGCTGATGATGAGCGCCACGCCCATCCCGCGCACCCTGGCGATGACCTACTTCGCCGACCTGGAGGTGTCCACCATCGACGAGCTGCCCCCGGGCCGCACGCCCATCGTCACCAAGCTCATCGCCGACCAGCGCCGCGCCGAGCTCATCGCCCGCATCGCCGACGCGGTGGCCGACGGCCAGCAGGTGTACTGGGTGTGCCCGCTGGTGGAGGCGGTGGAGGACACGCCCGAGGGCGGCCCCGGTGCCGCGGCGCGCGGCAAGCCGCTCGCCGAGCTGCGCAACGCCACCGAGACCCATGCCGAGCTGGCCGCGGCCCTGCCGGGCCATGGCGTGGGCCTCATCCACGGCCGGCTCAAGGCGGCCGAGAAGGCGGCGGTGATGGCCCGCTTCAAGGCCGGCGAGCTGGCCGTGCTGGTGGCCACCACCGTGATCGAGGTGGGCGTGGACGTGCCCAACGCCAGCCTGATGGTGGTGGAGCACGCCGAGCGCTTCGGCCTGGCCCAGCTGCACCAGCTGCGTGGCCGGGTGGGCCGGGGCGAGCGCGCCAGCGTGTGCGTGCTGATGTACTCCACGCCCCTGTCGGACACCGGCAAGCAGCGCCTGCGTGCCATGGCCGAGACGACCGACGGCTTCGAGATCGCCCGGCGCGACCTGGAGATCCGCGGCCCGGGGGAATTCATGGGCGCCCGCCAGTCCGGCGATGCCCTGCTGCGCTTCGCCGACCTGGCGGAGGACGCCCCGCTGCTCGCCGCTGCTCGCACAGCCGCGGCGCGCCTGCTGGCCGAGCACCCCGCCGCCGCCCAGGCCCAGGTGCGCCGCTGGCTGGGGCGGCAGGTGGACTACCTCAAGGCCTGAGCCACGCGCGGCCCCCGCCGGGCAGCGCACAATGGCGCCATGACGCTCACCGAGCTGCGCTACATCGTCGCCGTCGCGCGCGAGCGGCATTTCGGCCGTGCCGCCGAGGCCTGCTTCGTCTCCCAGCCCACCTTGTCGGTGGCCATCAAGAAGCTGGAAGAGGAGCTGGACTGCAAGATCTTCGAGCGCGGCAGCAACGAGGTCTCCATGACGCCGCTGGGCGAGGCCATCGTGCGGCAGGCGCAGCAGGTGATCGAGCAGGCGCAGTCCATCAAGGAGATCGCCAAGCGCGGCAAGGACCCGCTGGCCGGCCCGCTGCGCCTGGGCATCATCTACACGATCGGCCCCTACCTGCTGCCCGAGCTGGTGCGCCACGCCATCGACCGCACGCCGCAGATGCCGCTGATCCTGCAGGAGAACTTCACGGTCAAGCTGCTGGACATGCTGCGCAACGGCGACCTCGACTGCGCCATCATGGCCGAGCCCTTCCCCGAGACCGGCCTGGCCATCGCGCCGCTGTACGACGAGCCCTTCATGGCCGCCGTGCCGCGCACCCACCCCCTGGCGCGCCAGGAGCGTGTGACGGCCGAGGAGCTCAAGCGCGAGACCATGCTGCTGCTGGGCACGGGCCACTGCTTCCGCGACCATGTGCTGGAGGTCTGCCCCGAGTTCGCGCGCTTTTCCAGCGACGCCGAGGGCATCAAGAAGAGCTTCGAGGGCTCGTCGCTGGAGACCATCAAGCACATGGTGGCCTCGGGCATGGGCGTCACCGTGGTGCCGGCGCTGTCGGTGCCGAGCGAGCCGCAGGCCCACGTGGCCTTCATCCCCTTCGCCGAGCCGGCGCCCACCCGCCGCGTGGTGCTGGCCTGGCGCAAGACCTTTCCCCGCTACGAGGCGATCGCGGCGCTGCGCAATGCGGTGTATGCCTGCCAGCTGCCGAGCGTGAAGCGCTTGAGTGAGTAGGGCGGCGGCGGGCTATCGCAACGATGCAGCCTATGCATTGGCCCTCTGCCGGCCGGCCACCTAAGATGGGGCCTCAGCCCGCACAGGAGCATGTCATGGCCAAGAAATCGAACAGCGGCGGCACGGCCGCCTCGCGCGCCCCCCTCGCCATCAACATCGGCATCAGCGACAAGGACCGCGGCGCGATCGCCGGGGGCCTGTCGCGCCTGCTGGCCGATACCTACACGCTGTACCTGACCACCCACAACTTCCACTGGAACGTGTCGGGGCCCATGTTCAACTCGCTGCACGCGATGTTCATGGCCCAGTACACCGAGCTGTGGAACGCCGTGGACCCGATCGCCGAGCGCATCCGCTCGCTGGGCCACGTGGCACCCGGCAGCTACGCGCAGTTCGGCGAGCTCAGCTCGCTGAAGGACGCGCCCGCCACGCCGCCCAAGGCGATGGACATGGTGCGCATCCTGGTGGAAGGCCACGAGGCCGTGGCGCGCACGGCACGTGGCATCTTCCCGCTGGCCGACAAGGCCGGCGACGAACCCACCGCCGACCTGCTCACGCAGCGCCTGACGGTGCACGAGCAGACCGCCTGGATGCTGCGCAGCCTGCTGGAGGAGTGAGGCGCAGCGAGGCGACGCGGCCTCAGCGCCGCCCGCGCCGCAGCACGCTGAGCAGCAGCGCCGCGCTCAGGCCCGACGACGCCAGCGCCGGCTGCTGCGCCACCAGCTCGCCCACCTGGCGGAACACCTCGGGCGTGGTCTGCTGCAGGTAGGCCGACAGCTCCAGCACCTGCTCGGCGCTGATGCGGGCGGTGTCCTCCAGCGTGACCTGCAGCGAGTCCCACCCGTGGCGGTGACGCACCGCGGCGAAGGCGCCGCCGGCCACCGCCACCAGGCCCAGGGCGCCCACCGGGCGCAGCAGGCATTCCAGCAAGGGCGCACGCAGCCGCGCCGGCGCCTCGCGGTACACGCCCGCCACATACAGCGGCACCAGCGCGGCCTCCCCGTCGTCGGCCGCCGGCGGCACCCATCGGTCGTTCGATTCCATGCCCCGCATGCTCACGCTGCCCTCTGCGACGGCAGATGAACCGCGGGTGAAGAAGCGTTGCAGGCGGCGACCGAGGGCGAACATGCCGTCATCCGGCAAGGGCTGTGCCCGGCGCCCTGAGCGAGCGCCGTCAACGAGCGTCTTCAGCGAGCGCCCGGCGCACCCTCACCGGTTGTCACTCACCGACCAGCTGCACCGCGTCCACTTCCTTGTAGCCGCTGGCCACGTTGTTCGCGAAGGTGAGCCGCACGGCGCGGATCGGCTGCGCGCTGCGGGCGAAAGTGCGCACGAACCAGGTCCGTTCACCGCGGTCGTCCCGCTTGACGTCGCTGATGCCGCTCCACACGGTCTGCACGGCACCGGCCGTGTCGATGAGGTCCACCTTGGTGATGGCCTCGACCGCCTCCTGACTTTCGAAGACGGCCCGCACGGCCGTCGCGTGCACGGGCTTGTCGTAGCCCAGCTCGATCCAGTCCATGCCCACGTCCTGCCGGCCCTGGGACCAGGTGTTGCCATCCACGGTGCCGGTGGCGCGCCAGGCGCGCGAGTCCTTCGGGTCGGCCGGGGGCTCCTTCTCGTTGAAGGAGGAGCTCGCGCGTGCCGTGCTGGCCCATTGCGCCTGCGCATCGTTCAGGTAGCCGTCTTCCATCGTGGCGTAGTCGAGCTTGGCCTTCCTGGCCGCGGCCTCGCGCTCCTCGGGCGTGGGCTCGGCCGGTGGAGCCGGCGGCCTGCTGGGCTGGGCAGAGGGGGCCGCCGCCGGTGCGTCGGCCGGCGCGTCGTTGGGCGCCTTCTTGCAGCCGGCCAGAGCCAGCGCGCAGGCCAGGGCGAGGAAGGTCAGGCGAATCGAATGCGTCATGGGCAGTGCGGGCCGAGGGCCCTGGGGAAGCGGAACGGGTGCCGCGTCCTGCGGCGCGGGCAGCATAGCGGCGCCGGCCGCCGTGCCTACCCCGTGGCCGTGGGGGGCGCCGTGCGTGCGCACCCGCGCTGCCGCCCGCTCTGGCGCAGCCCCGATAATTGCGGCCTTCGAGCCCGCGCCGCGGGCCGCCCGCCTGCG
Source organism: Ideonella sp. (assembly GCF_041918995.1). Taxonomy (GTDB): domain Bacteria; phylum Pseudomonadota; class Gammaproteobacteria; order Burkholderiales; family Burkholderiaceae_C; genus Ideonella. The sequence goes on along the minus strand of NZ_JAYRUN010000020.1, from coordinate 27,463 downwards.
CGGTGCCGCGCGGCGCCCGCCGCCCGGCGCGGCACCGCCTCCGTGCCGGCTGCAAGGACACCATGGCCTCCGACACCTCCACGCCCCTTTCGGGCCACGTGCGCCGCCGGCGCACGTTCGCCATCATTTCCCACCCCGACGCCGGCAAGACCACGCTGACGGAGAAGCTGCTGCTGTTCTCGGGCGCGATCCAGATCGCCGGCTCGGTGAAGGCGCGCAAGGCCAGCCGTCACGCCACCAGCGACTGGATGGAGATCGAGAAGCAGCGCGGCATCTCGGTGGCCTCGTCGGTGATGCAGATGGAGTACCGCGACTGCACCATCAACCTGCTGGACACCCCCGGCCACCAGGACTTCTCCGAGGACACCTACCGCGTGCTGACGGCGGTGGACGCGGCGCTGATGGTGATCGATGCGGCCAACGGCGTGGAGCCGCAGACGCGGCGCCTGCTGCAGGTCTGCCGCGCGCGCAACACGCCGATCCTCACCTTCGTGAACAAGATGGACCGCGAGGTGCAGGAGCCGCTGGCGCTGATGGACGAGATCGAGCGCGAGCTGGGCATGACGGTGGTGCCCTTCACCTGGCCGGTGGGCATGGCCAAGTTCTTCGGCGGCGTGCTCGACCTGCGTCGCGACCAGATGCGCGTGTTCGCGCCCGGCGAGGACCGCGTGGCCGGCACCGAGGAGATCATCGACGGCATCGCCAACCCGGTGCTGGGCGAGCGCTTCGGCGATGTGTACGCGCAGGCGGCCGGCGAGATCGAGCTGGTGCGCGAGGCCGCGCCGGCCTTCGACGAGGCCGAGTTCCTGGCCGGCCGGCAGACGCCCATGTTCTTCGGCTCCGCCGTGAACAACTTCGGCGTGCAGGAGGTGCTGGACGCCCTCGTCGAGCTGGCGCCTGCGCCCGGCCCGCGCGCGGCCATCCAGCGCAGCGTGGCGCCCGACGAGCCCAAGTTCAGCGGCGTGGTGTTCAAGATCCAGGCCAACATGGACCCGGCGCACCGCGACCGCATCGCCTTCGTGCGCGTGGCCTCGGGCAAGTTCGAGCGCGGCATGCGCATGAAGGTGGTGCGCTCCGGCAAGGAGCTGCGGCCCAACACGGTGGTCACCTTCATGAGCCAGAAGCGCGAGCTGCTGGACGAGGCCTACGCGGGCGACATCATCGGCATTCCTAACCACGGCGTGCTGCAGCTGGGCGACACGCTCAGCGAAGGCGAGGCGCTGCAGTACACCGGCCTGCCCTTTTTCGCGCCCGAGCTGTTCCGCGCGGTCGAGGTGGCCGACCCGCTGAAGACCAAGCAGCTCAAGGCCGGCCTCACCCAGCTGGGCGAGGAAGGCGCGATCCAGGTCTTCCGCCCGGTGATGGGCACGGTGCTGCTGCTGGGCGCCGTGGGCCAGCTGCAGTTCGAGGTGGTGGCCCACCGCCTGGAGCACGAATACGGCGTGAAGGCACGCATCACGCCGGCGCGCTACAACGTGGCCCGCTGGGTCACCTGCGAGACCGGCCAGGGCGCGGCCGCCGACGAGGCGGAGCTGAAGCGTTTCATCGACGGCAACAGCCACCGCATCGCCTACGACGCGGTGAACGCGCCGACGCTGCTGCTGGAATACGCCGCCGAGCTGCGCGCCATCGAAGGCAACTGGCCCAAGATCCGCTTCCACGCGCTGCGCGAGCACGCGGGGCTGGTGTTCCAGCAGCGGCTGGAGGGCTGAGGCCCTGCGGCCTCAGTGCAGCACCTTCACCAGGTTGTTCGACGCGTCCGTCCACAGCGTCAGGCCCGGGATGGGCGTGATGGGCTGCCGGCGCGCCTGCACCTGCGGATCGGCCAGGAACGCCGGGTCGTCGGTGACGATGACCCACACGGACGCGGTCTCCGGGTAGCGCGCGGGCGCACGCAGGTACACCGCCTGCAGGCCCGCGTCCGCGGCGAGCTGCTGCACCACCGGCTCCAGATCGAGGAACAGGTTGGACACGTGGAAGGCGATCAGGCCGTGCGGCTTGACGTGGCGGCGGTACACCGCCAGCGCCTCCTGGGTGATCAGGTGCACGGGAATGGAATCGCCCGAGAACGCGTCCACCACCAGCAGGTCGAAGGCCTGCGGGCGGCCCTGGTCGGCCTCGGCCTGCAGGTTCATGCGGGCGTCGCCCAGCACGACCTCGTGGCGCGCCGGGGACTCGCGCAGGTAGCTGAAGTCACGCTCGGCGATGGCCTGGCTGTGCGGGTTGATCTCGTAGAAGCGGAACTCGTCGCCGGGCTGCCCGTAAGCCGCGAGCGTGCCCACGCCCAGCCCGATCACGCCCACCGAGCGTGGCGCGCCCGCCAGGTGGTTCATTGCCAACGCCACGCCGCTGCCCGCACCGTAGTAGGTGGTGGGCGTGCGGCGGCGCGCCGGGTCGTCGCTGACGATCTGGGTGCCGTGCACGATGGAGCCGTTGTACAGCGCACGCACCGTGTCGCCGTGGTCGTTGGTGTACTGGGCCACGCGCGAGGCGGCGTAGAAGTTGCGCATCATGGCCAGCGTGTCCTGGGCCTGGCGCTGGTGGAACACCCACGCCATCAGCACCGTGAGCACGGTGGCCATGACGGCAAAGGCCAGCACGCCGAGAGCCGCCAGGTTGGCGGTGAAATAGTCCTTCAGCAGCACCAGCATCAGCACCGCCACGGCCACCAGCAGCAGCGGCAGCTCGTAGTAGTGGTCCAGCAGCAGCGGCGCCAATGCGCTGACCAGCAGCCCGCCGACCGCGCCGCCCGCGCTCAGGCCCAGGTAGAACCGCGTCAGGTGGCGCGGCGCGGGCTTGCGCATCGCCAGCTCGCCATGCAGGAACATGCAGCAGATGAAGAAGGCGATCGAGAACGCCGGCACCGCCAGCGTGATGTCCACTTCCCGCGAGTGCACGTTCATGCCCCAGGCCAGCACCACCAGCGACAGGATCAGCGGGCCGGTGAACACGCTGCGCCGGTAGGCGCCGCGGCCCTCGAAGCACAGCACGAAGCTCAGCAGGTACAGCGACAGCGGCAGCAGCCACAGCAGCGGCACGGCCGCCACGTTCTGCGTCATGTGCTGCGTGATGGCCAGCAGCAGCGCCGAGCCCAGGCCCGACAGCAGCCACCACAAGGCCTGCTCTCCCACGCGGGGAGCGCGGGCGCTGCGGTCACCCGCCGCCGCCGCGGGCGGCGCGGCACCGGCCGGGGCGCCCCCCACCGTTGGCACCGGCGCGGCGCGTCGGCTGGCCCAGGCGCAGCCGGCGCACAGCACGGCGAACACCACGAAGCCCACGCTCCACGCCCGCGACTGCTGCAGGCTGCTGCTGTACGGCTCGATGAGGAACGGGTAGGCCAGCAGCCCGGCCAGCGAGGCCAGGTTAGACAGCGCAAAGAGCCGGTAGACCCGGCTGCCCGGGAACAGCCGGGCGTACCAGGCCTGCAACAGCGGCCCGGTGGTCGACAGGCAGAAGTACGGCAGCCCCACCGTGGCGGCCAGCAGCAGCACCAGGTCGCCGATCGGTGGCCGCGCCGGGTCCGGCTTCAACGCCTCGCCGGGCGTGATGGGCAGCGTCGCCACGGCCAGCACGAGCAGCAGCACATGCAGCGCGGCGTGCCGCGGCGGTGACAGCCGACGCGTCGCCCCGTCCGAGTAGCCATAACCGGCCAGCAGCACCAGCTGGAAGAACATCAGGCAGGTGGTCCACACCCCGGACGTGCCGCCGAACCAGGGCATCACCTGCTTGGCGATGATGGGCTGCACCAGGAACAGCAGGAAGGCCGAGGTGAAGATGCAGCCGACAAAAAGCAGGCGCACCGACCAGCCCGCGGCCGCCGCAGCGCCCACCGGGTCCGTGCGGAATCCGCGGCGGGCCTGCCACTGAAGTTCACTCATGTCAGGTATCCAGTGCCAGGCGTCGGCCCGGCGTGAGGTGCAACCGGGCCGCCAACCCGGCACGCAGCTCCAGCGTGGCATGGGCACGCCGGCAGCCAGCCGCACGCCACGGGCGCAGCCCGGGCACGACGCGCTGCACGGCACCGTCCCGGGCGAGGAACAGCACGTCGATCGGGTAGCGCATGCCGAAGGTGTGCACGGAGTTGCACGGTGCGATCCACAGGCCGCTGGGGTCGTCGAGCCGGGGGGTGGCGAGCAGGCCGACGGCGCGCGTCCACCAGCGCAGGGCGGTGCGCACGCGCACGCCGCTGGGCCGCCCGTCGATGTGCAGTTCCAGCGCGGCGGGCGCGCTCATATGCCGGAGGTCAGGAACTTCACCACGATGGGGAAGCCGATGACGATGAAGGTGCAGGGGAAGATGAACATGATGAGCGGGCCCAGCATCTTCACCGGGGCTTCCATGGCCAGCTTCTCGGCGCGCTGGAAGCGCTCGGTTCGGCGCTGGTCGCTCTGGGCGCGCAGGATGGGGCCGAGGCTGGAGCCCATGAGCTCACCTTGCACGAGCGCGCTGACCAGGCTGGAGACGGGCGCGTAGTCGAGCCGCTCGGCCAGGTCGCGCAGCGCGTCGATGCGTGGCTTGCCGGCCCGCACGTCGCGCAGCACGCGGTTGATCTCGGTCATCAGCGGGCTGGGCTTGCACTTGTCCACCGCCTTCTGCAGTGCGCCGGTGAGGTTCAGCCCGGCCTCGATGGACAGGGTGACGATGTCCAGGAAGAACGGCAGCGCCTTGAGGATGGCGAGGTTGCGCCGTTTGGTGTGGTCGCTCAGCCAGATGTCGGGGTAGACGAAGCCGAACAGGCCGCCGAGCACGGCACCGAGCAGGTGGTTGCCCTCGGCGGCCACCGACACGCCGACCAGCGCCCCCAATGCGAGCCCGGCGATCTTGCCGCCGAAGAACTGGTGCGGTGTCAGCGCGTACTCCTGGCCCGCCTTGCGAAGGCGGGCCAGGAGGGCCGCTTCGCGCTCGCCACGCAGCAGGAAGCCGAAGGTGTTGGCAAAGATGTTCACCGCCGGCCACAGCCAGCGGAAGCCCGACGGCGGGCGGTCCCGGTAGGTGGTTTCCGCGCCGCCCAGCTCCACCACCAGGCGCCAGACGGCGAACGCCGCCACCGCCAGGGCCAGGCCCAGGAGCAGCGCGATGGTCAGGGTGTCATGCATGGCAGGCGGCCCTCAGACGTCGATCGTGACGATCTTCTTGATGAAGAAGCCGCCGAGCAGCAGCAGCACGAAGATGGCGGCCATGACGCCCCAGCCGTACAGGGTGGTGAACAGCGGCAGCATCGCCTCGGGCTCCATCACGTACAGGATGCCGGCCAGGAAGATGGGCAGTGCGCCGACGATCAGCCCCTGCAGCTTGCCCTGCGAGGTGAGCGCGCGGATCTTTCCCTCCATGGCGGCCTTGGCGCGCAAGGTGCTGGACAGGCGGTCGAGGATCTCGGACAGGTTGCCCCCCACCTCCTTGGCGATGCTCATGGCGGAGACGAACAGGTCGATCTCCTCCACCTTGAGGCGCTGCGCCATGCCACGCAGCGAATCCTCCAGCGCCAGGCCCAGGCGCTGCTCACGCAGCAGCATGGAGAACTCCTGCGACACCGGCGCCGGGTTCTCCTTGACCACCATGTCCAGCGCCTGCTGCAGGCTGGCGCCGGCGCGCAGGGAGCCCGCCATCATGGTGAGTGCGTCGGGCAGCTGCAGCGCCAGCTTGCGAATGCGCCGGGTGCGCATGGTCACCCAGGCGGCCCGCGGGAACACCGCGCCGGCGATGGCCGCCACCGCCGCCAGGAAGGGCGAGCCGGTCACCAGCCACACGCCCAGCGGCAGCAGCAGGAACAGCGCGACGTTGGCGTGGAACAGCGCCCGCGGGTCCACGAACAGGAACATGTCCTCCAGCGACACGCGCGCGTTCTCGGTGAACATCTCGCGCCAGCGCTGGTAGGCAGCGCGCAGCGTCCACAGCGCCGCGAGCACGGCGCCGAACACCATCAGGGCGACGAGCAGCAGCTCGGCGCTCACGGCAGCAGCCTCCGCGCGCTCATGCCCGCCGCTCCCGGCTCTCGGGCGGTGTGCCCATGCCGTCGTGGAAGATGTCCAGGCCCAGCGGCACGCCGATGCGCGCCAGCTCGTCGTAGAACTCCGGCACGAAGCCGCGGCCGGTGAAGTGGCCCTGGGTCTTGCCGGCGGCATTGATGCCGGTCTGCACGAAGGCGAACACCTCCTGCAGCTGGATCTTGCCGCTCTCCACGCCCGTCACTTCGACGATGCTGGTGATCTTGCGGGTGCCGCAGGCGAAGCGCGTCTGCTGCACGATGATGTCCACCGCCGAGGCCACCTGCTCGCGGATGGCGGTGACGGGCAGGTCCATCCCGGCCATCAGCACCATCACCTCCAGCCGCGCCAGCATGTCGCGCGGGCTGTTGGCGTGCGCGGTGGTCAGCGAGCCATCGTGGCCGGTGTTCATGGCCTGCAGCATGTCCAGTGCCTCGCCGCCGCGGCACTCGCCCACCACCACGCGGTCCGGGCGCATGCGCAGCGAGTTCTTGACGAGGTCGCGGATGGACACATGGCCCTTGCCCTCGATGTTGGCGGGCCGGGCTTCGAGCGAGACGATGTTCGAGTGGTGCAGCTGCAGCTCGGCGGCGTCCTCGATGGTGACGATGCGCTCGCCGTTGGGGATGAAGTTCGACAGGATGTTCAGCAGCGTGGTCTTGCCGGAACCGGTACCGCCGGAGATCAGCATGTTCTTGCGCTGCTCCACGCACACGCGCAGGAACTCGATCATCGCGGGGCTGGCCGAGCCGTACTTGAGCAGGTCGTCGGCGCCGAGCTTGCGCTTGCTGAACTTCCGGATGGTGATCGACGGCCCCTTCAGCGCCAGCGGCGGGATCACGGCGTTCACCCGCGAGCCGTCCTTCAGCCGGGCGTCCACCATCGGCGAGCTCTCGTCGATGCGGCGCCCGATGGGCGCCACGATGCGCTCGATGATGCCCTGCACCGCCCGGTCGCTGGTGAACACCGCGGGCCAGCGCTGCAGCTGGCCCGCTCGCTCGACGAACACCTCGTCGTGGCGGTTGACCATGATTTCGGTGATGGTCGGGTCGGCCAGCAGCGGCTCCAGCGGGCCGAGGCCGATCGCCTCGTCGCGCACCTCCTCCAGCAGCCGCTGCCGGTCCACGTCCGGCGGCAGCTCGTCGCCCAGGCGCTGGATCTGGTCGCGGATCAGGCGCTCGGTGAGCTCACGCAGGTCGGTGTCGGCCATGCGGTGCGTGTCGGTGCGCCGCACGTCGAAGGCCTCCAGCAGGCGGTCGTGCAGCAGCTTGCGCACCCGGTAGTGCGCCTCGCTGGCTGCGGTGGGCGCCTCCAGGGGCTGTGGCGCATCCGGGGCGGGCGGGGCCGCGGGCCGGGGCGCGGCAGCGGCGGCAGCGGCCGGGTCGGGCGCAGCCGGCGCGCCGTGGTCGCCCGGCCGGTGCCACGCCACTTTCAGGGCGTGCGGGCCGATGCGGATTTCATCGCCGTCGGCCAGCGGATGCGCCTGCTCCAGCTTGCGGTCGTTCACCAGCGTGCCGAAGGTGGAGTCCAGGTCACGCACGAACACCTTGTCGTTGGAGACGAACACCTCGGCGTGGCGGCGTGAGACGCGCCAGCCCGACAGGGCGACCTCGCAGTCCACGTCCTTGCCGATGACACAACGGTGCGCATGGATGCGCATGGGCCGGGCCGCCTGGCCGTTGCCGTTGGAGATCTCGATGGTCAGCATGGAAGGGCCTTCAGCGGTTGCCGCGCGAGTTGCCCTGCGCCGCCGGTTCGGCGGCGGGGACGCTGCCGGGCAGCTCGAACAGCGGCGGGCGTTCCAGCCGGCCGCGGGTGTGCTTGTCGGTCTCGTCGGCCAGTTCCCCGGCCTGCTCGATGCCCTTGCGGTTGAGCGCGGAATCGGGGGTCGTCACGCGCGGCGTGGCGATGACGAACAGCTCGGTCTGCTCGGTGCGCGCCTCGCGTGCCCCGAACAGCAGGCTCAGGAAGGGCAGGCGGCCCAGGCCCGGAATGGCATCGTTGGACTTGTCGGACTTCTGCCGCAGCAGGCCGGAGATGACCAGCGGCTCACCCTGCTTCAACGCCACCTGCGTCTCCGTCCGGTTCGTGGTGAAGGCGATGAAGCCGCCGTTGGCGTTGCGCGTGTCGGGCTCGCTGACCTCGATCACCAGATGCGAATCGACGTTGCCGTCGGCGTCGGCGACCGGCTTGAACTCGATCATCACGCCGTACTTCTTGTACTCCACCGACACCACGCCGAAGCCTTGCCCCACCGGGATGGGGATCTCGCCACCGGCCAGGAACTCGGAGCTGCCACCGCTGCGGCAGGACAGGCGCGGCTCGGCCAGCGTCCAGGCGTCGCCGTTCTGCTCCAGGAAGTTGAGGGCCGACGTGATCTGGGTGGCCAGGCCGAGGTAGGTGGCGATGGGGTGGGCGGTGTTCACCGGCGCATAGCCGGCGGTGCCGGCGGGCCGCCACGGGGTGTTGCTGTAGAGCAGCGCGTTGGTCGCCAGCGTGGGCCCGTTCGCGCTGCCGGACCACTTGATGCCGAGCTGGTCCAGCGCGCGCTTCTTCACCTCCACCACGCGCAGGTCGATCTGCACCATGCGGTCCAGACGCAACGGGTCGGCATCGGCAGGCGCCTCGGGCACCAGATTGAGCACCTGCGGGAAATGGTTGGCCAGGGCCTTCAGTCGCGTGGCCGCCTCGGCGTTGGGGTAGCGCCCCTCCATCACCACCCGCTCGCCGACCAGGCGCGCGGTGATGCCGGGCGTCTCCTTGAGCAGATCCTGCAGGTCCTCCAGCACGCGAGCGCCGCGCACCGCCTGCACCTGCAGCTCGTAGCTGATCTGCCGCCCGTTGCGCAGCCACACGTGCATCACGGTCTGCCCGGGCGCCTCGGCCAGCAGCACGATCTCGCGGTCATCCACCACGGTGGCCTTGACCAGCGATCCGTTGCCGATGGCGATGCGCGCCACGCCGGGCAACCCGATGGTGGTCACCTCGCCCACGGCCATGATGCGCTTGAGGCCCGATTCCACGGCCACCGGCAGGGCCTGGCGCGTGCCGCGCGGCCGCGCCGTGGTGACGACCGGCCCGGTGGGTGCGGGCGTCTCGATGACGGTGCCGGTGGTGGGTGGGTTCACCCGGCCGCGGCCGGCCCCGGCGGCGGGCTCGGCGGTGCTGCCATCGGCCGGTTGGGCGATCGCGAGGGCCGAGAGGCCGGCCAGGCACAGCAGGGGCAAGCCGCTGCGGAACAGCGGCGCAATGGATGCAGACACAGGTACTTCCTTCCCTCTCTGGGACATGGGTCTTCTTATGGGCGCTCAACGCGCGGGCGCGGCCACCGGCCCGGCCGCGTGGGCGGCGGGCCCGCCCGTCGGCGCCGCCGGCACGCCGGCGCCCAGGCCGGCGGCGAGCTGCCCCAGCTGCCGCTGGATCTCGGCCACGCCGCCGCGCCCGGCGCCGCCGACGATGAACTCGACGGACGGCCCCGTGGCGGCGGGCGTCAGCCCGTGGCGGCCCAGGTGGGCCGCCGTGAGCGGCCGGGTGGTGTTGGCCGCCTCGTCCTCCGGATGGCGCAGCACCGCCGTCAGTCGGCCCGAGCTCTTGGCCACGATGATGCGGTCGGCATCCAGCGGCGTGACCTCGAGCGTGATGGTGGAGAACGAGCGTTCCTTGCCGGTCTCCTCGTCGCGCTTGGTCAAGGTCTGGTCGGTCGCCAGCACCGGAACGTTCGACATGAGCGGCGCGGTCACCTCCACCTCGCTGCCCGGCGGGCCGCCGCTGGGGCCTCGGGCGGTGTAGATCAGGTCGATGCGGTCACCCGGGCGCAGCATGCCGGAGATGGAGTTGACCGAATCCACCTCGAAGGTGAGGGCGCGCAGGCCCTTCTTCAGCGTCGCCGAGAACACCTGATTGCCGTTGCCTTCGGAGTGGACCGGCAACAGGATCTCGCCTCGCTTGAGCGGAACGGCCAGGCGCTGCCGCTCCAGCGCGCCGAAATCGGCCGGGGTGACGGCGTTCTGGTGCACGAAATCCTTGGGTACCTGGCGCACGGCCATGGCGTCCGCGGTGATGGGGTCGCCCCGCGCCAGGTCGCGCTTGGCCACCACGACGGGGACGGTCTGCTGGCCCCGCCGCGCCTCCTCCTCCAGTTCGGACATGCGGCGCTGGATGAGCTGGTTGCTCAGGTACACCGCGCCGACGCCCAGCGTCAGGGCGACGCCGAGCAGCAGCCAGTTGGTGTTGATCTTGGGACGGGGCAAGGCCATGGCGGACAACAGTCAGGGCAGGGAGATGAAATAGCTCAGGCTACGGAAGAAGGCGCGGATCATGTCGGCCAGGTACTGGGCGCCTGTCCTGCCGCCGAACTCGACGGTGAACAGCGCGGCAGCGAGCACCGAGGCCACGATGACGTACTCGATCAGGGCCTGGCCGCACTGGCGGCGCGCGCCGGTGGGCGGGAAGCGGGGAGGGCTCATCGCAGGGTCCCGGGCTCGGCAGGGCTGAGCAGGTTGGCGGTGAGGTAGGCGTGTCGATCGCCCGGTTTCCACGACAGCGCCAGATCGACCGACTGGGGCGGCTTGGCAAAGCTGGCCAGCCAGGTCCGCACGCCGTCGCGGGCCGCCGGAGGCTGCTGCTCGAACGACAGCGCCCAGCCGCGGCGCTGCCATTCGCCGCGCCAGCGCGACATGTTCACCTCGAAGGTGGCGGTGCTCACCATGCTGATGAGCTGGCTGCGCATCGGCCCGTCCACCGACTCCGTGACCTGGGCCACGCGGGTGTCCGCAAAACGCGGCAGGAGCGCGGGCACCGGGTCGGAACGCACGTCGCGGAAGGCGGACACGCTGATCAGGCCCTCGCTGCCGGCCTTCGCGCGGGGCCGCACCTGTACGGCCACCTGGAACCCGTCGGGCAGCAGCGTCGAGACCGCGCGCCAGTCGCCCCCTTGCACCTCACGCGGGGCACCGACCGCCGCGCGCGCCCACTGCTGGCGGTAGTGCGCCAGCACCTCGGTGGGGGTCAGCTCGGTCTCGAAGCGCTCGATCCGCGTGGGCAGGCCGTTGACCACCGCGTCGCGGGCCACCCATTCCAGGTGCTGCGTGCGCGGCGGCGGCGACACCTCCGGCCAGGCGGGTGCCGCCAGGCCATCGCCGGCCCAGCCGGCCAACGCAAGGAGCACCGCTGCCATACGCATGGGACTCATCGGCAGCGGCGGTTGTCCGCCGCGCCGTCGAGGCGGTGGGTGGGCACCACATCGGGCTTGATGCAGCCAAGCTCCGGCCCTTCCGGCTCGAACAGCCCGATGGCCTCGGACAGCAGGCCGTCCAGCGCCTCCGGGATGTAGGAGGACGGCACGATGGTGGCCGCGGCGTCGCGGGTGGCCTTGGAGCCGGAGCTGCCCAGGCCGTTGCCGGCGGCCGCAGTGGCGGCCGCGATGACGATGGGCCGCGGGCTGGGATTGACCTGATCGAGCCGGTTGGTCAGCGTGACCTCCAGCCGCGCCACACGGCCGCCGGGGTAATCCAGGCCGGCGGTCTTGGTCATGATGCGCATCGAGGAGGCCACGCCGCTGGTGCCCAGCGCCGCGTTGTCCCACTGCAGCGTCACCCGGTCGGGACGGCTCAGCAGCGGGTTGCCCGACAGGTCCTGCCACATCTCCGACTGCCCGCGGTCGTTGGTGTAGCCGGCGACGGTGTCGTCGCTCTGGATGCGACCGCGGTGCAGGTGGTCGCCCGCCAGGAAGAACCGGGCGCGCGTCTGGTCCTCGATCGTGGGGTTGGACAGGCGGCCTTCGGAGGGCTCCATGGCGCGGCCCATGGCGGCATAACGGCTGGCCTGGGTGACCGTCTGCTGCAGGTCGCCGTAGCGGCCGGCGTAGGCCACCGCCACGAACAGCGGCAGCAGCATGGCCAGGCCGAGCAGCAGCTCGGCGATGGACTGGCCGCGCTGCGCCAGGCGGCGTGCCGGCCGGGGAAGGGGCAGGGATGGCATGGCGGGCTCCTTCAGGGCTTGAGCGGCGACTTGGCCGGCTGTTGGACGAAGGCCTGCGCGGCGGATGGCGAGAAGCGCTCGGCCGGAATGGGCTGTCCGTCGGTCATCGACAGCAGGCGCTGGTTGGAGAAGCCGCGCACGTCGCCGAAGAGGTCGCTGACGTCCTTGCCGGCCAGCGAGCGGTCGCTGCTGCTGCTCTTGAGCACCACCTGGCGGATGTGGCCGCGCCAGAGGTACTCGGGCTGTCGGGCATAGAGGCAGAAGTCCTGCTTCTGGTCGTCGTGGCCCTTGGCCTTGAGGCCGGCGGCGCGCATCGACGCCGCCAGCGCATCGGCGGCCCACACACAGGCGGTGCCGTCGCCCGCGTTCTGCAGCGGCAGGCCCTGCACGGACATGCGCTGGCGCTTGCGGCGGCAACTGTCGCCCGGCCCGGTGGTCACGGTCGCCACGGGCGGCTCCGGCTTCTGCGGATCGGCCATCTTCTGCGGCGACGGCACCCCCACGCTGTAGCGGCTCTCGCAGGTCTGCTCGATGGTCACGCCGCGCGAGATGAACAGCGCCAGCCGGCAGTCGGCGCTGGACGGGTCCGCGAGCACGCTGCGGTGGGTGCTGTACTGCGCCCAGCGCCCGCCCTGGAAGTACTCCTCGTCCTCGATGACGACGAGCTTGGCCAGCATCTCGTCGGAGGGCATCTCCTTCGGTGCGTCCAGCGGCAGCTTCTTGGCCACGCGGCACGCCTCGATGCTCACGCCGATGTTGAGCTTCATGCCCTCGACGTTGCCCAGGCCGACCCGCCGCAGGTGCAGCGGGTTCGTGTCGTCCGCCGCCGGCTGGGCCTGGGACAGTGCCGGGCCAGGCACCGCGCAAGCCGCGGCCATCAGTGCAGCAGAGGTCCAGGTGCCCCGGCTCATCGTGACTGGCCCCCCGGTGTGTACAGCGCCTTGTCCGGCAGCATGCCCATGGCCACCAGCAGGCCCGCCTTCTCGGCGGCCGTCGGGTCGGCCAGCCGCGCCTGCCAGTAGGGGCTGAACAGTGAGCCGTACTCCTTGGCGGCGTCGTCACGCCACAGGCTGCGCGCGGTGAAGTCGTTGCTCAGGCCGCGGCGCGGGCGCTCGAAGAACACGCGCGCCTTGCCGATGGCGGTGTACTGATCGGCCTCCAGGCGTTCGGCCATGTCGGCGCCGCCGGTGTTGGCCCCCACGTCCAGGCCGATGCCCAACTGCTTGGACGTCAGGGTGGCGGTGCGCACGCGGCGGGTGACCACCAGGAAGTCCAGGCCCAGCTGTTCGCGCGAGCGCACCGACTTGTCCTGGATGTCGTAGATGTCGGGCACGCCGCTCCAGCCCTTGTGCTTCTCGGCGTCGGAGTAGGCCAGCTTCTGGGCGCTGCGGCGTGGCGACCAGACGTCGCCGGCGCCACCATTGCGGTCGGCGTTGGAGCGACCCCAGCCGATGGGCTGGTACTCCTTGCACATGCCCGACTTGCAGGGCACCTTCTCCCAGATCTCCAGGGTGTCCTGGGTCTCCCAGCGGTCGAAGCCCTTGAGCTGCGAGCCGCCGTTCTTCTCGGTGCCGACGATCCCGAGGTCGATGTTGGTCCAGCTGGCGCCGGGCCGATGGGTGGTGAACTGGTCGCGCGAGTTCAGCAGCACCTCGCGCGCGTCCGTGCGCCGGTTGTTGGTGTAGGCGCGCGTGAAGGCCAGCCAGTCACGCTCGTTCAGCGCGAACGTCGCCGCCCGAACGCCAGGCCGGTTGTCGACCTCCACGCCGAGGTCCTCGTGCGTGCCCCAATGCGTGCGGTTGGCCTGCACGATCTTCGAGGCCGCATCTTCGGCCAGCAGGCCGCCGGCGTTGATGACCACGCTGTGTGCGCCGTAGATCGCCTTCTTCTCGATTTCGACGAACTTGATGATGCCGTCGTTGGCCTTGACCAGACCGTCGTGCACCCGGTCCGCGATGTCGGCGATCCGGTCGAGGAACTGGGCGATCACCTGCACGGGCGGCAGGAACACGCCGATGACCCGTGCCACGGTGCCGAAGTTGTCGGCGGTGGTGGCAAGGTACTGGATCCAGCTCTCGATGCTGAGCATCTGGATCATGAAGGCCTCGTTGGCCATCATCGCCCGGTTGTTGTAGGCGGCCAGGTTGAGCACCCGCGCCTGCACGGTCGCGCCGGCCAGGGCGCCGGCATCGGCCGCATTGACCGTGCGCTGCTTGGCCACCGTGATCTGCGCGGTGTTGAACACCCCGTAAAGCACCGCCACCGCGGCCACCATGGTGCCCAGCAGCCAGATCAACGCCTGGCCGCGCACCCGCTTCAGGGTGGCGGCGCGTGCCCGTGCGATCCTGCCCATCGTCGTGTCCTTTCGTGGTGCCGCGCCCGCTCGCACCGCCGCGCCGCCGCGGGCCCGGGGGCCGGCGTCTGCAGGGAGGTGGGGGAAGGCCACGGCTTCAGCTCCGCTTGACCAGCTCGACGCGGCGGTTCTTCGCCCGCCCGGCCTCGCTGCCGTTGTCTGCCACCGGCTGGGTCTGCCCGCGTCCCACGGCGCTCAGCCGGCCCGCCTCGATGCCCTGCGCCACCACGGCGGCCATCACGGCCTGGGCGCGCGCCTGGGACAGCCGCAGGTTGTCCGCCGGCTGGCCGATGTGGTCGGTGTGGCCCTCGATCACGAGCTTCAGCTCGGGCGCGGCCTTCATCAGTGCGGCGATCTGCGCCACCGCCGCGTGCCCGTCGGCCTTGAGCTGTGACTTGCCCAGATCGAACAGGATGTACACCGGCGCGCGGCCGAAATTGGCGAGCCGCACGGCCAGGTCGTCCTGCCGGGCGGGCGCGCGCGCATCGGCGTCGGGAAACAGGACCAGCCAGTGCGTCATGCCGCCGTCCTGGATCCACAGGCCGAAGCGGACCTCGCCGTCCGGCGTCGGACGGCGGTACAGGTGCAGCCGGGCGTTCACCTCGGTCCATGCCTTCGGGTCGAACCCGGTGTTCAGACGCTGCCCGCCCAGCTCGGCCACGCGCCGGTCGTAGTGCGCCAGCACCTCGACGATGCGCCGGCGCTCCGTCGCGCTGTCGCCCGGGTCGCCGGGCAGCCGCATGTCGAACAGGCGCGTGCCCTGGAACGCCCGCACCTCGGTACCGCCCGAGGGCAGCACGCCCGCCGTGCGGTAGGGCTTGTTGGCCGTGTTGGCGGGGTCCTGCTCCTGCACCAGCTGCGCGCCGGGGAAGGCCAGGTCGGCCAGGCCGGCCGGCAGGCTCGATGGTGCCCGCGCGAGCCCAAGCGTGGGCCATGCCGTGCCCGCCGTCAGCGATGCCAGACTCAGCCGCCATACCGCCAGGCAGCCAAGGGCGCGCCGCGTGACCATTCCGTCTCCTTCATGCCCTGCGAACTGCTGCAGGACCGTTCATCCCATCATCACGGCCCCGTGCAGAGACCGACGGCCTGGCTGCGCGCGCTGCCATGGGCGACAGCGCGTGCGCCAGACCGGTTCATGCCAGGCCGGCGGCCGGGCTTACTGCTTCTTGGCGTCGTTCGTGAAGTTGTCCAGACCGGCCGCCTGATTGGAAATCGAGGTGGCGCCCTGGCCGGCTTCCTTGCCCGCCTTGTTGGTGTCGCGCGCTTCCTTGTCGGCACCACCCACCGCCGCGGCGATGGCGGCCGACTGGTTGCGCACCGTCTTGCCGAAGTAGCTGTACACGCCGATCGCCGCCACGGCGATCAGGGCCACGATGATGATGTACTCGGTCATGCCTTGGCCACGAACGCGACGGGGCATAACAGTGTTGAAAATTTGCATACGTAACTCCTTAGATGGTGGTAGGTCCGCGCCGAATGCGCTCCGGTGCGAGTGGCTGCCGGTGGACCCGGCGACGAACCGGATTGGGGCTCGTGGCGCGAAAGTTATTGCAGCTCGTTCGGCGTTTGATCCCCCTAAAACGGCCCCGAGTGCAACGCAAAGTAAAAGTCATAAACAAGCCGAACAGGCTCCGGCAATTGCTTGATTTGTCATCGCGGCGCCATGCAGACTCGCGCGCCGAGACGGCTGTGCTTGCAGGCCGTCACTGTCTCAACACGGAAGGACGCAGGTGTACGCACGATCGGGCGCCAAGGCCATTCCCGCGCCCATCGCGGGGGCTTTGCCACGCGCCGCCTGGCTGGACCACAAGGCGCTGGTGCTGCTGTCGTGCAGCCTGGCGTGTGGCGGCACGATCGGCATCGGGGCGGCGCTGCCCGGCGCATGGCCGCTGTCGGCGTTGGCGCTGAGCGCCTGGGCCTGGCTCGTCGTGTTGGGCACGCGCCGCCACCCGGGCCTGGGAGGCCTGGTCACCTGTGCCGGGTGGCTGGCCTGGCACGTGGCGGGCCAGGGGTGGGTGACGGCGGCGGTGCGTGACGGCGAACATGCGCTCGCGTGGCGCGCCGCGGTGCTCGCGATCCTGCTCGTGTTCCAGTTGCTGCCGCTGCTGCTCGCGTGGACGCTCCTGTCGCCGCTCACGCGCACGCAGCGGCGCGGCGAAGGTGCCATCGTGCTGCGATGGGGCCTGGCCGTGGCGTGCGCGGAATCGCTGCGCCAGCTCGGTTGGTGGGGCAGCGGCTACGCCCACCTGGGGGTCGTGTTCGTCGACGTGCCGGCCGCCGGTGCGTGGGTGCCCGCCATCGGCGGCGCCGGGCTCGGCATGCTGGTCCTCGCGGTCGCGGGCCTGTGGGCGCTGGCCGCCTGGCGCCTGGCCGCACAGGGGCCCCGGGGCGCACGGTTCCCCGGCGCGCTGGCCCTGGCCGGTGTGCTGGCCATGGTGCTGTGGCCCTCCGCACCGACGCCGGCCGACGCCACGCAAGGGGCACCCCTCACGGTCACGGCGGTGCAGCCGCCGGCCGAGCGCGGCCGCCACTGGACGCGGGCCGCGTTGGACGAGGCCTTGCAGCAGTTGGAGACGGCGATACGCACTGCCCCGCAGGCGTCCATCGTCGTGACGGCCGAGACCTTCTTCCCGGAACCACCGCCGCGCGAGCCCGCCGGCACCCGCTGGGGCGACCTGGTCGGGCTGGCGAAACAGCGCGGTGTGCACTTGCTCGTCGGCATGCCGCACCTGCTGCGCGACGCCGAGGGTGTGCACCTGGCCAACGCGGTGGTGCAGGTGTCGCCCGAGCGCCGCTCGCTGTACGCGAAGGAGCGGCTGGTGCCTGGCGGCGAGTACCTGCCGTGGCCGAGTGTGCTCGGGTCGCTGTATGCGCGGCTGTTCGAGCGCGTGCGCGAGGGGCAGCGCAGTGGCCCGCCGGAGCTCACGGCACCCCTGTTCGTCGGCGGCAGCACGGCGGGCGTGTCCATCTGCCACGAGTTGGGCTTTCCGCTCATCCAGGCGGCGCGCGCCGACGGCGCCGGCTGGCTGGTCAACCTCGCCGACGACGGCTGGATCGATACCTCCCTGTACCGTCGCCAGATGGTGTCGCTGGCGCGCCTGCGCGCGCAGGAAACCGGCAAGCCGCTGCTGCGGGTGAGCCAGGGCGGGCCAACGCTGCTGGTGGGCCCGGACGGCCGCGTGCTGGCCCAGGCCACGGGCCACCGGCAGGCCCAAAACCTCGCGGTGACGGTGACGGCGAGCGCCTCGTCCACCCCATATCTGCAGCATGCCCAGGCGCTGGCCCTGCTGCCCCTGGTACTGGCGGCCGGCGCCGTGCTGCTGGCCGGCCGGCGCACCGCCGCGACCCCATCTGGCGAAGGACCCTCCCCCCCATGACACCCCCCCTGCACCGGCTGCGCCAGCGCGGCATCACCCTGGTGGAGTTCGCCATCGTCTTTCCGGTGGCGACGCTGTTCGTCCTGGCCCTCATCCAGACGGGCCTCGTCTACATGGCCAAGCTCACGGTCAACCATGCCACCTTCATGGCGGCGCGCGTGGGCGCCACCCACCATGCCAGCGAGAAGGTGATGCGCGAGGCGGTCATCCGCGGCCTGTCCCCGTTCTACCAGGACAGCACCGACACGAACGATCTCACCCGGCTGGCCAAGGCCTATGCCGCCTCGCAGTTCGACAACATCCCGCTGGCGCGTCCCTGGGCCGCGAAGGTGGAGGTGCTCAATCCTTCGCCCGATGCGTTCACCGACTTCGGCGTGCGGGACCCCAAGACCCGCGTGACCTACATCCCGAACGACAACCTCGAGTGGCGCTCGCTGGAGACGGGGTCTCGCTCACGCATGAACATCCGCGACGCCAACCTGCTGAAGATCCGGGTCACCTACGGCTACGAGCTGAAGGTGCCGGTGATCGCCGGCATGCTGTCGCGCGTGATGTGCGGCGGCTCCATCGGCGTGGATGCCTATGGCGACGTCAAGCTGTGGGAGGCGGTGTTCGGCCCGGTCTCCCAGGAATGCCTGCGCTACTACATGCACGGCCGCATCCCCATCGAGAGCTACGCGATCGTGCAGATGCAAAGCCGGGCGGAAAAACTGTGACCATGGAAATGACGATGAACGAGAACCTGAGCAAGCGGCGCAGCGTGCGCGCACCCGTCCTGGCGGCCACCCTGTGTCTGGGGCTGCTCGCCGGCTGCGGCGGCGGCGGCAACGAATCGGGTCCCCCGGAAGGGCTGGAGGCCTCGCCCGGTGCGGTCAGTGTGGGCGTCACGGGCGACTGCTCGGAAGGCCCGGGGCCCACGGTCACGGTCTGGGGCGGCCAGCCGCCCTACAAGCTCACCAATTCGCTGCCCGCGGGCATGGTGCTGGACAAGTCGCGGCTCACCCATAGCGGGGAGGGCTTCACCATCCGGTTCGTGAACAACATCTGCATGACCAACATGCCGATCAGCATCGAGGACGACATGGGCCGGCTGCTGCATGTGCCGGTGAGCAAGGGCGCCTGATGCGCGCCCACGGGGTGCTCTGTCTGGTGCTCGCCGCCGCGAGCACCGCCGTGCACGCCACCGCCGCGGCGGCCACCGTGTGCCGCCGCGCGGGCGTGGAGTGGATCGTCGGCGGGCGCACCGGGGCCGACCCGGTGTGCGAACGGGCCGCGCACGGCAGCGCCACCCCGCCCCCATCGGCGGGAGCAGCCTCGAGCCGACCCGAGCCCCCGGCACGCTGGCGCGCCGGCGACGCGGCCACCGAGCGCCGGCAGATCCTGGAACAGGAGCTGCGCCAGGAGCAGGCCACGCTGGCCGCTGCGCTACAGGCCCCGGCCTCGGTTCCGGCGGCAAGCATCAGCCGCACGCGGGCCAACATCGCGGCGCTGCAGAAGGAGCTGAGCCGGCCATGACCGCCGCGGGCGGCGTGGCCGCGGCGGCGGCGCAAGCCGAAGAAGCGGCGGGGGCCGCGGCCGATCCGGCGCCGGTCGCGCTGCGTCGCAGCCACCTGCTGGCCGTGTACGCGGCCGCGCCGCTGCTCATGCTGGCGGCGGTGCTGGACCTGTGGCTCGCCGACGGCGGGCTACGGAGAGCCCTCCCGGCCAGTCCTTGGGCGCTGCCTGGCTATGCGCTCGTCCTCGGCCTGCCGCACATCGTGGCGAGCTTCTTCGCCTTTGCCGACGCCGGTCTGGCACACGCGTGCCGGCCCGTGCTGCAACGCGCGGCGTGGCAGGCGGCGCTGGCCGCGGCCTGCGTGGCACCGTTTCTGGGCCAGGCCTGGGCCGAGGGTGTGGTGGTGGCCGCCACCATGGTGCATGTGATGGGCCAGCAGACCGGCCTGGCTGTGGGCATGCTGCGGCTGCCGCCCCAGGGCCCCCTGCGCCACGCCGCTGCGGCATGGCGTCTGCTGCTGGCCCTGTCGGGCGCGGCGGCCGGCCTGGCCCTGGGTGGCGAGGGCGCGCGCGACATCGTGGCGCAGCCGGCGCACTGGATGCTGGCCGCCGGCCTGGCGCTGGGCATGGCCACGCCGCTGGCCGCCTGGCTGGGTTGGCGCGCCTTCGCGCCGGGCACCGGGGCGCAGCCGCGCGCCCTGCTGGCCATGCATGGCACGACCGCCGTCGGTCTGGGCCTGGCGGTGGCCGGCTATCCGCTGCTGGGTATCGCGCTGCTGCGCGTGGTGCACGACACGACGGCCTTCCTGATCTACGGCACGC
Organism: Ideonella sp.; assembly: GCF_041918995.1. Classification (GTDB taxonomy): domain Bacteria; phylum Pseudomonadota; class Gammaproteobacteria; order Burkholderiales; family Burkholderiaceae_C; genus Ideonella. The sequence continues at coordinate 7,454 of NZ_JAYRUN010000020.1, read as the reverse complement.
TGGCCAATGAGCGTGAGCAGGTGGCACCGGGCCGCAACCGGCTGTACCGGCTGCTCGGTCTGGCCGGGCGGCGCCCCGGGGTCTGGCTGTGGCCGGTGGCCATCGTGCTGGTCGTCGCAGCCGTGCCCTGGTTGCCCCCGGCCGTCGTGCTGTGGCTGGTGTTCCTGCACTACGCCGCCGAACACCACCTGTGGCGCCGGGGCTCACCGCTGCGCGACGGGCTCCGGCTGGGCTGAACGGCCGTCCGCGCCGCCCTGGGCTCAGGGCGTCTCGTGTCGAGTGGAGAAACCGAGCTGCGTGCCGTCGCGCGCGTCCACGGCATGCACGGCCACGAGGTAGTGGCCACCGGCGCGCAGCGGCGATGCACCGGGGAAGTCCGCGGGGTAGCGCACCTGGGGAAGAAGCGACTGCGCCTCACCGATGAGGCAGCTGGCATCGGTGACCGAGCGCCGCAGGCAGTCTTCGTCCAGCACGCGCACGAGGTAGTAGGCGGTCAGCCCCATCCGCGGCCAGGACCAGGTCGGTGAGACGCCGCCGTCGGAGCCGACGACGAAGTGGGCCGGCTGGGCCACGGTGTCGCCGCCGAACAGGCGCCAGGTGCCGTATGCCGCCACGGCGTAGCGGCAGTCGCCCGGGCCGGTGACCGGCACCTTGCCGTTGGCGTTGGTGTACTGGCCGCTGAACTCGTCGGTCGCCGCGTCGTAGCCGCCGGCGTAACTGCCGCCTACGGCCACGCCGTCGACGGCGCCGGTCCACTGCCCGTCGAGCGTGGAGGCGCTGCGCATCCCGCGGACCGTGCCGACATCGGCGCCTGCGGTGCAGCCGACGTAGGAGAAGGGCATCAGCCCCTCGAAGGCGCCGTCGTCGGCGGGCAGGCGCAACACCAGCGTGCCAGGCAGGGGATCCTCCGGGTTGTTGGCGGCGTCCTCCAGGTAGTAGCCGACATAGAGGCGGCCCGCGTCGGCGCCCGGGCCGTCGTCGGTGCCGCCGCCGCAGGCGGCCAGCAACGACGTGGCCAGGGCCGCGAACGTCAGGGCCGGACGCGCGGTGGGCGGAAGGGGGAAGCGGGACATGGGAACTCCTCCTGTGGTGAAGCGCTGCACAACGCGCCGCCCCCGCGGCCGCGCCGACCACCAGGATGTGACATTGCGCTCCACAGGTAACTCGCCCGGTGAACGTCATGCCGCATCCCCCACCACGTGCCCACCGCACGGTGCGCCCGGCGGTCCGGCGCGGCGCCACAATTCGCGCCATGGCCTCCGCCCCTCACCGCCCCACCGCCGGGCCGCGCTCGCGCCTGTCGCTCTACCTCGACCTGATCCGCTGGAACCGCCCGGCCGGCTGGCTGCTGCTGCTGTGGCCGTCGCTGTCGGCCCTCTGGATCGCGGCCGACGGCTTCCCGGGCTGGCACCTGCTCACGGTGTTCGTGCTCGGCACCATCCTCATGCGCAGTGCCGGCTGCTGCGTGAACGACGTGGCAGACCGCGAGTTCGACCGGCACGTGCAGCGCACGGCGCAGCGGCCCGTGACGAGTGGCGCCCTGCCGGCCTCGGAGGCCCTGGCCGTCGGTGCCGTGCTGGCCCTGATGGCCTTCGGCCTGGTGCTGACGACCAACCCGCCCACCATCCTGCTGTCGTTCGCGGCGCTGGCGGTGGCCATCGTGTACCCGTATGCCAAGCGCGTGGTGTCCATGCCGCAGGCGGTGCTGGGCGTGGCCTTCAGCTTCGGGATTCCGATGGCCTTCTCGGCCGTGCTCGGCGGCACGGCGTGGAGCCTGGCCGCCATCGGCGCCGCCGTGCCCTGGCATGCCTGGGTGCTGCTGGCGCTGAACCTGTTCTGGGTACTCGCCTACGACACCGAATACGCGATGGTCGACCGCGACGACGACCTGAAGATCGGCATCCAGACCTCGGCCATCACCCTCGGCCGGGCCGACGTGGTGGCGGTCATGGCGTTCTACGCCGTCTACCTCGTGGGCTGGGGCGTGCTCGTGGACATGCTGGGCGTGCCTCGCCTGGCCTGGCTGGGCGTGCTGGCCGGCGGCCTGCAGGCCGCCTGGCACTACACGCTCATTCGCGACCGCTCACGCGAGGGCTGCTTCCGGGCGTTCCGCCTCAACCACTGGGTCGGCTGCGCGGTCTTCGCGGGCATCGTGGCGGCGCTGCACTGAGGCCGCCGGGCGCGCCGGGCGTCAGGCCGGGCAGGCGCCCACGTGACGGCCCTGCTGCTTGACGAACAGCTTGGGCACCACCCCACCTCGGCCGCTGACGTCGGCCACGTCGGTGCCCACGATGTCGAGCTGATAGCGGTCACTGGCATAGCTGCCCTTCACCTCGTAGATCGCTGGCTTGCCGGCGCCTGCGCATTCGAACCGGCCCTGGGTGCGGCCACCGCCCGCGGTGACGCCGACCGCCCGGCACTGCGATGCGGCGGCTTGCGACACCACGTTCTGCAGCATCTGCTCGATGCTCGTCGACGCCTCCTGGGCGCTGAGGCAGCTCTTGCTGGTGGGCATCGCGTTCCAGCGCTGGCCGTCGGCCGAGACGGACATGTCCCGCGCCCACAGGCCCGGCCTGGGGTTCTCGGCGATGGCCAGGGTGGCCGACGCAGCGAGCGCGAGGGCCAGCGGGATGCGAAGCAGCGGACGGGGCATGTGCAGGTTCTCCAAGTGGCGATGAATGGGCGGAACGCCCAGCCGATCAACGCCGCCGCGCCGGCGGCCGGCCGACACGCATCGGTATCGGGCCGTAACGCTCAGCCGCCGAACTCGTCGCCCAGCTCACGGGCACGGCGGGCGGCGGCGTGCAGCGCGGCCACGAAGGCATCCATCACGCCCCGCTCCTCGAGCGTCGTGATGGCCGCATGCGTCGTGCCCCTCTTGGACGTGACGTTGGCGCGCAGCACCTGCGGCGCGTCGGTGCTCTGCGCGGCCAGGGCCGCGGCGCCGGAGAAGGTGCCCAGGGCCAGGCGGCGCGCCTGCTCGGCGCTCAGGCCCAGTTCGACGCCGGCGCGCATCATCGCCTCGACGAAGTAGAAGACATACGCGGGCCCCGAGCCGGACAGGGCGGTGACCGCGTCGAGCTGCGTCTCGTCGTCCAGCCACAGCACCTCGCCGGTGGGCGCCAGCAGGCGGTCCACCGCGCTGCGCTCGGCCGCCGACACCTGGGGGCTGGCGAACAGGCCCGTCATGCCGCGGCCCACCAGGGCCGGCGTGTTCGGCATGGCGCGCACGACGCGCGCGCTGCCGGTGGCCGCACAGAGCGCGCCACTGCGGATGCCGGCCATCACCGACAGCTGCACCGCGTGGTGCACGTGCGGCGCGCAGGGCGCCGCGGCCTCGCGGAACAGCTGCGGCTTCACCGCCCACACCACGAGGGCGGCCTGCGCCAGCGCCGGCCCTGCCTCGGGCAGCACGCGCACCCCGAAGCGCGCGCGCAGGCGCTCCGCCTGGGCGTCGACCGGCTCGACCACGACGATGGCGTCGCCCGCGTGCCCGGACTGCAGGAGGCCGCCGATCAGGGCCGAGGCCATGTTGCCGCCGCCGATGAAGGCGACGCAGGAAGAGGAGGAAGCAGCTGCCATGCGGGCGAGTGTAGAAGCGGCCGGTGCGCGCGGGCCCCCCGGACGCAGCGAAACCGCCATGAAACCGCGCCGCAGAGGTTATGCAAAACATTCATGACGAACGGTGACTCATTCGGCCAGGGGGTCACTAGAGTGCGCACCCGTGCCGCGCCGGTTCCGCTCACGAGGCACGCCGGCGCCCCGAAACACGGAGATCCACGAGACATGACCGCACCGCTTTCCTTCGTCCACCCCACGCCCGACAGCCCCTGGGGCACCTACCTGTCGCAGGTGGACCGCGTCACCCCCTACCTGGGCCACCTGGCCCGCTGGGTGGACACGCTCAAGCGCCCCAAGCGCGCCCTGATCGTCGACATTCCCATCGAGCTGGACAACGGCACCGTGGCCCACTTCGAGGGCTACCGCGTGCAGCACAACATGTCGCGCGGCCCCGGCAAGGGTGGCATCCGCTACCACCCGGACGTGACCCTCGAGGAGGTGATGGCGCTGTCGGCGTGGATGAGCATCAAGAACGCCGCGGTGAACCTGCCGTACGGCGGCGCCAAGGGCGGCATCCGTGTCGATCCGAAGCGGCTGTCCACCAAGGAGCTGGAGCGCATGACGCGCCGCTACACCAGCGAGATCGGCATCATCATCGGCCCGCAGCAGGACATCCCCGCGCCGGACGTGAACACCAACCCGCAGATCATGGCGTGGATGATGGACACGTACTCCATGAACGTGGGCGCCACGGCCACCGGCGTCGTCACGGGCAAGCCCATCCACCTGGGCGGCTCGCTGGGCCGCGTGAAGGCCACGGGCCGCGGCGTGTTCGTCACCGGCCGTGAAGCCGCCCGCCGCATCAACCTGGACCTGAACGGCGCCAAGGTGGCCGTGCAGGGCTTCGGCAACGTGGGCTCGGCCGCGGCCGAGCTGTTCGCCCAGGCCGGCGCCAAGATCATCGCCATCCAGGACCACTCGGGCACCATCTACAACGGCAGCGGCTTCGACCTGTCCGAGCTGATGCCGCATGTGCGCGCCACGGGCGGCGTGGGCGGCTTCAAGGGCGGCGAGCCCATGGGCAGCGAGGAGTTCTGGGACGTCGGCTGCGACATCATGATCCCGGCCGCACTCGAAGGCCAGATCACCGCCGAGCGGGCCCGGCGCCTGCGTGCCAAGCTGGTGCTGGAAGGCGCCAACGGCCCCACCGTGCCGAGCGCCGACGACATCCTGGCCGACCGCGGCGTGCTGGTGGTGCCCGACGTCATCTGCAACGCCGGCGGCGTGACGGTGAGCTACTTCGAGTGGGTGCAGGACTTCTCCTCGTTCTTCTGGACGGAAGACGAGATCAACCTGCGGCTCGACAAGATCATGGTGGACGCCCTCAAGCGCATCTGGGGCGTGGCCGACCAGCACGGCATCACGCTGCGCACCGCCACCTTCGCCGTGGCCTGCGAGCGCATCCTCATGGCGCGCGAAGAGCGCGGCCTGTACCCCTGACCGCGCGCGGCACACCCCCGTGCTCTAGGGGTGTCGTGCGGCGGGCATCGTGTCCGCCGCACGGCAGACTCCCGCGTTGACGCCACAAGCCGGGCCGCTGCGCCCGGCTTGTTGCATTCCAATGAAACCAGTCGAGGGATCCCCCATGCACCGCGCCACTGTCCGTTCCACCCTGGCCCTGGGCCTGTTCACCGCCACCACCGTGGCACTGGCCGACGGCCAGCCGGCGGTGGAGAAATGCGACCGCGAGATGGGGTCCCTGGCGGTGGCCGAGCCGCAGTCGCACGTGCTCGGCTACCTGTCGCGTTATTCGCTGGGATCACCCAGCATCATGCTGCGCATGATGGCGCAGGAGTCCGGCTGCTTCGCCGTGGTCGAGCGTGGCGTGGCCATGCAGAACCTGCAGCAGGAGCGGGCGCTGGCGTCCGGCGGCCAGCTGCAGGCCGGGTCCAACATCGGCGGCGGCCAGATGCAGGTGGCCGACTTCGTGATGACCCCGGCCGTGCAGTTCAGCGACGACACCGGCGGCGTCGGCGGCTCGGTGAGCGGGCTGCTCAACCGCGCCGGTGGCCTGCTGGGCCAGCTGTCCAGCGTGGCCGGCAGCGTCAAGTTCAAGGAAGCGCAGACCAGCCTGCTCGTGGCCGACGTGCGCTCGGGCATCCAGGTGGCCAGCGCCGAGGGCAAGGCCAGCAAGATGAACTTCGCGCTGGATGCCTGGGGCTGGGGCGGACTGGGCTGGGCGTCCGGTGGCGGCTACTCCAAGACACCCGAAGGCAAGCTCATCGCCGCGAGCCTGCTGGACAACTTCAACAAGGTGGTCCAGCAGATCCGCGGCCGCTCCACGCTGGTGCGCAGCACCTCGGCGGCCTCTGTGCAGAACGCGGCGCAGTCGCTGCCCGCCACCGGCGCGGGCGCCGCGGCCCAGATGCCCGCCGTCGCGCCCGCGGCGGCCACGCTGCCGCCGCCGGTCGCGGGCACCGCCCTGCCCGCCGCCATGGTGGGGGCCTTCTCGGGCCAGTACAGCGGCGTCGAGCAGGGCGTGTTCTCGGTGCTGGTGGGCGCCGATGGCCGCGTGTCCGGCGTGGCGCAGTCGGCCAACGGGGCCAGCTTCACGCTCGCCGGGGTGGCGCAGGCCGGCGGCAGCCTGGTGATGAGCGGCAGCGCCGCCCAGTTCACCGGCATGGTCGACCCGAACAGCGGCGCCCTCGTGGGCACCTGGCGTCAGACGGGCGGCAAGGGCCAGGGCACCTTCAACGGCCGCCGACAGTGAGGGCCGCGGGGGCGCCCTGCCCGGGCGCCTGCGACTCCCACCAGCGGTCGAAGAAATGGTGGGCCACGGTGTTGACCAGCGGCTCCACCAGGGCCAGCGCACCCGCCAGCACGAAGCTGCCCGTGAGCACCCAGCCCACGGCCACGGCGATCAGCAGGTGGCTGGCGCCGAAGGCCAGCGACTTCTGCCAGCGCGGCGCACCGCCACGCCGGGCCCACCAGGCGTCGAGCCGGTGATGGGCGACGGTGTTCACCGAGGGCTCCACCACCGCCCAGGCGCCGGCCAGCACCCAGCTGCCGGTGAACACCCAGCCCAGCGTCACCGCGATCACCAGGTGGATCGCCGTGAAGGCCAGGGTCTTGGGCCAGGAGGGACCGGGGCGGCGGAATCGCATTCGGCAAGGTTATGGCTATCGCACAGAACATGCCAATTGCGGATTGCTAATGACCCGATAGGGCCCGCCCCACCCCCGTCCCCGTGGGACCGTCACACCCCGCCGGCGGGCACCCCCGCCAGCAAGGCCGCATTGCCGCCGGCGGCCGCGGTGTTGATGGTGACGGTCTGTTCGGCGCACCAGCGGTACAGCTGCCCGCCGGCGCCCGCCTCACCCAGCCCCAGCAAGGGCACGATGGGGCCGTCCAGGCCGGCGAGCTGGCGCGACAGCGCGGGCAGCGCGTCGGCGCGGGTGGCGCAGACCACGGCCACCCCGGGCGCGGCCACGAGCGCAGCCGCCGGGGCGGCCCCCGCCTGCATGACCTGCAGCAGCCCGGCCGGCAGGCCGGCCTGCGACCAGGCGGACAGCCAGGGCGCGGCCAGCGCCGCACCCGCGGGGTCGGCCGACCAGACCACGCCATTGCCCGCCACCAGGGCCGCCGCCAGGGCCGCCGCCAGCGGCTCGGCCGGCGCCGCGCCGCCCACGAACAGCGCGACGCCCCGGCCGTGCAGGCGCAGCCGGTTGCTCTCGCCGGTGGGCCCGGGCAGGTCCTGCGGCGCCAGGTCCACGGCGGCCCGCTCCGCCAGCCGGCGCCAGGCCGCGGCCACCGGCCCGTCGCCCAGGCGGCCGGCCGCGTCGCGCAGCCAGGCCGCGCGCTCAGCCACGGGTCGCGCCGCCCACGCGGCGGCC
>NZ_JAYRUN010000019.1:0-78193 GCF_041918995.1 Ideonella sp. | reverse complement strand
TGCTCATCGAGCACGACGTGAAGCTCGTGATGGGCCTGTGCGACCGCGTGACGGTGCTGGACTACGGCAAGGCCATCGCCGCCGGCTCGCCGGCCGAGGTGCAGCGCGACCCGAAGGTGATCGAGGCCTACCTCGGCGCCGGCCATACCCATGTCGAGTCGGCAGGAGCCCCGCAATGAACGACAAGCCCATCCTGCTGAAGGTCGAGGGCCTGCAGGTCGCCTATGGCGGCATCCAGGCGGTGAAGGGGGCCAGCTTCGAGGTGCGCGAAGGCGAACTCGTCAGCCTGATCGGCGCCAACGGCGCCGGCAAGACGACGACGCTGAAGGCCATCACCGGCATCCAGGCCATGGCCGCCGGCGACGTGCAGTACCTGGGCAGGAGCATCCGCGGCCAGGGCGCCTGGGACATGGCCCGGCAAGGCCTGGTGATGGTGCCCGAGGGCCGCGGCACCTTCACCCGCATGACCATCGTGGAGAACCTCCAGATGGGCGCCTACATCCGCAACGACAAGGCCGAGATCGAGGCGGACATCGACAAGGTGTTCGGCATCTTCCCGCGCCTGAAGGAACGCGCCCTGCAACTGGCCGGCACGATGAGCGGCGGTGAGCAGCAGATGCTGGCCATGGGCCGCGCCCTGATGGCGCGCCCCAAGGTGCTGCTGCTCGACGAACCCAGCATGGGCCTGTCGCCCATCATGGTGGACAAGATCTTCGAGGTGGTGGACACCATCCACCGCCAGGGCGTGACCATCCTGCTGGTGGAGCAGAACGCCAGCCGTGCGCTGGCCCTGGCCAACCGCGGCTACGTCATGGAATCCGGCGAGGTCACCATGACCGGCCCGGCGCAGCAGCTGCTCAACGACCCCAAGGTGCGCGCCGCCTACCTGGGCGAGTGAGCGGCACCTCCGCAGCGACGAAAAAAGGGCCCGCACGAGGCGGGCCCAAGCTTCCGGATCTCAGACGGTCAGACCACGGATCACTTCACTTCACGATTCACTTCACGTTCACGGCGGCCCAGGCGGCGTTGACCTTGTTCCACACCTTCGAGCCCACACCGCCGTAGAGATCGGCCGCGGCGGCGAGCGTGGCGTCGCGGGCACCGTGGTAGTCGGTGTCCGAGGTCATGTAGACGGACAGTGCCCGGTACCAGATCTTCTCGGCCTTCTGCCGGCCCACACCCTTGACCAGGGCCGAACCGGTGGCCACCTTGGTGTCCCCGGCCTGGCAGGTGGGGGAGGAGGGGCCGCTGAGGGGTTGGGAGCCGTTGGCCAGCAGATAGAACAGGTGGTTGCCCACGCCCGACGAGTAGTGCACGTCCAGGCTGCCCACGCCGTCGTACCAGCAGTCGGCCGAGTCGCCGTCGCTGCTGGGTTGCACCATGGAGCGCAGCGGCGTGCCGCTGCCGTCGCGCGGCAGGCGTTCGCCGATCAGGTAGTCGGGCGTGTCCACGGGGTTCTTGGCGTAGAACTCCACCATGGTGCCGAAGATGTCGGAGGTGGCCTCGTTCAGCCCGCCCGACTCACCCGAGTAGATGAGGCCGGCCGTGCGCGACGTGACACCGTGTGTCATCTCGTGGCCTGCCACGTCCAGCGAGACGACCGGCCAGTAGCTGCTGTCGCCGTCGCCGTAGGTCATGCAGAAGCAGTTGTCGCTCCAGCCGGCGTTCACCCACGGCAGGCCGAACAGCGACTGGTGCACCTTGGAGGTGGCGCCCACGCCATCGTCGGCGATGCCGCGGCGACCGTGCACGTTGAGGTAGTAGTCCCAGGTGTAGGCGTGGCCGGCGGCCGCGTCCACCGCCACCGTCTGGCGGTTGTCCTTGGTGCCGTCGCCCCACACGTTGTCGGCGTCGACGAACAGCTGGCCCTTGCCGCCGAAATTGCCTTTCAGGTCGAAGACGGCATGGTTGCCGCGCCGCGTGTCGCGCAGTGCAAAGCTGCCATCCGCCTGGCTGTCGGCTTCCACCGCGATCTGGCCCAGGAACAGGCTGTGGCCGGTGCCGGTGGCGGCGGCATGCTGGATGTCGTCCCAGGCGTCGAGCACGCGCGCGTCGTGGGCACCCACGATGACGTGCTTCTCGGTGGGTACGCCCTGTACCGTGCGCCCGGTGTAGAGCACGTCCCACGCGAGCTGCGGCCGGTTGCCCCGGGCATACACCACGAGCTCGCTGCGCACGCTGGCGCCGCTGGTCACGCCAGCCGTGGACAGGCCGGCCAGTTCCGCGGCGACGGCGTCGATGCTGGGCGACAGGGCGACCGACGGCGTGCGTGACAGCGTGCGCGACAGGCCCTTGAGGGTGCCGCGGGCGTCCCCGTGCACCACCACGTCGCCGCCGATCACGCGCAGGCCCTGCAGGCGGCGGGCGAAGCGCACGTGCTCGGTGCCGTCGGCGTCCTTCAGCACGTCACGCGCGACGAAGCTCTCGCCGGCCCGCGCCGCCAGTGGCCCGGCCTCGCGCTGCAGGTGGGCGAGGGCGCGTGCCACCGCCTGCGGATGCTCCGCAGGGGGTGCCGCGTGGGCGACCGACAGGCTGGCGCACAGCGTGGCACAGGCCAGCGCCACGCGGGCCAGCAGGGGGGCGGATCGGGGAGTGTTCAACGACGTTCTCCTGGAGCGGTCGAGGCGCGCGGCGCGGCGCCGGGTGATCGGATGGCGATCATGATGGCGGCGGCGCCCGGCGTCGACAAGGCGCCGGCAGGCCGTGACGCGCCCTCGGTGACGATCGTTGAACAAGGTCATGGAACCGTCATGGCCGATTCACCGGCGGGTCACGCCCCGCACCCAGCATGCGCGCCATGCCATCCCAAGCCCCTGTCACCGACGAGGCCACGCCCGGCGAGGCGCCCGCCCTGCGCTTCCGCACCCTGTGGATCTCGGACGTGCACCTGGGCACGCCAGGCTGCCAGGCGGCGGCGCTGCTGGACTTCCTGAAGTGCACCGAGTGTGAGACGCTCTACCTGGTCGGCGACATCGTCGACGGCTGGCAGCTGCGTCGTCGCTGGTACTGGCCACAGGCGCACAACGACGTGGTGCAGAAGCTGCTGCGCAAGGTGCGCAAGGGCACGCGGGTGGTGCTGGTGCCGGGCAACCACGACGAGTTCGCCCGGCGCTACCTGGGCCACAGCTTCGGCGGCATCGAGGTGGTGGAGGACTGCATGCATGTCACGGCCGACGGCCGGCGCCTGTGGGTGACGCACGGGGACCTGTTCGACGGCGTGGTGCAGTGCGCCCGCTGGCTGGCCTACGTGGGCGACTCGCTGTACGAGTTCACGCTCAAGCTCAACCGCTGGTTCAACCACCTGCGGGCGCGCGCCGGGCTGCCGTACTGGAGCCTGTCGCGCTACCTGAAGCTCAAGGTCAAGCGTGCGGTGAGTTATGTCAGCGACTTCGAGGCGGCCGTGGCGCGCGAGGCCAGGCGGCGTGGCGCGCACGGCGTGGTGTGCGGCCACATCCACCACGCCGAGCTGCGCGACATCGACGGCGTGCTCTACGCCAACGACGGCGACTGGGTGGAAAGCCTGACCGCGCTGGCCGAGCATCCGAGCGGCGAGCTCGTGCTGCTGGACTGGTCCGCGCACCGCACGGCGCCGACCGTGTCGGCCGTCCCGGTTCCTGTGGCGGTTCCTGTGGCGGTCCCGGGGCTCGCGCCGGTCACGGCGACCCCTGCCGAAGGCGTCACCGTGCTGTCACACGGCGTTCATAAACTGACCGCATGAGTGAACGGATGTCCAGCCCGGGCGAGGCGCCTGCGGAGCCCGGCCCCCGCAGCGCCAGCGTGGCGCTGCTCAACCGCGAGCGCGCCATCCTGGAGTTCAACCGGCGGGTGCTGGCGCAGGCCCAGCGGGCGGACGTGCCGCTGCTGGAGCGGCTGCGCTACGTCACCATCGTGTCGTCCAACCTCGACGAGTTCTTCGAGGTGCGCTTCGCCGACGCGGTGGAGGCGGCCCGTGCGTCCTCGGCCGGCGGCGCCTGGGCCGAGCTGGCCGGCTCGGCGCGCGCGGCGCACGCGCTCATCGACGAGCAGTACGCCATCTTCAACACCGAGGTGATGCCGGCGCTGGCGCGCCAGGGCATCGGCATCATCAACCACGCCGACCGCACGCCCGCCCAGCGCGACTGGGTGCGCTCCTTCTTCGAGCGCGAGGTGCGGCCGCTGCTCATCCCGGTGGGGCTGGATCCGGCGCACCCGTTCCCCCTGGTGGCGAACAAGTCGCTCAACTTCATCGTGCGCCTGGGCGGGCGCGACGCCTTCGGCCGCGAGAGCCAGATCGCCATCGTCAAGGTGCCGCGCGTGCTGCCGCGGGTCATCCGCCTGCCGGCGTCGGTGTGCGCACCGGGCCAGCAGGGCTTCGTGCTGCTGTCCAGCGTGATCAGGGCCCACCTGGAAGCGCTGTTCGCCGGCCGCACGGTGGAGTCGTTCTCGCAGTTCCGGGTGACGCGCGATTCGGACCTGGACGTCGACGAGGACGACGTGACCAACCTGCGCCAGGCGCTGCGCACCGGCCTGACGACGCGCCACTTCGGCCAGGCCATCCGCCTGGAGGTGGTGGACTCCTGCCCCGAGGCGCTGTGGCGCTTCCTGCTGGAGCAGTTCGACCTGCCCGAGGCGGCGCTGTACCGCGTGAACGGCCCCGTGAACCTGGTGCGGCTGACCGAGCTCATCGACCAGGCCGACGATGTCGCCGGCGGCCCCTCGCTGCGCTTCGCGCCCTACGAGCCGGCCTGGCCGGTGGGCCGCCTGCCGCGCGTGGGCTCGGTCTTCGAGACGCTGCGCGAGCGCGACATCCTGCTGCACCACCCGTTCGAGAGCTTCGAGCCGGTGGTCGAGTTCCTGCGCCAGGCCGTGCACGACCCGGACGTGCTGGCGATCCGCCAGACGGTGTACCGCACGGGCGCCAAGTCGGTGCTGATGGACCTGCTCATCGAGGCGGCGCGGCGCGGCAAGGAGGTGATGGTCGTCGTGGAGCTGAAGGCGCGCTTCGACGAGGAGGCCAACATCAACTGGGCCGAGCGGCTGGAGGCCGTGGGCGCGCAGGTGGTGTACGGCATCGTGGGCCTCAAGACGCACGCCAAGCTGCTGCTGGTGACGCGCCGTGAGACGGGCGCACGCGGCACGCCGGTGCTGCGCCGTTATGTGCACCTGTCCACCGGCAACTACAACCCCAAGACGGCGCGGCTGTACACCGACCTCGGCTACCTGACGGCCGACCCCGGCATCGCCGCCGACGCCGACGCCGTGTTCCAGCAGATCGCGAGCCTCACACGCGTGCGGCCGCCGCGCCACCTGCTGACGGCGCCGTTCGTGCTGCACCGCCGGCTGGTGCGCCACATCGGCCAGGTGGCCGACGCCGCGCGCGCCGGCCGCCCGGCACGCATCGTGGCGAAGTTCAATGCGCTGACCGAGCCGGCCCTGATCCGCGCCCTCATCGACGCGGGCCGGGCGGGCGCCAGCATCGACCTCATCGTGCGCGGTGCCTGCATGCTGCCGCCGGGCATCGCGGGGGAGACCGACCGCATCCGCGTGCGCTCGGTGATCGGGCGCTTCCTCGAGCACTCGCGCATCATGTACTTCCGCTGGGGAGACGGCGACGAGGACGAGGCGTTGTACCTGTCGAGCGCCGACTGGATGGGGCGCAACATGTTCCGCCGCATCGAGCTGGCCTGGCCGGTGCGCGACGCGCGCATGCGCCAGCGGGTGATCGACGAATGCCTGGTGCCCTACCTGCACGACCGGCGCGATGCCTGGGTGCTGCGGGCCGACGGCAGCTACCAGCGGGTGGACACCGCCGGGGTGAGTGCGCAGCAGGCGCTCATGGCCCGGTACCAGCCGCGCCCGGCCTGACGAGGACGACGATGGACCTGATCCTGTGGCGGCATGCCGAAGCCGAGGAGCTGGCGGAGGGCCAGGACGACCCGTCCCGCGGCCTCACGCCCAAGGGGGAGCGCCATGCGCGCCGCATGGCGGAGTGGCTGCACACGGTGCTGCCCGAGACCACGCGCATCCTGGTGAGCCCGGCGCTGCGCACGCGCCAGACCGCCGACGCGCTGGAGCGCAAGTACAAGCTCGTGGACGCGCTGTCGCACGAGGGCACGGTGGATGGCCTGCTGGCCGCCGCGCGCTGGCCCGACGCCCGCGAGCCGGTGCTCATCGTCGGCCACCAGCCCACGCTGGGCCTGGCGGCGGCCTACCTGATGACCGGCCCGCGGCTCATCGCCGGCCACGAGCAGGAGATGGTGCCCTGGTCCATCCGCAAGGGCGGCGTCTGGTGGCTGCGCCACCGGCCCAAGGAGGAGCGGGGCGAGGTGGTGCTGGTGACGGTGCGCTCGCCCGAGCTGCTGTGAGGTCGGCCGGCACCTGAACGGTGCCGAGGCGCACCGAGGTGACGCGCCGCGCGGGGCAGGGTGCCACACGCTGGTGCGGCCCGACGGCGGCCGCGGTGGCGGCGCGTGCACGGCTTGTGGGCATGGGCCTTGCATTCTGGTGCGCCCGTTCGCCCGGCTGGTGCATGCGACGCCTGCCCGCCGGCCCGGTCCCGCTTGCCACCGCCCTGCCATGGATTCCCTCAAGCCAGGCGCCGACGCGCTGTTCCTCCTCCTGGGCGCCATCATGGTGCTCGCCATGCACGCCGGCTTCGCCTTCCTCGAACTGGGCACGGTGCGCAAGAAGAACCAGGTCAACGCCCTGGTCAAGATCCTCGTCGATTTCGCCGTCAGCACGGTGGCCTACTTCTTCGTGGGCTATGCGGTGGCGTACGGCGTGAGCTTCTACAGCGGCGCGGGCACCCTGGCCGCGAACAACGGCGTGGAGCTGGTGCGCTTCTTCTTCCTGCTCACCTTCGCGGCGGCCATCCCGGCCATCGTCTCGGGCGGCATCGCCGAACGCGCGCGCTTCGGCCCGCAGCTGATGGCCACGGCGGTGATCGTGGGCGCCGTGTACCCGCTGTTCGAGGGCGTGGTGTGGGGACAGCGCCTGGGCTTCCAGGCGTGGCTGCAGGGCTGGACGGGCGCGGCCTTCCACGATTTCGCGGGCAGCGTGGTGGTGCACGCGGTGGGCGGCTGGATCGGACTGGCCGCCGTGCTGCTGCTGGGCCCGCGGGCCAACCGCTACCGCAAGGATGGCGCCATCAGCGCCCACCCGCCGTCGAGCATCCCCTTCCTCGCGCTGGGCGCCTGGATCCTGGCCGTGGGCTGGTTCGGCTTCAACGTGATGAGCGCCCAGAGCCTGGACAAGCTCTCGGGGCTGGTGGCGGTGAACTCGCTCATGGCCATGGTGGGCGGCACCCTGGTGGCGGTGGCCCTGGGGCGCAACGACCCCGGCTTCGCCTACAACGGCCCGCTGGCCGGGCTGGTGGCCGTGTGTGCGGGCTCCGACGTGATGCACCCGCTGGGCGCGCTGGTCGTGGGCGGCGTGGCCGGCGCGATCTTCGTCGTGATGTTCACGCTCACCCAGAACCGCTGGCGCATCGACGACGTGCTGGGCGTGTGGCCGCTGCACGGGCTGTGCGGCGCATGGGGTGGCCTGGCCTGCGGGGTCTTCGGCCAGCCGGCCCTCGGTGGCCTGGGCGGCGTCAGCCTCGGCGCGCAGCTGGTGGGCACGCTGGCGGGCGTGGCCTGGGCGCTCGCCGCCGGGGCGGCGGTGTACGGCGTGCTGCGGCTGGCGGTGGGGCTGCGGCTGAGCCCGGAGCAGGAGTTCGACGGGGCCGACCTGTCGCTGCACCGCATCGGCGCCACGCCGGAGCGCGAAGCGACCTGGTGAGGCTCAGGCGCCTGGGGCGCTGTCGTCGTCGACCAGCTGGAAGCCGCCTTCGGCCACCACCTGGCCGTTGATGCGCAGGCTCACCGGGTGGTCACCCGGGTGGTAGCGCCGGGTGGTGATGGGGCGCAGGCTGTGGCGGCGCGTCAGCGCGCGCGCCTCGCCGGGCGCCAGGGTCAGCGTCCAGCCCTTGAACACCTTGGGGGTGCGTGCCGCGCGGGCACCGGCGTGTGCCACCGCGTAGTCGATCACCAGCGCCTGCGGCTCGGTGGCGCGGGAGTGGAGCACCACGGCCAGGGCGATCTCGTCGCCGACGCGGACACGGCCTGGCGACACCTGCAGCGTGGCGCTGCCCTCGAACGCACGTCCCAGCCCCCAGGCCTGCAGCACCGCCGGATGGCCCTGCTTGACCAGCGTGCGGCTGGCGTGGCGCAGCACGCCGCGTCGCGCCGGCGGCGCGCCCGGCAGCGAGCGCGCGATCCAGTCCGCGACCATGTCCGGATGGTCCTTGGCGATGTCGTTGAGGTGGTTGGCCACGCTGCGGCGGACCGACTCGTCGGGGTCGTCCTGCAGCCGCTCGAGGAGGGGCCAGGCGGGGCGGGGGTCGTCCACCGACGCCTGCAGCCGCAGCCCCCAGGGCAGGCGCGGCCGGCTGCCTTCGCTGGCCAGGCGCCGCACCGCGGCGCTGGGGTCTTCGGCCCACCGGTGCAGCACGGGCCAGACCTCGGCCGGGTGGTCGCGCAGCAGCGGCCGGATGGCGAACTCGGCGGTGAAGCGCTGCGTCAGGGCATGCAGGGCCTGCAGCGCGCGGGGCAGGGCGTCCGGCTCGGCGAGCGCGCGGCGGGCCAGCAGGTCGCCGGCCGCCCACAGCACCCAGCCCGACAGGCCCTGCGCCGCGTCGGCGGTGCCATCGGCGCGCAGGGGCGCCAGCGCGCCCTCGATCGCCTCGGCCGCGGGCGCCACGCCGGGCGGCAGGCCCTCGTCCAGGGCGTCGGCGATGCGCATGGCACGGGCCTTCATCTCCAGCCCTTCCAGCCCGTCGGTGGCCCGCTGCACGAAGCGGCCGGCGTCGAAGCCGGCGCAGGCCCGGCCCAGGTGGCGGGCGGCGTCCGTCACGGTGCCGGCGTGGATCAGGTGCTTGAATGCCTCGGGCATGGGCAAGAATCAGTGAAAACGATAGGGTAGGGCGGGGTCGCGCTACGTGGTTTCCACACCGGGGCCCGCATGCGCGCGCCGCAGCATCCCATGATTCCGTGCCCCCTTGAAACGAGTGGAGTTCTGCATGATCGACCGACGTCACCTTGTCCTCGCCACCACCGCGGCCTTCGCCGGCGCGCTGGCCGCCCCGGCCGCCTGGGCCCAGGCGTACCCGTCCAAGCCCGTGCGCCTCATCGTGCCCTTCGCGCCGGGCGGCACCACGGACATCATCGCCCGCGTGGTGGCCGAGAAGCTGCCGCAGCACCTGGGCAACACCGTGGTGGTGGAGAACAAGGCGGGTGGCGGTGGCGTCATCGGGGCGGCGGAGATCTCGCGCGCCGCGCCGGACGGCTACACGCTCGGCATGGCCACGGTGTCCACCACCGCGGCCAACCCCGCGATCAACCCGCGCATCTCCTACGACCCGATCGCCGGCTTCACGCCCATCATCAACATCGCGGCCACGCCGAACGTGATCGCGGTGCACCCCAGCTTCCCGGCGAAGGACTACAAGACCTTCGTGGCCGAGATCCTGGCCAAGCCCGGCAAGTACAGCTACGCCACCTCCGGCACGGGCGGCATCGGCCACCTGCAGACCGAGCTGTACAAGAGCCTGACCAAGACCTTCATCACCCACATCCCGTACCGCGGCGCGGGCCCGGCGCTGAACGACGTGGTGGCGGGCCAGGTGCCCATCATCTTCGACAACCTGCCCTCGGCCCTGCCGTTCATCAAGGACAACCGGCTGGTGCCCATCGTGGTGGCGGCGCCCCAGCGCGTGGCCGGCCTGCCCAACGTGCCGACCTTCGCCGAGCTGGGCCTGGCCCCGGTGAACCGCATGGCCTACTACGGCATCCACGCGCCGGCCGGCGTGCCCAAGGAGATCGTGGACAAGATCAACGCCGCGGTGAAGAAGACGCTGGAGATGCCCGACGTGAAGAAGCGCATCGAGGACACCGGTTCGCTGATCGTGGCCAACTCGCCCGCCGAGTTCGGCAAGCAGATCCAGGACGAGCTGGCCACCTACAAGAAGGTGGTGCAGCTGCAGCGCCTGAAGCTGGACTGAGCCGGCAGGCGGGGCGCGCTTTCACAGGCGCGTCACGCGCGGCGGCGAGCCTAGCGGGCTTCGAACACGAGCCCACGAGGCCCCGCCATGCGACACGCATCTTCCCTCAGCCGGCTGTGCGCCGCGCTCCTCGCCGCCGGCGTCCTGCTGCCGGCGGCCGCCTCCTCCTCCGGCGTCGTCATCAGCCAGGTCTATGGCGGCGGCGGCAACAGCGGCGCCACCTGGCGCCAGGACTTCATCGAGCTGTTCAACGCCGGCTCCGCGCCGGTGTCGCTGGCGGGCTGGTCGGTGCAGTACAACTCCACCACCGGCACCAGCACCTGGCAGAAGACGGACCTCGGCGCCGTGGTGCTGCAGCCGCGGCAGTACTACCTGGTGCAGCAGGCCGCGGGCACGGGCGGCACGCAGGACCTGCCCACGCCCGACGCGGTGGGCAACATCTTCATGGGGTCCACGGGCGGCAAGGTCGCGCTGGTCAGCACCACCACCGCGCTGGTCGGTGACAAGCCCACGTCCGCGTCCATCGTCGACCTGGTCGGCTTCGGCAGCGCCAACTTCTTCGAGGGCGCCGGCGCCGCGCCCGCGCCGTCCAACACCGCGGCCGACCTGCGCCAGGCCGGCGGCTGCACCGACACCGACCAGAACGCCAGCGACTTCGTCACCGGCGCACCCACGCCGCGCAACACGGCGGCGCCGCTGGGCACCTGCGGCGGCGACGGCCCCGCGGTGCGCTCCATCCCCGAGATCCAGGGCAGCGGCGCCACCAGCCCCTTCGCCGGCAGCGCGGTGAAGACCTCCGGCGTGGTCACGCGGGTCAACAACAACGGCTTCTTCCTGCAGGACCCTGCCGGCGACGGCAACCCGGCCACCTCCGACGGCATCTTCGTCTACACCGGCAGCGCGCCCACGGTGCAGGCCGGCCAGTGGGTGGAACTCACCGGCGTGGTGACCGAGTTCAACGTGGGTGCCGCCGGCAATGCCGACACGGCGGCGCACCCCGTGACCGAGCTCACCGGCGTGGGCAACCTGATGGTGCTGGGCAGCGGCCAGGCGGTGGCGCCCACGCCCATCGCCTTCCCCGAGCTGGCCAACGACGACCTGGAGCGGGTCGAGGGCATGCTGGTCACCATCGGCAGCCCGCTGACCGTGTCGCAGAACTACTTCCAGGGTCGCTACGGCCAGGTGACGCTGTCAGCCGGCGGCCGGCTGGAGACGCCCACCAACCGCCACCGCCCCGGCACGCCCGAGGCCCTGGCGCTGGCCGATGCCAATGCCCGCGCCCGGCTCATCCTGGACGACGGCAGCAGCGCCCAGAACCCCAATCCCACGCCCTGGATGGCCGAGGACGGCACGCTGCGCGCCGGCGACACCGTGGCCGCCGGCCTGACGGGGGTCATCGACTACGGCCTGGCCACCGCCAGCAACACTGGCTTCGGCGACTACAAGCTGCACCCCACCGCGCCCGTGCAGATCAGCCGCACGCACGAGCGCAGCGCGGCGCCGGCCTGGGTGGCCGGCAACGTGAAGCTGGCCAGCTTCAACGTGCTGAACTACTTCACCACCTTCACCGACGGCACCGACGTGGACGGCCGCTCCGGCCAGGGCTGCCGCCTGGGCGACTCGGTGGCGGCCGCCAACTGCCGCGGCGCGAGCAACGCGGCCGAGTTCACCCGCCAGCGCACCAAGGTCATCGAGGCCATCGCGGCCATCGACGCCGACGCGCTGGGCCTGGTGGAGATGCAGAACAACGGCGCGGTGGCCGTGCAGAACCTGGTGGACGGCCTGAACGCCCGCCTGGGCGCCGGCACCTACGCCGTGGTGGCCGACCCGGTGCAGGGCACCGGCACCGACGCGATCAAGGTGGCCATGGTCTACAAGCCGGCGCGCCTGAGCCCGGTGGGCGCCGCCCAGAGCGACAGCGACGCCGTGCACAACCGCCCGCCGCTGGCGCAGACCTTTGCCGCGGCCAACGGCGAACGCTTCACGCTGGTCGTGAACCACCTCAAGAGCAAGGGCAGCTGCCCGGCGGCCGACGACCCGGACCACGCCGGCAACTTCGATGCGGGCGACGGCCAGGGCTGCTGGAACGCGCGCCGGGTGGCGCAGGCGCAGCGCACGGCGCAGTGGGCCGCTGGCCTGGCCGCGGGCGCCGGCACCGACGCCACGCTGCTGCTGGGCGACCTGAACGCCTATGCGCAGGAGGACCCTGTGGTCACGCTCGCGCAGGCCGGCTTCACCGACCAGGTGGCGCGCTTCCACGGCTTCGGCTACAGCTATGTGTTCGACGGCGCCGCGGGCCGGCTGGACCACGCCCTGGCCACCGCCTCGCTGGCGGCCCGCCTGACCGGCACGACCGAGTGGCACATCAACGCCGACGAGCCGGTGGTGATCGACTACAACACCGAGTTCAAGCAGCCGGTGTGCGGCACCTGCGGCCCCGACTACTACACGCCCACGCCGTACCGCTCGTCCGACCACGACCCCGTGGTGGCCGGGCTGTACCTGGTCAAGCGCATCGATGGCACGCCGGCCAAGGACAAGCTGGTGGGGACGCCGGGCGACGACCAGTTCGTGGCCGGCGGTGGCTACGACCTGCTCACGGGGGGCGCCGGCGAGGACGTGTTCAGCTACGCCAGCGTGAACGACGCCAAGGACACCATCACCGACTTCGAGCCGGCGGTGGACCGCATCGACGTGCGCGCGCTGCTGGCCAGCGTGGGCTACACCGGCAGCGACCCCTTCGCCGACGGCTGGATGCGCCTGCGTGACCACGACAAGGGCGTGCGCGTTCAGATCGACCCCGACAGCCGCCAGGGCCCGGCCAAGTGGTGGGACATGGTGGTGCTGCGCGGCCGCACGGCCGCGGACATCGTGACCTCACGCGACTTCATCGTCGCGGACCCGGCGGCCAGCCGCCGTTGAGTGCGCCGGGGCGCGGCGGGCGGTTCAGCCGCCCGCCGTGCCCGCGCCGGGCGCCAGCGGCTCCCAGCCCTCGATCCAGCGGGCGAAGCGCCGCAGGCCGTCGTCCAGCGGCGTGCAGGCCCAGTCGCCGATGCGCGCGCGCAGGCGCCCGTCGTCGGCGCAGGTCACCGGCACGTCGCCCGGCTGCATCGGCCCGAACTCGATGCGGGCCGTCAGGCCCAGCGCGTCCTCCAGCGTGCGCACGAAGTCGATCACCTTCACCGGCACGTGGTGGCCGAGGTTGAAGATCTCGGATTCCACCGGCCGCTCGGCGGGCGCCGGTGCGTGCAGCAGGCCCAGCACGGCGTCCACGATGTCGTCGATGTAGGTGAAGTCGCGCAGCAGCTGCCCCTCGGCGAACAGCGTGATCGGCTGGCCGGCGCGGATGCGGCGCGAGAACGAGAAGTACGCCATGTCGGGCCGGCCCCAGGGCCCGTAGACGGTGAAGAAGCGCAGGCCCGTGGACCGCAGGCCGTGGATGCTGGCGTAGGTGTGGGCGATCAGTTCGTTGGCGATCTTGGTGGCCGCGTACAGCGAGGCGGGGCGGTCGACCCGGTCGGTCTCGCGGAAGGGCGCGTCGCGCCGGCTGCCGTAGACGCTGGACGAGCTGGCGTACAGCAGGTGCGCCACGCCCTGCTGCCGGCAGGCCTCGATGACGTGGCCGAAGCCCACCAGGTTGGCCTGGATGTAGTCCGCCGGCGCATGGATGGAATGCCGCACGCCGGCCTGCGCGGCCAGGTGGATGACGGCGTCGAACCGGCCCTCGGCGAACAGCGTGTGCGTGGCCGGGCCGTCGCACAGGTCCAGCGCGTGGCAGGGCACGCCGCGCGGGGTGAGCAGGGCGGCCACCCGGTCGTGCTTGAGCCGGGGGTCGTAGTAGGCGTTGAAGCTGTCGACACCGGTGACGCGGTGGCCGCCGTCCGCCAGGCGGGCGGCGACATGGGCGCCGACGAAGCCGGCCGCGCCGGTCACGAGGTAGTGGGCCATGGCGTGTCGCTGGCGGGCTGGCCAGCGGGTGGCGAAAGGGGGCCGGCATCATAGGACAGGGGCGGGCGCGGGGGGTGGCTGCTACCATCCCGGCCCGCGCGCGTCCCCCTGTCTTGGCCGTTTCCATCTTGTCCGACCTCCCGCCTGGCACCCCGCCCGGCCCCGCCCCGAGGCGCCGCTGGCTGCGCCTGCTGGTGGCCGTGGCGCTGGGTGCGCTGCTGCTTGGCTGGCTGCTGCGGCAGGTGCAGTGGGCGCCGCTGGCCGCGGCGCTGGCCGCCACGCCGGCGTGGCTGTGGGCCACCACCGTGGCCGGCCTGGGCCTGAGCTACGCGCTGCGGGCCGAGCGCCTGCGCCGCGAGTGGCGCTCGTGGTTCGCGGCCGATGCCTCGCGTGGCCCGGCGCCCGGCTTCATGGCCTGCCTGGCCCTGTTCCTCACCCACAACGCCGCCATCGTGCTGCTGCCCCTGCGCGCCGGCGAGGCCGGCTACCCGCTGCTGCTCAAGCGCCGCTTCGGCGTGCCGGTGGGCGAGTCGCTCAAGAGCCTGCTGTGGCTGCGCCTGCAGGACGCGGCGGTGCTGGCCACGCTGGCGGCGGCCTGGCTGCCGCCGCTGCCCGCCGGGTCGCGCGCCGGATGGCTCCTGCTGCTGGCGGGCGCCTGGGCCCTGGCGCTGACGGCGGGGCCGCGCGCCCTGGCCGGCCTGGCGCGGCGCGCCCCGGCCGTCGCCCGCTTCGAAGCCGCCTGGCTCACCCACCGCAACGACCGCGCCGGCTGGGCGCTGTGCGCGTCCAACTGGGTGGTGAAGCTGGCGGTGCTGGCGCTGCTGCTGGCGGCCTTTGCCCCGGTGGGTGCGGGCGGCGGCCTGCGCGGCGCGCTGGGTGGCGAGCTGGCCTCGGTGCTGCCCCTGCAAGGCCCGGCCGGCCTGGGCACCTACGAGGCCGGCGTGTGGGCGGCGGTGCTGGCGGCCGAGCCGGCGCTGCGGCCGGCGGGCGCCCAGATCGCCGCCGGCGCCCTGGCCCTGCATGCGGTGAGCCTGCTGTGCGCGCTGGGCGCCGCGGCGATGATCTGGCCCTGGGCGCGCACGGCGCGGCCCGAGGCCCCCCTGGTGGAGAACGACCCCCGATGAACACGACGACTTCCCTGTCCACCACCGAAGACGGCGACGACCTCGTGGCCGCCCGCGCCGTGGCGCTGGGCCGGCTGCCCGCGCACCGCCTGTCGGTCGTGGTGCCCATGTACAACGAGATCGACAATGCGCGGCCGCTGATCGACGCGGTGCAGGCGGCGCTGGCCGGCTACCCGCAGCCCTGGGAGCTGATCGTCGTGGACGACGGCAGCCGTGACGGCACGGGCCGCGCGCTGCAGGAGCACGCGGCCACTGTCGGCCCGCACATCCGGGTGCTGCGCCTGCTGCGCAACTTCCGACAGACCGCGGCCATGCAGGCGGGCATCGACGCGGCGCGCGGCGACGTGATCGTCACCATGGACGGCGACCTGCAGAACGACCCGCAGGACATCCCGCTGCTGGTGGCCAAGCTGCTCAACGAGCCCTTCGACATGGTGGCCGGCTGGCGCAAGAACCGGCAGGACGGCTTCGCGCTGCGCAAGTTCCCGTCGATGCTTGCCAACCGGCTGATCCGGCGCGTCACCGACCTGAAGTTCCAGGACCTCGGCTGCAGCCTCAAGGCCTTCCGCGCGCCGGTGCTGCACCAGGTGCGGCTGTACGGCGAGATGCACCGCTTCATCCCCGCCTGGCTGGCCACGGTGACCTCGCCCATGCGCATGGCCGAGGTGCCGGTGAGCCACCATGCGCGCACCGCCGGGGAGTCCAAATACGGCATCTCGCGCACCTTCCGCGTCCTGGTGGACCTGCTGTCGGTGTACTTCTTCCTCAACTTCGGCGCCCGGCCCGGCCACTTCTTCGGCACGGTGGGCCTGGGCGTGGGGGCCATCGGCACCGCCATCCTGGGCTACCTGGGCGTGCTGAAGCTGCTGGGCGAATCGGTGGGCGGCCGGCCGCTGCTGATCCTGGGCTTCTTCATGGTGATCGCCGGCCTGCAGTTCCTCTGCACGGGCGTGCTGGCGGAGCTGCTGATCCGCATCTACTACGAAGGTGGCACCGCGCGCGCGTACCACTCCATGGGCCAGCCGGCGCTGGCCGACGGCGACGCCTGGCATGGCAGCGGGCGCTGACACGCCGGCCGCGCCGCGCGCCACTGGCGGCGGGGCCTGGCCCGTGGCGCTGGCCCTGCTGGCGCTCACCGTGTTCCAGCTCGGCGCAGCACCGCTGTTCGACGTGGACGAGGGCGCCTTCAGCGAGGCCACGCGCGAGATGCTGGCCAGCGGCGACTGGCTGCACACCACGCTGAACGGCGAGGACCGGTTCGACAAGCCCATCGGCGTGTACTGGCTGCAGGCGCTGAGCGTGTCGCTGCTGGGCCTGAACGAATTCGCCCTGCGCCTGCCCTCGGCCCTGTGCGCCTGGGGCTGGGCGATGGCCGTGTGGGCCTTCGCCCGGCCGCGGCTGGGCGAGCGCACGGCCACCAGTGCCGCGCTCATGCTCGTGACCAGCCTGGGCGTCGTCGCCATCGGGCGGGCCGCCACGGCCGACGCCCTGCTGAACTTCCTGCTGGTGCTGGCCACCTTCGATGGCTGGCGCTGGCTCGACAGCGGCGCCAAGGCACCGCTGCGGCGCGCCTTCGCCTGGATGGGCCTGGGCCTGCTGGCCAAGGGGCCGGTGGCGGTGCTGGTGCCGGTGTCGGCAGTGGGCCTGTGGCTGCTGAGCCAGGGCGACTGGCGCGCGCTCGGCCGCCGCCTGGTGGCGGCCGTCACCGACCTGCCCGCGTGGGCGCTGCTCGTGGGCATCGCCGCGCCGTGGTACGCCTATGCCCTGCACCGGCACGGCCAGGCCTTCATCGATGGCTTCTTCGTGCGCCACAACCTGTCGCGCTACACCGGCACGCTCGAGCAGCACGGCGGCAGCGCGGGCTACTACCTGGTGGTGCTGCCGCTGCTGCTGCTGCCCTGGGCGCCGCTGCTCGTGGGCGTGGCGCGCCAGTGCCTGGCCCACTGGCGCGACCCGCTGGGGCGCTTCCTGCTCGGCTGGGGCCTGTTCGTGCTGGTGTTCTTCTCGCTGTCGGGCACCAAGCTGCCGCACTACGTGCTCTACGGCGCCACGCCCTTCGTGCTGCTCATGGCCATGGCGCTGGAGCGCGCGGGGTCCGCCATGCGCTGGGCGGTGGCCCTGGCCGGCGTGGTGCTGCTGGCCGCCGTGGCGGTGCCGGCCTGGACGCTGCCGCAGTGGGTGGACGCGGTGAAGCACCCCATGTACCGCGCCTTGCTGGGCGGGGCCGACGCGCCGGTGGCGCTGGCGGTGGCCGCCAGCGTGGGCGCGCTGGTCGTGCTGGCGCTGGCCGCCGTGCCCGGCGCCTGGCGCGAGCGGCTCGGCGGCCCCGCGTCCAGCCTGGCCGGTGGTGCGGTGGTGGCGCTGGTGCTGCTGGGCTTCGCGCTGCCCTGGTGGGGCACCCTGGTGCAGGGGCCGGTGCGCGACGCGGCCCGGGTGGCCCGCGGCCTGCCCGAGCCGGCCGTGCAGTGGAAGCTGCACCAGCCCAGCTTTGCCGTGTACCGGCAGCAGCCCACGCCGCGCCGCGCGCCCCAGCCGGGGGAGCTGGCGCTGATCCGCACGGACCACCTGGCGCGCCTGCCGGCCGACCCGGCGGGCGGCTACGACACGGTGTTCGAAAAGAACGGCATCTCGCTGATCCGCTGGCACGGCGCCGCGGCGGCGCGCTGAGCGGCCGTCGGCGAGCGGGTCAGGCCCAGGGCGACAACAGGAAGGCGCGCGGCACGCCCTGGTACAGGCCCTCGCCGACGATCTGGCCGCGGTCGTTGATTGCCACGGCCTCGCGCAGCACCCAGCCCGCGCCGGCCACCGGGTCCAGCCGGGTGTTCAGATCGACCATGCCGCCGTCGGCCGTGGCGACGAACGCGCACCAGCGGGACCGCCCGCCGCCGCCATCGGCGGGGCGGGTCGCCCGGCCCACCACCGTGCCGGCGGCATTGAGGCCATGGGCGACGGACGAGCTGTCGTCGCGGCCATCGAGCGAGCCGAGCTCGCGGGTGAGCCCGTCCTGCCAGACGAAGGCCCGCGCCACCCGCCCGCCCGGCCGCTTGAGCGTGCCGCAGACGACGCCGCGGTCGTTGATGCCGGCGGCGGCATGGGACTCGGCCCCGGGCACGGACAGCGCCTGCACCACGCCGCCCTGGCGCAGGAACGCGCACTGGCCGTGCGGGCCCACCATGTCGCCCAGCACCGTGCCGTCGTCGTGGATGTCGCGGCCCACGCCCAGGCCGAACCCGGCGGGCAGGGTGAAGGGCTCGAAATGCCCGGCACCGCCCACGAAGGGCAGGTCGCCGCTGACCCCCGTGACCTGGCCGCTCGCGTTGACGGCGAAGGCGAAGGTGTGCGCATCGCGCGGAGCGGGCACGTACACCCGCTCGCCGTCGGGGCTCAGCCAGGCCCGCGCCTTCGTGAACACACCGTTGGTGCCGTCGTAGCCGCACACCAGCCCCGCGTCGTTGATGCCGGTGGCCGACGAGGGCGTGGCCCGGCCCGCGTGGCGCATGCCGCGCATGCGACCGCGGTGGGACACGAAGCCGACGCCCCGGTTGTCCACGGGCTTGCGGTTGGCCATGCCGACGGACACCCCGTGGTTGTTGAGCGCCTTGACGCGCACGTTGCCGCCACCCAGGTCACCCAGGTCGGTCACCCGGTAGCGCGGTGCGGCGGCGGCCCCGACCAGCGGGCAACTGGCCGCCAGCAGGGCGGTGGTGGCGCTGAGCCACTGGCGACGGGTACAGGCAAGGTTCATGGCAGCTCCGGCAGGCAGGCCGCCATTGTCGGATCCGCTGGCAGGCACGCCGCGTCACGAATGCGCGGCGGCGGCGGCGGCGGCCGCGATAATCGTGGGATGTTCACCGGCATCGTTCAAGGCCTGGCCCGCGTCGAGGCGCTCACCGACCTGCCCGGCCTGCGTCGCATCACCCTGCGTTTTCCCGCGGGCTTCGACGACGGGCTCGCCATCGGGGCCAGCGTGGCCTGCGACGGCTGCTGCCTCACCGTCACCGAGCGGCCGCAGCCGGACGTGGCGGCCTTCGACGTCATGCAGCAGACGCTCTCACTCACCACGCTGGGCGAGTGGCAGCCGGGCAGCGCCGTCAACGTGGAGCGGGCCGCGCGCGACGGCGCCGAGATCGGCGGCCACCCGCTGTCGGGCCACATCGACGTCACCGGCACCCTGCTGGACATCCGCCGGCCCGAGAACAACCATGTGCTGCGCATCGGCCTGCCGCCGCGCTGGATGCGCTACGTGTTCGCCAAGGGCTACATCGCGATCAACGGCGCCAGCCTCACCGTGGCCGAGGCCGACCGGGTGGCGGGCTGGTTCGAGGTGTGGCTCATCCCCGAGACGCTGCGCATGACCACCTTCGCTGGCAAGCGGCCCGGTGACCGGCTGAACATCGAGATCGAACGCTCGACGCAGGTGTTCGTGGACACGGTGCGCGACGCGCTCGACGAGCGCCTGGGCCCGCTGATGCCGGCCCTGGAGGCGCTGCTGCGGCAGCAGGGCCTGTCCACCGACGAGCTCACGCGCCCGGTGCCGCTGCCGCGCGACTGATCGCGCGGGCCGGCGGTCTCCCCGCCAGAGGGAAGGCGGCGCGATCGCCGTGGGGTATCGTGCCGCCATGAGCGAGCTCAGCTTCTTCTGGCACGACTACGAGACCTTCGGCCGCGTGCCTCGGCGGGACCGCCCGGCGCAGTTCGCGGGCATCCGCACCGACGAACACCTGCAGGAGATCGGCGAGCCGGTGATGGCCTACTGCCAGCCCACGCCCGACTACCTGCCCGACCCGGAGAGCTGCCTGCTCACCGGCATCCTGCCGCAGCACTGCCTGGCCCGCGGCGTGCCGGAGCCACGCTTCGCGGCCCTCGTCGAGGCCGAGCTGGCGCGCGCCGGCACGGTGGGCGTGGGCTACAACACCATCCGCTTCGACGACGAGGTCACGCGGCACCTGTTCTGGCGCAACCTCATCGACCCCTATGCCCGCGAGTACAAGAACGACTGCGGACGCTGGGACCTGCTGGACACGGTGCGCTGCATGTACGCGCTGCGGCCCGAGGGCCTGGAGTGGCCGCGCCACGAGGACGGGCGGCCGTCGTTCAAGCTGGAACACCTGACGCGGGCCAACGGCCTGGCGCACGAGGCGGCGCACGACGCGCTGTCGGACGTGCGCGCCACCGTGGCCCTCGCGCGCCGCGTGCGTGACGCCAACCCCCGCCTGTGGGCCTTCTGCCTGCGGCTGCGTCAGAAGCAGGCGGTGTGGGCGGAGATCGAATCGGCCCAGGCTCAGGGCAAGCCGTTCCTCCACGTGTCCGGCATGTTCGGGCCGGAGCGCGGCTGCATCGCCGTGGTGTGGCCGCTGGCGCCGCACCCGACGAACCGCAACGAACTGATCGTGTGGGACTTGGCCGAGGACCCCGGCGAGCTGTTCGGCCTGAACGCGGCGCAGATCCGCGAGCGCATGTTCACGCGTGCCGACGAGCTGCCCGAGGGCACCCGGCGCCTGCCGGTCAAGAGCATCCACGTGAACAAGTCGCCAATCGTGATCGGCAACCTGCGCACCCTCACCCCGGCCATGGCCGAGCGCTGGGGCATCGACCTGGCCCTGGCCGAGCGCCATGCCCAGGCGTGCGCGGCCCGCGGCCCGTCGATGGCGGGCATCTGGCCCGACGTGTTCACGCGGCCGGCAGCCGCACAGGCGCCGGATGTCGACGAGGACCTCTATGGCGGCTTCATCGGGCCCACCGACCGCCAGCGCCTGGACCGCCTGCGTGCCGCCGCACCCGACGACCCGGCCTGGGGCCGTGCGAGCTTCGATGACCAACGCCTGGACGAACTGGTGTTCCGCTACCGCGCCCGCCATGCGCCCGCCACGCTGGACGCCGACGAGCGGGCCCGCTGGCAGGCGCATTGCGCCGCCCGGCTGCACGAGGGCGCGGGCGGCGCCCTCACGCTGGGGCAGTTCTTCGAGCGGCTGGACACCCTGGCCGAGTCCGTCGACGAGCGGGGCCAGGCGTTGCTGGGCGAGCTCTACGACTACGCCGAGCAGATCGCGCCGCCGCGCGGCTGAGCGCCCTGCGGGGTCGCTCGTTGATGGTCCTTGATCGTCCGCGACGGGGTAGGGGCTGGGCGCCGGGCAGGCACTGCTCTAGTCTCGGCATCCCTCCCCGGCCGGGACATGCGCCCGGCCGCAGCCCCTCACCTTGATCCGGAGACCGCCCGTGAACCTGTCCCGTCTGTCCCGTTCCTTCCGGCCCGGCGTGTTCGCTGCCCGGTGCCTGGCCGCCGCGGCGCTCGCCTCGGCCGGCTTCGGCGCCGCCGCGCAGACCGCGCCGGCCGCCCACGACGCGCATCCCTACAACTGGTTCAGCCCGGAGAACGCCGCGGCGTCCGCCGGCGGTGTGGTGGCCAGCCACGATGTGCAGATCGACGGCGCCCACTGGCTGCGCCTGCAGTTCGGCGACGCCCGCCTGCCGGCCGGTGCGAAGCTGCGTATCACGTCGCTCACCGACGGCGCGCAGCAGCACCTGAACGCCGAGACGCTGGCCCAGTGGCGCCACACCTCGGCCTACTTCAACGGCCCGGCCCTGCGCGTGGAACTGCTGGCGTCCCAGGCCGGTGAGGCGGGTCACTTCGGCATCGTCAAGGTGCTGGCCGGCAAGCCGCAGATCACCCCCGAAAGCCGCTGCGGCGCCACCGACGACCGCGTCGCCTCCGACGAGAAGGACCGCGCCCGTCTGCTGGACGTCGGCTGCACGGCCAACCTCACCAAGGACGGCTGCTTCATCACCGCGGGCCATTGCCTGTCGTCCCCGTCCCTGGTGGACGTGGTCGAGTTCAACGTGCCCAAGTCGCTCGCCGGCGGCGGCCTGGTGCACCCGGCGCCCAAGGACCAGTACGTGCCCACCACGACCCGCAAGTTCGTCGACGGTGGCGTGGGCAATGACTGGGGCGTGTTCACCGTGCACCCCAACACCGAGACCGGCCTGATGCCGCTGCAGGCGCAGGGCCAGTCGCTGCGCTTCGCCAAGACCATCCCGGTGGTCGGCGACGAGGTGCGCATCACCGGCTACGGCGTGGACAGCGGCATGGACAACCAGACCCAGCAGTTCTCCGTCGGCCCGGTGGACTCGGTCGTGCCGGGTTCCACCACGCTGCGCTACCGCGCGGACACCGAAGGCGGCAACAGCGGCTCGGCCGTGCTGGTGGGCGGCCGCGTGGTGGCCATCCACACGCATGGTGGCTGCACGAACGCCGGCGGTGCGAACCAGGGCACCCTGCTGACCAACACCGCCTTCAAGAAGGCCTACAAGTCCATCTGCGCCTCGGCGCAGTGACGTCCCGCGGTGCGGTCGGCCTGACCGCATCGCCGCCCGGCCGCGCCGGGCCCCCGCGGGCGCCTCCGGGCGCCCGCGGCGCTGCGGGCCTACACTGCGGGCTGGTTCCCCTGTCACCTGCCTCACCATGCCCGAAGTCGTCATCAGCGGCACCGGTCTCTACCGGCCTCCCCACGTCATCACCAATGCCGAGCTCGTGGAGGCCTTCAACGCCTACGTGGCGCTGCACAACGAGCAGCACGCGGCGGCGATCGCCGCCGGCGAGCGGGCCGCGCTGGTGCCGTCCAGCGTGGAGTTCATCGAGAAGGCCTCGGGCATCCAGCAGCGCTACGTGATCGACAAGTCCGGCGTGCTGGACCCGCGGCGCATGTACCCGCGCCTGCAGGAGCGCCCCGACGACCAGCTCTCCCTGATGGCCGAGATCGCCGTGGACGCGGGCCGCCAGGCGCTCGCCGCCGCGGGCAAACGTGCCGATCAGGTGGATGCCGTGCTGTGCTCGGCCGCCAACATGCAGCGGGCCTACCCGGCCATGGCCATCGAGATCCAGCAGGCGCTGGGCGCCGGAGGCTACGGCTTCGACATGAACGTGGCGTGTTCCTCGGCCACCTTCGCCATCGAGCAGGCCGCCAACGCGGTCCGCGCCGGCAGCGCGAACTGCGTGCTGGTCGTGAACCCCGAGATCACCTCGGCCCACCTCGAGTGGCGGGACCGCGACTGCCACTTCATCTTCGGCGACGTGTGCACCGCCGTCATCGTGGAGCTGGCGGACACCGCCACCGCGGCCGACCGCTGGCAGATCCTGGGCACCAGGCTGGCCACCCAGTTCTCCAACAACATCCGCAACAACTTCGGTTTCCTCAATCGCAGCGAGGACAGCGACCCGGATGCGCGCGACAAGACCTTCCGCCAGGAAGGCCGCAAGGTGTTCAAGGAAGTCGTGCCCATCGCGGCCGCCCACATCGAGCAGCACCTGGCCAGCCTGGGCCTGGAGCCCACGGCGGTGCGCCGCTTCTGGCTGCACCAGGCCAACCTGGGCATGAACCAGCTGGTGGTCAAGCGCCTCATCGGCCAGGAGGTCACGCCGGACGTGGCGCCGCTCATCCTGGACGAATACGCCAACACCGCCTCGGCCGGCTCGGTGATCGCCTTCCATCACCACCGGGCCGACCTGGGTGCCGGGGACACGGGCGTGATCTGCTCGTTCGGCGCCGGCTACTCCGTGGGGTCCGTGGTGGTGCGCAAGCTCGGCTGACGGCCGGCACGCGGCTTGCCCACCTCGCCGCAAGCCGGGCCATGGCGGTCCGGCACCGGTTCGGAGGGCTTCCCATGGTGCATGCCGCGCAGGCCAGCATCCACGCCGCGCTGCGCGAGTGCACGCAGCGGCGGCACGACACCATCGAGGCGCTGCTGCGCCTGGACGACGCCCTGGACGCCGGCCGCTACGGTCGCGTGCTCCAGGGTTTCGAGGCCTTTCTCACCCACTGGGAACCCCAGGTCGCCGCCGTGCTGCCCTTGCCGGTGGCCGGCCGCTTCCTGGCGCGATCACGCCTGGGCTTCGTGCGCGCAGACCTGCGTGCGCTCGGCCTGCCGCGCTGGCCCTTGCCCCACGCCGACCTGCCTCGCCTGCCGCTGGGTTCGCCGGCCGCCGCCTTCGGGTCCTGGTACGTGCTGGCGGGCTCGGCCCTGGGCGGGCAGCTCATCGCGCGGCGCGCTGCGGCCCAGCTCGGCCTCACGCCCGCGTGCGGCACGGCGTATTTCCACGGCTGGGGGCCGGCCACCGCGGCCCACTGGCGCGACTACCTCTCGCTGCTGGAGGCCCAGGTGCCCGCCAGCGGCGCCGCGGCCGCCGACGCCTGTGTGGCGGCACGCGCCACCTTCGACCGCCTGATCGGCACCTTTGCCTGCTTGCTGGATGAACGGGTTGCGGCCTGAGGACCTGCTGGCGGACTGCGCGAACGAACCGATCCGCGTGCCGGCCGCCATCCAGCCGCACGGCTGGATGCTGGTGCTGGCCGCCGACGAGCCGACGCGCGCGCTGGCGGTGAGCGCCAACGCACCCGAGGAGACGGTCTGGCGCCGCCTGCTCGACCGCCCGCCGTGGAGCCTGCCCTCGCCCCTGCCGCCGCCCGGCGAGGCGGCCGAGCCGCTGGGTGGCGTGGACATGGCCGGGCAGCTCTGGGACGCCACCGTGCACCGCAGCGGCGGTGCCCTGGTGCTGGAGTTCGAGCCTGCGGCCGATGCCCGGTCGCTGCCCGGCAGCCTGTCGGCGCTGGCGCGCGGCGTGCTGCCGCCGCTGCAGCGCGCGGGCGACGTGCAGGCGCTGGCGCGCATCGCCGTGGCCGAGCTGCACCGCCTCACCGGCTTCGGCCGCTGCGTGCTCTACCGGTTCGACGACGACGGCCACGGCGAAGTGCTTGCGGAACAGGCCGACGCGGGCTACGAGCGCTTCATCGGCCATCGCTTTCCGGCCAGCGACATCCCGGCGCAGGCCCGTGCGCTGTACCTGCAGCAACACATCCGGCTCATTCCCGACGCGGACTACCGGCCCGTGCCGCTGCGCGCCGTGGACTCGGGTTTCGATCCGCGCGGCCTGGACCTGGGCTTCGCCGCGCTGCGCAGCGTGTCGCCGGTGCACCTGGAGTACATGCGCCGCATGGGCACGGCGGCGTCCATGTCCGTGTCGCTGGTGGTGCGGGGCCGGCTGTGGGGCCTGGTGTCCTGCCACGACCGCTCGCCCCACCGGCTGGACCTGGCGACCCGGCTGACCTGCGAGCACCTCGGCCGGCTGCTGTCCATGCAGATCGAGGCGCACGAGGAGCGCGCCGAGGTGGCCCGCCGCCTCGAGCTGAGGCAGCTGACGCTCGATCTGGTGGCCCAGCTGACGGACAGCGACGCCACCCTGCAGCAGCTGGTGGACCAGCCCGGCCCGCTGCTGCGGCTGGCGCAGGCCGATGGCGCCGCGGT
The DNA here is from genome assembly GCF_041918995.1 of Ideonella sp. Lineage (GTDB taxonomy): Bacteria > Pseudomonadota > Gammaproteobacteria > Burkholderiales > Burkholderiaceae_C > Ideonella. The sequence continues at coordinate 52,807 of NZ_JAYRUN010000019.1, read as the reverse complement.
GGTGCTGGACACGCGCTGCTGGCTGGCCGGCCAGACGCCGCCGGAGCCGCAGGTGCAGGCGCTGTCCCGCTGGGCGGCTGCCCAGCGGCGGCAGCTCGTGTGCACCGACCGGCTGCAGGAGGCCGGTGGCGCCCTGGCCGAGGTGGACGGCACCTGGGCCGGCGCGCTGGTGATCGCCATCTCCGAGGTGCACCGCCACCAGATCCTGTGGTTCCGGGCCGAGCAGGTGCGGCAGGTGCGCTGGGCCGGCAACCCCCACAAGCCCATGCAGGTCGCGGACGGCCGGCTGCATCCGCGCGCCAGTTTCGCGAGCTGGTGCGAATCGGTGCGTGGCCGTTCGCTGCCCTGGGAGCCGGCCACCCTGGCCGCGGCGCAGGAACTGCGCCAGGCGCTGATCGGCATCGTGCTGCGCCGGGCAGAAGAGATGGCCGGCGCGATGGCCGAGCTGGCGCGGTTGAACAAGGAGCTCGAGGCCTTCTCCTACACCGTGTCGCACGACTTGCGGGCCCCGATGCGGCACATCGCGGGGTACGTGGACCTGGTGCTGGAGGACGAGGCCGGCCGCCTGGCCGAGCGGTCGGTGCGCTACCTGGGCCAGGTGAAGGAGGCGGCCGCCTTTGCCGGCAAGCTGGTGGATGCGCTGCTCGACTTCTCCCGCCTGGGCCGTTCGGCGCTGCACAGGGGCCCGGTGGACGGCGGCCGCATGGTCGCCGAGCTGGTGGACGAGTGCCGTCGCGCCTCGGCGGAACCGGCCGTGCAGTGGGAGGTGGCGGCCGACCTGCCCACGCTGTGGGCCGACGCCTTTCTGCTGAAGGTGGCCGTGCGCAACCTGCTGGCCAACGCGGTGAAGTACACGCGCGGCCGGCCGGCGCCGCGCATCGAGGTGGTGGCTGTGCGCCAGGACCGGGACGTGGGCCTGGAGATCCGCGACAACGGCGTGGGCTTTGCCCAGAAGTACGTCGACAAGCTCTTCGGCGTGTTCCAGCGGCTGCACGCCGCCGAGGAGTTCGAGGGCACCGGCATCGGCCTGGCCATCGTGCGCCGCATCGTGGAGCGCCACGGGGGCCGCGTCTGGGCCCATGGCGAACCCGACCAGGGCGCGCGCTTCGGCTTCGTGCTGCCGCCGCCCGAGCCCCCTGCCGTGGAGGATCGCTGATGCTCAAACCCATCCTGCTCGTCGAGGACGACAAGCGCGACCTGGAGCTCACGCTGGTGGCGCTGGAACGCAGCCAGCTCGCCAACGACGTGGTGATCACCCGCGACGGCGCCCAGGCGCTCGACTACCTGCTGCGCCAGGGCGAGTACGCCAGCCGGCCCGAGGGCAACCCGGCGGTCGTGCTGCTCGACCTCAAGCTGCCCAAGGTGAACGGCCTGGAGGTGCTCACCACCGTGCGCGGCAACGACGCGCTGCGCGCGGTGCCCGTCGTGATGCTCACCTCCTCGCAGGAGGAGTCGGACGTGCTGCGCAGCTACGAGCTGGGTGTCAACGCCTACGTCGTCAAGCCGGTGGAGTTCAAGCAGTTCGTCGCCGCCATCGCCGAGCTGGGCATCTTCTGGGCGGTGCTCAACGAGCCGCCGCCGGGCTCCGTCAAGTCGCCCCGTCGCCATGAGTGAACACGACATCCTCGCGCCGCCGGTGCAGTCCGGCCAGCGGCTGACGCGGGTGCTGCTGCTGGAGGACTCGCGCTTCGACGCGGAACTGCTCATCGCCCACCTCGCGCGCAGCCACCCCGATGCGGTGGTGCGCCAGGTGATGCAGGAGAACGACTTCGTGGGCGCGCTGCGCGAAGGCGGCTGGGACATCGTGCTCTCGGACTACCAGCTGCCTGGCTTCGACGGCCGCGATGCGCTGGAGATCGCCCGGCACGAGGCGCCCGAGGTGCCGTTCGTCTTCGTCTCCGGCGTCATCGGCGAGGAGAACGCCGTGGAGCTGATGCGCCTGGGGGCCACCGACTACGTGAGCAAGGGCCGGCTCGCCCGGCTGCCCCTGGTGGTGGACCGCGCGTTGCGCGAGCGCGCCGACAGGCGGGCGCGGCGCGAGGCGGAACGCCAGGCGCGACATGCCGACGCGGTGCTGGGCCGGGTCGTCGACGCGCTGCGCGACTATGGCGTGCTGCTGCTCGACGCGGACGGGCGCATCCGCACCTGGAACCGCGCGGCCGCCGAGATCTTCGGCTGGCGCGCCGAGCAGGTGGTCGGCCAGCCGGTGGACTGCCTGTTCACGCCGGAGGACCGTGCCGCCGGCGTGCCGGCCCGGGAGCTGCGCCAGGCCCGCGCCAGCGGCAAGGCGGACGACGCCCGCTGGATGTGCCGGCAGGACGGCCGCCGCTTCTTCGCCCAGGGGCTGGTGGTGCCGCTGGACGACGCGGCCGGCGCGGCGACCGGCTTCTGCAAGATTTTGCACGACGCCACGCCAGCGCATGAGCAGGAGGCGCGCCTGCGGGCGGCCCGGGACGAGGCCCAGGCGGCCAACCGTGCCAAGGACCGCTTCCTGGCGATGCTCTCGCACGAACTGCGCACGCCGCTCGCGCCCATCGCCACCGCCGCCCACATCCTGGCGCGCTCGGCCACCGTGCCGGCGGCCCACGCCCACCTGCTGCCCATGATCGAGCGCAACGTCGCGCTCGAGGCGCGGCTCATCGAGGACCTGCTCGACCTGACGGCACTGGCCGCCGGCAAGCTGATCCTGCGGCCGGGCCAGGTGGACCTGCACCAGGTGGTGCGCACGGTGTGCGAGACGCTCGACGGCCCGGTGCGCGACAAGCGCCTGGCGCTTCGCCTGCAGCTCGATGCACCGCGCCCGGTGGTGCCCGGCGACGAGGCGCGCCTGCAGCAGGTGGTGTGGAACCTGCTGCGCAACGCGGTGAAGTTCACCCCGCCCGACGGCGAGGTGCGGGTGCGCACGTGGTGCGAGGGCGGCGACGTGCTGCTCGCCTGTTCGGACTCGGGCATCGGCATCGCGCCGGAGGCGCTGCCCCGCCTGTTCACGGCCTTCGAGCAGGCGGACGAGACGGTCTCGCGGCAGTACGGCGGTCTGGGGCTGGGGCTGGCGATCGCGCACGGCCTGGTGGCCGAACACGGCGGCCACCTGCGCGCGGACAGCGACGGGCGCGACCGCGGCGCCACCTTCACCTTGCGACTGCCGGGTGCCTGTGCCGTGGAGGCCGGGGCCGCCGACACGGCCCCGGCCACCGAGGCGCCCCTGGCGCGGGGGCAGCGGGTGCTGCTCGTGGAGGACAGCCCGGACGCCGCCGAGTCCCTGCGCCTGTCACTGCAGCAGTACGGCTACCAGGTGACGCATGCGCCGAGCGTGGGCGCCGCCCTGCGGGCGTGCGAGGCGAACCCGGTGGATGCGGTGGTCACCGACATCGGCCTGCCGGACGGCAGCGGCGCGGACATCGCGCGTGCGGTGGGCGCCCGGGTGCCGGTGGTGGCCGTCAGCGGCTACGGCGCGGCGCAGGACATGGCGCGCTCCCGCGAGGCAGGGGTGGCCCGGCACCTGGTCAAGCCCGTCGACCCGGCCCGCCTGCACCACGTGCTGCAGGCCCTGCTGAGCGGACGCTGAGCGCTCAGCGGGGCGGGGCCGCGGACGGCAGCTGCTGCCGGTGCGCGCGCAGCGACTCGTAGGCCGGGCGGCAGGCCTCGGCAACGGCCAGCGCAGGGCCCCGCAGCTGCGGCTGCCGCAGGTGCCAGGGCTCGAAGCCGGTCGAGCGCCAGACGGCGTCGTACCAGTGCGGCGCCCAGATGCCGTCGCTCTCGCGCCGGCCGGGGGGCCAGCGCAGCATGCGGTCGGTGAAGGGCACGCCCAGGCGCTCGCACAGGCGCCGCAGGTGGGCGGCGGGATCGCGCAGGAAATCGTCGGCGTCGATCACCGGGGGCGCCTCGCCGCGGCGCTGGGCCACCGCGTCGAACAGCTCGGCCTGCTGCAGCAGGCCGATGTCGGCAGGCGCCACGGTGGCACGCGACTTCAGGTACGACTCCACCACCTGCGCCGGGTCGCGGATGAGGAACACGTTCACCAGCCGGTGCACCCACCGCGTGTCCATGCCCGGCAGCAGGTGGTGGGTCATGTGCTTCTGGTACCACAGCGGCTGGCCGCCCGGCACCGGCCCCTCGCTCAGCGCGCGGGCCACGCGGGCCGCGTCGGTGTCGCCGTGGGCGACGACCTCGTCGCGGCCCGGGTGGTCCAGCCCCGTGGCGGCCAGGTAGGCGGCGTACAGCGGCTCGTCCGAGACGGCGCAGTCGCCGCGGTTCTCCCACGCCCGCATCATGGCGGTGGAGATGTTGCGCGGGCCGCTCCACATCGCCACGCGCAGCGGCGCGGGCGCGGCACCTTGTCCGCAGGCGCTCACCGCCCGCGCCCCTGCAGGTCGCGCCGCCCCTGCACGTCGCGCTGCACCAGCTCGCGGTACAGGCCCTGCAGCCGGGTCACCATGGGCCCCGGCAGCCCGTGCTCGTCGAGCCGCCGGCCGTCCACCGCGTTCACCGGCACCACGCCGGCGAAGGTGCCGGTGCAGAAGGCCTCGTCCGCGCCGTACACCTGGGTGAGGCTGAAGTTCTTCTCGAACACGGGGATGCCCGCTTCGCGGCACACCTGGATCACGTTGGCGCGGGTGATGCCGCCCAGGCAGTAGTCGCCGGTGGACGTCCACACCTCGGGGCCGCCCGCGCCCCGACGCACGATGAAGAAGTGGGTGGAGTTGCAGGTCGCGACGAAACCATGCGGGTCCAGCATGAGCGCCTCGTCCGCGCCGGCCTCCGTGGCCTGGATGCAGGCGGTGATGCAGTTGAGCTTGCTGTGGCTGTTGAGCTTGGGGTCCTGCACGTCGGGGAAGCCGCGCCGCACATGCACGGTGAACAGCTTGAGCCCCTGCGCCAGCGTCTCGGGCTTGGCCAGCTTCCACTCGGGAAGGATCACCACGGTGGCCGGGCCCACGGTGACGCGGGGGTCCTGGTAGGGCGTGCGCTTCACCCCCCGGCTGACCATCAGCCGCACATGCACGCCATCGTCCATGCCGTTGGCAGCCAGCGTGTCGTAGATGGCCCGCGTGAGCTCTTCGCGCGTCAGCCCGATGCGCAGGGCGATCGCCTTGGCGCCTTCGTACAGCCGGTCCAGGTGAGCCTCCAGGAACACCGGATGCCCTTGCACCACCCGCAGGCCCTCCCACACCCCGTCGCCTAGCACGAACCCGCTGTCGAAGACGGAGACCGTGGCGTCAACGCGCGACTTCAGCGTGCCGTTGATCCAGATCCGGATGTCGGCGTTGCGCGGGTCGTCGTGGAAGTCGTGGATGCTCTGTGACATGTGCTTTCCGTGGCGTCTGGGGCCCGCAGTCTACGGTCAGTGGCATCATGCGCGGCTTGGCGCCACGACGCCGCTTCAGGGCGTGCCGGTCATCCGCCGGCCGCCTGTTCAATCACCGGCCCTGGCCGGATCCTGACAGAGGTATGCATATGGTTTCCACGACTCGGCGGCTGTGCCGGCCCTTGCCCCTGGTGGCCTTGCTGGCCGGTCTGCTCGGCACCCACGGCAGCGTGCTGGCCCAGGCGGACGGCACGCGCACCCTGGGCGGCAGCACCAAGGCCGGCGGCAAGGTGATGACACGCGACGAACTGCGTGCGTGCATGAAGCAGCAGGACGAGCTCGATGCCCAGCGCAAGAGCCTGGAGGCGCGCCGCGTCACCATGAACCAGGAGCGTGACGCCATCCAGGCCGAGAACGAGGCGCTCAAGACGAAGCACGAGGAAGTCAAAGCCCGCAACGAGGCGGTGCGTGACTTCAATGAGCGCATGAAGGAGTATGGGCAACGGGTGGAGGCGTTCAACTCCAAGATGTCTGACCTTGCCCAGGACAGCCGCGGGGGCGCTGCGGCCGACCGCAAGCGCCGTGAACTGGAAAAGGAGAAGGTGGAGTTGCAGCGCCTGGACGCCGCGAACAAGGCTGAGAGCGAGAAGCTGCAAGGTGACCTCGCGAGCGAGGTCGAGGCGGTCAACGCCCGGAGTCAGGCGCAAAACCGGCGCGCCACCGACTGGAACACCCGCAACAAGGCGCTCGAGGACGAAGCCAACGCCTACGAAGACAAGCGCGTCGACTGGAAGCTGAACTGTGGCGACCGGCGCTACCGTGAGGACGACGAGAAGGCCATCCGCGCGGGCAAGTGAGCACCGCCTGACGCAGGCAAAAAAGCGGCGCCCTCGGGCGCCGCTTGTCTTCTGGGGCCAGGCCCCTCGGCGGGCCGTCCGTCAGGCCGCCACGGACTTGGCCGTCTCGACGTACTCGTCGATCTGGTCGAAGTTCATGTAGCGGTAGATGCTGCCGGCGTCCTGGTTCACGATGCCCATCTCGGCGTGGTACTCCGCCACGGTCGGGATGCGGCCGAGCTTGGAGCAGATGGCGGCGAGCTCCGCCGAGCCCAGGAACACGTTGGTGTTCTTGCCCAGGCGGTTGGGGAAGTTGCGCGTGGAGGTGGACATCACCGTCGCGCCCTCGCGAACCTGCGCCTGGTTGCCCATGCACAGCGAGCAGCCCGGCATCTCGGTGCGTGCGCCGGCGGCGCCGAAGGCCGCGTAGTGGCCCTCCTTCATCAGCTCGTCCTGGTCCATCTTGGTGGGCGGTGCCACCCACAGCTTGACCGGGATGTCGCGCGCGCCGCCCAGCAGCTTGGCAGCCGCCCGGAAGTGGCCGATGTTCGTCATGCACGAGCCGATGAAGGCCTCGTCGATGGCGGTGCCCGCCACCTCGGACATGAACTTCGCGTCGTCCGGGTCGTTCGGGCAGCAGACGATCGGCTCCTTGATGTCGGCCAGGTCGATCTCGATGACCGCGGCGTACTCGGCGTCCTTGTCGGCCTCCAGCAGCTGCGGGTCGGCCAGCCAGGCCTCCACCTTCTCGATGCGGCGCTGCAGGGTCTTGGCGTCCTCGTAGCCGTTGGCGATCATGTTCTTCATGAGCACCACGTTGCTCTTCAGGTACTCGGTCACCGGCGCCTGGTTGAGCTTGATCGTGCAGCCGGCGGCGGAGCGCTCGGCCGAGGCGTCGCTGAGCTCGAAGGCCTGTTCCACCTTCAGGTCGGGCAGGCCCTCGATCTCGAGGATGCGGCCGGAGAAGATGTTCTTCTTGCCCTGCTTGGCCACGGTGAGCAGGCCCTGCTTGATGGCGTACAGCGGGATGGCATGCACGAGGTCACGCAGGGTGACGCCGGGCTGCATCTGGCCCTTGAAGCGCACCAGCACCGATTCGGGCATGTCCAGCGGCATCACGCCCGTGGCGGCCGCGAAGGCCACCAGGCCCGAGCCGGCCGGGAACGAGATGCCGATGGGGAAGCGGGTGTGCGAGTCGCCGCCGGTGCCCACGGTGTCGGGCAGCAGCAGGCGGTTCAGCCAGGAGTGGATCACGCCGTCGCCCGGGCGCAGGGCCACGCCGCCGCGGCTGCTGATGAACGGCGGCAGCTCGCGGTGCATCTTGGCGTCCACGGGCTTCGGGTAGGCCGCGGTGTGGCAGAAGGACTGCATCACCAGGTCGGCCGAGAAGCCCAGGCAGGCCAGGTCCTTCAGCTCGTCGCGGGTCATCGGGCCGGTGGTGTCCTGGCTGCCGACGGTGGTCATCTTGGGCTCGCAGTAGGTGCCCGGGCGGATGCCCTGGCCTTCCGGCAGGCCGCAGGCGCGGCCGACCATCTTCTGCGCCAGCGTGAAGCCCTTGCCGCTGTCCACCGGTGGCTTGGGCAGGCGGAAGGTGGTGGAGGCAGGCAGCCCAAGGAACTCGCGCGCCTTGGCCGTGAGCGAGCGGCCGATGATCAGGTTGATGCGGCCGCCGGCGCGCACCTCGTCGAGCAGCACGTCGCTCTTCAGGGCGAAGGCGGCGAGCAGCTCGCCGTTCTTCAGGATCTTGCCCTCGTAGGGCAGCACGTCGACCACGTCGCCCATCTCCAGGCGCGACACGTCCACCTCGATCGGCAGCGAGCCCGAGTCTTCCTGCGTGTTGAAGAAGATGGGGGCGATCTTGCCGCCCAGAGTGACGCCGCCGAAGCGCTTGTTGGGCACGAACGGGATGTCCTGGCCGGTGGCCCAGATCACGCTGTTGGTGGCCGACTTGCGGGAGGAGCCGGTGCCCACCACGTCGCCGACGTAGGCGACCAGGTGGCCCTTCTTCTTGAGGTCCTCGATGAACTGGATCGGGCCGCGCTTGCCGTCTTCCTCGGGCTTGAACGCCGCGCCTTCACGCGTGTTCTTCAGCATTGCCAGGTAGTGCAGCGGGATGTCCGGGCGGCTCCAGGCGTCCGGCGCGGGCGACAGGTCGTCGGTGTTGGTCTCGCCCGGCACCTTGAACACCGTGACGGTGATCTTCTGGGCCACTTCCGGGCGCGAGGTGAACCACTCGGCGTCCGCCCAGCTCTGCATCACTTCCTTGGCGTGCGCGTTGCCGGCGCGGGCCTTGGCCGCCACGTCGTTGAAGTAGTCGAACATGAGCAGCGTCTTCTTCAGCGCGGCGGCGGCCACCGGGGCCACCTCGGCATCGTCGAGCAGCTCGATCAGCGGGTGCACGTTGTAGCCGCCCACCATGGTGCCCAGCAGCTCGGTGGCGCGGGCCTTGGAGATCAGGCCCACCGACACGTCGCCATGCGCCACGGCGGCCAGGAAGCTGGCCTTGACCTTGGCGGCATCGTCCACGCCCGGGGGGACGCGGTGCGTGAGCAGATCCAGCAGGAAGGCGTCCTCGCCCGCCGGCGGGTTCTTGATGAGTTCGATCAGTTCGGCGGTCTGCTTGGCGTCGAGCGGCAGCGGCGGGATGCCGAGAGCGGCGCGCTCGGCGGCGTGTTGGCGATAGGCTTGCAGCATGGGCGGCTCCTGGGGGGACGAGGCGGGTTGGCCGGGTGGCCGAGGGTTTCCGAGATATTTTATATCTTATATAAGACTTGCCAAGGCGGCGGCGGCCGACGGGCGGCCTGGGGGCGGCCGGCCGCGGGCACCACCGCGGCACCATCGGGCATTGTGCGACACGGCCGATCCGCCGCGAAGGCCGGCGCGGCGGGCGGCGAGCGCCTGAACGGGCGAAAAAAAGCCCGGCGCGCGGGCCGGGCGGCGGGCGGGAGGGCCAGGCCTCCACACCAGGATCAGCGACGGATCAGCGCGGGGTGGGGGCCGCGGTGGCGCCGGCGGCGCCGGCCGGGGTGCCGCCCATCAGGCTCACGGCCGGCTGGCTCTCGGCCGCCTTCTTCGCCAACGCCTGCTTCTCGTGCACGCACTCGTCGACCAGGCGACGGCCGGCCTGCACGTCCATCAGCATGGACTTGTGGGCGATCTGCAGCATCAGCGTCTGGCCCCGCACATCCTCCATGCGCAGCGCGCCGGTCGATGACAGCACCGGCTTCATCGTGTAGACGACCTTGCCGTGGCGCACATCCACGTAGCCCGGGTACTTCTCGTTCATGGAGACCTGCACGGCCTGGTTGAACTCGCACTGGTAGTCGCCGAAGTGGGCCATGGACGCGGCGGCGTTCTGCTCGCCTCCGGCCGGCGGCAGCGGCTCTTCCACGGCGGGCTTGGCGGCCGGCTTGGCCGCAGGCTTGGCGGACTTGGCGGCGGTGGGCTTGGCCGGCTTGGCGGCGGGCTTGGCCGCCGGGGTGGCCGCGGTCTGGGCGCTGGCGGCGGGGGCCAGGGCCAGGGCGGCCAGGGCGGTGACGAGCGGGGCGAGGATCTGGCGCATGGGGAAGACTCCGTGGCAGCGGGCGCAAAAGGCCCTGGTCAACGGGCGGAATTGTGTCCGGCAGGGCCGGCGCAGGGGTGACCGAACGTATCGCGGGATGCCCTCGGCCCGGCCGGCGCGAAGGATGTCACGCTTCGAAGAAGGCAAGCCGCACCTCGGCCGGCAGCTGCGGGCCGCCGGCAAACGAGGTGCGATGGGCGCGCTGCAGCACCTGCCAGAAATAGCGGTAGCTGGCGCGGTCGTGCAGCTGCTCGCGGCCCCGGTGCCCATGGCGGATGGGGGCCCAGTGCGCCGCGCGTGCCGCGGTGATGATCTCGATGGCCTGGTCCACCTCGGCGACGCTGGGGGCGAAGGCATCCAGGATCGGCCGGATCTGGTCGGGGTGGATGCTCCACATGCGCAGGTAGCCCAGTTGGCGGGACGCCCGCTCGGCGGCGGCCTGCAGCGCCCCCGTGTCCTTGAACTCGGTGACCACGCAGTGCGAGGGCACCTTGCCGTGGCCGTGGCAGGCGGCAGCGATCTCCAGCTTGGCGCGCAGCACCAGGGGATGCTCGAACTGCCCTTCGGCGCCCATGGCCGACTGCGGGATGGCGCCGCGGTGGGCCGACACGAAATCCATCAGGCCGAAGGACAGGGACTCGATGCGCGGGTGGGCAGCCAGCGCCTGCACCTCGCGCAGGGCACCGTGGGTCTCCACCAGGGCATGCAGCGGCAGCACGCGGGTGATGCCGGCGCGGGCCAGCACGCCATCCACCGCCGCGGCGGCGCGGTCGATGTCGGCCGCGCGGTTCGGCTTGGGGACCATCAGGTACGCGAGCCGGGCGCCGGCGCGCGGCAGCAGCGCCTCCAGCATGGGCTCGAAGGCGGGGTGGTCCACCGGCACCACGCGGGCCCCCACGCGGCCATGGGCGTTCAGCGGCGAATCGACCAGCTCCGCGATGAGCTGGGCGTGCTCCACCTCGCCGCCCACCGGCGCGCCGTCCTCGCCGTCGAGCGTCACGTCGAAGGCCGGCCCCAGCTCGGCCTGCAGCTGCAGGCTCTTGCGCATGCGCGCTTCCACCCCGCAGTAGTGGTCGCACACGGGCAGGTCCGGGAGGGAGGCTTCGCCAGCGTCCAGCAGGGCGCGGCTCGGGTGCAGGGGGTCGTCGATGGGCATGGCACGAAATGGAACGGGCCGGGCGCCGCGGATACTTTGGTTGCGCGTGGCCCGGGCCGCACAGCTTAAACCGGCGCCCGCGGGGCGGGCGCCGGGCTCGACATCACAGCAGGTGCTTCACGCCGTCCTGCTCACCCTGCAGCTCGGCCAGGGTCTTGTTGATGCACTCCTGCGAGAACGCGTCGATGGGCAGGCCTTCGACGATCTTGTACTCGCCGTTCTGGCAGGTGACCGGGAAGCCGAACATGATCTCCTTGGGGATGCCGTACTCGCCATTGCTTGGCACGCCCATGGTGACCCACTCGCCGTTGGTGCCCAGGGCCCAGTCGCGCATGTGGTCGATGGCGGCGTTGGCGGCAGAGGCCGCCGACGACAGGCCACGGGCCTCGATGATCGCCGCGCCGCGCTTGCCGACGGTGGGCAGGAACACGTCCTTGTTCCACACCTGGTCGTTGATCATGTCCTTCACCGAGGCGCCGTCGATGGTGGCGAAGCGGTAGTCGGCGTACATCGTGGGCGAATGGTTGCCCCACACGGCCAGCTGCTTGATGGCGGCCACCGGCTTGCCGGTCTTGGCGGCGATCTGGCTGGCGGCGCGGTTGTGGTCCAGGCGCAGCATGGCGGTGAAGTTCTTGGCCGGCAGGTCCGGGGCGGACTTCATCGCGATGTAGGCGTTGGTGTTGGCGGGGTTGCCCACCACCAGCACCTTCACGTTGCGCGAGGCCACGGCGTTCAGGGCCTTGCCCTGGGCGGTGAAGATCTGGGCGTTGGCGGCCAGCAGGTCCGCCCGCTCCATGCCGGGGCCGCGGGGGCGCGCGCCGACCAGCAGGGCGTAGTCGGTGTCCTTGAACGCGGTCATCGCGTCGGCGTGGGCTTCCATGCCGGCCAGCAGCGGGAAGGCGCAGTCCTCCAGCTCCATCATCACGCCCTTGAGCGCCTTCTGGGCCTTCTCGTCCGGGATCTCCAGCAGCTGCAGGATCACGGGCTGGTCCTTGCCGAGCATCTCGCCGGAGGCGATGCGGAACAGCAGGGCATAACCGATCTGGCCGGCGGCGCCGGTGACGGCCACGCGGACGGGCTTCTTGCTCATGGTGAGGTCTCCGAAGGGGATGGAAAGGGAATCCGGGCGTCGCGCGCGTACCGGCTGCGCAGGCCGGGCGGGCGAAGCCGCAAGTGTAGCCGGCTGGCTCCGGGTTGACCCTTGGATTCTGCTATTCTTATGTCTTATATAAGACACAGTTCCGGTGGACGGCGGGCCAGCGCCCGTGCTGCAATCCGGTCCCCATGCTGCCCGAACCGCCGCCGCCCGCCGCTGACGCCGACAGCCCTGCGCTGCCCGCCGGGCCGGCCTTCAGCCCGCTGTACCAGCAGATCAAGGCGCTGCTGGTCAAGAGCCTGCAGGACGGCGAATGGAAGCCGGGCGAGGCCATTCCCAGCGAGCTCGACCTGGCCTCGCGCTTTCGCGTGAGCCAGGGCACCGTGCGCAAGGCGATCGACGAGCTCGCGACCGAGAACCTGCTGGTGCGCCGCCAGGGCAAGGGCACCTTCGTCGCCACCCATGCCGAGGAGAAGATCCAGTACCGCTTCCTGCGCCTGACCTCCGACGACGGCGAGGCCACGGGGTGGGAGCGCCACTTCCTGGACTGCCGGCGCATGCGGGCGCCCGCCGAGGTGTCGCGTGCCCTGGGCCTGAAGGCCGGCGAGCCGGCGCTGCTGCTGCGGCGCACCCTGGGACGCGACGGCGTGCCCGTGGTGCTCGACGAGATCTGGCTGCCCGCGGCGCCGTTCAAGGGGCTCACGGCAGAGCGGCTGGCCCAGTACGCCGGGCCCATGTACGGCCTGTTCGAGACCGAGTTCGGCGTGCGCATGATCCGCGCCGAGGAGAAGATCCGTGCGGTCGCCGCCGATGCCGTGTCGGCCGGCCTGCTGCAGGTCCCGCCCGGCTACCCGCTGCTCAGCGTGGAGCGGCTGTCGCGCACCTACGGAGACCAGGCCGTGGAACTGCGTCGGGGCCTGTACAACACCGCCAGCCACTACTACCGCAACGAGCTGAGTTGAAGCCGATGGCCACGTCGGTGCCATGCAGGCAAGCCCGGCGAAAGCTTGTTGCGCTGCAATAGAATCATTCGGTTTCACTGCGATTACGCCCGTCAAGAGCGACAACCCCGAAGACCGCAGGTCGACGCCTGAAGGACCCCCCATGGCCAGCACGCCCGGAACGCCCCCCCCTCTCTCCGCCAAGCGACCCGAATTCCGCAACATCCACGCCCTGTCGGACCTGCCGAACTACCGGCTTCCCGCAGCGGGCATCGTGTCCATCCTGCACCGCATCAGCGGTGTGCTGATGTTCCTGCTGATGCCCTTCGTGATCTGGCTGTTCGACGTCAGCGTCACCTCGGAGATCTCGTACGAATCCTTCCGCAGCGCCTACCTGGCCGGTCTGGGCTTCCTGCCCGCCTGGTTCGTCAAGCTCGTCACGCTGGCGCTGATCTGGGGCTACCTGCACCACTTCACCGCGGGCGTGCGCCACCTGTGGATGGACGCCACGCACAGCGTGTCCAAGGCCCAGGGCAAGCAGTCCGCCGTCGCCACGCTCGTCATCAGCCTGGTGCTGACGGCGGTGCTCGGCGCCAAGCTGTTCGGCCTGTACTGACCGCCCGCAAGGACTCTCACCCCATGGCAATCAACCACGGTTCCAAGCGCCTCGTCGTGGGCGCGCACTACGGCCTGCGCGACTGGCTTGCCCAGCGTGTCACGGCCATCCTGATGGCCTTGTTCACCGTCGTCCTGCTGCTGCAGGTCGTGGTGGGCGAGCCGCTCGGCTACGACAAGTGGGCCGGCATCTTCGCCGCCCAGTGGATGAAGGTCTTCACCTTCGTCGTCATCCTCTCGCTGCTGTACCACGCCTGGGTCGGCATGCGCGACGTGTGGATGGACTACATCAAGGCGGTGGGCCTCAAGCTCGCCCTGCAGGTGTTCACCATCGTGTGGCTGGTCGGCTGTGCCGGCTGGGCGATCCAAGTGCTGTGGAGACTCTGAACGTGGCCGCCTCGATTTCCAAACGCAAGTTCGACGTGGTGATCGTCGGGGCCGGTGGCTCCGGCATGCGCGCCTCGCTGCAGCTGTCGCTCGCCGGCCTGAACGTGGCCGTGCTGTCCAAGGTGTTCCCCACCCGCTCGCACACGGTGGCGGCGCAGGGTGGCATCGGCGCCTCGCTCGGCAACATGAGCGAGGACAACTGGCACTACCACTTCTTCGACACCGTCAAGGGCTCCGACTGGCTCGGCGACCAGGACGCGATCGAGTTCATGTGCCGCGAAGCGCCCAAGGTCGTGTACGAGCTCGAGCACTTCGGCATGCCGTTCGACCGCAACCCGGACGGCACCATCTACCAGCGTCCCTTCGGTGGCCACACCGCCAACTACGGCGAGAAGCCCGTGCAGCGCGCCTGCGCCGCGGCCGACCGCACCGGCCACGCGCTGCTGCACACGCTGTACCAGCAGAACGTCAAGGCGCGCACCAACTTCTTCGTCGAGTGGATGGCGCTGGACCTGATCCGCGACGTCGACGGCGACGTGGTGGGCGTGACGGCGCTCGAGATGGAAACCGGCGACCTGCACATCCTGGAAGCCAAGACCGTGCTGATGGCCACCGGGGGCGCCGGCCGCATCTACGCGGCCTCGACCAACGCCTTCATCAACACCGGTGACGGCCTGGGCATGGCGGCGCGTGCCGGCATCCCGCTCGAGGACATGGAGTTCTGGCAGTTCCACCCCACCGGCGTGGCCGGCGCGGGCGTGCTGCTGACCGAAGGCTGCCGTGGCGAAGGCGCGATCCTGCGCAACAGCAACGGCGAGCGCTTCATGGAGCGCTACGCGCCCACGCTGAAGGACCTGGCACCGCGCGACTTCGTCTCGCGCTCCATGGACCAGGAGATCAAGGAAGGTCGCGGCTGCGGTCCCAACAAGGACTACGTGCTGCTCGACATGACCCACCTGGGTGCCGAGACGATCATGAAGCGGCTGCCCTCGGTGTACGAGATCGGCCACAACTTCGCCAACGTCGACATCACCAAGGAGCCGATCCCGGTGGTGCCGACCATCCACTACCAGATGGGCGGCATCCCGACCAACGTGAACGGCCAGGTGGTGGTGCCGAAGAACGGCAACCCCAACGAGGTGGTGAACGGCCTGTACGCCGTGGGCGAGTGCTCGTGCGTCTCGGTGCACGGCGCCAACCGCCTGGGCACGAACTCGCTGCTCGACCTGGTGGTGTTCGGCCGCGCGGCGGGCAACCACATCGTGGCCAGCGCGCTCAAGCAGAAGAACCACAAGCCGCTGCCGGCTGACGCCGCCGAGCGCACCCTGGCCCGCCTGGCGCGCCTGGAAGGCGCGAAGAACGGCGAATACGCCCAGGACGTGGCCAACGACATCCGCGCGACCATGCAGAAGCACGCCGGCGTGTTCCGCACGCAGGCCAGCATGGAAGAGGGCGTGGCCAAGATCACGCAGGTGGCCGAGCGCGTGAAGTCCATCGGCCTGAAGGACAACTCCAAGGTGTTCAACACCGCGCGCATCGAGGCGCTGGAGGTGGAGAACCTCATCGAGGCCGCCCAAGCCACGATGATCTCCGCCGCCGCCCGCCCGGAAAGCCGTGGCGCGCACGCGCACAACGACTATCCGAACCGCGACGACGCGAACTGGATGAAGCACACGCTGTGGTACTCCGAAGGCAACCGCCTGGACTACAAGCCGGTGAACCTGAAGCCCCTGACGGTGGAATCCGTGCCGCCGAAGGTCCGCACGTTCTGAGGCCCCCGCCGGAAACGACACGATCATGAGCGACAAGCGCACTTTCGAGATCTACCGCTACGACCCGGACAAGGACGCCAAGCCCTACATGCAGACCATCGAGATCGAGCTCGATGGCCATGAGCGCATGCTGCTGGACGCCCTGCTCAAGCTGAAGGCCGTCGACCCGACCCTGTCGTTCCGCCGCTCCTGCCGCGAAGGCGTGTGCGGCTCGGACGCCATGAACATCAACGGCAAGAACGGCCTGGCCTGCCTGACCAACATGCGCTCGCTGCCGAAGAAGGTGGTGCTGCGCCCGCTGCCGGGGCTGCCCGTCGTGCGCGACCTCATCGTCGACATGACGCAGTTCTTCCAGCAGTACCACTCGATCAAGCCGTACCTCGTCAACGACACGCCGCCCCCCGAGAAGGAGCGCCTGCAGTCGCCCGAGGAGCGCGAGGAACTCGACGGCCTGTACGAGTGCATCCTGTGCGCCAGCTGCTCCACGAGCTGCCCCAGCTTCTGGTGGAACCCGGACAAGTTCGTGGGCCCGGCCGGCCTGCTGCAGGCCTACCGCTTCATCGCGGACAGCCGCGACGAGGCCACGGGCGCGCGACTGGACAACCTGGAAGACCCGTACCGCCTGTTCCGCTGCCACACGATCATGAACTGCGTCGACGTCTGCCCGAAGGGGCTGAACCCGACCAAGGCGATCGGCAAGATCAAGGAACTGATGGTCCGCCGGGCGGCCTGACGACACGCCCCCGTCCACCATGCCCGCCGCCGTCCTGTCCTCCGCCGACCTCGGCCGCCTGAAGTGGCGCTGCCGGCGCGGGCTGCTCGAGAACGACCTGTTCGTCGAGCGCTTCTTCCGCCGGCACGAGGCCGGGCTGACGGAGGATCAGGTGCGTGGATTGCAGGGCCTGATGGACCTGTCCGACAACGACCTGCTGGACCTGCTGCTCGCCCGCAAGGAGCCCGAGGGCGAGCTGGACCGCGACGATGTGAAGGAAGTGCTGGCCCTGATGCGCCAGCCCGGCTGACCCGCGCCGGAACAACGAAGATTTGCCCCGAAAGGAACAGACGATGACCCCGTCCGACGTGAAAGCCACCCTGTCGTTCTCTGACGGCAGCCCCAACATGGACCTGCCGATCTACAAGGGCACGATCGGCCCGGATGTGATCGACATCCGCAAGCTCTACGGCCAGACCGGCAAGTTCACCTACGACCCGGGCTTCCTGTCCACCGCGTCGTGCAACTCGACCATCACCTACATCGATGGCGACAAGGGCGAGCTGCTGTACCGCGGCTACCCCATCGAGCAGCTCGCGGTGAACTGCGACTTCCTCGAAACCTGCTACCTGCTGCTGTACGGAGAGCTGCCGAACGCCAGCCAGAAGGAAGAGTTCACTGCCCGCGTGACCAACCACACGATGGTCAACGAGCAGATGCAGTTCTTCCTGCGGGGGTTCCGCCGCGATGCTCACCCGATGGCGGTGATGACCGGCCTGGTGGGCGCGCTCTCGGCCTTCTACCACGACAGCACCGACATCAACAACCCCGAGCACCGCGAGATCGCGGCGATCCGCCTGATCGCCAAGATGCCCACGCTGGTGGCCATGGCGTACAAGTACACGATCGGCCAGCCCTACGTGTACCCGAAGAACGACCTCTCGTACGCCGGCAACTTCATGCGCATGATGTTCGCCACGCCGTGCGCCGAGTACAAGCCGAACGACGTGCTGGTGCGGGCCATGGACCGCATCTTCACCCTGCACGCCGACCACGAGCAGAACGCCTCCACCTCCACGGTGCGCCTGTGCGGCTCGTCGGGCACCAACCCGTTCGCGGCCATCGCCGCCGGCGTGGCCTGCCTGTGGGGCCCGGCCCACGGCGGCGCCAACGAGGCCTGCCTGAACATGCTCTACGACATCCAGAAGCAGGGGGGCGTGGCGCGCATCGGCGAGTTCATCACCAAGGTGAAGGACAAGAACTCCGGCGTGCGCCTGATGGGCTTCGGCCACCGGGTCTACAAGAACTACGACCCGCGCGCCAAGCTGATGCGCGAGACCTGCCACGAGGTGCTCAACGAGCTGGGCCTGCAGAACGACCCGCTGTTCAAGCTGGCGATGGAACTCGAGCGCATCGCGCTGGAGGACGACTATTTCGTCGCCCGCAAGCTGTACCCGAACGTCGACTTCTACTCGGGCATCGTGCAGCGCGCCATCGGCATCCCGGTGCCGCTGTTCACCGCCATCTTCGCGCTCGCCCGCACCGTGGGCTGGATCGCCCAGCTCAACGAGATGATCGGCGACCCCGAGTACAAGATCGGTCGCCCGCGCCAGCTGTACGTGGGTGCCGCCCACCGCGACGTGAAGCCGCTGAACCAGCGCTGACCGGCGGCGGCGCCGCGGCGCCGACCGACGACACAGGCCACCTCCGGGTGGCCTTTTTCATGGCCTCAGCGCACGCCGGCTTCTTCGGAGCGCCACGCGGTCCAGGTGAGCGTGACGGCGAAGGTGGGGTCCACGCTGCGACCGACGACCGGACTGTCCTCGTTGGCGGCGCCGCGCACGGATTCGACGCTCGCATGCAGCCCGAGACGCAGGCTGGGCAGCAGCAGGCGCGACCACGACGTGCCCACGCGGCTGGCGACCAGGCCGCCCTGCGCTTCGTAGGCCGGGCGGGTCGGCGTCGCGTACTCGGGCGCCACCTCGTAGAACAGGCTGTTCAGCCGCTGGCTGCCGAACAGCAGGCCCGCGTGCACGCTGGGGGTCCAGCCCATGACGGGCGCCAGGCGGTAGCTGACGCGTGGCTCGAAGGACACGCCGGCCGGCTCGAAATCCCGGTCCGCGTCGAACACGAAGCGCAGCGGCAGGTCCAGGCGCCAGGGCGTGGGCCGGCCATCCTCCGGCAGCGGCCCCAGGTTCACGCGCAGGCTGGGGCCGATCTCCACCAGGGTGCCGATGGCCGGCATGCCGGCCCGGGCCCCCTTGTCCACGCCGTCGGACCCGAACGCCGCGGCGGCGCTGAAATCCAGCTCGGCACGGGGGCGGCGCAGGGCGCGCACGCCGGCCGTGCCGCCCTCCAGCCGCAGCACCGGACCGCGGTAGGTCACGAAGGGCAGCACCGTGGCATTGCGGGCCCGACGCGCGGCGCCCGGGTACACCGCATGGTCGGCGGCCACGCCAAACAGCCCCACCGTCCACAGGGGGGGCGGCTGGCGGCCCCATTCCTCGGCGTCGTCCCCGGCCTCCGAGGCCGAGGTGGGCGGCTCGGCGGCGGTGGCGGCCGCGTCGGCGGCGGCCGCCGGGGCCGCGGCCACGAGCAGCAGCCAGGCGGCGTGCTGCCAGGTGATGGAGGACGCCGGGCGGCGGGCCGCGCCGGGACGGTGGGGCGATCGAGGTGCAGTGGGCATGGGGACGGAAGCAGACAAGAAGAAGGGTCAGGCCAATCCGATCTGGCGGGGGTCGGGGCCGGGCATCGGGTGACCGGCCGGCAGGCGGGCGTGCGGCAGCAGCGCCTGCACGGCGCGTGCCGCCTGGTCGATGGCACCGTGGGCGTAGGCGTAGGCACCGGCGTCGCTGTTGGCGATGGCCACGCGGCCCCAGCCGCGCCGCGCCAGCTCGCAGGGCAGCGGCCCGCGGGGCCAGAAGCGGTCCCAGGGCCGCATGTACTCGTAGGCGTAGCCGTGGGCCCAGCGGTTCAGGGTGATGGCCTCGATGTCCCGGGCGCCGTCGAAGCCGAAGGGCCCGAGCGCCGCCGAGAGCAGCCGGTGGATGCGCGCCTCCACGTCGGCAAAGGACCAGGACATGAGCTCGGCGCGGCCTTGCGCGGCCTGCTGGCGGGCCGGCTGCCCATTGCCCGGCACCACCACCTTGCCCAGGTGCAGCAGGATGGGCGAGTCCGGTGACTCGGGCGGGCGCTGGCTGCCCAGGCGCATGGGGAAGTCCAGCGACACGTCGCCCCAGAACCCGTCGACCGGCGACAGGCTGCGCACGCCGGCGCGCTGCCAGGCCCGCCAGTTCGACAGCAGGACGGTGGCGTACACCAGCGGCACCTTCACCTGGTCGTCGAGCGCACGCACCTGCGCAGCGGGCAGCTCGTCGGTCAGCCGGGCCACCACCCGGTGCCAGCAGGCCAGCAGCACCTGGCGGGCGCGCACGCGGCGCCGGCGGCCGGCGGCGTCCACGTAGTCGACCTCGACCCACTCGGCGCTGGCGGGCGGCCCGCGGTGGCGCACCCGCAGCGCGGTGGCACCCATGCGCAGGCGCACCGGGGCCCCGGCGCGGTCGAGCTGGCCTCGGTCGAGTGGCGTGTCGACCAGGGCGTCCATGCCCTGGCCGGGCAGGGACGCCGGGACGAGCGAACGCAGCAGGGCGCGCACCACGCCGGCGTTGCCGTCCGGGAAATGGTAGACGTAGGAGTCGCTGCCTGCCTTCATCTGCCGGCCGCTGGGCGACAGGCGCGGGTCCGGCCCGTCGCCCAGGTCCAGGCCGTCGAATCCCGGCAGGCCCGCCGCCCAGGCATCCAGCGCGCTCGTCGCGTCGACGCCCACGCCGAAGTAGCCGCGTGTGTCCCCCGCCAGGAAGCGGACCACGCCCTCGTCCACGCCCCAGTGGGCGCGCAGGAGTTCCCGGTAGGTGATGCGTGCGAGGTGGCTGCGTCGGGCGGCCCGTGTCCGCAGTCCCGGCAGCACGTCCCGCGGCGGCCCCCACAACGCGGCCAGGCCGGCCTGCGTGGCCGGCGACAGGGGGGTGTCCGGCAGCCAGTCCGCCGGCGACGCCTGTGCGCCATGCCGCACCAGCACGTCCGCGCCCCAGCGCTCGCGCTCGAAGAACAGCGCGCGCTGGGTCAGGCCATGGCGCGCGGCCCAGCCGCCGTCGTGCAGCTCGGTGGGAAAACGCTGCAGGTCGATGCCCAGGTCCGCCAGCAGGGTGCGGGTGGCCGCGGAGAACAGCGACGGGCTGTCCAGCGACTGCGAGCCGCCGTAGCCCACCAGGCGGGTGCCGTCGCGGGCGACGAACTCGTTGCGCTGCGCGTGCCCGCCCGGCTCCTGCAGCGGGTCCAGCAGCAGCATGCGCACCGGCCGCCCGGCATGCTGGCGGAACCAGTGCGCCCCCGCCAGGCCCGACAGGCCCGCGCCCACGACGACCAGGTCCTCGGTCTCCGGATCGAGCTCCACCACGCCGTCCCGGCTGGCGGGTGCGTCGCGGGCGGCATGGGACGCCGCCAGGGTGGCATCGGTCTGCCCCTGCCAGCCCGGGGCCGCGGCCGGCACGGCCCCGGCTGCCAGGGCCGACGGCAGGCAGCAGGCGGCCCCCAGGCCATGGACCAGGTCGCGTCGGGTGATGCCGTCGGGCAGGGGGCCGGAGGAGAGCAGGGGCATGCGGTGCGGGCCGACGCGCGGCAGCGGGCCGCGGACGCCGGCCCATCGCCGCCATCATGGCATGCCGCACCCGTGCGGCAAGGGCCCTCAGGCCGCACCGCGGTGCGTGAACGCCGACACCGCGCGCACCAGGCGTTCGGCCTGGTGGTGCAGCGCCTGGGCGGCCGCCGCGGATTGCTCCACCAGCGCGGCGTTCTGCTGGGTGTGGTGGTCCAGCTGGGAGACCGCGGTGTTCACCTGGTCGATGCCGATGGACTGTTCACGCGAGGCCAGGCTGATGCGGTCGATGAGTTCGCGCATCTGGTTGACCTGCAGCAGCATGCCCTGCATGGCGGTCCCGGCGGCGGCGGTTTCGCGGGCCCCTTCCTGCACGCGCTCGCTGCTGTCCGAGATGAGCCTGGCGATCTGGCGGGCCGCCTCGGCGCTGCGCTGCGCCAGGCCCCGCACCTCGCCGGCCACCACCGCAAAGCCGCGGCCCTGCTCGCCGGCGCGCGCGGCCTCGACGGCGGCGTTCAGGGCGAGCAGGTTGGTCTGGAAGGCGATGCCGTCGATCACGGCGATGATGTCGGTGATGCGCTGCGAGGAGGTCGTGATGCCGCGCATCGTGCTGTCCACGCGCTCCACCGCCAGCCGGCTTTGGGCGGCCGCCTCGGTGGCCTGCGACGCGAGCTGGGCCACCTGGCCCGAGGTCTCGCCGTTGCGCTGCACCGTCTCGCTCATCTGTTCCATGGAGGAGGCGGTCTGCTGCAGGTGGGCCGCCGCCTGTTCGGTGCGCACGCTCAGGTCGTGGCTGCCCTGCGAGATCTCGCTGCTCGCCTGCACGAAGGTGGCCACCTGCTCGGTCACGTCGGCCATGATCCAGCGCAGCATCAGGCCCAGCTGGTTCACGGCGCGGAAGGCCATGCCGATCTCGTCCACGCGGTCGACGCGCACCGCCTCGGGCTCGCCGTTGGCCACCCGCTGCGCATGGCGCTGCAGCGCCTGCAGCGGGGCGACCACCTGCCGGTCGATCCACCAGCCGGCCACGGCGGTGGACGCCACCACGCCGGCCGCCACGGCGGCCAGGTCGCCGCCCGCCAGCCCGCAGGCGGCCGCGGTCGCCGTGCCCCCGATGGCGGCGCCCAGCAGGCCGGCGGCCACGCGCCAGCGCACGGGCAGCGTCTTCAGCACCGTGCCGGGGGCCCAGCGGTGGCGGCTCACCAGCACCCCCTTGTGCAGGCGAAGGTGGGCCGCCTGGCCGCTGCGCATCCGGGTGTAGAGCGCTTCCGCCTGCTCGATCTCCTCGCGTGAGGGGGGGGTGCGCACCGACAGGTAGCCGGTGGTCCGGCCGCCGCGTTGCAGCGGGGTGGCATTGGCGCGCACCCAGTAGTGGTCGCCGTTCTTGCGCCGGTTCTTCACCAGGGCCGTCCAGGACTGCCCCGCCTTCAGCGTGGCCCACATGTCGGCGAAGGCCGCAGCGGGCATGTCGGGGTGCCGCACGATGTTGTGCGGCTGCCCCTCCAGCTCGGCGGCCTCGAAGCCGCTGGCGGCGATGAAGGCCGCATTGGCATAGGCGATGCGCCCCGCCGGGTCGGTGGTGGACATCAGCGTGATGTCGGCGGGCAGCGGGTGCTCCCGCTGGGTGACGGGCAGGTTCTGGCGCATGGGGGACTGCTTCAGGAGGTGGAGGGGGCCGTCGTTGGCCCCGTTGACCCCAAGCATGCGCCGATTTACCCCACCCCGTATGGGGAATATGCGGCGCCTCCTCCACGCAATTGGCTGCAGCGCACCAGACCGGTGCAATCGCAACGGCCGGTCAGCGTGCCGCCGGCTTGGCCCAGCTGTCCTTCAGCCCGGTGATGCGGTTGAACACGGGGCGATCGGCCTGGTGGTCGATCCGGTCGCTGATGAAGTACCCATGCCGCTCGAACTGCAGCCGGGTCTCGGCGGCGGTTCCCGCCAGCGAGGGCTCCACATAACCCTGCACCACCTGCTTGCTGGCCGGGTTGAGCACGCTGAGGAAGTCGCGCCCCCCCGCGTCGGGCTGCGCCTCGGAGAACAGCCGATCGAACAGGCGCAGCTCCGCCGCCAGGCCGTCGTGCGCGCCCACCCAGGTGATCACGCCCTTGACCTTGATCGCGTCCGCCCCGGGGGTACCGCTCTTGGTGTCGGGCACCACCGTGGCGGTCACGGCGGTCACCCGGCCGTCGGCATCCTTCTCGCAGCCGGTGCACTCCACCACCACGCCGTACTTCAGGCGCACCCGGTTGCCGGGGAACAGGCGGAAGAAGCCCTTGGGGGGCGCCTCGGCGAAGTCCTCCCGCTCGATCCAGAGCTGCGGGCCCAGGCTGAACTGCCGCTGGCCGCGCTCGGGGTGGTGCGGATGCACGGGCGCCTGGCAGGGCTCGCGGTGGTCGGCCGAGCCGAACACCTCTGCCCAGTTCGTCAGCTTGAGCGCCAGCGGGTCCAGCACCGCCATGGCGCGGCCGACCTGCGGGTCCAGGTCGTCGCGCAGGGCGATGTCCAGCACGGAGTAGTCCAGCCAGATGTTGGTCTTGCTGGCGCCGGAGTCGTCGGCCATCTTGCGGATCGATGCCGGGGTGTAGCCGCGGCGTCGCATGCCGGCCAGGGTGGGCATGCGCGGGTCGTCCCAGCCGTGCACATGCTGCTCGTCGACCAGCTGCTTGAGCTTGCGCTTGCTGGTGATCACGTAGCTGAGGTTCAGCCTGCCGAATTCGTACTGCTTCGGCAGCGGGTGGGCCAGCAGGCCGCCTTCGGCCAGGCGCTCCAGCAGCCAGTCGTAGAACGGGCGCTGGTCCTCGAACTCGAGCGTGCAGATCGAATGGGTGATGCGCTCCAGCGCGTCCTCGATGGGGTGCGCGTAGGTGTACATCGGGTAGATGCACCAGCGGTCGCCCGTGTTGTGGTGGGTGGCGCGGCGGATGCGGTAGATGGCGGGGTCGCGCAGGTTGATGTTCGGCGAGGCCATGTCGATCTTGGCGCGCAGCACCATGCTGCCGTCGGCATGCAGGCCGTCGCGCATCTCGCGAAAGCGCGCCAGGTTCTCCGCCGGCGTGCGGGCCCGGTAGGGGCTGTCGGTGCCGGGGGTGGTGAAGTCGCCCCGGCTGGCGCGCATCTGCTCCGGCGTCTGCTCGTCCACGTAGGCGAGGCCGCGCTCGATGAGGTGCTCGGCCGCCTGGTACATGAAATCGAAGTAGTTGCTGGCGTAGTAGAGGTGGGGCGTGCCGAAGGCCTCCCAGTTCCACCCCAGCCACCGCACCATCTCCTCGATGGCGTCGACGTACTCCTGCTCCTCCTTCTCGGGGTTGGTGTCGTCGAAGCGCAGGTGGCACACGCCGCCGTAGTCGCGGGCCAGGCCGAAGTTCAGGCAGATGCTCTTGGCGTGGCCCACATGGAGGTAGCCGTTGGGCTCGGGCGGGAAGCGCAGGCGCACGCGGGCCGGGTCCGGCTGGCCGGCGGCGTGGTGCGCCGCGTCGCCGGGGCTGCCGCCGAATGGGCGGCCGTCGTAGGTACCGGCGGCGAGGTCCCGCTCGATCAGCGTGCGCAGGAAGTTGCCCGCGCGGGCCGGCTCGGCGGCCGCGGGGGAGGGGGCAGGGGAAGAAGGCTTGTCGCTCATGGCAGCCAGAGTGTAGCCAGGGGGTGCCGCGACGAGCCGTTACACCTGGGCCGCCGGGTCCCGTCAACGGCGGTTCCCGGCAGGGCGTTGGAGGCGCATCCCCCGAGGAACCCACAAGGAGATGGTCATGTTCACCCGCCTGCTGCACACCGCCCGTCGCGCCGCGTCCGTGGCCGCCCCGCTGGCCGCCTGCCTCGGCGCGGGCGCCGTGGCCCTGCCGGCGCACGCCGGCGTCAACTGGTCCATCGGCATCAGTGCCCCCATCGCCCCGGGCGTGCAGGTGGGCACGGTCATCGGCGGCGGTGGCCACCATCGGCACCACCACCATTACCGTCCGCCCGCGGCCTATGTGCCTGCGCCGGTGGTGTATGCGCCGCCGCCGGTGTATGCGGCACCCGTCTACGCGCCGCCCGTGTATGCCGCCCCCGTGGTCGTCGCGCCGCGCCCGGTGGTCTACCGCGCGCCGGTTGTGGTGCGGCACCACCACCACCACTACCGCGCCCCGGTCGTCGTGCGGCCCGGCCATGGCCACCACCACGACGGCCGCCCGGGTCCCTACCAGCCCACCGCTCGGGTGAGCGACCGCCAGGTGCGCTGAGCCCGCCGCCCCCCCGGGGGCGCCGCGCGGGCGTCCGGTGTGAATTGCCGGACGATCCCCCGCCAGATCGGCCTCAAGCCCCGCGAGGGGGCTGCCGACAATCGCTGCAGCGCTGCCAGTCAGCCGCCCTCGGCGGACGAGCAGCGCGCGGCTGTCGGAGAGGCGAAAGATGGGGCAATTCAACAGGCTGAAGATCGGCCAGCGCCTGGCGTTGGGGTTTGGCGTGGTCATCGCCGTCTTCGGCGTCATGGCGGCGTTCGCGGCCATGCGGATCGGCGGCCTGAGCGACGAGATCGCCCGGCTCGTGGGCGACCGCTACCAGAAGACGGTGGTGGCCGGCCAGATCAAGTCCGAGCTCAACGAGGTGTCGCGCAACATGGGCAACATCCTCATCATGACCGACCCCGGCCAGATCCAGAAGGAGCTGGCCAACATCGAGCGGGTCATGCAGGCCAGCGAGGCCACGTTCACCTCGCTCCGGACCCTGATCACCGACGAGGCCGGCCAGAAGCAGCTGGCGGAGATCGCGGCGCTGCGGGACAAGTTCAAGCCCGCCCAGGTGGCCTTCTCCCGCCTCGTGGCGGAGGACAGCAAGGACGAGGCCATGGTGAAGTTCCTCTTCGCCATCCGACCCGTGCAGCTCAAGTACTTCGCTGCGCTCGACCAGTTCATTGCCCAGCAGCACGCCCAGATGGAAGAGGCGCGGACCAGCGCCGAGGCGCAGGCACGGCAGACGCTGTTCATCATCCTGGGCGTGGCGGCCGGCGCGGCGCTGCTCAGCCTGGCCGTGGCCTGGGTCTCCACCCACAGCATCACCGTGCCGCTGCGGCATGCGGTGTCCATCGCGCAGCGTGTGGCTGCCGGGGACCTGACCAGCCGCGTGCAGGCGCGCACCCAGGACGAGACCGGCCAGCTGATGGCGGCGCTGGACGAGATGAACCAGTGCCTGCAGCGCATCGTGGGCAATGTCCGCCAGGGCACGGAGTCCATCGCGGCGGCGTCTGCGCAGATCGCCAGCGGCAACATGGACCTGTCCTCGCGCACCGAGCA
This sequence comes from Ideonella sp., assembly GCF_041918995.1. GTDB lineage: Bacteria > Pseudomonadota > Gammaproteobacteria > Burkholderiales > Burkholderiaceae_C > Ideonella. The sequence goes on along the minus strand of NZ_JAYRUN010000019.1, from coordinate 26,504 downwards.
GCAGGCGGCGTCCCTGCAGCAGACGGCCCACTCCATCAAGGACCTCACCAGCAACGTCCGGCAGAACGCGGAGAACGCGCGCCAGGCCGACGCCCTGGTGCGCTCGGCCTCCGAGGTGGCCCGCCAGGGCGGCGCCGTGGTGTCCCAGGTGGTGCAGACGATGGGCTCCATCGACGCCTCGTCCAAGCGCATCGGCGACATCATCGGCGTGATCGACGGCATCGCCTTCCAGACCAACATCCTGGCGCTCAATGCCGCGGTCGAGGCGGCGCGCGCGGGTGAGCATGGCCGGGGCTTCGCGGTGGTGGCCGGCGAGGTGCGCACGCTGGCGCAGCGGTCGGCCGGTGCGGCCAAGGAGATCCGCAGCCTCATCAGCGACTCGGTGCAGAAGGTCGCCCAGGGCAGCCAGCTGGTCGCCCAGGCGGGCACCACCATGGAGGAGGTGGTGGCCAGCGTGGGCCGCGTCACCCACATCATGAGCGAGATCAGCGCCGCCAGCCAGGAGCAGAGCGCCGGCATCGAGGGCCTGAGCCGCACCATCGACCAGATGGACGGCTCCACCCAGCAGAACGCCGCCCTGGTGGAGCAGGCGGCGGCGGCGGCGGAATCGCTGCGTCACCAGTCCGCCACGCTGGAGCAGACGGTCAGCCTGTTCAAGCTCGACGCCTGAGCACCCGAGGGTCCATTCTGTTGACAGGGCGCGGGTGCCCCCGGCTACATTGACCCATGCCCGGCCGCACGCCGGGCGCCTCATCCCTTGCCTTTGACGGAGACCGCATGAACGCGAAGAGGTCCACCCTGCTGTGCCTGGCGGCCGGCCTGCTGGCTGCCTTGTCCACCTCCCTGCCCGCTGCCGCGGCCGAGGTGGAGGGCGTGAAGCTCGACGATGCCGCCAAGGTGGCCGGCAAGGACCTGAAGCTCAACGGCGCCGGCGTGCGCACGCGCTTTGGCTTCAAGGTCTACGTGCTGGGCCTGTACCTGCCGCAGAAGAAGACCACCACGGCCGACGTGCTGGCGCTGGACGGGCCGCGCCGCTTCACCATCGTCACGATGCGCGACATCAGTGGCGAGGACTTCGGCGAGGCCTTCATGACCGGCATCAACAAGAACACCGACAAGGCGGAGAAGACCAAGCTGGTCAGCCAGATGACCCGCTTCGGCGAGATCTTCGCGACGCAGGGCCAGTTGAAGAAGGGCGACGTGCTCATCTCCGACTGGGTGCCCGGCACCGGCATGGTGATGACGCTGAATGGCAAGTCGCTGTCCGAGCCGATCCCCGACGTGGCGTTCTACAACGCCGTGCTCAAGATCTGGCTGGGCGACAAGCCGGCCGACTCCTCGCTGAAGACGGCGCTGCTGGGCGAGAAGGGCTGATCAGCCCCGGCGGCGCAGCCGCGCCACCTCCTCGGCCAGCATGCGGTCGCGCACGCCCTCGCCCCGCAGGCCGAGGAAGGTGACGATGCCGTGGATGGCCAGGCCCAGCCCCCAGCCCCACAGCGGGAAGTGGCTCCAGCGGTGGCCGCCCTGGAACGTGTCCAGGGCGTACAGGCCCAGGTTCACCAGCACGAACACCAGCGCATGGGTGTAGAAGCCGAGCTTCATGCCCACGCGCTTGCGGGCGCGCTCCATCAGTTCGTCGTCGGCGGCGGCGGGGGTGGCGGTCGGCATCGCGGGTTCCTCGTGAGGGGGTGGAAGGGGTCGATGGCGTCATCGTGCCCACCCCCCGCCGGCCGGGCCAGCGCCGCGCGACGGCTGGTGAGCCCGCGTCGTGAACCGCCGCCGGCCGGCGTGAACGGCGGCGCGCGGCCTCCTTACATGCCCTTGAACCGGGCCGCGTACAGGCGGCTCACGCTCAGCCGCTCCGGCCGCTGGCGCAGCACCAGCTGCACGCGGCCGGCCTCGTCGCGCAGCGCACGCTCGACGGCCTGCACCTGCACCACCGTGCCACGGTGCACCTGCCAGAAGCGCTGCGGGTCCAGCCGCGGCAGCAGCTCGCGCAAGGACGTGCGGATCAGGTGCTCGGCGTGTGCCGTGAGCACCCGCACGTACTTGTCGGCCGCCTCGAAGTACACGACGTCCTGCACGGGCACTATCTCCACCACCGCGCCGCCGGCCGACGACGCGGCGATCACCTGCAGCGTCTCGGGGGCGGGTGCCGGGGGCATCGTGGCCATGCCGGCCGGGCCGAGCAGGGCACGCAGCCGTTCCAGCAGCGGGTCGCCGGCGTGGGCCGCGGCGGTGACGGCGGTGCCGCCCGGGCCGGGCGCGCGGCCACGCAGCACCGTGCGCAGCCGGTCGCAGGTGGCGGCCAGGCGGGCGGGGGCCACGGGCTTGAGCACGTAGTCCACGGCAGCGGCCTCGAAGGCCTGCAGCGCGTACTGGTCGTAGGCCGTGACGAACACGATCAGCGGCAGCGCACGGTCGGCCGGCCAGTCCTCCACCACGGCCTGGGCCGCCTCCAGCCCGCTGCAGCCGGGCATGCGGATGTCGAGGAACAGGACGTCGGGCAGGTGGGCCAGGGCCTGCTCCACCGCACTCGGGCCGTCCTCGGCCCGCGCCACCAGCCGCAGGCCGGGCCAGGCCCGCGCGAGCTCGCTAACCAGGGCCTGCGCGAGCAGGGGCTCGTCCTCGGCCAGCACGGAGGTGGCGGCCCAGGCGCTGGGGTCGGTGGGGGCGGTGGAGGGGATGTCGTGGGGGGGCATGGACGGGCTCAGGGCGGGGAGGCGGGGGCGCTGCGTTCGTCGTCGGCTGGCGGGCGGGCGGGCCACCGCAGGGTGACCACCGTCCCGCCCTGGCCGGCGGGGCCGGGTGCGAGCGAGAGCCGGGACGCCGCACCGTGCCACACCTGCAGCCGCTCACGCACCTGGGTCAGCCCGAAGCCGCCCGCCGGGCGGTCGGCGGCGGCCTGGCGTGCGGCCGCCTCGGGGCCGATGCCGGTGTCCGACACCTGCACGACGAGCTCGTCGCCGTCCTGCCAGGCCTCCACGCGCAGCTGGCCACCGCCGCGCTGCGGCTCCAGGCCGTGCTGGATGGCGTTCTCCACCAGCGGCTGCAGCAACAGCGGCGGCACGGGTGCGCGGGCCAGGTCGGGCGGCAGCACCAGCTGCACCTGCAGCCGCGTGCCCATGCGCACCTGCATGAGCGCCAGGTAGTCGGCCAGGCGCTCGAACTCGGCCGCCAGCGGGTGGAACGGCCTGCGGCTGGCCTGCAGGGTGGCGCGCAGGAACGCGATCAGCCGGTCCAGCATCTCCTGCGCACGCACCGCGTCCACGCCGATGAGCGCGCGCAGGTTGGCCAGCGTGTTGAACAGCATGTGCGGCTCGAGCTGCGACTCCAGCAGCTTGAGCCGGGTCTCGGCAGCCATGCGTCGGGCGGCCTCGGCGTGTGTCTGCGCCGCCCGCAGGTCGGCCTTGGCGCGGAAGTAGAACGTGGCGGTGACGCCTGGCACCAGCGAGATCATCAGCATGGCCAGCGTGGTGCCATGGCGCCCCTGGAAGGCCCGCCAGCCGGGCTGGCCCAGCAGCAGGTTCACCACCTCGGCGCCCACCACCAGGCCGAGCAGCGTGCCCACGGGCAGCACCAGCGCCATCCAGCGCCAGCCTGGCCAGTCGGTGGGCATGTCGCCGTGCTGCGGCGGGCCGCGACGGTGCACCCAGGCGGCGGCGGCATGGCGCAGCCCGTCGATGAACAGGCTGCAGGCCACGGCGATGCTCCACGAGTACAGCAGCGTGTAGCCGAAGTGCTGCTGGTACAGCAGCGTGAGCAGCACCGCGATCACCGTCCCGATGGCCAGCGCGCCGAACAGGTGGCGCAGCACATGGAGGCCGCGGTCGACCACCGCGGCACGCAGCCGGGCGGCGCGGGTCGGCGGGAGGGAGAGGCCGGGGTCGGGGGCGGACATCGGGCGATTGTGTGCGCCGGCCGTGCGCCGGTGGCGTCCCGCGCGACGACCGGCGCCCGGTGCGCGCGAGACGCCCGGTCAGCGGCGCCGGCTGCGGCTGGTGCCGCCCAGGAGGGACCCGAGCACGCCGCGCACGATCTCCCGGCCCACGGCCGAGCCCACCGAGCGCATGGCGCTCTTGGCGGCTGCTTCGGCCAGGCCTTCTCGCCGCCCGCCTCGGGGCCCGGTGGAGCCGAACAGCAGGTCGGACAGGCCGCCCAGCAGGCCGCCGCCGGCGTCCTGCGCCGCACCGGTGGCGGCGTCCCTGGCCGCGTCGCCGGCCCGGCGCGCCATCTCGCCGGCCACCTCGCCGCTGGCGGCGGCGCGGCCCTTGAGCTGCTCGTAGGCGGAATCGCGGTCCACGAGCTTCTCGTAGACGCCGGCCACCAGCGATCCCTGGATCAGCGCCTGGCGCTGGGCCGGCGTGATGGGGCCGATCTGGCTGCCCGGCGGCAGCACGTACACGCGCTCGGTCACCGACGGGCGGCCCTTGGGGTCGAGGAAGCTCACCAGCGCCTCACCCACGCCCAGCTCGGTGATGGCGGCGGCGATGTCCAGCCCCGGGTTCGGCCGCATGGTGTCGGCCGCCGTCTTCACCGCCTTCTGGTCGCGGGGGGTGAAGGCGCGCAGGGCATGCTGCACGCGGTTGCCCAGCTGGCCCAGCACGCTGTCGGGGATGTCCAGCGGGTTCTGCGTCACGAAGTACACGCCCACGCCCTTGGAGCGCACCAGCCGCACCACCAGCTCGATGCGCTCGACCAGCGCGGCGGGCGCGTCCTTGAACAGCAGGTGCGCCTCGTCGAAGAAGAACACCAGCTTGGGCTTGTCCAGGTCACCCACCTCGGGCAGGGTCTCGAACAGCTCCGACAGCATCCACAGCAGGAAGGTGGCGTACAGCCGGGGCGAGCTCATCAGCTGGTCGGCGGCCAGGATGTTCACCACGCCACGGCCGTCCGTGGTCTGCATGAAGTCGGCGATGTCCAGCATGGGCTCGCCGAAGAAGCGGTCGCCGCCCTGCTGCTCGATCTGCAGCAGCCCGCGCTGGATGGCGCCCACCGAGGCGGCGCTCACGTTGCCGTATTCGGTGGTGAACTCGCTGGCGTTGTCGCCCACGTGCTGCAGCATGGCGCGCAGGTCCTTCAGGTCCAGCAGGGCCAGGCCGCGGTCGTCGGCGATCTTGAACACCAGGTTGAGCACGCCGGCCTGCGTCTCGTTCAGGGCCAGCATGCGGCCCAGCAGCAGCGGGCCCATGTCGCTCACGGTCGCCCGCACGGGGTGACCGGCCTGGCCGAAGACGTCCCACAAGGTGGTGGGGCAGGCCACAGGGGCCGGCGGTTCCAGGCCGCGCTCCTGCAGCACGGCCGCCAGCTTGGGCCCTACCGTGCCGGCCTGGCTGATCCCGGTGAGGTCGCCCTTCACGTCGGCCATGAACACCGGCACGCCGAGCGCCGAGAAGCTCTCGGCCAGCTTCTGCAAGGTGATGGTCTTGCCGGTGCCGGTGGCGCCGGTGATCAGGCCGTGGCGGTTGGCCAGGGCGGGCAGCAGGTGGCAGGCGGTGTCGCCGTGGCAGGCGACGAGGATGGGATCGGCCATCGTGGGGTGCTCGGGGCAGGCGGTGGAGGCGTCGGCGAGTCTATCGCCGCCGGCGCGGGCGGGCCGGCCACCCGGCCCCCCGGCTAGAATGCCCGGTTCCCTTCGTCCCCCGACGAGCCCCCGCGCCCTCGCACCCTCATGCGAGCACAGCCCGCGCGCCGGGCGTCGGCGGGCGACTTCCCAGGATTCCCCAGGAGCACCCATGGCCGGTCATTCCAAATGGGCCAACATCCAGCACCGCAAGGGCCGCCAGGACGAGAAGCGCGGCAAGGTCTGGACCCGCCTCACCCGAGAGATCATCGTGGCGGCCCGCCAGGGCGGCGGTGACATCGCCATGAACCCGCGCCTGCGGCTGGCGATCGACAAGGCCAAGGCGGCCAACATGCCGGCCGACAACATCAAGCGCAACGTCGACAAGGCCACGGGCAACCTCGAGGGCGTGCAGTACGAGGAGATTCGCTACGAGGGCTACGGCATCGGCGGCGCGGCCATCATCGTCGACTGCATGACCGACAACCGCGTGCGCACCGTGGCCGAGGTGCGTCATGCCTTCAGCAAGCACGGCGGCAACCTGGGCACCGAAGGCTCGGTGGCGTTCCAGTTCAAGCACTGCGGCCAGCTGGTGTTCGCGCCGGGCACGTCCGAAGACCAGGTGATGGAAGTCGCGCTGGAAGCCGGCGCCGAGGACGTGGTCACAGGGGACGACGGCTCCATCGAGGTGCTCACCGCACCGGCCGACTTCGAGGCCGTGAAGAACGCGCTCGAGGCCAAGGGCCTGAAGCCCGAGATCGCCGAGGTGACCATGCGCGCCGAGAACACCATCGAGCTGGCCGGCGACGACGCCGCGCGCATGCAGAAGCTGCTCGACGTCCTGGAAGACCTGGACGACGTGCAGGAAGTCTTCCATAACGCCGAGATCAACGAGTAAGGCCTTCGACCATGAACGTCCTGGTGATCGGCGGCGGCGGCCGCGAACATGCCCTGGCATGGAAGCTCGCGGCCAGCGAGAAGGTGCAGCGGGTCTTCGTGGCCCCCGGCAACGGCGGCACCGCGCTGGACAAGCGGCTCACCAACGTCGCCCTCACCGACCCGCAGGCCCTGGCCGACTTCGCCCAGGCGGAGAAGGTCCAGCTCACCGTGGTGGGCCCCGAGGCGCCGCTGTCGCAGGGCGTGGTGGACGTGTTCCGTGCGCGCGGCCTGCGCATCTTCGGGCCCACGCAATCGGCCGCCCGGCTCGAGAGCTCCAAGGCCTTCGCCAAGGACTTCATGAAGCGCCACGGCATCCCGACCGCGGCCTACGAGACCTTCACCGACCCGGCGGCGGCCCACGCCTTCGTGGACAAGCTGGGCGCGCCCATCGTCATCAAGGCCGACGGCCTGGCGGCGGGCAAGGGCGTGGTGGTGGCCATGACGCTGGACGAGGCGCACGAGGCCGTGCGCTTCATGCTCGAGGACCACACGCTGGGTGTGGTGCACAACGAGGGCGGCGCGCGTGTGGTCATCGAGGAGTTCCTGCAGGGCGAGGAAGCCAGCTTCATCGTGCTGGTGGACGGCAAGAACGTGCTGCCTCTGGCCACCAGCCAGGACCACAAGCGCATCGGCGACGGCGACACCGGCCCCAACACCGGCGGCATGGGCGCGTACTCCCCGGCGCCCGTGGTGACGCCCAACGTGCACGCCCGCGCCATGCACGAGGTCATCCTGCCCACCGTGGCGGGCATGGCGCGCGACGGCGTGCCCTTCACCGGCTTCCTCTACGCCGGGCTCATGATCGACGCGAACGGCCAGCCCAAGACGCTGGAGTTCAACACCCGCATGGGCGACCCCGAGACCCAGCCCATCCTCATGCGCCTGAAGAGCGACCTGGTCGACGTGCTGGTGCACGCCTGCGAGGGCACGCTGGACCAGGTCGAGCTGCAGTGGGACCGGCGCTTCGCGCTCGGCGTGGTGATGGCCGCTGCCGGCTACCCGGCCAGCCCGCGCAAGGGCGACGTGGTCACCGGCCTGCCCGCCGACCCGGCCGGCAGCGACGACGTGATGGTGTTCCACGCCGGCACCGCGCTGCAGGACGGCCGCCTGGTCACCACCGGCGGCCGCGTGCTGTGCGTCACCGCGCTCGGCGATTCCGCGCGCACGGCCCAGCAGCGCGCCTACGAGGCGGTGCAGCCCATCCGCTTCGACGGCGCGCAGTTCCGCTCCGACATCGGACACCGTGCCATCAAGCGTTGAGGTCCTCACCCAGCGGCTGCCGGCCCCGCGCGGCAGCCGGCTGGCGCGCTGGGTGTTGCGCCTGGCCGGCTGGCGCCTGCAGTTCGACGGCCTGCCCGGCCCGCAGGGCGTGCTGATCGCCTACCCGCACACCTCGAACTGGGATTTCATCGTCGGCATCCTGGCCAAGTGGGCCATGGGGCTGGACGTGGCCTTCTGGGGCAAGGACAGCCTGTTCCGGGTGCCCGTGTTCGGCCGCTGGCTGCGCTGGGTGGGGGGCATCCCGGTGGACCGCAGCGGTGCGCGCGGCATCGTGGGTGACATGGTCGCCCGCTTCGACGCTGCGCGCCAGGCCGGCCAGGCGCTGTGGCTGGCGCTGGCGCCCGAGGGCACGCGCAGCTTCACCCCGCACTGGCGCAGCGGCTTCTACCAGGTGGCGCTGCAGGCGGGCGTGCCGCTGGGCCTGGCGTTCTTCGATTACCGCCAGCGGCGCGTCGGCGTGCTGGCCTACCTGCGGCTGAGCGGCGACGCGGCAGCCGACCTGGCCGCCATCGCCGCCGCGTACGCGCCCGTCCAGGGCTGCCGGCCCGCGCTGGCCGCGCCCATCAGCCTGCGAGAGGACCGTCCCGCATGAGTGCCCCCCTGGCCCCCGTCCCCTCGGAGGCGGCCTTCGACGCGAACGCTGCACGCGCCTACTTCCTCGGCCTGCAGGAGCGTATCGTCGACGCGCTCGCGGCGCTCGACGGCCAGCCGTTCCTGCGCGACGCCTGGGTGCGGCCCGAGGGGGAGCGGCTGCAGGGCGACGGCATCTCGCGGCTCATCGAGGAGGGCCACCTCTTCGAGCGCGGCGGCTGCAACTTCAGCCACGTGCGTGGCGCGGCCATGCCGGCGTCCGCCACCGCCCATCGCCCCGCGCTGGCCGGGGCACCGTTCGAGGCCATGGGGGTGTCGCTGGTGCTGCACCCGCGCAACCCGCATGTGCCCACGGTGCACATGAACGTGCGCCTGTTCGCCGCGCAGCCGGCCGGCCAGGCGCCGGTGGTCTGGTTCGGCGGCGGCATGGACCTCACCCCCTACTACGGCGTGGAGGAGGACGCGGTGCACTTCCACCGCACCTGCCGCGACGCGCTCACGCCCTATGGCGACGACCTGCACCCGCGCTTCAAGCGCTGGTGCGACGAGTACTTCTTCCTGAAGCACCGCCAGGAGCCGCGCGGCGTGGGCGGCGTCTTCTTCGACGACTTCAACGAGCTGGGCTTCGAGCGCAGCTTCGCCATGACACGCGGCGTGGGCGACGCCTTCCTGGCGGCGTACACGCCCATCGTGGCCCGCCGCCGCGACACGCCCTATGGCGAGCGCGAGCGCGACTTCCAGGCCTACCGCCGCGGCCGCTACGTGGAGTTCAACCTCGTGTTCGACCGCGGCACCCTCTTCGGCCTGCAGTCGGGCGGGCGCACCGAGGCCATCCTCATGTCCATGCCGCCCATCGTGCGCTGGCGCTACGCATGGCAGCCGGAGCCGGGCACGCCCGAGGCCCGGCTGTACGACGATTTCCTGCGGCCCCGCGACTGGGTGAACGGCGGCTGATGCGGCCTCACGCGCCAGCGCCCGCACGGCCGCGCCGCCTCGGCGTGTATGGCGGCAGCTTCGACCCGCCGCACCTCGCCCACCTGGCGCTGGCCTGCATGGCGCGCGACGCCCTCGGCCTGGACGAGCTGCGCCTGGTGCCCGCCGGCCAGCCCTGGCAGAAGGCCCACCGCACGCTGGCGCCTGGCGCGCACCGGGCCGCCATGCTGGCCCGCCTCATCGAGGGCCAGCCCCGGCTGGTGGTGGACCCCCGCGAGCTGCACCGCACCGGCCCCAGCTACACGGTGGACACCCTGCGCGAGCTGGCTGCCGAGTGCCCGGGCGCCCAGCTCTTCCTCGTCCTCGGTGCCGACCCCTTCGCGCGCCTGGACACCTGGCACCAGGCCGACGACCTGCCTGGGCTGGCCACGCTGGCCGTGGCGGCGCGTGCCGGGCAGCCGCCCGAGCCGCCCGCGGCCTGGGCCGGCCGTTCCATCGCCTGGCAGGCGATTCCCTTGCCCCGGATGGACATCTCGTCGTCCGACGTGCGTGCCCGCGTGGCCGCCGGCGAACCCGTTTCCCCGCTGGTGGGGGAGGCGGTCGCGGGCTATATTGACCAACACCAGCTCTACCGCGCCGATCCCGGCCGCCCCTGAATGGACATCCGCAAACTGCAACGCGCCATCGTCGATGGCCTCGAGGACGTGAAGGCCCAGCACATCGTGGTCTTCAACACCGAGCACCTGTCGCCGCTGTTCGAGCGCGTGATCGTCGCCTCCGGCACCAGCAACCGCCAGACCAAGGCCCTGGCGGCCAGCGTGCGCGACGCGGTGAAGGCCAGCGGCATGCAGGTGCTGCGCACCGAGGGCGAGGACAACGGCGAGTGGATCATCGTGGACTGCGGCGCCGCCGTCGCCCACATCATGCAGCCGGCCATCCGCGACTACTACCGCCTGGAGGAGATCTGGGGCGAGAAGCCGGTGAAGCTCAAGCTGGCGGGTGCCAAGACCTCGCTGCCCAAGGCCAGCGAGGTGAGTGACGACGACGAGGACGAGGCCCCCGCCAAGCCGGCGCGCAAGTCGGCGGCCAAGGCGCCGGCGAAGAAGGCCGCCGCGACGGCCAGCTCCGGCGCCGGGCAGGCTGCGCTCGCCAAGCCGGCGCCCAAGGCGCGCAAGGTGAGCAGCGGCGGCCTGGCCCCGGCGGCCAAGCAAGCGCCGGCCAAGAAAGCGCCGGCCAAGACCGCCCCGGCCAAGAAGGCGGCGGCCAAGGCACCTGCCCGCCCGGCGGCCGCCAGCCCGGCGGCCCCGGCCAGGCGTGCCGCGCCCGCGAAGAAGGCGGCCCCGGTGAAGACCGTGGCGGCGAAGAAGGCGGCGCCTGCCAAGCGGGCCGCGCCCGCGAAGAAGGCGGCACCGGCCAAGAAGGCCGCGCCTGCCCGCAAGACCCGCGGCGCCTGAGCGGGCGGCGCTGACAGGCCCGCCCGGTGCGCCTGCTGATCGCCGCCGTCGGCCAGCGCCAGCCGGCCTGGGCCGACGCGGCCTACGACGATTTCGCCAAGCGCTTCCCGCCCGAGATGCGGCTGGAGCTCAAGGCGGTGAAGGCCGAGCCGCGCAGTGGTGGCAAGACCGCCGCCCAGCTCATGGCCGCCGAGGCGCAGCGGCTGGAGGCCGCCTGCCCCAAGGGCGCGCGCCGCGTGCTGCTGGACGAGCGCGGCACGCGCCTGACGACCACCCAGCTGGCGGAGCGCCTCGCGGCCTGGCGCGGGGAGGGCAGGGACGTGGTGTTCCTCATCGGCGGCCCGGACGGCCTGGACCCGGCCCTGAAGGCCAGCGCCGACGACAGCCTGCGCCTGTCCGACCTGACGCTGCCGCACGCCTTCGTGCGCGTGCTGCTGGCCGAGGCCCTGTACCGCGCCTGGTCGCTCGCCATCGGCCACCCCTACCACCGCGAATGAACGACACCGTGTTGCCGCCCGGCGGCATCTGGCTTGCCTCGCAGAGCCCGCGCCGGCGCCAGCTGCTGGCGCAGATCGGCGTGCGCCACGCGCTGCTGCTGCCCGGCGACGACGAGGACGCCGAGGCGCTGGAGGCCACGCAGGCCGGTGAGCCGCCGCGCGAGTACGTGGAGCGTGTCACCCGCGCCAAGCTGGCGGCGGCCCGCGCACGGCTCACGGCACGTGCCTGGCCCGCCGCGCCCATCCTCTGCGCCGACACCACCGTGGCGCTCGGCCGCCGCATCCTCGGCAAGCCGGCCGACAGCACCGAGGCGGCCGACACGCTGCGCCGCCTGTCCGGCCGCAGCCACCGCGTGATGACGGCCGTGGCGGTGTGGGACGGACGCCGCTCCCATGTGGCCGTGAGCGCGTCCACTGTGCGATTCGCGCCTTTGCCGGAGGACGTCATCACGGCCTATGTGGCCAGCGGCGAGCCCTTTGGCAAGGCCGGCGCCTATGCCATCCAGAGTGCGCTGGCGGGCTGGATCGAGCGCATCGCCGGAAGTTACTCCGGTATCATGGGTTTGCCCCTCTACGAGACCACCCAGCTGCTGCGCCGCGCCGGTTGGCGCGCCTGACGCGCGGCCCACCCCACGATGGCGCAGGGGCGCTGCACCGCCCCATGCACGACATCCTGATCAACTGGTCCCCGCAGGAGACGCGGGTGGCCCTCATCGAGAACGGCGCCGTCCAGGAGCTGCACATCGAGCGCACGCTGGAGCGTGGGCTGGTGGGCAACATCTACCTCGGCAAGGTGGCCCGCGTGCTGCCCGGCATGCAGAGCGCCTTCATCGACATCGGCCTGGAGCGCGCCGCGTTCCTGCACGTGGCCGACCTGCACACCGCCGGCCAGCACCCACGCAACCCGGGCCATGACCACGGCCCGCTGCTGCCCATCGAGAAGCAGGTGTTCGAAGGCCAGACGCTCACCGTGCAGGTGGTGAAGGACCCGATCGGCACCAAGGGCGCGCGGCTGTCCACGCAGGTGAGCATCGCCGGCCGCATGCTGGTGTTCCTGCCGCAGGACAACCACATCGGCATCTCGCAGAAAATCGGCTCGGTCGAGGCCCGCGAGCAGCTGCGCCAGCGCATGCAGGCGCTCGTCGGCCGGCCGGAGGACGGCGGCGGGGGCGGCTTCATCCTGCGCACCAACGCCGAGGAAGCCAGCGACGCCGAGCTGGCCGACGACATCGACTACCTGCGCAAGACCTGGGCGCAGATCCGCCAGCGCGCGCTGGCGCAGCCGGCCGGCACGCTGCTGCACCAGGACCTGGGCCTCACCGAGCGTGTGCTGCGCGACATGGCCACCGAGTCCACGCAGTCCATCCGCATCGACTCGCGCCTGCAGTACGACCGGCTCAAGGCCTTCGGTGCGGTGTACACGCCCACCTCGGCGGCCAAGCTCGAGCACTACCGCGGCGAGCGCCCCATCTTCGACCTGTACGGCGTGGAAGAGGAGATCGCCCGCGCCCTGGCCCGCCGGGTCGAGCTCAAGAGCGGCGGCTACCTCATCGTCGACCAGACCGAGGCGCTGACCACCATCGACGTGAACACCGGCGGCTACGTCGGCGCGCGCAATTTCGACGACACGATCTTCAAGACCAACCTGGAGGCGGCGCAGGCCATCGCCCGGCAGCTGCGGTTGCGCAACCTGGGCGGCATCATCATCGTCGACTTCATCGACATGGCCCGCGAGGACCACCAGCAGGCCGTGCTGGCCGAGTTCCGCAAGCAGCTGGCGCGCGACCGCACCAAGACCACCGTGAGCGGCTTCACCGGCCTGGGCCTGGTGGAGATGACGCGCAAGCGCACCCGTGAGTCGCTGGCGCACATGCTGTGCGAGCCGTGCCCCACCTGCCAGGGCCGGGGCCAGGTGAAGACCGCGCGCAGCGTCTGCTACGACGTGCTGCGCGAGATCCTGCGCGAGGCGCGGCAGTTCAACCCGAAGGAGTTTCGCGTCGTCGCCAGCGCCGCGGTGGTCGAGATGCTGCTCGACGAGGAGAGCTCGCACCTGGCCGACCTGTCCGCCTTCATCGGCAAGCCGATCTCGCTGTCCGCCGAGCCGTCGTTCAGCCCGGAGCAGTACGACATCGTGCTGATGTGAGGCGCGCGGCCCCGCGCCGGCGGGGCGCTCAGCCCTCGTCGACGCTGACCATCCAGCCGACGCCGAAGCGGTCGGTGAGCATGCCGAAGCAGGACGACCAGAAGGTCTTGCCGAGCGGCATCTGCACCTGGCCGCCCTCGGCGAGCGCGTCGAACATGCGGCGCGCGCCGGCGTCGTCCGGCGCAGTGACCGACAGCGAGAAGCCCTTGAACGCCGCGCCGTCGCCAGGCGGCCCGTCGGACGCCATGAGCCGACGGTCGCCGATGCGCAGGCTGGCGTGCATGATCGCATCGCCCGGCATGTCGGCGCAGTCGGGGGGCGCGGGCTCCGGGCTGTCGGACATGCGCATGAGCGATTCCACCTCGGCGCCGAGCGCGCGCTCGTAGAAGCGCACGGCCTGCTCGCAGGTGCCGGGGAAGAACAGGTAGGCCTCCAGGCTCATGGTCATCTCCTGTGGGGGTGGGGCGGGCGGTCACCATACGCCCGCAGCGGGCCGCGCTCAAGCCCCTGCGCCAGACAGGGGCAGGCGTGCCCTCAGGGCACCTCGTGGCCCGCGGCGGCCGTCCAGATGCGGTACCAGTCGTCCGCGGACAGCCGCAGGTCGAGGGCGGCGCGCGCCTCGTCGGCCGCCTCCAGCCGGCGCGAGCCGATGACGGGATGGGGCCGGCAGGGCAGGCGCAGCAGCCAGGCGATGGCCAGGGTGGTGGCGCTCACGCCACCCAGCCGGGCGCCGATCTCGCCCATCACCCAGCGCACGCGGTGGGCGGCCGGCGAGTCCTCGTGGAAGAGACGGCCTCCCGCCAGGGGCGACCACACCATGGGCCGCAGGCGCAGCCGCTGCGCCTGGTCGAAGCTGCCGTCGTGCAGGGCGGCCCGCTGCAGCGGCGAGCACTCCACCTGGTGCGTGGCCAGGGCGATGCGGCTGTGCAGCAGCTCGAACTGGGCGGGCGTGAAGTTGGAGGCGCCGAAGTGCAGCACCTTGCCGTCCCGGCGCAGGCTCTCGAAGCAGCTGGCCACCTCGTCGGCGTCCATCAGGACGTCGGGCCGGTGGATCAGCAGCAGGTCGATGCGGTCGGTGCGCAGCGCGCGCAGGCTGTGCTCCACCGAGGCGGTCAGGTGCGCGGCCGAGGTGTCGTAGCAGTGCGTCTGCGGCACCACGTGCGCCGGCCGGCCGGCGCCCGGCAGCACGATGCCGCACTTGGTGACGATCTGCAGGCGCTCGCGCAGCCCGGGGGCGAGCGCCAGTGCGTCGCCGAACAGCGACTCCACCCGGTAGCCGCCGTAGATGTCCGCATGGTCGAAGGTGGTCAGGCCACGCTCGACCAGCCCTTCGATCCAGGCCAGGCGCTGCGCCGGGCGCCAGTCCCAGTCGGCCAGGCGCCAGGCGCCCGCCACCAGCGGCGAGAGGGTCGGGACAGCCGGGGTGGGCATCACTTTTGCCTAGGCACGCGGCCCATCAGGTAGAACTCGTCGTTGGGCCGCAAGGCCATCAGGTTGGCCATGCGGTTGGACAGGCCGAAGAAGGCCGTGATCGCGCCGATGTCCCAGGCGTCCTCGTCCGTGAAACCGTGGGCACGCAAGGCCTCGTAATCGCTCTCCTCGATCTCATCCGCATGCCGGCACACCTTCATCGCGAAATCCAGCATCGCGCGTTGGCGCGGGGAGATGTCCGCCTTGCGGTGGTTGGTGGCGAGCTGGTCGGCCAGCAGCGGCTTCTTCTCGTAGACGCGCAGGATCGCGCCATGGGCCACCACGCAGTACAGGCAGCGGTTCACGCCCGAGGTGGCCACGATGACCATCTCGCGCTCCCCCTTCGTCAGCCCGCCCTCCTTGAGCAGCAGCGCGTCGTGGTAGGCCAGGAACGCGCGCAGCTCGTCCGGCCGGTGCGCCAGCGCCAGGAACACGTTCGGGACGAAGCCGGCCTTCTCCTGCACGGCGAGGATGCGCTCGCGCAGGTCGTCGGGCAGATCCGGCAGGGCGGGCACCGGGAACCGGCTGATCGCCGGGGCGGGGGAGGGGGTGGCGGGGGCGCTCATGCGGCTCGTCTCCTCGGTCGGGGGCGTGTGGACAGCCGCCCATGGTAGGGCCGCCTAGAATCCCGCGGCTTGGCTTCCCCTGTCCGCGTCCTCCGTGGAACCTTCGTCTGCTGACATGACTCGATCTGCGCTTATGTGGTCCCGACGACATTGGATGGGTGCGCTCGGCACCCTGGGTGCAACGGCCGCCTGGCCGTTGCGGGCGGAGTTCCGCGTCGACATCTCCGGCGTGGGCGCGAGCCAGGTGCCGGTGACGGTGCTGCCGCTGCGTGACGAGGAGCAGGGCGGTGCGAACCGCGTCTCGGCCATCGTGCGCGCCGACCTGGAGCGCAGCGGCGCCTTCCGCATGGTCGATGCGCCGCTGCGGCTCGACGAGACGGGGGTGCCCTCGTTCCCCGAGCTGCGCAGCCGTAACACCAACGCGCTGGTGGCGGGCTCGGTGACCCGCCTGGCCGATGGCCGCTACGACGTGCGCTTCAAGCTGTGGGATGCCGTCAAGGGCACCGACCTGGGCGGCCAGAGCCTGGCCGTCCCGGCGGCGGACCTGCGCCTGGCGGCCCACCGCCTGGCCGACTACGTGTACGAGAAGCTCACCGGCGAGAAGGGCGTGTTCGCCACCCGCATCGCCTACGTGACCAAGGGCGGTGGCCGCTACACGCTGCGTGTGGCCGACGCCGATGGCGAGGGCGGGCAGGAGCCGCTGGCCAGCCCCGAGCCCATCATCTCGCCGGCGTGGTCGCCCGACGGCAAGGAGCTGGCCTACGTCTCCTTCTACGAGGACCGCAAGCCGGTGGTGTGGGTGCAGAACCTGCAGACCGGCGCGCGCCGCCGCGTGGCCAACTTCAAGGGCAGCAACAGCGCGCCCGCCTGGTCACCCGACGGCGGGCAGCTCGCGGTGACGCTCTCGCGCGACGGCGGCTCCCAGCTGTTCATGATCGGCAAGGACGGCAGCAACCCGCGGCGCATCACGCAGAGCCAGGCGATCGACACCGAGCCGGCCTTCAGCCCGGACGGCCGCACGCTGTACTTCGTCAGCGACCGCGGCGGCAGCCCGCAGATCTACCGCCAGCCGGTGGGCGGGGGCAGCGCGGAGCGCGTCACCTTCCAGGGCAGCTACAACGTGAGCCCCGCGCTCAGTCCCGATGGCCGCACGCTCGTGTACGTGCAGCGCCAGGGTGGTGCGTTCAAGGTGACCACCATGGACCTCGCCAGTGGCGCCGTGCAGGTGATCAGCGACACCGCCGACGACGAGAGCCCGAGCTTCGCGCCCAACGGCCGGCTCATCGTCTACGCCACCCGCTCGGGCGGCCGCGAGACGCTGATGACCAGCACCCTCGACGGGCGCATCAAATCCCGGCTGCTGACCAGCGGCCTCGATATCCGCGAGCCGGCCTGGGGCCCCTGGGGCCGCTGAGCACTCGCGCATTCCACCACCTCGAAGAAGGAGAGATCACCATGACGCTGAGGAAACACGTTGGGACCGCCGCCCTGTCGGCGCTGATGCTGGCCGTGATGGCCGGCTGCAGCTCGACCAAGCTGGACCAGCCCGCCCCGGTGGAGACCCGCTCGCCCGACACCGGCGCGGCGGTGGGCACCGGCACCGGCCAGCCCGCGGCGGAGAGCAGCGTGGCCTCGGTGGACCTGGGCAAGAACGCCCAGCCGCCCGCGGGCCTGGGCCGCACCGTCTACTTCGACTACGACAGCTTCGTGGTCAAGGACGAGTTCCGCCCGGTGGTGGAGGGCTACGCCCGCTTCCTGTCCGCCAACAAGGCCAAGCGCATGCTGGTGGAGGGCCACACCGACGAACGCGGCAGCCGCGAGTACAACCTGGCGCTCGGCCAGAAGCGCGCCGAGGCCGTGGTGCGCGCCATGGTGCTGGTGGGCGCCGGTGAAGCCCAGCTCGAGGCCGTGAGCTTCGGCGAGGAGCGCCCCGCCGCGCAGGGCGCGGACGAATCCGCCTGGGCCAAGAACCGCCGTGCCGAGCTGAAGGACCGCTGAGCCCATGGCCACGCACCCCCTTCGGGCGATGAGCCGCACCCGCCTGCCGCGCTGGCAGGCGGTGGCCGTCGGCGCGCTGCTGGCCTGCGCCGGTGCCGCGCACGCCGGCATCCTGGAAGACGACGAGGCGCGCAAGGCCATCCTCGACCTGCGCACCAAGCTCGAGCAGCAGCGCACCGAGAGCACCACGCAGATCCGCCAGCTGCAGGACCAGATGCAGGCCCTGCAGCGCAGCCTGCTCGAGCTGAACAACCAGAACGAGCAGCTGCGCGCGGAGGTGGCCCGCCTGCGCGGCCAGGACGAGCAGATGCTGCGCGACCTGTCCGAGGTGCAGCGGCGGCAGAAGGACATCGCCCAGGGGGTGGACGAGCGCATGCGGCGTTTCGAGCCGCAACCCGTGTCGGTGGACGGCAAGGACTTCACCGCCGAGCCCGAGGAAAAGCGCATGTGGGACGACGCCATGGCCACGCTGCGGGCCGGCGAGTTCGACCGCGCCGTGGCCCAGCTCAACGCCCTGCTCAAGCGCTACCCGCAGAGCGGCTACGCGGAATCGGCGCGTTACTGGCTGGGCAACGCCCAGTACGGCGTGCGCCAGTACAAGGAGGCCGTGGCCACCTTCCGCGCCTTCGTGGCGGCCTCGCCCAACCACCCGCGTGCGCCCGAGGCCATGCTGGCGCTGGCGAACTGCCAGGCCGAGCTGAAGGACACCAAGGGGGCCCGCGCCACCATCGCCGAGCTGGTGAAGACCTACCCGCGCTCGGAGGCGGCCCAGGCGGGGCGTGACCGGCTCGCCACGCTGAAGTGACGCACACGCCGCCCGGCGCTCCCGTGTCCGCCCCCGCCGCCATCGACGACGCCGACCTCGAGCGCCGCTTCGGCGGCCTGCGGCGGCTGTACGGCGACGAGGCCTACACCCGGCTGCGCGCGCTGCGCGTGGCCGTGGTGGGCCTGGGCGGCGTGGGTTCCTGGGCGGTGGAAGCGCTGGCCCGCTGCGGCGTGGCCGAGTTGACGCTGATCGACATGGACCACGTGGCGGAGTCCAACGTGAACCGCCAGGTGCAGGCGCTGGGTGCCACGCTCGGCATGGCCAAGGCGCAGGCGCTGGCGCAGCGCGTGGCCGACATCCACCCCGGCTGTGCCGTGCAGGTGGTGGAGGAGTTCGTGGAGGCGGGCAACTGGCCCGCGCTGCTGCCCGGGCCGGTGGACGTGCTCATCGACGCCTGCGACCAGGTGCGTGCCAAGACGGCCATGGCGGCCTGGGCGATCCGCGAGCGGGTGGCGCACGTGTGCTGCGGCGCGGCCGGCGGCAAGCGCCACCCCGACCGCATCGCCATCGCCGACCTGGCCGAGACCACGCACGACCCGCTGCTCGCGTCGCTGCGCAACCGGCTGCGCCGCGAGCATGGCGCCACGCCGGCCGGGCAGGGCGCCATCGGCGTGCGCTGCGTCTACTCACGCGAAAGCGTGGCCAAACCGCAGGACGCGGCCTCGTGCGATGCGGCGCCCGACGGCACGCTCAACTGCCACGGCTACGGCTCGGCCGTCACGGTGACGGCCCCGTTCGGCTTCGCGGCGGCGTCCGAGGCCATCGCGCTCGGTTTGGGCCTGCAGCCCTTGCCGAAGCCGAAAAGGCAATGATATGATTGCGGGCTCTGCCGAGGGGTGAGAGCTCAACCATCGACCCTTTCGTGAGAGCGGGGGGTTGTTAGCTCAGTCGGTAGAGCAGCGGACTTTTAATCCGTTGGTCGCAGGTTCGAATCCTGCACAACCCACCACCACACCACGCCCTGCGGGTGTAGCCAAGAGGCGAAAGCCTGGGCTAGAATGCAAGGCTTGTCGCAGCGCAGCTGCGGCGAATGATTTCCGGGCTCTTAGCTCAGTTGGTAGAGCAGCGGACTCTTAATCCGTTGGTCGTAGGTTCGAATCCTACAGGGCCCACCAACACACCCCTCACGGGGGCGAGGCACTTGATGCGAAAGCGTCAGGTGCCTTTTGCTTTTGGATGGTCGCGTGCTGTCGAGAAGTGCGCGTCAGCCCTACGTCGGCGGCGATTGCTGCGTGATAGGCTCCCAGCGATCAAATACAAGGAGGCGGTCTTGAGACCTGAGCGGCTGGATAGCTACTATTTTTTGAACGATCTGCCGGCTTCCGACAACACCTCGGCAGATCTGCAGCGATTGCGCGAGATCAACGCAGTGCTGCGTACGGTCCCTTGGCCGTCTCCATTCGACGAGACCACTCATAAAGTTCATCTGGGCGATGCACGAGACCTGTCGTGGGTGCCCGATGAGAGTGTGCACTTGGTTGTCACGTCCCCTCCTTATTGGACACTGAAAGACTACAGGGACCATCCCGACCAGATGGGGCACATTGCTGACTACGAGCACTTCCTGGCGGAGCTAGACAAGGCGTGGGCTGAGTGTGCCCGTGTCCTAGCCCCTGGCGGCAGAGTCTGCTGCGTTGTGGGTGATGTCTGCCTCCCGCGAAGGAAGGCTGGACGCCACCATGTGGTGCCACTGCACGCTGACATACAGGTACGGGCGCGCAAGCTAGGCCTTGATGTCCTATCGCCTATCTACTGGAACAAGATCGCGAACGGTGTGACTGAGGCCGCGGGGAATGGTGCGGGCTTCTATGGAAAGCCGTATCAGCCTGGCGGCATCGTTAAGAACGACGTTGAGTTCATCCTGTTCCTCCGCAAGGGCGGAGAGTATCGGCGTCCTTCCGCGCTACAGAAGGCGCTGTCGATGTTGACCAAGGACGAAATGCAGACTTGGTTCCAGCCGATTTGGACTGACGTTCGCGGGGCTTCAACACGCAATGGACACCCCGCCCCCTACCCAGTGGTGCTTGCTGAGCGCTTGATCCGTATGTTCTCCTTCGCTGGCGACATCGTGCTCGATCCTTTTGCAGGTACCTGCTCCACGGCGATTGCGGCGTACAGAACAGGGCGTCATTCAGTATCGAACGAGATTGATCCGACATACTTGGGACTGGGCCTCGACGCTCTTCAGGCTGCCGTTGCTCAGCGTCCCATCATGGGCGCCATCAAAGGCACGATCCTCCGCGACGCTGTGTAAGGCACCGTGGACTACAAGCTCCTCAAGGCGTTCGAGTCGCTGTTTGTCGGGCAGCCCTATCTCCATCGCAATTCGACTCAAGGCGATTACGTAGCGTCATTCATCGTTGATGATCTCCGGGCGCTCGGCCGCTCCCCGAAGCTCAACGTGGCAGTCGACACTGGTGATCTAGTATTAAACACAGCTAACAAGACAGTCGGGCTTAAGCATCGGCGAGGAGATGGGACATTCGGCACTATCGTCCCGGGCGAAACTCCCTCAAAGATCTCTGCCTACATAGTCAGCATAGGTGAGGTGGCAAACATTCACTTGGGTGCAGAAGTAAAGATCTTGGCTAAGGCCATGATTAAGCAACTTGACCGGGTTGGTTCCGATATGGAAAACCAGGCACAGGAGTTTCGCAAACACGGTAGCGAGCCAATCTGTGTGGGCATCGTCGCCGTCAACTATGCGCAAAGCTACACCAGTTTCGAGGGCGAGCGCGCGTGGCCAACCGACGGGAAGAAACACAAACACCCAAACCAAGAAGCGGCGGCTGCCGAAGGCCGCCTGCTCAGCCGGATCTCGGGTAAATTCGATGAGATCGTTTGCCTTCGTTTCATTGCAACGAATGTAGAGCCGTTTCCATTTGCTTGGCTCGACGCGTCTGAGACGAAGAAGCAGTACGGAGCCGCCCTTGTTCGTATATCAGCCTACTTTGAAAGACGGCTGTAGTACTGCAGGAAGTTGCCAGCAATTGGAGGAATGATGAGCGTTCTAGATGACGTAAACAAGTATAGACATGAACTCGTCACCGACAACTATACTGTGACCTGGCGAGAACTGTTAGGTCAGTACAAAGACGGTGATCTGGTTATAAACCCAGATTATCAACGCCTTTTTCGGTGGGATCTAGACCAACAAACTCAATATATCGAATCGATTCTCCTCTCGATTCCGTCACCACCGTTGTTCTTGGCGAAAAACGACGATGGCCGCTCGGAGGTCATTGATGGGTTACAACGCATTAGTACGGTTTTGAAGTTTTTCGCTGCAGATTTCCCCGGGTTCAAAGACGTCGGTGATGACGAGGTGAATGAACTCGACCAAAACGACATTTCGAGGCCTATCAAACTCGTTGCGGGAAGAATTGTTAACTCGCTAGAAGGGTTCGCTGCAGCTACGCTACCTGACACGTTGGCTAGAACAATCCGATACGCCCGAGTTCCTGTTATCCTCCTTGAGAAGGAGTCCACCAAGAACGCTAGATACGAGGTATTTCGCCGCCTTAATAAGTTTGGATCGCCCCTGGGTGATCAAGAGATAAGAAACTGTACAGCGCGCCTTCTTGGTCATGAATTTCCTGACGCACTTCGCCAGTTGGCAGAATCACCTGTTATCGTAGCGTGTCTGGGATTAAGCGATGAGTCGATCCGCAGGATGGGGGTAGAGGAAATGCTCCTTAGACTTCTAGCGCTTATCTACAGTGAGCAGAAGCTGAAGCATCAGGTGCGGGAATACCTTGATGACTTTATGGAGTTTGCCGCTGAGGGAAAATTTAAGCTGACGGAGGATATCAAAGCAAGGGTCATTAAATCCTTTGAATTGATAAATCAGGCAGTTCCCGACGGTCGAGCATTTCGACTATTGAGCCACGGATTTAGTACAAATCTCTTTGATGTCGTCGCCACGGGTGTGTACCAGAATATCGAATCACTGACCCCGGAATTTTTTGCCATCCGGCTCAAGGCACTGGTGGGAGGTCCGGAGCTTAAGCCGCTTATTGGGGCTGGCTCGAACACGCGGAAAAAATTACAGGGGCGAATCGAACTGGGCAAAGCATGGTTTAAGTGAGAATCCCATGCTAAGTCTTGCCGATGCGCAGAAAGAGATTGAAGCAAATCGTGTGGAATGCTTGAGTCTCTTGAAAAGAATGGGTGACTTTCACACGCCGGCTGAAGGCGAGCCCTACGACCCTACATTTAGACTAATAGCCACACCGATGCTTTACTCGGCTTGGGAACGGTGCTTTAGCCTCTGCCATGAGGTCGCCCTACGTCTCGTTCGCGACAACACCCCACATCCAATGGCGTTACCGTGCTCCACTAGAGCCGTCTGGCTATTGCATACGCCATTCTATAAAAGTATGGCAGACAAACTAAAGACTCAAGTGTCCGACTCAGAGAGGCCGAAAAGAGGTCAATTCGCGTCACTATGCGATTTTTTGGCAGAGCTCGATGCTTGGTCAACTAAGGCGCTCGATCCAACTGTCTCTACCGAAAGTATGGTTATGACTATGTCAAACGTCAATCCTGACGTTGTGGAGATTAACGCCAAAGCAATCGGACTTTACGACACGCCATTGTTTCAGTCGTTGAGGCTTGGAAAGCTGCACGACTTGGTGGGGAGAAGAAACGAAATTGGTCATGGTGGTGTGATTGAACCTCCATCAAATGAAACCTTCGTTGAGCTTTGGGCTTTCACGCAGCAAATGATAGATGCGTACTGTGCTGCAGTTAGCTGTTGGATGAGCGCTGCCTTCGCGCCGGCGGCGGCGACGGCATAAACGGCACCAATTTTCTGCTGAAAGATGGTGCGCGCGGGCGTGATTGATAGCAAATGATCCGCTCCTGACCTCAGGAACTGAGCGTCCAAGATATAACTTCCACGCCCCTTCGTGGCGCCCTAAGCATTATCGTTTGTTGGATGCTGTGTTGCCGCATTACCTTTGCTTGTAAGTTGCTGGAACACCTTGAACTGGAATCGATGCTGCTCGATGTTGATGACGGTCATTCCGCAGGCGGTGAGATAGCAGAACCTATTTTTCTCTGCTTCTGTCCCAATAGCCTCCGTTTTGATCATCTGCGCAGCTGACAGCTTGTTGATAGCTGGGCCGGCATCGTCATCATCGAACGTGGCTTCGGTCGGGTGGTGGGCGAAATGGTTGCGAACTTTCCGAATCAGTGAAAGATCGCTAAAGGTTTGTTTGTCAATGAGTCCAAAGGCGTATGCGACCGCAGACCTTTGGCTAAAGGTGGCTAAGGCTCCGTTTGCACCCGTTAGCTGATCAACAAACTGTTTACTCTTCTTCTCTTGTGCGATGAGGCTCATCAAGTAGTCACCCACATACGCTTCCAAGAAGCTCCCTGCAAGAACGGCGGCTCCTCTGTCAGATTCGGTCGAGAACATCTCTCCCATGTCTTGGTATTGATCAAGGGTGAGTGGTTCTCGATGCTTTGCGTTCATGTTTTCCTCTCGTAGTACTGTTGTCGAAGTCGTTCCCGATAAATGCGCAGCCAAACATTCAATACGCGTTCCTCGTGATACGGATACGATATTCGGCAGGAAAGGTGTTTACCATATTGACGCACGAAGTAGGGCACGAGCACTCGGTCTGATATCAAACGAGTTGCAGCAAAACTGGCACGCGTCGCCTGACTCTCAAGCTTTCACGATTCGCCCACGACCACGTTTCAACGCTTGGTCACCAGGAGAAAGTAATGCCAGACAGCCAGCACAGGAAGTTCCTTGGGGTACCGCCGACGCCACTGCATGTCACGGCGAGAGCTGGAACGGCTGGCTGTGCTGGGTAGTCGAGTTGAACGCAACCCCGAGCACGCGCCCGCGGTCATCAATTCCAATCGCATACCGAAGCACCCAGCCCGCGCTCTTGTCTGCGACGCTGAGCTTGTCATTCAGGTCAATCGCCCCGCCGTCCTTCCACATCACTGCTCGGGTAGTGCCAGCGGACATGCCGTAGCCCACCGCGACACCCTTGTTGTTGATGCCGTATGCCCAGGCATCCGTGCCGTCGAGCGTCGGCAGTTCGACAAGGGAGTTGCCGCCCTTCAAGATGAACGGGCGAGTGTTGTTGTTGCCGAAGCCCCGAGACCAGCCCACTGCGTACCCCACGTCGTTGATGGCGGTGACTGCCGATGAGGTTCCGCCCAGGGTGCCAAGGTCGGTCGGGACGCGATCCTTCCAGACCGTGGCGCGCTGCTCGCTCAGGCTGAACATGGTGTACCCGCCAACCCAGCCGTTGAGTGCCACAGCTGTCGCGGCAGATCCGTATGCGCCGGGGACATTCGGGTAAGGGTTCGGCGGGGCTCCTTTCCGCCAGTTCACCGCCAGATAGGGCCCCCGGGGTTCGCGCTGGCTAGAGCCGACGATCTGTCCCTTCTTGTTGATGCCGCTCGCGGTAGACAGCCCGCCCTCAACTAGTGGTGTCAGGTAGGCCCATGAGCCGTCGCTCTCCCACAGGACCGGGACGCCATTCGCTCCAGGCGTTGGATCGACTACACCAAGGACCTGACCCCGATCATTGGCGGCAATCGCTGCATTGTTCCCGGTGCCAATTCTGGGAAGCGCCTCAGCAACACCGCTCGCGGACCACCTGACGGCTACTATTTGGTCCTCGTCGCTCGCAATGGACTGACCGACTGCAACACCCTTACGGCTGATCCCGAGGGCAGAGGATCGTTGCCCTTCGATGTTCCCGTGGTTCTCAAGGATGGTCAGCGAATAGGTCGTTGTAGCTGCCGCATCGCCACCTGCGAATAGAGCCATGGCGATCACTGCGCCGCAAAGCATCGTTCTCATCGGTCCACCTCCACCTCGTAGTACGAGATTCGAGCGCGAAACCCGACAAGACCAAGACGGGTGTTTACCCGCGGGTCAGCCGCGCCAGTTCAGCCCTGGGCTGCTACCTGGAAAGCCGCACCCCTGAAACCGTCCAGCAGGTCATGCGGTACATCGCAACGAGCAATCAGAGCCTCAAAAATGCCCCGCATCACCTCGGCGGCGTGCAGGGTCACCCTTTCGCCTGAAGCTTCATCCGCCGCTCAACATCCTTGAGCAGATCCGAGGCCGTCACGTCCAGGGCATCACAGAGCCGGAACACCATCCGCACACTAGGACTGTTCCGCCCCAGCTCAA
Source organism: Ideonella sp. (assembly GCF_041918995.1). Lineage (GTDB taxonomy): Bacteria > Pseudomonadota > Gammaproteobacteria > Burkholderiales > Burkholderiaceae_C > Ideonella. The sequence continues at coordinate 1,075 of NZ_JAYRUN010000019.1, read as the reverse complement.
TCAGGGACACGTAGTTGCGATCCACCTCGGCCCTAAGAGCCAGGTCGGTCTGTGTCCATCCGCATTTGGTCCGGAGGCTGCGGAGAGCCTGCCCGAACGCCTGATCTGGTTCCAAAGCCCTGCCCAATAAGTTGAGCAAGCTTCCGCCCCACCCCCGTCCTGAATTCCGTACATATGCAGCAGAATCATCTGAAAGGAGCTACCCGTGGACCGCCGGCGTCCACCTCATCCACCACCACAACTGTCAAACCATAGGAGAGAACTGACTGTGTCGAAACTGAGGGAACTGATCCAACGAACCACCGCGTTCCAGCGCTTCATGCTGGTCATCAGCGTGGTCTGGCTCCTGGTGCTCGTGCCGGAGGAGATCAACTTGATCCGCTACAAGCACAAGGTCAGAGGCGAACTTTGGGTGGCCGTGCATACACCTGAGTGCAGGGAGTACGTTGATGCACCTGAGTCTGCCTACTCGAAGTCCGGCTCGCGGTCTGCATTCCGGGGCACAGAGCTAACGTCCGACGGGCCATGCCATTCGGTGGTGAGCATGAAGACCTATGGGTTCTTCACCATCCATGCGCCTCGTCAAGACTCGTTCGACGCTGCTGTGGAACGCAGTAGAAACGCGATCTACGACACGCTGGGCGACCTCTTCAACCTCGCAGTCCGGTTCGTCGTACCGCTGCTAGTCATCTACGCGATCGGCGCGGTCATCGGTTGGATCTTCAGGGGAAGACGGACGTCAGCCTAAGCGCTCCCGTGACCTGCCCCCTTCAGCCGTACCAGTGATTCGGCAGGGGTCCTGGGGTTGAAGGTTAATGGATCTGGGTGGGGGTGGAGTGCCTCGCCGCGTCACTGCCTTGTTGACGTAGCGCCTCGGCATACTTGGCCGGCGGTATCCGCCCGATGCTGCCGTGTGGCCGGACCTCGTTGTAGTCTCGGCGCCATGCCGCGATCTCGGTCCTGGCTTGCCTGAGGTTCTGGAACCAGTGCTCGTTGAGGCACTCGTCGCGGAATTTGCCGTTGAAGCTCTCGATGTAGCCGTTCTGCATGGGGCGCCCTGGCTCGATGAGGATGT
>NZ_JAYRUN010000018.1:0-91716 GCF_041918995.1 Ideonella sp. | reverse complement strand
GCCGGCGGCCACGTACTTCATGCCTTCGCGCACGATGGCCTGGGCCAGCACGGTGGCGGTGGTGGTGCCGTCACCGGCGTTGTCGCTGGTCTTGGAAGCGACTTCCTTGACCATTTGGGCGCCCATGTTCTGGAGCTTGTCCTTGAGCTCGATCTCCTTGGCGACCGACACACCGTCCTTGGTGACGGTGGGGGCGCCGAACGAGCGCTCGAGCACGACGTTGCGGCCCTTGGGGCCCAGCGTGACCTTGACCGCGTTGGCCAGGATGTTCACGCCCTCGACCATGCGGTGACGGGCGTCAGCGCCGAAAACGACGTCTTTTGCTGCCATGTGTGTTCTCCGGATTCAGTGTGCGTTGGATGCTTGGGTAAGCCGGTGGCTCACTTCTCGACGACCGCGAACAGGTCGTCTTCCTTCATGACCAGCAGCTCTTCGCCGTCGACCTTGACGGTCTGGCCCGAGTACTTGCCGAACAGCACGCGGTCGCCGACCTTGACGTTCAGGGCCACGAAGTCGCCCTTGTCGTTGCGCTTGCCCGGGCCCACGGCCAGAACTTCACCCTGGTCGGGCTTCTCGGCGGCGTTGTCGGGGATGACGATGCCCGAGGCCGTCTTGGTTTCGTTTTCCAGGCGCTTGACGATCACGCGATCGTGCAACGGACGAAGCTTCATTGCATCTCCTTAGAGGCGTTGGCAATCAGTGAAGAGAAGAGCGTTCCAAAAAAGTGGGTGCTCATTCACCAGGGCGCGCGCAGAACGCGTCGCGCCGCATCGGGGCCACCCGGGGCAGGCTGTTAGCACTCCTGCCCGTCGAGTGCTAACACGCATTATAGGAGCGAGGGGCGCACTTTCAAGGCCCTGTCCGACATGCCGGCAAGGTGTCGCCCACCCGGGCGGGAGGCCCGCTAGGCCGGGTCGTCGACCGGGGGCGGGGCGTCGACGCGGTAGGTCTCGGTCGCCCACGCGCCGAAGTCCTGTCCCTGGCAGCGGGCGCTGCAGAAGGGGCGGAACGGGTTGCCCGGCGCGTAGAGGGCCGGCTGCCGGCAGGTCGGGCAGGCGACCTGGCGGGCGGGCGGCGGCACGGGGTCCGGTGGGGTGTCGGCCTGGGTGGGCATGCGGGTCAGGCGCACAAGGCGAGGTCGAAGGCGGTGTCCGCGTGGTCCGGCTTGAGCCGGCCCTCGGCGTCGGGCCGCATGAGACGCACCGACACCATGAGGCGGTGGCCGGTGATCTCGGGCACCAGCCCGGTCGAGTCGTCGATGCGCACGCGCAGCAGCTGGTAGGTGCGTCCGGCAGGCAGGCTCTGCTGGTACTGGCCGCCATGGGCGACCACCCGGTGCGGCACGCCTGCGTCGCGCAGCAGGTTCAGCAGCAGCAGCAGGGCGTCGGCCAGCGGCACCAGCGTGTCGACCCAGCGCACCAGGTCCTGTCGCCGCTGCTCCGGCGCGAGCTGCTGCCAGGCGTAGTAGCCCGGCAGGTCGAACGAGCACGTGCCGCCAGGGATGCTGATGCGGCTGCGAACGCCCATGAGCCACTCGTTGGCCGTCAGGCTGTGGCCCGCCTTGCCGGCGAGGTGGTTCAGCCGGTCATGTGCCAGGTCGATGCGCCCGATGATCTCGTCCAGCGCGCGCTCGGACACGCTCGGGTTGCCGCGAAAGCCCTGCAACTGGGCCTTGTGGCGCTCGAGCTCCTTGAGCAGGTCCGACTTCAGGTCGGCGCGCGACGCGACGTCCATGATCTCGAACAGCGTGACGAGCGCGAAGTGATGGTCCACCGCGGTGTCGCGCGGCAGCAGGGTGTGCAGCCGGGCAAACAGGTGCTCCAGCCGCAGCATCGTGCGAATGCCTTCGTTGAAGGGGTATTCGTATAGAACCAAAGCGGTGTGTCCTCGGGCGGGTGCGTGTGGATTGTTTCACACGCCCGCGCCGGGCCACCACAGCGACCACAGGCGCCGTGCGGCGTCGTCCAGCGCGGCCAGTGCCGTGCCGGCGCCGTTCACGATGACGGCGTCGGCCACCTGCCGGCGCTGCACCCGCGTGGCCTGCTGCGCGATCACGCGCCGCACCTCGGCCTCCGTCCAGCCGGAGCGGCGGATCACCCGCACCACCTGCTCTTCCTCGTCGCAATCGACCACGAGCACGCGGTCCACCCGCTGGCGCCAGTGGGCCGATTCCACCAGCAGCGGCACGTCGAAGACGATCGGCTGGCCGGGGGCGGCGCGCGCAGCGCGCAGGCGCGTCTCCTCGCCGATCATCGGATGCAGGATGGCTTCCAGTTGGCGCCGGGTCGAGGGCTGCGCGAAGACCTGCTGGCGCATGCGCGCGCGGTCGAGCGCGCCGGACGCATCGATCATCTCGCTGCCGAAGGCCTGCGCGATGGCCGGCAGCGCCGCGCCGCCAGGGGCGGTGAGCTCGCGTGCAATGGCGTCGGTGTCCACCACCAGCGCGCCCCGGCGCGCGAGGGCCGCGGCCACCGTGCTCTTGCCGCTGCCGATGCCACCGGTCAGGCCGGCCCGCAGTGGCCCGCAGGCCGTCATCGCTGGCCGATCCACCCCAGCACGCGCTCCGTGCCTGCCAGCACCACCACCACCCCACCGCCGGCCAGGAAGGGCCCGAAGGGCACGTACCGGCCCTCACGCAGGCTGCCCGACACCTTCATGGCGATGCCCACCGCCGCGCCGATGACCGAGGCCATCAGCACGATGGGCAGGATGGCCTGCCAGCCGAGCCAGGCGCCGAGCGCGGCGAGCAGCTTGAAGTCGCCGAAGCCCATGCCTTCCTTGCCGGTGGCCTTCTTGAACAGCCAGTACACCGACCACAGCGACAGGTAGCCCGCCAGCACGCCCCACAAGGCATCGATGAGCGGCAGGCCCGTCCAGCCGAGGGCCGAAGCCACCAGGCCGGCCCAGAGCAGCGGCAGCGTCAGTGAGTCGGGCAGCAGGGTGGTGTCCCAGTCGATGGCCGCCAGGGCCACCAGCACCGCCAGCACTGCACACCACAACAGGGCGACCGGCTGCGCGCCGAAACGCCAGCCCGCCGCGGCGAACAGGGCGGCGGTGAGCAGTTCCAGCAGGGGATAGCGCGGCGAGATGGGGGTGCGGCAGGCCGAGCAGCGGCCGCGCAGCGCCACCCAGCTGACGACGGGGATGTTCTCGAACCAGCGGATGGCGTGTCCGCAGGCCGGGCAGGCCGAGCGCGGCCGGGCCAGCCCGTATGGCGCGAGGCCCTCGAGACGCTGGTTCAGGTCGGCGGCGCTGGCGCCCAGGGCGCGCGGGGCGTCCGCGTCGAAGGTGCGGCGGAAGGAGTCACCGTCGCCCAGCGCATGGGCCACGTCGGCCCACCAGTCGCGCTCCATCATGCGCGGCAGCCGGTGCACCACCACGTTCAGGAAGCTGCCGATGGCCAGCCCCAGCAGGGCCAGCACGGGAACCGAGAGCCACCATGTGGCCGCCGCCTGCCCGCCCAGCACGTCAGACCACCTGGCCGAGCTTGAAGATCGGCAGGTACATGGACACCACGATGCCGCCGATCAGGCCGCCCAGGAAAACGATGATGATGGGCTCGAGCAGGGTGGACAGCCCCTTGACCATCTCGTCCACCTCTTCCTCGTAGAAGTCGGCGGCGCGCGAGAGCATGTCGTCCAGGGCGCCGGACTCCTCGCCGATGGCCGCCATCTGCAGGACCATGTTGGGGAACACGCCTGTCTGCGTCATCGACGTGGTGAGTGCCGTGCCGGTGGCCACGTCGCGCTGGATCTGCTGGGTGGCCAGCGCGTAGACGGAGTTGCCAGCGGTGCCGCCCACCGAGTCCAGCGCCTCCACCAGCGGCACGCCGGCCGCAAACATGGTGGACAGGGTGCGGGTCCAGCGCGCGATGATGGACTTGCGGATGAGCTCGCCGAAGACGGGCAGGCGCAGCAGGAAGCGGTCCATCGCGAACTGCACCTTCTCGGAGCGCTTCCAGGTCTGCAAGAAGGTGTAGCCGCCGCCGAAGATGACGCCGAAGATCAGCCACCAGTAAGACACGAAGACCTCGCTCATGGCCATGACCACGAGCGTCGGGGTGGGCAGCTCGGCGCCGAAGGACTTGAAAACGTCCTTGAACGAGGGGATCACGAAGATCATGATCACCGTGACCACCACGAAGGCCACCACCATCACCGAGATGGGGTAGATCATCGCGGACTTGACCTTTTGCTTGATGGCGAGCGTCTTCTCCTGGTAGTGCGCCAGGCGCGTGAGCAGTTCCTCCAGGATGCCGCCGGCCTCGCCGGCTTCCACGAGATTGCAGTACAGCGCGTCGAAGTACTGTGGATGGCGGCGGAAGGCGGACGAGAGGTTGGTGCCGGTCTCCACGTCGGAGCGGATGTCCATCAGCAGTCGCGTCAGCCGCGGATTCGGGCTGCCCCGGCCGACGATGTCGAAGGCCTGCAGCAGCGGCACCCCGGCCTTCATCATGGTGGCGAGCTGGCGCGTGAAGACGGCGATGTCCTTCGCCTTGATGGCCTTGCCGCCACCGGAACGCCGCTTCTTGATCTTGGTGACCATGACGCCCTGGCGGCGCAGGCTGGCACTGACGGCGGCTTCGCCGCCGGAGCGGACTTCGCCACGGACGACCTTGCCGTTGCGGTCCTTGCCCTCCCATTCGAAGATGAACTCTTTGACGTCTTTTGCGGCTGCTGCAGTTGCCATGGCGCCTCCGGTCGGTGCCTGAAGATCGGTATCGTGTGTGGCGATGCATGCAGCCCTGGCGGGCCGACGCATCCCCGCTTATTCGTTGGTCGCGGCGATCACTTCCTCGAGCGAGGTCACGCCCAGCCGCACCTTGAGCAGGCCGGATTGGCGCAGGTCGCGCACGCCCTCCTTCTGGGCCTGCGTCGCGATGTCGATCGCGGAGCCGAGGGCGAGGATGATGCGCTGGATCGCCTCCGTGACCGGCATCACCTGGTAGATACCGACGCGGCCTTTGTAGCCGTTGTTGCAGCTGCCGCAGCCCACGGCCCGGAACGGCGTCCAGCTGCCGTCGAGGTCGGATTCGGCGTAGCCCGCCTTGAGCAGCGCGGGCCGGGGGTAGTCGGCCGGCTGCTTGCAGTTGTCGCAGAGGCGGCGCACCAGGCGCTGCGCGGTGATCAGCAGCACGCTGGACGCGATGTTGAACGGCGCGACGCCCATGTTGAGCAGCCGCGTGAGGGTGGACGGTGCATCGTTGGTGTGCAGGGTGCTCATCACCAGGTGCCCGGTCTGTGCCGCCTTGATGGCGATGTCGGCCGTTTCGAGGTCGCGGATCTCGCCCACCATGATCACGTCGGGATCCTGGCGCAGGAAGGCCTTGAGCGCCGACGCGAAAGTAAGACCGGCCTTGTCGTTGACGTTGACCTGGTTGATGCCCGGCAGGTTGATTTCCGCTGGATCCTCCACGGTGGAGATGTTCACGCCGGGTTGATTCAGGATGTTCAGGCAGGTGTAGAGCGACACCGTCTTGCCCGAGCCCGTGGGACCGGTGACCAGCACCATGCCGTACGGCCGGTGGATGGCGGCCATCAGCCGATCCTTCTCCATGGGCTCGTAGCCCAGCGCCTCGATGCCCAGCTTGGCGCTGGAGGAATCGAGGATACGGATCACGATCTTCTCGCCGAACAGCGTGGGCAGGGTGCTGACCCGGAAGTCCACCGAGCGGTTGCCGAAGCGCAGCTTCATGCGCCCGTCCTGCGGAACGCGCTTCTCGGAGATGTCCAGCCGCGAGATCACCTTGATGCGCGACGCCAGCTTGTCCTTGATGGCGATGGGCGGCTGGGTGATCTCGCGCAGCTCGCCGTCGACGCGGAAGCGCACGCGGTAGTTGAACTCGTAGGGCTCGAAGTGCAGGTCGGACGCGCGCATGTTGATCGCGTCGATCAGCATCTTCTGGAGGAAGCGCACCACCGGCGCGTCTTCCACCTCGCTGACCACTTCGGCCGGGGCGGACTGGCCGGTATCGTCCTCGGCCACCTCGAAGTCGAACTCGCCGCCCGAGATTGCCTCCAGCGCTTGGGCGGCGGGGGCCGCCTGGGCGTCGATGAGGCGGCTGAGCTTGTCATGCTCGACCAGCACCCACTCGGGTGCCAGCTGCGTGGCGAACTTGATGCGCTCGGTGGCTTCCTGGTCGGTCGGGTCGGCGCAGGCCAGGAACAGGCGGCTGCCCCGCTTGGACAGCGGCAGCACCCGGTACTGGCCGATGAGCTTGGCGTCCAGGATGCTGCGCGGCAGGCGCTGCGCATCCACGGCGTCCAGGTCAAGCAGCGGCACGGCCAGCGCCGTGGCCAGGCTGTGGGCCAGCGCCGAAGGCGTCAGGTCGCCGGCTTCCATCAGCGCGGCGACGAAGCTGGTGCGCTTCTCCCGGGCGGCGGCGGCCAGTTCCTCCGCACGCTGCACCTTCAGCTTGCCCCCGTGCACCAGCACGCGGGCCACGCCGGACAGGGCGGAAGAGGGGGCTTCGGTCAGCGTATCCACGAAGAAGGCATCGGTTGGAGGCGGAGCCCCGGCTGGCGCAGCACGGATGGACCCCGATCGGCGATCATCGCCGATGGCCGAGTCAAATGTAAACGCGGTGGGGGGTGGCGATCCGGTGGAGTGAACACCTCGTCACGCTTCGTGTCCACCGTGAGACAAGGTTTTCACGGTTCGGCGCATCGTGGCGATGAAAAAAGCCGCCTCGAGGGCGGCTTCTTCGGTGGCACGTGGCCAGGATCTGGTCGGGGTGAGAGGATTCGAACCTCCGGCCTCTACGTCCCGAACGTAGCGCTCTACCAGGCTAAGCTACACCCCGATGGTCTTGTTGTTGGGCTGCGCTATGCGGAGCGCTCAACCGACCGAGCACATAATTCTAGCAGAGCTTCTCGGGCCGCCGACGGCGGCAACGCAAAAAGTCGCTCGCGTGCCACGTTGGCCTCCGTGCGTGCGGCCTCCCGCGTGGCTTCCAGCGCGCCCGTGCGGCGCACGATGCCGATGATGTCGGGCAGGCGCTCCACCTCGCCGTGCTCGATGGCGTGGCGGATGAGCTCGCGGTCCTGCGGGGTGCCGCGCTCCATCGCCACCAGCAGCGGCAGGGTGGGCTTGCCCTCGCGCAGGTCGTCGCCCACGTTCTTGCCCAGCGCCTGCGTGTCGCCCTCGTAATCGAGCAGGTCGTCCACGAGCTGGAACGCCGTGCCCAGCGCTCGGCCGTAGTCGGCGCATGCCGACTCCACCTCCGACGAGGCGCCGGCGATCACGGCGCCCAGGCGGGCGCTGGCCTCGAACAGCTTGGCGGTCTTGTAGCGGATGACCTGGAGGTACGCCGGCACGGTGATGTCCGGGTCGTGCATGTTCATCAGCTGCAGCACCTCGCCCTCCGCGATGACGTTGGTCGCGTCGGCCAGCACCTCCAGCACGCGCATGCGGTCGAGCGACACCATCATCTGGAAGGCGCGCGAATAGAGGAAGTCGCCGACCAGCACGCTGGCGGCATTGCCGAACATGGCGTTGGCAGTCGCGCGACCGCGGCGCAGCGAGGACTCGTCCACCACGTCGTCATGCAGCAGCGTGGCCGTATGGATGAACTCCACGATCGCCGCCAGCTCGTAGGGCTCCGGTCCTTCGTGTCCCAGCGCCTGGGCGAACAGCAGGACGAGCCGCGGGCGGATGCGCTTGCCACCCGCACCGATGATGTAGTGCGAGATCTGCTCGATGAGCGCCACTTCGGACGACAGGCGGTCGCGGATCACCGCGTCGACCCGCGACATGCCGTCGGCCATGAGATCCTGCACGGGCGAAGCCGTCGTCGGCGAATCCAGGGTGGGCATGGCAGGAGGCGTCAGGGCGAGGCTGGGCAAAGCGGACGATTATAGGAAGCGCGTGGCCGTGCACCCGGTCACGGCCGCCGTCGATGGGAGACCCCCATGCTCCTGGGCGGAATCTGCTAGAATCTTCGGCTTCGTCCGGAATGGGCCGGGCGGAGCTATCCCAACTCGAGTCATTCGAGAGGCACACATGTACGCGGTCATAAAAACCGGTGGCAAGCAATACAAGGTTGCTGCTGGCGAAAAGATCAAGGTAGAACAGATTGCTGCGGACGTTGGCCAGGAGATCGTCATCGACCAGGTGCTCGCCGTCGGCAACGGCGCGGAGCTGAAGGTCGGGGCCCCCCTGGTGAGCGGCGCCACGGTCCAGGCAAAGGTCGTCTCGCACGGCCGCCACGACAAGGTGCGCATCTTCAAGATGCGTCGCCGCAAGCACTACCAGAAGCACGGCGGCCACCGCCAGAACTACACCGAGCTGGAAATCAGCGCGGTCAACGGCTGATTCGGCCGCTAGCGCAGGAGTTGCACCACCATGGCACAGAAAAAGGGCGGCGGTTCCACCCGGAACGGCCGTGACTCCCAGCCGAAGATGCTCGGCGTGAAGGTGTTCGGCGGCCAGGTCATCCCGGCCGGCTCGATCATCGTCCGCCAGCGCGGCACCAAGTTCCACGCCGGCACCAATGTCGGCATGGGCCGTGACCACTCGCTGTTCGCGCTGGTCGACGGCACCGTGACCTTCCAGGTCAAGGGCGCCCAGAACCGCCACACGGTGAGCGTCACCCCGCTGGCCCAGTAAGGGCTCCAGCATCCGTCGCGCGGCCCTCACCGGCCGCGCCCGATGACCGAAGCCCCGGCCTGCCGGGGCTTTGCCGTTTGTGGGCCGCCCTGGCGGCGCTGCCCCGCGGCTACCATTCCTGCACCATGAAGTTCGTAGACGAGGCCACCATCGACATCGCCGCCGGCCACGGCGGGGCCGGCTGCGCGAGCTTCCGGCGGGAGAAGTTCATTCCGTTCGGCGGGCCGGACGGCGGAGACGGCGGCCGGGGCGGCAGCGTGTGGGCGGTGGCCGACCGCAACCTCAACACGCTGATCGACTACCGCTACGCCCGCCGCCATGAAGCGAAGAACGGCGAGGCGGGCCGCGGCTCCGATTGCTTCGGCGCCGCCGGCCCCGACATCACGCTGCGCATGCCGGTGGGCACCATCATCACGGACGTCGACACCGGCCGCGTGCTGGCCGAACTGATCGAGCCGGACGTGCCGGTGCTCATCGCCAAGGGCGGTGACGGCGGCTTCGGCAACCTCCATTTCAAGAGCAGCACGAACCGCGCGCCGCGCCAGAAGACGCCCGGATGGCCCGGCGAGGCGTTCAAGGTGCGTCTGGAGTTGCGTGTGCTGGCCGACGTGGGCCTGCTGGGCATGCCCAACGCCGGCAAGTCGACGCTCATCACCGCCGTGTCCAATGCGCGGCCCAAGATCGCCGACTACCCCTTCACCACCCTCCATCCCAACCTGGGCGTGGTGCGTGTGGGGCCGGAGAAGAGCTTCGTCGTGGCCGACATCCCCGGGCTGATCGAGGGCGCCTCGGAGGGCGCCGGCCTGGGGCACCAGTTCCTGCGCCACCTGCAGCGCACGCGGCTGCTGCTGCACGTGGTGGACCTGGCGCCCTTCGACGACGGTGTCGACCCGGTGCAGCAGGCCAAGGCCATCGTGCAGGAACTGCGCAAGTACGACGAGACCCTGTACGACAAGCCGCGCTGGCTGGTGCTGAACAAGCTGGACATGGTGCCGGCCGAAGAGCGCGAGAAGCGGGTCAAGGACTTCGTCAAGCGCTACAAGTGGAAGGGCCCGGTGTTCCAGATCTCCGCGCTGGCGCGCGAGGGCCTGGAGCCGCTGATCCACGCCATCTGGGACCACGTGGCCCGCGAGAGCCGCCCGCCGGCGCCCGAGCCCGATCCGCGCTTCGACCGCGACGAGGACACGCCCGACCCCCGCTTCAGCCGGCCCGCCCCCGACGAGGAGGACGGTCGATGACCACCGGGCCGGGGCCTCTCGCGGCGGCACGCCGCATCGTGGTGAAGGTGGGCTCCAGCCTGGTCACGAACGAGGGCCGGGGCGTGGACGCCGAGGCCATCGGCCACTGGTGCCGCCAGCTGGCGGCGCTGGCGGCGCAGGGGCGCGAGGTGGTGATGGTGTCGTCCGGGGCGATTGCGGAGGGCATGAAGCGCCTGGGCTGGACGACGCGACCGAAGGAGCTGCCCGAGCTGCAGGCCGCGGCCGCGGTGGGCCAGATGGGCCTGGCACAGATGTACGAGCGCAAGCTCTCGGAGCACGGCGTGGGCAGCGCGCAGGTGCTGCTGACCCATGCCGACCTCGCTGACCGCGAGCGTTACCTGAACGCGCGCTCCACGCTGCTCACGCTGCTGGGGCTGAAGGTCATCCCGGTCATCAACGAGAACGACACGGTCGTCAACGACGAGATCAAGTTCGGCGACAACGACACGCTGGGCGCCCTGGTGGCCAACCTCGTGGAAGCCGATGCGCTGGTGATCCTCACCGACCAGCGCGGCCTGTACTCGGCGGACCCGCGACGGGACCCGGCCGCGGTGTTCGTGGACGTGGCGCAGGCCGGGGACCCGGCGCTCGAAGCCATGGCCGGGGGGGCTGGCACGTCGATCGGGCGTGGCGGCATGATCACCAAGATCCTCGCCGCCAAGCGTGCCGCTCGCAGCGGCGCGAGCACCGTGATCGCCTGGGGCCGCGAGCCGGACGTGCTGCTGCGGCTGGCCGCTGGCGAGCGCATCGGCACCGCGTTGCTGGCGCGCATGCCCAAGGTGGCCGCGCGCAAGCAATGGATGGCGGACCACCTCCAGCTGCGCGGTGCGGTGCGGGTGGACGACGGCGCGGTGATCAAGCTGCGCGACGAAGGCAAGAGCCTGCTGCCCATCGGCGTGGTCGACGTGGAAGGCGATTTCCACCGCGGCGACGTGATCGCCGTGCGCAGCCTGGCCGGCGCCGAGGTGGCGCGCGGCCTGGCGAACTACTCCAGTGCAGAGGCCCGCCTCATCGCCCGCAAGCCCTCGTCACAGATCGGCGGGCTGCTGGGCTACGAGAGCGAGCCGGAGCTCATCCACCGCGACAACCTGGTGCTGAGCTGAGCCGGCCGATCGGCGCGATCGGCGGCGCGGCTCAGACTGCGTCGGGCGGATCGCCGGGCATGGCGCCGGGCGGCAGCGCGGGCGTGCCGTTGCCGGGCTCACCGGGGCGTCGCCGCTCCCCCTCGCGTCCGTGAGGCCGCATGCCGCTGCGCAGGTAGCGGTTGTGGTGGTGGCCCTTGGGCAGGAAGCGGGCGAGTTCGGTCAGTGCCAGCTGGTAGACACCGCGCTTGAACTCGATCACGACGTCCAGCGGCACCCAGTAGTCGTTCCATCGCCAGGCGTCGAACTCCGGGTGGTCGGTGGCGCGCAGGTTCATGTCGCTGTCGCGGCCCATGAGCTTGAGCAGGAACCAGATCTGCTTCTGGCCCTTGTAGTGGCCGCGCGCATCCTTGCGGATGAAGTGGTCGGGCACCTCGTAGCGCAGCCAGTCGCGCGTGCGGGCGAGGATCTGCACGTGCTCGGGCAGCAGCCCCACTTCCTCGTGCAACTCGCGAAACATCGCCTGCTCAGGCGATTCACCGTATTTGATGCCCCCTTGCGGGAACTGCCAGGAGTGGGTGCGCAGGCGCTTGCCCCAGAAGACCTGGTTGCGGGAGTTGAGCAGGATGATGCCGACGTTCGGCCTGTAGCCTTCACGGTCGAGCATAATCAAACCCCAATTTCTGAACTGAAATCAATATAGCACCGGCAGCATGGGCGGCGCAGGCCCTCGCTTTCACTGAGCGTGCGCCGGGCGCCCTCATCACCCATGAAAGCCAGCCAGTTCTTCATCTCCACGCTCAAGGAAGCGCCCGCCGACGCCGAGGTGGTCAGCCACCAGCTGATGATGCGTGCCGGCATGATCAAGCGGCTCGGGGCCGGCATCTACAACTACATGCCCATGGGCCTGCGGGTCATCCGCAAGGTGGAGGGCATCATCCGCGAGGAGATGAACCGGGCCGGCGCCGTGGAACTGCTGATGCCGGTGGTGCAGCCGGCCGAGCTGTGGCAGGAGTCGGGCCGCTTCCAGGCCTACGGCCCCGAGCTGCTGCGGGTGAAGGACCGGCACGAGCGTGATTTCGTGATCCAGCCCACCAGCGAGGAGGTCGTCACCGACATCGCGCGCCAGGAGCTGCGCAGCTACAAGCAGCTGCCGAAGAACTTCTATCACATCCAGACCAAGTTCCGCGACGAGCGCCGCCCGCGCTTCGGCGTGATGCGCGGCCGTGAGTTCACCATGAAGGACGCCTACTCCTTCGACCGGGACCAGGCCGGGGCGCTCAAGAGCTACCAGGTGATGTTCGATGCCTACAAGCGCATCTTCGACCGCTTCGGCTTGCAGTACCGCGCCGTGGCGGCCGACACCGGCAGCATCGGCGGCGACGCCTCGCACGAGTTCCAGGTGATCGCCGAGACCGGCGAGGATGCACTGGTCTACTGCCCCACCAGCGACTACGCCGCCAACATCGAGCTGGCCGAGGCGCTGCCCTTGCTGGCCGGGCGCGGCGCGGCCTCGCAGCCGCTCGCCAAGACGCCCACGCCGGGCAAGAGCACCTGCGCCGATGTGGCCACGCTGCTGGGCCTGCCGCTGCAGCAGACGGTGAAATCGCTGGTGCTGGCCACCGACGAGAAGAACGAGGCCGGCGACATCGTGAAGACGACGGTGTGGCTGCTGCTCGTGCGCGGCGACCACGACCTCAACGAGGTGAAGACCGGCAAGCTGCCCGGGCTGAAGGTGGGCTGGCGCTTCGCCACCGTGGCCGAGATCGAGGAGCACTTCGGCTGCAAGCCGGGCTACCTGGGCCCCATCGGCATGAAGAAGCCGGTGAAGGTGGTGGCCGACCGCACGGTGGCCCACATGGCCGACTTCGTCTGCGGGGCCAACGAGGTCGATTACCACTACACCGGTGCCAACTGGGGCCGCGACCTGCCCGAGCCGGACCTGGTGGCCGACATCCGCAACGTGGTGGCGGGTGATCCCTCGCCCGACGGCAAGGGCACGCTGGCCATCCAGCGCGGCATCGAGGTGGGCCACGTCTTCTACCTCGGGACCAAGTATTCCCTGGCGATGGGGGCGAACTTCCTGGACGAGACCGGCAAGCCGCAGCCCTTCCAGATGGGCTGCTACGGCATCGGCGTCACGCGCATCCTGGGCGCGGCCATCGAGCAGAACCACGACGGCCGCGGCATCATCTGGCCGCCGGCCATCGCGCCCTTTGCCTGCGTGCTGTGCCCCATCGGCTACGACCGCTCGGCGGACGTGAAGACGGCCGCCGATGCGCTGTACGCCGAGCTGCTCGCGGCGGGCGTGGACGTCCTCCTGGACGACCGGGGCGAGCGGCCGGGCGCGATGTTCGCCGACTGGGAGCTGATCGGTGTGCCGGTGCGGGTGGTGCTGTCCGACCGGGCGCTGAAGGAAGGCGCCCTGGAGGTACAGGGGCGGCGCGAGGCCGAGGCCGCCAAGGTGGCGGTGGCCGGCGTGGTGGCCGACGTGCGGGCGCGTCTCGGCCAGTGAGCGCCGCGCCCGCGCCCGCCTGCCCGCACCGCCGCGCGTGGCTGCGCGCGGCGGCCGCCGGCGTGGCGGCCGGGCCGCTCGCGGGGTGGCCGGGCCTGGCCCTGGCCGGCCGGCAGGCCGAGGAGCCGCTGGCCGACGCGGTGCGCACCGCCCTGTCGGCGTCGATCGCCAACAGCGCCCCGCCCCAGCCGCGCTTCGACAGGATCGAGGACCGCATCGCCTACCTGCGTTGGCTGGGCGAGATGAGCGACCGGCTCAAGAAGCGAAAGTCAGAGCGGCAGACGCGCATCGAGTTCCTGGAGACGCTCTGGTACGAAAGCAAGCGGGCCAGCCTGGAGCCCGCGCTCGTGCTGGGGCTGGTCCAGGTGGAAAGCGGCTTTCGCAAATACGCGATCAGCGTGGCCGGCGCGCGCGGCTACATGCAGGTGATGCCTTTCTGGGCCCGGGTGATCGGCGACGGCGACGCATCGCGCCTGTTCCACATGCAGACGAACCTGCGATTCGGCTGCGTCATCCTGCGCCACTACCTGGAGCGCGAGCGTGGGGACCTGTTCATGGCGCTGGGCCGCTACAACGGCAGCCGCGGCCGTGCCGAGTACCCCAATGCCGTGATGGGCGCACGGCGCCAGTGGCTGATGCCGGGGCAGACCTGAGCCCCCTCGGGCCTACAGGCCGGCCCAGCGGCGCGGCGCGGCATCGGCCACACCGAGCAGTTCGATCACCCGCTCCACCGTGTCGTCCACCAGGGCGTCCACCGACTGGGGGCGGTGGTAGAACGCCGGCAGCGGCGGAAAGACGACGGCGCCCATCTCGGTGACGGCCGTCATGTTGCGCAGGTGGGCCAGGTTGAACGGGGTCTCCCGCACCATCAGCACCAGCCGCCGGCGCTCCTTCAGGGTGACGTCGGCCGCGCGCGTGAGCAGGTTGTCGCCGAAGCCGTGCGCGATGGCCGCCAGGGACTTCATGGTGCAGGGCGCCACCACCATCGCGTCCACGCGGTGGCTGCCGCTGGCGATGCAGGCGCCCACGTCGCCGGCGGCATGGCTCTCGGAGGCCAGGGCCTCCAGTTGGTGGCGATCGAGGCCCAGCTCATGGTGCACATTGAGCACCCCGGCCGGCGTGGCCACGAGGTGCGTGTACGCACCGAGCGCGCGCAAGCGCTCGAGCAGGCGCACCGCATAGACGGCACCCGACGCGCCGGTGACGCCGACGACGATGCGCGCAGGTGCGCTGGAGCCGGGCACGGCCGGTTCAGGCGGTCAACATCTGCTGCAGTTCGCCCGACTGGTACATCTCCATCATGATGTCCGAGCCGCCGACGAACTCGCCGTTGACGTAGAGCTGCGGAATCGTCGGCCAGTTGGCGTATTCCTTGATGCCCTGGCGAATGGCCTCGTCGTCGAGCACGTTGACGGTGGCGAGGTCGTTCACGCCGCAGGCCTTGAGCACCTGGACGGCGCGGCCGGAGAAGCCGCACATGGGGAACTGCGCCGTGCCCTTCATGAAGAGGACCACCTTGTGGCCCTTGACGATCTGGTCGATGCGCTGCTGGACGTCGCTCATGGAATGCTTTCGAGAAATGCGTTCGCGGGCCTCATGGCCCGAAGTCGGCTTTATAGACCAAAGGCGGGGCCTTCGGCCCGCGCCGTGGCCTTGGCCCTGCGGCCAGCCTCAGAACGCGTACGAAAGGTTGACCTGGAGCACCGGCGAGAGCTGCATCGCCCGGAACATGTCGTCCAGGCCCTCGCTGCCGGACATCACGCGGCCGAAACGGACTGCCTCATTCGGCCGGGTGGCTGCCACGCCGAGATCGGCCGACACGCCCAGACCCGTGCGCGCCCACCAGGCGCTGTAGCCCATGCCCAGGTAGGGCATGGCGCCACCTTCGGCGTCGGTGGCGCCCGCCGTGGGGCGCCACAGCATCTCGCCGGGGGTCGCACCGGCCGGTGAGGCCAGCGAGAGGGCCGAGGCGCCGACCAGCAACGCGCCGGTGGCGCGCAGGCCACCGCTGGACCCCAGGCGCCCCCAGCCGAGGTAGCGGTCGCCCGCCAGCAGCGCGGGGCTGCTGGCCAGCGTGGCCGAGGACCACGAAGTGGCCAGCGGCGCGGGGGCGCTGAATGCCCACCGCGCCTGCCAGGGGGCCCAGGTCTCGCTGGCGTCGGCGGCCGCCTTGAGCCCGTCGCCCGAGACCCCATGGGCGCGCGCCTGCAGCGGCACGGCCAGGCAGACGGTGCACAGGGGGATCCACAAAGCAAGTTGGCGGCGCATGGCAGGCTCCCGACGGCTCGTGTTCAAAGCCGTTGAAGCATGCTACTGCCGGCCCCTCCACGGCGCGCGTGAAATGGCACCGCCCCCCCAATGGTGTTGCGGGCTCTTACAGAAAGAAGGGACGATCTGATACCGCGTCCGACGTCAGCCGCTCCAGCGACCGCCCGTGCACCGGCGGTGGCCGGCCAGGTCCTGCCGGTGTTGGACCTCGCCGAACCCGGCGTCGTGCAGCAGCGTCGCCACGGTGTCCGCCTGGTCCCAGCCGTGCTCCAGCAGCAGCCAGCCGCCGGGAGCCAGGTGCGCCGGCGCGTGCGCGGCCAGCCAGCGCAGGCTGTCCAGGCCGTCGCCGCCCGGGGTGAGGGCCATGGCCGGCTCGTGGCGAAGGGCGTCCAGATGGGGGTCGTCCCCGGCGATGTAGGGCGGGTTGCTGAGCACCAGGTCCACGCGGCGGCCCGCCAGCGGCTCGAACCAGGAGCCGTGGTGCCAGGTCACCGGCAGCCCCAGGCGCTGGCCGTTGGCCCGCGCCACGGCGAGCGCCGGGGCGCTGGCATCGACGGCCTCCACCCGCGCCGCGGGATGACGGTGGGCCACGGCCAGCGCGATCGCCCCGCTGCCCGTGCCGAGGTCCACGACGGCGGGCGCGCTGCGGTCGGCCAGGTCGCCAGCCAGCAGCGCCAGCGCCCAATCCACCAAGGTCTCGGTATCCGGTCGAGGCACCAGCACCGCCGGCGTCACCTGCAACGTCAGCCCGTGGAACTCCCGTTCGCCCACCAAGTAGGCCAGCGGCTCCCCGGCGGACCGTCGGGCGCACAGGCGGGCGAAGGCCTCGGCCGAGGCGGCGGGCAGCGGGTCGCCGTCGTGTGCGATCAGCCAGGCCCGCGGCCGTGCCAGCACATGCCCCAGCAGCAGCTGGGCATCCAGTCGGTCCAGGCCCTGGCCGATGGCCGCGGCCAGCGCATGGCCCACGGTGGCGCTCATGTCGGCTGCCCGCTTTCCAGCGCGGCCAGTTGCTGCTGCGCCCGGTGGGCCTGCAGGGCAGCCACCACGTCGTCCAGGTCGCCCTCCATGATCTGCCCCAGCTTGTACAGCGTGAGGTTGATCCGGTGGTCGGTCAACCGGCCCTGGGGGAAGTTGTAGGTGCGGATGCGGTCCGAGCGGTCACCCGAGCCCACCAGCGCCTTGCGCGTGGCGGCCTCCTGCGCCTCGCGGGCGCTGCGCTCGCGGTCGCGCAGGCGCGCCTGCAGCACGGCCATCGCCTTGGCCTTGTTGCGGTGCTGCGAGCGGTCGTCCTGGCACTCCGCCACGATGCCGGTGGGCAGGTGGGTGATGCGCACGGCGCTGTCGGTCTTGTTGATGTGCTGCCCCCCGGCGCCGCTGCTGCGGTAGGTGTCGATGCGCAGCTCGGACGGGTCCAGCGTGACTTCCTCGGCGGCGTCCGGTTCCGGCATCACGGCCACCGTGCAGGCGCTGGTGTGGATGCGCCCCTGCGACTCCGTGGCCGGGACCCGCTGCACGCGGTGGCCGCCCGACTCGAATTTCATGCGGCCGTAGACGCCATCGCCGTCCACGCGCAGGACCAGCTCCTTGTGGCCGCCCAGGTCGGAGGGGCTGTCGCTCATCACCTCGGTGCGCCAGCCCTGGCGCTCGGCGTAGCGCAGGTACATGCGGGCGAGGTCGGCCGCGAACAGGGCCGACTCCTCGCCGCCGGTCCCCGCGCGGATCTCGATGAACGCCGCCCGGTGGTCGTCGGGGTCGCGTGGCAGCAGGGCGGTCTGCAGGGCCGCATGCAGCTGCGCCAGTTCCTCCTGCGCCCCGGCGAGCTCCTCCCGCGCCATCTCGGCCATGTCCGGGTCGTCCAGCATCTCCTGGGCGGTGGCCAGGTCGCGCTCACGCTGTTCGAAGCGGCGCAGCAGCCCCACCACCTGGGCTGCCTCGGCCTGCTCGCGCGCCAGGCTGCGGTAGCGCGCCATGTCGGCGGTCACCTGCGGGTCGGCCAGGTTGGCGTCCAGCTCGTCCAGGCGCATGGCGAGGCGGTGGAGCTGCTGGCGAAGCGAGTCTTTCATGGGCGCGGCGGGATGGGCGACGGGGCAGGGCAGGCACACCGCCGGCGGGGGGCGGACGGCCTCGGGCCGCGTCAGGCGCGCGGCACGGACACGGGCCAGCGTCGCTAGAGCTTGTCGCCGGCGGACGGGGCGTCCGCCACCGGGCTGCGGGTGGCCTGGCGCAGGAACAGTCGCGAGACCCATTCGGCCGTCGCCTGCCGCGATTCGCCTTCCGCGGCGCGCAGCTCGGCCAGGGCGCCGTGCATCATCTTCTGGGTGAGCGCACGCGACAGCGCGTCCAGCACGGCGTCCACATCGTCCCCGCGGGCCAGCAGCTTGCGCGCGCGCGCCAGCTCGGCGGCCCGCCACTCGTCGGCCTGCTGGTTCAGGGCCTGGATGAGCGGCACGCTCGCGCGCTGGTCCAGCCAGTGGGCGAAGTTCTGCACCCCGGCGTCGATGATGGCCTCGGCCTGGGCGACGGCGGCCTGGCGCTTCTCGCCGGCCGTCTGCACCACCTCGGTGAGGTCGTCCACGGTGTAGAGGTAGACGTCGGACAGGCGGGAGACCTCGGGTTCGATGTCGCGTGGCACGGCGAGGTCCACCATGAACATCGGGCGGCGGCGGCGGGCCTTGAGGGCCCGCTCCACGGCGCCCAGGCCGATGATGGGCAGGGTGCTGGCCGTGCACGAGATCACCGCGTCGAACTCGTGCAGCCGCGCCGGCAGGTCGGCCAGGCGCAGCGCCTGGGCGCCAAAGCGGGCCGCCAGCTTCTCGCCACGCTCCAGCGTGCGGTTGGCCACCGCCATCTGGCGCGGCTCGCGGGCGGCAAAGTGGGTGGCGACCAGTTCGATCATCTCGCCGGCGCCGACGAACAGCACCCGCGTCTCGCGCAGGTCCTCGAAGATCTGCGAGGCCAGGCGCACCGCCGCCGCGGCCATGCTGATGGAATGCGCGCCGATCTCGGTGGAGCTGCGCACTTCCTTGGCCACCGAGAACGAGCGCTGGAACAGCTGGTGCAAGGTGGTGCCCAGCGTGCCGGCCGCATCGGCGCCGCGCACGGCCTCCTTCATCTGGCCGAGGATCTGCGGCTCGCCCAGCACCATGGAATCCAGGCCGGAGGCCACGCGGAAGGCGTGCCGCGCGGCCTCGCGGCCTTCCAGCACATAGGTGTGCTGCATCAGGGTGCTGCCGTCGACGCCGCCCTGGCCGGCCAGCCAGTCGATGGCCGGTCGCACCAGCTCGCGGCCCGCCCCCGGCATGCCGGCGACGTACAGCTCGGTGCGGTTGCAGGTGGACAGGATGGCCGCTTCGGGCGTGCTGCGGTGCCACTGGCCCTGCAGCGCGCGCAGCGCCGGGGGCAGCTGATCGGGCGGAAAGGCGAACCGGCCGCGCAGGTCCAGCGGCGCGGTGTGGTGGTTGAGCCCGAGCGCAATGACACTCATGGCGGCGATTATAAAATTCGACCCCCTTGTCCGCGGGGGTGGGGCCGAAGCGGCCGCACCGTGCCCTTGAGGTGCATCAAGCCGCGGGCCCCGTCTTCCCCTTGTTCCCTGGCACCATGGGCCCGCTCGACGCGTTGTGGCACCTGCTGAACTTCTTCGCGCCCGCCGTGGGGGTGGGCCTGCTCGCGGCTGGCCTGGCCAAGCTGGCCTGGTGGAGGGCGCTGAAGGCGGTGCCCTACTGGCGGCTGGCGCGGTGGGCGACGGGCGCCGGGGCGCTGGCGCTGGCGGTCGGGCTGGTGGTCTTCGGCCGCGACGGCAAGATGGCCACCTACGGCCTGCTGGTGGCCGCCACGGCCGGCGTGCTGTGGTGGCACGGCCCGCGCCGCATCGCCTGAGCAGGCGGCGGGGCGGACCTCAGGCGGGCGCCGTGTCCCGCGTCACCACTTCTCCGCGCAGCGAGTGCGGCAACGCCTCGGTCACGGTCACGTCCACCATCTGCCCCACCAGTCGGGGGCTGCCGGCGAAGTTGACGATGCGGTTGCACTCGGTCCGGCCCATCAGCTCGGCGGCGTTCTTGCGCGACGGGCCTTCCACCAGGATGCGCTGGCGCGTGCCCACCAGGGCGGCGCTGTAGCGGCGCACGTTGTCCTCGAGCTTGGCCTGCAAGGCCTGCAGCCGCGCCAGCTTGGCCTCGTGCGGCGTGTCGTCGGCCAGCGCCGCGGCGGGCGTGCCCGGCCGCGGGCTGTAGATGAAACTGAAGGACGCATCGAAGCCGATGTCGTCGATGAGCTTCATGGTCCGCGCGTGGTCGTCCTCGGTTTCGCCAGGGAAGCCCACGATGAAGTCGGAGCTCAGGCTGATGCCCGGGCGCACCGCGCGCAGCTTGCGGATCGTGCTCTTGTACTCGAGCACGGTGTAGCCGCGTTTCATCGCCATCAGGATGCGGTCGGAGCCGTGCTGCACCGGCAGGTGCAGGTGGCTCACCAGCTGGGGGATGCGCCCGTAGGCGTCGACCAGGCGCTGGGTGAACTCGTTCGGGTGGCTGGTGGTGTAGCGGATGCGCTCGATGCCGGGGATCTCGGCCACGTACTCCAGCAGCAGGGCGAAATCCGCGATCTCCGCCGTGTCGCCCATGGCGCCGCGGTAGGCGTTCACGTTCTGGCCCAGCAGCGTGATCTCCTTGACGCCCTGGTCGGCCAGGCCGGCCACCTCGGTGAGCACGTCGTCGAAGGGGCGGGACACCTCCTCGCCACGGGTGTAGGGCACCACGCAGTAGGTGCAGTACTTGGAGCAGCCTTCCATGATGGACACGAAGGCGGAGGCGCCCTCCACCCGCGCAGGCGGCAGGTGGTCGAACTTCTCGATCTCGGGGAAGCTGATGTCCACCTGCGGCCGGCGCTGGGCCTGGCGCTGCTCGATCATCTGCGGCAGGCGGTGCAGCGTCTGCGGGCCGAAGACCAGGTCCACGTAGGGCGCCCGCTCGATGATGGCGGCACCCTCCTGGCTGGCGACGCAGCCGCCCACGCCGATCAGCACGCCCTTCTTCTTCAGGTGCTTGATGCGACCGAGGTCGGAAAAGACCTTCTCCGCGGCCTTCTCGCGCACGCTGCAGGTGTTGTAGAGCACCAGGTCGGCCTGCTCCACGTCGTCCGTGGGCTCGTAGCCCTCGGCGGCGCGCAGCACGTCGGCCATCTTGTCCGAGTCGTACTCGTTCATCTGGCACCCGAAGGTGCGGATGTAGACCTTCTTGGTCGCGGTCGTCATGGTGGTGTGCTTTCGGTGCCCCGCCCGCGGGTCAGGGCTTGATCCACACCTGGGCCAGTTCGTCGAAGAACCAGGTGGCGGCCTCGGTCGGCGTGCGCGGCCAGGGCTGGCGCGCGGCCTCGTCGGGCCGCAGGATCCAGACGTCCTGGAGCAGGCCCATGCTGTTGACCGTGTAGTGCACCAGGAAACGACCGCCCGCGACCGCGCCGGGCATGGCGATGCGGTTGGCGGCGTCGTGCACCCGCGCGCCGGGCGCCAGGCGGGCCGGCTGGCCGTTCAGCAGCACCTCGGGGAAGGCGCCGAAGACCAGCTCGCCGCGCAGGGCGTGGCGCGGGAAGCGCCGCACCAGCGGCTGCGCGATGGCGCCAGGCGCCACCGCCCAGATGGCCAGCGTGGCGGCAGTGGCCAGGCCGGCAGCGAGAAAGTGGCGGCGGGGCATGCGCGGGGCGGGCTGAGCCGCGGCACAGCGGTGCATGGTGTAGACCCAGGGGCTGTGGAGGGAGTCGGTGGCGGGCGGGGCCGGGCCACCGGGCGACAAGGCCCGGATTGTAGGTGGCGGGCCACCGGACGACCGGGCGCGCGTCCGGGCCTTGCGCACGCCGGCTTGCGGGGCGAGGCAGGCGTCACGCATCATGGCCGCTTCATCGTTTGCCGCGGCGCGCAGGCGCCGTGCCCCATGAGCAGCATCCTCGGCCGCGTGCAGCGCGTGCGCCACGACCTCAAGTTCCGCGACCTCGTCGTGCGCCGCGTGGAGCGGCCCAGCCCCCACTTCGTGGCGGTCGTGCTGGGCGGCGAGTCGCTGGGGGACTTCCACAGCCCCTCCTTCGACGACCACCTGAAGGTGTTCGTCGACACGCCCGGCGGCGAGCCCGCCCGCCGCGACTACACGCCGCGCCGCTTCGATCCCGAAGCGGGCGAGCTGACGCTGGAGTTCGTCCTGCATGGCGACGGGCCCGCCGCGGCGTGGGCGGCGCAGGCAGCCCCCGGCCAGACGCTGCGCGTGGCCGGCCCGCGCGGTTCCTTCCTCATTCCCACCGACTACGCCTGGCACCTGATGGTGGGCGACGAGACGGCCCTGCCCGCCATCTCCCGCCGCCTGGAGGAGCTGCCCGCCGACGCCCAGGTGCATGTGTGGCTGCAGGTGGCCGATCCGGCCGATCGCCGGCTGCCGGCGGTGGCATGCCAGGCCCAGGTGCAGTGGCTGGCCGACGCCGCCGCCGTGCTCGACGTGGCGGGTGGCTTCGCCCTGCCGCCCGGCGAGGGCTACGTGTGGGCCGCCGGCGAGGGCGGGCTGATGGCGGCGTTGCGGCGCATCCTCGTGGACGACAAGGGCCATGACAAGCGCGCCATCCGCGCGGCGGCGTACTGGAAGCACGGCGCCAGTGCGGACGCCGACCCGCAGGCGCAGCCCGCGCCCGGCTGAGCACCCCTGGCCTGTGCTGAGCCCGGGGGCTGGACACCACCGCCGCACCGGCATGCAATGGGGCCACGCGGCGCGCGTGCCGCGCTCACACGAGGTGGCCCATGCACGACATGAAGCTGTTCTCCGCGCAGGAGGTGGACGACGGTGCCGCGCCGCTCGACACCTTCGCGCTGCAGTTCCTCGCCCAGGGGGACTCCTGGTTCTCGGTGGGCGCCTTTCCCCCCTGGCTCACCAGCAACCTGTTCGAGAAGATCACCTTGCCGGTGATGTCCTGCGCGGTGAACTGCGCCTCCCCCGGGCTGCAGCTGCGGCGCATGACCGACACGACGCGGCAGCAGGCGTTCCTGCGGCTGCTCAATGGCGCGAAGCGGCGGCCGTGGGCCGGCGTGCTGGTGTCGGGAGGGGGCAACGACCTCATCGAGGCCACGGGCGCCCCGCCGTCGGCGCCGCGCAGCCGGCGACTGCTGCGGCGCGCCGACGAATGGGGCCCGCTGAGCGACGGCCCGGCGCGCTACCTGAGCGAGGAAGGATGGGCGACTTTCGCCACGCACCTGCGGGCGGTGGTGGACGAACTGCTGCACCAGCGCGACCGCCTGCCCACCAACCGCGGCGTGCCGCTGTGGTTGCACACCTACGACCTGGCGACGCCGCGCTGGGCGCCGGCTGGCGCCGGGCAGGGCCCCTGGCTCGCGCCCAGCCTGGCGCGCTTTGGCGTGCCCGTGACCGAATGGCGGGCCGTGGCGGCGGTGCTGCTGGGCCGCCTGGGCACCTTGCTGAAGGACATGGCCGCCGCCGTGTCCGATGGCTCGCTGCACGTGGTGGACACCCACGGGCGTCTGTGGCCGGCCGACACGCAGGACACCGGCGCCACCGCCCACTGGCACAACGAGATCCACCCCAGCCGCCAGGGCTACCGCCTGCTCGGCGATGCCTGGGAAGCCGCCCTGGCGGCGGGCTACGGCCTGGCCCCGGCGCAGCCTGCGCCCGCCGACCCGCCACCGCTGCAGTGAGCGCCCTGAAAAGACAAAGGCCTCGCCGGTGGGCGAGGCCTTTGGAACGTTTCTCAGAGATTCTTGGTGGCGCTTCAGGGATTCGAACCCCGGACCTGCGGATTATGATTCCGTCGCTCTAACCGACTGAGCTAAAGCGCCACGTAGCCTTCCATTATATAGCGATCCAGGGCCTACACTGCAAGCCCCCCGTGCCACCTGTTGGCAGGCGCCCGACACGATGTTCAGCTTCTTCAAGAAAAAGTCTCCGCCGCCCCCCGCCGCCCCGGATCTGCGTGACCTGCGTGACCTGGTCGCCGAGCCGACCGTGGCCCCGCCGGCGGCCCCCGTTGACCCGGCACCCGCCCCCACGGCCGAGCCCGTGCCGGTGCCGGTGCCGGTGCCTGCCCCCGTGCCTGCACCGGCGCGGGTGCAGGCTCCCGCGCCGGCGGCGGCGCCGGTGCCCATTCCGGTGGTGCCGCCCGCGCCGGCCCCCAGCCCGTCGAGCCCGCCGGCCCCCACCCCGGCGAGCTCGCCGGCCCCGTCGCCCGCGGCGGCAGCCCACCACCCGGTGGTGGCCGCCATGGATCGGCCCGTGGACAAGCCGGCAGAGCGCGGCAGCTGGTTCGGTCGCCTCAAGCAGGGGCTGGCCCGCACCGGGTCGAGCATCGCCCAGGTGTTCACCGGCACCCGCATCGACGACACCCTCTACGAGGAGCTGGAATCGGCGCTGCTGATGGCAGACGCCGGCGTCAAGGCCACCGAGCACCTGCTGGCCGACCTGAAGCGCCGCGTGAAGGAACACAAGGCCGACCGCCCCGAGCAGGTGCGCGCGCTGCTGGTGGACGCGATCGCCGACCTGCTTGCTCCGCTGCAGCGTCCGCTGCAGGTGGGGCGGCACGAGCCCACCGTGATGATGGTCGTCGGCGTGAACGGCGCCGGCAAGACCACCAGCATCGGCAAGCTCACCCGGCACCTGGCGGACGCGGAACAGCAGGTGCTGCTGGCGGCGGCCGACACCTTCCGCGCCGCGGCGCGCGAACAGCTCGCGGTGTGGGCCGACCGCAACCGGGTGCAGATCGTCAGCCAGGAAGGCGGTGACCCGGCCGCCGTGACCTACGACGCGGTGGTGGCCGGCAAGGCGCGTGGGGTGGACGTGGTGATCGCGGACACGGCGGGCCGCCTGCCCACGCAGCTTCACCTGATGGAAGAGCTGAAGAAGATTCGCCGCACCATCACCAAGGCGGAGTCCACGGCCCCGCACGAGGTGCTGCTGGTGGTGGACGGCAACACCGGCCAGAACGCCCTGGGGCAGGTGAAGGCCTTCGACGATGCGCTGCAGCTGACCGGCCTGATCGTGACCAAGCTGGACGGCACGGCCAAGGGCGGCGTGCTGGCGGCCATCGCCCGCGAGCGGCCCATCCCCGTGTACTTCATCGGCGTGGGCGAGAAGCTCGAGGACCTGCAGACCTTCGAGGCGCGGGAATTCGCCCGCGCGCTGCTGGGCGTGGCCTGAGGCGCGCCGGGCGCCTCAGCGGCCCGCCGCGGGCGGACGCGGTGGTGCAGACGGTGCAGACGGTGCGGGCGGTGCGTCGATCTCGCTGAACCACGTGGTGGGCGGCGGGTCGGGCAGCGGCACCGACGCCTCGCCGGGCGCCTGCACATGGCCCACCGGAATGCGCGTGAGCGGGCTGGCCGGCGCCAGCGGTGCCGGGGCCGGCGGCCTCGGCGCCGGGGCCGCCACGGGCAGGCGGGCCAGCTCGGGCGGCAGCAGCTCGTCGCGGATGGCCTGGGTGGCCGACGGCATGGCCCCTTCCTGCCACACCACGACCCGCACACCGGCGGCCTCCAGCACGCGGGCCATGCGCTTGTGGCGCGCCAGGCTGCGCGTGCTGGTCTCCGCCGGACGGATTTCCACCGCCGCGAGCACGGCCGTGCTGCGGTCGCAGACGAGCAGGTCGACGCTGAGCTGGCCGACGCGGGCGAGCCAGTCGCCATAGGAATAGCGGGTGGGCACGCGCAGGAAGCGGGCCAGCGGCACCTGGGCGAACACGAGCTGGTCGGGCAGGGCGGCCGAGAGCAGCTGGTGGGCCTGCCGTTCGGGGGCGGTCAGCAGCCGCGTGGCCGTCGGGGGCCAGTCGGCCACCGTGTCGCGGGCATCGGCCACACGGGCGCGGGAGGCGACCGCGGCCTGGGCATCACGCTGCCTCAGCCACCACCACAGGGCAGGCGCACCCACCCCCACGGTCAGCCCCAGCAGGATCCACGGCAATGCGTTCATGGTGACGGGTCCAGGGTGAAGGCGGGAGGCGTGTCAGAGGCCGCCGGGGCCGCCCATGCCGCCGAGGCCGCCCATGCCCTTCATGCCGCCCATGCGTTTCATCATCTTCATGAGGCCGCCGCCCTTCATCTTCTTCATCATGCCCTGCATCTGCTCGAACTGGTTGAGCAGCCGGTTGACCTCCTGGATCTGCACGCCCGCGCCGGCCGCGATGCGTCGCTTGCGGCTGGCCTTGCTCTTGCCTTCCAGCAGCAGGGCGGGCTGGCGCCGCTCCTTGGCCGTCATGGCGTTCAGCACGCCTTCCATGCGGCGCATGTCGCGCTCGGCGCGGTCCATGTCGGCCTGGCCGGCCTTGGCGGCCAGTTGGGTGGGCAGCTTGTCCATGAGCGAGCCCAGGCCGCCCATCTTCTTCATCTGGCTGATCTGGGCGAGGAAGTCGTTCAGGTCGAAGCCGTCGCCCGACTTCACCTTGTCGGCCAGCTTCTTGGCGGCCTCCAGGTCGACACCCTTCTGCACCTCCTCGACCAGGGCCACGATGTCGCCCATGCCCAGCACCCGGCCCGCGTGGCGCTCGGCGTCGAAGACCTCCAGCCCGTCGATCTTCTCGGACACGCCGGCGAACTTGATCGGCGCGCCGGTGATCTGCCGCACGGACATCGCCGCGCCGCCGCGCGAATCGCCATCGAGCTTGGTGAGCACGATGCCCGTCAGGGGCAGCGCCTCCTTGAAGGCGCGCGCCGTGTTGATCGCGTCCTGGCCCTGCATGGCGTCCACCACGAACAGCGTCTCCACGGGGTGGATGGCCGCGTGCAGGTCGCGGATCTCCGCCATCAGCGCCTCGTCGATGGCCAGGCGGCCGGCGGTGTCCACCAGCAGCACGTCGACGTAGTGCTTGCGCGCGTAGTCCAGCGCGGCCAGCGCGATGTCGCGCGGCTGCTGGTCCGGCGACGACGCGAACCACTCGGCGCCCGCCTGCCGGGTCACCGTCTTGAGCTGCTCGATGGCGGCCGGCCGGTACACGTCGGCGGACACGGTGAGCACCTTCTTGCGGCGTTTCTCGATCAGGTGCTTGGCCAGCTTGGCCGTGGTCGTCGTCTTGCCCGCGCCCTGCAGGCCGGCCATCAGGATGACCGCCGGTGGCTGGGTGGCCAGGTTGATGTCGGCCACGCCCTCGCCCATGGTGGCGGCGAGTTCCTTGTGCACGATGGACACCAGCACCTGGCCGGGGTTCAGCGAGCCGACCACCTCCTGGCCCAGCGCCTTGTCCTTCACCCGGGCGATGAAGTCGCGCACGACGGGCAGCGCCACGTCGGCCTCGAGCAGGGCCATGCGCACCTCGCGCAGCATGTCCTGCACGTTGGATTCGGTGATGCGGGCCTGGCCGCGCATGGTCTTGACCAGGCGCGACAGGCGGTCGGTGAGGGTGGATGCCATGGGGTATGCGCGGCCGGGAGGCGGGCCAGAAGTGGGGCGGAATGGCCCGGCGGCGCGCCGGTACACTGTCGGCATGAGTTTATCCGCTGACCCCGTGGCGCCCGTGGCCGCGGCGGCCATGCTGGCCTATGGGGCGGCGCTGTGGCCCGCCGCGCCCGAGCGGCGCTGGCCCATCCAGGCGCTGTTCACCGCGTGGGTGCTGCACGCGCTGGTGCTGCTCACCGGCGTGGGCGCCTGGGGCGTGGAAGGCCAGGGCTTGCGCCTGGGCTTCGCGCCCGTGCTGTCGTTCACCGTGTGGATCGTCCTGGCCGTGCACGGCCTGGAAAGCCGTTTCCTGCCGCTGTCGGGCCCGCGGCGTGCGCTGGCCCTGGCCGGCCTGCTGGCCATCGCCCTGGCCTGGTCCTTCCCGGGCGAGGTGCGCGCCGTGGCGCATTCGCGCTGGGCGCCGCTGCACTGGGTGCTGGGCCTCACGTCCTACGGCCTGTTCGGTGCGGCGGTGCTGCATGCGGTGCTGCTGGACACCGCCGATGCACGGCTGCGCCAGCGCGGCCCGGGCATCGGTTCGGGCACCATCGGCGCAGGGCTGCCACTGCTCAAGCTGGAGCGACTGACCTTCCGTTTCGTCGAGGCCGGCTTCGTGGTGCTCACGCTCGCCCTGCTGCTCGGCATGCAGTCGGAAGGCGGCTGGAGCTGGGACCGCAAGGCCGTGCTGTCGCTGCTGGGCTGGGGCACCTTCGCGGCGCTGATCGCCGGCCGCCTGTGGCGCGGCTGGCGCGGCCGGCAGGCCACCCGCTGGCTGTACGTGGGCACGCTGCTGCTGCTGCTGGCCTATGTGGGCACCCGCTTCGTGTACGAGGTGGTGCTGCACCGCCAGCCGGGCTGAGGCGCGGGCGCACATGGCCAAGCTCCTGCTGCTGATCGCCCTGGTCGTGATCGTCGCGCTGTGGTGGTTCGGCAAGGGCCGGCCGAGGCCGGTGGCCGAGCGGCGCGCCGAGCCCGCCGGCCCGCAGTCCATGGTGGCCTGCGCCCAGTGCGGCACGCACCTGCCGGCGGCCGAGTCGGTCGAAGGCGAGGGTGGCCGGCACTACTGCTGCGCCGAGCATCGTCGCCTCGGCCCGGCGCGCTGACACCGGCCATGGCCCCGCGGCCGCATGCCACCCGCCCGCCCTCGACCGGCCGGGCCTCCTGGTTCGGCGCGTTGGGCTTCGGCGAGAGCTCGGTGCTGGACGACGTGTCCACGCTGGACCCGGCCTGGGAGGCGTCCAGCGGCGTTCCCGAGGACACGAACTTCCTGTCTCGACAGGCACGCCGCCTGGTGGCCGCCAACGACAGCGCCCCGCGCCGGATCGAGCGCACCTACCTCACCGCGCGGGCCGCCTTGGGCGTGGCGCTGCTGCTGGCCCAGCTGGGCGTGGAATGGGTAGGCGGCCGCGGCTTCAGCATGGTGCTGGCCCTGTGCGCAGCCTATGCGCTGCAGGCCGTCACGCTGCGCGTGGTCGCGCCGCGCCGGCCCGGCCCGCGCACCGTGGGCGCGGCGCGCTGGCGGTGGTGGTCCACGGTCGGGGTCGACATGGCCTCCTTCGGGGCCATGCACTGGCTGGCGCCGCAGGCCACGCTCAACCATGCCGCCCTGCTGGTGCTGCCCGTGCTCATGGCCGGCGTGCTGTCGCGCCGTGGCACCGCGCTGGCCACCGCGGCCGCCGCCAGCCTGCTGCTGCTCGGCTCGGCCGTCTGGCGCGGCATGGAGGCCGGTGCGTTCGCCGGCCCGCTGTCGCAGGCGGGCCTGGCGGGCATCGGCCTGTTCGCCGCCGTGCTGGTGGCCGGGCAGATGTCGGCCCGTCTGGCGCGCGAGGAGCGCACCGCCCGGGGCAGCCTGGAGCTCGCGCGCCAGCAGGCCGAACTGAACCGGCTGGTGATCGACGAGATGAGCGACGGCGTGCTGGTCGTGGACCGGCGTGGCCGGGTGCGCGCCGCCAACCCGGCCGCGCGCGCCCTGCTGTCCGACACGGGCGCGTGTCCGCCGGCGCCCTTCGCCCTGGGCAGCCAGCCGGGCTGGGGCCAGCTGCTCGATGCGGTCACCACGGCCTACGACAGCGGCCAGTGGCCGGCCTCCGGGCTGGACGTCACGCTGGCCTACACCGGCGAGACGCCGCGGTCGGTGCGCGTGCGCGCGCGGTTCACGCGCGGTGCCCGCCTCGGCCCGCTGCACGAAGGCGGTGCCGGGACGGGGGGCGAGGAGGTGCTGGCCGTGCTCTTCATGGAGGAGCTGCGTGCCGTGCTGGCCCGGCAGCGCGAGGAGCGGCTGGCGGCCATGGGCCGCATCTCGGCCGGCATCGCGCACGAGATCCGCAACCCGCTGGCCGCGGTGTCGCAGGCCAATGCGCTGCTGCAGGAGGACGCGCTGCGGCCGGACCAGCAGCGCCTGGTGCGCATCGTGGCCGACAACGTCGAGCGGCTGCGGCGCATCGTGAACGACGTCATGGAGGCCGCGCCCGGCAGCATGACGCCGTCGCGCACGCTGGATGCCACGGCCGAGGTGGCGGCCATCTGTGCGGAATGGGCGCGCACCGTGGGGCTCGCGCTCGGCAGCGACAGCCGGCTGCGCGTGTCCTTGCCCAAGGAGCCGCTGGGCGCCGTCTTCGACCCCGACCACCTGCGACGGGTGCTGGTGAACCTGCTGGAGAACGCGCTGCGGCACTGCACCGACCGGCCCGGCGCGGTGGTCGTGCTGCTGGAGGCCCTGGACGGGCCCTTCGTGCGCCTGGTCGTGGCCAGCGATGGCGACCCCATCCCGTCCGACGTCGAGGCCCACCTGTTCGAGCCCTTCCACTCCACGCGCAGCCGGGGGACCGGGCTGGGGCTCTATATTTGCCGCGAGCTGTGCGGCCGCCATGGCGCCAGCATCGACTACCTGCGCCGCGAAGGCGACCGCCATGCCAACCTGTTCCAGGTGGTGATGCGGCGCGACGCGGTGGCCGGTGAAGGCCGGCTGCACCTGTAGCGGTGCGGATCCGGCCCGCTGCCGCATGAACGAGGACGGACACGGTCCATGAGTGATGCCTATCCGGCCGGCGGGGTGCTCGTCGTCGACGACGAGCCCGACCTGCTGACGCTGTACGAACTGACCCTGCTGCGCGAGGGCCACGAGGTGGAGACCGCCGCCAGCGTCGGCGAGGCCTGGGCGCGCCTGCAGCAACGCGTGTTCCGCCTCGTGATCACCGACATGCGCCTGCCCGATGGCTCGGGCCTGGACCTGCTGCACCGCCTGGAGCGGGCCCGTCGGCCGGAAAAGGTGATCGTGATCACCGCCTTCGGCTCGGCGGAGAACGCGGTCGAGGCGCTGAAGGCGGGCGCGTTCGACTACCTCACCAAGCCGGTGGACCTCAAGCAGTTCCGGGCCGTGGTGGCCGGCGCGCTCGGGAGGGTGCCGGTCACGACGGCCACCGCCCGCCCGGCCGTGCTGGACACGCCCGCGCCGCTGCAACGCCTGGTCGGCGGGTCGGACGCCATGGGCCAGGTGCGCGAGCTGGTGGAGAAGGTCGCGCGCAGCATGGCGCCGGTGCTCGTCCACGGCGAGTCCGGCACCGGCAAGGAGCTGGTCGCGCGCGCCATCCACGAGGTCAGCGTGCGCGCCGGCCAGCCCTTCGTGGCGGTGAACTGCGGCGCCATCCCCGAGAACCTGCTGGAGTCCGAGTTCTTCGGCTACCGCAAGGGCGCCTTCACCGGCGCGGCGGAGGACCGGGCGGGCTTCTTCCAGGCCGCCCACGGGGGCACGCTGTTCCTGGACGAAATCGGCGACCTGCCGCTGGCGATGCAGAGCAAGCTGCTGCGTGTCATCCAGGAGCGCGCCGTGCGGCCGGTGGGTGCGGTGGCCGAGGTGCCGCTGAACGTGCGCATCGTCAGCGCCACCCACAAGGACCTGGAGGCCGAGGTGGCGGCCGGGCGCTTCCGCCAGGATCTCTTCTACCGCCTCAACGTCATCCGCATCACCATGCCACCGCTGCGCGAGCGGCGGGGCGATGTGCCGCAGATCGCAGCCGCGCTGCTGGAACGCATCGCCCGCGATGCGGGCGTCACCCCGGCGCCGCGGCTGACGGCGGCCGCCGAGGCCCGCCTGGCGCGCTATGCCTTTCCGGGCAATGTGCGGGAGCTGGAGAACCTGCTGCATCGCGCCGTGGCGCTGTCGCCCGGCGACGTGATCGACGTCGCCGACCTCGGGCTGCCCGAGGCGCTGCTGGAGGACGCCAGCCACGACGCGGCGACGGCCGGCGGTGCCACCGAATCGCCCGGTGCGCTGCCGGCGACCGCCCCGGCGCCACCGCCGGGCGCGGAGCCGTTGCCGCCCGACCTGGCGCGCCACCTGGACGAGATCGAGCGCGCCATCCTCGTGCGGGCGCTGCAGGAACACGGCTTCAACCGCACCGCGGCGGGCGCGCGCCTGGGCCTGTCCCTGCGCCAGATGCGGTACCGCATGGCCCGCCTGGGCATCACCGAAGGCGGCGACAACGGCGTCGACCTGGCGGCCGGATGAGCCGCCCGGCCTGGCAGGGCGGCTGGTGGCACGCCGCGCGGCGGGTGCCATCGCCCAACCACGGCCCTCGGCCGCCGCAGGCCGAGGTGACGCTGGTGCTGCTGCATTCCATCAGCCTGCCGCCCGGCCAGTACGGCGGCGACGGCGTGGAGCGCCTGTTCACCAACCGGCTGGATCCGGACGCCCACCCGTACTACGCGGGCCTGAAGGGCCTGCAGGTGTCGTCGCACTTCTTCCTGCGGCGCGACGGCGCGCTGCTGCAGTTCGTCTCCTGCGACGACCGCGCCTGGCATGCGGGCGCGTCGCGCTGGAAGGGGCGGGACAACTGCAACGACTACTCCATCGGCATCGAGCTGGAGGGACTGGAAGGCGAGCGCTTCGAGCCGGCGCAGTACGACCGGCTGGCCGGGCTGCTGCGCGCCCTGCAGCGGCGACACGGCGCCTTCGACGTGGCTGGCCACGAGCATGTGGCGCCCGGGCGCAAGGCCGACCCCGGGCCGGGGTTCGACTGGTTGCACCTGCGGCAACGCCTGGGCTGGCGCGCGGGGCGCTTCGCGCCCCTGTAGCGCCCGTCCCGACACCATTCGGCGGCCTTCGTCAAGAGGGAAACGCACGGGCGAAGGACGCTATAGGTAGCGCTTGTGGGTGCCACGGGCCCCAGATATAGTGTGTCCTTCCCAAGCCCCGATGCCGCCATCCGCCTGCCCTCCTGACGCAGGTGCGGCCACTGCTTTGCCCCGCGCCGTTGCGCCCGGGCTGCCGGGCGCAGGGGGCCACGAACACCGACGCCACACCGAACAGAAAGAGGGGAACCCATGCAAGCCGTTGCTCCGAGCATTTCCGACGCCGCCCCCGCGGCGCGCCCGTCCGCCAGCCATTTCCCCGACGGCCTGGCCGCCAGCGCCTGGCAGGGCTACCAGATCATCCGCCGCAACGGCGCGGTGGTGTCCTTCGAGCCGAACAAGATCGCCGTGGCGCTGATGAAGGCCTTCCTCGCGGTGCATGGCACCCAGGGCGCGGCGTCGGCCAGCGTGCGCGAGACGGTGGACACGCTCACCGAGACGGTGGTGCGCGCCCTGCTGCGCTCGCGCCCGGGCGGCGGCACCTTCCACATCGAGGACGTGCAGGACCAGGTGGAGCTGGGCCTGATGCGCAGCGGCCACCATGAGGTGGCGCGCGCCTACGTGCTGTACCGCGAGCGCCGCGCCCAGGAGCGCGCGCGCCAGGCCACCAGCGCACCGGCCGTGACCCCCGCGACGCTGTGCGTGGTGGACGGCGGCGTGCGCGTGCCGCTGGACGAGGCGCGCCTGCAGTCGCTCATCGAGTCGGCCTGTGCCGGCCTGGGCGCCGACGTCAAGGCCGAGCCCATCCTCGCGGAGACGCGCCGCAATCTCTACGACGGCGTGCCCATCGACGAGGTGTACAAGGCCGCCATCCTGGCCGCCCGCACCCTGATCGAGCAGGACCCGGCCTACACCCGCGCCACCGCGCGCCTGCTGCTGCACACCATCCGCAAGGAGATCCTCGGCCAGGAGACCACCCAGGCCGAGATGCAGGACCGCTACGCCGAGTACTTCCCGCGCTACATCCGCAAGGGCGTGGACGCCGAGCTGCTGGACGACCGCCTGATGCAGTACGACCTGGCCAGGCTGGGCGCCGCGCTCAAGGCCGAGCGCGACCTGCAGTTCGACTATCTCGGCCTGCAGACGCTGTACGACCGCTACTTCCTGCACGTGGACGAGCGCCGCATCGAGATGCCGCAGGCGTTCTTCATGCGCGTGGCCATGGGCCTGGCGCTCAACGAGATCGACCGCGAGGCGCGTGCCATCGAGTTCTACGACGTGCTGTCGAGCTTCGACTTCATGTCGTCCACGCCCACGCTGTTCAATGCCGGCACCCGCCGCTCCCAGCTGTCGTCGTGCTACCTGACCACGGTGTCCGACGACCTCGAGGGCATCTACGAGGCGCTCAAGGAGAACGCGCTGCTGAGCAAGTTCGCGGGCGGCCTGGGCAACGACTGGACCAACGTGCGCGCGCTGGGCTCGTACATCAAGGGCACCAACGGCAAGAGCCAGGGCGTGGTGCCGTTCCTGAAGGTGGTGAACGACACGGCGGTGGCCGTGAACCAGGGCGGCAAGCGCAAGGGCGCGGTGTGCGCGTACCTCGAGAGCTGGCACCTGGACATCGAGGAGTTCCTCGAGCTGCGCAAGAACACGGGGGATGACCGCCGGCGCACCCACGACATGAACACCGCCAACTGGATCCCCGACCTGTTCATGAAGCGCGTGATGGAAGGCGGCGACTGGACGCTGTTCAGCCCGTCCAACTGCCCCGACCTGCACGACAAGACCGGGGCGGAGTTCGAGCGTGCCTACGTGGCCTACGAGCAGAAGGCCGACCGCGGCGAGATCAAGCTGTTCAAGCGCATGCCCGCCAAGGACCTGTGGCGCAAGATGCTCTCGATGCTGTTCGAGACGGGCCACCCGTGGATCACCTTCAAGGACGCATGCAATGTGCGCAGCCCGCAGCAGCACGTGGGCGTGGTGCACTCCAGCAACCTGTGCACCGAGATCACGCTGAACACCGGTCCCGACGAGATCGCCGTGTGCAACCTGGGGTCGGTGAACCTCGCGCAGCACCTGGCGGACGGCGCCGATGGCCGCAAGGTGATCGACCAGGCCAAGCTCAAGCGCACCGTGTCCACCGCCATGCGCATGCTGGACAACGTCATCGACATCAACTACTACGCGGTGAAGAAGGCGCGCGACAGCAACCTGCGCCATCGCCCCGTCGGCCTGGGTGTCATGGGCTTCCAGGATGCGCTGTACCAGCTGCGCCTGCCCTACGCCAGCGCCGAGGCCGTGGAGTTCGCCGACCGCTCGATGGAGTCGCTGTGCTACTACGCCTACTGGGCGTCCACCGAGCTGGCCGAGGAGCGTGGCCGCTACTCGAGCTACCGTGGCTCGCTGTGGGACCGCGGCATCCTGCCCATCGACTCGCTGGACCTGCTGGCCGAGCACCGCGGCGGCTACGTGGAGGTGGATCGCAGCACGAGCATGGACTGGGCCGCACTGCGCCAGCGCATCGCCGCGCACGGCATGCGCAACAGCAACTGCGTGGCCATCGCTCCCACGGCGACCATCTCCAACATCATCGGCGTGGACGCGTCCATCGAGCCGTGCTTCGGCAACCTCTCGGTCAAGTCCAACCTGTCCGGCGAGTTCACGGTCGTCAACGAGTACCTGGTGCGTGACCTGAAGAAGCTGGGCCTGTGGGACAGCGTGATGGTGATGGACCTGAAGCACTACGACGGCTCGCTGCGCCGCATCGACCGCGTGCCCGAGGAACTGAAGGCGCTGTACGCCACGGCCTTCGAGGTGGATGCCACCTGGCTGGTGGAGGCCGCGTCGCGCCGCCAGAAGTGGATCGACCAGGCGCAGTCGCTCAACATCTACATCGCGGGTGCGTCGGGCAAGAAGCTGGACGAGACCTACAAGCTCGCCTGGGTGCGCGGCCTGAAGACCACCTACTACCTGCGCACCATGGGTGCCACGCACGCGGAGAAGTCCACCATCTCGGCGGGCCAGCTCAACGCGGTGCCCACGGGCGGCGGCTTCGGTGGCGGCGTCACCGGCGCGTCGATGTCGGCACTCGATGCAGTGGCCGCGCAGGCGCAGGCGATGCTCTCCGCGCAGCCCGCCACGGACATCAAGTTCTGCGGTGTGGACGACCCCACCTGCGAAGCCTGCCAATGACCTGCCACTGACCTGCCACTGACTGCACGACAGGCCTGCACGCGCCGTGCGTGCAGTCCGTGTGCCGAGGTGCTGTGCACTCGATGCCAGGCCGCAACAACGACGCCGCGTCGATGTCAAGAAGTGCTTGGTGTTTGAACACAACACTCCCATAATCGCGACCCATAGGAAACACGCTCATGCTGGTCTGGGAAGACGACCTTCGTAACCCGCCGACTCCTGCGACACGCCACACGCCCGAGCCTCTTGGCGATGCGCCCACCGAGCTCCGCATCCAGCCGGCCCTGGCCTCGGCGGTGACCTCGTCACCCCTGCGTTCCGCCTCCGCTGTTTCCGCTCCCGCTGCACCGTCCTCCGCGCATGCCGCCTCGTCGGTGGTGCCGCGCGACACGCGCCGCGTCAACGTGGCGGACAAGCGCATCATCAACGGCCAGACCGATGTGAATCAGCTGGTGCCGTTCAAGTACAAGTGGGCCTGGGAGAAGTACCTCGCCACCTGTGCCAACCACTGGATGCCGCAAGAGATCAACATGTCTCGCGACATCGCCACGTGGAAGGACCCGAACGGCCTGAGCGAGGACGAGCGCCGCATCATCAAGCGCAACCTCGGCTTCTTCGTCACCGCCGATTCGCTCGCGGCCAACAACATCACGCTGGGCACCTACCGCCACATCACTGCGCCCGAGTGCCGGCAGTTCCTGCTGCGCCAGGCGTTCGAAGAGGCGATCCACACCCACGCCTACCAGTACATCGTCGAGTCGCTGGGGCTCGACGAAGGCGAGATCTTCAACGCCTACCACGAGGTCCAGTCCATCCGTGACAAGGACGAGTTCCTGATCCCGTTCATCGACGCGATCATGGACCCGGCCTTCAAGACCGGCACGCCCGAGGCCGACCAGACCCTGCTCAAGAGCCTGATCGTCTTCGCCTGCCTCATGGAGGGGCTGTTCTTCTACGTCGGCTTCACGCAGATCCTCGCGCTGGGGCGGCAGAACAAGATGACCGGTGCCGCCGAGCAGTACCAGTACATCCTGCGCGACGAGTCGATGCACTGCAATTTCGGCATCGACCTGATCAACCAGATCAAGCTAGAGAACCCGCACCTGTGGACGCCCGAGTTCAAGGCCGAGATCAAGGCCCTGTTCCTCAAGGCCGTCGACCTGGAATACCGCTACGCCGAGGACACCATGCCGCGCGGCGTGCTGGGCCTGAATGCCTCGATGTTCAAGGGCTACCTGCGCTACATCGCGAACCGGCGTGCCACGCAGATCGGCCTGGAGGCGCTCTTCCCGAACGAGGACAACCCGTTCCCCTGGATGAGCGAAATGATCGACCTGAAGAAGGAGCGCAACTTTTTCGAAACGCGCGTCATCGAGTACCAATCCGGTGGCGCGCTGAGCTGGGACTGAGGTTTGCCTGGGCGCCACATGGCGCCGGCGCCCGCAGTGCCCGGTCGCGTTGGATCAAGCGCGGGTCATCAGCCCTGACGAGTCAGAAGCAGGGCGGTGATCCGCAGACCCCGTTCGTCGTGACGACGGCAGCCTGAAGCGGTCGACAGACCCGCGCAGGAGCGGCCGGAGGCGACGGATCACCGCGTGATATCTCGAGCGCGCGGTGCTTTTCGCAACTTGATCAAGGAGATTGATATGGCAACTGCGAAGAAGGCCCCGGCCAAGAAGGCGGCCCCGGCGAAGAAGGCGGCGGCGAAGAAGGCCGCCCCGGCGAAGAAGGCGGCACCGGCCAAGAAGGCGGCGCCCGCGAAGAAGGCCGCCCCGGCCAAGAAGGCTGCCCCGGCCAAGAAGGCGGCACCGGCCAAGAAGGCGGCGCCCGCGAAGAAGGCCGCCCCGGCCAAGAAGGCCGCTCCGGCCAAGAAGGCGGCACCGGCCAAGAAGGCGGCGCCCGCGAAGAAGGCCGCTCCGGCCAAGAAGGCGCCGGCCAAGAAGGTCGCGGCGTCGCCGAAGCCGGTGTCCAAGCGCGCCGCCCCGACCGCCAAGAAGGCCAGCGCCGCCAAGAAGGCCGCTCCGGCCAAGAAGGCCCCGGCCGCCAAGAAGCCGGCTGCGAAGAAGCCGGCGGCCAAGAAGGCCGCTGCCAAGCCTGCGCCTGCGGCCGCCCCTGCGGCGGCCCCTGCACCGGCTGCCAAGACGGCGCTGAGCCCGGCCGCGGCCTGGCCCTTCCCGACGGGCAACAAGCCCTGAGGCTGATCACGCGCGTGCCGGGCGACCGGCACGGCGTGCATGCAACGCCCGGCCTCGGCCGGGCTTTTTCATGCCGGAAGCAGGCTGCATGGCCACCGTGTCAGGTTCTGCGGGGGCGCTCGCCTCCACACTGTCGCCCGGCCTGCGCGCCGAGGGTGCTGAGCGCTGCATGCTCACGCTGAGCGTGCAGCCCAATGCGCGGCGCACGCAGTGCAGCGGGTGGCACGACGGGGCGCTGCGCGTGCGCCTGGCCGCGCCGCCGCTGGAGGGCAAGGCCAACGCGGCCCTGGTGGAATGGCTGGCCGGAGAGCTCGGCCTGCCCCGGCGCGCCGTGCAGCTGCGACGGGGCGCCGCCTCGCGTCACAAGCAGGTGGAGATCGCGGTGCCTGCCGCGCAGGTGCAGGCCTGGCTGCAGCGGCAGCCGGCCTAGGCGATGCCGAGCGCGGCGGGATCGACGAGATGGTTCTGCCCGCCGCGGCAGGCGATCTTCAGCGCGCCGACACGGTTGCCGAGCACCACGCAGTCCACCAGCGGCCAGCCGCGCTCCAGCCCGTAGAGCAGGGCGCCGCGGAAGGCGTCGCCGCAGCCGGTGGGGTCCACCACCTCCTCGGCCGCCGTGCCGGGCACATGGACGCGCTCGCCCTGCACCCACACCTCGCAGCCCTCGGCCCCCAGCGTGACGACCACCCCCTGCAGGTGTGAACGCGAGAGCTCGTCCAGCGTGAGCCCCGTGCGCTCGCACAGCATGCGGGCCTCGTAGTCGTTCACCGCGACCCACGTGGCCTGCGCGATGAACGCGCGCAGCGTGTCGCCGTCGAACATGGGCAGGCCCTGGCCCGGGTCGAACACGAAGGGGATGCCCGCGGCGGCGAGGTCGGACGCGCGGCGCAGCATGGCGTCGCGCCCGTCGGGTCCCACGATCGCCAGCCGGATGTCGTCCCGCTCAGGCAGGCCGATGCGGTGTGCCTCCTGCATGGCGCCCGGGTGGAAGGCGGTGATCTGGTTGTTGTCCGCGTCGGTGATGATCATCGCCTGCGCGGTGTAGGTGTCCTGCACCTGCAGCACCTGGCGGGTGTCCACGCCCAGCGCCTGCAGCCGGTCGAGGTAGGCATCGCCGTCGTTGCCCAGGGCCGCCAGCACCACCGGCTCGCCGCCCAGCGCGGCCAGCGTGTAGGCGATGTTGCCGGCGCAGCCGCCGTACTCGCGCCGCAGCGTGGGCACGAGGAAGGACACGTTGAGGATGTGCACCTGCTCCGGGAGGATCTGGTCCGCGAAGCGCCCCGGGAAGTTGGTGATGGTGTCGAAGGCGAGGGAGCCGCTGACGAGACAGGCCATGGTGTGAAGTGCAAGTGGGCACGGGCCGCCCCGGCGGCGTGCGTGCGGGTTCAGGGGTAGAAGACTTCGACGGTGTAGCCGGCGATGGGCAGGGGGCCCACGGCCAGCAGGGCGTCGATGCGCCAGGTGCCGCCGGCAT
Source organism: Ideonella sp. (assembly GCF_041918995.1). GTDB lineage: Bacteria > Pseudomonadota > Gammaproteobacteria > Burkholderiales > Burkholderiaceae_C > Ideonella. Next base: position 52,655 of record NZ_JAYRUN010000018.1, on the reverse strand, counting down.
CCAGGGCTTCCTGCGTCGCGCCCAGTTCGCCCGGCGGGAAGACGCGTCGCGCCAGCAGGCGTCCGGAGGCATCGGTGAAGCTCACATCGAGGGCGGGCCGCCGCACCGCATGGCCCGCCGTGTTGTGCAGGTCGGCGGTGAGTCGCAGCACCTGGTCGCGCTCGGTGCGCACCAGGTCGCTGGCCTCCAGGCGCAGCGGATCCAGCGCCAGCGGGGCACGCAGCTCGCAGCCCAGCCATTGGCATCCCGCCGCCAGCACCGGCGCCCACGCAGGCTCGCGGGCGGCCAGGGTGTCGCGGTGGCGGTAGGCGGCCTGGCCGGCAAGCGACACCGACAGCAGCAGCGCCATCGCACCCAGGCCGGCGCGCACGGCGGGGCGCTGCCAGGCGGCGTCGCGCTCGGCCTGACGCACGAAGGCCGGCGTGCTGCTGGCCCCGCGGGCACGGCGCCGTTTCGGTGGGGGCGGCGGCGCCTGGGGCGCGTCGTCCTCCGGGCCGGGCGGCGGCGAGGCGTCGCTGCCGCGGCTGCGGCGCGTGCCACGGCCGCGCCGCAGGGCGCTCGTGTCCCCGGCCCAGGACGGCATGGGGCCCATGAAGCGCGACGGGGTCGGCTCGGCCGCATCCGGCTCGCCGGCGGGGGCGTCCGCGTCGGCGCTCTGGCGCACCAGCACCGCGCGGGGTGGCGGCTCGCTGGCCATGGGGGAGGTGCCCAGCGGCGCTGCCGGCCGCGGCACCGCCGGGGCGGCGAAGTCAGCGGCCGCGATGGCGGCGGCGTCGGTCGCCGGGTCGGTGGCCTGCGGCCACTCCGGGGACGGCGCGGGGTCGGTCGCGCGCAGCGCGGCTGCCGGCGGGGCGGGCGCCCAGTTGTCGGCCGGCGAGGCGGCCAGTTCGCGCGCCAGCGCCTCGGCCAGCGCGTCGTCGTCCTCGGTCCAGGGCACCGCCGGGGCCGACTCGTCGGCGCGAGGGGCGGCGTGCCCGCCGGCAGGCGGCATCTCGGGAGGGCCGGGCGGTGGGGCCGCGTGGGGGAGCGACGCCACCGCGGACGGCTCGGCCGCCGCAGGGGGCGGAGGGGAAGGAGGCGAAGGGGGGGAAACCGGGGCAGGCGCGGGGACGGGCGCAGGGGCCGTGTCCAGGTCGAACAGGCTCTCCAGGGCGTTGAAGACCTCCTGGCACTGGCCGCACCGCACCCAGCCCTCGGACACGCGGAGCTGGTCCTGCACCACCCGGAACACCGTGTGGCAGGCGGGGCAGCGGGTGGCCAGGCTCATTGGCGCGATGTTGCCATGCGGCGGGGGCCGCCAGCGACCCCCACCGCCCCTCAGGCGGCGAGCCGGCCGCCCATGAGGATCCAGCCGTCCTCGCTGTCCAGCACGTCGATGGCGCACCAGGGCGCGTAGGCGGCGCGCAGTTCCTCGGCCTGGCGTTCCAGGATGCCGGCGAGCACCAGGTGCCCGCCCGGCGCCACGTGGCTGCACAGCAGGGGCGCGAGCAGCTTCAGCGGCGTGGCCAGGATGTTGGCCAGCACCACGGCATAGGTGCCCTGGGCAGTGTCGGCCAGCCCGGCGGTCAGGCGCACCCCGTTGGCGGCGGCATTGGCCCGGGTGGCCTCCACGGCGGCCGGGTCGATGTCCACGCCGTCGACTTCGGTGGCGCCGTGCAGGGCGGCGCCGATGGCCAGGATGCCGGAGCCGCAGCCGTAGTCCAGCACGCGCGCGGCCTGCAGCTGCGCCGCATGGGCCGCGATCCAGCGCAGGCACATGCGGGTGGTGGGGTGGGTGCCGGTGCCGAAGGCCAGTCCCGGGTCCAGCCGGATCACCCGCTCGGCGGCCTCGGGCGGCTCGTGCCAGGTGGGCACGATCCAGAAGCGCTCGGTGACGGGCACGGGGGCGAACTGGGCCTGCGTCAGCCGCACCCAGTCCTGGTCCGGCACGGCCTGCATCGACTGCACGGCCAGGCCCTGCGCCCAGTCCTGCGCCAGCAGCAGCGTGCCCGCCTCGGTGGCGCCGGCCTCGTCGGCGAACAGCGCCTTCACGGTGGAGCGGTCCCAGCCGGCCTGGGGGGGCGGCATGCCGGGCTCGCCGAACAGCGCACGTTCGGCGTCGGTGTCGGCGTCCGCATCCTCCACCGACACGGACACCGCCCCGAGCTCGTCCATGAGCGCGTCGGACACCGGCTCCACCAGCGCCTGGGGCGCCAGCAGCACGAGCTCGTACAGGGCCATGACAGCGCGCTCCCGGGGCATCAGCGGCGGTGTTCCGCCAGCCAGCCTTCGAGGTAGTGGATGCTGGTGCCGCCGGCGACGAAGTTGGCATCGACCATCAGCTCGCGGTGCAGCGGGATGTTGGTCTGGATGCCCTCGACCACCGTCTCGAGCAGGGCCGTGCGCATGCGCGCCAGCGCCTGCTCGCGGGTGTCGCCATGCACGATCACCTTGCCGATCATCGAGTCGTAGTTGGGCGGCACGTAGTAGTTGGTGTAGGCGTGCGAGTCCACGCGCACGCCGGGGCCTCCCGGCGCGTGCCACAGGGTGATGCGGCCCGGCGACGGCGTGAACTTGTACGGGTCCTCGGCGTTCACGCGGCACTCGATGGCGTGGCCGCGCATCTCGATCTGGCGCTGGGTGAACGGCAGCTTCTCGCCGGCGGCCACGCGGATCTGCATCTGCACGATGTCGATGCCGGTCACCATCTCGGTGACGGGGTGCTCCACCTGCACCCGGGTGTTCATCTCGATGAAGTAGAACTCGCCGTTCTCGTAGAGGAACTCGAAGGTGCCGGCGCCGCGGTAGCCGATCTTCTTGCAGGCTGCGGCGCAGCGCTCGCCCACGCGCTCGATGACGCGGCGCGGGATGCCGGGGGCCGGGGCCTCCTCGATGATCTTCTGGTGGCGGCGCTGCATGGAGCAGTCGCGCTCGCCCAGCCACACGGCGTTCTTGTGCTGGTCGGCCAGCACCTGGATCTCCACGTGGCGCGGGTTCTCCAGGAACTTCTCCATGTAGACGGCCGGGTTGCCGAAGGCCGCACCGGCCTCGGCGCGCGTGGTCTGCACCGCATGGATGAGCGCGGCTTCCGTGTGCACCACGCGCATGCCGCGCCCGCCGCCGCCACCTGCGGCCTTGATGATGACCGGGTAGCCCACCGCGCGGGCGATGCGGATGATCTCCTTGGGGTCCTCGGGCAGGGCGCCTTCCGAGCCGGGCACGCAGGGCACGCCGGACTTGATCATGGCCTGCTTGGCCGCCACCTTGTCGCCCATGATCCGGATGGACTCGGGCGTGGGGCCGATGAACGTGAAGCCGCTCTGCTCCACCCGTTCGGCGAAGTCCGCGTTCTCGGAGAGGAAACCGTAGCCGGGGTGAATGGCCTCCGCGTCGGTCACCTCCGCGGTCGAGATGATGGCCGGCATGTTGAGGTAGCTCTGGCCGGAGGGCGCCGGGCCGATGCACACCGCCTCCTCGGCCAGCCGCACGTACTTGGCGTCGCGGTCGGCTTCGGAGTACACCACGACCGACTTGATGCCCATCTCGCGGCAGGCACGCTGGATGCGCAGCGCGATTTCGCCTCGGTTGGCGATCAGAATCTTCTTGAACATGGAATGCCTCGGCTCAATCGCGTTGTCGGGCTGCGCCCGACGCGCAATGTGGTGACCGCTCACCTGCGCCAACGCAGATGAGCGTTCCCCCGCGCGGTGCGCGAACGCCTCGGTTGGCGATCAGGATCTTCTTGAACATGGGAAGCCCGGCTTACTCGATCACGAACAGCGGCTGGCCGAACTCGACGGCCTGGCCGTTCTCGACCAGCACTTGGGTGACGGTGCCGGCCTTGTCGGCCTCGATCTCGTTCATGATCTTCATCGCCTCGATGATGCAGATCGGGTCCCCTTCCTTGACCACGGTGCCGACCTCGGCGAAGGGCTTCGAGCCGGGGCTGGACGAGCGGTAGAAGGTGCCCACCATGGGCGACTTGACCACGTGGCCGGCCGGCGCGGCGGGCGCCGCGGGCTCGGCCGCCGGCGCGGCCGCGGCGGCAGGCGGCGCGGCCACCGGCACCACCATGGGCGCCGGCGCGGCCATGGGCGCGGCGACGGGCGCCGCCACCGGCGCCGACTTGACGATGCGCACCTTGCCGTCGTCCTCGGTGATCTCGAGTTCCGTGATGTTCGAGTCCGACACGAGGTCGATCAGGGTCTTGAGCTTGCGCAGGTCCATGCGGTTCTCCTCGGGGCTGGGCACGGGCGGGCGGTTGGCGTGATCCGGGCCTGTCGCGTCGACATCCGCGCCGATCCGGGGCACTTCGTGCGCCTATCGCCGCGGGCCGTTCCGTGCGGATGGGGTCAGGGCGGGCCAGACACTGAGAGACTGGCCGTTCTTTGGAAGCGGCGAACTTTACGCCTTTTACGCGCAGTTGAGATCAGCACCTCCGCAAATAAACCGCGCACGCGCCATCAAGGGGCGTGCGGGGCCCGATCGGCGGCCGCTGTCAGGCAGGCTGCGTCCATCCGCGCAGCTCGTCGAGCGTGGTCGGACCCAGCTTTGTCTGCTGAAGTGAACCGTTCGCCGCAAGTTGCAGGCTGAAAGGCAGGCCGCCGCCGGGGTTGCCCAGGCGGCGGATCCAGGTCAGGCCCTCGGTGCCCTCGAGAAGGACGATGGGAAAGCCCACGGGCGTCTGCGTGAGGAAGCGGCTGACGGCCTGCGGCTTGTCGATGGCCACGCCCAGCACCTGCCAGCCGCGGCTGGCGAAGTCCCGCGCGAACCGGTCGAGCTCGGGCATCTCCTTCACGCATGGCGGGCACCAGGTGGCCCAGAAGTTGATGACCAGCGGGCGGCCGGCCAGGGAGCGCAAGGGCAGCCGGGCACCGCTGGGCGTGGGCAGCTCCAGGGCCAGGAACGCCGCCAGGTCCTCGTTGGCGGTGGGCGCCAGGCGGTGCCTCCACAGCTGCCAGCCCACGCCCGCCGCGAGGGCGAGCGCGCCTGCGCCGAGCACGACGCCTCGGCGGCCGGGGGATCGGGGGGGAGGGGCCAGAGGCTCGGTCATGGGGTGTCGTCCTGGGCCAGCAGGCGCCGCAGGGCGGCGGCATCGCCGCGCCAGCTGCGGCCGCGGGTGTCCGGCTTGAGCGCGCCACGCAGGGCGTCGTGGTCGTGGATCAGGAAGTGAACGCCCACCGTCTCGCCCAGCGCTCGGCAGGGCGCGTGCACGGTCAGCACCACCTGGGCGTCCCCGGGCGCATCGTGGCTGTCGAAGTCGATGCCCTGGTTCAGGAATTCGATCTCGGTGGCCTTGGGGTCGTCGCAGTACAGGTCGATGCGCAGGTCGGACAACCGGGTGGCCGTGCCTCGCCACGCGGCGCCGCCCAGGTGCGGGCGGAACTCGGCCAGCCGGGCCATCCAGTGCAGGGCGAGCTCGCGCAGTGCGCGCAGCTCGCCGGGCTGCGTGTCGGCGTGGAACAGCGCGATGTGCTCGCGCACCGCGTCTTCCACCGCCTCGTTGGAGGGCAGCTCCATGCGTGCTGCCTGCTGCCCCAGCTCGCGTTGGGCACGGCGCTTGGCGCCGGGGTAGTCCATGCCTTCGTCCACCACCCATCGCGCGGCGCGGGCACACAGTTCAGCGGTCAGTTCGTCGGGCGGCGGCATGGCGGGGCGGGTCAGGGCAGCTCCACGCCACCCATGCGGGCCACGATGGTGCCAGCCCGGCCGCTGACGTAGGCGGAGCCGGGGTTTTTCTCGAAGCGCTTGGGCGCGGGCAGCATCACCGCCAGCCGAGCGGCGGGCAGGGCGCCGAGTTGCGCTGCATCCGTGCGGAAGTAGTGGCGGGCGGCGGCCTGGGCGCCGAACACCCCCTCGCCCCATTCCACGCTGTTGAGGTAGATCTCGAGGATGCGGCGCTTGCCCAGCACCGCCTCGAGCATGAAGGTGATGACGAACTCCTGCGCCTTGCGGGCGGCCGTGCGCTCGCCCGAGAGGAACAGGTTCTTGGCCAGCTGCTGCGTGATGGTGGAGCCGCCCACCACCTTGGGCGCGGCACGCGGCGCGGCCCGTGCCACGGGCTTGCCCGCCTGCGCCCGGCGGGCCTCGCGCTGCTCGATCTGCGCGTTGCGCCGCTCGGCCTGCGCCTCGGCCTTCTGGTTCTTCTCCCACGCCGCCTCGATGGCGTCCCACTCCACGCCGCTGTGGTCCGCAAAGCCGGCGTCCTCGCTGGCGATGACGGCGCGCTTGAGGTGGGCGGAGATGCGCTGGTCGGGCACCCACTCCTGGCGCCAGCTGACGCGCTGCTGCTCCACGAGCAGTCGCCACGCCTCGCTGCGCTGGAAGCTGGTCGACTGTGGGTCCACCACCGTCATCAGCGCCACGCGCGCCAGGAAGTACAGCTGCAGCGCCACCGCGCTGAGCAACAGCAGGCCGGCCAGGCGGCCCAGCTGCCGCCAGGTCGACGTCATGGCCGGGTCCCCGGGCTGCCGGCCGGGCTGCCCGCCGGGCCGTCCACCTGGGCGCGCAGGGCCGCCAGCACGGGGCCGGTATCGGGCCGCACGCCGCGCCACAGGGCGAATGCCTCGGCCGCCTGCTCCACCAGCATCCCGAGGCCGTCGCGGTCCTCGGCGCCATGGGCGCGCGCCCAGGACAGGAACCCGGCGGCCGCTGGCCCGTACATCAAGTCCACCGCCAGGGCACCCGGGCGCAGCACCTGCGCCGGCACCGGCGAGGCGGCCCCGGCCAGGCTGCTCGCGCTGGCGTTGATGACGATGTCGAAGCCGGTGCCCGGCGCCTCGAGCGGCGCCGCCCGCAGGGCCACGTCGTGCCGCTGTGCGAGGGGCGCGTGCCGCTCGCACAGCGATTCGGCCCGGTCCGCGGTGCGGTTGGCCACCACCAGCGCCGCTGGCCGGGCAGCGATCAGTGGCCCCAGCACCCCCGCACCGGCCCCGCCGGCGCCCACCAGCAGCACGCGCTGCCCGGCCAGGGGCCGGCCGGCATGCTGCTCGATGTCCACCACCAGGCCCAGACCGTCGGTGTTGTCGCACCACCAGCCCTCCGGGTCCAGCCCCAGGGTGTTGGCCGCCTGCGCCAGCCGCGCGCGCTCGCTCGCCCGCGCCTGGCACAGGGCGAAGGCCTCGAACTTGAACGGCACGGTGACGTTGCAGCCGCGGCCGCCCGCGGCGGCGAAGGCGCGCAGGGTGGCCTCGAAGCCGTCCAGCGGGGCCGGCAGGGCCTCGTACTGCAGGCGCTGCCCGGTGGCCGCGGCGAAGGCCGCGTGGATGGCCGGCGACCTGCTGTGCGACACCGGCTGGCCGATGACGGCGTAGCGGTCGGGCGGGGCGGTGTCAGGGCGCGGCATTGCTCAGGGTGGTCTCCAGGCCGTCCGTGCGGGTGAAGCGGAAACGGGAGGTGACCACGATCTGGTCGGCCTGGCGCCGCATGGCGTCGGTGAACGCGCCGAAGGGCGAGGCGGCGTGCACGATCGCGACGGCCCGGCGGTCCAGCTGGGGCTGGCCCGAGCTGCGGACGACCTCGGCCTCGACCACGCGCCCGCGGCCGTCGATGGTGATGTTCATGGTCAGCTCGCCGTACAGCTTGCGGCCGCGGTACTCGGGGAAATCGCGCGTGCCACGCTCCTCGATGCGGCGGCGCAGTCCGTCGTAGTAGATGGCGTAGACCTCTTCGCGCGTGGCCGGGCTGATGTAGCGCTTCTTGGGCCGCGCGTTCTCCTCGTTGATGCGCTTCTCGATCTCGGCCAGCATGCGCAGCAGCTGGCGGCGGCGTTCCTCTCGCTGCGCCTCTTCCGGCGACGCCACCGGGCGCGCCGGGTCCGGGGGCGGCAGCAGCGCGATCTCGCGGCGGATCTGCGCCAGCAGCTGCTGCTGCACGTCCTGCATCTGCTGGATGGCACGCTGGGCGTCGTTGTCGCCGTCACCGGCCACCGTCACGGCCGAGGGCGGCAGCGGCGTGGTGGCCCGGCCCTTCTCGGCCTCGCCTCCGCCGGCGAGGCTGGCCTGCGCGATGGCCTGGGCCTTCAGCGGCGCCTCGTTGGAGCGCGCATTGACCAGCACCACCTCCAGCGGCGTGTCCTCGAACACGCGGTTGAAGGCGTCGGGATTCACGAAGCGCACGGACAGCAGCACCGCGTGCACCACCACGGACACCACGAGGGCCCATTGCAGCGTGTCCAGCCGCGCGGCCGACTGGCGCAGGGTGGCGAGTGAGGCAGGCGCGGGCATGGTGGATCGTCAGGCGGCGGGTGGCGTGCCGGCCGGCGCCGGCTCGCCCTCGGCGTCGGCCAGGTCGATGGCCAGGGCCAGGCCGCCCGCCGGGGCCGCCTCGGCGTCCTCGTCCTCGGCGGCCTCCGGGGTGTCAGGCGCGGCGTCGTCCAGCCGCGCCACCAGGCTGGCGTGCAGGTCGAGCGTGAGCAGGTCCATGCCGGTGACGCGCGTGCGCACATGGGTGCCCCGCGGCAGCGGCTCGGTGCCCAGCGCACGGAACACCAGCGGCAGGGTGTCGGCGCGCACCAGGCCGTCCTTCATGACGGTGGCATCGAGTTCGGTCAGACCCTGCTGCTGGATGTGGCGCAGCGTCCAGTAGCGCTCGATCGCGGACTGGAAACCGTTGTAGGCGCTGTACGCGCCGTCGAAGGCGGAGATCACCGAGAACAGCGTGGCGTCCTTGGGCTTGAACGGCGCGGCCAGCGCGGCAGTGCGCCCATGGCGCGCGCAGGCGATGATCTGCCACTGGTTGACCAGGTCCACGTACCGGCGCAGCGGCGAGGTCGCCCAGGTGTACTGCGCCACGCCCATGCCCGCATGCGGGGCCGGCTTGACGCCCATGCGCACCTTCACGCCGGGCGCCAGGCTGGCCTGGCTGCGGTAGATGCCGGGCACACCCAGCTCGGCCAGCCAGCCACCCCAGCGGCTGTTGGCGAGGATCATGGCCTCGGAGACGATGAGGTCCAGCGGCGCGCCGCGACGGCGCTCGGTGATGCGCACGGTCTCGTCGCCCTGCGGCTCCTGCTCGCCCGCGCCGTCCAGCTTGAAGCTGTAGTCGGGCCGGGTGAAGTTCTCCGGCTTGCCGCGCAGCACCTCGCGCGCGGCCTTGAGCGATCGGGCCAGGCGGAAGCAGAAGGCCAACTCGGGCGCGAAGGGGTACTCCGCCGGGGCCTGGCCGTCCAGGCTGGCCTCGGTCACCACGGCGTCGAGCCTGTCGTGCCGCAGGTTGGCCACGATGGGCACGCGTTCCAGCCGTGTCTGGGCGGTGCGCACCTCCAGCGTGGCCTCGTCGATCTCCACGTACAGGCTGACGGCCGGGCAGTCGCGCCCCTCCACCAGCGTGTAGGCCTGGACCACGGCGTCGGGCAGCATGGTGATCTTCCAGCCCGGCATGTAGACGGTGGACAGCCGGTCGCGTGCCACCTTGTCCAGCGCGGAGTCCGGTGTGATGGCCAGGCCGGGCGCGGCGATGTGCACGCCGAAGGTGACGGTGCCCGAGCCCAGCCCCTGCACCGACAGCGCGTCGTCGATCTCGGTGGTCTGCGAATCGTCGATGGAGAAGGCGCGCACGCCCTCGGCCAGCGGCAGCTCGTCGCGCACGGCGGGCGCATCCAGCGCGGGGAAGCCGTGGCCCTTCGGGAAGTGCTCGAACAGGAAGCGCCGCCAGTGGAACTGGTAGGGGCTGGTGATGGCTCCGGCGTCCTGCAGCAGATCGAGCGGCGCGCGCTGGCTGCGCCGCGCCGCCTCGACCACGGCCTTGTACTCCGGCGCGTTCTTGTCCGGGCGGAACAGGATGCGGTAGAGCTGCTCCTGCACCGGCGCGGGGCACTGTCCCGAGGCGAGCTCGGTGGCCCAGGCCTCGATCTGCGCGGCCTGCTGCTTCTTGCGCTCGATGGCCAGCAGGGCGGCCTGCACGACCTCCTGCGGGGCCTTCTTGAACTGGCCCTTGCCGGCGCGGCGGAAGTAGTGCGGCGCCTCGAACAGCCGCACGAGCGTGGCCGCCTGCTGCTCGACCGTGGCCTGGGCACTGAAGTACTCGCGCGCCAGCTCGCCGAAGCCGAAGTCGCCCTCCGGGGCGAACTCCCACGCGAGGTCGAGGTCGATCTCCGCGGAGAGCGCCTGCGCGGCGGCCAGCAGCGCCGCGGGCTGCGGCTTGTCGAAGCGCAGCAGGACATTGGCTGCCTTCACCTTGACGCGCTTGCCCGACTCCAGCTCCACCTGCAGGGAGCTGTCGGCTTCGGACATCACGCGGCCGGCGTGGAACTTCCCGGCGTCATCGAACAGGGCATACATCACGCGGCGGATTGTCCCATCGCGGCCGCGCTGCGTGCGGGCCGTGTGGCCGAGTCGAGCGCGGCGGCCGCCCACACGCCGGCCACGCTGGCCTCGTCCAGGCCCTCGGCCGCCTGCCAGGCGGGGTCGAACAGCGTGTCGGCGTAGCGATCGCCGGCATCGCAGATCAGCGTGACGATGCTGCCGGATTCGCCGCGCGCGGCCATCTCGGCCGCCAGGCAGAGGGCACCCGCGAGGTTGGTGCCCGACGACGGGCCGACGCGCCGGCCGAGCCGCACCGACAGCGCCAGGGCCGCGGCAAAGCTCTGGCGGTCCGGCACGCGCAGCATGCGGTCCACCACCTCCGGCACGAAGGACGGCTCGACGCGCGGCCGGCCGATGCCCTCGATGCGGCCGCGCGCGCCGCTGCGCAGGCTGCCGTCGCCGCCGGCGTAGGCGTCGAAGAAGACCGAATGCTCCGGATCGACCACCGCCAGCCGCGTGGTGGCCAGGGCCTCGCGCCGATAGCGCAGGTAGCGGCCGATGGTGGCCGAGGTGCCGCCGGTGCCCGCCCCGACGACGATCCAGCGCGGCAGCGGGTGAGCCTCATGGCGCATCTGCTCGAAGATGCTGTCGGCGATGTTGTTGTTGCCCCGCCAGTCGGTGGCCCGCTCGGCGTAGGTGAACTGGTCCATGTAGTGGCCGCCGCCCGGGGCGGTGCACCCGCGCGCCAGGCGTTCGGCCTCGGCGTACACCTCCGATGGCGCCACCTCGACGCAGCGGCCGCCGAAGAAGGCGATCTGCGCCAGCTTGGCAGCGGCCGTGCCGCGCGGCACCACGGCCACGAAGGGCAGGCCCAGCAGCCGCGCGAAGTAGGCCTCGGAGATGGCCGTGGAGCCGGAGGACGCCTCGACGATGGTGGTGCCGGGGCCGATCTGCCCGTTGCACAGGCCGTACAGGAACAGCGAGCGCGCCAGCCGGTGCTTGAGGCTGCCGGAGGGGTGGGTGGACTCGTCCTTCAGGTACAGGTCGATGCCGGGCCACTCGGGCAAGGGCAGCGGGATGAGGTGCGTGTCGGCCGAGCGCCGGGCGTCGGCCTCGATGCGCTGCAGCGCGCTGGCGACCCAGTGGCGGTCCATGCTCAGACCGTCATGCCGCCGGAGACCTCCAGCACGGCGCCGTTGACGTAGCTGGCCTCGTCGCTGGCCAGGAAGGCGTACACGTTGGCGATCTCCTCCGGCGTGCCCAGGCGGCGCAGCGGGACCTGCTCGCGCATGTGGTCCAGCACCTTGTCGGGGATGGTGTCGAGGATGGGCGTCTCGATGAAGCCCGGGGCCACCGCATTCACCCGCACGCCCTTGGGGCCGAGTTCGCGGCTCCAGGTCTTGGTGAAGCCGATCACGCCGAACTTGGCGGCGGCGTAGTTGGTCTGGCCGAAGTTGCCGTACAGGCCCACCACCGACGAGGCGTTGAGGATCACGCCCGAGCCCTGCGCCACCATGGTGTCCACCACGGCCTGCGCGCAATGGAACACGCCGCGCAGGTTCACGTCGATCACCTGGTCGAACTGCTCCAGGGTCATCTTCTGCAGGCGGGCGTCGCGCGTGATGCCGGCGTTGTTCACCAGCACGTCGATGCGGCCATGGCGCGCCATCACCGCGGCCACCATCGCGTCCACCTGGGCCCGGTCCGCCACGTTGGCCACCTCGCCCTCGGCGGCACCGCCGGCCTCGCGACAGCGGGCCACGGCGGCGTCCACCGCGTCGCGCTTCAGGTCGCACACCACGACGATGGCGCCTTCACGGGCGAACTTCTCGGCGGTGGCCAGGCCGATGCCCTGGGCGGCGCCGGTGACGAGGCAGACCTTGCCGGCCAGGCGGGGGGAGGCGTGGGAACTCATGGGATCAGGTTCAGGAAGTGCAGGACAAAGGGAAGGTGGTCGTCGAAGTCGCTCAGGCCGTGGTCACTGCCTTGCAGCAGCCGCAGCTGCGCGCCAGCGTAGCGGGCGTGCATCTCGCGCCAGTCGAGCAGCTCGTCGCCCTGGGCGATGACGGCGGCGTAGCGCTCGGGCCGCGTGAGCGCGGCCGGCGCCATCGCGCGCAGCTCGTCCACGAACTCCGGCCGGAAGAAGAAGCGCTCCTGCGGGTCGTGCCAGGCGGTCTGCTCGCCGATGTGGCGCGCGAGGTCGCGCGCGGGGTCCACCGCCGGGTTGAGCACCACCGCGCGGCAGCCGGTGCGCTCGGCCACCACGGTGGCATAGAAGCCGCCCAGCGAGCTGCCCACCACCGCCATGCCGTCCACCGGCCAGGCCGCGATGCCGGCCATGACCTCGTCCATCGCCTGGCGCGGTGACGGCGGCAGCTGCGGGCACCAGAACCGCACGTCCGGCCGGTGCGCGGCCAGCCAGCGCGCCACGGTCTGCGCCTTGGCGGACCGCGGCGAGGAACGGAACCCATGCAGGTACAGCAGGTGGGTCGTCATGCCAGTGCCGACAGCAGCCTGGCGTGGATGCCGCCGAACCCGCCGTTGCTCATGCACAGCACGTGGTCGCCCGGCCGCGCCGCACGCACCACCTGGGCCACCAGGGCATCGATGGTGTCGGCCACCTGGGCTTGTGCGCCCATGGGGGCCAGCGCCTCGCGCGCGTCCCACCCCAGTCCGCCGGCATGGCAGAAGGCGAGGTCGGCCTCCTCCAGCGACCACGGCAGCTGGGCCTTCATGGTCCCCAGCTTCATGGTGTTGGAGCGCGGCTCGAAGACGGCCAGGATGCGCTCCGCCCCGACCTTGCGGCGCAGGCCGTTCACGGTGGTGCGGATGGCCGTCGGATGGTGGGCGAAGTCGTCGTAGACCTTCACCCCACCGGCCTCGCCGCGCAGCTCCAGCCGGCGGCGCACGCCCTGGAAGCTGCCCAGCGCTGCCGCGGCCTGCTCGGCGGCCACGCCCACGTGGTCGGCTGCGGCCAGCGCGGCCAGTGCATTGAGCTGGTTGTGCTCGCCCAGCATCGGCCACTCCACGCGCGCCACCTTCATGGCCCCGCGCAGCACGTCGAACGCCTGCGGCTCGCCGCGCGCCCGCCAGGCACCGGGCTCCTCCTTGCGGGCGCCGAAGCGCTCCACGCCGCTCCAGCAGCCGCGCGCCAGCACGCGCTGCAGCGACTCCTCGCGCGCGTTGACGACCAGCCGCCCTTGCGCGGGCACGGTGCGCACCAGGTGGTGGAACTGCGTCTCGATGGCCGCCAGGTCGGCGAAGATGTCCGCGTGGTCGAACTCGAGGTTGTTCAGGATGGCCGTGCGGGGCCGGTAGTGGACGAACTTGCTGCGCTTGTCGAAGAAGGCCGTGTCGTACTCGTCGGCCTCGATCACGAAGGGACCGCCGGCGCGGCCCAGGCGGGCCGAGACGGCGAAGTTGCCCGGCACGCCGCCCACCAGGAAGCCGGGCGCCTGCCCGGCCTGCTCCAGCACCCACGTCAGCATGGCGGTGGTGGTGGTCTTGCCGTGCGTGCCAGCCACCGCCAGCACGTGACGGCCCTGCAGCACCTGCTCGCTGAGCCACTGCGGGCCGCTGGTGTAGGCCGCGCCGGCATCCAGGATGGCCTCCATCAGCGGGTTGCCGCGCGCGACCACGTTGCCGACGACGAAGACGTCCGGGCGCAGGGCCAGCTGGTCGGCGCCGAAGCCTTCGATCAGGTCGATGCCCAGCGCGCGCAGCTGGTCGCTCATGGGCGGGTAGACGTTGGCGTCGCAGCCGGTGACGCGGTGGCCGGCTTCGCGTGCCAGCGCCGCCACGCCGCCCATGAAGGTGCCGCAGATGCCGAGGATGTGGATGTGCATGACAACAGGCGCGAGGATGGGGCCGCGGCGGGTGGAACACGCCGCGGCGGGGGCCCGGGCGGCCCCGACAGGACTCAGCTGGCGCGCAGGGCGTCGCGCGCAGCGGCCAGCGTGGCCTCGATGTCGGCCTCGGTGTGCGCCGCGCTCACGAAGCCCGCTTCGTACAGGGCCGGCGCCAGGTACACGCCGCGGTCCAGCATGGCATGGAAGAAGCGGTTGAAGCGCTCCTTGTCGGTGGCCATGACCTCGTCGTAGTTCTGCGGCAGGCGCGGGCCGAAGAAGAAGCCGAACATGCCGCCTTCGCTGTCGCTGCAGAAGGGCACGCCTGCCTCGTCCGCAGCACGCTGCAGGCCCTGCACCAGCGTGCGCGTGGTGGCGCCCAGCCGGTCGTGGAAGCCCGGCTTGGCGATCTCGCGCAAGGTGGCCAGGCCGCAGGCGGTGGCGACCGGGTTGCCCGACAGGGTGCCGGCCTGGTACACGGGGCCCAGCGGCGCCAGCTGCTGCATGATCTTGCGCGTGGTGCCGAAGGCCGCCAGCGGCATGCCGCCGCCGATGACCTTGCCGAACACGCTGATGTCGGGGCGGAAGCCCGGCAGGGCGCGTGCATAGACGCTCTGGGCGCTGCCCAGCGCCACGCGGAAGCCGGTCATCACCTCGTCGAACACCAGCAGCGCGCCGTGCTGGTCGCACAGCTCGCGCAGGCGCTTCACGAAGGGCACCGCCGCGCGGACGAAGTTCATGTTGCCGGCGATCGGCTCGATCATCACGCAGGCGATCTCGCTGCCCTGGGCGGCGAACGCCTGCTCGATCTGCTCGATGTCGTTGTAGCGCAGCACCATGGTGTGCTGCACCACCTCGGCCGGCACGCCGGCGCTGGTGGGGTGGCCGAAGGTGGCCAGGCCCGAGCCGGCCTTGACCAGCAGCGCATCGGCATGGCCGTGGTAGCAGCCCTCGAACTTGACGATGCGCGAGCGGCCGGTGGCGCCGCGCGCGAGGCGGATGGCGCTCATCGCGGCCTCGGTGCCGGAGCTGACCAGGCGCACCTGCTCGATGCTGGGCACGTGCCGGATGATCTCCTCGGCCAGCTCGATCTCGCGCTCGGTGGGCGCGCCGAAGCTGAAGCCCTCGCGCGCGGCGCGCAGCACGGCGTCGAGCACGGCGGGGTGGCCGTGGCCCAGGATCATGGGGCCCCAGGAGCCGATGTAGTCGATGTAGCGGTGGCCCTCGGCGTCCCACATGTGGGCGCCCTCGGCGCGCGCGATGAAGCGCGGCGTGCCCCCCACGGCGCGGAAGGCCCGCACGGGCGAGTTCACGCCGCCCGGGATGCTGCGCTGGGCGCGCTCGAACAGCTCGGCGTTGGTGGAGCCGGTCAGGGGATTCAGGCGATCAATGGACACGGCGCGAGCCTCCGGGGGCAGTGGGCGGCTCGGACGCGGCCGGGCCGTCGTCCTCGTCGACATCAGGGGAAGAAGAAGGGGTGCCGTCGGTGCCGGCGGCGGCCTCGTCCTCGGGCGGCAGGGCCCAGAAGAAGCGGTCGGGGACGATGTTGCCCATGCCGGGGCGGAACCCCGCGTCCAGGCTCTGGTCGAGGAACTGCAGCGCCTCGCCCACGGCCGCCTGCAGCTCGGCCTGCACCGCCAGCAGCGCGGCCAGCGCGGCCGACAGGGTGTCTCCCGCGCCGACGAAGCCGACGTCGAACAGCTCGAACTTCTCGCCGGTGAGGGCGCCTTGCGCCGACGCCAGGACGTTGTCGATGAACTGGCCGGTGCTGCCCTTGGGCGGCAGCATCACGCCGGTGACCAGCACGAAGCGCGTGCCGTGCTCGGCCGCGGCCACGGCGAGCTCGCGCGGGGACGCCGGCCGGTCGGAGTCCCAGTCGGGCAGCAGGAAGTCGGTGAGCGTCTTGTGGTTGCCCACCAGCACCTCGGTGGCCGGCAGGATGAGCTCGCGGAAGGCGTCGAGGTAGCTCTGCGCGTCGTCTTCCTCGAGCCAGCCCAGCGACGGCAGGTAGGACACCAGCGGCACTTCGGCGTAGTCGGAGAGGATCTCCGCCACCGCGGACACGTTTTCGGCGGAGCCGAGGAATCCGACCTTGAAACCGGCCAGGGTCACGTCCTCCAATACGTACCGGGCCTGCTCGACGATCGCGTCACCTTCGATGAGGTGCTGGTCGAAGATCTCGGCGGTGTCGCGCATGAGGATGCTGGTGATCACCGGCAGCGCATGCGCGCCCATCGCGGCGATGGTGGCGATGTCGGCCGACAGGCCGCCGGCGCCACTGGGGTCGCTGGCATTGAAGCTCATGACGCAGGCCGGTGCGGCCGCGTCCTGCTCCGGTGTCGCAGCGTCGCTGCCCGGGTCGTGTGGAGGTGTGCTGGTCATGTGTGGAAACCGCCCGCCGGAGAATTTCGCGGCATATTGCGCGCACTTGGAGCGGGAAGTTCAGGGATGTCTGAGCTTTGTGGCGTATGTGCCGATTAACCTTTGGCTTTTGCCGAGAGGCCGTGGCTACAATCCATCGCGATTGTAGTGACCTGGCATAGATAACGTGAGCGATTACAGGACCTGGATGTGCCTCATCTGCGGATGGATTTACGACGAGGCCACCGGGGACGCCGAACACGGTATCGCGCCGGGCACCCGTTGGGACGACGTGCCGATGAACTGGACCTGCCCGGAGTGCGGAGCCCGCAAGGAAGACTTCGAGATGGTCCAGCTCTGACGCGGGTCGTCTTCGCTGTCCTTCACGGCATGCCTGTCAACGGGCATGCACAACACGCATCGTTTGGGGGCGCATGGTGGCCGACACACTGACGGAACACCCGGCGTCGACGACCAGGGTTCTGGTGATCGACGACAGCAACACGATTCGCCGCAGCGCGGAGATCTTTCTCCGCCAGGGCGGCTATGAGGTGGTGCTTGCCGAGGACGGCTTCGACGCCCTGGCCAAGGTCAACGACCACGAGCCGGACATCATCTTCTGCGACATCCTGATGCCGCGGCTGGACGGCTACCAGACCTGCGCCATCATCAAGCGCAACCCGCGCTTCGCGCAGGTCCCGGTGGTGATGCTGTCCTCCAAGGACGGCGTGTTCGACAAGGCGCGCGGCCGGATGGTCGGCTCCGACGACTACCTCACCAAGCCCTTCACCAAGGACCAACTCCTGCGCGTGGTGGCGCACTTCCGTTCCGTCGCCGCCTGATGGCCCGACGCCGCCCGATGCCCGCCTTCGCACCCGCCTGCCGGTGATGCCGGAGCTTTCCATGCCGATCCAGAACATCCTGCTCGTCGACGACTCCAAGACCGAACTCCACCTGCTGTCCGACATGCTGTCGAAGCAGGGCTACTCGGTGCGCACCGCCGAGAACGGCGAGGAGGCCATGCGGCGCCTGTCCGAGGCCAAGCCCGACCTGATCCTGATGGACGTGGTCATGCCCGGCACCAACGGCTTCCAGCTGACCCGCGCCATCACGCGCGACCCGCGCTTCACCGGCGTGCCGGTCATCATGTGCACCAGCAAGAACCAGGAGACCGACAAGGTCTGGGGCATGCGCCAGGGTGCGCGTGACTACGTCGTCAAGCCGGTGGACGCGAACGAACTGCTGGCCAAGATCAAGGCCCTGGGCTGATGTCGAACAAGGACGCCCTGCGCGAGCTTCAGCTGCGGCTGGCCAACCGGCTGCAGGCGGCGCGCGAACGCCCGCGGGCGGCGGGCTGGCTGGCCGTGGAGTGCGCAGGCATCGGCCTGCTGCTGCCGCTGGCCCAGGCAGGCGAGATCCATCCGGCCCGCCAGGTGGCTGCGGTGCCGCACGCCAAGCCCTGGATGGCCGGGGTGGCCAACCTGCGCGGCCAGCTGCACACGGTCGTCGACCTGGCGGCCTTCCTGCACCTGCGTCCGCCCGTTCCCGTGGCGGCGCCGCGGCAGGGCGCGCAGCTGGTCATGCTGAATCCGTCGCTGCGCGTGAACGCGGCCCTGCTCGTCGACCGCCTTGCCGGCCTGCGTGATGCCGAGCAGCTCGAGCCGCTGCCCGGCGATGCCGCGCCCCGGCCCGGCTTCGCCGGCGACCGCTGGCGCGATGCCACCGGCCGCGAGTGGCAGGCGCTCGACCTGGCCGCGCTGGCGCTCGACCCCCTGTTTCTGGACGTGGCGGCGTGACCGCCATCCCTTTGCCTGAGAGCCGTCGCCGCGCCTGGCCGTGCGGCCTGTGAGAGGACATGATGAATCTGAACGATTCCCCGAAGAGCTCCGCCGGCGAGGGCGCCGACTTGCAGGGCGCCGGCCTGGCCGTGACCCCGTCGTCCGGTGACCGCGAGGTCGATCTGCTGTTGAGCGAGATCGACGAGCGGCTGGCCAACCAGGCCAGCACGCCGGTGGCCGACGCCTTCGACAGCATGTCCATCCCGCTCGACGAGATGCCGCTGGCCGCCGCCGTGTCGGCCGGCTACACGCCGCCGATGTCCGGTCCCTCCACGCTGCCGCCGCAGGACCCGCCGGTGGACGTGTTCAGTGCCGACACCCACCAGGCCGCGCTGGGCGAAGCCCTGGCGGCGGTGGCGCCGGCCGGCATTGCCGCTGCAGCGGTGGCTGCCCCCAGCGCGCCCGCGGCCCCGGCGGAGCCGGCGTCGGCGCCTGCGGCCGAGGCGGCTGCGGCGGTGCCCGCCTCCCTGCCGCTCATCGGCAAGCGCAGCGCCGCGCAGCAGCAGCGCCTGCTGTTCGGCATGGTGGGCGGCGGCGCCACGCTGTTCGTGCTCATCGGCGCCCTGGCGCTGAATGCGGCGGACAAGCAGGCCGGCCAGCTGGCCGCCACCGGCCAGGCGCTGATGCAGTCGCAGCGCCTCGCCAAGTCGGTGTCGCAGGCCCTGATCGGCAGCCCCGTGGCCTTCCCCGAGCTGAAGGAAAGCGGCGAGGTGCTCGCCCGCAACCTGCGCGGCCTGGCCGAGGGCAATGACCAGGTCGATCGTGCACCGGCCGAGGTGCAGGAATCGCTGGCCCCGCTGCTGCCGCTGCTGGAACGCGCCGAGAAGAACGGCAAGACCGTGCTGGACCAGCAGAAGACGCTGACCCAGGTCGGCCAGGCGCTGCGCCTGATCAACCGCCAGTCGTCGGACCTGCTGGAGATCGCCGAGACGGTGAACTCGCTGAAGCTGCAGGCCGGCGCCTCGGCGTCCGAGCTGTCCGCGGTGGGCCAGCTGGTGATGCTGACGCAGCGCATCGGCAAGAGCGCCAACGAGTTCCTGACGCTCGAGGGCGTGAGCCCCGAGGCGGTGTTCCTGCTCGGCAAGGACCTCAACTCCTTCCGCGAGATCGCCGACGGCCTGCTCAAGGGCAACCCCGAGCTGCGCCTGCCGGGCACGAAGGACCCGCAGACGCGCGAGAGCCTCGAACAGCTGATCACCCAGTACGAGCAGACCCGCACGCAGGCCAGCGCCATCCTGGGCAACCTGCAGGGCCTGGTCTCCGCCCGTGAGGCGCAGGCGGCCATCGTGGGCGACTCCGAACCGCTGCGCAAGGGCCTGGAGGCCGTGCAGACGGGCCTCGAGTCCCAGGGCGGCCTGGCCGGCTGGCACATCGTGGTCATGGCGCTGTCCGTCATCACCGCGGCGCTGGGCGGCTCGGGGCTGCTGCGCCTGTACGTGGCCAACCAGGCGCTGCGCGCCCAGCAGGCCGAGGAGCAGGAGCGCGAGGCCAAGCGCGTCAACGACGCCAACCAGGCGGCCATTCTGCGGCTGATGAACGAACTGCAGACGGTGGCCGAGGGCGACCTGACGCAGCAGGCCACCGTGACCGAGGACATCACCGGCGCCATCGCCGACTCGGTGAACTACACCGTGGAAGAGCTGCGCAACCTGGTGGCCCAGGTGCAGGGCACGGCGGCCCGGGTGACGCAGACCACGCAGCAGGTGGAGGCCACCTCCACCGAGCTGCTGGCCGCATCCACCGAGCAGCTGCGCGAGATCCGCGAGACCGGCGAGTCGGTGCTGCAGATGGCCAGCCGAATCAACCAGGTGTCCGCCCAGGCCCAGCAGTCGGCCGAGGTGGCGCGCCAGTCGCTGCAGGTGACGGCCAACGGCCGCCAGGCGGTGCAGGATTCCATCGGCGGCATGAACGCCATCCGCGAGCAGATCCAGGAAACGTCCAAGCGCATCAAGCGGCTGGGCGAGTCCTCGCAGGAGATCGGCGAAATCACCGAGCTGATCTCGGACATTACCGAGCAGACGAACGTACTGGCGCTGAACGCCGCCATCCAGGCCGCCTCGGCCGGCGAAGCCGGTCGCGGCTTCTCGGTGGTGGCCGAGGAAGTGCAGCGGCTGGCCGAACGCTCCGCCGACGCGACGCGCCAGATCGCGGCGCTGGTGAAGACCATTCAGACCGACACCCAGGATGCGGTGGCGGCCATGGAGCAGTCCACCCAGGGCGTGGTGCAGGGGGCGAAGCTGTCCGACGCCGCCGGCTCGGCGCTGGTGGACATCGACCGCGTGACGCGCGAGCTGTCCGGCCTGATCGAGGACATCTCGCAGGAAGCGCGCCGCGAGGCCGAATCCGCCAACGTGGTGGCCGCCAACATCCAGCACATCTTCGCGGTGACCGAGCAGACCGGCGAGGGCACGCGCTCCACGGCGCAGATGGTGCACGAGCTGTCCCGCACCGCCGACGAGCTGCGCCAGTCGGTTGAACGGTTCAAGATCGCCTGACGCCCGGCCGCCCGCCGCCCGCCGCCCCTGTCGTCGACGAGACGACGCTCCATCAGCGACCGCCCATGGATTCCAACCGTGATCAACCCCTGGCCGGCGACCTGAGCGCGCTGGCGTGGGTGCAGGACGAGCTGCGCCGCACCCTCGACCAGGCGCACAAGGCGCTGCGCCGCCACCTGCGCGAGCTCGAGCAGCGCGGCGCCGTGGAGCCGGATGGCGAGGCCGTCGTGCCGACCGCCGTGCTGCAGGCGCGCACCCTCATCCACCAGGGTGCGGGCGCGTTGCACATGATCGGCCTGCCCGCGGCCGCGCGGGTGCTGGCGGCCAGCGAGCAGGCGGTGGCCCGCCTGGCCGACCGCGCCGCGCCCTTCGACGAGGCCGCCGTGCAGGCGGTCGAGCAGGCGTCCTTCGCCCTGCTGGATTACCTGCGCCGTGCGCTCGCCGGCCAACCGGAATCGCCCCTCACGCTGTTCCCGCAGTACCAGGCGGTGCTGGCCATCGCCAAGGCCGAGCGCATCCACCCGGCCGACCTGTGGGAAGCCACCGAGCAGGCCGAACCGGTGCCCACCTGGGATTCGGGCTTCGCCCCGCTGGAGCCCGATCCCCAGGTGCATGCCGCCATCGAGAGCGCGATGCTCAAGGTGCTGCGCCACCACGACAGCGCCTCGTTGCAGCGCATGAGCGACCTGTTCGCCGGCCTGTCCGAGACGGCCGAGGGCCGGGCCGCGGCGCTGTGGCAGCTGGCCTCTGCCTTCTTCGAGGGGCAGGCGGTGGGCGCGCTCAAGCCCGACCTCTACACCAAGCGGCTCGTCTCCCGGCTGCTGGCGCAGCTGCGCGCGGTGGAACGCGGCGCCACCGACGGCCCGGCGCGCCTGCTGCGTGACCTGCGGTTCTTCTGCGCCCAGGCACGCCCCATGGCCGGCGAAGTGGCTCCGCGGCTGGCCCAGGTGCGCGCCGGCATGCGGCTCGGTGATGCCGAGCCCGTGGACTACACCCGCAGCCCGCTGGGCCGCTTCGACCCGGCCCTGCTGCCGCTGGCGCGCCGCCGCGTGGCGGCGCTGAAGGAGAGCTGGTCCGCGCTGGTCGCGGGCGACGCCGCCCTGGGCGCTGCCGTGCCCGAGCAGGGCGCGCTGGTCGCCGAGTCCGTGCGGCAGCTCTATCCCCGGGGCGACGGCCTGGCCGAGGCCCTGCTGGCGGCCACGCAGCGCGGCAGCGCGCCCTCGCCGGCGATGGCGATGGAGGTGGCCACGGCGCTGCTGTGCGTGGACGCGTCCCTCGACGACGTGGACCTGGCCGGCGACGCCATGCAGGAGCGCGTGCAGCGCCTGGCCGACCGGCTGTCCACCGTGCACACCGGGGGCGAGCAGCCGCCGGTCGAGCCCTGGATGGAGGCGCTGTACCGCGAGGTGTCCGACCGCCAGACCATGGGCAGCGTCGTGCAGGAGCTGCGCGCCTCGCTGGCCGAGGTGGAGCAGCGCCTGGACCGCTTCAGCCGCCATCCGGACGACCGCGAGGCGCTGGGCGCGGTGCCCGGCGCGCTGGCGTCCATGCGCGGCGTGCTGTCGGTGCTGGGCCTGGACCAG
This sequence comes from Ideonella sp., assembly GCF_041918995.1. Taxonomy (GTDB): domain Bacteria; phylum Pseudomonadota; class Gammaproteobacteria; order Burkholderiales; family Burkholderiaceae_C; genus Ideonella. Next base: position 30,310 of record NZ_JAYRUN010000018.1, on the reverse strand, counting down.
GCCTCGCACGCCGTGCAGCGCATGCGCGAGGACATCGAGGCGGTCATGGCCGCCCCGGCCGACGCCAGCGAAATGGCCTTGCAGCTGGTCGACAACGTCGGCGCGCTGTCGTTCATGATCGACATGCTGGGCGTGCAGCCGCAGCTGGCGAAGTCGCTGTTCCGCTTCGATGCGGCCACCGGGCGCTTCGCCGCCGTGATGGGCCATGCCCGCGCTGCCGAGCCGACGCTGCCCACGGCCGAGACCGAGCTCATCGAGCAGGTGCAGACGCTGGCCGACTCCGCCACCGACGAGCGCCTGTCCGACGCCGACCTCTCCCGCACGCTGGACAGCCTCACCCACCACGCCGTGGCGGCCGATGCCCCGCAGCTGGCCGAGAAGGCGGCCCAGGCGCGGGACGCCCTGACCAGCGCCACCAACGACGCCGAGCGCGACGCCGCGCGCGCGGGCATCGCCAGTTCGCTGGGCGAGTTCGTGGCCCGCCAGGAAATGACGCCGCCGCCGGAATCGCCGCGCAGCCGGCCCATGCCGTTGGACGACGAGCCGGACGACATGCGCGAGATCTTCTTCGAAGAGGCGCGCGAGGTGGTCGAGACGGCACGGGCGGCCCTGCAGGACCTGGAGAACCATCCCCAGGATCTGGAGGCGCTGACGACGGTGCGCCGCGCCTTCCACACGCTCAAGGGCAGCTCCCGCATGGTGGGCCTGCGCGACTACGGCGAGGCGGCCTGGGCCTGCGAGCAGCTCTACAACACCCGCCTGGCGGAAGCCCAGGCAGAGGCGGACACGGCGCTGCGCGACTTCAGCGGCCGTGCACTGGACAGCTTCGCGCAGTGGGTGGAGTCGCTTGCCGAAGGCCGTGGCGAACTGCCCGACCACGGCCGCGCACTCGTGGCCGAAGCCCATGCGCTGCGCCTGCGCCAGCCCGTGGCCACGGCCCCGGCCCCGGCCCCGACGCCAGCCCCCGCGCCGGTGCCGGCCCCGGCCCCGGCCGCGCCGGCCGCAGACGCCGTCGCATCGGCCGCCGAGACGCTGCCCATGGACCTGGCGCCCGAGCCGGAGCCGCCGGCGCCCGCGCCGCTGCTCGGCGCCGACGCGTTTGAACTGCCGGCCGACGAGCCCACCACCTTCCGCCTGCCGCCGGCCACGGCGGCGCCCTCGCCCGCGGCCGTGGAATGGGCCTCGACCGCCGAGGTGCCGCTGTTCGACGCCCTGGCCTCGTCCCGCGGCGACGGCCCGGCGACGGTGGACCTCGAGCTGGACCTGTCCTGGCCCCAGGAGCCGGTTGCGGCCGACGCGCCGACGACCGCGCCGATGGCAGCCGCGGAGCCGGCGGCCGACGCGGCCGAGCCGGAGCCGGACCACGCCGAGCGCTACAAGGTGGTCGGCCCGCTGCGCATCCAGATCGCGCTGTTCAACATCTTCCTGAACGAGGCGGACGAGCAGTCCCGCCGTCTCGGCGTGGAGATCGCCGAGTGGCAGCATGAGCTGCCGCGCCCGGTGAGCGAGGCCGCCATCGCACTGGCCCACTCGCTGGCCGGGAACTCCGCCGCCGTGGGCTACAGCGACCTGTCGAACCTGGCCCGGCGCCTGGAACACGGGCTCGAGCGCTCGGCCGCCCGTGGCATGGCCCACGCCGCCGAGGTGCAGCTGTTCGCCGATGTGGCCGAAGAGATCCGGCGCCTGCTGCACCAGTTCGCTGCCGGCTTCCTCAAGCCCGTGGCCCCCGAGCTGCTGGCGCGGCTGGACGCCCACGAGGCGCACGAGGCCCAGGAGGCCCTGGCCGCCGGCCGGTCCGAACTGGCCCCGCTGGAGGCCGACGTGGCCGAGCCGGTCGACCTGCCCGAGCTGGCGTCGCCGGACCAGGCCGACGAGCCCCTGCCCCTGCCCGAGTGCAGCGAGCTGCCAGCCGACGCGGCCCTGGCCGCCGAGCCGGTGGAGTCGATGCCGGAGCCGACCGCTGAGCCGATCTCGGAGACGGCACCCGAGCCGACCGCTGGGACGATCTCGCAGCCGACACCCGAGCCGATGGTCGACGGGCTGCCGGCCGCCGAGACGCAGGCGGACGAGCCCGCTCCGGTGCCGGCTGAAGAAGACCTGGCCGTGAACGCCCCCGCGGTCGAGGCAGCCGAGGACACCGGAGAGACCCACGCCACCCGGCAGGCGCCGCTGGGTGCGGTGCGCTTCACCGCGCTGGACGAGCCGGCCGCACCGGCCGAAGAGCGCCCGCTGGCCGCCGCACCGGCTGCCCGCGATGCCGTCTGGGGCGACATCCGCGAGGACCTCGACACCGAGGACGCGATCGACGAAGAGCTGATCGCGATCTTCATGGACGAAGGGCGGGAGCTGCTGCCCGCGCTGGCCGAGGCCGTGCGCGAGTGGGAGGCCCATCCTGCCCAGGAGCAGCCTGCGGTGTCGGCGATGCGGGTGCTGCACACGCTCAAGGGCAGTGCCCGGCTCGCGGGCGCCATGCGCCTGGGCGAGATCGCCCACCGGCTGGAGACGGCCATCGGCGTCGTGCGCGCCCAGGGCGGGGCGGATGCAGCCGTGCTGGCGCAGCTGTTCAACGGCGTGGACGCGCTGGCCGAGGAGTTCGAACGCCTGCAGGCCGGCCCCCTGGTGGCCGACACCGCGGCGCCCGCTGCCACGGAGGGGCGCGACGCCGGCCCGGCCGCGGTGGCCGCACCGGCGGTGCCCACGCTGACCGAGGCCCTGCCCACGGTGTCCGTGGTGGCCGTCGACGCACCGGCGATGCTGCCGGCGGCAGGGCTGCTGGAGCCCTTCGCGGCACCCGCAGCGCCGACGCCCTCGCCGGCGTCGGCCGGGGCGCCCGCCCAGGCCGACGCCGCGGGCACGCCTGCGGCGCCGACGGGCATCGACTGGGCACGGTTCGTCCGCCCGGTGCCCGCGGAGGCCGCCGCCCTGGCAGGCACCTCCGCCGCCGAGGCCGGCAGCGCCATCGTGCGCGTGCGCGCACCGCTGCTGGAACGCCTGGTCACGCATGCGGGCGAGGTGGGCATTGCCCGCGCCCGCATCGAGACCGACATGACCCAGCTGCAGGGCGCGCTGAAGGAGCTGACGGACAACCTGGACCGCCTGCGTCGGCAGTTGCGTGACCTGGAGCTCCAGGCCGAGACGCAGATGGCCTCCCGGATGGAGGCGGCGCGCCAGGCGCACCAGGCCTTCGACCCGCTCGAGATGGACCGCTTCACCCGCGTGCAGGAGCTCACCCGCATGCTGGCCGAGTCCGTGGGCGACGTGGGCACGGTGCAGCGCGGCATCCAGCAGACGCTGCAGAGCACCGAGGACCAGCTGGCCGTGCAGGCGCGGCTCACGCGCGAACTGCAGGACGACCTGCTGCGCGCGCGCATGGTGCAGTTCGACACCCTGTCCGACCGCCTCTACCGCGTGGTGCGCCAGGCTGCCAAGGAATCGGGCAAGCAGGTGCGCCTGAACCTCGTGGGCGGCGCCATCGAACTCGACCGCAGCGTGCTCGACCGCATGGCGCCGGCCTTCGAGCACCTGCTGCGCAATGCGGTGGTGCACGGCATCGAGTCGCCGGCCCTGCGCCAGGCGGTGGGCAAGGACGCGGCGGGCCAGATCGAGATCGTGCTGCAGCAGGCGGGCAACGAAGTGCGCATCGACGTGCGCGACGACGGTGCCGGCCTGAACCTGGCGCGCATCGCGGACCGTGCCCGCCAGCTGGGCGTGCTCTCGCCCGACGCGCGGCCCACCGAGGCCGAGCTCGCCGGCCTGATCTTCCAGCCGGGCTTCTCGACCGCCGACCAGGTCACCGAGCTCGCGGGCCGGGGCGTGGGCATGGACGTCGTGCGCGCTGAGGTCACCTCGCTCGGCGGCCGCATCGAAACCGCCAGCGCGACCGGCCGCGGCACCGCCTTCCAGCTGCTGCTGCCGCTGACCACCGCCGTCACCCAGGTGGTGGCGCTGGCCTGCGGCGAGTTGCAGGTGGCCGTGCCCGCCACGCTGGTGGAAACCGTGCGCCGGGTGCCGGTGGACGAGGTCGAAGCCGCCTACCGCAGCGGCCTGCTGCGGCATGGCGATCAGGACCTGCCGTTCTTCTGGCTGGGCAGCCTGCTGCAGCATGGCGTGCGGGGCACGACGGAAGGCCGCACGGCCAGCATCGTCATCGCCCGCAGTGCGGACCAGCGCGTGGCGCTGCACGTCAGCCAGATCGTCGGCAACCAGGAAGTGGTGGTCAAGAACCTGGGCCCGCAGCTCGCCCGCCTGCCCGGGCTGGCCGGCATGTCGCTGCTGGCCAACGGCGAGACCGTGCTCATCTACAACCCGGTGGCGCTGGCCACGGTGTACGGGGCCGACGCGCGGCAGCGCCTGCTGCAGTGGCAGGCGGGCCAGGCGGCGGGCGAACGCACGCCCGAGCCGGCCGCGGACCTGGTCGCGCCGGTCACCGAGGCCGCCGTGCCGCGCGAGGAGAACCGGGCGCCCCTGGTGCTGGTGGTGGACGACTCGCTCACCGTGCGCCGGGTCACCCAGCGCCTGCTGCAGCGTGAGGGCTACCGCGTCACGCTGGCGCGCGACGGCCTGGATGCGCTGGAGAAGCTGGCCGACGAGCGGCCGGCCGTCATGCTCAGCGACATCGAGATGCCCCGCATGGACGGCTTCGACCTGGTGCGCAACGTGCGCGGCGATGCCCGCCTGCACGACCTGCCGGTGGTCATGATCACCTCGCGCATCGCGCAGAAGCACCGTGAGCACGCGCAGGAGTTGGGCGTGGACCACTATCTCGGCAAGCCTTACGACGAGGAAGCGCTGCTGGCGCTGGTACGCTCGTACGCCTACCCGGCCGTCCCGGCCTGAGGCGGCCGAGGCGGTACCCATCCCATGTCCCAGATCGTCGACCAGCTGGCGGACCTGACCGGTCTGCGTGACCGCGACACGCTCGACGTGTCGCTGGTCACCTCCATCCGTGACCTCGTGCAGCGCGGCAGCGTCGCCGTCCACCGTGTCGTCGGCGACCCGGGGGACGAACGCTGGCTGACGCGAGCCACGCTGGGGGCCGACGACGTGGCCGCGCGGGCGGATTCCTCCTGGGCCGACCCGCGTGCGCTGCCGGTGCTCGAGCAGTTCCCCGAGCGCCTGCGCTGCCTGCGCAGCGCCACCGACATCGAGACCGTGGACCGCAGCAACGGCCAGACCACCCTGCTGTTGCCGCTGCCGTCCGACACCGGCGTGGCGGGCGTGGTCGAGGTCAGCACCGGCGCGCCGCTGGACGAGGCGGTGCGCCGCCTGCTGGGCGGGGTGCTGCGCATCTACCGCAACGTGCAGGGCCTGCTCGACTACAGCGAGCGCGACACCCTCACCGGCCTGCTCAACCGCAAGAGCTTCGACGAGACCTTCTACAAGGCCTCTGCCGCCGCGGTCCCCCTGCCGCTGGGCACGCAGGCGAACGACCGCCGCCAGGGCGGGCCCGCCGGCTTCTGGCTGGGCGTGGTGGACATCGACCACTTCAAGCAGGTCAACGACCGGTTCGGCCACCTCATCGGCGACGAGGTGCTCCTGCTGCTGTCGCGCATCATGCGCAGTTGCTTCCGCTTCTACGACCAGCTCTACCGCTTCGGCGGCGAGGAGTTCGTGGTGCTGCTGCGCTGCACCGGCGAGGACGATGCCCAGGCCGCGCTCGAGCGGTTCCGCGAGGCCGTGCGCGGCTACGCGTTCCCGCAGGTCGATCGCATCACCGTCAGCGTGGGCTTCACCGACGTGCGCCACGGTGACACACCCAGCGCCGCCGTGGAACGCGCCGACCGTGCCGTCTACTGGGCCAAGAACCACGGGCGCGACCAGGTGCGCTGCCACGCCGCGCTGGTGCGCGAGGGCCGGCTCGAGGACGAGCACAAGGCCGGCGACATCGACCTGTTCTGAGGCCGGCGCCTGCCGGGGCCCACAATGCGCCCCATGCCCACGCCCCTTCCCCCCCCGCGCCGCCGAGGCTGGAAGCGCTGGCTGGCCGCCCTGCTGGGCGGTGCCGGCGCCAGCGCCCAGGTGGCCGCCGCCGCGCCGGCGGCGGCGCCGCCCGCTCCGGCCCCGTCTCCGGCCGCGCCCGCCGCGGCGGCCCGGCCGGTGGACCCGGCCCTGGCCCATGCCGACGTCCTGCTGTACAAGACAGTGGGGGCGCAGCGCCTGCGCCTGCAGGTGGCCCGCCCCGCGGCGGCCCGTTTCCCGGGCCCGCGGCCTTGCGTCGTGTTCTTCCACGGCGGCGCCTGGCGCAACGGCGACCCCAAGCAGTTCATGGCCTACGCCCGCGCGCTGGCCGAGCACGGGGTGATCGGCATCAGCGCCCAGTACCGCCTGATGAGCGAGTCGGAAGTGCTGCCGGTGCCGGCGGTGCAGGACGCGCGCTCGGCGCTGCGCTTCGTCAAGTCCCGGGCCGCGCAGATCGGCTGCGATCCGCAGCGCATCGCGGCCGGGGGTGGCTCCAGCGGTGGGCACCTGGCGCTGATGACGGCGGTGCCGGTGCCCCGGAACAGCCCGGTCGGCCCGCTCGACGACCCGTCGGACGACCTCGGCGTCAGCCCGCGCCCGCAGGCGCTGTTCGTCATGAACGCGCCGCTCAACCTGGAGCGCTACGACAGGCCGGTGCCGGTGGAGCAGCGCCGCGCCATGTCGCCCACGCTGCTGATGGACGCGAGCCTGCCGCCGACGTGGATCTTCCACGGCACGGCCGACAAGGTGGTGCCCTTTGCGCAGGCGGGCGAGTTCCGCGACCGCGCGCGCCAGCTGGGCGCCGGCGAGGTGACGGTGCAGGCCTTCCCTGGCCGCGGCCATGGCTTCTTCAATGCCAAGCGCCGCGAAGGCGAGGACTTCGACACCACGCTCGCTGGCATGCTCGCCGGCCTGAAGAAGCTCGGCTGGCTCTAGCCAGCCAGCCAGTCGGCCCCGGGGCGGCGCCGCCCGGCTCAGCGCCCGCTGCCTGCGCGCGCGGCCGCGAAACGCTCCAGGGTGCGCTGGCGGGCCGCCTCGTGGTCGACGATGGGCGCCGGGTAGTCTCGGCCAAGCTGCAGGCCGGCGGCCTCGAGCTCCAGCGGGCGGGCCTTCCACGGCGCATGCAGGGCCGGGCCGACCAGGCCAGCCAGCTCCGGCACATAGCGCAAGATGAAGCGGCCCTCGGGGTCGAACTTCTCGCTCTGTGACACCGGGTTGAAGATGCGGAAGTAGGGCTGGGCGTCGCAGCCGGTGGACGCGGCCCATTGCCAGCCCCCGTTGTTGGACGCCAGGTCGTAGTCGTTCAGCCAGCGCGCGAACCAGGCCTCGCCGCGGCGCCAGTCCAGCCCCAGGTCCTTGACCAGGAAGCTCGCCGTCACCATGCGCAGGCGGTTGTGCATGTAGCCGGTCTGCACCAGCTGGCGCATGCCCGCGTCCACCAGCGGGTAGCCCGTGCGGCCCTCGCACCAGGCCTCGAAGCGCTCTTCGGCGTGCCGGCCGTGCTCCCAGTGCAGGGCGTCGTATTCCGGCCGGAAGGCGTGTCCCACCACGCGCGGATGGTGGTGCAGGATCTGGTGGTAGAAGTCGCGCCAGATCAGCTCGGACAGCCACACCTCGGCGCCGCGCGAGCCCGCCTGGGTGCGCTGCCAGGCCTCGCGGGCCAGGCGCCGCACGGACACCGTGCCGAAGCGCAGGTGCGGCCCGAGGTAGCTGGGCCCCTTGACGGCCGGGAACTCGCGCGCGCGGTCGTAGTCGTCGATGCGGTCCAGGAAGTCGTCGAGCAGCTCATGGGCGCCGCTGCTGCCGGTGGGCAGGCGCAGGCGGCGCAGGTCGGTTGGCTCGAAGCCGATCTGCGCCAGCGCGGGCACCCCCGGCTCACCCGCCGCCGCCGGCCAGGGCGCCAGGCTGCCCGCGTGGCGGGCCACCGGCCAGGCGCGCAGGTAGAACTCGTTGGCCTTGCGCAGCCAGGCGTTCTTGTAGGGCGTGAACACGCTGTAGGGCGAGCCGGTGGCCGTCATCACCTCGTCCCGCTCGAACACCACGTGGTCCTTGACGGTGTGCAGCAGGCAGCCGATGTCGGCCAGGCGGCCCCGCACCGCCGCGTCGCGCGCCAGGGCATCGGGCTCGTCGTCATGGGCGGCATACACGGCCTGCACGCCCAGCTGCGCGGCCAGGCGCGGCAGCTCGTCGCGCGCGCTGCCGTGGCGCACGATGAGGCGGACGTCCGCCACCCCATGCGAGCGGCCCAGCGCATGCAGCTGGTCGTCCAGGTCCACCAGGCTGTCGCGCAGGAACTCCACCCGCCGGTCGGTGCGGGGCAGGGCGGCCAGGATGTCGGTGTCGAGGACGAACACGGCATGCACGCGGTGCGCGCCGCGGCAGGCGGCATACAGCGCGGCGTGGTCGTCCACCCGCAGGTCGCGGCGGAACCACACCAGGGCATGGTCGAGACGGGGCGCAGGGGCGTGGGAGGCGGGCGTCGCGTGCATCGGCGGGCAGTGTCGCCGAGAAGGCCGGCGCCTGCAGGCCCCGTGCGCCGAGGGGGCAGCCGGGCGCAGGCCAGCAGGGTCAAGACACCCCTGAAATAGAATCGCCCGCATGGCCAGCACGCCGGCGGAGCCGGGCATCAACCTCACCAACCAGTTCCTCATCGCCATGCCCGGCATGGCGGACGAGACCTTCGCCGGTGCGGTGGTGTACCTGTGCGAGCACAGCGACAAGGGTGCGCTGGGCCTGGTGATCAACAAGCCCACCGACATCACCCTGGCCAACCTGTTCGAGAAGGTGGAGCTGCAGGCGCCGGTGGACGACCTCGCGCGCCAGCCGGTGTACTTCGGCGGCCCGGTCCAGACCGAGCGCGGCTTCGTGCTGCACGAGCCGCAGGCCAACGACAGCCCGGCCTTCAACTCGACGCTGCAGGTGCCGGGCGGCCTGGAGATGACCACCAGCAAGGACGTGCTGGAGGCGATCGCCCACGGCCAGGGGCCGCGCCGCGTGCTGGTCACCCTGGGCTACAGCGGCTGGGGCGCCGGCCAGCTGGAGGACGAGATCGGCCGCAACGGCTGGCTCACCGTGGACGCGCGGCCGGAGATCATCTTCGACACCCCGGTGGCCGAGCGCTACGACCGGGCGCTGGCGCTGCTGGGCATCGATCCCCGCATGCTCAGCCAAGAGGCGGGGCACGCGTGAGCCGCCCGGCCCCGCGCCTCCCGCCCGACACCCTTCTTGCCTTCGATTTCGGGCTTCGCCGCGTGGGCGTGGCCACCGGCACGCGCCTGCTGGGCCAGGCGCGGCCACTGAAGACCGTGGCCGCCGAGGGCGAGGCGCGCTTCGCTGCCATCGCCGCCCTGCTGGCGGAGTGGCAGCCCGACGCGCTGGTGGTGGGCGTGCCGTTCCACCCCGATGGCGCGCCGCACGACAATACCCACCGCGCGCGCCGCTTCGCCCGCCAGCTGCACGGCCGGTTCCACCTGCCGGTGCACGAGGTGGACGAGCGCTACACCACCACCGAGGCCCTGGCGGCCGGCGCGCGCGATGCCGACGCCGCGGCGGCGGCCATCATCCTCGAACAGTACTTCCGCGAGAGTTCCCCATGACCACCCTGCCGCTCGATGCCGAAGCCCTGTACGCCGAGCTGCGCGAGGGCGTGCGCGCGCTGCTCCGGCCCGAGAGCTCCCTGGTCGGCATCTGGTCCGGCGGCGCGTGGCTGGCCGAGCGCCTGCAGGCCGACCTGGGCCTGCCCGGCACGCACGGCGTGATCTCCAGCACCCTGCACCGCGACGACTTCGGCGAGCGCGGCCTGGCCAGCGGGACCGACGCCACGCACCTGCCCTTCGCCATCGACGGCCGGCACATCGTGCTGGTCGACGACGTGCTCTACACCGGGCGCACCATCCGCGCGGTGCTCAACGAGCTGTTCGATTTCGGCCGGCCCGCCAGCGTGCAGCTGGCCGTGCTGGTGGACCGCGGCGGCCGGGAGCTGCCGGTGGCCGCCGCCTATGCCGCCGCCCGTGTGACGCTGCCGGCGTCGCAGCGCCTGTCGCTGGCCCGCGAGGACAGCGGCCGCTTCACCTTCTCCCTCCAGGACTAACGCTGATGCTCTCGCGTCGCAATCCTCAGCTCAACCGCCACGGCGAGCTCATCCACCTGCTGTCCATCGAGGGCCTGCCCCGGGCCGTGCTCACGCACATCCTGGACACCGCCGGCACCTTCCTCTCGGTGAACGACCGCGAGGTGAAGAAGGTGCCGCTGCTGCGCGGCAAGAGCGTGTTCAACCTGTTCTTCGAGAACTCCACGCGCACGCGCACCACCTTCGAGATCGCCGCCAAGCGACTGTCCGCGGACGTGCTCAACCTGGACATCGCCAAGTCCAGCGCCTCCAAGGGCGAGAGCCTGCTGGACACCATCGCCAACCTGTCGGCCATGCATGCCGACATGTTCGTGGTGCGGCACAGCGAGTCCGGCGCGCCCTACCTGATCGCCCAGCACTGCGCGCCCCACGTGCACGTGGTCAATGCCGGCGACGGACGCCACGCGCACCCCACGCAGGGCCTGCTGGACATGTACACCATCCGGCACTTCAAGCGCGATTTCACCCACCTGTCGGTGGCGATCGTGGGCGACATCGTGCACTCGCGTGTGGCCCGCTCGGACATCCACGCCCTGGCGACGCTCGGGGTGCCGGACATCCGCGCCGTGGGCCCCAAGACGCTGGTGCCCGGCGACCTGGCCCAGATGGGCGTGCGGGTCTGCCACGACATGGCCGAGGGCATCCGCGGTGCCGACGTGATCATCATGCTGCGGCTGCAGAACGAGCGCATGAGCGGCGCGATGCTGCCCAGCGCGGGCGAGTTCTTCAAGAGCTACGGCCTGACCGACGAGAAGCTGTCGCTGGCCAAGCCCGACGCCATCGTCATGCACCCGGGCCCCATCAACCGCGGGGTGGAGATCGACTCTTCCGTGGCGGACGGTCGCCACAGCGTGATCCTGCCGCAGGTGACCTTCGGCATCGCCGTGCGCATGGCGGTGATGTCCATCATCGCCGGAAATGAAGCCTGAGCCCCCCCATGAAGATCCTCATCACCAACGGACGCGTCGTCGATCCTGCCTCCGGCCGTGACGAGCCGGCGGACGTCACCATCGCGGCGGGCCGCATCACCGGCATCTACGCCACCGGCCGGGCGCCGGCCGATTTCGACCCGGCCCGCACCATCGACGCCTCCGGCTGCATCGTCGCTCCGGGCCTGGTGGACCTGGCCGCGCGCCTGCGTGAGCCGGGCCATGAACACGAGGGCATGCTGGAGTCCGAGCTGAACGCGGCGGCCGCGGGCGGCGTGACCAGCCTGGTCTGCCCGCCCGACACCGACCCCACGCTGGACGAGCCGGGCCTGGTGGACATGCTCAAGTTCCGCGCGCGCAAGCTGAGCCTGTGCCGGCTGTTCCCGCTGGGGGCGCTGACCCGCGGCCTGCGCGGCGAGGTGCTCACCGAGATGGCCGAGCTCACCGAAAGCGGCTGCGTCGGCTTCTCGCAGGCCGAGGTGCCCATCCGCGACACGCTGGTGCTGTCGCGCGCGCTGCAGTACGCCGCCACCTACGGCTACACCGTGTGGCTGCGGCCGCAGGACGGCTGGCTGGGCCAGGGTGTCGCGGCCAGCGGGGCCGTGGCCACGCGCCTGGGCCTGTCCGGCGTGCCGGTGGCCGCCGAGACGGTGGCCCTGCACACCATCTTCGAGCTGATGCGCTCCACCGGGGCCCGGGTTCACCTGTGCCGCCTGTCCAGCGCGGCCGGCGTCGAGCTGGTGCGCCGCGCCAAGGCCGAGGGCCTGAAGGTGACGGCGGACGTGAGCATCAACTCGCTGCATCTCACCGACGTGGACATCGGCTACTTCAACAGCGCCATGCGCCTGAACCCGCCGCTGCGCCAGGCGGCCGACCGCGATGCGCTGCGCGCGGGCCTGGCCGACGGCACGCTGGACGCGCTCGTGTCCGACCACACGCCGGTGGACGCGGACGCCAAGACCCTGCCGTTCGGCGAAGCCGAGCCGGGCGCCACCGGCCTGGAACTGCTGCTCAGCCTGGCGCTGAAGTGGGGCGCGGAAACGGGCCTGCCGCTCAGCGCCGCGCTCGCCCGCGTGACCAGCGCCCCGGTGGCCGTGCTGGGTGACGCGCTGGGCTCGCTGGCCGGCAGCGCCGGCCGGCTGGTGGACGGGGGCGTGGCCGACGTGTGCGTGTTCGATCCGGACGCCACCTGGTCCGTGCAGCCCGGCGAGCTGGTCAGCCAGGGCAGGCACACGCCCTTCGACTTCAGCTCGACGGGCATGGCCCTGCCGGGCCGGGTGCGCGCCACGGTGGTGGCGGGCACGGTGGCCTACCAGGCGCGGCCCAGCCAGGCGTGATGCGCGCCGGGGTGGGCGCGCTGCGGGGGCTGTGGCGCCTGGTGCGCGGCCTGCTGCACCTGGGCCATGGCATGCTGATCGTCGCCCTGCGCTTCGAGCGGCTCGCCCCGCGCGAGCGGGCGCCGCGGGTGCAGTGGTGGAGCGCGAAGGTGCTGCGCCTGGCCGGCATCCGCCTGACGGTGCACGGCGTGCCGCGGCCCGGGGCCGTGCTGATCGTGGCCAACCACGTGTCCTGGCTGGACATCGCGGTGATCCACGCCGCCTGCGGCCATGCGCGCTTCGTGTCCAAGGCCGACGTGCTGCGCTGGCCGGTGCTGGGCTGGCTGATCCGCGCGGTGGGCACGCTGTTCATCGAGCGCGAGCGCAAGCGCGACGCGGTGCGGGTGGTGCACGAGGTGGCGGCCGCGCTGCAGCGCGGCGAGACGGTGGCCGTGTTACCCGAGGGCCCCACGGGCGCGGGCGCGCAGGGGCTGCCCATGCACGGCAACCTGCTGCAGGCCGCCATCGCGGCCGAGGTGCCCGTGCAGCCGGTGGCCCTGCGCTACCACGAGCCGGGCCTGCGCTTCAGCACGGCGGCGCCCTACATCGGGCAGATGACGCTGGTGGCCAGCATCTGGCGTGTCGTCACCGCGCGGGGGCTGGCGGTGGACCTGCAGTTCCTGCCGCCCGAAGGCAGCACCCATGCGGACCGCCGGGCGCTGGCCGAGCACCTGCGGCAGCAGCTGCAGCAGGCGCTCGACCGCGGCTGACTCCCGTCAGGCCTTGCCCTGGCTGGCCACCGCGGCGGCGGCCTTTGCCGCGGCCTCCGCGTCACCCAGGTAGTAGCTCTTGATGGGCTTGAGGTCGGCGTCCAGCTCGTACACCAGCGGAATGCCGTTCGGGATGTTCAGCCCCACGATGTCCTGGTCGCTGATGCCGTCCAGGTACTTCACCAGCGCGCGGATGGAGTTGCCGTGCGCGGCGATGACGATGCGCTGGCCGCTGCGGATGGCCGGTGCGAGCACCTCGTTCCAGCAGGGCAGCACGCGCGCCACGGTGTCCTTCAGGCACTCGGTGAGCGGCACCTGCGCCGGGTCCAGCCTGGCATAGCGCAGGTCCTGGCGCTGGCCACGCGGGTCGTCGGCGCCCAGCGGGGGCGGCGGCGTGTCGTAGCTGCGGCGCCAGACCAGCACCTGCGCGTCGCCGTACTGCTTGGCCATGTCGGCCTTGTTCAGGCCCTGCAGGCCGCCGTAGTGGCGCTCGTTCAGGCGCCAGTCCTTCACCACCGGCAGCCAGGTGCGGTCCATGGTGTCCAGGCAGTGCCACAGCGTCCAGATGGCCCGCTTGAGCACCGAGGTGTAGGCCACGTCGAAATCGAATCCCTCGGCCTTCAGCAGGGCGCCCGCCGCGCGGGCCTGCGCCACGCCCGTGTCGGTGAGCTCGACGTCGGTCCAGCCGGTGAAACGGTTCTCCAGGTTCCAGGTCGATTCGCCGTGGCGGATCAGCACGAGCTTGTACATGGTGCGTGGCAGCGGGTTGCGGTGGAAGGGCGCGGCGGGCGGGGCCGCCGGGCAAAGCCGGGAATTCTATAATCGCGCCCCTTTTGCAACCGCCTCGACCGCGCCCCTCGCCGTGCTGAGCTTTCTCATCGACAACTGGCTTCCCGCCGTCATGGCCCTGGTCTCGGGCAGCCTGCTGCTGTGGCCGGTGATCTCCCGCGGGGCCGCCGGCGCCCAGGGTGTCACGCCGGCCGAGGCGGTGCGCCTGATCAACCGCGAGAAGGCGGTGGTGGTGGATGTGTGCGAGGCCGCCGAGTACGCCGCCGGCCATGTGCCGGGCGCGCGCCATATCCCGCTGGGACAGCTGGACGGTGCCAGGGGCCTGCCCACCAACAAGGCCCTGCCGGTGGTGGTGGTGTGTGCCTCGGGGGCCCGTGCGGCCCGTGCGGCCGCCCAGCTGCGCAAGGCGGGCCACGAGAAGGCCGTGCCGTTGGCGGGCGGTCTGCGCGCCTGGCGCGAGGCGAACCTGCCCGTCGAGGGCGGCGCGGCGGGCTGACCTGCGCGCGCGACGGGGTCTTGGCCTCGGGCGGACAATGGCCGTCCCTGCCCCGCGAGGCACACCTCGAACTGCACCGGAGAACGACGCGCGATGAACAAGGTGGTGATGTACACGACCCAGGTCTGCCCTTACTGCATCCGCGCCAAGCAGCTGCTGGCGCAACGCGGGGTGAGCCAGATCGAGGAGGTGCGCGTCGACATGGACCCGGCCGCGCGTGGCCGCATGGTCGAGCTCACCGGCCGCCGCACCGTGCCGCAGATCTTCATCGGCGACACCCACGTGGGTGGCTGCGACGACCTCATCGCGCTCGACCAGCGCGGCGGCCTGATGCCGCTGCTGGGCGCCTGAGGCACCCGCTTCACGCGCGCCGGGCGGGCCCCGTCGCTGCGCCATAATCGCCCGCCGCAGCCCGCACCCTCCAACGGTTGCGGGCTGTGTCGTTTCTCGTCGACCGATTTCCTCCTTCAGAAAGCCCCCCATGGCCGAGCAAGACCAGACCCCCGTGTTCCAGCTGCAGCGCATGTACCTGAAGGACATGTCGCTCGAGCAGCCCAACTCGCCGCAGATCCTGCTCGAACAGCAGCAGCCGCAGGTGGACATCCAGCTGGGCATGCAGGCCGAGTCGGTGGCCGACGGCCTGTTCGAGGTGTCGGTGACGGCGACCGTGACCACCAAGGTCGGCGAGCGCACCCTGTTCCTGATCGAGGCCAAGCAGGCCGGCATCTTCGAGATCCGCAACCTGCCGGCCGACCAGGTGCAGGGCATCCTCGGCGTGGTCTGCCCGCAGATGGTCTACCCCTACCTGCGGGCCATCGTGTCCGACATCTGCACGCGCGCCGGCTTCCCGCCCATCCTCCTGGCCGAGGTGAACTTCCAGGCCATGTTCGAGGCCCAGCAGCAGGCGCAGGCCGCTGCCGAGGGCGGCGAGCAGACCCTCAACTGATGCCGGGGCACCCGCGCCGCGCATGAAGCTCGCGTTCCTCGGGGCCGGTGCCTGGGGCACCGCGCTGGCCATCGCCGCGGCCCGGCGGCACGACGTGCTGCTGTGGGCCCGCGACGCCGGCCAGGTGGCGCAGATGGCGGCCGACCGGCGCAACGTGCGCTACCTGCCGGAGGCCCCCTGGCCGGAGGGCCTCGCCGTCACGGCGGATTTCGACGCCGCGGCGCGCCACGGTGCGCAGGGCCTGACCATCGTGGCCACGCCCATGGCCGGGCTGCGCGGCACCTTGCAGCGCCTGGCGCCGGTGGGCCGCGTGGCCTGGCTGTGCAAGGGCTTCGAGGCCGGCACCGGCCTGCTGGGCCATGAGGTGGCCGGCCAGGTGCTGCCCGGCGTGCCGGCGGCCGTGCTGTCCGGCCCGAGCTTCGCGCAGGAGGTGGCCGCCGGGCTGCCCACGGCGCTGGTGGCCGCCAGCTTCGACGCGGCGCTGAGCACGGCGCTGCTGGAGGCCTTCCACCACGGCGCGCTGCGCATCTACACCTCGGCCGACCCGGTGGGCGTGGAGATCGGCGGTGCGGTCAAGAACGTGCTGGCCATCGCCACCGGCATCTCCGACGGCCTCGGCCTGGGCCTGAATGCACGCGCCGCGCTCATCACCCGCGGCCTGGCCGAGATGACCCGCCTGGGCGTGCGCATGGGCGCGCAGGTGGAAACGTTCATGGGCCTGGCCGGCCTGGGCGACCTGGTGCTCACCGCCACCGGTGATCTCTCTCGCAACAGGCGGCTGGGCCTGCAGCTGGCGGCCGGCCACAGCACGGCCGATGCCCTGTCGCACCTCGGCCATGTGGCCGAGGGCGCCTACAGCCTGGCCACCGTGGTGCAGCGCGCGCGCGAGCTGCAGGTCGACATGCCCGTGGCTGAAGCCGTGCACGCGGTGGTGCGCGGCGGCGTGGGCCCGCGCGAGGCCGTGGGCCAGCTGCTGCAGCGCGACCCGCGGCCCGAGGCGTGAGCCCTCGGGGCCGGCCGGGCCGGCGGCGAGGGCTCGTCGCTGGCGGTGCCTCAGGCCGCGCCTGCGAAGCCGAGCTGGCGCCAGCCCTCGAACACGGCGACCGCCACCGCGTTGCTCAGGTTGAGGCTGCGCTGGCCGTCGCGCATGGGCAGGCGCACGCGGTGGTCGGGGGCGAACCGGCTGCGCAGTGCCTCGGGCAGGCCCGCCGATTCGCTGCCGAACACCAACGCGTCGCCCGGCTGCCAGGCCACGTCCGTGTGGCGTGCCGTGGCTCGGGTCGTGAATGCGAAGCACCGGGGCGGCTGCACCTGGGCGATGAATCGATCCCAGTCGGCATGCCGCTGCACCTCGGCGAACTCGTGGTAGTCGAGGCCCGCCCGTCGCAGCAGCTTGTCGTCCATGGAGAAACCCAGCGGCTCCACCAGGTGCAGCTCGCAGCCGGTGTTGGCCGCCAGCCGGATCACGTTGCCGGTGTTGGGCGGGATCTCCGGGTGGACCAGGACGATGCGGAACATGCCGGCATTGTCCCGCACGTGGTGTGCCGCCTCAGGCGTCGGCCGGGGCGGGGGTGCGGGCGAGCACCCAGACGTGCACCGCAACCGCACCCGCCTCGTGCAGCGCCTGCGCCGCCGCGCCGGCGGTGGCGCCAGTGGTGAGCACATCGTCGACCAGCGCGACGACACGGCCGCGCACGGCGGTGCGCGCCTCCGGGCCGCCGGGCATGAACGCCCCGCGCAGGTTGGCCGCGCGCGCGGCGCGGTCCAGCGACGCCTGGGGCGGCGAGTCACGCAGACGCCGCAGCAGGTCATGGCGCGCGGGCAGGCCGTGCCACCGGGCAACGCGGCGGGCGATCTCCCAGGCCTGGTTGTAGCCCCGCTCGCGCAGCCGCTGGTCGGACAGCGGCACCGCCGTCACCAGGTCCGCCGGGGCGATGTTTCCGGCGCGCGCCGCGTCGGCCACCGCGTCGGTGAGGGTGCGGGCCAGCACCCCGGCCCAGCCCAGGCCGTCGCGGAACTTGAGTGCCGCGATGGCACGGTCCCAGGGGAACGCATAGTCGAACGCCGCCACGGCATGCCCCTGCACCGGCGCCTGCACGATGCATCGGCCGCAGTGCCGCAGCCCCGCCGGCACGCGCGCGGCGCAGAGGGTGCAGCGCGGAACGGCGGGCGCGTACGCCTGCAGGCAGGCGCCACAGAGACCCCCGCCCGGGCACCACGCGAGGCAGACGCCACACCGGCCCGGCCAGCGCAGCCCCAGCGGGCGCCGCCCCTGCGCGGCAGTGGGACGGGGCCAGGGCAGGGCGCGGGGCGGCATGGGCGCTCAATATACTGAGCCGTATGCACGCGCCTGTCCCGCCTTCCACGCCGGCCGACGATGCGGGGGGCGCCTCGGCGTCGGCCTCCCGCGTGGATGCGCGTGCATCGGCCCGGGCCCGCCAGCGGCTGGACGCGGCGCCCGAGCCGCCGTGGCTGCACGCCGAAGCGGCTCGCCGCATGGCGGAGCGCTTGACGTGGATCAAGCGCGAGCCGGCCCTCGTGCTGGACTGGTCGGGCCGCGCCGGTGCGAGCGCGCCGTCTCTCGCGCAGGCCTACCCCGCGGCCCGTGTGCTGGCGGTGTGTCCCGCCGGGCCCGGTGCGGAGGCGGCGCCGCCGGCGCCCTGGTGGCGTCGGCTGTGGCGTCCTGGCGAGGCGGAGGTGGCGGCGGTGGCGGTGGACGCCACCGCCGGCCTGGGCGCCGGCCTGCTGTGGTCGAACATGCGCCTGCACTTCGCCCCCGACCCGGAGCCGCTGATGCAGGCCTGGCACCGGGCCACCGCACCCGACGGCTTCCTGATGTTCTCCACCCTCGGCCCGGGCAGCCTGTCGCTGCTGCGCGAGGTGTACGACGAGGCCGGCTGGGGGACGCCGCACGCGCCCTTCGTCGACATGCACGACCTGGGCGACATGCTGGTGGCCCACGGCTGGGCCGAGCCGGTGATGGACCAGGAGACACTGCGCCTGACCTACCGATCGCCCGAGGCCCTGGTGACCGAGTTGCACGGACTCGGCGCCAACTTCTCGCCTCGGCGCTTCGCCGGGCTGCGCACGCCGCGCTGGCGCAGCCGGCTGTGCCATGCGCTCGGGCAGCGCGCCGTCGACGGGCTGATCACGCTGGACATCGAGCTGGTCTATGGCCACGCCTTCCGTGCCGCCGACGCCGGACCTCGGGTTCAGGCGGAGACACAAATCGCTCTCGATGAGATGAAATTGATGCTCCGCAACGCCGGTCCCAAAAAGCAGGCCGGCTAGAATCGTTCGGTTAATCTGGATCAAAGCGTGGTCTGGGAGGGCGCGCTAGGCGCTCTTGCCGGTCGCCACGCTTTCGCCGACGAAGTCTGGGTTTGGAACGGAAGTGACGACGACGATGAAGATGACAACACAGCTCTGCCAGCGCGTCGCCGCAGGCGCGGTCGCGCTCGCAGCGGGCCTGGCGTCGACGGCGGCCCTGGCCGTCAACGACCTGCCGGGAGGTCCGGCCGTCAACCAGATCGACCTGCATCCGCCGGTCACCCGCATCGCGAGCGACGTGCAGACGCTGCACAACGGCCTGCTCATCGTGTGCCTGGTCATCTTCGTGGCCGTGTTCGGGGTGATGTTCTATTCCATCCTGAAGCACCGCAAGTCGGTGGGCGCCAAGTCCGCCAACTTCCACGAGAGCGTGGCGGTGGAGATCGCCTGGACGATCGTGCCCTTCCTCATCGTCACCGCGATGGGCTTCGCGGCCACCAAGACCGTGGTGGCCCAGAAGGACACCACCAACGCCGACCTGACCATCAAGGTCACCGGCTACCAGTGGAAGTGGGGCTACGACTACCTCAAGGGCGAGGGCGCCGGCATCTCGTTCCTGTCCACGCTCGACCTCGGCCATCGCGAGCTGTCCAACGCCGGCACGCCGCAGGGCGACGACTACCTGCTCAAGGTGGACAACCCGCTGGTGGTGCCCGTGGACACCAAGGTGCGCATCATCACCACCGCGGCCGACGTCATCCATGCCTGGATGGTGCCCGCCTTCGCCGTGAAGCAGGACGCGATCCCGGGCTTCGTGCGCGACAACTGGTTCCGTGCCGAGAAGACCGGCGACTTCTATGGCCAGTGCGCGGAGCTGTGCGGCAAGGAACACGCCTACATGCCCATCCATGTGAAGGTGCTGTCCAAGGCCGACTACGCCGCCTGGGTGGCCGCCGAGCAGAAGAAGATCGCCGCCAAGGCCGACGACCCGAGCAAGGTGTGGGCGCAGGCCGACCTCATCGCGCGCGGTGAGAAGGTCTATGCCGCCAACTGCGCGGTCTGCCACCGCCCCGACGGCAAGGGTGCCGGCCCGATCAAGCCGCTGGACGGCTCGCCCGTGGTGCTGTCCGAGGACAAGCTGGCGCAGATCAAGATCGTGCTGAACGGCGCCGCCAACGGTGCCATGCCGCCCTGGAAGCAGCTCAACGACACCGAGATCGCCGCGGTCGTCACCTACACCAAGAACCACTGGGGCAACAAGACCGGCCAGGTCGTGCAGCCCGCCGAAGTGCAGGCCGCGCGCCCCTGAAGGCCGCTGACCTCCTGACGCATCCAGGTATCAAGGAACCCTCATGAGTGCTGTTCTCGACCACCACGGCGGCCACGCGCACGACGCCCACGACCACCACGACCACCATGCCCCCACCGGCTGGCGGCGCTGGGTGTTCGCCACCAACCACAAGGACATCGGCACGCTGTACCTGCTGTTCAGCTTCACCATGCTGATGATCGGCGGCGTGCTCGCCCTGGGCATCCGCCTGGAGCTGTTCCAGCCGGGCCTGCAGTTCTTCAACCCCGAGCTGTTCAACTCGTTCACCACCATGCACGGGCTGATCATGGTGTTCGGGGCGATCATGCCGGCGTTCGTGGGCTTCGCGAACTGGATGATCCCGCTGCAGATCGGCGCGTCCGACATGGCCTTCGCGCGGATGAACAACTTCAGCTTCTGGCTGATGATCCCCGCGGCGCTCATGCTGGTGGCGAGCTTCTTCATGCCCGGTGGCGCCCCTGCGGCCGGCTGGACGCTGTACGCCCCGCTCACGCTGCAGATGGGCCCGTCGATGGACGCCGGCATCTTCGCGATGCACATCCTCGGCGCGTCGTCGATCATGGGCTCGATCAACATCATCGTGACCATCCTGAACATGCGCGCGCCGGGCATGACGCTCATGAAGATGCCGCTGTTCGCCTGGACCTGGCTGATCACCGCCTACCTGCTGATCGCCGTGATGCCGGTGCTGGCCGGCGCCATCACGATGACGCTGACGGACCGCCACTTCGGCACCAGCTTCTTCAACCCCGCCGGTGGTGGCGACCCGGTGATGTACCAGCACATCTTCTGGTTCTTCGGCCACCCCGAGGTCTACATCATGATCCTGCCCGCGTTCGGGATCGTGAGCGCCATCATCCCGGCCTTCGCGCGCAAGCGGCTGTTCGGCTACACCTCCATGGTGTACGCCACGGCCTCCATCGCCATCCTGTCGTTCATCGTGTGGGCCCACCACATGTACACGACCGGCATGCCGGTGACCGGCCAGCTGTTCTTCATGTACGCCACCATGCTGATCGCCGTGCCCACGGGCGTGAAGATCTTCAACTGGGTGGCCACGATGTGGCGCGGCTCCATGACCTTCGAGACGCCAATGCTCTGGGCGGTGGGCTTCATCTTCGTGTTCTCGATGGGCGGCTTCACCGGCCTGATCCTGTCCATGGCGCCGGTGGACCAGCAGCTGCAGGACACCTACTACGTGGTCGCGCACTTCCACTACGTGCTGGTGGCCGGCTCGCTGTTCGCGCTGTTCGCCGGCGTCTACTACTGGGGTCCCAAGTGGACGGGCGTCATGTACTCCGAGACGCGCGGCAAGATCCACTTCTGGGGCTCGCTGATCTTCTTCAACGTCACGTTCTTCCCCATGCACTTCCTGGGGCTGGCCGGCATGCCGCGTCGTTATGCCGACTACCCCATGCAGTTCGCCGACTTCAACGCCCTCGCATCGATCGGCGCGTTCGGCTTCGGCCTGATGCAGGTGTACTTCTTCCTCTTCGTCGTGCTGCCCATGATGCGCGGCAAGGGTGAGAAGGCGCCGGCCAAGCCCTGGGAGGGCGCCGAGGGCCTGGAGTGGGAGGTGCCGTCGCCGGCGCCGTTCCACACCTTCGAGACGCCGCCGAAGCTGGACGCGTCCGCGACCCGCATCCTCGGCTGACGGCTCACGGCTCACGGCAAGGCGCCACCATGGCACAGCTGCACGACGCACAACGGCGGGCCAACCGCCGCCTGGGCTGGATCCTGGCCTCGGTGGCGCTGGTGTTCGCGCTGGGCTTCATCGCGAAGATCGCGCTGATGGGGCCTTGAGGCGCCCTGCGACGACGACATCCATGGTGCGCAAGTGGCTCCCCTCGCGGCGCGACGACCGGCAGATGGTCGTCAAGCTGCTGGTGGTGACGGCGGCGATGTTCGCCTTCGGTTATGCGCTCGTGCCGCTGTACCGCCACATCTGCGATGCGCTGGGCATCAACGTGCTCAGCCTCGCGGAACAGGGCGGCCGGCGCGAGCGTCCCGCCAACACGCAGGTGGACACCTCGCGCCGGGTCACGGTGGAGTTCGACGCCAACGCCCGCGGCCCCTGGGATTTCAAGCCCGCGGTCGCGTCGGTGGAGTTGCACCCCGGCGAACTGGCCACGGTGATGTACGAATTCCGCAACCGGCAGCCGCATGCGATGGCCGCGCAAGCCGTGCCCAGCTACGCGCCCCACCAGGCCGCGCCGCACTTCAACAAGCTCGAGTGCTTCTGCTTCAACGAGTACCTGCTGCAGCCGGGCGAGGCGAAGCAGTGGCCGGTGGTGTTCTACATCGACCCGAAGCTGCCCAGGGACGTGACCACCATCACGCTGTCGTACACCTTCTTCGAGGTGGGCGGCAAGGTGCCGACGCCGCCCGGAGCGCGCTCGTGAGCGGCGCTCCCGGCACGCCCCCGCCCGATGACGGCGGCCTGCGCGAGGCGGTGCAGCGCAAGGGCTCCTTCCTGGGCACGCTGCGCGCGGTGGCCTGGTCGTTCCTCGGCATCCGCAAGGGGCGGGGGTACGAGCAGGACGTGAGCCAGCTGAACCCCGTGCACGTCATCGTGGCCGGGGTGGTGGGGGCGGCGCTGTTCGTGCTGGCGTTGGTGCTGCTGGTGCGCTGGGTGGTGGGCAGCGGCGTGGCCGCGGCCTGAGTATCGAGACAACAAGACACGGTTCCAACGGTTCCTTTGGAGTAAAGACGCATGTCCGCAGCGAGCAACCACGGGGCGACGCCCTACTACTTCGTTCCGGCCCCATCGCGCCATCCGGCCATGGCCGCGCTGGGCCTGTTCTTCGTCATCCTGGGCGCAGGCCAGTGGATCAACGGCGCCGACTGGGGCAAATGGTCCCTGCTGCTGGGCCTGGTGGTCTGGCTCTTCACGCTCTACCAGTGGTTCGGCGACGCCATCCGCGAGAGCGAAGGGGGCCAGTACTCCCAGCGCATCGACGTGTCCTACCGCTGGAGCATGAGCTGGTTCATCTTCTCGGAGGTGATGTTCTTCGCGGCCTTCTTCGGCGCGCTGTACTGGGCCCGCGTGCACTCCGTGCCCGCCCTGGGCAGCCTGGAGAACCAGCTGCTGTGGCCGGACTTCAAGGCGCTGTGGCCGAGCAGCGTGGCGGGAGCCACGGCCGCGCCCGCCGGCACGGTGGAGCCTTTCACCACCATGGGCCCCTGGCCCATCCCGACGATCAACACGGCCATCCTGCTCACCTCGGGGGTGACGCTCACGGTCGCCCACCATGCGCTGATCGCCGGCAACCGCAGCAAGACGATCTTCTGGATGTGGCTGACCGTGCTGCTGGGCGTGGTGTTCCTGGGCTTCCAGGCCTACGAGTACATGCATGCCTACCGTGACCTGAACCTCAAGCTCAACTCCGGCATCTACGGCTCCACCTTCTTCATGCTCACCGGCTTCCACGGCTTCCACGTGTTCGTGGGCATGCTGATGCTGCTGTTCATCACGCTGCGCCTGTCCAAGGGCCACTTCACGCCCCAGCGCCACTTCGGCTTCGAAGGCGCGGCCTGGTACTGGCACTTCGTGGACGTGGTCTGGCTCGGCCTGTACATCGTCGTCTACTGGATGTGAGGCCTGGCGGGCCGGGCGGCGCCCGGCCACCAGCCACCGCATGCGCCGCCCGACCGGGCGGCGTCTTTGCTTCGAGGCGGGCCGGTGCGGCTCAGCGGCCCACCGGCAGGCCCGACGGCTCGATCCACCCGGCCGCGTAGGCCAGCAGGATGAGCAGGAACAGGCCCACCGACAGCCCCACCCGCCAGGCCAGCGCGCGGGCCATGCGGCGGTCGCGGCCGTCGCTGTCGGCACCGCCGGCATCGGGGCGGCCCTTGCGCAGCATGAACAGGCCGGCGCTGGCCAGCGCGGCGACGATGCCGAACAGGGCGAGGATGATGATGAACTTCATCGCGGCCGATTATTCCACCCGTCCATGACCCTGCCTCCCACGGCCCCTCCCAGCGCCGCGGCATTGGCCGCGCCCCCCGCGGCCCGCGGCCGGCGTGCCGTCGTGGTGCTCGCGGCGGTGGCGCTCACGTTGCTCACGGCGCGGCTGGGCGTGTGGCAACTCGACCGGGCCGCCCAGAAGCAGGCGCTGCAGGCGGGGCGGGATGCGCAGGCGTCGGCGCCCGCGCTCGCGGCCGGCGACCTGCCCACGGACGAGGCCCTGGCGGCGGCCGTCCACCACCGCCGCATCACCTTGAGCGGCCAGTGGTCGGCCGCCCACACGGTGTACCTCGACAACCGCCAGATGGACGGCCGCCCCGGCTTCTTCGTGCTCACTCCCCTGCGGCTGCCCGATGGCAGCGCCGTCATCGTGCAGCGCGGCTGGCTGCCGCGCGACATGGCCGACCGGAGCCGCATCGCGCCCTACCGCACCACGGAGGGGCCGGTGCAGGTGCAGGCGCGCATCGCCCCCTGGCCCTCCCGGTTGACCTCGCTGGGCGAGGACGCAGCCGGGGCGATCCGGCAGAATCTCGACCGCCCGGCGTTCCAGCGCGACACCGGGCTGGCACTGCGCCCGCTGTCCGTGGTGGAACTGCCCCATGCGGGCAATGCGGGCGACGGGCTGCGGCGCGACTGGCCCCCTCCGGCGGTGGACGTGCACAAGCACTACGGTTATGCGGCCCAGTGGTTCGGCCTCTCGGCCCTCACGGCAGGACTCTATGTCTGGTTCCAACTCCTTCGACCCTGGCGCCGCGCGCGTGCCGGGCGGTCCCGCGGCTGATCCCGTGGCGCTCACGGTGCACACCGGGCCGACGCCCGTGCTGCCGGCGGCGCCGCGTTCGCGCGGCCGGCTCACTGCGCTGCTGGTGCTGCTGGCCTGCGCGGCACCCGTCATCGTCTCGTACTTCACCTACTACGTGGTGCGGCCGGCCGGGCGCAGCAACTACGCGACGCTGATCGACCCGCCGCGCGTCCTGCCGGCGGACATGGCGCTGCGCGACCTGGCCGGCCAGGCCGTCGCGCCGGCCTCGCTGAAGGGCCAATGGCTGCTGGTGGTGGTGGCCGGGGGCGACTGCGACCGCCGCTGCGAGGCGCGCCTGTACGAGCAACGCCAGCTGCGCGAGATGACCGGCCGTGAACGCCAGCGCATCGACCGCGTGTGGCTCGTCACCGACGACGCGCCGCTGCGCGCGCCCATCGCCACCGCGCTCACCACGGGCGAGGCCCCGGCCACCGTGCTGCGCGCGCCGCGCGAGGCGGTGCAGGCCTGGCTGGCCGCGGACGACGGCCGGGCCCTCGAGGACCATCTGTTCCTGGTGGACCCCATGGGCCAGTGGATGATGCGTGCCCCCGCCGCGCTGGAGCCCAAGCGCTTCCACCGCGACGTCGAGCGCCTGCTGCGCGCGTCGGCCTTCTGGGACCGGCCGGGCCGCGAGCATTGAGCCCGCATGGACACCACGCCGCTGGTCGACCTGTCGCCCGCGCTGCGCCTGCTGGGGCTGGCGGCGGGGCTGGCGCTGCTGCCGCTGGCCCTGTGGTGGTGGCGCCACCGGCATGAGGGCAGCCGGGCCCGGCGGCTCGCGCTGACGGCACTCACCCTGTTCCTCACCTTCGACCTGGTGGTCTTCGGCGCCTTCACGCGGCTCACCGATTCCGGCCTGGGCTGTCCGGACTGGCCAGGCTGCTACGGCGAGGCCAGCCCCTTTGCCGCGCAGGCGCAGATCGCGGCCGCGGAATCCGCGCAGCCCACCGGGCCGGTCACCGCCCGCAAGGCCTGGATCGAGATGATCCACCGCTACCTGGCGATGACCGTGGGCGCACTCATCCTGCTGCTGGCTGCCTGGGGCTGGCGTGTGCGGCGCGACCTGCCCTTCGCGTGGGCCTGGCTGGCGGCCACCCTGGCGTGGGTGCTGGTGCAGGGCCTGTTCGGCAAGTACACCGTCACGCTCAAGCTGTACCCCGCCATCGTCACGGCGCACCTGCTGGGCGGCCTGGCCCTGCTGGCCCTGCTCGTGGTGCAGGTGGAGCGCTACCGCGCGCGGCCCCTGGCCCTGGGCGGCGGAGCGCGCGGGCTGCTGGCCCTGGCCGCGGGGCTGCTGGTGCTGCAGGTGGCCCTGGGCGGCTGGGTCAGCACGAACTACGCCGTGCTGGCCTGCCGGGG
This sequence comes from Ideonella sp., assembly GCF_041918995.1. Classification (GTDB taxonomy): domain Bacteria; phylum Pseudomonadota; class Gammaproteobacteria; order Burkholderiales; family Burkholderiaceae_C; genus Ideonella. The sequence continues at coordinate 4,249 of NZ_JAYRUN010000018.1, read as the reverse complement.
CTTTCCCAGCTGCAATGGCCAGTGGTGGCCGGCCGGCATGGACTTCGGCCACGGCTTCACGCTGCTCCGGCACCTGGGCCGCTCGGGCGAGGGCGGCTTCCTGCCCGCCGAGGCGCTGGTGGCCATCCATTGGACGCACCGGCTGGTGGCGGTGGCCGCGGCCGCGGCGCTGCTGGCCCTGGCCACGGCCGTGTGGCGCGCGGGCCATGGCCGGCCGGCCGGCGTGCTGGCCGGCCTGCTGGCGCTGCAGGTGGCCACCGGGGCGGCCAACGTCGTGCTCCACTGGCCGCTGGCTGCGGCGCTGCTGCACACGGCCGGGGCCGCCGGCCTGGTGTGGTGCGTCGTGGCGCTGGCCGCACGCGCCACGCTGCCGACGACTTCGACCGCTTCCCCTGCGCCCTCGCCGGTGCGCATGCCCCATCCCGCGCCACAATGACCCCGCCGCTCGCCACCCCTGCCGTGACTGCCCACCGTCCCCCGTCCCGCTGGTCGCAGTACTACGCGCTGACGAAGCCGCGCGTCGTGCAGCTCATCGTCTTCTGCGCGGTGATCGGCATGCTGCTCGCCTCGCCCGGCTGGCCCGACTGGCGCATCCTCGTGGCCGGCACGGCGGGCATCTGGCTGGTGGCGAGTGCCGCCGCGGCGTTCAACTGCCTGATCGAGCAGCAGATCGACCGGCGCATGAAGCGCACCGCCTGGCGGCCCACCGCCCAGGGCGAGCTGGCGAACCGGCACACGCTCACCTTCTCGGCCGTCCTGTGCGGCACGGGCTGCGCCATCCTCTGGTGGTGGGTCAATCCGCTCACCATGGCGCTGACGCTGGCCACCTTCGTGGGCTATGCCATCGTCTACACGGTGGTGCTCAAGCCGCTGACCCCGCAGAACATCGTGATCGGCGGTGCCTCGGGCGCCATGCCGCCGGTGCTCGGCTGGGCGGCCGTGCGGGGCGATGCCGGCCCGGAGGCCTGGCTGCTGTGCCTGATCATCTTCCTGTGGACACCGCCGCACTTCTGGGCGCTGGCGCTGTACCGCGCGGAGGACTACGCGCGCGCCGGCCTGCCCATGCTGCCGGTGACGCACGGGGCGGAGTTCACGCGGCTGCACGTGTTCCTGTACACCCTGGTGCTGTTCGCCGGCACCTTGCTGCCCTTCGTGTATGGCATGAGCGGATGGATCTACCTGGCCAGCGCCGTGGTGCTCGGCGCGATGTTCATCGCCTATGCGTTCCGGCTCTGGCGCGCCTACTCCGATGCGCTGGCCCGCCAGACCTTCCGCTTTTCCATCTGGCACTTGTCGCTGCTGTTCGCGGCGCTGCTGCTGGACCACTACCTGAGCCCGCTGCTGGCCTGAGCCGGCGGCCCACTGCCGTGACCCCCATGCCCCGCCCCTTCCGTCTCCCGGTGTCCCGTCGTGCCGGGCTGCATGCGGCCGCCGCCCTGGCCCTGGCCGCCGCCCTCGGGGGCGTGGGCTGCAGCCGCCCCGAGCCCGTGGCCTTCAAGGGCATCGACATCACCGGGGCCACCTATGCGCAGACACTCAACCTGACGGATGCCAGCGGCCAGCCGCGCACGCTGGCCGATTTCAAGGGCAAGGTGGCGGTGGTCTTCTTCGGCTACACCCAGTGCCCGGACGTCTGCCCCACCACGCTGGCCGAGGTGGCCGCGGCCAAGCAGATGCTGGGTGCCGAGGGCAGCAAGCTGGTCGGCGTGTTCGTCACGGTGGACCCGGAGCGCGACACCCCCGAGGTACTCAAGGCCTACGTCGCCAACTTCGGGTCGGATTTCGTCGCCCTGCGCGGCAGCCTGGACGAGACCAAGGCCATTGCCCGCGACTTCAAGGTGTTCTACGCCAAGGTGCCGGGGCAGACCGAAGGCAGCTACACCATCGACCACACGGCCAATGCGTTCGTCTTCGACCCGCAGGGGCGGGTGAGGCTGGTCGAGCGCTACGGCAGCGGGCCCGAGGCCCTGGCGCACGACGTGAAGGCGCTGCTGGGCGGCGCCTGATCCTGCCGGCGCCGGCGCGGGCCGGCCGTCAGGCCGGTTCCAGCGACTTGCGCATCTTCTTGAGCGCGGCCGCCTCGATCTGCCGGATGCGTTCGGCGCTCACGCCGTACTCGGCGGCCAGCTGGTGCAGCGTCATGCCGCCGCTGCCGTCGTCGTTCACCTTCAGCCAGCGCTCTTCCACGATGCGGCGGCTGCGGGCGTCGAGCTGGTCGAGCGCGTGGGACACGCCATCGCTGGACAGCGCGTCGCGGCCCCGGGCCTCCAGCACGCGGGTGGGTTCCTGCGTCTCGTCGGCCAGGTAGGCGATGGGCGCGAAGCTCTCCTCGCCGTCGTCGGTCTGCGGCTCGAGCGCCACGTCGCCGCCGGCCAGGCGGGTTTCCATCTCCACCACCTCGGACGGCTTCACGTTCAGCTCGCGCGCCACCACGTCGATCTCGGCGGCGCTCAGCGTGCCGCGGTGGGTGTCGCCGTCCTCGGCATGGCCCTTCAGGCCCTGCTTCATGGAACGCAGGTTGAAGAACAGCTTGCGCTGCGCCTTGGTGGTGGCCACCTTCACCAGGCGCCAGTTGCGCAGGATGTACTCGTGGATCTCGGCCTTGATCCAGTGCATCGCGTAGCTGACCAGGCGCACGCCCTGGGTCGGATCGAAGCGCTTGACCGCCTTCATCAGGCCGATGTTGCCTTCCTGGATGAGGTCGCCGTGCGGCAGGCCGTAGCCCAGGTACTGGCGCGAGACCGACACCACCAGCCGCAGGTGCGACAGCACCAGCCGGCCGGCGGCTTCCAGGTCGCCCTGCTCGCGCAGGCGCCGGGCGAAGTCGCCTTCTTCCTCCGCCGTGAGCAGGGGAATGCGGTTGACCGCGCTGATGTAGGCGTCCAGGTTGCCGACCGGGGGAACGAGTGCCCACGGGTCGCGCAAGGCCAGGGTCTGGGTGGCGGAGGTGGCAGTGTTCATCGTGGCGTGTGATCCGGCAGCGGGCCTGGGGTTCCGTTCATATTAGCACTCTGACGTGGTGAGTGCTAAGGCGCTCGCGGAACCGCCCGGGCGGGCCTTGACACGCTGCCCTGGAAGTGAGTGAGCGCTTCTAAACCATGTCTTCCGGCCGCACCCAGGCATCGAACTGCTCGCCACTGAGCCCACCCACCGCCAGCGCCGCCTCCCGCAGCGACAGGCCGTGGGCGTGGGCGTGCTTGGCGATGGCCGCGGCCCGGTCGTAGCCGATGTGCGGGTTCAGGGCCGTCACCAGCATCAGTGAGCGCCGCAGCAGCTCGTCCAGGCGCGCCCGGTCGGGCTCGATGCCGCGGGCGCAGTGCGCGTCGAAGCTGGCCATGCCGTCGGCCAGCAGGCGCACGCTCTGCAGGAAGGCCTGCGCGATCAGCGGCTTGAACACGTTCAGCTCGAAGTTGCCGCTGGCCGCGCCGATGCCCAGCGCCACGTCGTTGCCCATCACCTGGGCGCACAGCATGGTGAGCGCTTCACACTGGGTGGGGTTCACCTTGCCGGGCATGATGGAGCTGCCCGGCTCGTTCTCGGGAATGCGGATCTCGCCCAGGCCGCTGCGCGGGCCGGACGCCAGCCAGCGCACGTCGTTGGCGATTTTCATCAGGGCCGTGGCCAGGGCCTTCAGCGCCCCGTGGGCCGCCACCAGCGGCTCGTGGCCGGCCAGGGCCGCGAAGCGGTTCGCCGCGGGCGTGAAGCCCAGGCCCGTGTCGGCCGACAGCCGCTCGGCCACGTGGGTGGCGAACGCCGGGTGGGTGTTCAGGCCCGTGCCCACGGCGGTGCCGCCCACCGCCAGCGCCCGCAGCGCCGGCTCGGTGGCCTGGAGGGCCTCGCCCGCCAGCCGCAGCTGCGCCGCCCAGCCGGAGATCTCCTGGCCCAGCGTGACCGGCGTGGCGTCCTGCAGGTGGGTGCGGCCGATCTTCACCAGGCCCGCGAACTCCGCGGCCTTGGCCTCCAGCGTCGCCTGCAGCGCCTGCAGGGCCGGCCACAGGTCGCGCGCCAGCACCGTGGCCGCGGCCACGTGCATGGCGGTGGGGAAGATGTCGTTGGACGACTGGCCACGGTTGACGTGGTCGTTCGGGTGCACGCGCCGGTCACTGCCCCGGCCGCCGCCGAGGTGCTCGGACGCCCGGTTGGCCAGCACCTCGTTGACGTTCATGTTCGTCTGGGTGCCCGAGCCGGTCTGCCAGACGGACAGCGGAAACTGGTCGAGGTGCCGGCCCGCCAGCACCGCGGCGGCGGC
>NZ_JAYRUN010000017.1:0-97997 GCF_041918995.1 Ideonella sp. | reverse complement strand
CGCGGTCGTGGCGCCACGACCGCGTTCCGCGAGGGGCGCCCCGGGGCGCAGGTTCTGCCGGCCATCGAGCACCACGCGCTCACCGGGCTGCACGCCCTCGACCGCGGCATCGGCCCCTTCGGCATGCAGCACCTTCACCGGCCGCGATTGCGCCTGCCCGTCGACGGCCACGTAGACCACCGGTCCCCGTGCGGCCTCGATCACCGCGGCCTGGGGAATCACCACCGCACCGGCCAGCGAACGGGCCTGCATGCGCACGTGGACGAACGCCCCCGGCCACAGGCGGGTGCCGGGGTTCGGGAACACCGCCTTGGCCTTGACGGTGCCCGAGGCCGCGTCCACCTGGCTGTCCACGAACTGCAGCCGGCCCTGCACCGGTGCGCTGCCCGCGTCGGGCAACGTGGCCGTGACCGGCGCGCCACCCCCCGGCAGCGCGGCCAGGGCATCGGCCAGGTGCCGCTGGGGCAGGCTGAACGACACGGCCACGGGATCCAGCTGGGTGATCGTGGTCAGGGCGGTCTGGCCGCTCAGCACCGCGGTGCCGGGGAACACCGGCACCAGGCCGACCCGCCCCGAGCCGGGGGCGGTGATGCGGGCGTGGGACAGCGCCACCCGGGCCGCCGCCAGCGCGGCGCGGTCGGACTGCACCAGGGCGGCCTGGGCGTCCACGTTGGCCTGCGCCGCGTCGACCGAGCCCTGGGAGACAAAACCCTGCGCCAGCAGCTCGCGGGCGCGGGCCAGCTGGCGCTGCGCGTCCGCCAGCGAGGCCTCGTCCCGCGTCACCTGCGCCGCCGCCTTGGCCACGTTGGCCTGCTCGGTGCGGTCGTCGAGCGTGAACAGCAGGTCGCCGGCGCGCACGAACTGGCCCTCGCGCACATGCACGCGCTGCACCACGCCGCTCATCTGGGGCTTCACGTCCACGGCGGACAGGGGCGTGACGGTGCCCGTGGCCTGCAGGCTGACCGGCAGGTCCTGCCGGCGGGCGGCGACCGTGGTGACGCTGACGGCCGGGCCGGTGGCCGCACCGGAGGCCGCGGGGGACGAGGCGGCTGGGCCGTTGCCGCCCTGGCCGCCGCCACAGGCGGCCAGCACGGCGGTGCTCAGGCACACCGCCAGCCGCGACCGGGCGCCGCGTGACGGGAAGGAAGGGAAAGGCGGTTCGGTCCGTCTCATGCGGTGCGTGAGGAGGGGGGTGGAGCGGAGGGCGCGGCGGTCGGCGCGACCGGCCGCCCGAAGAGCTGGCGCAGCAGCAGCAGGCCCGCGTGCAGGGTGCGCAGGTCGTCGGCGCTGCGCGGTGACAGCCACAGGGCAAGCTCGGCGTGGGCGCCGCGGCGGATGGTGTCGAGCTGGTCCCGGCCCGCCGGGGTGAGCTCCAGGGCGCTGCGCCGCCGGTCGTCCGTCGCCGTGCCGGGCGCCACGGCGCCGGCCTTGACCAGGCGATCCACCATGGCCGAGGCCGTGGGCAGGCTCACGCCCAGGAAGCGGGCCACGGCGCCCACGGAACTGCCGGGGTGCAGGCCGATGTAGTTGAGGCAGCGGAACTGCGGCACCGAGAGCTGGTCGCCCACATGGGCGCGCATCGCCAGCCGCAGGGCGTCCATGGCCCCCGGCACCGCGTCCAGGAACGCGGAGGCAACGGAATCAGCGTCGGGGACCGGGAAGGCGGGCATTGCTTAGCTCAGCTAACCAAGCCGCGGAGCGTAACACCGGGTTTCAGCACCCGGCGGGTAGGAGGGTTCTCTTTACCCCCCGCAACACGCAGGGCCCGGCTCAGGCCGCCACGCCCACCCGGTTGCGGCCCTCGCGCTTGGCGGCCAGCAGCCGGTCGTCGGCCGCTTTCAGCAGGGCGTCGGGCGAGTCGGCGGCCAGCCGCGTGTCCGCCACGCCCGCGGAGAAGCTGAGCCCCTGCACCTGTTGCCCGGACAGGTCGAACGCCTGCAGCCGCCAGCGCCGCAGCAACGACTGCACCTTGCGGCGCGCGCCCGCGGCGTCGGTGCGCGGCATGAGCAGGCAGAACTCCTCCCCGCCGTAGCGGCAGGCCACGTCGCTGCGGCGGCAGTGGCCGGACAGCAGCTCGCCGAAGGCCGCCAGCAGCTGGTCGCCGGCGATGTGGCCATGCTCGTCGTTGATGCGCTTGAAGTGGTCCAGGTCGATGATGGCCAGCGCCATGGGCTGGCCGTCACGCGTGGCCAGCGCGAACAGGGTGGGCAGGGCGTCGTTCAGGTGTCGGCGGTTGAACAGCCCCGTCAGCGGGTCGTGCGTGGCCTGCTCGATCAGCGCCTGCTGCAGCGCCTTGACCTGGGCCACCTGGCGGCGCAGCTCGGCGTTGGCGGTGGCGAGCTCCTCGCGCGCGGCCTCGAGCCGCCGGCGGTGGGCATCGTGCCGGTCCAGGCGCTGCTGCAGGCGGATCACCTCGCTCTGCAGGGCCGCCGCCTGGTAGCGCGCGCGCGACGCCAACTGGGACTGCAGGCGCTGGAGCCGCTGCTGCTGGCGCAGGGCGTGCAAGGATTCGGCCACGTGGCCGGCCGCTTCCTGGGCCTCGGACAGCACACCGAAGAACTGGGCGCGCACGCGCACGCTGCCCCCGCTGCGCAGGTCGTCGGCCGCGTCGGCCACCATCGGCAGCAGGCCTTGCAGCGCGTCCGCGGGGCGACGGTCCGCCAGGGCCAGCAGTGCCGTCGCGCAGGCGCGCTCCAGCCGCTCGTCGGCTTGCACCGCATCGCCCAGGGTCCAGGCGCGCGCGACGAGGTCGCGGCCCATGGCCGGCTGGCCGGCGCGCAGCGCGGCGATCGCCAGCGTCTCGTGGTGCGGCGACATGCGGCCGCGGCCCGTAGGGTCGGTGGGCAGGGCGAGCAGGGCCGCGATGTCGGGCAGGCTCTCGCCGGCTCGACCGAGCTCGGTCAGGGCGATGACCCGGTTGATCCAGAGCACGCTGGTCAGCCGTGCGTTCTTCAGCGCCTGGCCGCGCGCCAGGCCTTGGCTCACATGGAGCAGGGCATGCTCGTAGTCGCCGATCTGCAGCAGCTCGTGCGAGAGGTTGCAGTGCAGCACCACGTCGAACCCGCCGCCGGTGTGACTGCCGGTGTCGCGCAGGGCCTCGAACATGTAGGCGAAGGCCTGGGCCGATTCACCCAGCGCCGAGTAGCAGCCGGCAATGGTGTTCAGCAGCACGCCGCGCTGGTCGGGCCGCAGCACCCGAAGGCCTTCGTCGCGCAGGGGCAGCACGTGCGCTAGCGCGCGCGGGGCGTCCCCCTGGCGCCACATGGCGCGGGCCTGGCCGGCCTGGCAGAGGATGCGCCCGGCGGCGTCGCCGCCGCGGGCGAAGTGGGCCTCGGCGCGGGCCAGCTCCTGTGCGGCCTCGGCGGCCGTGGCGTAATAGAGCAGGTGGAACCCGCTCGCGAGCCGGGCCCAGCCGAGCGCGGCGTCGTCGCCCCGGCGCTCCGCGTCGACCAGGGCCCGCTCGGCCAGCTCGCGCGACTGCGCCGAATCCGCATGCAGCAGATCCCAGGCCTTCTGGGCGAGGCGCCAGGCAGACGAGGCGGACATGCGTGGCGTGGCCATGCCAGCGATTATCGGCGCCAGCATCTGCGCCAGGATGACAGCCGGCGGACTCAACCGGCGGACTGGTCGGCGCCCATGCCGCCCTGGCCGAGGTATTCCTTGACGCGGTCGATGCGCGTGCCGACTTCCTGCACCGCGTTCACGAGGGCCTCGTCGGTGGTGCCAAGCGCTTTTGCCCAGCGGTCGACCGAGGCCTTGTCGTCGATGTCGACGTGCTCTCGGGAGTGGGGGTCTTCCGCGGCGTCGCGGGCATGGGCGGCTGTGTTCATGGCCGCCATGGGCAAACGGAATGCCCGGAATGGGGGGTGACGAGCCTGACCCCGGCACTGGTCACAACGGTTAGGGCTGCTTGGTTCCCCACCTGACCCGGTTGGCCGCGCTTCCATGCGAGGAGGCCCGTCGAGGCGCATTGTAAGCGAGCGCCCTGGCCGCGCGGGCGCAGGGACAACTGTTTACCGTCTGGTGGCGCAGGGATCGTTATGCTGCGCGCCGATCTACCTTTCAGGAGCGTGCATGCCCGTGGCCCCCACCCACCACCGTCGCCCGATCGTCCGCCTGGCCGCCGCCGGCCTCGCCATGGCGCTGCTGTCTGCCGTGCCCGCCCGCGCCGGGCAACCCCACATGGAGGAGGCCCTGGCCCACCTGCAGCAGGCCCGCGCGGCGCTGATGCGCGCGAGCTCCGACAAGGGCGGCAACCGCGCCGACGCGCTGCGCGCCGTGGACAAGGCGATCGCCGAGGTGCAGCGCGGCATGGCCTATGACCAGCGGCACCAGTCCTTCAAGGAATCGTACCGCCGCTGAACGGCCGGGAGCCGGCCGTTCAGCGCAGCTGCAGGTCGTCGTCGCCGAAGCGGATGCCCAGCGGTTCGATCAGCAACTGCTTGTCGCCGTCTTCCACGCGCCCGGCCACCAGGGCCTCCACACCCTGGCTGCGGGCGATGTCGACCGTGCGCTGGGCGTCATCGGCCGCCACGAAGAGGGCGAAGCCCGCACCCATGTTGAGGGTGGAATAGGCCTCACGATCGTCCTGCTGCGCATGGCGCTGCATGAACGACAGCACCGGTGGCACGGCGGGCAACGCGTCGATGCGGTAGGTGAGCGCTTTCGGGTGACGTAGCAGCTTGCGCCAGCCGTGCCCCGTGATGTTGGCGCAGTAGTGCATCGTCACGCCCGCCTTGGCCAGCGCCTCGGTGACCGGGCTGTACAGCGTCGTCGGCGCCAGCAGGGCCTCGCCGTAGCTCAGGCCCGGTGCCACCTCGGTGAGGTAGCCCTCGGGCAGGCGCTCGACCAGCTTGCGGGCCAGGCTCAGGCCGTTCGCATGGATGCCGCTGGACGCCAGCAGCACGATGGCGTCGCCCGCGCCGAGCGCGTCACCCACGGACAGGCGGCTCTTGGGGCTGATGATGCCGGTGCACGACGCGGCCAGGTCGATGCGACCCGGCTCCACGATGCCGGCGAGCGCGGGCGTCTCGCCGCCGCCCCAGGCCACGCCGCAGGTGTCGCAGGCGCGCTTCCAGCCCTCGACCAGGGCCTGGGCGCGTTGGGCATCGGCGAACCAGTCGCTGCCACCGGCGGCCCAGTAGGCCTGCACCACGAGCGGGGTCGCGCCCACGGTGATCAGGTCGTTCACCGCCATCGCGATGGTGTCCTGGGCGATGCCGGCGTAGTACGAGCGGCCGGTCAGCGCCTTCATCTCGTCGGCCACCAGGGCCTTGGAGCCCAGGCACTCGACGATGCTGGCGAGGTAGAAGGGCCCCACGTCCACCACGTAGGCCGATTCGCCGCGGGAGGCCGGCACCTCGCTGAAGCCGTGTCCGGCGAGGTGGCCGGCGGTGGCCGCGGCCGAGCGCTGGGCGGCCACCTTCAGGGGATCGATCAGGTCGTAGTTGACGCCGGCCTGTTCGTAGCTCAGCGTGCCGGTGGAAGCGGGGGTGGAACTCATGGGGCGGGATTATCCGCCACGGGGTCGCCGGCACAGGCGACGCCGGGGGCGCCCGTAGAATGCCGCGCATGAGCTATGTGGTCCTGGCGCGCAAGTACCGTTCGCGCAACTTCGAGGAGATGGTGGGCCAGGACCATGTGGTGCGGGCCCTCACGCATGCGCTCGAACAGCAGCGGCTGCACCACGCCTACCTCTTCACCGGCACCCGCGGCATCGGCAAGACCACCGTGTCGCGCATCCTTGCCAAGTGCCTCAACTGCACGGGGACCGACGGCACCGGTGGCATCACGGCCACGCCGTGTGGCGTGTGCACGGCGTGCCGCGAGATCGACGCCGACCGCTACATCGACTACACCGAGCTCGACGCCGCCAGCAACCGCGGCATCGACGAGGCCCGCGACCTGATCGAACGCGCGTCCTACAAGCCCAGCGTGGGCCGCTTCAAGGTCTTCATGATCGACGAGGCACACCAGCTCACCAAGGACGCGTTCAACGCGCTGCTGAAGACGCTGGAGGAGCCGCCGGAGTACCTGAAGTTCGTGCTGGCCACGACGGACCCGGAGAAGATGCTGCCCACGGTGCTGAGCCGCTGCCTTCAGTTCAACCTGCGGCCGATGGCGCCCCAGACCGTGGCCGACCACCTGCGCGACGTGCTCGGGCGCGAGCAGATCGCGGCCGACGACGGCGCGCTGCGCCTGCTGTCGCGTGCGGCGCGGGGCTCCATGCGCGACGCGCTGTCGCTCACCGACCAGGCCATCGCCTACGGCGGCGGCCGGCTGGAGGAGGCCGCCGTGCGCGCCATGCTCGGTACGGTGGACCGCCGGCATGCGCAGCGCCTCATCGAATCGCTGGCCGCGCGCGATGGCCGGGCGGTGCTCGAGCAGGCCGAGGCGCTGCGCAGCCAGGGGCTGTCGGCGCCGGGCACGCTGGAGGAGATGGCGCGCCTGCTGCAGCACATGGCGGTCGAGCAGGCGGTGCCCGGCGCGCTGGACGCCGCCGATCCCGACACCGAGGCGCCGCGCCTGCTGGCGCCGCAGCTGGCGCCGGACGAGACGCAACTGCTCTACAGCATGGTGCTGCAGGGACGCGCCGAGCTGAGCCTGGCGCCGGACGAGTACGCGGGCCTGGTGATGGTGCTGCTGCGCTTCCTGGCCTTCCCGCCCGCAGGCGGCGCAGCGGCCCGCCCGCCGGCCGCGGCGGCGCCCGGCTCTGCCGCGGGGCCGGCGGGGACGGCGTCGGCGCCGTCCCCGTCCGCGGCGCTGCAGGCGCGCCGCGTCGAGCGCACCAGCGCGCCGGTCGACACGCCGGCCCGGGCCCGCGCCGCGGCGACCGACCACCCGCGCCCGGTTCCGCCCGTGGCCGCCGAGCGCGCCACACTGGCCGTGGTGGCCACTTCATCGGACGATGGCCCGCCCCCCTGGATGGACGAGGCGCCGCCCTGGGCCGACGAGGCGCCCGCGGCGCCGGCCCCCACCGCCGCGCGTCCCGCGGTCGGCGAGGGCAGTGCGGCGGGCCCGGCCGCCGCCGTGCAGGCGGCTGTGCCGGCGGCCTCGGTACACCGTCCGGTCCCCCCCGCCCCCGCCCCGGAGCCGTCGCCTGCCGCCCCGCCCGCGCCTGTGGCCCCGGTCGCCTCGTTGCGGCGCACGCCGCTGGGCGACCGCTGGGCCGAGCTGGTCGCCGCGCTGGTGGCCGGCAACGCCATCCAGGCACTGGTGCGGGAGCTGGCCATGCAGGCCGAACTGGCCGCCGTGGACCCGGCCGGCGAGGGCGGCGAAGTCTGGCGCCTGGTGGTCGAGCGAGAGACCTTGCGTGCCCCTGGCCTGGCAGACAAGCTCCAGGCGGCCCTGCGCACCCGGCTCGACGCCACGCTCCGTCTGGAAGTGGTGGCCGGCGTGCCGGCCGATTCGCCCGCCCGGCGCGACGCCGAGGCGGCCGCGGAGCGGCAGCGACAGGCCGAGCAGATCATCCACGACGACCCCCTGGTTCAGGCCGTGCTGTCGCAGTTTGCGACCGCCCGCATCGTGCCCGGTTCCATCCGGCCGGCCTGACCCCTCCACTCCCTACCCGAAGGAACACCGACCATGATGAAGGGTCAACTCGCCGGCCTGATGAAGCAGGCCCAGGCCATGCAGGACAACCTGCGCAAGGCACAGGAAGAACTCGCGCTGATCGAGGTCGAAGGCCAATCGGGCGCGGGCCTGGTGAAGGTGGTCATGACCTGCAAGAACGACGTCAAGCGCGTGACCATCGACCCCAGCCTGCTGGCCGATGACAAGGACATGCTCGAGGATCTCGTGGCCGCCGCGTTCAACGACGCCGTGCGCCGCGCCGAGACGACCACCCAGGAGAAGATGTCCAAGATCACGGCCGGCATGCCGCTGCCGCCGGGCATGAAGATGCCGTTCTGACAGGCGGCTCGCGCGCGACTGCCATGGCAACAGGCCATCTGGAGGCGCTGGTCGACGCGTTGCGGCGCCTGCCTGGCGTGGGGGTGAAGTCGGCGCAGCGCATGGCCTTCCACCTCCTGCAGCACGACCGCCACGGTGCCCAGCAGCTGGCGCGTGCACTTGACGAGGCGGTGGCCCACGTGCGCCACTGCAGCCGCTGCCATACCTTCACCGACGACGAGGTGTGCGCCATCTGCCGCGACCCGTCGCGCGACGGCCGCCTGCTGTGCGTGGTGGAGTCGCCCGCCGACCAGGCGGCGCTGGAGCGCACCGGCAGCTACCGCGGCTGCTACTACGTGCTGATGGGCCGCATCAGCCCGCTCGACGGCCTGGCAGCCAGCGCACTGGGCGTGCCGGGCCTCATCGGACGCGCCACCGACGGCACCGTGGAGGAGGTCATCGTGGCCACCAGCTTCACGGCCGAAGGCGAGGCCACCGCCCATGTGCTGGCCGAGACACTGCGCCCGCGCGGCCTGAAGGTCACGCGGCTCGCGCGCGGCGTGCCCGCGGGCAGTGAGCTGGAGTACGTGGACCTGTCCACCATCGCCCACGCGCTGGTGGACCGGCGCTGAGGCTGCCCCACGGCTGCCTCACGGCCCCACCGGGGCCGCCTGGGCGCGTCAGAGGCGGCGCCTCATTGCCGCGTCATGCGCACCGGCGCTGCCTTGGGCGACGCCGAGGCGCGTGAGACGGGGCGGGACGCCGGGCGCGACGCGCTGCCGCCGCGCGCCGCGTCGGCCACCTTGGTACGGCTGGCCTTGCTGCTGGCTTGCCGGGTGGATGCCTTCTTCGGTGTCGCCTTGGCGTTCGCCGCGGCCACCCGGGTGCCCTTGGCGCCGCGCCCGGCGACCGCCGTGGAGGCCTTGCGGCTCGGCTGGTACACCACGATGCTGGCGCCGGGCTTGAAGCGGCCACCGGCGCTCACGTCGTTCCACTGCGCCACCTGGCGCGCGGAGACGTTGTAGCGCCGGGCCACCGAGGCCACGGTCTCGCCCTTCTTGCCCGCGCGCAGCGTCAGCCGGCGCAGTGCGGGCGCATCCGGGGCCAGCGCGATCATGGCGTGGTCGGCCAGTTCCTCCGACACGTCCTGCTCGTGCCGGCTGTGGCGGGGCACCAGCAGCGTCGAGCCGGCCTTGACCAGCATGCGCGGCGGAATGCGGTTGACGTCGCGCAGCGCGTCTTCGCTCATGCCGACCTGCCGGGCCGCGTCGGCCGGCCGCATCGTGCGCGGCGTCACCCAGGCGGTCCAGGTGGCCAGCGGGCCCTTGTGCTGGGACAGGTTCTGCACGAAGCGGTTGGCGTTGTCGTAGGGCAGCAGGATCTGCTCGGTGCCGGCCGCCAGGATGACCGGCTTGTTCATCTGCGGGTTGAGGTGCCGGAACTCGTCCAGCGGCACCTCGGCCAGGTGCACCGCCATGCTGACGTCGATGTCGCGCTCGATGGGCACGCTCAGGAAGTACGGGTGGTTGCGCAGCTCGGGCAGCGCGAGTGCGAACGCATCGGGACGCGCGACGATGTTCTTCACCGCCTGTAGCTTGGGCACGTAGTAGCGCGTCTCCGCGGGCATGCGCAGGCTCTCGTAGTCGGTGGGCAGGCCGGCCTTCTGGTTGCGGGCGATCGCACGCTGGACGTTGCCTTCGCCCCAGTTGTAGGCGGCCAGCGCCAGATGCCAGTCGCCGAACATGCGGTGCAGGCGGCCGAGGTAGTCCAGCGCGGCCCGGGTGGACGCCAGCACGTTGCGCCGGTCGTCGCGGAACACGTTCTGCGTCAGGTCGTAGTCCTTGCCCGTCGACGGAATGAACTGCCACATGCCCGAGGCCTTGGCCACGGATTGCGCCTGCGGGTTGAAGGCGCTCTCGATGAACGGCAGCAAGGCGAGCTCCATCGGCATGCCGCGCTTGTCCAGCTCCTCGACCACGTGGAAGAGATAGCGGCTGCCCCGCTGCGTCATGCGTTGCACGTAATCGGGCCGTGACGCGTACCAGCGCTCACGGTCGCGCACCAGCTCACTGTCGAGGTCCGGCATCGCGAAGCCGGCGCGCACGCGTTCCCACAGGTCCACCTTGGCGCGGTCGTCGTACAGGTCCACCGGGCGGTCAGGCTGCATCGGGTCCACCGGCGTGGCCACGAAGCGCTCGTCGTCGGCTGCCGCGGGCGCGGAGGCCGCCGCCGACGCCACCGGGGCGGGCGCCACGACGTGCTCGGCCACGACCGTCGACGGTGCGGGCGCGGCCGCGGCCGGCTCGCCCGCCGGCGGCAGGGTGGTGGCGCAGCCGGCCAGCCAGGCGGCCAGGCCCAGGGCCAGCCAGCGGACGAGGGGGCGGGCGGACAAGGCAGCAGTCGGGGCAGGGGTGGGGGTCATCAATGCTGGTTCTTCCATTCGCGCAGGGCGGCGAACACGCTCACCGGGTCGGTGGCCTGGGCGCCGTGGGCCCGCGCCGACGCCACGAGAGCGGGCTCATCACAGCGCAGGAAAGGGTTGATGCGCCGCTCGAGCGCCAGGCTCGAGGGCAGGGTGGACAGCCCCTGTGCGCGCAATTGCTGGCAGCGCGCCTGGTGGGCCGGGATGTCGGGGTTGGACGGGTCCGCATCGCGCGCGAAGCGCAGGTTGGACAGCGTGTACTCGTGGGCGCAACAGACGCGGGTGTCGCCGGGCAGCGCCGCCAGGCGCTGCAGCGACGCCTGCATCTGCGCCGGCGTGCCTTCGAAGAGGCGGCCGCAACCGGCGGAGAACAGCGTGTCGCCACAAAACAGCAGCGGCCCGCCGGGGGCCGCTGGGGCGTGGTAGGCGATGTGGCCGGCCGTGTGGCCCGGCACATCGATCACCTCGAACTCGATGCCCTGCCATCGCACCGCGTCGCCGCCGGTGTGGCGGACGACCGGGTCCACCGGCATCGGCTCGCGGGCCGGACCGTGGACCGGTCCGTCGAGGCGGGGCTGCAGGGCCGCGAGGCCGCCGACGTGATCGGGGTGGTGGTGCGTCACTAGAATGGCCGTGAGCGCCAGGCCCAGTCGGTCGAGCGCCTCATTCACCGGCAGGGCATCGCCTGGATCCACCACGAGGGCCTCGCGGCCATCGTGCAGCATCCAGATGTAGTTGTCGGCGAAGGCGGGCAGGGCGACGAGATCCATGACGCAAAGCGAGTCGATTATAGAGTTGGGCCTCTGGCTGCGAACGCCCCCCGGCCGGTACCTGCTGGCATGGGAGCAGGAGCGGCTGGACGAGGCCGTGGCCGACCTCTTCGGCTTCCATGCCGTGCAGGTCGGCTTGCCCGAGATGGACGCGCTGCGCTGCAACCGCATGCCGCACCGCTGGGTGGCCAGCGACACGCTGGAGCTGCCTGCGCCCCTCGAGGTCCCTTGTGCCGAGGAGGCGCCGGGCCGCGGACCGGCGGCGGTGGCGCTGCACTGCGAGCCGGACGCCTTGCCGTTCGCGGACCAGTCGCTCGACCTCGTCGTGCTGCCGCACACGCTGGAGCAGGCGGCCGACCCGCACCAGACCCTGGCGGAGGTGGCGCGGGTGCTGCGCCCCGAGGGCCGGGTGGTCATCGTCGGCCTCAATCCCGTGAGCCTGTGGGGCGTCCGGCAGCGGCTGGGCCATGCCCGACTGCGCCTGGCGGGCGGGCCGCGCAGCCTGTTCCTGCCGCGCGCGGGCGAGTTCATCGGCTACTGGCGCGCGCGCGACTGGCTGCGGCTGCTCGGCTTCCAGGTGGAGGCCGGGCGTTTCGGCTGCTGGCGGCCACCCGTGGCGTCGGAGCGCTGGCTGCAGCGCTTCGCCTGGATGGACCGGGTCGGCTCGCACTGGTGGCCGGTGTTCGGCGCCGTCTATTGCCTCGTGGCCGTCAAGCGGGTGCGCGGCATGCGGCTCATCGGCCTGGCGCGGCAGGAGCGGATCGCCCCCAAGGTGGCACCGGTGCTCAACCGGCACATGCACATGACAACCGAGGACACACGTGAATGACGCGACGACCGCAGTGACGGTCTATACCGATGGCGCCTGCAAGGGCAACCCCGGCCCCGGCGGGTGGGGCGCCTGGCTCAGCAGCGGCGGCCATGAGAAGGAACTGTTCGGCGGCGAGCGCCTGACCACCAACAACCGGATGGAGCTGACCGCCGTGATCGAGGCCCTCGCCAGCCTCAAGCGCCGCTGCCGGGTGGCCGTGTACACCGACAGCGAGTACGTGAAGAACGGCATCACCACCTGGATCCACAACTGGAAACGGCGAGGCTGGCGTACCGCCGACAACAAGCCGGTCAAGAACGCCGAGCTGTGGGAGCGCCTGGATGCCCTCGTGCAACAGCACGACGTCGCCTGGCATTGGGTGCGCGGCCACACCGGCGACCCCGGCAACGAACGCGCCGACGCCCTCGCCAACAAGGGCGTCACCTCCATCCTGCGCTGAGCCCGCGCGCAGCCCGCCGCCATGCGCGCGCAGCGCGCCCGCAGGGCGCCGCTGCCTCCCAAGGCGTGCGCGGATCCGGCTCCGCCGGTCCGCTGCGCGAGCCCCCTCGGGGGGCAACAAGGCCATCGAGCGTCGAGGCATCACTTCCCCCGCAGCGCGCCCGCAGGGCGCCGCTGCCTCCCAGGGCGTGCGCGGATCCGGCTCCGCCGGTCCGCTGCGCGAGCCCCCTCGGGGGGCAGCCCCCCGGCAGGGGGGCGTGGGGGCCCCATCACCCCCCGATGTAGTGCATCTCCACGCGGCGTTCGCCCGCCTGCGGCGCGGCGGCCGAGCCGCGCAGCTCGGAGTACCGGTCCTCGCGACCGCCCCACACCTGCGCGATGGCGGTGGTGATGTCGGCGTCGGTGGCGCCGCCCCGCAGCAGCGAGCGCAGGTCGTGCCCCTGGCTGGCGAACAGGCAGAGGAACAGCTGGCCCTCGGTGGACAGCCGCGCACGGTTGCAGTCGTGGCAGAAGGCCTGCGTGACGCTCGAGATGAGCCCGATCTCGCCGCGGCCGTCGTCGTAGCCCCAGCGCTGTGCCGTCTCGCCGGGCGCGGCGGATTCCAGCGCGTGCAGCGGCCACGCCTGTTGCAGCCGGCCCAGCACCTGGGACGAGGGCACCACGTCGTCCATGCGCCAGCCGTTGGTGGCGCCCACGTCCATGAACTCGATGAAGCGCAGCACCGCGGCGCAGCCATAGCGGTCGCGGAAGTGGCTCGCCATCGGCACGATCTCGTGGTCGTTGACCCCGCGCTTGACGACCATGTTCACCTTCACCGGGCCGAGCCCGGCCGCGAGCGCCGCGTCGATGCCGGCGAGCACGTCGGCCACGGGGAAGCCCACGTCGTTCATGCGCTGGAAGATGGCGTCGTCCAGCGCGTCCAGGCTCACCGTCACGCGGCGCAGCCCGGCCGCCTTCAGCGCGGCGGCCTTGCGCCGCAGCAGCGAGCCGTTGGTCGTGAGCGTGAGGTCCAGTTCCTCGCCGTCAGGCGCGCGCAGGCCGGACAGCATGGCGACCAGGTCCTCCACGTTCTTGCGCAGCAGCGGCTCGCCGCCGGTCAGGCGCAGCTTGCGCACACCGTGGGCGGTGAACAGCCGGGCCAGGCGGGTGATCTCCTCGAAGCTCAGCAGCGCGCTGTGCGGCAGGAACGCGTGCCGGTTGTCGAACACCTCCTTGGGCATGCAGTAGCTGCAGCGGAAGTTGCACCGGTCGGTGACGGAGATGCGCAGGTCACGCAAGGGGCGGCCGCGCGCGTCCGCCAGCAGGCCGGTGGCCGCGATCGGCGCGGCGGGGCGAGCCATGGCGGCGCCCCGGCGCCAGTCGGTGAGGGGGATGACACGTTCGCCCATGGCCTGCGATTGTGCCGTTGCCTGGTGCGCCGACCCCGCGCGGGGTCAAGCCAGGTGCCCGCAGGGGGCGGCGGCGCTACTGCACCGAGCGGTTGCCCGCTTCGGCCGACACCGTGCCGCCGACTTCCGGCGCGCGCCGCGCACCGTTGAAGCGCTTGGCCCAGTACTCCATGCGCATGTCCTCGATGCGCACCTCGCCGCCGGCCCGGGGCGAATGGATGAACTTGCCGTCGCCGATGTAGATGCCCACGTGGGAGAACGTGCGGCGCAGGGTGTTGAAGAACACCAGGTCGCCCGGCTTGAGATCGTCCTTGGAGATGCTGAACAGGCCCGGCGCCTTCGCCTGCTCGTCGGCTCGGCGCGGCAGCACCAGGCCCACGCTGTTCTCGAAGACGTAGCGGGTGAAGCCGGAGCAGTCGAAGCCGTTCTCGGCGCTGGTGCCGCCACGCCGGTAGCGCACGCCGATGAAGTTCATGGCCGACAGCACCAGGTCGGACGCCTTTTCACGCACCTGGTGGATCAGGCCCGTCGGGGCGCCGCTGGCCGGGGGCACTGCCGTGCCCGGCTGGATGAGGCCCCGGTCCTGCAGCAACTGCATCACCGGGTCGTGTGCAGCGCCGGCCGGTGCGCCGGGCGCGGCCTGCGCTGCGGACAGCGTCAGGGCGAGGAGGGCGGCCACCAGGGCGGGCTTCAGGGGACGAAGAATCGGCACGGGGCGCAGCATACGTGCGTGGGATTCCCGGTGTCAACGGGAAAAGTCAGTGTTTTCAAGTACTTGCGGGAGGATTGGGCCAGCACGGCCCTCGCGGCACCGATCCAATGATCAGGAATGAACGTCCGCGGGCCGGCGCAGCCGCCACAATGCGCGCCGGCCGGTGCTTCCATGCCGGCGCCATCCATCGAGGCGACATGCAAATTTCGTGGTTTCGTGCGTCGTTGGCCGTGTCGGCCATCGTTCTGGCCCCCCTGGTCAGGGCCGCTGACGGCCCCGCCTGGCCGGGGCCGGCCTTTCCCGACCTGCGCACCGCCGGCCAGGTGAAGCTGGCCTGCGACTCCGGGATGCGGCAGGCCGCTGCGGCCCTGCGCCGGCTGGAGGCCGTGGCCCCGTCGGCGGGCTGGATCGCCCAGTACGACGCCTTCTACGCCGTCACCGAGGACGCGCACGGCCCCGTCGAATTCATCCGCCATGTGCACCCGGACCCCAAGGTGCGTGATGCCGCCGAGGCGTGCGAACTGCGCTGGCAGGATTTCCTGACCCGCGTGGGCCAGAACGAGCGCCTGTACCGGGCAGCCCGGGCCGCCGAGCCGGCCGACGACATCGACCGCGAGGCGCTGCGCCAGACCATCGAGGCCTTCGAGGACTCGGGGGTGGGGCTGCCGCCGGCGCGCCGCGCCCGCGCCCGCGAACTCGCCAACCGCATCAGCGCGCTGGGCCAGCAGTTCGACAAGACGATCCGCGACAGCGCCACGCGCGTGGCGTTCACGCCCGCCGAGCTCGTGGGCGTGCCGGCCTCGCTGTGGCAGGGGGCGCGGCGCGATGCGCAGGGCCGCGTGCTGCTCGGCCTGGACTACCCGAGCTACTACCCCGTGGTGGAGCACGCCCAGAGCCCGGCCGCGCGCGAGCGCATGTGGCGGGCGAAGATGACCGAGGGGGGCGCGGCCAACATCAAGCTGCTCGGCGAGATCACCCGGCTGCGGCGCGACTACGCGCGCCTGTTCGGCTTCGACAGCTACGCGGATTTCATGCTGCGTCGGCGCATGGCGCGCGACACGGCCTCGGCGCAGCGTTTCCTGGACGACGTGCAGCAGGCCGTGCGTGCGGGCGAGCAGCGCGACCTCGCTGCGCTGCGCGAGGCCAAGGCCAGGCACCTGGACCAGCCGCTCGAGAAGACGACGCTCGAACGGTGGGACGTGCTGTTCTACACCGAGCGCCTGCGCAAGGAGCGCTTCACCGTGGACGAGGAGTCGTTCCGGCCGTACTTCCCGCCGCAGGAGAGCCTGCAGTTCGTGATGCGCATCGCCGAGACGATGTTCGGTGTGCGCTATACGCCCGTGCCGGCCCGCCTGTGGCACCCCGAGGCCCAGGCCTATGCCGTGAGTGACGCCGCCACCGGCAAGCCGCTGGCGGGCCTGATGGTCGACCTGTACCCGCGCGACGGCAAGTACGGCCATGCGGCAGTGTGGTCCTATCGCAGCGGCTCCACGCTGACCGGCCGGCTGCCGCAGGCGGCGCTGGTGGTCAACTTCGACCGCAAGGGCCTGACGATCGACGAGCTGGACACGCTGCTGCACGAGTTCGGCCACGCGCTGCATGCGAACCTGTCGGCCACGCGCTACGCACTGAACGCCGGGACCAGCACGCAGCAGGATTTCGTGGAGGCGCCGTCGCAGATGCTGGAGGACTGGGTCTTCGACCGGCCGGTGCTGAAGCTGTTCGCCGAGGTGTGCCCGCGCTGCGAGCCGGTGCCCGACGAACTGGTGGAGAAGGCCCGGGCGGCGCGTGAGTTCACCAAGGGCAGCCTCACCGCGCGCCAGCACCTCTACGCGGCCTATGACCTGGCCCTGCACGGCCCGGACGCCCCCGAACCCATGGCGCTGTGGCAGCGCATGGAGGGCGCCACGCCGCTGGGCCATGTGCGCGGCACGATGTTCCCGGCGGCCTTCAGCCACGTGGCCGGCGGCTACGGCGCCGGCTATTACGGCTACCTGTGGAGCCTGGTGGTGGCGATGGACCTGCGCACGGCCTTTGCAGGCAAGCGGCTGGACGCCACGGTGGGGCGGCGCTACCGCGACATCGTGCTGGGTGAGGGGGGCCAGCGCCCGCCTCAGCAGCTGGTGCACGACTTCCTCGGCCGCGACACCAGCCCCAAGGCGTTCTACGACTACCTGGCGCGCTGAGCGCGCCGCGCCTCGGGCGTCAGAGCACGTCCGAGGCGTAGTCGGCCAGGCGCGAACGCTCGCCGCGCGCGAGCGTGACGTGGCCGGAGTGCGGCCAGCCCTTGAACCGGTCGACCGCGTAGGTCAGCCCCGAACTGCCCTCGGTGAGGTAGGGCGTGTCGATCTGCGCCAGGTTGCCCAGGCAGACGATCTTGGTGCCGGGCCCCGCGCGGGTGACCAGCGTCTTCATCTGCTTGGGCGTCAGGTTCTGCGCCTCGTCGATCAGCACGAACTTGTTGAGGAACGTGCGCCCGCGCATGAAGTTCAGGCTCTTGATCTTGATCTTCGAGCGCACCAGGTCGTTGGTGGCGGCGCGGCCCCATTCACCCGCGGAGCTGTCGCTCTTGGCCAGCACCTCCAGGTTGTCGTCCAGCGCGCCCATCCACGGGCCCATCTTCTCTTCCTCGTTGCCCGGCAGGAAGCCGATGTCCTCGCCGACCGGCACGGTGACGCGGGTGACGATGATCTCCGAGTAGCGACGGTCCTCCAGCACCTGGGACAGGCCGGCCGCCAGGGTCATCAGCGTCTTGCCGGTGCCGGCCGTGCCGGTGAGCGTGATGAAGTCGCACTCCGGGTCCATCAGCAGGTTGAGGGCGAAGTTCTGCTCTCGGTTGCGTGCGGTGACCCCCCACACGGCGTTCTTGCCGTGGGTGTAGTCGCGCAGGGTCTTGAGCACCGCCGACTTGCCGGTGATCTCGGTGACGCGCGCGTACAGCGGCGCCTCGCCGGGCGTCTCGAGGTAGACGAACTGGTTGATCATCAGCGCCGGCACGAGCGGGCCGCTGATGCGGTAGAAGGTGTGGCCGCCCTGGTTCCAGCTCTCCATGGTCTTGCCATGGCGTTCCCAGAAGTCCGCCGGCAGGGGCAGCACGCCGGTGTAGAGCAGGTCGCCGTCGTCCAGCGTCTTGTCGTTGAAGTAGTCCTCGGCGCACAGGCCCAACGCGCGCGCCTTGACGCGCATGTTGATGTCCTTGGAGACGAGCACCACCTCGCGTCCGGCCTGCTGCTCGATCAGCGACTGCACCACCCCCAGGATCTGGTTGTCGGCCTTGCCCTGCGGCAGCCCGGCGGGCAGCTTGGCGTCCAGCAGCGTGGTCTGGAAGTACAGCTTGCCGGCTGCCTCCCGGTGGCCGGTCTTGGCCAGCGGGATGCCCTCGTGCGGCGCGAGCCCGCTGGTGTCGGAGGCCAGCGCATCAAGCTCGCGGCTGACCTGGCGCACGTTGCGCGCCACTTCGCTCATGCCCTTCTTGTGCCCGTCCAACTCCTCGAGCGTGATCATGGGCAGGTAGATGTCGTGCTCGTCGAAGCGGAACAGCGACATCGGGTCGTGCATCAGCACGTTGGTGTCCAGCACGAAGAGCTTGGGCGGCCCGTCGCGGCGGGGGCGGCGCGGCTTGGGCTGCGGCTCGGGGGCACGGGCCACCGACGGGGGCGGCGCCTTCGCCGCCATGGGGGCCGCCGCACTGGCGGCTGCCGCGGCGCGCGGCGCCTTGGCCGTCTTGGGCGCGCGTGCCGGCGCGACGGGAGTGGGGGTGTCCTGGCGCAGGGCCAGCGGCGGGGCGCCGTTGTCCTCGGGCGGCGAGGCGGCCGGGCCGGGCCGCGTGCGCCCGGAGCGGGGCGCGGCCTGGGTCTCGTAGGCGGAGGCGGGAAGGGTGGCGGCGCGGGTCGCTGGGGGCTTCGGCAGAGGCATGGGCGGTCAGGCTCGATGACGGAGGTGCGCGGCAGCCCGAGACAAAAAAGCCGCACAGACGGCTGTGCGGCTTGGGGGGTGGATGCAGGGCATCACGGTCACGGGCATGGGCCCATTATGCACATCGCGCAGCGCCGTCCAGGCGCGTCAGGCGGCCTTCTTCAGGTCCTTCACCGCTTGCAGCACCTCGTCCACATGCCCGGCAACTTTGATGCCGCGCCACTCGGCGCGCAGCACGCCCGTGCCGTCGATGAGGAAGGTGGACCGCTCGATGCCCTTGACCTTCTTGCCGTACATGATCTTGTTCTTGACCACGCCGAACATGTGGCAGAGCTTCTCCTCGGTGTCGGCGATCAGGTCGAACGGCAGTTCGAGGTTCTGCTTGAACTTGTCGTGCGAAGCCATGTTGTCGCGGGACACGCCGAACACCACGGCGCCGGCCTTCACGAACTCGCCGTGCTGGTCGCGGAACTGCATCGCTTCCGTGGTACAGCCAGGGGTGTTGTCCTTCGGGTAGAAATACAGCACGATGGCGCGGCCCTTGAAGGCCTGCGGCGTGAACTTCACCCCTCCCGTGGCTTGCGCTTCAATCTCCGGCAGGGTCTTGTTGAGGGCTGGCGTCATGTGGAGATAGGTGTCGTTATGCGGGCGCCCCGTCGAGGCTCAGCCCGCAATTATAGGTTCATGCGGGTGGGGCACCCGAGCCGGCCGGGCGCCCGTCAGCCCGCGGAGGGTGCCGGTGCGACGATGAACGCGCCCACCACCTTGCGGCCCTCGTTGACCAGCACGTTGTAGGTGCGGCAGGCCGCCGCGGTGTCCATGGTCTCCACGCCGATGCGCTGCGCGATGAGACCCCGGTAGAGCGCGGGGGAGACGAAGCGGTGCGCGGGGCCGCTGCCGAAGATCACCACCTCGGGTTGCCACTGCGCCGCCAGGTCGAAACACGCCGCGTCCAGGTCCTCCGGGCGCTGCGCGGGCCATGGCTGCACCGCGCCGCGCCAGGGTACGAGGACACTGTGGGAGAACGGCTGTGCATGCACCCAGATGCGGCCGGTGTCGAGCCGCGAGACGGCGTTCACGCCGTCCAGCTGATCGGGTTGGAATTTCACGGGGCCTCCTGTGTTTAAATTCTACGTTTTGCAGCGCAACATCAGCGCTGTCGTGGTCGATCGGGCACGCGCCCCCGGCCCGCGCCAGGAGGTCCCCGTGAAGCCGATCGCCAAGTCCAGCAAGCTCGCCAACGTCGGCTACGACATCCGCGGGCCGGTGCTGGACAAGGCCCGGCAGATGGAGGAAGAGGGCCACAAGATCATCAAGCTGAACATCGGCAACGTCGCCGCGTTCGGCCTGCTGCCGCCCGACGAGATCATCCAGGACATGATCCGCAACCTGCCCAGCCAGGTGGCGGCGGGCTACACCGATTCCAAGGGGCTGTTCGCCCCCCGCAAGGCGGTGGTGCACTACTGCCAGCAGAAGCACATCGCCGGCGTCACGGTGGACGACGTGTACCTGGGCAACGGTGCGTCCGAGCTCATCGCCATGAGCATGAACGCGCTGCTGGACGCGGGCGACGAGGTGCTCATTCCCTCGCCCGACTACCCGCTCTACACCGCGGTCGTGGCCCTGTCCAGCGGCACGCCGGTGCACTACCGCTGCGACGAGGGCTCGGGCTGGATGCCCGACATCGACGACATGAAGGCCAAGGTGACGCCCTGCACCAAGGCCATCGTGATCATCAACCCGAACAACCCCACCGGGGCGCTGTACCCGGTGGAGGTGCTGCAGCAGATCGTCGAGGTGGCGCGCCAGCACCAGCTCGTCGTGTTCGCCGACGAGATCTACGACAAGACGCTGTTCGACGGCGCGCAGCACACGAGCATCGCCTCACTGGCCGACGACGTGCTGTTCCTGACCTTCAACGGCCTGTCCAAGAACTACCGGTCCTGCGGCTACCGGGCCGGCTGGATGGTGGTGTCGGGCAACAAGAAGCGTGCGAAGGACTACATCGAGGGCCTGAACATGCTGGCCTCGATGCGGCTGTGCGCCAATACGCCCGGCCAGCTGGCCATCCAGACCGCGCTCGGCGGCTACCAGAGCATCGACGACCTGGTGGCCCCGGGCGGGCGCCTGGCGCGCCAGCGTGACCTGGCGCACTCGCTGCTCACCCAGATTCCCGGCGTCTCGGTCGTCAAGCCGACCGCGGCGCTGTACATGTTCCCCCGCCTGGACCCGAAGGTCTACCCGATCGAGGACGACCAGCAGTTCGCCTACGAACTGCTGGCCGAGGAAAAGGTGCTGATCGTGCAGGGAACCGGCTTCAACTGGCCGACGCCCGATCACTTCCGGCTGGTGTTCCTGCCCAACACCGACGACCTCACCGAGGCCATCGGGCGCATCGCCCGCTTCCTCGACCAGTACCGCAAGCGCCACACGGCGTGAACGCGGGCCTCCTTCCTTTTCGCGCTCCACGGATTTCCGCATGAAACCCATCCAGGTCGGCCTGCTCGGCATCGGCACTGTCGGCTCCGGCACCTACAAGGTGCTGCAGCGCAACCAGCATGAGATCCAGCGCCGCGCCGGCCGCGGCATCGAGATCGCCATGGTGGCCGATCTCGACGTGGCCCGCGCCCGCAGCATCGTGGGCGACGGCGTCGAGGTGGTGGCCGACGCCCGCGCCATCATCGCCAACCCGGCCATCGACATCGTGGTCGAGCTCATCGGCGGCTACGGGGTGGCCAAGGCGCTGGTGCTGGAGGCGATCGCCGCCGGCAAGCACGTGGTCACGGCCAACAAGGCCCTGCTGGCGGTGCATGGCAACGAGATCTTCGCCGCCGCCCGCGAGAAGGGCGTGATGGTGGCCTTCGAGGCCGCGGTCGCCGGGGGCATCCCCATCATCAAGGCGCTGCGCGAGGGCCTGACGGCCAACCGCATCGAGTGGATCGCCGGGATCATCAACGGCACCACGAACTTCATCCTCAGCGAGATGCGCGACAAGGGGCTGGACTTCGCCACCGTGCTGAAGGAAGCCCAGCGCCTGGGCTATGCCGAGGCCGACCCCACCTTCGACATCGAAGGCGTGGACGCCGCCCACAAGGCCACCATCATGAGCGCGATCGCGTTCGGCGTGCCGGTGCAGTTCGACAAGGCGCACGTGGAGGGCATCACCCAGCTGGCGGCCACCGACATCCGCTATGCCGAACAGCTGGGCTACCGCATCAAGCTGCTGGGCATCACCCGCCGGCGCGAGCAGGGCATCGAGCTGCGGGTGCATCCCACGCTGGTGCCGGCCAAGCGCCTGATCGCCAACGTCGAAGGCGCCATGAACGCCGTGGTGGTGCAGGGCGACGCCGTGGGCACCACGCTGTACTACGGCAAGGGCGCCGGTTCCGAGCCCACGGCCTCGGCCGTGGTGGCCGACCTGGTCGACATCACCCGCCTGCACACCGCCGACCCGGAGCAGCGCGTGCCGCACCTGGCCTTCCAGCCGGACGCCATGGTCGATACGCCCATCCTGCCCATCGCGCAGGTGGTCACCTCGTTCTACCTGCGCCTGCGCGTGGCCGACGAGGCGGGCGTGCTGTCCAAGATCACCACCATCCTGGCCGAGCACGCCATCTCCATCGACGCGGTGCTGCAGCGCGAGTCCAACGAGGGCGAGAAGTCGACCGACCTGATCATCCTGACGCACGACACGGTGGAAGGCCGGATGCGGGAGGCGCTGGCCCGCATGCAGGCGTTGCCGACCGTGCTCGCACCGATCGTGTCCCTGCGCAAGGAAGAGCTGGCCTGACCGCCGGCCGCATGGCGATGCGCTACATCAGCACCCGCGGCGACACGTCCGCGCCCAAGCGATTCTGCGAGATCCTGCTGGAGGGCCTGGCGCCCGATGGCGGGCTGTACCTGCCCGAGCGCTACCCGCAAGTGGATGCCGCCACGCTGGCGCGCTGGCGCGGCCTGCCGTACGCCGACCTGGCGTTCGAGATCCTCTCGCTCTACATCGACGACATTCCGGCCGACGACCTGCGCGCGCTGATGCGTCGCACGTACACCGCCGAGGTCTTCGGCAGCGCGGCCATCGTGCCGGTGCGGCCGCTGGGCGACACCGGCCTGCACATCGAGGCGCTGTCGAACGGGCCCACGCTGGCCTTCAAGGACATGGCGATGCAGCTGCTGGGCCAGCTGTTCGAGTACGAGCTCGGGCGGCGCGGCGAGCAGCTGAACATCCTGGGGGCCACCTCCGGCGACACCGGCAGTGCCGCCGAGTACGCCATGCGCGGCAAACGTGGCGTGCGGGTGTTCATGCTGAGCCCGCACGGCCGCATGAGCCCGTTCCAGCAGGCGCAGATGTACAGCCTGCCCGACGCCAACATCCACAACATCGCCATCGAAGGCGTGTTCGACGATGCGCAGGACATCGTCAAGGCGGTGTCCAACGACCTGGCCTTCAAGCGCGCCCACCGCATCGGCACGGTGAACTCGATCAACTGGGCGCGCCTGCTGGCCCAGGTGGTGTACTACTTCGCCGGCTACTTCCAGGTCACTCGGTCCAACGACGAGCCGGCCAGCTTCACCGTGCCCTCGGGCAACTTCGGCAACGTGTGCGCGGGCCACGTGGCGCGCATGATGGGCCTGCCCATCCGGCACCTGGTGGTGGCGACGAACGAGAACGACGTGCTCGACGAGTTCTTCCGCACCGGCACCTACCGCGTGCGACAGGGTGCCGAGACCCACGAGACGTCCAGCCCCTCGATGGACATCTCGAAGGCCTCGAACTTCGAGCGCTTCGTGTTCGACCTGCTGGGGCGCGACGGGGCGCGCACGCGGGCGCTGTTCGCCACGCAGGTGGAGCGCGAAGGGCGCTTCAGCCTGCAGCCGGACGAGTTCGCCCGCATCGCCGGATTCGGCTTCCAGTCCGGCCGCAGCACCCATGCCGACCGCCTGGCCACCATCCGGGCCACCTGGGAACGCCACGGCACGATGATCGACACCCACACCGCCGATGGCGTCAAGGTGGCGGCCGAACGCCGTGAGCCCGGCGTCCCCATGGTGGTGCTGGAGACCGCGTTGCCGGTGAAGTTCGCCGAAACGATCCGCGAGGCCCTGGGGCGTGAGCCGGAGCGCCCGTCGGCGCTGCAGGGCATCGAGGCCCTGCCACGGCGCGTGGTGGTGATGAAGCCCGACGTGCAGGCCATCAAGGCCTACATCGAGCAGCACACCACCGACTGACCTGCCGCTTGACCGCCGGGAGCCACCGCCCATGAGCCTGCCACCGCCCGACCGGCCCGCGCGGCCCGCGCTGTTGCCGCTGGACGACGCCCTGGCGCAGCTGGCGCAGGGCGCCGCCGCGCACCGCATCGCCGCCACCGAGCTGCTGCCCACCGCGCAGGCCCTGGGCCGCGTGCTGGCCGAGCCCGTGGTGTCGGCGGTGGACGTGCCGCCGGCGGACAACAGCTCCATGGACGGCTACGCCCTGCGCCATGCCGACCTGGCTGCCGGCCGGCCCCTGGCATTGGGCCAGCGCATCGCCGCGGGTGGCGTGGGCCATGCCCTGGTGCCCGGCACCGCGGCGCGCATCTTCACCGGGGCCCCCATCCCGCCCGGCGCGGACACCGTGGTGATGCAGGAGCAGTGCGAGCTGATCCCCGGCGAGCCGTCCGAGGTGCATGTGCAGGGCGAGGTGAGCCCGGGCCAGTGGATCCGCCGCCGGGGGGAGGACGTGTCGGCCGGCGCGACGGTGCTGCCGGCCGGCACCCGCCTGACGCCCCAGGCCATGGGGCTGGCGGCCTCCGTGGGGGCCGCCCGGCTCCGGGTCGTCCGCCGGCCGCGCGTGGCGCTGTTCTCCACCGGCGACGAGCTGGTGATGCCCGGTGAAGCGCTGCCGCCGGGCGCCATCTACAACTCCAACCGCTTCACGCTGCGCGGGCTGCTGGAGGCCGCCGGCTGTGAGGTGGACGACCTCGGCATCGTGCCCGACCGCCTCGACGCCACGCGCGACGCGCTGCGCCGCGCCGCCGCCGGCAACGACCTCATCCTCACCTCCGGCGGCGTGTCGGTGGGCGAGGAGGATCACCTCAAGCCGGCCGTGCAGGCCGAGGGCCGGCTGGACCTGTGGCAGCTGGCCATCAAGCCGGGCAAGCCGCTGGCCTTCGGCAGCGTGCGGCGGGCTGAGGGGGGCGACGCCCTGTTCATGGGCCTGCCGGGCAACCCCGTGTCCAGCTTCGTGACCTTCCTGATCGCCGTGGCGCCGGTGCTGCGCGTGCTCCAGGGCATGTCCGCCGGCCTGCCCCCTGCCTGGCCGATGCGGGCCGGCTTCGATTGGCCCCGGCCGGACAAGCGCCGGGAGTTCCTGCGCGTGCGCCTGGGGCCGGACGGGCGGCTCGCGCTGTTCCCCAACCAGAGCTCGGGCGTGCTCACCTCGGCCGTGTGGGCCGACGGGCTGGTGGACAACCCGCCGGGCCAGGCGATCCGGGCCGGCGACACGGTGCGGTTCCTGCCGTTGGCCGGCCTGGTCGGCACCTGAGCGGCGCCCGAGGTCCCCTTGAGGCGCACCTGACCGCCCGTATCGCCATGCTCACCATCCGACTTCGATTCTTCGCTTCCTTGCGCGAGGCCCTGGGCGCCGAGGGCCGGCTGCAGCTGCCGGTGGGCAGCCGCGTGGCCGATGCGCGTGCCGCCCTGGTCGCGCGGGGGGCGCCCTTCGACGCGGCCCTGGCGCCCGGTCGGGCGCTGCGCGCCGCCCGCAACCAGGTGCTTTGCGACGAGGCCACCGAGTTGGCTGACGGCGACGAGCTGGCGTTCTTTCCCCCGGTCACCGGAGGCTGAGCCATGGGCCACGCTCCCCGGGTGTCCATCCAGATGGCCGACTTCGACGCCGGCGCGGAGATCGCCGCCCTGCGCGCGGGCGACCTCTCCGTCGGTGCGGTCGCCTGCTTCGTGGGCACCGTGCGCGACCGCACCGCCGGCCAGGCGGCCGGCAGCATCCAGGCCATGGAGCTGGAGCACTACCCCGGCATGACCGAGCGCGCCATCGAAGAGATGATCGACGCCGCCATGGTGCGCTTCGACATCCGTGCCGCCCGGGTGATCCACCGCGTGGGGCCGCTGGCGCTGGGCGACCAGATCGTGCTGGTGGCCGTCACCTCCCTGCACCGTGGCCAGGCCTTCCAGGCCTGCGAGTTCCTGATGGATTACCTCAAGACCCAGGCGCCCTTCTGGAAGAAGGAGACGACGCCGGAGGGCGCCCGCTGGGTGAACGCGCGCGTGAGCGATGACGAAGCGCTGGCGCGCTGGGGCGATTTCGCCCCCAATGCGGGCTGAGCGCCGGTGGGCAGCGGCGGGATCCAGGCCCTGGCGGTGGCCGTGGGTGGCGCGGCGGGCGCGCTGCTGCGCTGGCGCATCGGCGCCTGGCTGAACCCGCTGTCGCAGTCGCTGCCCCCGGGCACCCTGCTCGTCAATGCACTGGGCGGCGTGCTGGTCGGTGCCAGCCTGGTGTGGTTCGACCGGCACCCCGCCGACACCCTGCGCCTGCTGGTGGTGACGGGCGGCCTGGGCGGGCTGACCACCTTCTCCACCTTCTCCGCCGAGTCCCTGGCGATGTGCCTGCGCGGCGACTGGACCGGCGCGGCCCTGCACAGCCTGGCCCACGTGGGCCTGGGCCTGGCCGGCGCGGCCGGCGGCTTCGCCGCAGCCCGGGCGCTGCTCGCCTGAAGGCGCCCGGCCGGCGCCCGCACAGCCCTGCGCCGTCACGCCGGCGCGTTTGCCCCTACCATCGCGCCTGTCATGCCGCCATTCGACACCCAGGCCTTGCGCTGCGCGCTGGGCCGATTCACCACCGGGGTCACGATCGCGACCTGCCGCGGCACCGATGGCGTGCGGGTGGGGCTCACCGCGAATTCGTTCAACGCGCTGTCGCTGGACCCGCCCCTGGTGCTGTGGTCGCTGCGGCGGGCCAGCCCGGCCGTCGCGGCCTTCCAGGCGGCGGGCCACTTCGCCATCAATGTGCTCGCCGAAGGTCAGGTGGGCCTGTCGCGCCGCTTCGCCAGCCCGGTGCCCGACCGTTTCGCCGAGGGCCTCTGGGCCGACGGCGTCGGCGGTGCGCCGGTGCTCGCGGGCTGCGCCGCGGTGTTCGAATGCACCCTGCACCAGCAGGAGACGCTGGGCGACCATGTGCTGTTCGTCGGGCGCGTGGAGCGGCTGCACGAGGCTGCCCTGCCGCCACTTGTGTTCCAGGGTGGCCACTACCACCTGCTGGGCGAAATGCTCTGACGCCTGCCCTCTGACCCCCATCGCTCGGGAGCTTGTCCATGGCTGTTGCGCCCCGACCCCTTGCCCACATCGCCGGCGATGCCGGCCGCCTCAGCGAGCGCCAGCGGGCCCTGGTCGCCCTGGCCGCCGACTTGGGCCGCTCCCGTTTCGCCGCCCGTGCCGCGCTGCATGACCGCGAGGCCAGCTTCCCGCTGGACAACCTGCGCGACCTGCGCGACAGCGGCCTGCTGGGCCTGTGCGTGCCGGCCGAGCGCGGCGGGCTGGGCGGCGGTTATGCCGAGCTGATGCTGGTGGCGGCCGAACTGGGCCGCCACTGCGGCGCCACGGCCCTGTCGTTCAACATGCATGCCTGCGCCACCCTCTGGCTGGGCCCGGTGGCGGACGCGCTGGCGTTGTCCGACCGCGAACGTGCCGACCAGCGGGCCCGCCAGGCCCTGCACCATGAGCGGGTGGTGCGCCAGGGCAAGCTCTACGCGCAGCCTTTCTCCGAGGGCGGCGCGGCGTCGGCCGGCAAGGCCCCCTGGGGCACCGTGGCGCGGCGGGTGGAAGGCGGCTACCTCGTCACCGGCCGCAAGGTCTTCGCCACCCTGGCGGGGGTGGCGGACCACTACGCCGTGCTGTGCACGCTCGACATCCCGGGCGCATCCCCGCGCGATGCGTTGTTCCTGGCGGTGCCTGCCGATGCGCCCGGTGTGAGCGTGACCGGCGCCTGGGACCCGCTGGGCATGCGCGCCACGGTGTCGCGGGACCTGGTGCTGCACGATGTCTTCGTGCGCGACAGCGCCCGCCTGCTGCCCGAGGGCCGCTACCACGAGGCCGCGCAGCGGCACCCCCATCTGTACGGCACGCTCGCTGCGCCGTACATGGGCATCGCCCAGGCGGCGTACGACTTCACGGTCCAGTACCTGCGCGGCGAACTGCCCGGCATGCCGCCGGTGACGCGGCGCATGTACCCCACCAAGCAGCTGGCTGTCGCCCAGATGTGCATCCAGCTGGAGCAGGCGCGCGCCATGTTCCTGGACAGCGCCCTGCATGCCCGGCCGGACCCCGACGCCGCCGCGCTGCAACGCCTGCAGGCCGCCCACTACACCGTGATGGAGACGGCGGCGGCCATCTGCACGCTGGCCATCCGCACCTGCGGAGGTGCCTCCATGATGCGCTCGCTGCCACTGGAGCGGCACTTCCGCGATGCGCGCTGCGGCTCGCTGATGCTGCCCTGGACGGCTGAGCTGTGCCTGGACCAGCTCGGCCGCGGCTGCCTCTATGACGAGGCGGAAGGCGACGAGGACATCGAGACCTGAGGGCGCGTGGCGACGCGGCGCGCCGCGGCCGGCTGTCAGCCCGTGCGGGCGCGCCCCATGGCCAGCGCCCGCTCCAGCGGTGCCAGGTGGCGGGCATAGTGACGCCAGCGGCCGGACGCGTGCTGGTACAGCGGCTGGCGCACCTGCCACAAGCTGGCCGTCTGGACGGGGCCCCCGAGTTGGTGGAAATCCAGCACAGCCGGGTCCCAGGCCAGGCCGCAGAAGGCCAGCAGGCGGCGTGCCTCCGTCTCCGGGTTGCGCACGAAACGGTCGTAGTCCAGGGTCAGCACGTCGTCGCCATACAGCTCCCGCCAATGCGCACACAGGCGGTCGTGCTGCGAGATCCAATGCCCCAGGTGGGCGAGGTCGGTCGCGTAGGGCATCGTGCGCCCCAGGTGCAGAAAGTACATGGACAGGCCGTTGTCCAGCGGGTGGCGCTGGGTCAGCACGATCCGGGCCCGGGGAAACATCGCCTTGATCAGGCCCACATGGAGGAAGTTGTCCGGGCGCTTGTCGGTCAGCACGTCCGCACCGGGGAAGCGCTGCCCAACAGCCGCCTGGTAGCCCCGGGCCAGGCGTGCCAGGCCGGCCGCGTCGTCGAGCACCGGCCAGGCGGCGCCGGCAGGCAGGTGGGCCGCCGCCAGAGCGGGCACCAGATCCAGCTCGCCGCCGGCAGTGACGCGCGGATGCGCCGCAAGCACCCGCTCGATCAGGGTCGACCCCGAGCGGAACAGGCCGCAGATGAAGATGGGAGAGGCCGAACCGTCTGCTGCGCCGGCAGGCGCCGCCCGGAAGGTGTCGACAAGCCGACGCACATGGGCCTCGCAGGCGGCGGCGTCGTACGGCGCGACGCCACTGGCGAGTCGGCAGTCCTGGTTGGCGGTGGTGTAGGCGGCAAACGCCTCGTCGTAGGCGCCGGCGTCGTCCAGCGCCTTGCCCAGCGCGAAGCCCAGATCGGCGCGCTCGGCGGGGTGGCGGGAGCGGTTGTCCAGTGCCTGGCGCAGCCGCCCGACAATGGGCGCGTGCGCGCTCTCGCAGCGCTGCAGGCCCGCCAGGCGCGACAAGGCCAGCGCGTGGCCGGGCGAGAGCTCGAGCGTGCGCTCGTAGGCGAGCGCGGCCTGCTCCCTGTCGCCGGTCTGCTCGTACAGATTGCCCAAATTCAGCCAGGCCGGGGTGTACCCCGGGTGGTGCCGCAGCGCCTGTTGCAGCTCGTGCCGCGCGTCGTCTGGCCGCGCCAGGTGCCGGGCAAGCAGCACACTGCGGTTGAGGTGCACTTCCTCGGGGCGGGCAATTCCGCCATCGAGCGCCCGCTGGTACGCGGCCATCGCCTCCTCGAAGCGACGGGCACGCCACAACGCTTGGCCCAGGTTGTACCAGCCGTCCAGCCAGTCGGGGTGCCGCGACAGCAACTGCCCGTACACCCCGGCCGCTTCCGCGTGGCGGCCTTCCATCTCGAGACGGCGGGTCATGGCCAGCAGAGGGTCGGCAGGGGCGGGCTGGGGCATCGTGGCACCGGGTAATTTAAGGGCAGGGGCAGGGGCAGGGAAGGCGGGAACCTCCCCGCGGATGGGCGCGTCGCCGGGCGCGCCGGACGGCGGCTTGAAACCGCGGAGTCCGCCCGCATGTGTGGCGGCATCGGAGGATACTGCCATGCGTCAGGACAAGCTCACCACCGCGTTCATGCAGGCCCTGGCCGATGCCCAGAGCCTGGCCGTTTCGCGCGACAACCCCTACATCGAGCCGGCCCACGTGCTGGCCGCCATGCTGGCCCAGCCCGACGGCCCCAAGGCGCTGCTGGACCGGGCGGGCGCCAACACGGCCGCGCTGAAGACGGCCATGGACACTGCCATCGGCGGCCTGCCCAGCGTGGAAGGCGGCGGGCCGGTGCAGCCCGGGCGCGACCTGATGCAGCTGCTGCAGGCGGCCGACAAGGAGGCCACCAAGCGCGGCGACCAGTTCGTGGCCAGCGAGATGTTCCTGCTGGCCCTGGCCGACGCCAAGAGCGACATCGGCGGGGTGGTGCGCGGGCACGGCCTCACGCGCAAGTCGCTGGAGGCGGCCATCACCGCCGTGCGCGGCAACCAGCCGGTGGACTCGGCCGATGCCGAGGGCCAGCGCGAGGCGCTCAAGAAGTACACGCTCGACCTGACCGAGCGCGCCCGCCAGGGCAAGCTTGATCCGGTGATCGGGCGTGACGACGAGATCCGCCGCGCCATCCAGGTGCTGCAGCGCCGCAGCAAGAACAACCCGGTGCTCATCGGCGAGCCGGGCGTGGGCAAGACCGCCATCGTCGAGGGCCTGGCGCAGCGCATCATCGCCGGCGAGGTGCCCGATTCGCTGAAAAACAAGCGCGTGCTGGTGCTGGACATGGCCGGCCTGCTCGCGGGTGCCAAGTACCGCGGCGAGTTCGAGGAGCGGCTCAAGGCAGTGCTCAAGGAAGTGGCGGCCGACGAGGGCCGCATCATCCTGTTCATCGACGAGCTGCACACCATGGTGGGCGCCGGCAAGGCCGAGGGCGCCATCGACGCCGGCAACATGCTCAAGCCGGCGCTGGCGCGCGGTGAACTGCACTGCATCGGCGCCACCACGCTCGACGAGTACCGCAAGTACGTCGAGAAGGACGCCGCGCTCGAGCGCCGCTTCCAGAAGGTGCTGGTGGACGAGCCCAGCGTGGAGGCCACCATCGCCATCCTGCGCGGGCTGCAGGAGAAGTACGAGGTGCACCACGGCGTGGAGATCACCGACCCGGCCATCGTCGCCGCGGCCGAGCTGAGCCACCGCTACATCACCGACCGCTTCCTGCCGGACAAGGCCATCGACCTCATCGACGAGGCGGCGGCCAAGATCAAGATCGAGATCGATTCCAAGCCAGAGGCCATGGACCGGCTGGACCGCCGGCTCATCCAGCTGAAGATCGAGCGCGAGGCCATGAAGAAGGAGCACGACGAGGGCTCCCAGCGCCGCCTCGGCCTGATCGAGGAAGAGATCACCAAGCTGCAGCGCGAGTACGCCGACCTGGAGGAGATCTGGAAGGCCGAGAAGGCGCAGGCCCAGGGCTCGGCCCAGGTGAAGGAGGAGATCGACCGCATCCGCACCCAGATCGAGGACCTCAAGCGCAAGGGCGACTTCAACCGCGTGGCCGAGCTGCAGTACGGCAAGCTGCCCGATCTGGAGAAGCGCCTGAAGGACGCGCAGGCCAAGGAGGCCGGCAAGAAGGGCGGCGAGGGCGCGCCGCAGCTGCTGCGCACGATGGTGGGCGCCGAGGAGATCGCCGAGGTGGTCTCGCGCGCCACCGGCATCCCGGTGAGCAAGCTCATGCAGGGCGAGCGCGACAAGCTGCTGCAGATGGAGCGCAAGCTGCACGAGCGCGTGGTGGGCCAGGACGAGGCGATCGTCGCCGTGGCCGATGCCATCCGGCGTTCGCGCGCCGGCCTGTCCGACCCGAACCGTCCGCTGGGCTCCTTCCTCTTCCTGGGCCCCACCGGGGTGGGCAAGACCGAGCTGTGCAAGGCGCTGGCGGGCTTCCTGTTCGACAGCGAGGAGCACATGATCCGCGTCGACATGAGCGAGTTCATGGAGAAGCACTCCGTGAGCCGGCTGATCGGCGCGCCGCCCGGCTACGTGGGCTACGAGGAGGGTGGGGCGCTGACCGAGGCGGTGCGCCGCAAGCCCTACAGCGTGATCCTGCTCGACGAGGTGGAGAAGGCGCACCCGGACGTGTTCAACGTGCTGCTGCAGGTGCTGGACGACGGCCGCCTGACCGACGGCCAGGGCCGCACCATCGACTTCAAGAACACGGTCATCGTGATGACCAGCAACCTGGGCTCCCACCTCATCATGCAGATGGCGGGGCAGCCGAGCGAGGCCATCCGCGACGCGGTGTGGGTGGAGGTCAAGCAGCACTTCCGTCCGGAGTTCCTCAACCGGATCGACGAGACGGTGGTGTTCCACGCCCTCGACCAGGCCCACATCGAGTCGATCGCCCGCATCCAGCTGAAGAACCTGGAGGCCCGGCTGGCGCGCATGGAGATGAAGCTGGACGTCTCGCCCGAGGCGCTGGCCGAGATCGCCAAGGTGGGCTTCGACCCGGTGTTCGGCGCGCGGCCGCTCAAGCGCGCCATCCAGCACCAGATCGAGAACCCGGTGGCCCGGCTCATCCTGGAGGGCAAGTTCGGCCCGAAGGACGTGATCCCGGTGCGCGTGGAGGACGGCCGCTTCGCCTTCGAGCGCGTGGTGCACTGACCCGTCGGGCCAGCGTCGGCCCGGGGCCCCGGCCTAGAATGACCGTTTCGTGACTGGAACGGCCGCGCGACTTGGCCGGGGACCCGATGCAAGAGCAGACGAGCGCCACCGTGGCGCCGGTGGTGGTGATCGGCGCCACCGCGGCGCCGGTGGTGGTGATCGGCGCCGGCCTGGCCGGCCTGACCGTGGCGCTGCACCTGGCGGCCCAGGGCCAGCCGGTGATCGTGCTGGCCAAGCGCAGCCTGGGCGAGGGCGCCACCGCGTGGGCGCAGGGCGGCATCGTGGGCGTGCTCGGGTCCGACGACAGCGTCGAATCCCATGTGCGTGACACCCAGGATGCCGGCGCCGGGCTGGTCGACGAGCACACCGCCCGGTTCATCGCCGAGCACAGCCCCGAGGCCATCGAGTGGCTGGTGGCGCAGGGCGTGCCTTTCTCGCCCGACCCGCAGGGACCTCTCGGCCTGCACCTCACGCGCGAGGGGGGCCATGCCGTGCGGCGCATCGCCCATGCGGCCGATGCCACCGGCCGTGCCATCCACGACGCGCTGCTCGCACGGGCGCACGCCCATCCGCTGGTGACGCTGAAGGCGCGCTGGATGGCGGTGGACCTGATCACCGAGCGCCATCTCAGGCGGCCCGACGCGCCGCCCGCCTGCCACGGCGTGTATGCGCTGGACATCGATGCGCAGCGCGTGGAGACGCTGCCGGCGCGCGCCGTGGTGCTGGCCACGGGCGGCGTGGGCAAGACCTACCGCTACACCACCAACCCCGACACCGCGACGGGCGACGGCATCGCCATGGCGTGGCGGGCCGGCTGCCGGGTGGCGAACATGGAGTTCATCCAGTTCCACCCCACGTGCCTGTACCACCCGCAGGAGCGCAGCTTCCTCATCACCGAAGCCCTGCGCGGCGAGGGCGCGGTGCTGCGCCTGCCGGCCAACGGCAGTGCCGGCCGGGAAGCCACGGCCGAGGAGCCCTGGGGCCCCCGCTTCATGCCGGCACACGACCCGCGCGCCGAGCTGGCCCCGCGCGACATCGTCGCCCGCGCCATCGACTTCGAGATGAAGAAGCACGGCGTGGACCATGTGTGGCTGGACGCCACGCACCTGGGCGAGGCCTTCCTCAAGGAGCACTTCCCCACCATCCATGCGCGCTGCCTGCAGCTCGGCATCGACATCGCCCGCCAGCCCATCCCCGTGGTGCCGGCGGCGCACTACACCTGTGGCGGCGTCGTCACCGACCTGGCTGGCCGGGCCGACCTGCCCGGCCTGTACGCCGTGGGCGAGGCCACCTACACGGGGCTGCACGGGGCCAACCGGCTGGCGAGCAACTCGCTGCTGGAATGCGTGGTGATCGGCCGCACCTGCGCGGCGTCGATCCTGGACACCCCCTCGCCCGAACGCCCGGGGCTGCCCCCCTGGGACGAGAGCCTGGTGGAGAGCGCCGACGAGCAGGTGGTCATCTCCCACAACTGGGACGAACTCCGCCTGCTGATGTGGAACTACGTCGGCATCGTCCGCACGACCCGGCGCCTGGAGCGCGCGCTGCACCGCATCGAGCTGCTGCGCGGCGAGATCGACGAGTACTACGCCAACTTCCGTGTCACGCGCGACCTGCTGGAGCTGCGCAACCTGGTGGAGTGCGCGGAACTGATCGTGAGATCGGCCCTCGTGCGGCACGAGAGCCGCGGGCTGCACTTCAGCCGCGACTTCCCGCAGACGCTTCCCGTGAGCTTTCCCACGGTATTGACGCGCCCGGCCCGCAGCGGCACCCGCTGAGGCCTCGGCCTACACACTGCCCCGGTTGCCCCGGGGGGTATGTTGCGGTACACCTCTCCCAGGGGTGGCTGCGGTTGCCGCCCGGAGGGCCGGACCATGGAGACGTCTCAGCGCACGCCGCTCGCGGCCGTGCGCGACCTGGTGGCGGTGGGCCAGCCGCTGCCCTTCCATGTGCACGATCCCGCGGGCCGGCGCCTGCTGGCCGAGGGGCAGGTCATCGTCAGCGACACCCAGCTGGAGATGCTGATGGAGCGGGGCGCCTGGGCCGAGAGCGAACAGGTGCACACCGCGCGCAAGCAGCGGGAGGCAGCCGGCGGCGGCGCGGGCGCTGCGCTGGTCTCGACCTACCGGCGCCCGTCATTGTTCGACCGCTGGGAGCGCCTGACCTGGGACCTGGACGCGCTGCTGCGCAAGGTCCTGGCCGGCATGGCGTGCGGGCCCGAGCTGCACGAGCTGGCCGACCAGCTGATCGCACAGGTCGATCGTGATGTCGACGTGGCGCTGTTCATGACCATCCGGCCGCCGGACACCCGCTTTGCCCTGTACGCCTTGACCCATGCCCTGCACGCGGCGACGGTGGGGGTGGTGCTGGCCCGCCAGCTCGGCTGGCCGGCGGACAGGCAGCACCTGCTGGTGCGCGCGGCACTCACCATGAACGTGTCGATCCTCGAGCTGCAGGCGCACATGGCGGCCGAGCCGGACCCGCCCAACGCGCGCCAGCGGGCGGCCATCCGCGCCCACCCAGAGGCCTCGGTGACGCTGCTGATGGGCGCCGGCGTCAGCGACGTCGCCTGGCTGGAGGCGGTGCGCCAGCACCACGAACGGACGGATGGCCAGGGTTACCCGGCCGGGCGGCGCGACATCGACGAGGTGGCACGCGCCTTGGGCGTGGCCGATGTCTTCACCGCCAAGCTCAGCCCGCGCGCGTTCCGCCAGGCGCTGCCGGTGCAGTCGGCCGCACGCCAGCTGTTCCAGGACGAGCGTGGCGGGCCGCTGGCCGGGGGGCTGATCAAGGCCCTGGGGCTGTACCCGCCGGGCGACCTGGTGGCGCTGAAGAACGGAGAGGTGGCGGTCGTCACGCACCGCGGCGCCAGCGCCACCACACCGCGCGTGGCCAGCCTCAGCAACGCCGCGGGGCAGCCGGTGGCCAGCAGCCTCATGCGGGACACGGCACACGCCGACTACGCCATCGTCGGCCCGGCCAGCGACCCGCGGCGCTTTGCGCGGGTGCTGCCGGAGCGGGTGTACGGCCTGATCGAATGACGGGCGGCGGCGGCGCGTCGCTCAGCGGCGCGCCCGCATCGCGTTGCGCGCCTGCACGAAGCCGAAGGCGAACTCCACCGCCTCCTGCACGGCGCGCTCGCTTTCCGTGCGCTCGTGTTCCGTCTGGAAGAAGGCGAAATCCACGTCGTGCCGGATGTAGCGCGGAGGCAGGCGGTTCAGCGCGACGCAGGCGATGTCCGCGAGCACGTCGTCGTTCTCCTCCAGGTGTGGGTAGTGGCGGGCCTGGTCCAGCACGGCAGCGTACACCGCCTTCTCGTAGAAGTTGTGGATCGACGAGGTGTCCATCTCGGTCGGGGGCAGAAGTGGCGATCCGGCCGAGTGTGGCGCGCCGGGCGCCGGCCCGGGCGCCGAAATGCGTGCAGTTTCCCGCGCGCTTCTGGCACCGGCGTCCGCCGCCGGGCCAGGCGTGGGTCAGCCGGCCACGGCGTCCAGCACGCGCAGGGAGTAGTCGACCGCGGTCACGTCCTTCGTGAGCTTGCCGATGGAGATGCGGTCGACGCCGGTGGCGGCGATCTCGCGCAGCGCCGGCAGCGTCACGCCACCCGAAGCCTCCAGCAGCGCGCGGCCGGCGGTCAGGGCCACCGCCTCGCGCATCTGGGGCGGGGTGAAGTTGTCCAGCAGCACGCTGGTCGCGCCGGCGTCCAGCGCCTGCTGCAGCTCGGCGAGCGACTCGACCTCGATCTGGATGTCCACGCCCGCGTCGAGCGCGCGCGCCTGGTGCAGCACGGCGGCGATGCCGCCGGCCGCGGCGATGTGGTTCTCCTTGATGAGGATGCCGTGCCACAGCGCCAGGCGCTGGTTCTGGCCGCCGCCCACGCGCACGGCGTACTTCTGCGCCTGGCGCAGCCCCGGCAGCGTCTTGCGCGTGTCCAGCACCGCGCAGCCCCGGGGGTTGGGCGACGCACCGGCGATGGCATCGACGTGGCGCCGGGTCACCGTGGCCGTGGCCGACAGCAGCTGCAGGAAATTGAGGGCGGGCCGTTCGGCCGAGAGCAGCGCCCGGGCGTCCGCCGCGATCTCGCACACCGGCGTGTCGGCCGCCATGCGGGCGCCTTCGGCGTAGTGCCAGTGCAGCTCGGCCTGCGGGTCGAGCGCGGTGACGCAGGCGTCGAACCACTCGCGGCCGCACAGCACGGCGTCCTCTCGCACCGTGACGCGGGCGCGCACGCGGCGGCCGGCCGGAACCAGCCGGCCGGTCCAGTCGCAGCGGCCGATGTCCTCGAACAGCGCGTCGCGCACATTGCGTGCGCGTGCCTCGTCCAGGGTCTCGTCGTGATCGAACATGCCGGTCTCCTCAGGCCGCGCCGATGCCGCGCACCATGCCCTGCACCTTGGGTGCCAGGGCCGCAGGGTGGGCGGCAACGAAGGCCAGCATGCGGTCGATGCAGCGCACGGCCTGCTGGCCGACTGCCGGGTCGACATGCACCTCGCCGCTGCCGTGCTCCAGGCAGTCCACGAGCCCCTGCAGGCCGTTCATGGCCATCCAGGGGCAGTGCGCGCAGCTCTTGCAGGTGGCCGAGTTGCCGGCCGTGGGCGCCTCGATCAGCGTCTTGCCCGGTGCCAGCTGGCGCATGCGGTGCATGATGCGGTTGTCGGTGGCGACGATGTACTCCTTCGCGTGGCCCTCGATGACCGCCTTGAGCATCTGCGAGGTGGAGCCCACCACGTCGGCCAGTTGCACCACCCCCTCGGGCGACTCGGGGTGCACGAGCACCATGGCCTCGGGATGCTCGGCCTTGAGCAGGTCCAGCTCCAGCGCGCGGAACTCGTCGTGCACGATGCAGGCGCCATGCCACAGCAGCATGTCCGCCCCGGTTTCCTGCTGGATGTAGCGGCCGAGGTGGCGGTCGGGGGCCCACAGGATCTTCTGCCCCTGCGCCTTCAGGTGGCGCACGATGGCCAGTGCGCAGGAGCTGGTCACCATCCAGTCGGCGCGGGCCTTCACGGCGGCGCTGGTGTTGGCGTACACCACCACCTGGCGGTCGGGGTGCGCGTCGCAGAAGGCGGCGAAGTCGTCGGGCGGGCAGCCCAGGTCCAGCGAGCAGGTGGCGTCCAGGTCCGGCATCAGCACCCGCTTGGTGGGCGACAGGATCTTGGCCGATTCGCCCATGAAGCGCACGCCGGCCACCACCAGGGTCTGGCTCGGGTGGTCGCGGCCGAAGCGCGCCATTTCCAGCGAGTCGGCCACGCAGCCGCCGGTTTCCAGCGCCAGGTCCTGCAGGTCGCCGTCCACGTAGTAGTGGGCCACCAGCACCGCGTCGTGTGCCTTGAGCAGCCGGGCGGCGCGCGTCTTGAGGTCGTCGCGCTGGGCAGGGCTCAGCGGCACCGGCACCTTGGCCCAGGCGTGGGCGGTGCAGGTGGCGCCCGTGGCGTCCTGCAGCGTGTAGTCGTAGACAGCATCCGTCATGGCGGGATTCTAGGTGGGGGCCTGGGCGAGGCCGGGCGCCGGGGTCATGCGGCGCCCGGCCTGCTCAGGCCTCGGCGAAGAAGCGGCTGGGCGGCATGCCCACCGCGCGGGTCACCATCGCGCTGAAGGCGCTCGGGCTGGCGTAGCCCAGCTCGGCGGCGATCAGCTGCATGGGCTGCTTGCGCGCCGCCAGCTGCAGCGCCCGGGCCAGCAGCAGCTGCTGGCGCCACTGGGCGTAGCTGGTGCCCAGCTCGTCGCGGAACCAGCGCGACAACGTGCGCGGGCTCGTCGCCGCCTCCGCCGCCCATCCTTCGATGTCGGGGTGCCGCAGCGGCTGCTCCAGCATGGCCTCGCACATCCGGCGCAGCCGCGGCCCGGACGGCAGCGGCAGGCCCAGGGGCAGGGCGCGCGCCTGCGCCAGTTCGTCGACCACCAGCGTGGTGATGGCCGCGTCGCGCTGGCGCGCCGCTGCGCCGGCCAGCGGGTCGTCCGCGCACGCAGCCAGCTGCAGCACCAGCTCGCGCAGCAGCGCAGACACCTCCAGCACCCGGCAGTGCCGCCATCCCCCCCCGGGCGACCGGGCGGCCAGGGCCTGCACCGCCGGCTCGCCCAGGTACAGCGTGCGCAGGTCGGCCTGCTCGACGGCCGTCACCGCATGCACGACGCCCGGCGGGATCCACACCGCGCGGGCGGGTGGCACCAGGTAGCTGCTGTCCGCGCCGGCGTGCCGGGCCGACACGCGCACCGCGCCAGCCACCGAGAACACCAGCTGCGCCCAGGCGTGCTCGTGCGGCTGGATGTTCATCTGGTGGGCCATCTGGCGCGCCTTGGCGCGCAGCGGCCGCTCGGCCGAGGGCGCGTAGCGCTGCGGGTCCAGTGGCGGCACGCTGGCGGGGCGAGGGGGCAGGGCGCTCATCGGTGGCTGAAAGTCGACAGATGTTGGCAAGCTATCGTAACCAGGCCGGGTTCGGGCTGCCTACAGTGGGGTCGATGAACACGGTCACCTTACCGGCTGGCAGCCCACCGGGCCCCTCCGCCCGCGCCGACTACACCACCATCGGGCTCATCGGCCTGGCACACGGCTGCTCGCATTTCTTCCACATGCTGCTGCCGCCGCTGTTCCCGGTGTTCATCCGGGACTTCGGGCTCAGCTATTCCGAGCTCGGGCTCCTGGTCACGACCTTCTTCGTCATTTCCGGCGTGGGCCAGGCCCTGGCGGGGTTCCTGGTGGACCGCACCGGGGCGCGGCCGGTGCTCTTCGCCGCCGTGGCCTGCTTCGTGGCCGCCGCGGTGGCGGCCGCGGGCGCGAACGGCTTCGCCGGCCTGATGCTCGCGGCGTCGCTGGCCGGGCTGGGCAACGCACCGTTCCACCCGGTCGACTTCACCATCCTCAACAAGCGGGTGTCGTCCCCGCGCCTGGGACACGCCTTCTCGGTGCATGGCATCTCGGGCAACCTCGGCTGGGCGCTGGCGCCGGTCGTGTTGATCGGCCTGACCGAGGCGACCGGCAGCTGGCGCATGGCGTACCTCGGCTGCGCGCTGCTCGCCGCGGTGGTGCTGGCGGTGCTGCTGCTCAAGCGCGACGCGATCGACGACCGCATCGGCCAGT
Source organism: Ideonella sp. (assembly GCF_041918995.1). Lineage (GTDB taxonomy): Bacteria > Pseudomonadota > Gammaproteobacteria > Burkholderiales > Burkholderiaceae_C > Ideonella. Next base: position 58,744 of record NZ_JAYRUN010000017.1, on the reverse strand, counting down.
GGGCGCACGAGAAGGCGGCCGGCGCCGTGCCGGCGGAGCATCCGCTGGCCTTCCTGAAGTTGCCATCGGTGTGGCTGTGCTTTTCGTTCTTCTTCTTCACCACGGCGGCACTGAGCGCCATCCAGAGCTTTGCCAGTCCGGCGCTGCAGCAGATGTTCGGCCTGCCTGTAGGCCTGACGGCCTTCGTGGTGACCGGCTACATGCTGTGCGGTGCCGTGGGCATGGTGATGGGCGGCTTCCTCGTCGCCCGGGGCGATGCGCTGGAGCGCAACATCGCCGTGGCGATGGCAGCGGCCGCCGTGTTGCTGGTGCTGGCCGGCACCGGCTGGCTGCCGGGCGCGCTCTCGGCGGCGCTGGTGGCCGTGGCCGGCTTCGGCACCGGCCTGGCCGGGCCTTCGCGCGACATGCTCATCAAGCGCGCCGCACCACCAGGCGCCACCGGTCGCGTCTATGGCACGGTGTACTCCGGCCTGGACGTGGGCTTTGCCGTGGCGGCGCCCATCTTCGGCGCGCTGATGGACGGCGGCCGCCCCCAGGCCGTGTTCATGGGTTCCGCGCTCGCGCTGGTGCTGGGCGTGGCGGCGGCCGGCCTGGTGGGCGTGACACGCCGGCGGCCGCTGGCCGCGGCATGACCGGCTGCCCGCCCCGTCAGGCGGGGCGCCGGCCGCCTAGCAGCAGCACCACGCCCGCCAGCACCACCGCCACCGCGGACCATTCGTAGCCTGTCACCGTTTCCCCGGCGATGGCCACGCCCAGCAGCATGGCGATCACCGGGTTGACGAAGGCGTAGCTCGACGCCAGGCCGGCCGAGGCCTGCGCCAGCAGCACCATGTAGGCATTGAACGCGATCAGCGAGCCGAAGACCACGAGGTACAGCCACGCGCCGACGGCCACGGGCTCGGGCGGCCACACGGGTGCCTCGCCTGCCACCCACGACATGCCCATCAGCACCGCGCCACCACACAGCATCTCGCTGGCGAAGCCCATGGGCCCGGGCGCCAGCGGCAGGGTGCGCTGGCTGAGCACGCTGCCGATCGACCAGGTGAGGCAGGCCAGCGTGACGGCCACGAGTCCTTCGGTGGAGGCCTGGAAGCTGGCGCCCTGGGTGAGCATGAGCACGCCCGCCAGGCCGACCGCGATGCCGCCGGCTTCCAGGCGGCCCGGCCGCACGCCATAGGCGAGGTTGACCAGCGCGATCATCAGCGGCAGCACGGCGATGAACGCGACCACCAGGCCCGAGCCCACGCTGGTCTCGGCCACCGCGGTGCCGCCCATGCCTCCACCGAGCATCAACGCGCCGCAGACCAGCGCATTGCGCCATTGCAGCGCGCTGGGCATCGGGGCACCGCGCCAGCGCATCCAGGCCAGCAGCAGGGCGCCGGCCACCAGAAAGCGCGTGCCCATCTGGAAGTAGGGCGGGAAGCTGATCAGCGCGTACTTGATCGCCAGGTAGGTGGAACCCCAGACCAGCCAGGTGGCGGCCAGGCAGGCCAGCACCAGGGGCGACAGGCCGGGCCAGGCGGAACGGGAGGCGAGAGCGGTCGTCATGGTGGACATGCTAGAAAAGCGCGCCGCCTGGATCCATGCGACTTCAAAGGTGTTGTGCGGGCGGGGCGCCGGAAAGTCAAGGTCGAATGGGTGTTAGGCTTTGCAGATGCCCGACACCCTGTCTTTCGACGGTTACGACGCCCGGATCCTGGCCGAGTTGCAAGCCGATGCGCGGCTGTCCATGACGGAGCTCGGCCGGCGTGTCCACCTGTCGCAACCGGCCGTGACCGAGCGCGTGCGCAAGCTGGAGGCGGCCGGCGTCATCACCGGCTACCGCGCCACGGTGAACCCGCAGGCGCTGGGCTACGGCATCCGGGCGATCATCCGCGTGGGGCGCGCCGAGTACGGGCGCATCGTGCGCCTGGTGGGCGACACACCGGAGGTGGTCACCGCCTACAACGTCACCGGGGAGGACAGCTGGGTGCTGGAGATCGCCGTCGTCGACGTGGCGCACCTCGACGCCGTGGTCTCGCGCTTTTGCGAGCTGTCCGAAACCAGCACGTCCATCATCCTCAAGGTCACCCGCGACCACCAGCCGCTGGCGCCCGCCCGCGGCCCGCAACCAGGAGCCTGACCATGCCTGCCTCCAGCCCGTCCACCTGCGACCTGTGCGACCGCTTCCGCGACAGCGATGCCGTGGGTTTCCGCGTCCTGCCCTCGGTGTTCCGTCTCTATGGCGGCCACGCCGCGTTCCACGGCCCCGTGCGCACGCTGCGCTGCTTCGAGGACAACGCCCTGCTGCGCGAGCGCCTGCAGACGCCCGGTGACGGGCACGTGCTGGTGGTGGACGCCGGCGCGTCCCTGCGCCGTGCGGTGCTGGGCGGCAACCTCGCCGGCTTCGCGGCGGCGCAGGGCTGGGCCGGCGTGCTCGTGCACGGCGCCGTGCGCGACCTGGCCGAACTGCGCGCCGCGCAGGTGGGCATTGCGGCCCTGGGCCATTGCCCCTTGCCCACCGCCCGCCACAGCGGCATGCCGGGCGGTGCGCTGGACGTGCCGGTGCAGGTCGCCGGCGCCCTCGTGCGCCCCGGGGACTGGCTCTACGCGGACGAAGACGGGGTGGTGGTCAGCGACGCGGCGCTGTGAGCCGGCCAGGCGCCGCGACCCGGCGGCTACAATGCGCCCCTTCGTCGGGGTGTAGCGCAGCCTGGTAGCGCAACTGCTTTGGGAGCAGTGGGTCGGACGTTCGAATCGTCTCACCCCGACCATCCGCCCACCGCGGCTTGGCCGCGTCGCTCAGCGCCTGCCGGACGCAGCCGTCGGTGCGGTGCGGTCGCGAGGCGCGCTCACGCCTGCTCGCCGGAGGGCCCGCCGCACGGCGACTGCCACTCGCGCAGCTCGGTGGCCAGGACGGATTGCCCGTCCTGCTCGGCCCGCCGTATCAGAGCCTGGACGTTGTCGTCCGTGACCTTCTCGTGTCCCAGCCCCTTGCGGAGCAGGCGGTACACGTCCTCGACTTCCTGCAGTTGCGCGTCGTTCATGCCTGGCCTTTCGTCCATGGCCAGGACGGGCAAGCGGCATTCCGCCGCCTGGCGCCGGGACTCACGTCATTGCAGGGCCATGGGGGTGAGCACCGTGCCGGCCTCGAGGCTGCCGATCACGTTGTTGCCGTAGGTGTAGGCCTTGGCGGGCGCCGGGGCAGAGATGCCCACAGGGCCACCCATCACGGTGGCCCGGTTGAGGTGGAAGGCCGCGAACGACCCCGTGCCCAGCAGGCCGGTCTGTTCGTAGCGGTCCACCAGCGTGTCCCACAGGAACACCGGGCTCACGGCGGTGGGGTTGGACCGCACGCCGATGAGGTTGCCCAGGATGGAGCTGTTCGACACGAAGACCCGAGAACGCGCGGTGGCGCGGTTGTCGATGCCCACGCCGGGGCTGCCGCGGAAGTTGCGGATCGAGGTGTTCTCGATGTGGACGTCGCCACTCAGCACGATCACCCCGGCGAGTCCCGTGCCCGCGCCTTCGATCTGCAGCCCGCGCAGGTAGACCATGCTGCCCGTGGGCGCGTTCACGGTGACCCCGTTGCTGGACGGCGCCAGGACGCCGGCTTCACCCGATCCCTCCGAGACGATGGTGATCGCCTTGGTGATGGTGACGGCACCGTAGCCGCCAGGGTCCAGCGTGCTGATCTGGCCGCCCGTGGCCGTCTTGGAGATGGCGCCTGCGAAGGTCTTGCACGGCGCCGTGCGGCTGCACGGGTTGGCGTCGTCGCCGACACCGGACACCCATGTGCGCGTGGCTTGGGCGTGCGCGGCACCGGCCGCGGACACGGCGATCGCCCAGGTGAGGACACGAAGGTGGGACTGCAGGCGCGACATCGGCGGCTCCATGGACAACATCGCCGCGAGCGTACCTCGTGCCGCCGTGCCCGTGCTGGGCAGAGGGGCACGGCGCGCACGTGGGCATGACGCACCGCACGCCGATCTGGCCTGCCCGGAGGGACTCGAACCCCCGACCTGCTGCTTAGAAGGCAGCTGCTCTATCCAGTTGAGCTACGGGCAGCGCGGGCGCGATTCTACGGATCAGCGCCGGGCGAACTGGCGGGCGCCGAACAGCACCTCGCGTGCCTTGTCGTCCGTGATGGGCTTGCGCCGGTCTGCCAGCACCTCCACGCCACGCTGCACGGCCGGCCGCTTGGCGATTTCGTCGAACCAGCCCTTGAGGTGCGGGAACTCGTCCCAGGCGATGCCCTGGTTCTTCCACGAGCGCAGCCAGGGGAAGACGGCGATGTCGGCGATGGAGTAGTCCGGGCCGCCCAGGTAGCGCGACTGCGCCAGCCGGCGGTTCATCACTCCGTACAGCCGTCGCGCCTCGTTGGTGTAGCGGTCGACGGCATAGGGGATCCGCTCGGGCGCGTAGATGCGAAAGTGGTGCGCCTGCCCCAGCATGGGCCCCACGCTGGCCATCTGGAACATCAGCCACTGCAGCACCTCGTACCTGCCTCGGGTGCCTGCGGGCAGGAAGCGGCCGGTCTTGCCGGCCAGGTACAGCAGGATCGCGCCGGATTCGAACAGCGAGATGGGTTCGCCATCGGGTCCATCGGGGTCGACCAGCGCCGGGATCTTGTTGTTCGGGCTGATGGCCAGGAACCGCGGCTCGAACTGGTCCCCGGCGCCGATGTCGACAGGAATGGCGCGGTAGGGCAGGCCACACTCCTCGAGCATGATGTGCACCTTGTGCCCGTTGGGCGTGGCCCACGAATACACTTCGATCATGACCTTGGCTCCTCGACAGTGGCCCCTGGTGGCACTCTAAACCAGCCGACATGCTGAAGCTCCTGCGGCGCTGGATCCGAGGCGGCCCCGACGCGGGCCGGGAGGCGTTGCAGGCCTGGTGCGAGAGCACCGGATGGGCATTGCGCGGCATCCGCGACGAGCCCGGCTTCGTCATCGAGACACGGCCCGGCGAGCTGGCGGGCCGCATCGAATGGGGCCCGTCGCATCGCCACTACCTGGGTGCGCACGAGCTGCGACTGCGTGGCGAGCTGGTGATGCCGGCCGACATGCATGCCGTGGTGATGCCCAAGGCGCTGATGGACACGGTGGAGAGCGAGCTGTTCGCGCAGGCGGTGGGGCGGGTGCGCACCCGCATCGACGACACCCTGCCGGAGGAGGTGCGCTGGCTCGCGGTGTCGCCTCGGCTCAGTGGCGCCCTGATGGGCGGGCTGAAGGTCGACTATGCCGCCGCGAGCAGCCATGTGCCGTGGCTGGCCCATTGGGTGCAAGGCCCGCTCGGCGATGCGCTGGCGGCCCGCGCGAAGCTGCCGCCCGCCGATGCGCCGCCGTTCGCGCTGATCGCCCACCGCGGCCGGCTGACGCTGCGCGTGGCCATGCCCGATCCGGACGTGGCCGGCGTGCAGGCGGCCATGAACCTCTTCGACCTGGCGCTGGAGCAGGCGCGGCTGTCGCCGCCGCCCCCGGATGCGGAGGACGACGGCGGCTGATCCGGCCGCTCAGTGCCGCGGCGGCAGGTGCTTGCCGAGCTCGATCTTGGCGATCGCGTTGCGGTGCACCTCGTCCGGGCCGTCGGCGAAACGCAGGGTGCGCGCCTGGGCGTAGTAGAAGGCCAGCGGGAAGTCCTGGCACATGCCGGCGCCGCCATGCACCTGCATGGCCCAGTCGATCACCTGGCAGGCCATTTGGGGCGCCACCACCTTGATCATGGCGATCTCCGCCTTGGCCGCCTTGTTGCCCGCCACGTCCATCATCCAGGCGGCCTTCAGCGTGAGCAGGCGGGCCTGCTCGATGCGGCAGCGGGCCTCCGCGATGCGCTCCTGTGTCACGCCGTGCTGGGCGATGGGCTTGCCGAAGGCCACGCGCTGCAGGGCGCGCTGGCACATCAGGTCGATGGCGCGCTCGGCCAGCCCGATCAGGCGCATGCAGTGGTGGATGCGGCCCGGGCCCAGGCGTCCCTGGGCGATCTCGAAGCCGCGGCCCTCGCCCAGCAGCAGGTGGCTGGCCGGCACACGCACGTCGTCGAACTGGATCTCCATGTGGCCATGCGGTGCGTCGTCGTAGCCCATCACGCTGAGCGGGCGGATGATCTTCACGCCCGGCGCGTCCATGGGCACCAGGATCATGGACTGCTGCGAATGGCGCGGCGCCTCGGGGTCCGTCTTGCCCATGAAGATGAGGATCTTGCAGCGCGGGTCGCCACCGCCGCTGGTCCACCACTTGCGGCCGTTGATGACGAACTCGTCGCCGTCGCGCCGGATGCTTGCCTCGATGTTGGTGGCATCGCTGGAGGCCACCGCCGGCTCGGTCATGGCAAAGCCCGACCGGATCTCCCCGGCCAGCAGCGGCTCGAGCCAGCGCTTCTTCTGCTCGGGCGTGCCGTAACGCACCAGCACTTCCATGTTGCCGGTGTCGGGGGCGGAGCAGTTGAACACCTCGCTCGACCACAGCACCCGGCCCATCAGCTCGGCCAGGGGGGCGTACTCCTGGTTGCTCAGTCCCGCGCCGTACTCGCTCTCGGGCAGGAACAGGTTCCACAGCCCGGCGGCCCGGGCCTTGGGCTTGAGTTCCTCGATCACCTGCAGCGGCGTCCAACGACGTCCGGCCTGCGTGTTGGCCTCCAGCTCGGCCCAGTAGCGGCCCTCGGCCGGGAAGATGTGCTCGTCCATGAAGGCCGAGACGGCGGCGCGCAGTTCCTGCGTGCGAGGGGAGTAGCCGAAGTCCATGGCGTGTCCTTGGGGCGTGTGCCCGGTGATCGAGAAATGAACGCGGTGCGCGGCCCTGGGGCCGCTCAGGCCGCCTGGGCGAACTGCCAGGCCAGCGCAGCCAGCCGGGGAGCCATGTCGCCCGTTGCGCGGGCGGAGGCACTCGAGGCCGTGCCGTCCACCACGCGCTTGGCAATGCCCTGCGCGATGGCGGAGAGACGGAACAGGTTGTAGGCGAGGTAGAAGTTCCAGTCGGCCATGACGGCATCCACGTCCATGCCGCGGCCCGTGCGCTCGGCCACGCGCTCGCAATAGCGGTGCACGTAGTCGCGCTCGGCGGGGATGCCGAGCGCAGCGATGTCCAGCCCCGCGATGCCGCGGAACAGCCCGGCCGGGATGTGCCAGCTCATGCAGTGGTAGCTGAAATCGGCCAGCGGGTGCCCGATGGTGGACAGCTCCCAGTCGAGCACGGCCGTGATGCGGGGCTCGGTGGGATGGAAGATCAGGTTGTCCAGCCGGTAGTCGCCGTGCACGATGCTCACCTGGCTCTCGTCACGTGCACTGGCCGGGATGTGCGCGGGCAGCCAGGCCAGCAGCTCGTCCATGGCCGGGTTGGGGCCGGTCACCGAGGCCAGGTACTGCTTGCTCCAGCGGCCGATCTGGCGCTCGAAGTAGTTGCCGGGCTTGCCGTAGTCGGCCAGGCCGACCGCGGCCACGTCCACGCTGTGCAGCGCGGCGATCACCCGGTTCATCTCGTCGTAGTGGACGGCACGCTCGGCCGGCGTCATGCCTGGCAGGGCCTGGTCCCACAGCACACGCCCCTGCACGAACTCCATCACGTAGAAGGCGCGTCCGATGATGGCCTCGTCCTCGCACAGCAGGTGCATCTGCGTCACCGGCACGGCGGTGTCACGCAGTGCCGACATGACGCGGAACTCGCGCTCGATCGCGTGCGCCGACGGGAGCAGCCTGGCCGCCGGGCCGGGCTTGCTGCGCATCACGTAGGCACACCCGGGCGTGACGAGCTTGTAGGTCGGGTTGGACTGCCCGCCCTTGAACTGCTCCACGCTCAGCGGCCCGGCGAAGCCCGGCAGGTGGTCGGCCAGGTAGGCCTCGAGGGCCGCCACGTCGAAGGCGTGGCTGGCGGCGACGGGCTTGGTGCCGGTGTACTGTTCCATCGGTCGGTTCATCCCCGCGGCGGGATGAGCCGCCGGGCAGTCAGCGGTCGGTCACCGCCATGAGTTTCTCGCGCGACAGCACCACCAGCCGCGTGGGCTCCACGCGCAGCACGCCGTCGCGTTCCAGCTCCTTGAGCTCCTGGTTCACGCGCTGGCGAGAGGCACCGAGCAGCTGGGCCAGGTCTTCCTGCGCCAGCTGCAGGCCGATGCGGATCTCCTCGCCCTGCGCGATGCCGTAGCTCTTCGCCAGCAGCAGCAGCTGCTTGGCCAGGCGGGCGGCCAGCGGCTTGGTGTTCAGGTCCTCGATGAGGTTGAACATCAGCCGCAGCCGACGGCAGTTCAGGCGCAGCAGCGCGTCGTACAGCTCCACGTGCTGCGACAGCAGCTCCTTGAAATCGGCCTTGCGCACGACCAGCAGCGTCGTCGGGCCATGGGCGTGGGCATCGTGCGTGCGCGGCAGCCCGTCGAACAAGGCGATGTCGCCGAACCAGGTGCCGGGCTCCACGTAGGTCAGCGACACCTGCTTGCCCGAGAGAGACACCGAGCTCACGCGCACCGCCCCCTTGGCCACACCGGTCCAGTCCTCCGCGGGCGTCCCCTTGGCCGCCAGCGGTGCGCCGTCCGCCAGCCGCCGCACGTTGGCACGCGCCAGGATGGCGGCACGCAGTGCGGGGGAGAGCGAGGAAAACCATGCGCCTGAATCGATGTTGTGTCGCTCGTCGATTGTAAGAATGGGGGTATTCATCATTTGTCCCTGACGCGACAGCCAGCGCATCATCTGCCTCGGTATTGTCCATAAGCCGATCGCTCGGCTTCACCCCTTTGCAAGGAGGTCTCCATGGGCACCCCCACTGCGCCTGACACCGCCCCGCCTCCGGGCTGCCCGCCCGAGGAATGGCAGGTCCGTGTCGACCTCGCCGCGGCTTACCGTCTGGTGGCCCTGTTCAAGTGGGACGACCTCATCTTCACGCACATCAGCGCCCGCGTTCCCGGGCAGGGGCATGCCTTCCTCATCAACCCGTACGGGATGATGTTCGAGGAGATCACGGCGTCCAGCCTGGTGAAGGTGGACACCGAGGGCCGCAAGCTGGACGACTCACCCTTCCCGGTGAACCCCGCGGGCTTCACCATCCACAGTGCCATCCATGCCGCCCGCGACGACGCGCAATGCGTGCTGCACACGCACACGCTGAACGGCGTGGCGGTGTCCGCGCAGCGCGACGGCATGCTGCCCATCTCCCAGCATTCCATCTTCGTGCTGGCCAGCCTGGCCTACCACGACTACGAGGGCGTCGCGCTGCGGGACGACGAGAAGCCGCGTCTGGTGGCCGACCTCGGCGACCGCCGCCACCTCATGCTGCGCAACCATGGCCTGCTGACCGTCGGGCGCAGCGTGGCCGAGGCCTTCCAGGCGATGTACTTCTTCGAGGCCGCCTGCACGATCCAGGTGCGTGCGATGGCGGGCGGCACCCCGCTCAGCACGATCGAGCCGGAGATCATCCGCACGGCCATGGCCCAGGCGGCGCAGGTGACCAAGGGGCAGGGCGCCAACCTCGCCTGGCCCGGGCTCAAGCGCCGCCTCGACCGGCAGCTGCCGGGCTACGACCTCTAGCGGGGGCGCGGCGCGCCTCAGCGGAACTGCGGCGGCCGCTTGGCGAAGAAGGCGTCCAGGCCCTCGCCGCCGTTGTCATGGAATAGATTCGCCACGAAGGCATCTCGCTCGGCATCCATGTGCGCCTGCAGGCTGCGGCCGGGACCGGCCTGGACCAGCTCCTTCACGCTGGCCAGTGCATTGGGCGCCATGGCGGCCAGCTGCACGGCCAGGGCGAGTGCGGCCGCGTGCGCCTGGCCGGGCTCCGCCAGCCGGTTCACCACCCCCAGCGCATGCAGCCGCTCGGCCGACACCGGTTCAGCCAGCCACACGAGCTCCAGCGCGAGCGCGCGGGGCAGGGCGCGGGCCAGGTGCCAGGTGGCCCCGCCGTCGGGCGACAGGCCGACGCGGCCATAGGACATGACGAAGCGCGCATCGCGCGCCGCGACGATGAGGTCGCAGGCCAGCGCGAGCGACATCCCCCCGCCGGCGGCAAAGCCTTCCACGGCGGCGATCACCGGCTTGGGGAAGCTGCGCAGCGCGTCCACCAGGGTATGGAACAGGTCGATCGAGGCGGCCTGCGCCTCGGGCGGCCGCCCACGCGCCCCGCCGATGCGGCGCAGGTCGCCGCCGGCGCAGAAGTGTGCGCCGTCACCACGCAGCACCACGCTGCGCACCTCGGCGTTCGATTCGGCGGTGCCCAGGGCCTCGATGGCGGCCGTCACCGCCTGGGGCGACAACGAGTTGCGCGTCTCGGTGCCCGACAGGGTGAGGACCAGCGTCTGGTCTTCCTGGGCAGTGATGAGCTGTGAAGGCATGATGGGCGCGCACAGCCGACGGGGCCACGCGTCTGGGTCGGGACGGGAGCCATTCTTGCACCCGCCTGGGCGGCCGTTTCGTCCATAGCCTGAGCCCGTGTTCGTAAGCAAACGTGATAGAGTGCCCCGACCACCCCAACCAGTGCCACTCGGCATGCCCCCACGAGCGACCGCGCTGACACTTGCTTCCGCCCTCACGGCGTTGGCTCCCTCGGCGCAGGCGCTGGGCATCGGCCGGTTGCAGTCGGCGGTGACCCTCGGGCAACCGCTCGAGCTGGCCATCCCGGTCCGCCTGGAAGCGGGCGATGCGGTGGAACCCGGCTGCGTGCATGCCGAGGTGCTGGCAGGCGAGTCGCGCTGGGGGCAGGACCTGCTCCGCGCGCGCCTGGAGCCGGTGGCCGGCACCCGCTCCGCGCAGGCGGTGGTGCGGGCCGAGGGCCCGGGCCAGTGGCTGCTGCGTGTCACGAGCAGCCCCGTGGTCGACGAGCCGGTGCTGGAGGTGACTGTCGCGCTGGGCTGCGACCGCCGGTTCTCTCGCCGCTTCACCGTGCTGGCCGATCCGGCTGGCACCGGCCCGTCGGGCGGTGTTCCCCTGCCCGCGCCCGCCGCCCCCGCCCCGCCACCCTCAGCGGCTGACTCGCCGCCATCCCTGGGAGAGGCGCGGCCCGCCGCCCGCCCGGCGCGACCGGCACGCCCCCGCGCGGACCGCGCACCGGCCGCCCCGGGGGCCACCGTCGAGAGGCCGCTGCCGCCCGCCTCGACGCGCGCACAGGCACCCGGCACACGGCGGCCAGCCCCCACCGCGGCACCCGGCGCGCGCCTGCTGCTGGAGGTGGCGCCTCCGCAGCTCAAGCTGGACATCGAGGAGCCTGTCTTCATGCCGGCCCCGGCGGCCGAGCCCGCGGCCAGCGAGAGCGAGACCGTGTCCGATGCGCAGCGCCTTGCAGGGCTGGAGCGCACGCTGCGCGAGCTGCAGAAGGAACGGCAGGCCGGTCAGGACACCGCAGCGGCGCTGCGCGCCCAGATGCAGGCCGCGCAGACGCAGGGCCAGGCCGTGCCCTGGCTCGCCGTGGCACTCGCGCTCGCGATGGGGGTGGCCGGATGGCTGGCCTGGCGACTGCGCCGGCAGTCGCGCCTGGCGGCCGCCCGCGAGCCGGCGTGGTGGGCCGACGGTCGGACCGACGGTCGGGCCGGCGACGCCCGTGCGCCGGCCCCGGCCGTGGACGACCTGGGGCCGGTGGAGTTCGTCCCGCCGTCCGATCTGGGGCGGCTGGACGAGGCGCACACCGCGCCAGCCCGGCCCGACGAGGGCCCGCGCCCGTTCGCCGCTCCGACGCTGCCTCAGGCGCTAGCGCCCTCGGTGTCGGTCGACCTGCCGGCCGAGCGCACCGTGGCGGAGCTTCCCCGGCTGCCCGCAGAGCCGGACCCGGCGGCCACCGTCGAGGCCGCCTCCGAGGCGGGCACGGTGCGGGAGGTGTCGGTGGAGGAACTGCTCGATCTGGAGCAGCAGGCGGATTTCTTCATCGCGCTGGGCCAGGAGGACGCGGCCATCGACCTGCTGATGTCGCACCTGCGCAGCACGGGCGGCATGAGCCCGCTGCCCTACACGAAGCTGCTGGAGATCTACCACCGCCAGAACGATCCGGACGGCTACGAACGCATCCGCACGCGCTTCAACCGCCGCTTCAACGCCTACGCGCCCGACTGGGCGCAAGGCCCCGTGGCGGGCCGCCACCTGGAGGACTACCCCGAGGTCATCGAGCGCCTGCAGGCCTGCTGGGACGACCCGGTGGAAGCCATGGCGCTGCTGGAGGCGATGCTCTTCCGCCGTGCGGATGCGAACGAGCTGTTCGACCTGCCGGCCTACCGGGACGTGCTGCTGCTGTACGCGCTGGCGCGCGACGTGGCGCAGCACAGCGGCATCGCGCTGCCGTCGGTGGACGTGCTGCTGCCGCTGGCCTGCGACAGCCCCGACGAGGCCGACGGCCCGCTGCGCTGACGGCGCGGGTCGGGGGGCTCACAGCCGCGCCAGGCGGCGCAGGGCCTCGTCGAGCGTGGCCTCCTGCTTGGCGAAGCAGAACCGCACCACACGGCGCGCGGGCGGCGCCGCATGGAAGGCGGACAGCGGAATGGCGGCCACGCCCACTTCCGTGGTGAGCCATTCGCAGAACGCCTGGTCGGGCAGATCGCTCACCCGGCCGTACTCGACGCACTGGAAGTAGCTGCCCGCGCAGGGCAGCAGGTCGAACGCCGTGCCCGCCAGGCCGGCGCGGAAGCGGTCGCGCTTGCCCTGGTAGAAGGCGGACAGGCCCTCGTAGTGCCCCGGCTGCTGCAGCCAGGCGGCCAGGCCATGCTGCATGGGCGTGTTCACCGTGAACACGTTGAACTGGTGCACCTTGCGGAACTCCGCCATCAGGGCCGCCGGGGCGGCCACATGACCGACCTTCCAGCCGGTCACGTGGAAAGTCTTGCCAAAGCTGGACACGACCACGCTGCGCGCGGCGAGCCGCGGGTCGCCGCTGACGCTGGCGTGGCTGGCGCCGTCGAACACCATGTGCTCATACACCTCGTCGGACACGACCACCACGTCGGTGGGCGCCAGCAGCTCGGCCAGCCGCTGGCGGTCGTGCGCCGTCCACACCGTGCCGGTGGGGTTGTGCGGCGTGTTCACGAACAGCAGCCGCGTGCGCGGCGTCAGGGCCGCCTGCAGGCGGTCGAAGTCGATCCGGTAGGTGGCGCTGTCCAGCGGCACGCGCACCAGCCGGCCGCCGGCCAGTGCCACGGCGGGCGCGTAGCTGTCGTAGCAGGGGTCCAGCACGATGGCCTCGTCGCCCGGGTGGAGCAGCGCCAGCACCGTGGTGAGCAGCGCCTGGGTCGCCCCGGCCGTGACCGTGATCTCCGTGTCCGGGTCGTAGCGGTGGCCGTGCAGCCGCGCCATCTTGTCCGACAGTGCCTGGCGCAACGCCGGCACGCCGGCCATGGGCGGGTACTGGTTGTGGCCGGCGCGCATGGCCTGGTGCACCGCCTCCACCAGCCCGGGGTCGCAGTCGAAGTCGGGGAAGCCCTGGCCGAGGTTGACCGCCCCGTGCCGCTGGGCCAGCGCGGACATCACGGTGAAGATGGTGGTCCCGACCTCGGGCAGGCGGCTGGCCACGGCCGGCGTGCGCGGCGCAAGCAGCTCAGAGCTCATAGTGGTTCCCCTGGACACCCATGGCGCGCTCGATCAGCCCGCGGCTCAGCCGGTCGGACAGCAGCTCGGCGAAGGTGAGCACGAAACTGCGCAGGTAGGCGCCGCGACGGAACGCCACGCGCGCGGTGTTGCTGCCGAAGAGGTAGCCGGCCGGCTTCCACACCAGGTCGGCGTCCTGGCTGCCTTCGGCGCTCATCGCCATCTCGGCCACGATGCCGATGCCCAGGCCGCTGCGCACATAGGTCTTGATGACGTCGGAGTCGATGGCCTCCAGCGCGACGTTGGGCTTGAGCTGGCGCTGGGCGAACGCCTGGTCCACGCGCTTGCGGCCGGCGAACGCCGGGTGGTAGGAAATCAGCGGCTCGGCGGCCAGCTGCTCGAGCGAGGGCCGCTCCACCGAGGCCAGCGGGTGGCCGGCGGGCAGCACGATGACGTGCGACCACTCGTAGCAGGGCAGGGTGACGAGCTCGTCGTAATCCGCCAGCGATTCGGTGGCCAGGCCGATGTCGGCCTGGTCGGACAGCAGCATGGCCGCCACCTGGTCGGGCGTGCCCTGGTGCAAGGTGATCTGCACCTTGGGATGGCGGCGCCGCAGCTCGGCGATGGGCGTGGGCAGGATGTAGCGGGCCTGGGTGTGGGTGGCCGCGATCGACAGCCGGCCACTGTCCTGCTTGGAGAACTCCTCCCCGATGCGCTTCAGGTTGGCCACCTCGCGCAGGATGATCTCGACCGACTTGAGCACCTCCTGGCCGGGCTCCGTGACGCGCTTGAGGCGCTTGCCGTGGCGCACGAAGATGTCCACCCCCAGCTCCTCTTCCAGCTCGAGGATGGCCTTCGAGATGCCGGGCTGGGAGGTGAACAGGGCCTTGGCCGTCTCCGTCAGGTTGAGGTTGCGGCGCACCGCCTCCTGCACGAAGCGGAACTGGTGCAGGTTCATGCGGCCCCCGGCGCCGGCGGTGCGGGCTCGACGGCGATGCGGGCCAGCGCGTCGACCAGCACGGGGGACTCGCCGGCGGCGGCACGCAGTGTCCACTGCACGGCGGGGAAGGCCGCACGCAGGGCCTCCACCTGTGCGGGAAGGTCCTTGCGCACATGGCCGCCGGCACCCAGGAACAGCGGCAGCACCTCCACGGCGGTGCAGCCGGCCCCGGCCAGCGCCGCCCCGGCGGCCGGCAGATCCGGCGACATGAACTCCAGGAAGGCGAGGGACACGGGCTGCCCGGGGCGAAGCTCGCGCACGCGCGCCGCGACACGTTCGAACGGCTCGGCCCAGCGGGGATCACGCGCGCCGTGGGCAAACAGGATGAGGCCTTGCATCGGCTCCTCTATCGGTAACGGACCAGCCAGCCGAACGCGGCCAGCGACATGAGCAGGTACAGCAGGCTGGGCAGGGCCGAGGCGACCCAGGGCGTCCAGTCGCGCAGCAGGCCGAGGTGACCCACCACGTTGTTGAGCAGCACGAAGCTGATGCCCAGCATGATGCCGCCGAAGACCTTGAGGCTGATGCCGCCCGCGCGCGCGTGCAGGTAGGCGAAGGGCAGGGCGAGCGCCACCATCACGATGCAGGCGAAGGGATAGAACGCCCGGCGCCAGAACTGCAGCTCGTAGCGCTGGGCGGTCTGTTCCTGCAGCTCGAGGTGGCGGCTGTAGCGCCACAGGTCCACGGTCGACATGCTGCGGATCGGCGAAAGGGCCGCGGCCACCACGTTGTCTTCCAGCGTGGTGGGCCAGTCATAGGCCGCCAGCTGGCGTGTCGTGAGCAGCCCCTGTTCGCCCTGCGGCCATTCGGTGACCTGCACCTCCTGCAGGTGCCACACGGCGGTGTCGCCGCGGCGGCCGGCCTGGCCGCTGGCCGCCTGCAGCCGCCGCACGAGCACGCCCGCGGCATCGTGCTCGAAGATGCGGATGCCGCTCATCTGGCCGTCGGAACCGGTGGTCTGCACGTTGATGGATATGCTGCGCTCGCCCGGGCCGGTGCCTCGGCGTTCCTTCAGCCACGCGCCGGCCCGGCCCAGCGACGGGCTGCTGCGGAACTTGGCCTTGAGGGCGGCGGCCTGCTGCTCACCCAGCGGGGCAACGTACTCGCCCACGGCAAAGGTGAGCACGCCCATCACCACGCCCAGCGTCAGCAGCAGCCGCAGGGCACGGCCCGGGCTCAGGCCCCCGGTGCGCAGGATGGTGAACTCGGAGGACTGGGCGAGCCGGGCCATCGCGTAGATGGTGCCGATGAGCACCGCGATGGGGAACAGCTCGTAGAAGCGCCCGGGGAGTTCCAGCAGGGCCGACAACACGGCGTGGCCGACCGTGAAGCCGCGCTTGCCGACGTTCTCCAGCTCCTCGAGGAAATCGATGAAGAAGAACAGCGAGAGAAAGGCCACGGCCACGAAGACCACGGACCACACCACGTCCCGGTAGAGCAGGCGCCGCACGGTCCTCATGCCGCCGCCTCCGATCGGGCGGGGGCCGGCCGGTGCCAGGGCAGGCGGGCCACCGTGGCATGGTCGCGCCACCAGATGAGCCCCAGCGCCGCGGCGAAGGCCAGCCCGTGCAGGCCGGCCAGCGCACCGGCCATGCCGACCCGGCCGGCCGCCACCCAGGCCTGGCTCAGGTTGATCAGGTTGTAGTACACGACGAAGGCTAGCAGCGCGAACAGCAGGTTCCAGTTGCTGGCACGGCGCGGGTTGCTGGCGGCCAGGCCCACGCCGAGCAGCACGAGGTTGGCGGCACCGAACAGCAGCCCGATGCGCCAGGTGAGCTCGGCTTCGTGCCGGGGCTTGGGGTCGCGCAGCAGCGCCAGCGTGCCCATCGCCTTCGGCGGCGTCGTCTCGGTGGCGCGCGCCTTCCCCGGGTCGACCGCCATGCGCAGGTGCTCGAAGGTCAGGCGCACGTGCTCGCCCGTGCGGTTGTTCTGCTCGCTGCGGTGGCCCGAATCCAGCACCAGGACGCGCTCGCCGCCGTCCGTCTCCACGCGACCGGAGCGCGCGGTCGTCACGCTTTCGCGCTCCTCGCTGCGGCCCAGCAGGAACACGTTGCGCCCGACGCCGGCTTCCTCGCCGGCGCGCTCGATGAAGAACACCCGGCTGCCGTCCGCCGAGGCCTGGAAGCTGCCCGGCGCCACCCGCGCGAGGTCGGAGCGCTGCTCATAGCGCTGGCGCAGCTCGGTCGTCTTCTGGTTGCCCCAGGGCCAGACGAGCAGCGACAGCAGGCCGATGGCCAGCAGCACCGGCGAGCCCACCCGCAGCACCGGACGCACGAAGCGCGACAGCCCCACGCCACTGCTGAACCAGATGGCCATTTCGCTGTCGCGGTACATGCGGCCCAGGCTCACCACCGTCGCGATGAACAGCGACAGGGCGATCATCAGCGGCAGCTGGCCCAGTGCGGTATAGCCCAGCAGCAGCACCACGTCCTGAGGCGCCACGGCGCCGTTGGCGGCCAGGCCGAGCGTGCGGATCAGCATCATCGTCAGCACGATGGTCAGGATGACGACCAGCGTGGCCCCGAAACTGCGTGCCAGCTCTTTGCGAACAGTCGAATCGAATAACATCGAAAGATTGCTTTTCAACGAGACCGATTATGGACTTTCAAGCTCTTGCCACCCCGGCGGGCGGGCTTGGCGGCGTGGCCGCTGACGCCCTGCTCGTGGTGCTGCCCGCCGAGGGCGAGGCCGGTACCGGCGACAAGGCGATCGACGGCGCCGTCGCGGCGGCCCTGAAGGCGGGCGACTTCGAGCGCAAGGCCGGCCGCCAGCTGTACCTGCACCGCGTGGAGGGCGTGAAGGCCCGCGTGGTGCTGGCCGGCGCGAAGGACGGTTCGGCCAAGGCGTTCCGCGCCGCCGTGCTGCAGGGCCTGGCGGCACTGAAGGGCCGCGCCGTGCGCCACCTGGCGGTCTCGCTGGCCGGCGCGCCGCTGTCGGCCGCCCACGCCGAGGCGCTCGCCGTGGCGGCCGAAGGAGCGGGCTACAGCTACACCTACACCAAGCCCAGCGCCGAGACGGTCACCCTGCCCGGCAAGATCTCGCTGGTGGCCGACAAGGCGCTGGTCGGCGAGCTGCGTGCCGGCCTGGCGCAGGGCGCCGCCATCGGCGCGGGCGTGAACCTGGCACGCGAGTACGCCAACCGCCCGGCCAACGTGTGCACGCCCACCTTCCTGGGCGAGGAGGCCAAGCGGCTGGGCCGCGAATTCGGCTTCCAGGTCCAGGTGCTCGACCGCAAGGCGGTGGAGAAGCTCGGCATGGGCTCGTTCCTGTCGGTGGCCCGCGGCTCGGAGGAGCCGCTGCGCTTCATCGTCATGCAGTACAACGGCGGGGCCAAGAAGGCGGCGCCCGTGGTGCTGGTGGGCAAGGGCATCACGTTCGACACCGGCGGCATCTCGCTGAAGCCGGCCGCCGAGATGGACGAGATGAAGTTCGACATGGGCGGCGCGGCCAGCGTCTTCGGCACCATGCGTGCGCTCGGCCAGATCAAGCCCAAGGTGAATGTCGTGGCCATCGTGCCGGCCTGCGAGAACATGCCCAGCGGCATCGCCACCAAGCCGGGGGACGTGGTCACCAGCATGTCGGGCCAGACCATCGAGATCCTCAACACGGATGCCGAGGGCCGCCTGATCCTGTGCGATGCGCTCACCTACGCCGAGCGCTTCAAGCCGGCCGCCGTGGTCGACATCGCCACGCTCACCGGCGCCTGCGTGATCGCGCTGGGCAACCACCATGCGGGCCTGTTCTCGCCGGACGACGCCCTGGCGGACGAGCTGCTGGCTGCGTCACGGCGCGCCGAGGACCCGGCGTGGCGCATGCCGCTGGACGAGGAGTACGACGAGGCGCTGAAGAGCAACTTCGCCGACATGGCGAACGTCGGTTCGCGTGCCGGCGGCTCGATCACGGCGGCGAAGTTCCTGCAGCGCTTCACCAAGGCCTACCCGTGGGCCCACCTGGACGTGGCGGGCGTGGCCTACCGCGGCGGTGCCAACAAGGGGGCCACCGGCCGCCCGGTCGGCCTGCTGACGCACTTCGTGCTGGCGCGCGCCGGTCGCGGCGCCTGACGCTGCCGTCCGCGGTCCATGGCCGAGGTCGTCTTCATGACCGGGGTCGCCGACCCCCTCGGCCTGGCGGCTCGCCTGCTGCGCAAGAAGTGGCGGGAAGGCGCGCGGGTGGCGCTGTATGCGCCGCCACCGCTGCTGCAGCGGCTCGACCACCAGCTGTGGGCCGCGGAGCCGCTGGATTTCGTTCCCCATTGGGTGCAGCGCGCGGGAAGCGCGTTGCCGCCCGAGCCGGTGCGTGCGCGCACCCTGCTGTGGCTGCTGACGCGCCCGCAGCCCGAACTGGGCTGCGAGGCCGCAGTCAACATCGGCTGTGAAGCACTCGACCTGGGCGCCTGCCATGCGCGCATCGCCGAGGTGGTAGGCACCTCGCCGGACGAGCGTGCGGCCGGGCGTGCGCGGTGGCGCCAGTACGAGGCGGCCGGCCACAGCCTGGTGCATCGCCCCCAGTCCTGAGCTGGCCCCGGACTTGCATGACGACTTCCGGGCCCCGGTCATCCGGTCGGGTGTCCCATGCGTTGGGGGCCCACTGCGCGGGTTCGGCATGCCGGCCCGTGCGGCGCTGCGAGGGGTGCGTCCCCCGGGTTGTCCCGGGCGTCGGCCCATCGGTCAGCGGGGCAATTTGGAGTATCGTGTCTCGCCCGTTGAGAGCATTCCCACCACGTTTCTCAACACTACCTTCTGGAGGTCTCTTCTCATGCAAATCAAGCTGAATGTGGTCGTTGCGGCAGCTGCCGCCATGATGGCCGGCTCGCTGTACGCGCAGGACATGGTCGTCAAGATCGGCCACGTCGGTCCGACCAGCGGCGGCATTGCCCACCTGGGCAAGGACAACGAGAACGGTGCCCGCATGGCCATCGACGAGTTGAACGCCAAGGGCGTGACCATCGGCGGCAAGAAGGTGAAGTTCGAGCTGCTGGCCGAAGACGACGCGGGCGATCCCAAGCAGGGCACGGCGGCGGCGCAGAAGCTGGTGGACAGCAAGGTCAACGGCGTGATCGGTCACCTGAACTCGGGCACCACGATTCCGGCGTCGAAGGTGTACTCGGATGCGGGCATTCCGCAGATCAGCCCGTCGGCGACGAACCCGAAGTACACGCGCCAGGGCTACAAGACCACGTTCCGCGTGGTGGCCGACGACGTGCACCTGGGCGGCACGCTGGGCAAGTACGCCGTGCAGCAGCTCAAGGGCAAGACGATCGCGGTGATCGACGACCGCACGGCCTATGGCCAGGGCGTGGCCGACGAGTTCGAGAAGGGCGTGAAGTCCGCCGGCGGCACGGTGGCCAAGCGCGAGTTCACGAACGACAAGGCGACGGACTTCACCGCCATCCTGACCAGCATCAAGGCGGCCAAGCCGGACGTGGTGTTCTACGGTGGCATGGACGCGGTGGCCGGCCCGATGATCCGCCAGATGAAGCAGCTGGGCATCACGGCCAAGTTCATGGGCGGCGACGGCATCTGCTCGGGCGAGCTGCCCAAGCTGTCGGCCGGCGCCATGGCCGATGGCCAGGTGGTGTGCGCCGAAGCCGGTGGTGTCGAGGGCAACCAGAAGGTCGCCATGGACAAGTTCAAGACCGACTTCAAGAAGAAGTTCAACGCCGACGTGCAGATCTACGCCCCGTACGTCTACGATGCCACGATGGTGATGGTGGACGCCATGGTCAAGGCCGGCTCCGCCGAACCGGCCAAGTACCTGCCGGTGCTGGCCAAGACCACGGGCTACAAGGGCGTGACCGGCACGATCGCCTTCGACGAGAAGGGCGACATCAAGAACGGTGCCCTGACGCTCTACACCTACAAGGGTGGCCAGCGCGAGCAGATCGCCGTGGTGCGCTGAGGTTCCCGGCGGGCTCGGCGCGCATGGCGCGACGTGCCCCGGCGAGTGCACGAGGCCCCGCTTGGCGGGGCCTTTTTCTTTTCGGTACCGTCACGTCTTCCCTGACAGGAGTCCCATGCGCACCTCTTCCTTCGTTCCCCGGGCCGCTAGATCGCTGGCCATGATGCTGACCCTTGGCCTGGGCGCCGCGGTGGCCGCGCCGCCGGCACCCGTGGGCACCCAGGTGCCGGGCTTCTATCGCCATGCGGTGGGTGCGCTCGAGGTCACGGCCCTGTACGACGGCTTCGTCGACCTGCCGCCCCAACTGCTCAAGGGCATGGCCCCGGAGCAGGTGCAGAGTCTGCTGGCGCGGATGTTCATTGCCAACGACCAGGGCGTGCAGACGGCGGTCAATGGCTTCCTGGTGCACACGGGCAGCCAGCTGGTCCTCGTGGATGTGGGCGCTGCCCAGTGCTTTGGCCCGACGCTCGGCCAGATGGGCGCCAACCTCAAGGCCTCCGGCTATGGCCCGGAGCAGGTGGACGCGGTGCTGCTCACCCACATGCATGCCGACCACCTCTGCGGCCTGCTCGACGCGGGGGGAAAACCGGCGTTCCCGAACGCCACCGTCTGGGTGGCCCAGGCAGACGCCGACTTCTGGCTGGACGAGCGCACGGCGGAGAAGGCCCCCGAAGGTGTGCGCCCCATGTTCAAGATGGCACGTGATGCGGTGTCACCGTACCGCGCGCAGGGGCGATTCAAGACCTTCTCGCCGGGCCAGTCCCTGATGCCAGGCCTGGAGGTGGTCGACACCCGTGGCCACACGCCGGGCCACAGCTCGTACATGTTCCGCTCGGGCGCGAGCCAGCTGCTGGTGTGGGGCGACATCGTGCACTCGCATGCCGTGCAGTTCGCCCACCCCCAGGTCGCGATCGAATTCGACACCGATCCACGGCAGGCGGTGGCGACCCGCCAATCCGTTTTCGAGCAGATGGCGCGCACAGGGGCGTGGGTCGCGGCCGCGCACCTGCCGTTCCCTGGGATCGGGCACGTGCGCAAGGACCCGCAGGGCTACGCCTGGGTGCCCGTGGAGTACGGGCCGCTGCGGCGCGACCGCTGACGCGCCCCGCTGCAATGAAAAAGGCCACCGTCTGCGGTGGCCTTCATTCTGTGGCGCCTGCCCGGCACAGGCCGGTGGCGCTGGCGGAGGGAGCGGGATTCGAACCCGCGGTGGGCTGTTAACCCACACACGCTTTCCAGGCGTGCGACTTAAACCACTCATCCATCCCTCCGCAGGGATAGCCTTCCATTCTAGCCCACCGCAGCGGGGTTCTGTCCATCGCTTTTCGCGCGGCCGGGCAGGGTGACGTCGCTGCGCATCAGCGCCATGGCGCTGCCCACCAGGGCGCCCACCTCGCTGACGCTGGCGGGCACGATCATGGTGTTGTTCTTCTGGGCCAGCTGGGCGAAGGCGTCCACCGCGCGCTCGGCCACCTTGAGCTGCACCGCGTCCGCGCCGCCCGGCTCACGGATGGCCGCCGCGATCTGCCGGATGGCGCCTGCGGTGGCCTCGGCCACCGCCGAGATGGCCGCGGCCTCGCCCAGCGCCTTGTTGATCTCCGCCTGCTTCTCGCCTTCGGAGCGGGCGATGAACGCCTCCCGTTCGCCCGTGGCGATGTTGATCTGCTCCTGCCGACGGCCCTCGGAAGCCGCGATCAGCGCGCGCTTCTCGCGCTCGGCGGTGATCTGCGCCTGCATGGCGTGCAGGATGGCGGCGGGCGGGGTCAGGTCCTTGATCTCGTAGCGCAGCACCTTGACGCCCCAGTTCAGGGCCGCCTCGTCCAGGGCGGCCACCACCGAACTGTTGATGATCTCGCGCTCCTCGAATGTGCGGTCCAGTTCCATCTTGCCGATCACGCTGCGCAGGGTGGTCTGGGCCAGCTGGGTGATGGCCACGATGTAGTTGGACGAACCGTAGCTGGCGCGCATCGGGTCGGTGACCTGGAAGTACAGGATGCCGTCCACGGTGAGCTGGGTGTTGTCCTTGGTGATGCAGACCTGGCTGGGCACGTCCAGCGGGATCTCCTTGAGAGAGTGCCGGTAGGCCAGGCGATCAACGAACGGGATGATGATGTTCAGGCCGGGAGCGAGCGTGCCGTGGTAGCGGCCCAGGCGCTCGACGACCCACGCGTTCTGCTGGGGCACGACCTTGACGGCGCGTGCCACGAACAGCACGGCGATGACGAACAGGACGACGGCGGTGATTTCCATGGCAGGGTGGGTGAAGGGAGGAAGGGGGAGGGGGGTGCAGGGACGTCAGCGGCGCTCGGCGGACCGCAGCACCAGGCAGCTGCCCTGCACGGCGTCGATGACGTGCTCGCCGGGGTGGGGGATGCCCGGGCCGGCATTGCGCGCGTCCCAGGCGGCGCCACGGTAGTGCACGCGGGCACGGCCGTCCTCGCCCCAGTGCGCCACCCGCACGGTGGCGCCCACGTCGATCTGCAGGTCCGGGTTGGTGGCCACGGAGGCCGCGGCCGGCCGCCCGGTGCGGCGCAGGTGCCAGATGACGACCGCGCTGCCGCCCACGCCGGCGGCCGTGACCAGCTGGGCGGCGAGGCCCAGCCCGGTGTGTGCGGCCAGGGCGCCCGAGGCCGCGCCCAATGCCAGCATGAGCAGGTAGAACGTGCCGCTGGCCAGCTCCAGCGCCACCAGCAGGCCCGCGGTGATCCACCACAGGGTGGATGCGTCCCAGGTCATCATCTTGCCCTCCTCAACGGCTCTACACTTCGCCGTTTCCATTTTCCGCCTGCCACGCCACAGAGGCCCCCGCCATGCAGCGCTTTACTTTTCCCATCGTGATCATCGATGAGGACTTCCGCTCCGAGAACACCTCGGGCCTGGGCATCCGCGCGCTGGCCGACGCGATCCAGAAGGAAGGCTTCGAGGTGCTGGGTGTCACCAGCTACGGCGACCTGTCGCAGTTCGCCCAGCAGCAAAGCCGCGCCAGCGCCTTCATCCTGTCGATCGACGACGAGGAGTTCACCCCGGGACCCGAGCTCGACCCGGCCGTGCTCAACCTGCGCAAGTTCATCGAGGAGATCCGCTTCCGCAACTCGGACATCCCGATCTACCTCTACGGCGAGACGCGCACCTCGCAGCACATTCCCAACGACATCCTGCGCGAGCTGCACGGCTTCATCCACATGTTCGAGGACACGCCCGAGTTCGTGGCGCGCCACATCATCCGGGAGGCCCGCAGCTACCTCGATTCGCTCGCGCCGCCGTTCTTCCGCGCGCTGGTGGACTACGCGCAGGACGGGTCGTACTCGTGGCATTGCCCCGGGCACTCCGGTGGCGTGGCCTTCCTCAAGAGCCCCATCGGCCGCATGTTCCACCAGTTCTTCGGCGAGAACATGCTGCGGGCGGACGTGTGCAATGCGGTCGAAGAGCTGGGCCAGCTGCTGGACCACACCGGCCCCGTGGCCGCCAGCGAGAAGAACGCTGCGCGGATCTTCAACGCCGACCACTGCTTCTTCGTCACGAACGGCACGTCCACCAGCAACAAGATGGTGTGGCACCACAACGTGGCGCCCGACGACGTGGTGCTGGTGGACCGCAACTGCCACAAGTCCATCCTGCACTCGATCATCATGACCGGGGCGGTGCCGGTGTTCCTGACACCCACGCGCAACCACTACGGGATCATCGGCCCGATTCCCGAGAGCGAGTTCAGCCGCGAGTCCATCGAGAAGAAGATCGCTGCCCACCCGCTGCTGCAGGGCGTGGACCCGAAGACCGTGCGCCCCAAGATCCTCACCGTGACGCAGAGCACCTACGACGGCGTGCTCTACAACACCGAGACGATCAAGTCCAAGCTCGACGGCTGGGTGGACACGCTGCACTTCGACGAGGCCTGGCTGCCCCACGCCGCGTTCCACCGCTTCTACGGCACCTACCACGCCATGGGCAAGGTGCGGGCGCGTCCGCAGCAGGCCATGGTGTACAGCACGCAGTCCACCCACAAGCTGCTGGCCGGCATCAGCCAGGCCTCGCAGGTGCTCGTGCAGGAGTCCCAGACGGTGCGCCTGGACCGCGACCTCTTCAACGAGGCGTACCTGATGCACACCTCCACCTCGCCGCAGTACGCCATCATCGCCTCGTGCGACGTGGCGGCGGCCATGATGGAGCCGCCCGGTGGCACGGCGCTGGTGGAAGAGAGCATCCGCGAGGCGCTGGATTTCCGCCGCGCCATGCGCAAGGTGGACGAGGACTACGGCCAGGACTGGTGGTTCCAGGTCTGGGGCCCGGACCGCTTCGCCGAGGACGGCATCGGCCAGCCCGACGACTGGATCCTGCGCGCGAACGACAAGTGGCACGGCTTCGGCAACCTGGCCACCGGCTTCAACATGCTGGACCCGATCAAGTCCACCGTCATCACGCCGGGGCTCGACGTATCGGGCCAGTTCTCCACGCACGGCATCCCGGCGGCGATCGTCACCAAGTACCTCGCCGAGCACGGCGTGGTC
This sequence comes from Ideonella sp., assembly GCF_041918995.1. Lineage (GTDB taxonomy): Bacteria > Pseudomonadota > Gammaproteobacteria > Burkholderiales > Burkholderiaceae_C > Ideonella. Next base: position 33,882 of record NZ_JAYRUN010000017.1, on the reverse strand, counting down.
GTGGAGAAGACGGGCCTCTACTCGTTCTTCATCATGTTCACCATCGGCATCACCAAGGGCCGGTGGAACACCATGGTGACGGCGCTGCAGCAGTTCAAGGACGACTACGACCGCAACCAGCCGCTGTGGCGCGTGCTGCCCGAGTTCTGCGCGGCGCACCCGCGCTACGAGCGCATGGGGTTGAAGGACCTGTGCCAGGGCATCCACGAGATGTACGCGCAGGGTGACATCGCGCGGCTGACGACCGAGATGTACCTGTCCGACCTGCACCCGGCCATGAAGCCGAGCGATGCCTTCGCCAACATCGCGCGCCGTCGCATCGAGCGGGTGGAGATCGACCGGCTGGAGGGGCGCATCACGACGTCGCTGCTCACGCCGTACCCGCCGGGCATCCCGCTGCTGATCCCGGGCGAGCGCTTCAACCGCAAGATCGTCGACTACCTGCGCTTCACCCGCGAGTTCAACAAGGCCTTCCCCGGCTTCGACACCGACGTGCACGGTCTGGTGGCCGAAGAGGGCCCGCACGGCGAGCGCAAGTACTGCGTCGACTGCGTCAGGGATTGAACGTCTGTCTTTGGCAGCGCGCCGCAGGCGCCGCTGCGCCGCCAGCCGCGCGCGCGGGTCCGGCTTTGCCGGCCCGCTGCGCGAGCCCCCTCGGGGGGCAGCCCCCTGGCAAGGGGGCGTGGGGCCCCATCAGGCCGGGACTTCGCCCATCATGACCTGGTTGAAGCCGCCGTCCACGTAGGTGATCTCTGCGGTGACGCCACTGGCCAGGTCGGACAGCAGGAAGGCGGCGACGTTGCCCACGTCCTCGATCGTCACGTTGCGGCGCAGCGGGGCGTTCTTGGAGAACGTTTCCAGCAGCTTGCCGAAGCCCTTGATGCCCGACGCGGCGAGCGTCTTGATCGGACCGGCGGAGATGCCGTTGACGCGGATGCCGCGCGGGCCCAGGTTGGCGGCCAGGTAGCGCACGCTGGCCTCCAGCGAGGCCTTGGCCAGGCCCATGGTGTTGTAGGCGGGCACGGCCCGCACGGCGCCCAGGTAGCTCAGCGTGAGCAGGGCGGCGTGGTCGCGCAGATGGGGCAGGGCGGCCTTGGCCATCGCAGGGAAGCTGTAGGCCGAGATCTCGTGCGCGATGCGGAAGTTCTCGCGCGTCAGGCCGTCCAGGAACTCGCCGGCGATGGCCTCGCGCGGGGCGAAGCCGATGGAATGCACGAAGCCGTCGAAGCCCTCGGGCCAGGCCGTCTTGAGGTCGGCGAACAGGCGTTCGATGGCGGCGTCGTCGCCCACGTCGCAGTCGAACACGAGCGTGGAGTCGAACTCCGCGGCGAATTCGGTGATGCGGTCCTTGAACCGCTCACCGACATAGCTGAACGCCAGTTCGGCGCCTTCGCGGCGGCAGGCCTGGGCGATGCCGTAGGCGATCGAGCGGTTCGACAGCAGGCCGGTGATCAGAAGGCGCTTGCCGGCAAGGAATCCCATGCGGTCTCCGTGGGTGAATGTTGGAACGGCGGCGATTCTCGCACTTCCCGACCGGGCGGCTTGCGGGCACGGGGCTTGCAAGATACAATCCGCGCTTCGCTAGGAATTGCGTGGCGAGCGCAGAAAACCTGAGTGGGCGCCAATTGGCGCTGAGTGGGCGGATTCATCCAGCCCATTTTTTTTGCTCATGTGTTGGCTGCATCGCGACGCGGCTGGCGAGTATGGAAGACGGGAGCGGGCCACGTGCCTGCGTGTGAGTCGGAGCGGGCGAAGGCCCGCCACCTTGAAGGATGACTGCCGCCTGATGAGCTGGAGCCAGGCCGTCGAGAAGACGGTGACCGGTTTGGGATATGAACTCGTTGATGTCGAGCGATCGGCAGGCGGGTTGCTGCGTGTCTACATCGACCGCGTGCCCGGCCATGTCTATCCCACCGGCGAGCATGAGTTCGTCACGGTCGAGGACTGCGAGGCGGTGACCCGCCAGCTGCAGTATGTGCTCGAGGTGGACAACGTCGACTACGCCCGGCTGGAGGTGTCCTCGCCGGGGCTGGACCGGCCGCTCAAGCGTGAAGCGGACTACACGCGCTTCGCCGGCCAGCAGGTGCAGCTGACGCTGAAGCTGCCCTTCCAGGGGCGCAAGAAGTTCCAGGGTGTGCTGCAGCCGGCCGACATTGGCGCCGGCTGGCAGCTCATCTTCCATGACGGCAAGGCCGAGCAGGTGCTCGGCTTCGCCTTCGACGAGGTTCGTGAAGCCCGGCTCCTGCCGGTGCTCGATTTCAAGGGCCGGCGCGGCAAGACCGCCCCGGCACCTGCGCAACCCGCCGGTGAAACTGACGGAGGTCAACAACAATGAACCGTGAAATGCTGATGTTGGTGGACGCGATCTCGCGCGAGAAGAGCGTGGACCGCGAGGTGGTGTTCGGCGCCGTGGAGGCGGCGCTGGCCCAGGCCACCAAGAAGCTGCACGGCGGCGAAGTCGACATCCGTGTGTCGGTGGACCGCGAGACGGGCGAATACGAGACCTTCCGCCGCTGGCTCGTGGTGCCGGATGCGGCCGGCCTGCAGAACCCCGACGCCGAAGAGATGCTGTCCGACGCGCTGGACCGCATTCCCGACATCGAGGAGGGTGACTACATCGAGGAGTCGATGGAGTCGGTGCCCATCGGCCGCATCGGTGCGCAGGCCGCCAAGCAGGTGATCCTGCAGAAGATCCGCGACGCCGAGCGCGAGCAACTGCTCAACGACTTCCTCTCGCGCGGCGAGAAGGTGATGGTGGGCACGGTCAAGCGCCTGGACAAGGGCGACATCGTCGTCGAGTCCGGCCGCGTGGAAGGCCGCCTCAAGCGCAACGAGATGATCCCGAAGGAGAACCTGCGCACGGGCGACCGCGTGCGGGCCTTCATCACCGGTGTGGACACCGCGGCGCGCGGCCCCCAGATCATGCTGTCGCGCTCGGCGCCCGGCTTCATGGTGGAGCTGTTCGCCCAGGAGGTGCCCGAGATCGAGCAGGGCCTGCTGGAGATCAAGAGCTGCGCCCGGGATCCGGGCAGCCGCGCCAAGATCGCCGTGATCTCGCACGACAAGCGTGTCGATCCGATCGGCACCTGCGTGGGTGTGCGCGGCTCGCGCGTCACCGCGGTGACGAACGAGCTGGCCGGCGAACGCGTGGACATCGTCCTGTGGTCCGAGGACCCGGCCCAGTTCGTCATCGGTGCGCTGGCGCCGGCGAACGTGCAGTCCATCGTGGTGGACGAGGAGAAGCACGCCATGGATGTGGTGGTGGACGAGGAGAACCTCGCCATCGCCATCGGCCGCGGCGGGCAGAACGTGCGCCTGGCTTCCGAGCTGACCGGCTGGCGCATCAACATCATGACCGCCGAGGAATCGGCCGCCAAGCAGGCGCAGGAGAGCGACTCCATCCGCAAGCTCTTCGTCGAGAAGCTCGACGTGGACCAGGAAGTGGCCGACCTGCTGATCGACGAGGGCTTCACCAGTCTCGAGGAAGTGGCCTACGTGCCGCTGCAGGAGATGCTGGAGATCGAGGGCTTCGACGAGGACACGGTGTCCGAGCTGCGCAATCGGGCCAAGGACGCCCTGCTGACCATGGAGATCGCCCGCGAGGAGAAGGTGGAGGAGGTGTCGCAGGACCTGCGTGACCTCGACGGCCTGAACCCCGAGCTGATCGCCAAGCTCGCCGATGGCGGCGTGCACACCCGAGACGACCTGGCCGACCTGGCCGTCGACGAACTCGTCGAGATGACCGGGGTGGACGACGCGCAGGCCAAGGCGCTGATCATGAAGGCGCGCGAGCACTGGTTCAACGCCTGAACGTCACGTCATCCCCGAACCAGCGCCCACGACCCGGCATCAAGATCAAGGAACATCCCACATGGCAGTGACTACCGTCGCCCAACTCGCCTCGGAGCTGAATCGCCCTGCGGCGACGCTGCTCGAGCAGCTGCAGTCGGCCGGCGTCGCCAAGAAATCGCCGGACGACGCGCTGACCGAGTCGGACAAGGAACGTCTGCTCGACTACCTGCGCAACGCCCACGGCACGGCCGGCGGGGACCGCAAGAAGATCACGCTGACGCGCAAGTCCACGAGCGAGATCAAGCAGGCCGATGCCTCGGGCAAGGCCCGCACCATCCAGGTGGAGGTCCGCAAGAAGCGGGTCTTCGTCAAGCGCGACGACACCCCGGGTGCGGTGGCGCAGGAAGAGATCGCCCCGAGCGCGCAGGCGATCGAGGAGGCCGAGCTCGCCCGCCGCGAGGAAGAGGCGCGCCACCAGGCCGAGCTGATCCGCCAGCAGGAGGAAGAGCTGGCCGAGAAGCGCCGTCAGCGCGAGGAGCGTGAGCGCGCCGAGCGCGAGGCGGCCGAGAAGGCCGCCGCGGAAAAGGCCGCTGCCGAGAAGGCCGCTGCCGAGAAGGCCGCCGCCGAGGCAGCTGCGCAGGCGCAGGCCGCGCTGGCCAAGGCAGCCGCGCAGCCGGCCGCGTCCGAGGCGCCGGCCCAGCCGGCGGCACCCGCCGCACCGGCACCGGCCGCAGCGCCTGCCGCACCGGCCGCACCGGCCGCACCGGCCAAGCCCGCGATTCGCGTGGTCAAGGCGGCGGATGCGGACGCCGAGGAAAAGCAGCGCATGGCCGACCTGGAGCGTCGCCGCAAGGCGGCCGAGGCCGAGGCGGCTGCCATTCGCGACATGATGGCCCGCAAGAGCAAGGTCATGGTCGCCAAGAAGCCCGAGGAGCCCAAGCCGGCGGAAGCCGCCAAGGAGGGCATCAAGGGCACGATCCACAAGGCCAAGGCCGCGCCGGGTGCCACGCCGGCCACGACGTCCACGGCCGCCAAGCCCGGCGACAAGAAGTCGGTCAAGTCCGAGAAGCTGTCGTCGAGCTGGGCGGATGACGCCAAGAAGCGCGGCGCCGCGGCCAAGGGCCGCCCGGACACCTCCGCCGGCCGCCCTGGCTGGCGCGCGCCGCGCGGCGGCCGCCGTGGCGACAGCCGTGACGGCGACCGTGGCAGCAACTTCCAGGCGCCCACCGAGCCGGTGATCCAGGAGGTCCACATCCCCGAGACCATCTCGGTGGCGGATCTCGCGCACAAGATGTCGGTGAAGGCGTCCGAGGTCATCAAGCAGATGATGAAGCTGGGTCAGATGGTCACCATCAACCAGCAACTGGACCAGGAAACGGCCATGATCCTCGTGGAGGAGATGGGCCACAAGGCGTTCGCCGCCAAGCTGGACGACCCCGAGGCCTTCTCCGAGGAGGAGCAGGCCGCCGCCACGGCAGGCGAGATGCTGGACCGTGCGCCGGTGGTCACCGTGATGGGCCACGTCGACCACGGCAAGACCTCGCTGCTGGATTACATCCGCCGCAGCCGGGTGGCCGCGGGCGAGGCCGGCGGCATCACGCAGCACATCGGCGCTTACCACGTCGAGACGCCGCGCGGCATGATCACCTTCCTGGACACCCCGGGCCACGCGGCCTTCACGGCCATGCGTGCGCGTGGTGCCAAGGCGACCGACATCGTCATCCTGGTGGTGGCGGCCGACGACGGCGTGATGCCGCAGACCAAGGAAGCCATCCACCATGCCAAGGCGGCGGGCGTGCCCATCGTCGTGGCCATGACCAAGATCGACAAGCCGGACGCGAACGCCGAGCGGCTGAAGAGCGAGCTGGTGGCCGAGCAGGTGGTGCCCGAGGAGTTCGGTGGTGATTCGCCCTTCGTGGGCGTGTCGTCGAAGACCGGCCAGGGCATCGACGACCTGCTGGAGCAGGTGCTGCTGCAGGCCGAGGTGCTGGAGCTGAAGGCGCCGACGGAAGCGATGGCCAAGGGCATCGTGATCGAAGCGCGCCTGGACAAGGGCCGCGGCCCCGTGGCGACCGTGCTGGTGCAGTCCGGCACGCTCAAGCGCGGTGACGTGGTGCTGGCCGGCGCCAGCTACGGGCGTGTGCGCGCCATGCTGGACGAGGACGGCCGCAACACCGCCGAGGCCGGCCCCTCCATCCCGGTGGAGATCCAGGGCCTGACCGAGGTGCCCCAGGCGGGCGACGACTTCATGGTCCTGGGCGATGAGCGCCGGGCGCGCGAGATCGCCACCTTCCGCCAGGGCAAGTACCGCGACGTGAAGCTGGCCAAGCAGCAGGCCGCCAAGCTCGAGAGCATGTTCGACAACATGGGCGAGGGCCAGGCCCAGACCCTGCCGCTGATCATCAAGGCCGATGTGCAGGGCTCGCAGGAGGCGCTGTCCACCTCGCTGCTCAAGCTGTCGACCGACGAGGTCAAGGTGCAGATCGTGCACGCCGCGGTGGGCGGGATCAGCGAATCCGACGTCAACCTGGCGATCGCCTCCAAGGCGATCATCATCGGCTTCAACACGCGGGCCGAGGCCGGTGCGCGCAAGCTGGCCGAGAACAGCGGCGTCGACATCCGCTACTACAACATCATCTACGACGCCGTGGATGAGGTGAAGGCGGCGATGGGCGGCATGCTGGCCCCGGAGCAGAAGGAAGAGGCGCTGGGCACGGCCGAGATCCGCAAGGTGTTCGTGGCGTCCAAGATCGGCACGGTGGCCGGCTCGATGGTCACCTCCGGCCTGGTGCGCCGTGGTGCCAAGTTCCGCCTGCTGCGCGACAACATCGTCGTCTACACCGGGGAGGTGGAGTCGGTGCGACGCGAGAAGGACGACGTGCGCGAGGTCAAGGAAGGCTTCGAGTGCGGTATCAAGCTCAGGAACTACAACGACATCGCCGAGGGCGACCAGCTGGAGTTCTACGAGGTCAAGGAAATCGCCCGAACCCTCTGAGCCCCACCGCTCCCTGACGGAGCCCCGCCCTGGCGGGGTTTCGTTCTTTTGGAGGCGAACGCCATGCGACACAAGAAGAGCATTCCCAACCGCAGCCACCGGGTGGCCGACCAGATCCAGCGCGATGTCGCGGAGCTGATCCGCGACCTGAAGGACCCCCGCATCGGCATGGTGACGATCAACGCCGTGGAGGTGACGCCCGACTACGCGCACGCCACGGTGTTCTTCTCGCTGCTGGTCGGCGAGCCGGCCGAGTGCGAGCAGGCGCTCAACGAGGCGGCGGGCTTCCTGCGCAACGGCCTGTTCAAGCGCCTGGCGATCCACACCGTGCCCACGCTGCATTTCCGCTTCGACAAGACCACCGAACGGGCGGCAGACCTCAACGCGCTCATCCAGCAGGCGAACGCCACGCGCGCCAAGGACGACTGAGCATGACGACGACCGACCCCGTGGCGGGCCGCCCTGCGCTGGCTCGCGCCCCCCGCGGGGACGGTGCCGGCGGGCGGACGCGGGTGCCGCGCCGCGCCGTGCATGGCGTGCTGCTCCTGGACAAGCCCGTGGGGCTGTCCAGCAACGACGCCATGCTGCGCGTGCGGCGGCTGCTGCGCGCCGAGAAGGCCGGCCACACCGGCACGCTCGACCCACTGGCCTCGGGCCTGCTGCCCATCTGCCTGGGCGCGGCGACGAAGTTCGCGCAGGTCAGCCTGGAAGCGGACAAGCGCTACACGGCCGTCCTGCGGCTGGGCCAGCGCACCGTGGGCGGGGACCGTGAAGGGGCGGTCGTCGATGAACGGCCGGTGCATGTGACGCCGGCCTCGCTGGCGCAGGCCTGCGCGGCGTTCGTCGGGCCCATCGAGCAGGTGCCGCCGATGCAGTCGGCCCTGAAGAAGGACGGCAAGGCGCTGTACGAGTACGCCCGGGCCGGCCTGGAGGTCGAGCGCCCCGCACGCCGCGTCACGGTTCACGCCATCGACATCCTGCGCTGGGACGATGCCGCCCTGGAGCTCACGGTGGACGTGCGTTGCAGCAAAGGCACCTATATCCGGGTGCTGGCCGAGGACATTGGCGAGCGGCTGGGTTGCGGCGCGCACCTGGCCGCCCTGCGCCGAACCGGCACCGGGCCATTGACGCTGGACGGCGCCATCTCGCTGGATGCACTGGCCGAGATGGACGAGCCGGCCCGCGACGCGCTGCTGCATCCCCCGGACCGGCTGCTCGCCGACTGGCCGCTGCTGAGGCTGGCCGAGAGCGAGGCGCTGCGCTTCCTCTCCGGTCTGCGCCGGCGGGTCCAGGAGGCCGACCAACCGGCCGTGCGCGTGTACGGCCCCGAACCGGCTGCCTTCCTCGGCAGCGCCCACATCACCGCTGGCGAACTGATCGCCGACCGCCTGCTGAGCCCCCTGGAAGTGCAGGCCCTGCTGAAAGAGACCCCATGAGCCGCCAGATCCGCAACATCGCCATCATCGCCCACGTCGACCACGGCAAGACCACGCTCGTCGACCAGCTCCTGCGCCAGAGCGGCACCTTCCGCGAGAACGAGAAGGTTGCCGAGCGCGTGATGGACAGCAACGACATCGAGAAGGAACGGGGCATCACCATCCTGGCCAAGAACTGCGCGGTCAGCTGGCAGGACACGCACATCAACATCGTGGACACCCCGGGCCACGCGGACTTCGGCGGTGAGGTGGAGCGCGCGCTGTCCATGGTCGACGGCGTGGTCCTGCTCATCGACGCCCAGGAAGGCCCGATGCCGCAGACCCGCTTCGTGACCAAGAAGGCGCTGGCGCTGGGCCTCAAGCCCATCGTCGTCGTCAACAAGGTCGACAAGCCCGGCGCCCGCTGCGACTACGTCATCAACGCGGCCTTCGAGCTGTTCGACAAGCTCGGTGCCACCGACGAGCAGCTGGACTTCCCCGTGGTGTACGCCTCGGGCCTGAACGGCTGGGCCTCGCTGGACGAGGGCCCCGCGGGCGAAGCCTGGGGCACCGACATGACGCCGTTGTTCGACACCGTGCTGCGGCATGTGCCGGTGCACCAGGGCGACCCGACCGCGCCGCTGCAGTTGCAGATCTCCTCGCTCGACTACTCCACCTATGTGGGCCGGATCGGCGTGGGCCGCGTGAATGCGGGCACGCTCAAGCCGGCGATGGACGTGCTGGTGATGGAGGGCCCTGACGGCCGCAGCTTCAAGGGCCGGATCAACCAGGTGCTGAAGTTCGAGGGCCTGGAGCGAGTGCAGGCCGACGAGGCCGGCCCGGGCGACATCGTGCTCATCAACGGCATCGAGGACATCGGCATCGGCGTCACCATCACCGACCCGCTGGATCCGAAGCCGCTGCCCATGCTGAAGATCGACGAGCCGACGCTCACGATGAACTTCTGCGTGAACACCTCGCCGCTGGCCGGCCGGGAGGGCAAGTTCGTCACCAGCCGCCAGATCTGGGACCGCCTGCAGAAGGAACTGCAGAGCAACGTCGCGCTGCGGGTGAAGGAAACCGACGAGGACGGCATCTTCGAGGTGTCCGGCCGCGGCGAGCTGCACCTGACCATCCTGCTGGAGAACATGCGCCGCGAGGGCTATGAGCTCGCGGTGTCCAAGCCCCGCGTGGTGTTCCGCGAGATCGACGGCGAGCGCTGCGAGCCGATCGAGCTGGTGACCGCCGACGTCGAGGACACGCACCAGGGCGGCGTGATGCAGGCACTGGGCGAGCGCAAGGGCGAGCTGGTCAACATGGAGACCGACGGCAACGGCCGCGTGCGCCTGGAGTACCGCATTCCCGCCCGCGGCCTCATCGGTTTCTCCAACGAGTTCATGAACCTGACCCGCGGCACCGGCCTCATCAGCAACATCTTCGACAGCTACGAGCCCTACAAGGGCGAGATCGGCAGCCGCAAGAACGGTGTACTGATCAGCATGGACGACGGCGAGATCTTCACCTACGCGCTGGGCAAGCTGGACGACCGCGGCCGCATGTTCGTGAAGGCGGGCGACCCGGTGTACGAGGGCATGATCATCGGCATCCACAGCCGGGACAACGACCTGGTCGTCAACGCCACCCGCACCAAGCAGCTGACCAACTTCCGCGTCAGCGGCAAGGAAGATGCGATCAAGATCACGCCCCCGATCGACCTGACGCTGGAGTACGGCGTCGAGTTCATCGCCGACGACGAGCTGGTCGAGATCACGCCCAAGAGCATCCGCCTGCGCAAGCGCTTCCTGAAGGAGCACGACCGCAAGCGTGCCTCGCGCGAAGCGGCATGACCCCCGCCGGCGGCGCCATGACGCACCGCCGTGCCGTCGCCGTGATGGTGGCGGTGACGCTGCTGTGGAGCACGGCAGGCGTGGTCACGCGGCAGCTCGAGGCCGCCCGGTCCTTCGAGGTCACCTTCTGGCGCAGCCTGTTCAATGCGGTCGGGCTGCTGGCCATCCTGATGGCCCTGCGCGGGCCGGCGGCGCTGGTCGCCCGCGTGCGCCAGGGGGGCCTGCCCCTGTGGTTGTCGGCGGTGTGCTGGAGCGTCATGTTCACCGCCTTCATGGTGGCGATCACGCTCACCACCGTGGCCAACGTGCTGGTGGTCATGGCCACCGCGCCGCTGTTCACGGCGCTGCTGTCGCGCTTCCTGCTCGGGCACCGGCTGCCCACGCGCACCTGGACGGCCATCCTCGTGGCCGGTGCAGGCATCGCGTGGATGTATGGCGCCGAGATCAGCGGCGCCGAGCCGCGCCACCTGCTGGGCACGGCCATCGCGCTCGGCGTGCCCACGGCCGCGGCCATCAACTGGACGCTGATCCAGCATGCCTCGCAGCGTGCCGGCGCCGGCCGTCCGCCCGACGACATGCTCCCGGCCCTGCTGCTGGGTGCGCTGCTGTCCGCCGCCGTCACGCTGCCCCTGGCCTGGCCGCTGCAGGCCTCGTCCGCCGATGTGGCGTGGCTGGCCGCGCTGGGCGTGTTCCAACTGGCCGTGCCCTGCGTCATGGCGGTGACGGCCGCCCGCACCCTGGCCGCGCCCGAGGTGGCCTTGCTGGCCCTGCTGGAGGTGCTGTTCGGCGTCGCCTCGGCCTGGCTGTGGGCGGGGGAGCAGCCGTCGTCGTCCGTGCTCGCGGGTGGCGCGCTGGTGCTGGGCGCGCTGGCCACCAATGAACTCCTGGCGCTGCGCCGCCCCGCCGGTGCCTGACCCTTCCCCTGTGCTTGCCCCCATCGACATGTCGCACCCCCACCTCCCTTCCCACGACACCTCCGTGCTCGCGGAGCGCCGCGGCCGCCTGGGCGTCATCACGCTCAACCGCGCGCCGGCACTGAATGCCCTGTCGCTGGCGATGGTCCGCGAGATCGCGCGGCTGCTGCAGGCCTGGGCCGCGGACGACGGGGTGGAGGCGGTGTTCATCCACGGCGCGGGCCGGCCCGGCAAGGCGCCGGCCTTCTGCGCTGGCGGCGACATCCGCTTCTTCCACCAGGCGGCGCTGGCGGGCGACCCTCGGCTGGAGGACTTCTTCACCGAGGAATACGCCCTCAACCACCTCATCCACGCCTACCCCAAGCCCTACATCGCCTGGATGGACGGCATCTGCATGGGCGGCGGCATGGGGATCACGCAGGGTGCGTCCCACCGCGTCGTCACCGAGCACAGCAAGCTGGCGATGCCCGAGACGCACATCGGGCTGTTCCCCGATGTGGGTGGTGGCTGGTTCCTCTCACGCTGCGAGGGCCACCTGGGCGAGTACCTCGCACTGACCGGCCAGGTCCTGGGCGCTGCGGACGCCATGGCGGTCGGCCTGGCGGACATCGCCGTGCCGGCGGCGACGCTGGCCGAGGTGCTGGACGAACTCGCCGCGCTGCCGCGGCTCACCGTGCAGCGCGTGGGGGATGTGCTGCGGGGGCATGCCCTTGGCGATGCCGGCGCGGCCACCGTGGTGGCGCATCGGGACGACATCGACCGCCATTTCGGCCTCGCCGACATGCCCGCCATCGAGCGTTCGCTGCAGGCGGCCGTCGAGGGCGGCAGCGACTGGGCGCGGCGCACGCTGGACACGCTGCACCACCAATCCCCGCTGATGTGCGCGGTGACGCTGGAACAGGTGCGCCGCGCGCGTTCCATGACGCTGGCCGACGACCTGCGCATGGAGCGCGACCTGGTGCGCCACTGCTTCCATCTGCGCCCGGGCACGGCCAGCGAGACGGTGGAGGGCATCCGCGCCCTGGCGGTGGACAAGGACCATGCGCCGCGCTGGAACCCACCCAACGCCGGCGAGGTCCAGCGCGCGGACGTGGAGGCCTTCTTCGTGAGCCCCTGGCCCGCGGCCGCGCACCCGCTGGCCCACCTGCGCTGAGCACCGCACCGGCCCCCACCCCCAGCGCGCACGCCGCACCGATGTCCCCCGTGGCCGACGCTGACCGCACCGTCTCGCCCTGGCGCCTGAGCGTCGCGCCCATGCTCGACTGGACGGACCGGCACTGCCGCTACTTCCACCGGCAGGTCACCCGCCGCACGCGGCTGTACACCGAGATGGTCACCACGGGGGCCCTGCGGCACGGCGACCAGGCACGTCACCTCGACTTCGACGCCACGGAGCACCCGCTGGCGTTGCAGGTGGGGGGCAGCGAGCCGGCGGAGCTGGCGCACGCCGCCACGCTGGCGCGCCGCTGGGGCTACGACGAGATCAACCTGAACTGTGGCTGCCCCAGCGAACGGGTGCAGCGTGGTGCGTTCGGCGCCTGCCTCATGAACGAGCCGGCCCTGGTGGCCGACGGCGTGAAGGCGATGTGCGACGCGGCCGATGGCCTGCCCGTGACGGTGAAGCACCGCATCGGCATCGACCGCGAGGAGAGTTATGCCTTCGTGCGCGATTTCGTGGGCACGGTGGCCGAGGCGGGCTGCCGCGTGTTCATCGTGCATGCCCGCAATGCCTGGTTGAAGGGCCTGTCGCCCAAGGAGAACCGCGACATCCCGCCCTTGCGGTACGAGGTGGTGTACCGGCTCAAGGCCGAGTTCCCCGCGCTGACCATCGTGCTGAACGGCGGCGTGCACACGAACGACGAGATCACCGATCACCTGGCGCGCGTGGACGGCGTGATGGTGGGCCGGGAGGCCTACCACAACCCCTGGGTGATGGCCGACTGGGACCGCCGGTTCCTCGGTGCAGACGAGGGGGCCACGCCAAGCCGGGATGCGGTGGAGGCCGCCATGGTGGCCTACATGGCGGGCCCGGCCTCGGGCGTGAGGTGGTCGCACGTGGCGCGTCACATGCTGGGTCTGCGCCATGGCGAGCCGGGCGCCAGGCGCTGGCGGCAGGTGTGGTCCGACCACACCCTCGCCGGCGAGCCGCCGGCCGCTGTCTCGGCCCGGGCGAGTCGAGCGCGGTCGGGCGCCTAGGCATATTCGCCACACTGGGCCGGTGGCGCCCCTGCTAGGGATGGGCTCGGCAAGGACCCGGCGCTTTACTTCCCTCACATGACGAGGGAGAAGCACATGCAAGTTGTCGGACCGTGGTCCCGTGTCCTGATGGTGGCCGCACTGGCCGTGTCGCCCTGGCTCTCGGCGCAGGCCGCCGCCCCGGCCTACCGGGTCGTGGAGCCCCCGTTCTTCGGAAACCCGGACGACGTCTGGACCGAGGCGGCGGCCGTGGGCATCAACCGCCAAGGAGGGGTGCTGCTGCAGCAGTACAGTGCCTGGGGCAGCGGCGCCTTCCTGTGTGACCGCCAAGGTGCCTGCGACGGCGTGCCGGCGCTGTACGTGCCGCACCGGGCGGGCCTGTTCGGGCGGGGCATCAACAATGCCGGCCACGTGACGGCGACGTCGCCCGACATCGCCTACGCCACCCACGCCATCCTGTGGACGGGTGAGGGCAATCCCGTTCGCATCCACGGCCTGGCGGACGACTACTGCGGCGGTTGCGACAACGACAGCTACGCCGCCGGCATCAACAACCATGACCAGGTCGTGGGCACGGCCTGGGGCGTCGACGGCCGCGCGCGCGCCTTCCTCTGGCACAACGGCACCACGCAGGAGCTGGGTACCCTCGGCGGCGCCCGCAGCGACGCCCTGGGCATCAACGACCACGGCCACGTGGTGGGCTCGGCCACCAACGCCGCCGGGGTCACGCGGGCCTTCCTGTACCGGGGCGGTCGCATGCGCGACCTGGGCACGCTGGGCGGCGCCGCTGCCGAGGCGTATGCCATCAACGACCTCGGCGAGGTGGTTGGCCCATCGCAGCGGGCCGATGGCAGCGGGAGCGGCTTCCGCGACAGCCGGGACAGGGGCATGCAGCCCTTGCCGGGGGTCGGCTCGGGCACGGGCCGCGCGGTGGCGATCAACAAGGCCGGCCAGGCGGTCGGCGAGGCCGTCGCGGCGGATGGCACGGTCGTCGCCTACTACCACGACGCGGATGGCGCGGTGGACCTGAACACCCGCATCGCCGGGCAGGCGGCCAGCCGCTGGCACATTGCGCGGGCCTACGCGATCAACGAGCGCGGGGACATCGCCGCGCAGGCGATTCGCCGCGAGGATGGGGCGTCTCGCGCGGTGGTGCTGAAGGTGCGCACGCCGGCGACTGCCCGCTGAACCCTGCGCCGGGCCGATCCGGACGGCCCAGGCCTGGCGCTCGGGCGAGCCAAGGGCCCCCCAGGCTGGTGATCCCGCTAGGGATGGGAGGTGCCGGCGCACGAGGCGTGTACTCATGGCGACTTCCACCCTTGCCTCGGAGTCCACCAGGGCCATCCTGCCCCCTCTGCGACCCGCTGCCCTCGCTGTCACGCTGTGCCTGTCCAGCCTGGGCGCGCATGCGGCGGCGCCACGCTACCAAGTGATCGAACTCCCCGTGTCCGGCTGGCACCTGGATCCCAACATCGATACCGTGCCGGTCGGCATCAACCGCGCGGGCACGGTCCTCATGATGACCACCAGCCCGTGGGGAAGCGGCGCGGACCGCTGCGATCGCCACGGGACGTGCACCGGTGTGCCGGCGCTGTGGGTGCCTCACCGTCCCACGCTGCACGCGGTGGCGATCAACAACGCCGGTCATGTCGCGGCGACTTCGCCGGACGTCGTCGAGCGCACCCACGCGATGCTGTGGACGGGAGATGCCGAGCCCATCGGCATTCCTGGCCTGGGCGACGATGACTGCGATGGCTGCCGCAACAACGGCCAGGCGGCCGACCTCAACAACCGGGGCCAGGTGGTCGGCACGGCATGGGGTGCAGACGGCCGCGCGCGGCTTTGTCTGGCATGCGCAAGTGGGCCTTGAAGAGCTGGGCACGCTCGGCGGCAGCCGCAGCGATGCCGCCGGCATCAACGACCACGGTCACGTGGTGGGCAGTTCCACGAACGCCGCGGGCGTGCAGCGCGCTTTCCTGTACCAGACCGGCGCCATGCGAGACCTGGGCACGCTGGGTGGGCCCTCCGCCGTGGCGTCCGACATCAACGGCCACGGTGTGGTGATTGGCCGTGCCCAGGCGGTCGACGGCACATGGCACGGCTTTCGGTACACGGACGCAACGGGGAAGCAGACGCTGCCGGGCCTGCTGCCGGGCCGATCTGCCACGGCCTGGGCGCTGAACAACGCCGGCCAGTTCGTCGGCAGCGATAGGGCGGCCAACGGGGAGTGGCACGCGTACTACCTGGACGCGGACGGGCCCGTGGATCTCAACGACCGCATCGATCGCCAGTCGGCGTCGCACTGGCTGCTCACCGGTGCCACGGGCATCAACGAGCGTGGGGACATCGTCGCCGAGGCCATCACGCGCGCGGAAGGCCTGGTTCGCGCCGTGGCGCTGCGGGTCCGCCGGGCGGCGGACGTCACGCTCAGCCCGCCTGCCCGCTGAGGGGCCACAGCGTGCGGGCGGTGCGGCAGGACGCGCTGTCCCATCCGCCGGCGCAGCGCTGGCGCACCACGCCGCACATCGCCTCGCCCGCCTGGCGGATCTCGTCGTAGGCGCTGGCGTCGATGACGCCGGTCCCTGCGACGAAGACCTCGCTGCTGGCCGGCCGGCTGGCCGCAGGGCCGTCGCCAGCGTCCTTCTTCACACCGCACACGTCCTGCAACATGGCTTGAACGCAGCGGCCGACCAGGGCCTCCACTTCCGGCTCCGCCGGGGCCGACGGCGCCACGGCCGGGGCACCCTGGGCGACCGCGGCGGCCGTCGCGTCGGCCGCCGCGGGCTGGCAGCCACTCACCAGCAGGCCGCCGGCGCAAGCCAGGGCGAGCGCGGCCAGCCGCAGGATGGGGCGGCTGGTGCCGCTGGGGCAAGGAGACAGCCCCATCACTTCAGGCCCAGCCGCTCGATGCGGTCCAGGCAGGCGGGCAGGCTGCCGGCGCCGGTGCAGGTGTCCTTCGGGTACACCACCGCCGAGTAGACGCGGTAAAGGTCGTCGTCGCTGTTGGCCTCCATGCCGTCCAGGCCAGGGAAGGGCATGTTGCCCACATGCTTGAACCACACCCGGTTGTTGGCCTTGTCCTGCCAGAACTTCTCGCCATTGCCCGACTGCACCGCTGCCAGGCTGGACACCGGCGTGAGCGTGCGGACGTTCGTGCGCTTGAGGTAGTTGGGGTCGAAGCTGCCTTGCTCCCGGTCCCACTGCGAGCCCGCCACCGTGTAGGCAGCCGCGGTCAGACGCCCGTCGAATGCCACCGACATGAGCACGGTATCGCTCGGCGTGGCGGCGTTCGTGATGTTGAGCGCCAGCCACTTGGCCGGGCCCCAGCCGGGGAAGCTCAGCGCATAGCGGCCGCCGCTGAGCGCCGCGAAATGCCGCATGTGGCCGAGTTTCCAGGAACAGTAGTTGCCGGAAGGGGGGGTGACACCCGGCGTGCACGCGTACCGCTGGGCGACTTCAGGTTTGACATAGTGGTTGTAGCCGTTCTCCACCCGCCAGGTCGCGATCTCGTTGCCGTTGTTGTCCTGCCGCGAGGCATGGATGGCCGCGGCGAACTCGAAGCGCGACGGGTCGAAATCCGTCTGGATCGATTCGACGCCGTGGTAGTTGCCCTGGCAGGTCTTGCCGTTGCGGCCGGCCGGTTTGGCGTCCTGGCAGTTCGCGCCAATGGTGAGGAAAGGCGTGTTCGGCACGGTGTACCAGTTCTTCGGGCCCCAGAAGCCCTCCGTGTCCCACACGGCGCCTGCCAGCGCCCAGTTCTCGCTCGGCAGGTGGTTGTCCGTCAGGCCGGGCTGCAGGTTGCGGTAGCCGGCCGAGCCGGAAATGACGCGGTTGCTCCGGTTGCGCGCCTTGCCGCGCTCCACCGCGGCGGTGTAGTAGTCCTCCGCGCTGAATGCGCCGCTGGTCTTGCCCTCGACGAAGGGAAACTCGATGAAGGTGTTCGCGATGACGGACACCATCGAGTGGTAGGTCGCCAGACCGGCCGGCAGGTCGGCACCGGCGGGGTACTTGTTGGGGTCGTGGTTCAGGCTGGTGCCCACCATCAGGCCGCGCTGGATCGTGCCGTTCATCGCGGCGCCGCCGAAGGCCAGGCCCACGTTGTCGGCCACGGCCCATTCCAGGTAGTCGGGGTCGGTGACGCGGTTGCGGTAGGCGCCGTCGTTGTTCTTGAAGCTGGTGGTGCGCTTGATGGTCAGGCGCAGCTGGTCGTTGGGACAGAAGTCGTACGGGTTGCCGCCGCCATCCAGGCACGGCTTGCCGTTGCGCATGGGCACATAGCGCTGGGACGCCAGGCTGCCAGGCGTGGTCTCGGGGTTGGGCACATTGTCGTCCACCGGCACCCACTCCAGCAGCATGCCGGGCCCGCGCGAGGTGTGCACGGTGTTGTTCTCAATCTGTGCCAGCGGCGTGTAACGGGGCCAGGTCGACACCTTGCGCGACAGCCCCAGCGGGCGCAGCGGGTAGGCCATCCAGATGCCGTTGCCGTGCGCGTCACCGGCGTGGTTGTTCACCATCACGTTGTCTGGGTTGGTCATCCAGAAGCCCGAGGGGCCGGCCTGGTAGGGCTCGCCCTCGTGCACCTTCATCAGGTGGCGCTCCTGCGGCATGCGCATCTTGAGCGCCAGGTTGCCGTCGAACACGTTGCGTCGCTCCACCGCGTCTTCCAGGAAGAATGCGTGGCCCTTGATGTCGTAGCAGATGTTGTTCTGCACCGAGACGCCGTTGGTGGCGTGCAGCACCACGCAGCGGTTGGCGGAGTTCCAGATCGCGCTGTTGCGCACGTAGTGCTCGGTGGTGTCGCCGAGGAAGGCCCCGGTGCCCGGGTCATAGCTGAGCAGGTGCCAGTGGATGGGGTAGCGGCCGAGCTGGCCGGCCTGGCCGGCGCGGCGGAACTCCACGCCGTCGACCTGCACCTTGGACTTCAGGCCCATCACCATGACGTGGGCGCCGTGCCCCTGGTTGCGCCAGGCGTCGTCGTCGGCGCCCTGGATCACGATGCGGCGGCTCAGGTTGCCCACGGCGGCGCGCTCGTCCAGTTGGGCGGGCGCCGGCGTGGCGGGCGGGCGGTAGTCGCTGTCCTGGGTCAGGGACAGCCCGGTGTCGGTGGGGTACTGCAGGCGGCCCCAGTGGAACTTGTTCAGTCCCGAGCCGAGGGTCACGCTGCTGCCGGACACGGTGCTCACCGCGCGCAGCTCCGTCTCGCTCACGCCATAGTGGTCGGTGGGCGCCACGATGATCTGGTCACCGGGCTTCCAGTTGACGCTCTGCTTGAGCGTCAACTGGCGTGCGCCCGCGGCGGCGTGCGCATTCAGCTTCGTCCAGGCGGGCTGCGGGGCGGCTGCGTACAGCAGCAGCTTGCCACCCACCACCCGCAGGCCGCGCGAGACACCGTCATTGCTGCCCGAGGGCGCCCCGGTGAGGGTAATGGTGGCACGGCGCGTGTACGGCGCGGTGCCGGTGCCCGCCTGCAGCAGGCCGGACACGGTGATGGCACCCGCGGTCAGCGAGACGTCCTTGTCGGCGAAACGCAGGCTGCCGTCGATGCGCAGGTCCGCCAGCTTGCGGGTGTCCGTGTCCAGCACGATGGTCTTGCCCGCGGGAATGACGACCGTCGCGCCGTCGCCGGGCACGCGGCCCCCCCAGGTAGCCGGGTCCGACCAGTTGGTGGCGTCAGCGGGCAGCGGCGTGTCGGGCAGCGGCGCGGGAGGCGGCGGCGCAATGCCGTCGTTGCCGTCCGGGGCCGGAGCCGGTGCCGGAGCGGGCGCAGGAGCTGGGGCGGGGACAGGCGCGGGTGCGGGACCACTGCCGGAGTCGCCCCCGTTGTCCGACTGGATAGGGGGGGGCGTCGTGGGTTCATCACCGCCGCCACCGCCGCACGAGGCAAGCAGGATGGAAAAGGCGGCAGCAATGAAGTGATGTGAGGCGGGCGGCGGCAGGTATCGGTCGCGATTCATGGGCGGTGCAGGAGGGTCCACAGCAAGAGGCGGGCGGATCCTACGGCACCCCTGTGTGACAAAGTTCGCAAATGACCGAGCCTGACCACCCGTTATTCAGGATATACGCGGGCACGTGCATTGCCGGTGTTTCCGCTGGGCCAGGTGGCCAGGAGCAGGCCCGCCAGCGCCAGGCCGAGCGCGCCGGCCTGGGCCGCCCCCAATGGTTCGCCAAGAAAGAGCACGCCCACGGCGGTGGCAGCCAGGGGCAGCATCACGCTGAATACGCCGGCCTGCGGTGCGGGCACGTCCTGCAGGCCCCGCATCCACAGCCACACTGTGATCACACTGGCGGCCAGTGCATAGAACACCAGCAGGGCCCACTCCTGCACCGCGACGCCAGGAAAATCAAAACGCAGGGCCTGCCAGACGCCAAAGGGCGTCACCAGCACCAGCCCCCAGAGATTGATCAAGGCACTGATGCGTCGGGGCGACACATTCGCCGCCAGGCGCTTGCCGATGACCACGTACGCGGCCTCACAGAAGACGGCTGCGATGAGCAGCGCATAGCCCCACCATGGGTGGTCTTTCACCGCTGATTCCGGGCCGGCGGGATGGCCACCGAGCCCCAGTGACGCGACGCCCGCGACGGCACAAACGATACCGACGCTCACACGGCGGGTGACGGGCTCTTGCAGAAACAGCCAGGACAGCACGGCCACCGCGGCTGGAATGCACGCCATGACGACGCCCGCGGCCACCGCGGACGTCGCCGCCACCCCAAAAAGCATACACACAGAAAACAGAAAGTTACCAAGGAAACTTTCCCAGAACAGAAGAACACGTTCATGGGACAGCAGTGCAGGCTCCCCAGGGCGCCGCCGCACCCAGCCCGCCATGGCCACAGCGGCAATGCCGAAGCGCATCCATGCCAGCAGGAACACCGGGAAGACAGCCACGAGGCTGCGCGACAGGCCCACGTAGCTGCCCACCAGCGCCATGCTGGCGGCCAGGCAGCCATAGGCCAGCCAGGGCGCACGGGGAGCAGGATGCACCGGCGTCAGAAGGCGGCGCCGTAGCGCTGCAGTTCCCACGCGCTGACATGGCGAGCGAACTCGATCCACTCCATGCGCTTGAGGCGAAGGAACTCGTCCGAGAGCGACTCGCCGAGGGCGGCGCGCACGACGCTGTCGCCCGCCAGCGCGTCCAGCGCGCTGTCCAGTGACTGGGGCAGCAGGGAATGACCGCGCTCCTGCACCTGCGCCGGTGAGAGCCGGAAGAGGTCGTCGGCGCAGTCCGGTCCCGGGTCCAGCGCACGGTCGATGCCGTCCAGGCCCGCCGCGATGAGGGCCGCGGTCGCCAAGTAGGGGTTGGCGCTGGCGTCGGGCAGTCGCCACTCGAAGCGGCCCGGCAGGGTGCGCAGGGTGGCCGTCCGGTTGTTGGGCCCATGGGCGACGTAGGCCGGTGCCCACGAGGTGCCGGAAAGCGATTCGCCCACCACCAGACGCTTGTAGCTGTTCACCGTGGGGGCGGCCAGCGCGCACAGGGCAGGGGAATGGGCCAGCACGCCGGCCAGGAACTGCCGGCCGAGCGGCGACAGGCACCCCGGCTGCCCGTGCGCCGGCGCGAACACGCAGCGGCCGTCGGTGTCCCACAGCGAGACGTGGAAGTGCATGCCACTGCCCGGCTGGTTGGCGAAGGGCTTGGGCATCATCGAGAAGACCATGCCATGCCGCTCGGCCAGCGCATGGGCGGCAAGCTTGAACAGCATCAGGTGGTCCGCGCTGGCCAGCGCCTCGTCGAAGGCGAAATTCACCTCGTACTGGCCGTGCGCATCCTCATGATCGAGCTGCAACACGTCCAGGCCGCAGCGGGCCAGCGCCTCGTGCAGGTCGTGCAGGAAGCCGGCCTGCCGCGGCAGCGACTTCAGGTCGTAGGACGGCTTGTCCAGGCGGTCGTCGTCGTCCGCGGGGACCCAGGTGCCGCTGGCGGAGCGGCGCAGCAGGAAGAACTCCGGCTCGATGCCGGTCTTCAGTGTCCAGCCGCGCCCGGCCAGGCGGGCCGTGGCGCGCTGCAGCACCTGCCGCGGGCAGGCGTCGAAGGGCTGGCCGTCCACGAAACCGCTGCACACGGCGCGCGCGTAACCCGGCATCCACGGCATGGGTTGGATGCGTGCGGCGTCCGCCCGGGCGTAGTACTCGGCCCGCGGGCCCGTGCGGGGCAGGCCGGTACCCCAGATGGACGGCCCGGCGAAGCCGGCGCCGGTCTCCACGAGCTCGTCCAGCTTGCCCAGGGGTACGTACTTGCCCTTGGCGACACCGTGCATGTCGGTGAACTGGGCGAGCACCGTGTGCACGCCCTGCGCGGCCAGACGCTGCTGCAGTTCGGTCATGCGGGTCGCCTCAGTCGATGCGAAGCCAGGTGGTCTTCAGCTCGGTGTACTTGTCGAAGGCGTGCAGCGACTTGTCCCGTCCGTTGCCGCTTTGCTTGTAGCCGCCGAAGGGGACGGTGATGTCGTCCTCGTCGTACTGGTTGACGTGCACCGTGCCGGCCCGCAACGCGCGCGCCACGCGGTGGGCGCGGTTGATGTTGTCGCTCCACACGCTGGCCTGCAGGCCGTAGCTGGACCGGTTTGCCAAGGCGATGCCCTCGGCCTCGGTGCCGAACGGGATGATGCCCATGACCGGTCCGAAGATCTCTTCGCGGGCGATCTTCATGTCGTTGTTCACCCCGGCGAACACGGTGGGCTCCACATAGAAGCCGCCGGTCTCCGCGCGCGCCTGGCGCCCGCCGGCCAGCACCTGAGCACCCTCGTCGCGCCCGGCGTCGATGTAGCCCATCACCGTCTTGAGCTGCGTCTCGTCCACCAGCGCGCCCAGCTCGGTGGTGGGGTTCAGCGGATCACCGGGCGCGTACTTGGGGGCCTCGGCGGCCACCAGGCGCGCGAACTCGTCCGCGATGCCGGCCTGCACGAGCACGCGCGAGGGCGCATTGCAGCTCTCGCCCTGGTTGAAGAACATGCTGCCTGCCACCGTGCGCGCGGCCCGCTGGATGTCGGCGAAGTCGTCGAACACCAGGAAGGCCGACTTGCCGCCCAGCTCGTTGTAGACGCGCTTGAGGTTGCTGCGGCCGGCGTAGTCCAGCATGCGGCGGCCCACGCGGGTGGAGCCGGTGAAGCCGATGGCGTCAACCTCCATGTGCAGGGCCAGCGCCTCGCCGGCCTCGTGGCCGTAGCCCGGCACGACGTTGAACACACCGGGCGGCAGGCCGGCCTCCAGCGCCAGCTCGGCCAGCCGCAGGGCGGTGTAGGGGCTCTTTTCGCTCGGCTTGAGCACCACGGAATTGCCGGCCGCCAGGGCCGGGCCCAGCTTCCAGGCGGCCATGATCATGGGGTAGTTCCAGGGCACGATGGCCCCGATGACGCCCATGGGCTCGCGCGTGATGAGGGCCAGGGCCGAGTCGCCGGTGGGGGCGATCTCGTCGTAGATCTTGTCCACGGCCTCGGCGTACCACGCGATGCAGCGGGCGGTGGAGGGCACGTCCACGGCGAGCGAGTACTGGATGGGCTTGCCCATGTCCAGCGTTTCCAGCAGGGCGAGCTCCTCCTTGGCCGCAAGGATCTTCTCGGAGAAGCGCTGCAGCACGCGCTTGCGCTGCGCCGGGGGCTTGCCCGCCCACCGGCGGTCCTCGAAGGCGGCGCGGGCGGCGCGCACCGCCAGGTCGACGTCGGCGGCCTGGCCGCGCACCACGGCGCCCAGGCGGCGGTTGTCGATGGGCGAATGCTTGTCGAAGGTCTGGCCGTCCTGCGCGGCGACCCGCTGGCCGTCGATCAGGCTGCGCCCGTCGGGGCGCAGTGCGGTGGCACGTTGGGTCCAGTCGATGGTGGACATGGGCTTGTCTCCTGCAAAAAGGAAGTGGCCGCCCCCCCGGCGGCCCCCCGGGGGGCAGGCGGGCGGGCGGCGCGTCAGAACGCCACGACCGCGGACGCCGCGAGCATCGAGTTGTTCTTCTTGTAGGTGCCGTCCGCGACGTCCCAGAACACGGGGCGGTCGGCGCCATCCAGACGGTACTCGACCTTGAAGGTCGTGCTGATGTCGTAGGCGTACTTCATGCCGAGCGTGAGGGCATAGCGGTTCGCACCGCGGTTGAGGTCGCCGTTGAGGTCCGGGCCGATGCCGTTGCGGTCGTCGTTGCCGTAGACCAGTTCACCGGTCTCCTCGTCCACGGTCGTGTAGCCGTTGTAGGCGAACAGGCCGCCGCCATTGGCCTTGTTCTGGATGTAGTCGGCGCGGGCCAGCGCCTGCAGGCGCGGGGTGACCATGTAGCCGGCCAGGCCGGACACGCCCCACCAGCGGGAGTCGCGCCAGCTGCCGTCGGCCGCCGGCGTGATGGCGCCTTCCTTCTGCGTGCCGTAGGACATCTGGCCCTGCAGCGTCCAGTCGCCGCGGATGTAGTAGCCGTCGACCTCGAACAGGTGGGCCATGGTGTTGTAGCCCGTGTTGAAGTTGGGGGCCTTGCCGTGCAGGCCGGCGAAGCCCCAGCCGTCGAACTCGCCCTTGGAGTAGTCGACACGGTAGACCAGCGACGGCGACTTCTCGCCGGCGCCGCGCATGGTGGCGTTCACGTTGGCGATGGCGCCGCGCAGCCACCACTTGCCCTCGGTGTGCGAGATGCCGATGCCCGTGTAGCCGACGGGCAGCGTGAAGTCGTACAGCAGGTTGTGGGAGGTGAACGGGTTCAGCGTGGGTTGCTGGTACTCGTAGCCGGACCAGTCGGGGATCTGGCCGATCACCAGGCGCGTCTGCAGCGACTGCAGCGGGATGGCGACCGTGGCCTCCTGGACGATGCTGGCGCCATCGATGGCGGCGCCCACGCCACGGTTGGGCGTGAGCGTGAGCTTGAAGATCGTGCCGCCTTCGACTTCCTTGGTGAAGTCGATCGAGGCCGAGCCCATGTACGAGGTGTCGTAGGCGTAGCCGTCGGCCTGCTGGTTCAGGAACTGGAAGCCGGCGCGGTCCTGGCGCTGGTTATAGACGAACACCGGCTCGATGTAGCCCGAGACCTTCAGCCCCTTGTAGCCCTGGCTCTCCAGCTGGTCCTCCAGGGCCTCGGTCTTGACCGCCACGCGGTTGAATTCCTGCACCTGTTCGGGCGTCATGCCCCACTTGGGCTCGGTGGGCGCGGCGAGCTTCTTCTCCAGCTCGGTCACGCGGTCACGCAGGGCCTTGAGCTCCTTCAGGAGTTCCTCGTTGCTCTGCGCCAGCGCGCCCGGGGCGGCGAAGGCGCCGGCCAGGGCCAGCGCAAGGGCGGTCGGACGAATGTGCTTCATGGGTGCCTCTCCGGTACTGGTTGTCGTCGTCAGGGGTGGGATCGTTGGGCGGCGCTGATCTCGGCGGCGCGGCGGCGCTCGGCGCGTGCCAGCCAGATGCTGGCGATGGTGACGCACACCGCCACCGCGACGATGATCAGCGTGGCCACTGCGTTGATGCTCGGGCTCAGGCCCAACCGCGCGCGGGAAAAGATGACCAGCGGCAAGGTGGTGGAGCCCGGCCCGTTGAGGAAGGCAGTGATCACCACGTCGTCGAGCGACAGGCTGAACGTCAGCAGCCAGGCCGACGCGAGCGACTGCGCGATCATCGGCAGCGTGACGAGATGGAACACCTGCCAGGGCCGGGCGCCCAGGTCCATGGCCGCCTCTTCGAGCTGCGGCGGCAGGTCCTGCAGCCGCGCGCTGATGACCACCGCCGCGTAGGCCAGGCCCATCACCGAGTGGCCGAGCAGGATGGTCATCATGCCGCGCTCGGGAAAGCCCACCGCCTTCTGCACCGAGACCAGCAGCAGCAGCAGCGAGACGCCCTGGATCACCTCGGGCATCACCAGCGGCGCATTCACCATGCCGGAGAACAGCGTGCGGCCGGTGAAGCGCTTGTACTTCACCAGGGCGAATGCGGCGAGCAGCCCGAAGACCACCGACAGGCAGGCCGACAGGAAGGCGATCTTCACCGACAGCCACAGGCCGGCGAGGATCTCCGAGTCGTCCAGCAGCTTGGCATACCACTCGAACGTGAACCCGCCCCACACCGACGGCAGCGGCGAGGCGTTGAACGAGTAGAGGATGAGCGTGAACATCGGCAGGTAGAGGAACAGGAAGCCCCCCACCAGCCAGCCCTTGCCGAACATGCCGGCGAACCGGCTCGAGAACAGCGCCTTGCTCATTGGACGACCCTTCGCACTTCGCGCTGCGGGATTCGCGCTGGGGAGCGGCCGGGCGCGCTCATGCCCGCTTCTCCTGCGCCTCGGCCTGGTACTTGTTGAAGATGGCCAGGGGCACGACGATGAGCAGCACCAGCACCACCGCCACCGTGGAGGCCATGGGCCAGTCGTTGTTGCTGAAGAACTCGTCCCACAGCACGCGCCCGATCATCAGCGTGCGCGGCCCGCCAAGCAGTTCCGGCGTGACGAACTCGCCCACGCACGGAATGAACACCAGCATGGAGCCGGCAATGATGCCGGCCTTGGACAGCGGCACGGTGATCTTCCAGAACGCCACCCACGGGGTGGCGCCGAGGTCGGCCGCGGCCTCCAGCAGGCGCAGGTCCATCTTGCTGAGGTTGGCGTACAGCGGCAGCACCATGAAGGGCAGGTAGGTGTAGGTCATGCCCACCACGAGCGAGAAGGGCGTGTGCATGTAGCGGTCGGCGGCCTCGATGGCCCCCATGGCCAGCAGCAGCTTGTCCACGCCGAGCGTGGTGAGCACGTCGGCGACCCACCCGCCCTCGCCCAGCAGGCCTTTCCAGGCGTACACGCGCAGCAGGAAGGACGTCCAGAACGGCAGCATGACCAGCATCAGCAGCGTGGGCTGCAGCGACGCCTTGGCCCGCGCCATGAAGTAGGCGAAGGGGTAGCCGATGAACAGGCAGCAGGCCGTGGTGATGGCCGCGTATTTGACGCTGGTGAGGTAGGCGCCCAGGTAGCGCTCGTCCTCGGTGAGGTACAGGTAGTTGCTGTACTTCAGGGCGATCTTCACCACGCCGTCGGCGACGGTGAGCACGTCCTCCACGGCCACCACGCCCATCTCCGACATGGAGATCTTCAGCACGACGAGGAAGGGGGCGAGGAAGAACAGCCCCATCCACAGGAAGGGTGCGCCGATCACCAGGCTGCGGCCGCGCCACCAGCGTGGCTTGCGATGCGTGAGGCTCATGGGCAGGCCTTCACTGGGTGAGCACCACGTGGGCGGTGTCGGACCACTGGGCCCAGACGCGGTCGCCCCAGGTGAAGTCGTGTTCGCGCTGCCGGCTGGTGTTGGCCTGGCTCACGGCCAGCACCTGCCCGCTGGCGAGCTTGATGCGATAGACCGTGTAACTGCCGAAATACGAGAGCTCCTCGACGGTGCCTTCGACGCAGTTGTAGTCGCCCGGTACCGGCTGCTCGGCGCTGAGCTGTATCTTCTCGGGCCGCAGCGCCACGGCCACCGGCATGCCGAGCGTGCCGGTGATGCCGTGGCCCACGTAGTGCCGGCAGTCGGGGCTGGCCACCACGACGTGGTCCGGCTCGTCTTCCTCCACCGTCCCGTCCATGAGGTTGACGTTGCCGATGAAGTCGGCCACGAACCGGGTGGCGGGGGTCTCGTAGATCTCGCCGGGCGAGCCCACCTGCAGGAAACGGCCCTCGCTCATCACGGCGATGCGCGAGGCCATGGTCATGGCCTCTTCCTGGTCGTGCGTCACCATGACGCAGGTGACGCCCACCTGCTCGATGATGTTCACCAGCTCGATCTGCGTCTGCTCGCGCAGCTTCTTGTCCAGGGCACCCAGCGGCTCGTCCAGCAGCAGCAGCTGCGGCTGCTTGGCCAGGCTGCGGGCCAGGGCCACGCGTTGCTGCTGGCCGCCCGACAGCTGGTGCGGCTTGCGCTTGGCGAACTTGGCCAGCTGCACCAGCTTGAGCATGGCGTCCACCCGCTCGGCCACCTGGCCGGCGGGCAGGCCGTCGCGTCGCAGGCCAAACGCGATGTTGTCCCACACGCTGAGGTGCGGGAACAGCGCGTAGGACTGGAACATCATGTTCAGCGGCCGCTCGTAGGGCGGCATGCCCGCAAGGTCCACGCCGTTGAGGATGATCTGGCCGGAGGTCGGCGTCTCGAAGCCCGCGAGCATGCGCAGCAGGGTGGTCTTGCCGCAGCCGGACGAACCCAGCAGCGCAAAGATCTCACCCTGGGCAATGTCCAGGTTCACATGGTTGACGGCCCGGTAGCCGCCGAAGTCCTTCACCACATCCTTGATCTGAAGGAACTTCTTGTTGTCGTTCGCCATGGTGGTCCGCCCCTCCGGCGGTGTCTCCTCAAGTGGATTGCGCGGGAATCAGAGCCCGGTCTTGAACGAAGTGAAGACGCGGTTCTGCTGGCGCCGGATCTCGTTGTTCAGGATCTCCGCCGTGCCGATCATCTTCTTGGTGTTGTCCTCCGAGAGGAACACCGTGGGGTTGTTGGCCACCTCCGGCTTGATGAACTGCTTCGACGAGGCCACGGCGTTCGCGTAGAAGACCTTGTTGGTCAGCGACGCGGCGACTTCCGGGCGCAGGATGTAGTTGATCCACTTGTGCGCGTTGCCGGGGTGCGGCGCGTCGGCCGGGATCGCCATCACGTCGAAGAACAGCAGGCCGCCGGTCTTGGGAATGAGCGCCTCGATCTTCTGGCCGGTCTTGCCGTCGATGGCCCGCTGGCGGGCGATGTTGATGTCACCCGACCAGCCGAGTGCCAGGCAGATGGAGCCGCTGGCCATGTCGTTGATGTAGCCGGAGCTGCTGAACAGCGTCACGTACGGCCGCACGGACTTCAGCAGGTTGAGCGCCGCGGTGTAGTCCGCCGGGTTCTTGGACACGCGCCCCTTGCCCAGGTAGTGCATCGCCGAGGGCACCACCTCGTCGGCCGAATCCAGCACCGACACGCCGCACGACTTCAGCTTGCTGATGTACTCGGGCTTGAAGAACAGGTCCCACGCGTTCTCGGGCATGGGCGTGCTGCCGAGCGCCGCCTTCACTTTGTCCACGTTGATGCCCACCGTGGTGTAGCCCCAGAGCCAGTCCACCACGTGCTGGTTGCCCGGGTCGATCTTGGCCAGCTGGGCGGCGACGGCCGGGTCCACGTTCTTCAGGTTCGGGATCTGCGACTTGTCCAGCTTCATGAACAGGCCGCCCAGGATCTGCAGGCCCGCCCAGTTGGACGAAGGCACCACGATGTCGTAGCCCGTCTTGCCTGCCACCAGCTTGGCGTGGACGATCTCGTTGTTGTCGAAGTTGTCGTACCGGACCTTGATGCCGGTTTCCTTCTCGAAGTTCTTGATCGTGTCGTCAGCGATGTAGTCCGACCAGTTGTAGATGTTGAGGACCTTCTCTTCCTCCTGCGCCTGCGCCACGCCGGTCAGGGCAAGCAGCGAAGCGGCAGCAAGGGACAGGGCCGAGCGGACGAGGGTGAGCTTCATGGACAGGTCTCCGGGTGGCGAGGATGAAGTGCGGTCAGCGTGCAGCGTGGAAAGAAAACACCGCGCAGTCTAGAGGGTGGTCACAGCCAGCCCTTGGCCTGCACGTCGGCGAGCGTGCGGTCCAGCGCCAGGCGGATGAGCGACATCATCTCGTCGACCTCGGCGCGGCTGATGACCAGTGGCGGTGCGATGATCATGCGGTCGCCCACGGCGCGCATGATCAGGCCGTTGCCAAAGCAGTGGCCCCGGCAGACCATGCCGACTTCCAGCTCGGGCGCGAAGGGCTGCGCCTTCGCCTTGTCTTTCACCAGCAGGATCGCGCCCATCAGACCGCATGTTTCGGTGCTGCCGACCAGCGGATGGTCGCGCAGGCTCGCGAACTGCTCCGCAAGATACGGGCCAACGTTGTCGCGCACATGCTCCACCAGCTTCATCTGCTGGATGAGCCGGATGTTCGCCACCGCCACGGCGCAGGCCACCGGGTGGCCCGAGTAGGTGTAGCCGTGGTTGAAGTCGCCGCCCTGCTCGATGAGCACCTTGGCCACCCGCTCGCCCACCATCACGCCGCCCAGCGGCACGTAGCCCGAGGTGACGCCCTTGGCGAAGGTCATCAGGTCGGGCCGCGTGCCCATGGTCTGGCAGCCGAACCAGTTGCCGGTGCGGCCAAACCCGCAGATGACCTCGTCGCTGACCAGCAGGATGCCGTACTGGTCGCAGATGCGCTGGACTTCGGGCCAGTAGGTGGCCGGCGGCACGATGACGCCGCCGGCGCCCTGCACCGGCTCGCCGATGAAGGCGGCCACCTTCTCGGGGCCGACCTCGAGTATCTTGGCCTCCAGCCAGCCGGCGGCCACCCTGCCGAACTCCTCGGGGCTCATGCCGTGCCCG
Organism: Ideonella sp.; assembly: GCF_041918995.1. Classification (GTDB taxonomy): domain Bacteria; phylum Pseudomonadota; class Gammaproteobacteria; order Burkholderiales; family Burkholderiaceae_C; genus Ideonella. The sequence continues at coordinate 4,423 of NZ_JAYRUN010000017.1, read as the reverse complement.
TTTTCGTACCAGTAGGGCTGGTCGATGTGCACGATGTTGGGGATCGGCAGGCCCCCCTGAGCGTGCATGTAGCTCATGCCACCGAGCGAGGCGCCGGCCATCGTCGAGCCGTGATAGCCGTTCTTGCGACCGATGATGACCTGCCGCTCTGGCTGGCCGAGGATGTCCCAGTAGCGGCGCACCATGCGCACCACCGTGTCGTTGCCCTCCGAGCCCGAACTGGAATAGAAGACGTGCTCGAAGCCGGGGGGCGATACCTGCGCCAGCAGTTCCGCCAGCTCGATGGCGGGGGGCGTGGCCGTCTGGAAGAACGCGTTGTAGAACGGCAGCTCCTTCAGCTGGCGGGTGGCCGCGTCGATGAGCGACTGCTGGCCGTAGCCGACGTTCACGCACCACAGGCCGCTCATCGCGTCGAGGATCTTCTGCCCCTCGCTGTCCCAGAGGTAGATGCCCTCGGCCTTGGTGATGATGCGCGAGCCCTTCCTGGCCAGGGCGCCGAAGTCCGTGAACGGGTGCAGAAAGTGCGCCGCGTCGGCCTGCTGCCACTCGCGGGTGCTGCGCTTGGCGGCCACGGCGGGCGCCTGGACGGTGATGTTGCTCATGGTGTGCCTCGTGTGCAGGGGGCGGGCGCGGCGCTGGCCGATCGCCCGCGGAAGTGACGGGTCAGACGGGGGTCAGCAAGGCGTCACACGTGAAGGAGCAGGTGCTCCCGCTCCCACGGCGAGATGACCTTCATGAACTCCGCGTATTCGGTCTCCTTGACCTCGGTGTAGACCGTGACGAAGCGCTCGCCGAGCACACCGGCCAGGTCCTTCTCGTCGCGCAGCAGCTGCAGCGCCTCGCCCAGGCTGCGGGGCAGCTGGTAGTCGCCGAGGTAGGCGTCGCCCTTGCATTCGGGCGAGGGCTGGATCTTGTGCTTGATGCCGAGGTAGCCGCAGGCGAGCGTGGCCGCCAGCGCCACGTACGGGTTGGCGTCCGCGCCAATGACACGGTTCTCGATGCGGCGCGCGTTGGGGGAGGCCACCGGCGAACGGATGCCCACGGTGCGGTTGTCGGTGCCCCACTGGATGTTGATGGGGGCGGCCGTGAAGCGCGCCAGGCGCCGATAGCTGTTGACGTAGGGAGCGAACAGCGCCATCGCGGCGGGGATGTACTTCTGCAGGCCGCCGATGTACCAGTAGAACTCGTCGCTGGGGCTGCCGTCCGCATTGCTGAACAGGTTGCGCCCGGTCGCGCGGTTCACCACCGACTGGTGGATGTGCATGGCGCTGCCCGGCTCGCCGGCGATGGGCTTGGCCATGAAGGTGGCGAACATGTTGTGGCGCAGCGCGGCTTCGCGCACGGTGCGCTTGAAGAAGAACACCTCGTCGGCCAGCCCCAGCGGATGGGCGTGGAAGAAGTTGATCTCCATCTGGCCGGCACCGATCTCGTGGATCAGCGTGTCGACGTTGAGCTCCATTTTCTCGCAGTAGTCGTAGACGTCCTCGAACAGCGGGTCGAACTCGTTGACCGCGTCGATCGAGTACGCCTGGCGGGAGGTCTCCGAGCGGCCGCTGCGGCCCACGGGCGGCTTCAGCGGCATGTCGGGATCGGTGTTGCGGGCGACCAGGTAGAACTCGATCTCGGGCGCCACCACCGGGTCCCAGCCCTCGGCGTCGAAGAGGTCGCACACCCGGCGCAGCACCGAGCGCGGCGCGAAGGGCACGAGGTTGCCGTCGCGGTCGAAGCAGTCGTGCACCACCTGCGCCGTGGGGTCGGTGGCCCAGGGCACGATGCGCACCGTGGTGGGGTCCGGCCGCAGGTGCATGTCCTGGTCGGTCGGGCTGATGACGTCGTAGTACGGCCCCTCTTCGGGGAACTCGCCCGTGACGCCCATGGCGACCACGGCCTCGGGCAGCCGCATGCCGCGGTCCTCGGTGAATTTCTCGCGCGGCAGGATCTTGCCGCGGGCGACGCCGGTGAGGTCGGGCACGAGGCACTCGATCTCGGTGACGCGGTTCTGGTTGAGCCAGTGTTCCAGCTCGGCGAAGTTATGGAGTTCTCTGCTGGCCATGATGGCACCTGCTTTCGTTTCTTCGTGTCGCGCACGGGGGGCGCCCGGCGGGGCCGGGCCGCGGGCCGCGCGGGCCCCGCGGGGTGGGCCAGGCCGGCCCGGGATCTGCAGCGTCAGGGATGGGGGCCGCGCCGGCCCTGGCCACGGGCGTGGTGGCGGTGGCGGCAGGCCTCGCCGAAGGCCTTGAGCAGCTTCATCGAGACGGGGTTGTCGGCGGCCAGCCATTCGGGGTGCCACTGCACGCACAGCGAGAAGGCGGGCGAGCGCGGAATGGAGAAGGCCTCGATCACGCCGTCGGGCGCGCGGGCCTCGACGCGCAGGCCATCGGCCAGGCGGTTGACGGCCTGGCCGTGCACCGAATTCACCTGGAAGCGGGGCTGGGCCACGATGGACGCCATCACGCCGCCGGGGCTCACCAGCACGTCGTGCTTGGGGCCATAGACCTCCGCGGCGGGGGCGGTGTCCGGGCCGCCGCGGTGGTCCTCGTGGCCATCGACGGCATGCACCGCCTGGTGCAGCGAGCCCCCCAGGGCCACGTTGGCCTCCTGGGTGCCGCGGCAGATGGTGAACAGCGGGATGCCGCGTTCGACCACGCGGCGGATCAGGGGCAGCGTCCAGCCGTCGCGCAGCGGGTCCAGCGGCAGCGAGGGGTCGAGCACGTCCTCGCCGAAGTGGCTGGGGTGCACATTGGACGGCGAGCCGGTGAGCAGCACGCCGTCGGCCATGTCGAGCAGCGTGTCGATTTCCGCGGGCTCGGCGGCCGGCACCACGAGCGGCAGCGCGCCAGCCAGCCGCACCGCGTCGATGTACTTCTTGCCGGCGATGTGGAAGGGATGTTCGCCCAGCAGGCGGTTGCACGCCGGCACGAGCACCACAGGCTTGTCGGCAGCGCCCGCCGCGGCGGACGCGTCAACGGAAGTGGGCAGGGTCATGTCGTTCATCCGAGGAGATCTCTCAGGCGGTACCAGGCCATGCCGAGCACGAGCGCGGGCGTGCGCAGCCAGCGGCCTCCCGGGAACGCATGGTGCTCAAGCCGGGCGAAAACGTCAAAGCGCGAGGCGTCGCCGGTCATGGCTTCAGCCACGAGCTTGCCCGCCAGCCCCGTGAGCGCCAGGCCGTGGCCGGAGAAGCCCTGCAGGTAGTAGACGTTGCGCCCCAGCCGGCCGAAGTCCGGCGCGCGGTTCATGGTGATGTCCACGAAGCCGCCCCAGGCGTGGCTGATGCCCAGGCCGGCCAGCTGCGGGAAGGTGCCCACCATGCGGCGCTGCATGCTCTCGGCCAGGTGGCGAGGCGTCATGGTGCTGTAGCTCACCCGGCCGCCGTAGAGCATGCGGTGGTCTCGGGTGGGGCGGAAGTAGTCGAGCACGAAGTTGGTGTCGCAGACGGCCGAGCGGCTGGGGATGAGCGAGTCGCACAGCGCCGCGTCCATGGGCTCGGAGCACACGATGTAGGTGCCGACCGGCATGATGCGCGACTCGAGCTGCGGCGCCATGCCCTGGAGGTAGACATTGCCCGCCAGCAGCGCCTGGGTGGCACGCACCTCGCCGTGTTCGGTGCGCAGGCGCACGCTGGTGCCGCTGTCTTGCAAGAACGAGACCACGGCCGAGTTCTCGTGCAGCATGGCGCCGGCCCGGGCGGCGGCGTCGGCCAGGCCGAGCGAATACTTCAGGGGATGCAGGTGGCCGGAGCCCGCATCATGGATGCCACCGTGGTAGCGCGGGCTGGCGATCCACTGGCCCACCTCGGCTGCGCCGATGCGCGTGAACCGTGCGCCGTACACCCGCTCCATGCGGTCGGCCCAGCCGGCGAGGGCGCGTGCCTTGGCGGCCGTGGTGGCCAGGCCCAGGTAGCCCTCGCACCAGTCACAGTCGATGCCGTGGGCGGCCATGCGTTCGCGCAGGAGATCCAGCGCCTCGAGCGACATCGCCCACACGCGCCGGGCGTCCTCGATGCCCAGCTGCGCCTCGATGGTTTCCTGGTCGCAGGCGAGGCCGTGGATGGCCTGGCCGCCGTTGCGCCCGCTCGCACCCCAGCCCACCTGCTTGGCCTCCAGCAGCACGACGCGTCGGCCACGTTGCGCCAGTTCCAGCGCCGCGCTGAGGCCGGCCAACCCGCCGCCCACCACGGCCACGTCGCAGTCGACGGCGCCTTGCAGGCTGGGAAACCCCGGCCCGCGCCGCGCAGTGGCGGCGTAGTAGGAGTCACGGGCGAGATCGCGGTCGATGCTCAGGAAACCCATACGTATGCGCTAGGCATGCCCTCGGTTCGTCAATCGGCGTCGGCGTGCGTGGCCTGTCGGTCAGGCCACGCGCCGGATGGCGTCGGCGAGCGTGCCGACGATCTGGTCGATCTGCGCACGCTCGATGATCA
>NZ_JAYRUN010000016.1:0-98705 GCF_041918995.1 Ideonella sp. | reverse complement strand
CCCCCCCCCCCGAGGGGGTCGCCGGCCGCTCCGCCGCGGCCGTGCGAGGGCCTGCGTGGTGCCCCCCGCCGGGCGGGTACGCCCGTCGACCCCCCGAGGGGGTCGCAGGCCGCTTCGGGGCGGCCGTGCGCTGGGCTGCGTGGTGCCCCCCGCCGGGCGGGTACGCCCGTCGACCCCCCGAGGGGGTCGCAGGCCGCTTCGGGGCGGCCGTGCGCTGGCCTGCGGACGCGATCGGCATCACAGCGGGCGGTTCTTGTCGGGGTCGGGCGGGCGGCGCTGGGGGGCGAGCAGCAGCACGGAGGCCACGGGCCACAGTGCGGTCTCGATCAGCGGCGCGATGAACAGCGACCAGCCGGGGAAGCTGTCGCCCACCGCCAGGCGCACCAGCAGCGACGCCACATGGGCGGCCAGGAACAGCGGCAGCACCTGCAGCATCTGCTGCGGCAGGGCGAACCACAGCAGGCGGCGGTGGATCATGGTGGCCAGGTAGCTGAGCACCGTGTAGGCCAGGGCGTGCTGGCCCAGCAGCGAGCCGGCGTGCACGTCCAGCAGCAGGCCGAACACGAAGGACCAGCCGATGCCCACGCGCCGCGGCTGGTGCACGTTCCAGAACACCAGCGTCAGCGCCACCCAGTCGGGCATGGCCGGTTGCCGGCCCACGGGCAGCAGGTTGAGGGCGAACGCCGCCAGCAGCGTGAACCACAGGAAGAACGGGTTGACCGGCAGCAGCAGCTGGCCGGCCCCACGCGGCATGATCATGCGCTGGCCCCCTTGGCCGGCCGCGTGCCGGCGCGCGGCCGCGCGGGCTCGGAGGCGGCCGGCTCGGGGCGCGGCGGCAGCTGCAGCGACAGCGGCTCCAGCACCAGCACGTGGCGCACGCCGTCGGGCTGGGCGGCCGGTGCCAGGCTGATGCGGGCGAAGGCCGAATCGGCGCGGCGGTCCACGCTCAGCACCTTGGCCACCGGCAGGCCGGCGGGGTAGACGCCGTCACCGCCGCTGGTGACGAGCTCGTCGCCGGCACGCACGTCGTCGTTGCCCGCCACGAAGCGCAGCTCCAGCGTGCCGCCGTCCCCGCTGCCGAAGGCGGCGCTGCGGTGCTGGGTGCGCGTGTTCACCACCGGGATGGCCGCGTCCTTGTCCACCAGCAGGGTCACCTCGGCGGACCAGGGGTACACGCGGGTCACCTGGCCCAGCACGCCCGCCTCGTTCACCACGGGCGCGCCGGCGGCCACGCCCTGCTGGCTGCCGCGGTCGAGGAACAGCTTGTGCGAGAAGGGGTCGGGCGCCTCGTACAGCACCTCGGCGGCCAGCGACTTCACCTGCAGCGCCGGGCGCAGCTCCAGCAGGGCGCGCAGGCGCGCGTTTTCCGTGGCGAGCTGGTCGGACCGGGCCGCCCGCTCGGCCTGCGCCGCCAGGCGGGCGCGCGCGGCGTCCTCGGCCGTGCGCGCGGCCTGCAGGCCGCCGAGGTAGTCCCCCGCGGCGGAGGTGGCCGCAACCGGCAGGCTGAGCACCTGCACCACCGGACGCAGCGCCGTGGCGGCGGCGGCGCGCAGCGGCTGCACCAGCGCCAGGCGCGTGTCGGCCGCCATGAGGAACACCGACAGCGCCGAGAACAGCACGAGCTTCGTCCGTGCGGGCAGGCCCTGGCGGAAGAACGGCGGTGGCGATCGGTCGAGCGTGCCGAGGGGCATGGCTCAGGCGGGGGGATGGGCGGGACAACCCTCCCGGAGGGTGGGCGAGGTACCCCGAGACCGGGTGTCCAAGTTACTCCGAGGTGAAGATGGAGCCCAGGCGCTCCATGCGCTCCAGCGCCATGCCGCAGCCGCGCACCACGCAGGTCAGCGGGTCCTCGGCCACCAGCACCGGCAGGCCGGTTTCCTCCGCCAGCAGGCGGTCCAGGTCGCGCAGCAGCGCGCCGCCGCCGGTGAGCATCATGCCGCGCTCGGCGATGTCGGCGCCCAGCTCGGGCGGCGTCTGCTCCAGGGCGTTCTTCACCGAGCTGACGATCTGGTTCAGCGGGTCGGTGAGGGCCTCCAGGATCTCGTTGGAGCTGATGGTGAAGCTGCGCGGCACGCCCTCGGAGAGATTGCGGCCCTTGACTTCCATTTCCTTCACCTCGCTGCCGGGGAAGGCCGAGCCGATGCTCTTCTTGATCGCCTCGGCGGTGGGCTCGCCGATGAGCATGCCGTAGTTGCGGCGGATGTAGTTGATGATGGCTTCGTCGAACTTGTCGCCGCCGACGCGCACCGAGCCCTTGTAGACCATGCCGCCCAGCGAGATGACGCCCACCTCGGTGGTGCCGCCGCCGATGTCCACCACCATGGAGCCGGAGGCCTCGCTCACCGGCAGGCCGGCGCCGATCGCGGCGGCCATGGGCTCCTCGATCAGGTAGACCTCGGAGGCGCCGGCGCCGAGCGCCGACTCGCGGATGGCGCGGCGCTCCACCTGGGTGGAGCCGCAGGGCACGCAGATGATGATCCGGGGGCTGGGCTTGAGCAGCGAGGCCGGGTGGACCATCTTGATGAACTGCTTGAGCATCTGCTCGGTGACGGTGAAGTCGGCGATCACGCCGTCCTTCATCGGGCGGATCGCCTCGATGTTGCCGGGCACCTTGCCGAGCATGGCCTTGGCCTCGTGGCCCACGGCCTGGATGGTCTTCTTGCCGCTGGGGCCGCCTTCGTGGCGGATGGAGACCACCGAGGGCTCGTCCAGCACGATGCCCTTGCCGCGCACGTAGATGAGCGTGTTGGCGGTGCCGAGGTCGATGGCGAGGTCGGTCGAGAAGTAGCGACGCAGGGGAGCGAACATGTTGGGTCGGTCAGGTGCCGCGGCGCAGCGGCCCCGTGGCGCACGGCCGGTGGCCGGCGAACGACGCGGCGGGGGCTCGGTGGCGCAGGGGCGGCATGGTGAAAGGCGCGGCGCGTGGGTGGGCGGGCGGGCGGCGGCGGGCGGTGGATGACCCGGCGCAGTGTCGGGCCGGATCACCGCGAACGGGGATTCCAAGGGTGTCCCACGACACCGCCTGTTTCGCGCGGCGGTGCGATTCACGAAGAACCGCACCGGGGCGCCGAGGATTCACGTGCCGGCGACGCCTGCGACGCAGGCCGCGACACGGGGGCTCCGGCGGCTTGTGGATAACCGGGGATAATAACGCAAGCCCCTCTCATGACCGCAGGAGCGGCGCCCCTATTTTTCGCGTCCGGCCGCGTGGCGCCGGTCGCTCCCGACCTCCCACTGCACACCCATGGCACTCACCTCCGAGGACGTGAGCCGCATCGCCGACCTGGCCCGGCTGGAACTGCCGCCCGCCGAGGCCGACGCGATGCTGGCCCAGCTCAATGGCTTCTTCCGCATCGTCGAGCAGATGAGCGCGGTGGACACCCGCGGCGTCGAGCCGCTGTACACCCCGCTGTCGGCGGTGCACGAGGTGGCACTGCGTCTGCGCGACGACGCGGTCACCGAGACTGTCGACCGCACGGCCAACCAGGCCAGCGCCCCCGCCCTGGAGGACGGCCTGTTCCTCGTGCCCAAGGTGATCGAATGAGCGACCCCACCCAGCGCCCCCTGCACGACCTGGGCGTGGCCGACGTGCTGCGCGGCCTGCAGGCCAGGGCCTTCTCCAGCGCCGAGCTGGTGGACCACCTGCTGGCCCGCGTGGCCGATGCACGTGAGCTCGGCGCGTTCCTGCACGTGGACGCCGACGGCGCCCGCCAGGCGGCGCGTGCCGCCGACGCCGCCCGCGCCGCCGGCCGGGCCGGCGCGCTCGCCGGTGTGCCGCTGGCCCACAAGGACATCTTCGTCACCCGCGGCCATCCCTCCACCGCCGGCTCGAAGATGCTGGCCGGCTACGCCAGCCCCTTCGACGCCACGGTGGTGGCGCGCCTGGCCGAGGCCGGCGCCGTGAGCCTGGGCAAGCTCAACTGCGACGAGTTCGCCATGGGCTCGGCCAACGAGAACTCGGCCTTCGGGCCCGTGCGCAACCCGTGGGACACCGCCCGCGTGCCCGGCGGGTCCTCGGGTGGCTCGGCCGCCGCCGTGGCGGCCGGCCTGGTGCCCGCGGCCACCGGCACCGACACCGGCGGCTCCATCCGGCAGCCGGCCGGCTTCACCGGCATCACCGGCATCAAGCCCACGTACGGCGTGTGCTCGCGCTACGGGATGATCGCCTTCGCGTCCAGCCTGGACCAGGCCGGCCCCATGGCGCGCTCGGCCGAGGACTGCGCCCTGCTGCTGTCGGCGATGAGCGGCTTCGACGAGCGCGACGCCACCAGCGCCCAGCGCCCGCCCCAGGACTACGCCGCCGCCATGCGCCAGCCGCGCGACGGCGCCACCGCCGCCCAGCCGCTCAAGGGCCTGCGCATCGGGCTGCCGCGCGAGTTCTTCCCCGCCGCGCTGGCCGCCGACGTGGAAGGCCGCGTGCGCGAGGCGCTGGGGCAGATGGAAGCGCTCGGTGCGACGCTGGTCGACGTGAGCCTGCCGCGCACCGAGCTGTCGATTCCCGTGTACTACATCATCGCGCCGGCCGAGGCGAGCTCGAACCTGTCGCGCTTCGACGGCGTGCGCTACGGCCACCGCGCGGCGCAGCACGGCGACCTGCAGGACATGTACCGCCGGTCGCGCTCCGAGGGCTTCGGGCCGGAGGTGAAGCGCCGCATCATGATCGGCACCTATGTGCTGAGCCACGGCTACTACGACGCCTACTACCTGCAGGCGCAGAAGCTGCGCCGCATGATCGCCGACGACTTCCAGGCCTGCTTCCAGCAGTGCGACCTGATCGCCGGCCCGGTGGCGCCTTCGGTGGCGTGGAAGCTCGGCGAGCAGGGCGAGGACCCGATCCAGGCCTACCTGGCCGACATCTTCACCCTGCCCGCGAGCCTGGCCGGCCTGCCCGGCATGAGCGTGCCGGCCGGCTTCGGCGCGCAGGGCATGCCCGTGGGCCTGCAGCTCATCGGCAACTACTTCGCCGAAGGACAGCTGCTGCACGCTGCGCACGCCTTCCAGCAAGCGACCGACTTCCACACACGCCGCCCGCAATGAGCACCGCCCCCCAACTCGTGCGCGGCTACGAGGTCGTGATCGGCCTCGAGACGCACGCGCAGCTGTCCACCGCGTCCAAGATCTTCTCCGGCGCCTCCACGCGCTTCGGCGCCGAGCCCAACACCCAGGCCTGCCCGGTCGACCTGGCCCTGCCCGGCACGCTGCCGGTGCTCAACCGCGGGGCGGTGGAGCGGGCCATCCGCTTCGGCCTGGCGGTGGGTGCCAAGGTGGCGCCGCTGTCCATCTTCGCGCGCAAGAACTACTTCTACCCCGACCTGCCCAAGGGCTACCAGATCAGCCAGTACGAGATCCCGGTGGTGCAGGGCGGCAGCCTGGCCTGCTACGTGGGCGATGCGGTGAAGACCGTGCGGCTGACCCGCGCGCACCTCGAGGAGGACGCGGGCAAGTCCATGCACGAGGGGCTGCACACGCCGGGTTGCTCGGGCATCGACCTGAACCGTGCCGGCACCCCGCTGCTTGAGATCGTGACGGAGCCGGACATGCGCTCGGCCGCCGAGGCCGTGGCCTACGCCAAGGCGCTGCACGGCCTGGTGGTGTGGCTGGGCATCTGCGACGGCAACATGCAGGAAGGCAGCTTCCGCTGCGACGCCAACGTGTCGGTGCGCCGGCCGGGCGAGCCCTATGGCACGCGGCGCGAGATCAAGAACCTCAACAGCTTCCGCTTCCTGCAGCAGGCCATCGAGGCCGAGGTGAACTGGCAGATCGACGAGCTGGAGGATGGCCGCGCCATCCGCCAGGCCACGGTGCTGTTCGACCCGGGTGCCAACGGCGGCCGCGGCGCCACGCGCGCCATGCGCACCAAGGAAGACGCGCACGACTACCGCTACTTCCCCGACCCGGACCTGCCGCCGCTGGTGATCGCGCCGGACTGGGTGGACACGGTGCGGGCCGGGATGCCGGAGCTGCCCGGTGCGATGGCCGCTCGTTTCGTGGCCGCCGACGGCCTGCCGGCCTACGACGCGTCCATGATGACGCAGAGCCTGGCCTTCGCGCGCTACTACGAGGCGGCGCGCGACGCCTGCGGCCAGCCCAAGCTGGTGGCCAACTGGCTCATGGGCGAGATCAGCAAGCGCCTGAACGCCGAGGACCGCGAGATCGACGCCGCGCCGGTGGCGCCGGCCACCCTGGCCGCGCTGATCGGCCGCATCCAGGACGGCACCGTCTCCAACAACGCGGCCCGCCAGGTCTTCGATGCCCTGTGGACCGGCGAGACCTCGAGCGTCGACGCGGTCATCGAGGCCAAGGGCCTGAAGCAGATGAACGACACGGGCGCGCTGGAGAAGATCGTCGACGAGGTGATCGCCGCCAATGCCAAGTCGGTGGAGGAGTTCCGCGCCGGCAAGGACAAGGCCTTCAATGCGCTCGTCGGCCAGGTGATGAAGGCCAGCAAGGGCAAGGCGAACCCGGCCCAGGCCGGCGAGCTGCTGCGGGCCCGCCTGGGCGCCTGAGGCGCCGATGCCGGGGTGTCAGCGGGCCGGCCGCGGGCTGGCGCCGGCCTCCGGCGAGCGCAGCACCAGGCGGCAGGCCAGCGGCGGCGCGTCACGCCGCTGCAGCTCGGCGTCGCTGCGGCGCAGCACGATGGCCACGCCGTCGCGGCCCACGTAGCGCGCCTCGCGGCCGCTGCGCACGCGCTGCAGCGTCCAGGCCTGCGGGCCGAGGCGGGCCTGCGCGGTGCGGGGGGTGAAGTCCACCGTGAGCACCTGGCCGTCGGCGCAGCGGTAGTCGGCCGGTGCCGCCACGGCCACGCCGGCCGGGCCCAGGCACACGCCGGCCCGCAGCACCATGCGCGCCACGCGGGTGAGCAGGCCGCGGTGCCGACTCACGGCGTCGCTCCCGAGGCGGCGTCGCGCGCGGGGGCGGGGGTGGCCGGGCCGGTGAGCGGCCCCATCGCGCCCGGTGCGGCGCCCGCCCACAGGGCGCGCAGCCGCGTCATCTCCAGGTCGAACTGCCGGTTCAGGCGGTCGCGTTCGGCTTCCTGGCCGCGCAGGATGGTGAGCTGGGCCTCGATGGCGCCCTCGTTGGCCGCCAGCCGGTGGCGCAGCGCCTGCGACACCGGCCGGGCGCCCAGCGCCTCGCGTTCCTGCTGCAGCTGCTCGCCCTCGCGCTCCAGCTCCTTGAGGCGGCGCTGGGCGGTCTCGATCTGGCGGGTGACGGGCTCCTGGGCGCGGGCGCGGGCCGCGTCGTGGGTGGCGGCGTCGGGGTAGCGGGCCAGCAGGGCGCGGTCGCGCCGGGCTTCCGCCTCGCGGGCGGCGCGGGCCTGTTCGACGGCCCGGCGTGCCGCCTCCTTCTTCGCGGCCTCCTCCGGGCTCATCGCGGGCGGCACCACGGCGCGCACGCTGCCGTCGCGGTTGAGCAGCTGCTGGTCCTTGGCCATGCACTCGGGAATGGGCCGGTCCGAGCTGAGCCGCCGGCCCTGGCTGTCGGTGCAGGTGTAGATGGTGGAGGCGGCCGGCGCCTCGCCCGGCTTGGGCCGGGGCGGCGCAGGCGTCGCCGCCGCGGGGCCGGCGAGCACCACGGCCAGGATCCCGGCGCAGGCGGCGTGCATGGGGCGCGCGCTCAGACGCCGTAGCGGGCGCGGTAGGCCGTCACCCGCTCGGCGTTGGCCTGCAGGGCGGGGTCGTCGCTGGCGGCCAGGAACTGCATCAGGTCGGCCAGGGTGGCGATGGACACCACGCGCAGGCCGAGGTCCTGTTCCACGTACTGCACGCCGGAGCGTCGGTCGGCGCCCTCGTCCTTGGCGCGCTCCTGGCGGTCCATGGTGATGGCCACCCCCACGGGCGTGGCGCCGGCGGCGCGGATCATGTCGGCCGCCTCGCGCTTGGAGCCGCCGTCGGTGATCACGTCGTCGATGATGAGCACGCGGCCCGCCACCGGTGCGCCCACCAGCGTGCCGCCCTCGCCGTGGTCCTTGGCTTCCTTGCGGTTGTAGGCGAAGGGCACGTTGCGGCCCTCGCGCGCCAGGCCGATGGCCACGGCCGCGGCCAGGGTGATGCCCTTGTAGGCCGGGCCGAAGAGCATGTCGAACTCGATGCCCGAGGCGATGAGGCGCCGTGCATAGAATTCGCCGAGCTTCGCGAGCTTCGCGCCGTCGTCGAACAGGCCGGTGTTGAAGAAGTAGGGCGACTGGCGGCCGGCCTTGGTCTTGAAGTCGCCGAAGCGCAACACCCCGGCTTCCACCGAGAACTGCACAAAGGCCTGCGCCAACGGGTCGGTGGGGGTCATGCTCGAGTTCAAGGACATCTCACCCATGGGTTTTCGGCTGGTCACGCTCAATCTCAACGGCATCCGTTCGGCGGCCACCAAAGGCTTCGTCGAATGGGCCGAGCAGACCCGGGCCGATTGTATGGGGGTGCAGGAGGTCAAGGCCCAGGCGGCGGACGTGGTGGGTCGATTCGACCGTGTCGCCGGCATGGACGGCCACTTCCACTTCGCCGAGAAGAAGGGCTATTCGGGCGTCGGCATGTACACGCGCCACGCGCCCAGCGACGTCATCACCGGCCTGCGCTGCCCCGAGTTCGACGCCGAAGGGCGCTATGTCGAGCTGCGCTTCGACAAGCCGGGCCGCCGGCTCAGCCTGATCAGCTGCTACTTCCCCAGCGGCTCGTCCGGCGAGGAGCGCCAGGCGGCCAAGTACCGGTTCCTGGAGGTCATCTACCCCCACCTGATGGCCCTGAAGGGCGAGCGGGAGTTCATCCTGGTGGGCGACATCAACATCGCCCACAAGGAGATCGACCTGAAGAACTGGAAAGGCAACCAGAAGAACTCGGGCTTCCTGCCCGAGGAGCGCGCCTGGATGACACGGCTGCTGGAGGAGGCGGGCCTGTGCGACGTGTTCCGCCGCCTGAACGACCGGCCCGAGCAGTACACGTGGTGGAGCAACCGCGGCCAGGCCTGGGCCAAGAACGTCGGCTGGCGCCTCGACTACCACCTGGCCACGCCCGGCGTGGCGGCGCACGCCGTGAGCGAGCACATCTACCTGGAGCGCCGCTTCTCCGACCACGCCCCGCTGGTGGTGGACTACGACTTCACGCTCTGATCCCCTGATGCCCTGAGGGGGCTGCCGTGGCCGCTCAGGCCACCGCCGTGCGCCAGCGCCGCGCCAGCAGCGGCACCAGCTGGGAGGCCAGGATGCACGCCAGGATCAGGCCGCAACCCAGCCAGCCGCTGGGCGTGAGCCGGTCGCCCGCCAGCCAGGCGCCGAACAGCGCCGCGAACACCGTCTCGCTGGACAGCAGCAGGGCCGCATCCGCCTCGCGGGTGTGGCGCTGGGCCACCACCTGCGCGGTGTAGCCCACGCCCACGGAGATGAAGCCGGTGTAGGCCAGGGCCCAGCCGGCGTCGCGGATCGCCTGCCAGCTCAGCGTCTCCAGCGCCGCCGCCACGGTCAGGCTGAGCACCGCGCACACCACGAACTGGGTGAAGGCCACCGTGTACGGCGCGCCGAGCCGCCCGGCCGTCCAGCCCACCAGCACCACGTGCAGCGCCCACGGCAGGCTGCTGGCGATCACCCACCAGTCGCCGGCGGCCATCTGCACCGGGCCGGCGCCGGTGAGCAGCCAGGTGCCCGCCAGGCAGCCCAGCGCGGCCGGCCACACCACCGGGTGCGGGCGGCGCCGGAACACGCCCCACGCCAGCAGCGGCACCAGCGGCACGTACAGCGCGGTGAGGAAGCTGGCGTTGGTGACGCTGGTCGTGAGCAGGCCGATCTGCTGCAGCGCGGCGCCCAGGAAGATGAGCCCGCCCAGGCCGAGCAGGAGCAGCGCGCGCGGCGGCCCGCCGGCGGGCACCACGGGCACCGGCTGGGTGCGCTCGCGCCAGGCCAGCGGCAGCACCACCAGGGCGCCCAGCGCAAAGCGCACCCCGGTGAACCCCCAGGGTCCCATGTGGTCCATGCCCCAGGACTGCGGCACGAAGGCCAGGCCCCAGAGGGCGGCCACGGCGAGCAGCAAGGTATCGGCCTGCCAGCGTTTCATGCGGTGCGGACTCTCTGTCTATGCAAAAGCTGCCGAGCATAGCCCCGGCATTCACTTTGCCCCGCCCGGGTCGGGGTGGTTGTCTCTGTGGCGCAGACGGAGCACCATCGGTGAGAATTGACATCCGTCAATCCTGCCGAGGCAACGGCCGCGAACATGCCACCGCCTTCGCCGGGCGGCCACACGGGGCCGTCGGCTGGCCAACACTGGAGCCGCACCGATGGACGACCGAGCACGCGACGAGCCGCCCTCCACCCGCCAGGAAGAGCTGCGCACCTTCCTCTTCCTCACCGTCGTCACGGCGCCCGTGCTGGCCGTCATGGTGGTCGGGGGCTGGGGCTTCATCGTCTGGATGTACCAACTCATCACCGGGGACCTGCCGGGATGAGCGCCGAGCCCGAGCTGCACATCGCCGGCGTGCTGGTGCACGCCCGGCCCGAGGGGCTGGCGGCCACCTGCGACGCCATCGGCGCCCTGCCCCGCACCGACGTCGCCCAGTCATCCGCCGAAGGCCGCGTGGTGGTGGTGGTGGAGGCCGACAGCGGGCATGGCGTGATGCGCGTCATCGATGCCCTGCGCGCCCTGCCCGGCGTGGTCGACGTGGCACTGGTCTACCAGCACGCCGAGCCCGCCGCCGCCATGAACGAAACCATGCCACAGGAGACCCCATGACCACCCGCCGAGACTTCATTCGCGACACCGCCGTGGCCACCACCGCCGCGGCCGCCGGCCTGCCCGCGGGCGCCGCCAACGTGGTGACCGACGCGTCCCGGACCCAGCTCAAGTGGGACAAGGCGCCCTGCCGCTTCTGCGGCGTGGGCTGCGGCGTCAACGTGGCCGTCAAGGACGGCCGCGTGGTGGCCACGCACGGCGACATCAATGCCCAGGTCAACCGCGGCATCAACTGCGTCAAGGGCTACTTCCTGTCCAAGATCATGTACGGCGAGGACCGGCTGACCACGCCGCTGCTGCGCATGAAGGACGGCCGCTACGACAAGAACGGCGAGTTCCAGCCCGTGTCCTGGGACCGGGCGTTCGACGTCATGGCCGAGCAGTTCAAGAAGGCGCTGAAGGACAAGGGCCCGAGCGGCGTGGGCATGTTCGGCTCGGGCCAGTGGACGATCTGGGAGGGCTACGCCGCGGCCAAGCTGTTCAAGGCCGGGTTCCGCTCGAACAACATCGACCCGAACGCGCGCCACTGCATGGCCAGCGCGGTGGCCGGCTTCATGCGCACCTTCGGCATGGACGAGCCCATGGGCTGCTACGAGGACATCGAGGCCGCCGACGCGTTCGTGCTGTGGGGCTCGAACATGGCCGAGATGCACCCCATCCTGTGGACGCGCGTGACCGACCGGCGCCTGAGCGCGCCGCACGTGCAGGTGGTCACGCTGTCGGTGTACGAGCACCGCTGCTACGACCTGTCCGACCTGACGCTCACCTTCCGCCCGCAGACCGACCTGGCGATCCTCAACTACATCGCCAACTACATCATCAAGAACAACCGGGTGAACCGGGATTTCGTCAACAGGCACACCCGCTTCGTGATGGGCCAGACGGACATCGGCTACGGACTGCGCCCGGAGCACGCGCTGCAGCAGAAGGCGAAGAACACCAAGGACCCCGGCGCGATGCGTCCGGCCACCTTCGAGGAATACGCCAAGTTCGTCAGCGCCTACGACGTGGACAGCGTCGCCAAGCTGGCGCGCGTGCCCAAGGAGCGGCTGGAGAAGCTGGCGCAGCTGTACGCCGACCCCAAGACCAAGGTGACCTCGTTCTTCACCATGGGCTTCAACCAGCACACGCGCGGCACCTGGTGCAGCCAGCTGCTCTACAACATCCACCTGCTCACCGGCAAGATCAGCGAACCGGGCAACAGCCCGTTCTCGCTCACCGGCCAGCCCAGCGCCTGCGGCACCGCGCGCGAGGTCGGCACCTTCAGCCACCGGCTGCCGGCCGACATGTCGGTGCTCAACCCCAAGCACCGCGAGATGGCCGAGGGCATCTGGCAGCTGCCACCGGGCACCATCCCCGACAAGCCGGGCTACCACGCGGTGCTGCAGAACCGCATGCTCAAGGACGGCAAGCTCAACGCCTACTGGGTGCAGGTCAACAACAACATGCAGGCCGCGCCGAACATCCTGCAGGAGGCCTATCCCGGCTACCGCAACCCGGCGAACTTCATCGTCGTGTCCGACGCCTACCCCACGGTGACGACCATGGCGGCCGACCTCATCCTGCCCACCGCCATGTGGGTGGAGAAGGAAGGCGCCTACGGCAACGCCGAGCGCCGCACGCAGTTCTGGCGCCAGATGGTGAAGGCGCCGGGCGAGGCGCGGTCCGACCTCTGGCAGCTGATGGAGTTCTCCAAGCGCTTCCGGATGGAGGAGGTGTGGACGCCCGAGCTGCTGGCCAAGGCGCCGCAGTACCGTGGCAAGACCCTGTTCGACGTGCTCTTCGCCAACGGCAAGGTCAACGCCTTCCCCACCGCGCAGATCCCCGCCGGCTACGACAACGACGAGTCGCGCGCCTTCGGCTTCTACGTGCAGAAGGGCCTGTTCGAGGAATACGCGCAGTTCGGTCGCGACCATGGCCACGACCTGGCGCCCTTCGACACCTACCACGAGACCCGCGGCCTGCGTTGGCCGGTCGTCAACGGCAAGGAGACGCAGTGGCGCTACCGCGAGGGCTATGACCCGTACGTGAAAAAGGGCGAGGGCGTGCGCTTCTACGGCAACCCGGACGGCAAGGCGGTGATCATCGGCCTGCCCTACGAGGCCGCGGCGGAGGAGCCGGACAAGGACTTCCCGTACTGGCTGTGCACCGGCCGCGTGCTGGAGCACTGGCACTCGGGTTCCATGACGCGGCGCGTGCCCGAGCTGTACAAGGCCTTCCCGAACGCGGTGTGCTTCATGCACCCCGACGACGCGCAGAAGCTGGGCGTGCGCCGCGGCGACACCATCGAGCTGGCCACCCGGCGCGGCACCATGCGCACCCGCGTGGAGACGCGCGGCCGCAACAAGCCGCCGCAGGGCCTGGTGTACATGCCGTGGTTCGACGCCAGCCAGCTCATCAACAAGCTGACGCTGGACGCCACCTGCCCCATTTCGCTGCAGACCGACTTCAAGAAGTGCGCGGTCGCCATCCGCAAGGTGGCCTGACGGCTGCCGCCTGACGCACAAGGAGACACGACGTGAAGCGCTTCCTTCCTGCCTGGCTGCTGCTGGCGGCCGCCGTGATCGGCGGCACCGCCGGTGCCGTGGACGTGACCGACCGCATGCGCGGCGGCCCCATCACCGAGACCGTGGCCCCGCCGCCCATCGCCAACACCGACAACAGCGACATCCGGCGCCAGCGCGCCTATGCCATGCAGCCGCCGGTCATCCCGCACAAGATCGACGGCTACCAGCTCGACAAGAACGCCAACCGCTGCATGTTCTGCCATTCCCGCACCAAGACGCAGGAAAGCCAGGCGCCCATGATCAGCGTGACGCACTTCCAGGACCGCGAGGGCAACCACCTGGCGGAGCTGTCGCCGCGGCGCTACTTCTGCCTGCAGTGCCATGTGCCGCAGGCGCAGCTGAACCCGCTGGTGCAGAACAGGTTCGTCGACGTCGACGTGCTGCTGAGCAACCCGCCGCCGGCCGCCAGCCCGGCGAGGAAGTGACGCCATGCGCGGCCTGATCCAGCTTGCCCGCCGCTACTGGCTGGTGCTGTGGCGGCCCAGCCGCTACTTCAGCCTGGGCTTTCTCACCATCGCGGGCTTCGTGGCCGGCATCTTCTTCTGGGGCGGCTTCAACACCGCCATGGAGGCCACCAACACCGAGGCCTTCTGCACCGGCTGCCACGAGATGCGCGACAACGTCTACCAGGACCTGCGCAGCACCATCCACTTCAGCAACCGCAGCGGTGTGCGCGCCAAGTGCTCCGACTGCCACGTGCCGCACGAGTGGACGGCCAAGATGGCGCGCAAGATGGCGGCGAGCAAGGAGGTCTGGGGCAAGATCTTCGGCACCATCGACACGCCGGAGAAGTTCGAGGCCAAGCGGCTGATGCTGGCGCAGCACGAGTGGGAGCGCATGAAGTCCAACGACTCGCTCGAGTGCCGCAACTGCCACCAGTTCCAGTCCATGGACTTCACCCGCCAGAGCAAGCGCGCGGTGGACGCGCACTCCAGCTACCTGGCACGCGGCGAGAAGACCTGCATCGACTGCCACAAGGGCATCGCGCACCGCCTGCCCGACATGTCCCAGGCGGATCCGCAGGAGGTGCCGGTGCCGCGGCACTGAGGCGGCCGGGCGGCGCGCGCGGGCCTCAGGGGTGCGCGCGCAGCCGCGGATCCAGCGCGAATCGCTCGGACTGGACGCGGGTCATCAGCGGCAGCGCCGTCGTGACGTTGACGAGCAGGTTCCAGGAGTGCCGACTCACTGCGCTGGGCACCAGCACATACGGGTGTGCGTCGATCAGCTGGTCGCCGAACGCCTGCTGGTCCGGGTTTGGGGGCGTGGGGTGGAGCCAGTGCGGATTGGGCACGTCGCCCGGCTGGACGACGTGGACCTGGCGGGGATCGACGATCGTGAACGAGTGGAGGTCGTGGGCGACCGTGTTGAGCACCCTGAACCCCTTGTGCACCGCCACCTCCAGAATGGCGGTGGCCGGGTCCAGGGCCGCGTAGATCACGTGCCTGCCGATGGAGTTCCAGCGCCCACCGTACGTGGCCGAGCCGATGCCCGAGTTCCAGGTGGCGGTATGCCGCGCGTCCTGCAGCGTCCAACCGGCGAGGTCGCCGGTGCCGCCCAGGGACGCCGGCAGGGGAATCACGCGTAGACCCCGTGCTTCATGCGCTGCAGCAGGGTCTTGACGGCTTCGGCGCCCGGCGAGGTGCTCACCAGGTCGATCGGCTTCCTGAACTCCAGGCCCATCGCCTCGGCATTCAGCCACTCGCTGGCGGCCTCGGTGCTCCCCAGCACGTCTTCGGCCATGGCGCGCACGGACTCCAGGCGGTAGATCCCGTCCGTTGTGCGGGCATCCAACGGCCTGTCCGGATCCGTCTTGATGCGGTGCGCCGTGCGCGCGCTGATCCCGATGGCCCTGAGGATGGCATCCGGAGGCAGGCTGCCTCGGGTGCTTTCCCAGATGCGGGTCAAGGCCCGGCCGGGCACGCCCTTCATCACCGCATCGTGGGCCATGACGCCGGACCCCGGGAATGCGACCCATGCACCGGCTTGTCGCCCACGCTGTCCGGACGGCTTCATGTTGTTGCTCCTGCCACTTGGCAATCATCATACGCCAGTTGGCAGGCGCCTCGGCGTGGCGACGGAGACACAATCACCCCATGCTGCGCTACCAGACCCTGCCCGTCACGCCCTTCCAGCAGAACTGCTCGCTCGTCTGGTGCGACGAGACGAACGAGGCCGCGTTGATCGACCCGGGCGGCGAGGTGGAGCGGCTGAAGGCCGCGGTGGCCGAGCGGGGCCTCACGCTGAAGGCGCTGTGGCTGACCCATGCCCACATCGACCACGCCGGGGGCACCGGCACGCTGGCGCGGGAGCTGGGGCTGCCCATCATCGGCCCGCACCCGGGCGACCAGTTCTGGATCGACGGCCTGCCGCAGCAGGCGGCGATGTTCGGCTTTGCGCCGGCCGAGCCCTTCACGCCCACGCGCTGGCTGGACGATGGCGACACGGTGACACTGGGCCGCAGCACGCTGCAGGTGCGCCACTGCCCGGGCCACACGCCGGGCCATGTGGTCTTTTACAGCGCCGAGGCGAAGCGGTGCTTCGTCGGCGACGTGCTGTTCGCCGGCTCCATCGGCCGCACCGATTTCCCGGGCGGCGACCACGACACGCTGATCGCCAGCATCACGCAGCGCCTGTGGCCCATGGGCGACGACACGGTGTTCATCCCCGGCCACGGGCCGGAGAGCAGCTTCGGCCGCGAGCGTCGCAGCAACCCCTACGTGCGCGGCACCTGAGCCGCTCCGTGCCTCAGGGCGTGGTCGGCGGCGGCCCGTAGACGCGCGGCGGCTTGGGCGCGCCGGCGTACAGCGGCTGCACCTTGGGCAGCGTCTGCTGGATGTCGCGCACGCGGGTGGGACCCGCCGGGTGGGTGGACATGAACTCGGGCGGCGCGCCTTCGGCGGCCTTCATCATCTTCTGCCACAGCGTCACGCCCGCGGCCGGGTTGTAGCCGGCGCGGGCGGCCAGCTCCAGGCCCACCAGGTCGGCCTCGGATTCGTCCTCGCGGCTGAACTTCAGGGTCAGCAGTTGCGCGCCGATGTTCAGCGCCGCATCGCCCAGGTTGCCCAGGCCGAGCAGCGAGCTGAGCAGGCCCGCGCCCACGCGCGTGGCCACGGTCTTGCCCATGCGCTCGCGCGCGTGCTCGCGCAGCGCATGCGCCATCTCGTGGCCCATGATCACCGCCACCTCGTCGTCGCTCAGCTGCAGGCGCTGCAGGATGCCGTCGAAGTAGGCGATCTTGCCGCCGGGCATGCAGAAGGCGTTGAGGTCCTTCTTGCGGATGAGGATGACCTCCCAGCGCCAGCCCTTGGCGCGGCTGTTCCAGGGCGCGCAGAAGGGAATGATCCGCTCGGCCGTGGCGCGCAGGCGCTGCAGCTGCGGGTCGGTCTCGGGCGCGAGCAGGCGCTTGGACGCGGCCTCGCGCTTGAGCTGGCTGTACTGGTCGGCGGCGGCCTTCTCCACGTCCTCCGCGGACACCAGGCCGGAGAAGCGGGACTGCTCGCCGACGTCCTTGGCGACGCCCTGCGCCTGGCCGGCCCCGGGCCAGAGGCCGGCGCCCGCGCCGGCCAGCAGCCAGCCGCCGGCACGGCGGCGCGCGTGCAGCGCGCAGGTGCAGCCGCCGCGGTGGGCCAGCGGCGGCAGGGTGAGCTCGGGTTCGTCGTCGGGCCGGTCGGCCACAGCAGGCAGGGGGCGCAGGTCGGGCATGGCAGGCAGCACGCCGGCGCGGCACGGGCGCCGGGCAGCCGACATTGTGGCGGCTGGCCGGCCGCGGCGCAGGGCGCCGGTCTCCCGCGGCGGCGACCGCCGGGCACGCCGGTCAGTCGTCCGCCGGTGGCGGGCCGGCCGGCACCTCGAGCGCACGCACCGGCGCGCGCAGCCACCACAGCAGGCCCAGCGCCGGCAGCGCCACCACGGTGGAGACGATGAAGAACACCGGCCAGCCGATGGCGCCCGCCAGCACGCCCGCCAGCGGCCCCACCCACACCCGGCCCACGGACGCGAAGGCCGAGAGCATGGCGAACTGGGTGGCCGAGAACGCCTGGGTGGTCAGGCTCATCAGGAAGGCCAGGAAGGCCGCCGTGCCCATGCCGCCGGACAGGTTCTCCAGCGCGATGACGAGCAGCAGCCCGCCATCCACCGGCGTGGGCGTGGCCAGGTGCACGAAGCCCAGGTCGAAGGCCGGCACCACCAGCCCGGGCAGCGCGCCACGCCCGTGCACCGCCAGCCACCAGAAGCCCAGGTTGCTGGCCATCTGCAGCACGCCGAAGAGCATGAGCGCACGCCACAGGCCGATGCGCAGCATGAGCGCCCCGCCCAGCAGCGCGCCCAGGATGGTGAGCCACAGGCCCAGCACCTTGTTCACCAGCCCCACCTCGGCCGGCGGGAAGGCCATGCTCTGCAGCAGGAACGGCGTCATCAGCGCGCCCGCGAAGGCGTCGCCCAGCTTGTACAGCACGATGAACACCAGCATCGCCGCCGCGCCGGGCTGGCGGAAGTAGTCGCCCAGGCCGGACAGCAGCGTCTCGAAACGCGCCCGCCGCGCCGCCCAGGCCGCCAGCGGCAGGGTCAGGCCGATGCCGGCCAGCAGCACGCCCAGGTCCACCCAGCCCTTGAGCGCCGGCCGCTCGGCCAGCGGGGTGGCCAGCACGGCGTGCGCGGCATCGAAGCCCGCGCGCGTGGCCAGGTAGCCCACCGCCGCGGCGGCGGCCACCGCCAGGAAGCCGAGCAGGTCCCGCCGCACGGGGGTGTGGCGGGCAGGCGGGGCCGGCAACGCCGGCAGCGCGAGCGCGCTGAGCACCGCCGCGCCGGCCATCAGCCCGGCCATCAGGCGGTAGACGTCGGGCCAGCCCCAGCCGTTGCCCTGCGCCGGGTCGGTCCAGATCAGGGCCACGCCGCCCGACAGGATCATCGCCAGCCGGTAGCCCATGGTGTTGAGCGAGGCGCCCAGGCCCCGCTCGCGCGGCGGCAGCAGGTCGCTGCGGTAGGCGTCGTAGACGGCGTCCTGGGTGGCGGACAGGAAGGCCACCCCCACCGCCAGGCCGCCGAACAGGGCCAGCTCGTCGCGTGGCGACACGCCCGCCATCGCCCACAGGGCGCCCGCCAGCGCCAGCTGCGACAGCACCAGCCAGCCGCGCCGCCGCGACAGCCCGGGCAGGTCCACCCGGTCCAGCAGCGGCGCCCAGAGGAACTTGAAGGTGTACGGCAGTCCCACCAGGCTGAGGAAGCCGATGGTCTTGATGTCCAGGCCGTCCTGGCTCAGCCACGCCTGCATGGCCTGGCCGGTGAGCGCCAGGGGCAGGCCCGAGGCGAAGCCCAGCAGCGCCACCAGGACCAGCCGGTGCAGCGAAGCCAGCGCGTGCGGCCGGGGGGAGTCAGGCATGGGCGGCGATTCTAGGAGGCGGCGCCGCCCGCCTGGCGCGGGTGTCTCAGGGTGAACACCCGTCACTTTCTCGGCCGAAGGGCGCCCGACGCATCACAATGTCATCCTCGGCGCCAGGCCGCTCGGGTCGGGCCGCAGCGGCGCGGTGGGGGGATCAAGACGCATGAACGACTACATGGCATGGATGTGGCCCCTGCTGGCCGTGGCGGTGGGGCTCGCCCTGGGCATGATGCTGGGCGCGGCCCGGCGGCGGGGCCGTCGAGGCAACCCGCACACCGACGAGGCGGACGCGCTGCCGTCGCAACCGGGCGGCGACATGGCCGGCCGCGACGCCAGCCCGCAGCAGCGCCTGCTCGAGCGACTGCGCGCGGCCAACCTGCAGCTCAGCGCCCAGCTCAAGTCGCTGGCCGAGGCCCACTCGCGCCAGCAGCAGGAGCGCGAGCAGGAGCGCCAGGCCGAGCGCCTGCGCCAGGAGCAGGCCCTGGAAGAGCTGCGGCAGGCGCACACCGGCGAGCTGTCCCAGCTCATGAAGACCATGGTCGAGCAGGTGGACAGGCTCAACAAGGCGCACAGCGACCAGCTCAAGGCGCTGGAGACCGAGCTGGAGCGCTACCGGCAGGACAGCCGCCGCAGCTCCGGCCCGGGCGCCCTGGGCGGCGGCACCCGGCCGGTGCCGATCCACGCGCCGGCCACGCCCGTCCCCGGCCCGGCGTCCACGCGCGGCGGCGCCCTGCCGAGCGACTACTCGGTGACGCTGCCCATGGAGTCGTTCAAGGACGAGCCGCCGCGCCGATGAGGCCGGCGCCCCGCGCGCCTCAGCCGCCCTGCCGGGCGATGTCCTGCGCCAGCGCCAGCAGGCGCTCGCGGGGCAGCGCGCCCACCAGCGCGTAGCCCACCGGGCCGTCCACCCAGTAGAACAGCCCCAGGCCGTCCACCGCCTCGTAGCGGAACGCCGCGGGCGTGTCGCTGCCGTGCCGGCGCAGGTACACCGTCACCCGCACGCCGGCGGCGTCCTGGTACATGAGCTGGGCGCTGGGCCCGGTGGGCTCGGGCAGCAGCCGGCCGCCCACCAGCTCGAATCCCTGCGACTGCAGGTCGAACAGGGTCACCGGCACCGAGAGCCGGCGCGTCAGCCAGCCGGCGAGGTGCGCCTCCTGGGCGCGACGGGTGGCCGTGTCGCCGGCACCGGCCACCGCCACCTCCACGGGGTGGCGCTGCTCGGGCACGTAGACGGCGTGGGCGGCAGCCGCCAGCCGGGGCCATGGCGTGGGTGGCGTCGCGGCCGGTGCGCCGGGGCCGGCAGCCACGGTCGGCGTCGGCGCGGCCCACCACCAGGCGACACCCCCGCCCGCGGCGCCGCCCGCCAGGGCGCTGGCCAGCGCCAGGCCGGCGGCCAGCGGCCAGCCGGGCCCGCCGCGCGCCGCGGCGGCACGCCGGTCACCCGTGGCGTGCAGCGCCAGGGCGCGCCAGTGCGGGGGCAGCGGCTCCTGCAGCCCGTCGTCCAGCGCCTGTCGCAGCGCGGCTTCCGCGTCGCCCCATCGGCGCCAGCGGGCCGCCTCGTCCGGGTGCTGCTGCAGCCAGGCGTCCACCTGCTGCCGGGTGGGCGCGTCGAGCTCGCCGTCGAGCCAGGCGCCCAGCTGGTCGTCGGTGGGCCGGACGTCCGGGGAAGGTGGCGCCATCACACCACCCTGCGCAAGGCGGCGGGCCCGCCGCGGCCCCGCTGGCCACTGTCCAGCGCGGCGCGCAGCGCGGCGCGCGCCCGGGCCAGGCGCGACATCACCGTGCCGGCCGGCACGCCCAGCACCTCGGCGCACTCGGCGTAGCTGAGCTCCTCCACCGCCACCAGCAGCACGATCTCGCGGTGTGCCGGCGTCAGGCGCGCCAGCCCGGCCAGCAGGTCCAGCCGCAGGGCCACGCGTTCGGCGGTGCCCCCGGCCGCGTCGCCCCGGGCCTCCTGGGCAGCCTGCGCCGCCGCCGCCAGCTCGTCCGGCTCCAGCAGGTGCAGGCGCCGCTCCTGGCGCAGGCGATCGAGGTGGGCGTTGTGGGCGATGGACAGCAGCCACACCCGCATCTCGCGGTGCGGGTCGTACTGGTGCCAGTGGCTGAGCGCGCGCAGTGCCGTGGCCTGCACCAGGTCGTCCACGGACGCGGCGTCGAAGCACAGGGTGCGCGCGTAGCGGCGCACCCGGGGCAGGGCGTCGAGCAGTTGCTGGCGGAAGGACGCGGGCGCGTTCACCCCGGGCTTACGGGCGGGCACGCCCGCATATTCCCTCGGCGGCGCCGGGATGTCACCCGCCCGGGGCGGGCGCGGGCCTTCAGGCGATGCCGAGGGCGCGCTGCAGGCGCTGCAGCCAGTGCGCGTGGCCGTGCGCCTGGCCGCTCGCGGGCCGGGCCGCGCGGCGGGCCGGGCGCATCGCGTCGCGGCGTTCCAGCAGCCGCAGCGGCGGGCGCGCGCTCTCGCCCGGCCAGGCGTCCAGGCTGTGCAGCGGAGAGGCGGGAGAGGTCGGGATCATGGGGTTAACCCGGATCTTACGTCGTGGAAGCCATCGTAGACGCGGGCAGATTTGCCGGCAATGCATCGCGGCGCAGTTCAAGTTTGCAAATTTGCAGGGATGGCCCACACTGCCGCCATGCCGACCCTGGACTGGAACGACCTGCGCTACGCCCTGGCCATCGCCCACGGGGGCTCGCTCGCCTCGGCGGCGCGGCAGCTGGGGGTGAACCACACCACCGTGCTGCGCCGGCTGGACCTGCTGGAGGGCCAGCTCGGCGCCCGCCTGTTCGAACGCAGCCGCCAGGGCTACGAGCCCACCGAGGCCGGTGCCCTGCTGCTGGAGCAGGCGCGCCGCATGGCCGACCAGGCCGACGAGATCGAGCGCCGCATCCAGGGCCGCGACCGCGGGCTCACCGGCCAGCTGCGCGTCACGACGGCCTTCGTGGTGATGGAGCACCTGCTGCCGGGCCCGCTGGCGGCCTTCGCGCGCGACTACCCGGGCATCGAGGTGGAGGTGCTGGAGAACGCGTTCATGGTGGACCTGGCGCGACGCGGCCCCGAGGCCTCGGCCGGCTGGTCGCAGCGCCAGGCGGACGTGGCGCTGCGCCTGTCGTCGCAGGTGGCGGAGCACCTGGTGGGCAGGCGGCTGGGCGAGGCCCCGTGCCGGGTGTACGCGATGCGCGGTGCGCCCGGCCTGCCGCAGGCCGTGACGCCCCTGCCGCAGCTGCTGAAGGACGCCCCCTGGATCGCCTTCGAGCGCGACGGGCGCAGCCGCGTCTACGACCTGTGGATGCGCCAGCACCTGGCCAGCTCGCAGGTGCGTGTGCGGGTGGACATCTTCAACGCCGCGGCGGCCATGCTGCGCACCGGCATCGGCGTGGCGGTGCTGCCCTGCTTCATGGAGGCCAACCACCCCGAGCTGGTGGCGGTGTCCGAGCCCATTCCGGAGCTGAGCGTGCCGATCTGGATGCTCACTCACCCCGACCTGCGCGACACCGCCCGGGTGCGCGCCTTCATGCAGCACGTGGGCGACACGCTGGCCGAGCGCCTGCAGGCCGCCGCGCCTTGACGGCCGCCCCTTGAGCCTTGAAATACCGCGCCGGGTACGTATCTACCGGCCATGAGCAGCGCTGCCTCCCCCCTTGTCCGATGTGCCGGCTGCGGCGCCACCAACCGCGTGCCCGCCGAGCGCCTGCGCGACGACCCGCACTGCGGGCGCTGCGGGGCCGAGCTGCTGCCGGGCCACCCGGTGGCGCTGGGTGACGCCGATTTCGAGCGGGTGGTGGCCGCCAGCCCGGTGCCGGTGGTGGTGGATTTCTGGGCGCCGTGGTGCGGGCCCTGCCGGCAGATGGCGCCGCAGTTCGCGCAGGCCGCGGCCCAGCTCAAGGGGCGGGCCCTGTTCGTCAAGGTGAACAGCGACGACAACCCCCGCACGGCCAGCCGCTACGCCATCCGCAGCATCCCCACGCTGGTCAAGCTGCGCGGCGGCCAGGAGGTGGACCGCGTGAGCGGCGCCATGCCGGCGGCCCAGGTGGCGGCCTGGGCGACGCGGTAAACGGAGCGCCCGGTCGATACAGCTGCTTGCCATTCGCTGCGGCGCGTGGCTTGCACCGGGCCGGTGGCGGCGCGAAGCTGGCGGGCTGTCTCGCCGAGGTCTCCGCCATGCCGCTGCCCCCCATCGACACCCCCTTGCTGCTGCTGCGCGGCGCCACCGCGCTGGTCTGGGCCGGCCTGCATGCCGCCGTGCTGTGTGCCCCGGGACCCGCCCTGAGCGTGGATGCCACCGCCGACGGCCATGCCATCCCGCCGGAGGTCTACGGCATGAACTTCGCCGACGAGGCGCTGGCCCGCGAGCTGGCCCTGCCGGTGCGCCGCTGGGGCGGCAACCGCACCACGCGCTACAACTGGCGCATCGACGTCGACAACACCGGCAGCGACTGGTTCTTCGAGAACATCCCCAACCCGCTGCCCACCGACGGCCGCACGCTGCCCGATGGCTCGGCCGCCGACCGGTTCGTGGAGCAGGACCGCCGCACCGGCACGGCCACCTTGATGACCGTGCCCATGACGGGCTGGGTGGCCAAGCGGCGGCCGCCCGGCGACAACCACCCCTTCGACTGCGGCTTTTCCGTCAGCCGCTATGGCGCGCAGCAGCAGGTGGACCCGTGGGACACCAACTGCGGCAACGGCCTGCGGCCCGACGGCTCGCCCGTGACGGGCAACGCGCCCACCGACACCAGCGTGGCCGCGGGCAGCGGCTTCGTGCAGGACTGGGTGCGCCATCTCGTGGGTGCCTACGGGCCGGCGGCCAGCGGCGGGGTCAGGCTCTATGGCCTCGACAACGAGCCCGAGCTCTGGCGCCACACCCACCGCGACATCCGTCCGCAGCCGCTGGGCTACGACGAATTGCGCGACCGCGCCATCGAGTACGCCGCCGCCATCAAGGCCGTGGACCCTGGCGCCCAGGTGCTGGGCCCGTCCGGCTGGGGCTGGACGGCCTACTTCTATTCCGACCTGGACACCGCCCCGGGGGGCGACTGGTGGAACAACCCGAAGGACCGCAACGCGCACGGCGGCGTGCCACTGGCCGAGTGGTACCTGCAGCAGATGCGCGCGCATGAGCGCGCCACCGGCCAGCGCCTGCTGGACTACCTGGACGAGCACTACTACCCCCAGGCCCCGGGCGTGTTCTCCAGCGCCACCGACCCGGCCACCCAGGCCCTGCGCCTGCGCTCCACCCGCTCGCTGTGGGACCCCACCTATGTGGACGAAAGCTGGATCGGCGAGCCGGTGCGCCTGCTGCCGCGCATGCGCGAGTGGGTGGCCGCGAACTACCCCGGCACGCGGCTGGCGGTCACCGAGTACAACTGGGGCGCGCTGCACCACCTGAACGGCGCGCTGGCCCAGGCGGACGTGCTGGGCATCTTCGGCCGCGAGCGGCTGGACCTCGCCACGCTGTGGGCGCCGCCGGCCTCCGGCGAGCCGGGTGCCTTTGCCTTCCGCATGTTCCGCAACGTCGACGGCCGCGGCGGCCAGTTCGGGCGCTGGGGCGTGCGCGCCACCAGCGCGGACGCGTCGCGCGTGTCGGTGTTCGCCGCCCGGCGCGGCAAGACCGGTCCGCTCACGGTGATCGTCGTCAACAAGAGCAGCGAGCCGCAGGACAGCACGCTCACGCTGGCGCACTACAGCGCGGCCGGCCAGGCCAAGGGCTGGCGCTATTCGGGCGCCAACCTGTCGGCCATCCAGAAGCTGGCCGCCACGCCGGTGAGCGGCGGCACGATGGCGCTGAAGCTCCCCGCGGAGTCGATCAGCTTCTACCTGGTGCCGCTGGCGGCGGCGCGCTGACCCTCCCCGGGCCCGCCGCCCGCGGTCAGCGCCCGTCCCGGTCGGGCGCCCGTGGATCAGCGCCCGTCCCGGTCGGGTGCCCGTGGATCAGCGCCCGTCGCGGTCGCTGTCGCCAGGCGCCGCGCGCTCGACGGTGTCCGACACGCGCTGCCAGGCGTCCCGCGCGGCGGGGCGTGCGTCCTGCCACTCCAGCGTGGACGCGCCGCGCGAGGCGGCCCAGTTGCGCGAGAGATCGGGCTCCAGGTCGTCGAACGCCTGCCCGGGGTGGGACTCCCAGGCGCGCAGGCCGTAGGTGTAGGCCGGTCCGAAGTCGTCGAAGCTGCGATCGCCCACGTAGGGGCGCTCGCGGTAGTTGTCGCGCCAGTAGGCCTCCTCCACGGTGGGATCGACGGCCTCGGCCACGCGCTTGCCGGCCAGGCCGCCGACGATGGCGCCCACGGCCGCGCCCACCACGGTGCCCACCGGGCCGGCCACGGTGCCGGTGGCCGCGCCCGCGGCGGCGCCGCCCAGTGCGGCGCCCACGCCGGTGCCCACGGGGTGCGCGCCAGGCGCGCCGGTGATCGGGTCACGGTTCTCGGAACCGGGTTGCTGTTCGGGGCTCATGTCGTCTCCTGGAAAAGTGGCCTGGCCGCACGGCAGATCCCGTGCCCGTGGGGCCGGTGTCGCCGTCCGCTCACTTGGGCCGGGGCGCCGGCAGGTCGCGCCCGGGGTCGGCCAGCCGGCCGGCGCGCAGGGCGTGCACCGCCCGTGCCACGGCATGGCCCACCTGGCGCACCTCCTCCTGCACCGCCTGGTCCTCGTCCAGCGCCGCGTGGCTGGTGGCGTAGGGCGCGTAGTAGCCGATGAGCCGGTCCAGGCGGGCACGCGGGCCGGCGTCCACCAGACCCATCCAGTCCAGCCAGTCGCTGAGCGAGCGCCGCAGGCCCTCGGTGCCCGCCACGTCGCCGTGCACCACCAGGCCGTAGCAGCGGCCGGCCAGGTGCTTGGGGTAGGGCCAGCCCGCCAGCTCCACGGCCTTGGCGCGGGCGGCGTCCTTGCCGCCGGTGAGCGTGGGGTCGGGGTTGCCGCCGTCGGCGCACACCAGCCGGTCCATCATCAGCTTCAGCGGGCTGGGGGCCTGGTACCAGTACACCGGCGTGACGATCACCACCGCGTGGGCGGCCACCCAGCGCTCGTAGATCTCGGCCATCCAGTCGCCCACCTGGCCGGTGGCGTGGTTCGGGTAGCAGCTGCAGGGCCAGTGGCACAGCGGCATGGCCGTGGCGACGCAGCCCTTGCACGGGTGGATGTGCAGGCCCGGCTCCGAGGTGAGGCGGCTCAGGTCCAGCAGGTCCACCTCGATGCCCGCCGCCTCCAGCGGGCCCCGCACCAGGCCGGCCAGGCGGAAGGTCTTGGACATCTCGCCCGGGCAGGTGCCGTCGTTGCGCGCGGCGGCACACACCACCAGCGCCCGCGCCGGGGACGCGGGGTCGCGCCAGCGCTGCTGCGCGGCCCGCAGCCGCTCGTGCGTGGCACGCCACTCGTCGGACAGCGCGTAGCCGGGATCGTGGAAGCCCGGTCCGGCCGGGCGCGTGCGCGGTGCCTTGCGGCCACCGTCGTAGGCCTGCCAGGCGATCGTCTCCAGCCGTTCGATGGCCGGCTGTTCCGTGTCGAAGGCCGGGTCCTGGAAGGCGGCACGAAAGCGCGCGCCGAACTGTTCCCGGTCCAGCGCAGGGGCGGCCTGACCGCGGCGGACATCGTCGGACATGGGTGCTCCTGAAGGGCCTGGGCGGCGACGGGACGCCGCGCGGCAAGCCCCATGCCCTGGGGGGCGGGCACCCGCGTTGCTCGCCCAGGCCATGGTGGACAACAAGGCGACTGCCCGGTCGATGGAGCGCCGCAACCGCGCCTGGTACGCGCGGCCCGGCACGGTGCGTGGCATGGCCACCGGCCAGGGCTTCACCGACGAGGGCGAGCGCGCGGCCTACAGCCGCCTGGCCACCGAGATGTGCGGGCGCCCCATCCTGGACCTGGGCGTGGGACCGGGACGCACGGTGGCCCTGCTGCAGTCGATCAGCCACGACTACGTGGGCGTGGACTACGCCGCGCCCATGCTGGCCCGCGCGCGGGCCCGGTACCCCGCGGCCGACCTGCGCCTGGCGGACGCCCGGGACCTGCGCGCCTTCGGCGAGGAGACCAAGGCGCTGGTGGTGTTCAGCAACCACGGCATCGATTCCCTGGCGCACGCCGACCGGCACCGGGTGCTGCGCGAGGTGTGGCGCGTGCTCGAGCCGGGCGGCGTGTTCTGGTTCTCCACGCTCAACCTGCGCGGCCCCGCGGCGCACTACCGGCCCTGGCGGCCGGCGGCCTGGAGCGCCTCCGGCGACGCCGGGCGGGCGGCCTGGCCGGCGGGCAGCGCCTGGCTGCGGGCGTGGCTGCGGGTGCCGGCGCACAGCCTGCGCTACTGGCGGGCCCGTCGCCTGGCACGGGCGGACGTCGGCTGGGCGGAGGCGCCGTTCTTCGCGGGCGGCTGGCGCCTGGTGACGCACTATGTGGACCTGCCGGAGCTGCGGCGCGAACTCGCCCGGGCCGGTTTCCGGGACGGGGCCGAGGTGCTGGACGATGCCCATGGCCGGCCCGTGGCCGCCGACGGCCTGCCCGCACAGCCCTTCAGCTTCGCCGTCATCGCGCGCAAGCCCGGGCGCTGACCCGCCGGCCGTTCACTGCATGGGCGGCAGCGGGATGCTGGGCACCGGCGCGTGGGTCTTCTCGTATTCGGCCTGGCAATCGATGCAACGCGCCGCCGCGGGCTGGGCCTGCAGGCGCGGCAGCGGGATGTCCACGCCGCAGTCCACGCACAGCCCGTAGCTGCCGTTGTCCATGCGGGCCTGGGCGTCGGCGATGGCGCGCAGCTCGTCGATGTCGCGCTCCTGCTCGGCATGGCGCACCGCCTCGCGGATGCGCTCCTCGCCCTGCTCACCCAGGTCCTCCACATGGCTCATGGGGATGCTGCGCGGCGCATCCTCCTTCTCGTCGTCGATGGCGCGCACTTCCTCGCGCAGGGTGCGCTGGCGCTCGTCCAGCTGCTGGCGCAGCTGGGCGCGGGTGGCTTCGTCGAGGGCGGTGCCGGCCATGTCGTTCTCCTGGGGCAGTGCAGTGGCCGGCGTGCGGCAAGCTGCATGCCGCGCACGCGCCGTCACGGCACCGGCCTGGCCGCGGTGCGGGGCGTGGCTCAGGTGCCGGCGCCCGCCGCGCACTGTGCGCGCAATGCCGTCTTCAGCACCTTGCCGTAGGCGTTCTTGGGCAGCGCCGGCACGAACACGTAGCGCCGGGGCCGCTTGAAGCGCGCCAGCTGGGCCAGGCAGTGCGCGTCCAGCGCCGCCGCCGTGGGCGGCGTGCCGGGCGCGGCCACCACGAAGGCCACCACCACCTCGCCCCACTCGGCATCCGGCGCCCCCACCACCGCCACCTCGGCCACGCCGGGCGCCGTGAGCAGCACCTCCTCCACCTCGCGGGGGTAGACGTTGGAGCCGCCGCTGATGAGCAGGTCCTTGCTGCGGTCCTTGAGCGTGAGGAAACCGTCCTCGTCCAGCACGCCCACGTCGCCCGTGAAGAGCCAGCCGTCGCGCAGCGCCGCCGCGCTGGCCTCGGGCTGGCGCCAGTAGCCGGCCATGACGCTGTCGCCGCGCACCAGCACCTCACCCGGCTCGCCCGGCGGCAGCGGGCGGCCCGCGGGGTCGGCCACGCGCACCTGCACCGGCGCCTGCGCCACGCCCACCGAGGCCAGCCGCTGCAGGTGGCGCGGATGGCCGGCGTCGCACAGGTGCGGGCGCGCCAGCGCCGTGGCCACCATCGGCGTTTCACCCTGGCCGTAGATCTGCACGAAGCGCGGGCCCATCACGCGCAGCGCGCGCTGGATGTCCGCCACGTACATGGGCGCACCGCCATAGACGATGGTCTTGAAAGCGCGCGCGGCGTCCTCGGGCGTCAGCCCGGCGGCCTCGGCATGGTCGACCAGGCGCTTGACGATGGTGGGCGCCGCGAAGGTGGACAGCGGCCCCAGCGCCCTGCCCAGCCCGAACAGCTCGGCCGCGTCCACGCCGCCCGAGGCCGGCACCACGTGACGCGCGCCGGCCATCAGGTGCGGGATGCTGTAGAGGCCCGCGCCATGGGACTGCGGTGCCGCGTACGCCATGGTGTCGGCCGGCGTGACGGCGTCCACGTCGCTGAAGTAGGCCAGGCCCATGGTGAGCAGGTTGCGCACCGTGATCATCACGCCCTTGGGCCGGCCGGTGGTGCCGCTGGTGTAGAACAGCCAGGCCAGGTCGTCCGGGGTGCGCTCGGCCACCGGCACGCCGCGCCAGTCGGCGGCCGGCGCGAGCAGGGCGTCGGCCTCGTCGCCGTCCACCTCGGTCTGCCAGGGCAGGCCGGCCAGCGCGGTGTCCACGACGTCGGCCGACACCACGCCCCAGCGTGGCTGGGCGTCGCCGACGATCCACTCCACCTCGCGCGGATGCAGCTTCGCGTTCACCGGCACCACCGCCAGCCCGGCCCACCAGCAGCCCCACAGCAGCTCGAGGTAGCGCGGGTGGTTGCGCAGGCACAGCAGCACGCGGTCGCCGGGCTGCAGGCCGGCCGCGCGCAGGCGCTGCGCCAGGCCGGCCGCGCGGGCGGCCCAGTCGCCGTGGGTGGCATGGCGCGCGGTGCCGTGGAACAGCGCCGGCGCGTCGGGCGCCAGCCGTGCCTGGCGGATCAGCAGGTGGGCGAGGTGCATGCCGATGATGGTGGCACGCGCGGCCGGGCCGCGCGTCGCTACCATCCCGCACCGAGACTGCCCGCGGCCTGTCACCTGCGCGACACGCCGCCGCCCGCCATGCCGCCTGACATGCCCGCCGAGGGCTGGGACCACCCCGCCCCCTTCACGCTCGACGTGCGCCCCCGTGCCGAGGACATCGACGGCCTGGCCCACACCAACAACGCGGTGTACGTGCGCTGGTGCGAGCAGGCCGGCTGGGCGCACTCCGATTCGCTCGGGCTGACGCTGGCCGACTACCAGCGGCTCGACCGCGCCATGGCCATCCGCCGGGGGGAGTACGACTACCTCCAGCCCACCGGCGAGGGCGAGCCGCTGGTGCTGGGCACCTGGCTGTTCACGGGGGATGGCAAGCTGCACATGGAGCGCCGCTTCCAGCTGCGCCGGGTGGCCGATGGCGCCACCGTGATGCGCGGGCGCTGGCAGCTGGTGTGCATCGAGCTCGGCAGCGGCCGGCCGCGCCGCATGCCGCCGGCGTTCGCGCCGTACCTGCAGGTGGCGGTGGACGCGCCCCCGGCGCCTCAGGCGTAACGCCGCAGCAGGTGGTAGCCGCTGGCGGACTCGGCCAGCACATGGCCCTGGCGCACGGGCCAGGTCACCGGGGCCGGTGGCGCGCCTGCCAGCGCGGCGCCGGCGGCCCGGCGGGCCAGGGTGGCGTGCGGTCGCCAGGGCCGGGTGTCCACGGGCAGCTGCAGCGCCGCCAGGCGCTCGGCCAGGCGGCCATGCAGCTCGAGCAGGGCCGCGGGCACGGCGCGCGGGGCCAGCACCGCCACGCCGTGCGGCCACACCGTCCACTCGGACAGGGTGATGTCGGTGTGCACCGCGGGCACGCGCAGGCCGTCGGCCACCTCGGCCAGCCGCTCGCGCGGCACGGCGCCGATGAAGTGCAGGGTGAGGTGCAGGTTCGCCGCCGCGGTGGGCCGGGCCGAGGCGGGCCAGCGCAGCGCCGCCTGCCAGGCCCGCAGGCCCTGCAAGGTGGCGGGCTCGTCCGGCCACAGGGCCAGGAACAGCCGGGCGGTGGCGCCGGCGGGCGGCTCGGCAACGGGCGTCATCCCCCATTGGAGCGCGCCCGGCGG
Organism: Ideonella sp.; assembly: GCF_041918995.1. Classification (GTDB taxonomy): domain Bacteria; phylum Pseudomonadota; class Gammaproteobacteria; order Burkholderiales; family Burkholderiaceae_C; genus Ideonella. The sequence continues at coordinate 68,351 of NZ_JAYRUN010000016.1, read as the reverse complement.
GCCGGCGCCAGCGGCCGCTGGTATGCCCCGAGCGGCCGGCTTGCGCGAGGCTGACACAATCCGGCCCGGCCGTGACCGCGGCCGCCTCTTGCATTCCTCACCATGGCCCTGCAACAACTCACCGACGAACAGATCCGCAGCTGGACCCGCCGCCAGAAAGACGAGTGGTGGCTGAAGCACGTCTACCGCGGCAACATGGCGCAGCTCACCCTGCGCTCGGCGCTCACCGGCTTCCTGCTGGGCGGCGTGCTGGCGGCCACCGGCCTGTACATCGCCGCCAAGACCGGCATCACCATCGGAGTCGGCCTGACCTCGGTGATCCTGGCCTTCGCGATCTACCGCATCCTCAACAGTGCGGGCGTGGCGCAGGACTTCACCATCCTGGAGAACAACTGCACCCAGTCCATCGCCACCGCGGCGGGCTACGTGGTGACGCCGCTCACCTCGAGCATGGCGGCCTACATGCTCGTCACCGGCGTGGTGGTGCCCTGGTGGCAGCTGATGATCTGGATGATCGTCATCTCCATCATCGGGGTGCTGATCGCCTTCCCGATGAAGCGCCGCTTCATCAACGAGGAGCAGATGCCCTTCCCCGAGGGCCGGGCCTGCGGCGTAGTGCTGGATTCGCTGTACCACGGGGCCGCGGGGGCCGGGCTGTTCAAGGCCAAGCTGCTGGGCATCGTGGCGGCGGGGGCGGCCACCTACCAGGCGCTCATCAGCGACGGCTGGATGAAGCTGCTGCAGTTCAAGCTGCTGCGCATGGACCAGTGGGCTGGCATGAAGGAGCCCTGGGTCTTCCATGAGCGGCTGGACACCTACTACTACCAGGCGGGCGGCGCGGCGCTGAAGATCCTGGGCACCGACTTCCGCGCGCTGGGCCTGCGGCTGACGCTGGACGCCGCCATGCTGGGCGTGGGCGGCCTCATGGGCATCGCCGTGGCGGCCAGCTGCCTGCTCGGGGCCTTCGTCAACTTCGCCGTGCTGGCGCCCATCATGATCGAGCGCGGCGACATCGTGCAGCGCGTGCTGGACAACGGCACCGTCGTGCCCATCTCGCGTGCCGAGATCGTCAACCAGTGGTCCATGTGGTGGGGCGTGACCATGATGGTGGCCGGCTCGCTGGTGAGCCTGGCGGCCAAGCCCGAGCTGTTCACCTCCGCGTTCAAGTCGCTGCGCGGTGGCCAGTCGCCGGCCGCCAAGGACCACGGCCCCGACCCGCTGAAGGACATCGAGCTGCCGCTGTGGATGAGCTGGGTGGGCGTGCCGGTGTTCAGCCTGCTGGGCGCCTGGATCACGCACCAGTTCTTCGGCGTCAGCATGGGCCTGGCGCTGGCGTCGCTGCCGCTGATCTTCGTGCTCACGGTGATCTGCACCAACTCCATGGCGCTCACCTCGTGGACGCCCACCGGCTCGCTGTCGAAGATCACCCAGTTCACCATGGGCGCGATCGACCGCACCAACCCCGCGAGCAACCTGCTGCCGGCCGGCATGACGGCGGAGATCTCCTCCAACGCCGCCAACCTGCTGTCGGACATCAAGCCGGGCTACATGCTGGGCGGCAAGCCGCGCCACCAGGCCATGGGCCACGTGATCGGCCTGTTCGCGGGCGTGATGGCCTGCGTGCCGCTGTACTTCCTGCTGTTCCTGCCGGCGGACGCGAACGGCGTGCGCTCGGCCGGCACGCTCATCTCCGAGCAGTTCGCCATGCCGGGCGCGGTGCAGTGGAAGGGCGTGGCGGAGATCATCGCCAAGGGCTTCGCCGGCCTGCCCACCAGCGCCATCGTGGCCATGGCGGTGGCGGCGGTCGCGGCGGTGCTCATCGAGCTGGCCCGCGTGTTCACCAAGGGCCGCTTCCCGCTGTCGTCGGTGTCCATCGGCCTGGGCGTGGTGCTGCCGCCCGAGGCGACCTTCGCCATGTTCGTGGGCGCGCTGATCTTCTGGCTGATGGGCCTGCGCCACAAGGCGCCGGGCACCCGCGGCCACGCCATCTGGGTGGACGGCGCCGAGCCCATCTGCGCCGGCCTCATCTCGGGCGCGGCCCTGATGGGCATCGGCAACGCGATCGTGAACGTGCTGCTGGGCTGACGGCCGCGTCGCGGCGGTTTGCTTACACTTTCGGACGCGCCATTCCGGCGCGTCCATTCAATCGACCAGGGAGATTCCTTCAATGACCCGTGCAGCACTTGCACTGACCCTCGTGGCCGCTGGCGCCCTGCTGGCCGGCTGCGAAACGCCGACCACGCAGCGCTACGCCATCTCGGCGGACAACAACCTCGCCATCAAGCAGCTGGCCGCCTCCGGCGTGGGCCTGGCCGCGTTCACCGCGCCGGCCACCTTCGACGCCAGCTGCCGGGCCCTGGGCCCGCTGCAGGTGGCCGATGGGTTGACCCACACCCAGTACATCCAGAAGGCCTTCGAGGACGAGCTGAAGATGGCCGGCGCCCTGGCCACGGCCGCCCCCCGCGTCACCCTGAGCGGCAAGGTCGACAAGCTGGAGTTCTCGACCACGCGCGGCCTGACCGGCGGCAGCTGGACCATCGAGCTGTCGCTGCGCTCCAGCAACGGCCAGTCGATGACCAGCTCGGAGTACTACGAGTTCAGCAGTGGCTTCGCGGCGCCCGAGGCCTGCCGCAACACCGCCGAGGCCTTCTCGCGCGCGGTGCAGAACCTGGTCGGCAAGACGGTTCGCAACCCGCAGTTCGCCACGCTCGTCAAGTGAACGAGGCGGCCGGCGCGACGGGAGTCACGCCGGTACCTGCAGCCCCCGCTGGACCGCGGGGCGCTGCACGAAGGCGTCGAGCACGCGCTGCACCTGGGCGAATTCGTCGAAGCCGACGAGCTCGCCCGCGCCGTAGAAGCCGATGAGGTTGCGCACCCAGGGGAACACGGCGATGTCGGCGATGCTGTACTCGTCGCCCAGCATCCACGGCTGCCCCGCCAGGTGCTTGTTCAGCACACCCAGCAGGCGGCGCGATTCGGCCACGTAGCGGTCGCGCGGGCGCTTGTCCTCATAGTCCTTGCCGGCGAACTTGTGGAAGAAGCCGAGCTGGCCGAACATGGGGCCCACGCCGCCCATCTGGAACATCACCCACTGCAGCGCGTGGTAGCGCGCGGCGGGGTCGGTGGGCAGGAAGCGGCCGGTCTTCTCCGCCAGGTACCAGAGGATGGCGCCCGACTCGAACAGCGCCAGCGGCTTGCCGCCCGGCCCGTCGGGGTCGATGATGGCCGGGATCTTGTTGTTCGGGTTCAGCGAGACGAACTCGGCGCTGAGCTGGTCGTTCGTGTCGAAGCTGACCTTGTGCGCCTCGTAGGGCAGGCCCAGCTCCTCCAGGAGGATGGACACCTTCACGCCGTTGGGCGTGGGCAGCGAGTACAGCTGCAGGCGCTCCGGGTGGCGCGCCGGCCACTTGGCGGTGATGGGGAAATCGGCGAGCGTGGTGGTCATGTCGGGGCAGCGGTGGCCGAGGGAGCGGCGATTGTGGTCGCGCCTGGGGCCCGCTGCGCCGCGAAGGCGAGAAACCAGTCCACGGATGCGGCATTGGCCATGGCGTCGCGGTTCATCACCTGGGCCGGGTTGGCGCCCAGGAGCAGCTTCTTGACCGGCAGCTCCATCTTCTTGCCGCTGAGCGTGCGCGGGATGGCCGGCACGGCGTAGATGTCGTTGGGCACGTGGCGCGGCGACAGCGCCTCGCGGATCTCGGCGACCAGGCGGCGCTTCAGGGCGTCGTCCAGCACCGCGCCCTCGCGCAGCACCACGAACAGCGCCATCCAGCTCTCGCGGCCCAGGTACTCCAGGTCCACCACCAGGCTGTCCAGCACCTCGGGCAGGGCCTCCACCGCGCGGTAGAGCTCGGCCGTGCCCATGCGCACGCCCTGGCGGTTGATGGTGGCGTCGCTGCGGCCGTAGATGATGGCGCCGGTGGCCTGTTCGCGCGGCACCAGGCGGATCCAGTCGCCGTGGCGCCAGACGCCGGGGTAAGTGTCGAAGTAGCTGCCCAGCAGTCGCTGCCCGTCGTCGTCGCCCCACAGGCGCAGCGGCATGGACGGCATGGGCACCGTGCACACCAGCTCGCCCACCTCGTCCATCAGCGGCCGGCCGCGGCCCTCGGCGTCGGGCTCGCTCCAGGCCTCCACGGCCGCGCCCAGGCAGCGGCACTGCATCTCGCCGGCCACCACCGGCAGCGTGGGCAGGCCGGCCACGAAGGCGCCGGCGAAGTCGGTGCCGCCCGAGATGCAGGCGATCCAGATGTCGCGCCCGTCCACCTTGGGCAGCTCGCGCCAGATCCAGCGGTAGGCGTCTTCCGCCAGCGGCGAGCCGGTGGACCCCACCGCGCGCAGCGCGGAGAGCCCGCCCTGCTGCAGCGGCCGCACCCCGGCCTTCAGGCAGCTGGCGTAGAAGGCCGCGCCGGCACCGAAGAAGGTGCAGCGCGACAGCGCGGCGAAGCGCCACAGCGGCGTCCAGTCGGCCGGCGCGTCGGCCTGGCGCACGCTCTGTGCCGGCGAGCCGTCGTACAGGCAGATCGTGGTGCCGCCCAGCAGGCCGCTGACCTGGCAGTTCCACATGATCCAGCCGGTGCTGCTGTACCAGAAGAAGCGGTCGCCGGTCTCGACCGTGGCGCCCAGGTTGTTGTGCAGCGTGCCGCCCTTCAGGCCTTCGAGCACCACGCCGCCATGGCCGTGCACGATGGGCTTGGGCAGGCCGGTGGTGCCGCTGGAGTAGACGATCCACAGCGGGGCGTCGAAGGGCAGCGGGCGCGGGGTCACCGAGTCCTCACCCGCGACCAGGTCGGCCCAGGCGTGGCGTGCGGGGCCGCCGCTGGCAGGCTGCCCGTCGCCCGGCACCGCCAGGCCCAGCACCGGCACGTCGACCACGTGGCGCAGCGTGGGCAGGCCGGCCACCAGCTCGGCGCCCAGCGCACGCCGGTCGTGCGCCTGGCCGCCGAAGCGGTAGCCGTCGGCCCGCAGCAGCACCGCGGGCTCGATCTGGCGGAAGCGGTCGAGCACGGCCACCGGGCCCATGTCGGGCGAGCACACCGACCAGATCGCGCCCAGGCTGGCCACGGCCAGGAAGGCCACCACCGTCTCCGGCCGGTTGCCCAGCACGGCCACCACGCGGTCGCCCGGCGCCACGCCCAGCGCCTGCAGGCGGGCGGCCAGCACGCCCACCTGGCGGCGCAGCTCGGGCCAGCCCAGCTCGCCCAGGCGGCCGGCTTCCAGCGCCGGCTCGTCGGCCCATACGATGGCCGGGTGGCCGGCGGCGTGCGCGGCGTCGGCATGGCGCAGCACCTGCTGCGCGTAGTTCAGCTGCACGCCGGGAAACCAGCGCGCCCCGGGCATGCGCGCGTCGGCCAGCGCCAGCGTGGGCGGCACGGGCGAACGCAGATCGAAGAAGTCCCACACCGAGCGCCAGAAGGCGTCTGGCTCACGCACCGACCAGCGCCACAGGTCCTCGTAGCAGGCGAAGCGCAGGCCCCGTGCCTGCGCCAGCCAGCGTTCGTAGACGGTGATCCGGGGCTCGGGCAGCGCGGGCGTCGGCATTCGGGGCTCTCCAGGGGGCGGTCAGTCGGCGCGGGCGGTGGGTTCGATGTCCACGTACTGCCACCAGTCCTGCCAGAACAGCGGGCGGCGGTAGCCGATCACGTCGCGGTGGGCCATGTCGGTGATGTAGGAGTGCCAGCGGATGCGGTAGGGCATCCAGGCCACGGCGATGCGCTTGGCCTCGGTGAACACCGCCTCGCGCTCGGGTCCGTCGGGCAGCTCGGAGAGCTTCTTGTACAGCGCGTCGAACTCGGGCCGCTTGAAGCGCGCCAGGTTCTGGCCGCCGATCTGCGTGCCGTCGTAGCGCTGCAGCGCGCCCTGGCTGTCGGGCGAGGCGCTCATGCCGCCCACGTGCCAGACCTGGTAGCTGCCGGCGCGCGCGGCCTTCAGCAGCTCGGGCCACTTGCCGGGCTTGAACTGCACCTGGATGCCCAGCGCCTTGAGGCTGTGGTGGTACTGCTCGCTCATCTGCCGGCCGCGGTTGTCCGATTCGATGGACCACTGCAGCTTCAGCGGCGAGCCATCGGGCTGCTCGCGCCAGCCGTCGCCGTCGCGGTCGGTGTAGCCGTACAGGTCGAGCAGCGCCTTCGCCCGCGCGGGGTCGTAATCGCTCATCTCGCTCTTGAAGCGCGGGTCGTAGCTGGTGGTGTGCGGTGCGATGGGCGCCTGGGCCGGGAAGGCCTGGCTCTTGTGCACCAGGCGGATCTCGCGTTCCACGTCCAGCCCCAGCGAGAGGGCGCGGCGCAGGGCGACTTTCTCGGGCGTGTAGCCGCCCACCACCGGGTCGTCCATGTTGAAGATGGTGGCGGTGAGGTCGGCGCGCACCTGGCGCCAGCCCTGCACGCCCTGCTTGGCCAGGTTGGGGGCCACCTTGCCGTTGGGCATGCCCTGGCTCACGTAGTCGGCCGGCACCTGCTCGATCAGGTTGTGCTGGCCGTTCAGGAAGGCCAGCCAGCGTGGCTGGTTCTCCTCGACGATGGACACCTCCACCCGGTCGATCATGGGGATGCGGCGGCCCTTGAAGCGCGCCAGCAGGGCCTGGCCCTCCTTGTCGTCGGCGGCGGGCTCGGCGTCGTAGAAGCGCTCGCGGTAGCCGGGATTGCGCTCCAGAGCGATGAAGCTCGCGCGCCGCCACTGGGCGAGCTGGAACGGGCCGGTACCCACCGGGTGCTCGACGATCTTGTCGCCGTAGTGCTCCACCACCTCGCGCGCGACGGCGCCGAACAGGTCGCTGGCAGCCAGGAACTCGATGAAGCGCGGGCGTGGCTCGGCCAGGCGGATCTGCACCGTGTAGCGGTCCAGCGCGCGCAGGCCCTCGACGCGGGCGTCGTAGTCGAAGGGGCGCTTGCCCTTGAGCGCCTTGTCGCGCTGCTCGGCCAGGCCGAGGAAGTGGAAGCCGTCGATGTAGCTCCAGACGGGGCTCTTGTTGGCGGGGTCGGCGAAGCGCTTGATGGCGTAGACGTAGTCCTCCGCCACCAGCTCGCGCTTCTTGCCGCCGAAGGCGGGGTCGTCGGCGAAGTGGATGCCGGGGCGCACCTTCATGGTCCAGGTGCGGTAGTTGTCGGTGGCCTCGGGCAGCGCCTCGGCCGTGAGCGGCTTGAACTTGGACGGCCGCGCCAGGTGGTCGTAGGTGTAGAGCGCCTCGAAGATGTGCGCCGTGAGCGTGCGCGAATAGATGTCGCTGGCCTGGGCCGGGTCCAGCGTGGTCTCGGCGACGCGGAAGGCATAACGCAGCACCTTCTGCGGCGCGGCCGCGGCCGGCGGCGCGGACGACGTGGCGGACGACGCGGCGGGCTGCGCCAGGCTGGCGAGGGGCAGGGCGGTGGCCAGCAGCGCGGCGGCCAGGGTGGCGAGCAAGGGGTGGCGTGTCATGGCGTGGCGGTGGCCCCGGTGGGGCGCAGGGCGGGGTCGATGTCGACGTACTGCCACCACCCGCGCAGGAAGGGGTGGCGGCGGTAGCCGACCACCCACGGGTGGAGCAGGTCGTTGAGGATGCGGTGGCCAGTCACCTTCTGCGGCATGTAGGCCACCGACAGGCGCTTGGCCTCGTGGATGAGCGCATCGCGCTCGGGGCCGTCGGGCAGCACGGCCTGCTTCGCGTACAGGGCGTTGAATGCCGGCAGGTCGAAGCGGGCATGGTTGCTCTGGCCCTTGTTCGGCCCGTACATCAGGCCGAGCATGTCGCTGGGGTCGGGCTGGGTGGCGCTCCAGGCCAGGCCCCACATCATCAGCTTGCCGCTGCGCGACGCCTTGAGCTGCTCGGGCCACTTGGCGATCTTGAACTCCACCCTCACGCGGATGGAGGCCAGCGCCTTGCGCCAGAGCTCCTGCAGCGCGCGCGAGGCCTGGTCGGGCTGCGAGGCGTACTCGATCCGCAGCGGCTGGCCGTCGGGCTGGTCGCGCCAGCCGTCGCCGTCGGCGTCGACATAGCCGTACAGGTCGAGCAGGGCGTTGGCCTTGGCCGGGTCGTGCTCGCTCATCTCGGTCTTGAAGCGCGGGTCGTGCCCGGCCATCTGCGGCGGCACCACCGACTGCGCGGGCACCGCCTGCCCCTTGCGCGCCTGCACGATCTCGGCCTGCACGTCGTAGGCCAGCGCGATGGCACGCCGCAGGGCCACCTTGTCCGCCGTGTAGCCACCCACCACCGGGTGCTCCATGGCGAAGTAGCTGTAGCCGATGTCGGTGGCCGTCACGCGCTCGAGCTGGATGCCCTTCTTCGCCAGATGGGGCGCCAGTGCGCCGTGGGGGATGTACGGGGGGGACAGCTCCGGCGGCAGGCGCTCGATCCAGTCGTGCTCGGCGTTCAGGAAGGCCAGCAGGCGCGGCTGGGATTCCTCGACGATCTGGATCTCCACCTGGTCCAGCAGGGGCAGGCGGCGGCCGCGCAGGCGCTGGGCGATGGCCTGCGACAGCGCGTCGTCGGCGGGCGGCTCGGCCTCGTAGCGCACCTCGCGGTAGCCAGGATTGCGCTCCAGCAGCAGGCGCGACGAGCGGCGCCACTCGGCCAGCCGGAAGGGCCCGGTGCCCACCGGGCGCTCCATGGCGTGGTCGGGGTCCGCCTCGATCACCTCGCGCGCCACGGCGCCGGCCACGGCGGCGTCGGCAAAGGCCAGCGGCAGTCGCGGGGACGGCTCGGCCACCTTCACCACGAAGGTGTAGCGGTCCAGCGCGCGCAGGCCCTCCACCGGGGTGTCGTAGTCGAAGGGCTTGCCGCCCTTGAGCGCCCTGGCGCGCAGCTCGGACAGGCCCAGGATCTTCGCGTTCTCGAAGTTGTAGAGGTTGGGGCTCTTCCAGCGCGGGTCGTAGTGGCGCTTGATGGAATAGACGTAGTCCTCGGCCACCAGCTCGCGCCGCTTGCCGCCGAAGGCGGGGTCGTCGGCGAAGTAGGTGCCTGGCTTCAGTCGGAAGGTGAAGCTGCGCAGGTCGTCCGAGACCTCGGGCAGCGCCGCCGCCGTGGCGGGCACCAGCTTCGCGGGGCGCGCCAGGAAGTCGTAGCTGAGCGGCGCCTCAAAGATGTTGGCCGCGATCACGCGCGAGTACAGGTCGGAGATCTGCGCCGGGTCGAACCCGGTCTCGGCGATGGGGAAGGCATAGCGCAGCACCTTGGGCGGCTGCGTGGCGGGGCCCGCCGCCGCCGACGGGCCCGCCCCCTGGGCGCGGACGGCGCCCAGCGCCAGGGCGGTTGTACAGACAAGCAGGGGGACGAGCCGACGCAGCATGGGCGCGACGATAGTGCATCCCGCTGGCCGGGGCATCCGGGGATGCGATCAACCCGGGCGCCAAAGCCCCCGGCACACCGGGGCAAACGCCATGCAATCCGTGCGTCCACGCCCCTACACTCGCGCATCCTCACATCCGCCCGGGTGCGCCCGGGCCGCTCGCCATGGCCGCCTATCTGGTCCGGCGCCTGCTGCAGATGATCCCGACGCTGCTGGGCGTCGTGCTCTTCGTGTTCGCGCTGTTCAAGTTCGTCGGGGGGGACCCGGCAGAGATCCTGGCGGGGCTCAACGCCACGCCCGAGCAGGTGGATGCCATCCGCCAGCAGCTGGGGCTGAACGAGCCCTGGTACGTGCAGCTGGGCATCTTCCTGCAGCAGATTGGTACCTTCGAATGGGGCAAGAGCTGGGCCACCCAGGAGCAGGTGAGCCAGATCTTCGCCACCCGCCTGCCCGCCACGCTGACGGTGATGGCGCCCATCCTCATCCTGGACACGCTGCTGGCGATCCCCATCGCGCTGGGCGTGGCCTACGTGCGCGGCTCGCTCACCGACCGCACGCTGATGGTGGTGACGACGGTCGCGCTGTCCATCTCGTTCCTCGTCTACGTGATCGTCGGCCAGTACGTGTTCGGCTTCCAGCTCGGCTGGTTCCCGGTGCAGGGCTGGAGCGACTCCACCTGGACCAACCTCACCACCTATGCGCCCCTGCCCGTGCTGCTGGCGGTGATGGTGGGCGTGGCGCCGCAGACGCGGCTGTACCGCAGCTTCTTCCTCGACGAGCTCGGGCAGGACTACGTGCGCACCGCGCGCGCCAAGGGCCTGGCGGAGCGCCCGGTGCTGTTCAAGCACGTGCTGCGCAACGCGATGATCCCCATCCTCACCAACGTGGGCCTGGCCCTGCCGGGCATCTTCGTGGGCTCCTTCCTGATCGAGGTGTTCTTCTCCATTCCCGGCCTGGGCCGTGAGGTGCTGCTGGCGGTGAACCGCAGCGACTACCCCGTCATCCAGGCCGCCACCGTGTACCTGGCGATGCTGACCATGCTGATCAACCTGGCCACCGACCTGCTCTACAAGGTCGTCGACCCGCGAGTCGTCCTGAAATGAGCGCGGTGCTTTCCTCCAAGGCAGAGGCCACGCTGCCGGCAGAACGCTCCGAGGGCGTGTGGCATGCCGCGTGGCGTCGCTTCAAGCGCGACCGCGTGGGCGTGGTGTCCATGGGCGTGGTGCTGGCCTTCATCGTGCTCATCGTGTTGTCCGGCCTGGGTGTGGTGGCGGCGCACTGGCAGGACGAGGTGGGCGTCGCCAACGCGCCGCCCACGGTGGTGGGCCCGAAGCCGCCCGAGGCCACCGGCGCCATCGAGCAGCCCAAGGGCCCGAACGTGGACATCAGCGACATCGACCCGCTGGCCCCGCGCTACGGCGAGTGGGCCGAGCGCGCCAAGCAGTACGCGACCACGGCCGCGCACAAGGCCGAGACCCTCCCCTTCGGCGGCGACCGGCTCGGTCGCGACGTGCTCGACAAGGTGATCAAGGGCACCCAGGTGTCGGTGGCCGTGGGCGTGATGGCGGCGCTGCTGGCCACGCTGATGGGCACGCTGCTGGGCGCGCTGTCGGGCTTCTTCGGCGGCAAGGTGGGCGACTTCCTCGAGTGGCTCTACACGGTGTTCACCGCCATTCCCGACATCCTGCTCATCTTCGCCCTGGCCGCGGTGCTCAACCGGGCCGATGCGGTGCTGCCGCGCGGCATCTGGACGGTGGTGGTCATCCTCGGCCTGGTGGGCTGGACGGGCCTGTACCGCCAGGTGCGCGCCGAGTTCATGAAGCACCGCTCGCGCGAGTACGTGCGGGCGGCGGACGCCATCGGCGCGTCCACCGGGGCGCGCATGTTCCGCCACATCCTGCCCAACGTGAGCCACGTGATCCTCGTGCGCATGAGCCTGCTGGTGGTGGGCTTCATCAAGAGCGAGGTGATCCTGTCGTACCTGGGCCTGGGCGTGCCGGTGGACCAGGTGAGCTGGGGCACCATGCTGGCCGAGGCGCAGAGCGAGCTCATCCTCGGCTACTGGTGGCAGCTGGCCGCGGCCACGCTGTTCATGGCGGTGTTCGTCACCGCGTTCTCGTTGATGGCCGACGCCTGGCGCGACGCGCTCGATCCGAAGCTGCGGGGGGCCGAGTGATGGCCGGGAATCTGTTGTCCATCCAGGACCTGAAGGTCGCCTTCCGCATGGGGCGGCAGGGTGGCGTCGTGCAGCGTGCCGAGGCCGTGGGCCGCGGTGCGCAGGGCGTGAACTTCGATGTCGCGCAGAACCAGACCGTGGCGCTGGTGGGCGAATCGGGCTCGGGCAAGAGCGTCACGGCCATGAGCATCGTGAACCTGCTGCCCGAGAACGCCGAGCGCACCGGGCGCATCCTGTGGAAGGGCCAGGACCTGCTGCAGGCCGACCGCGCCCGCCTGCGGGCACTGCGCGGCCGCGAGATCGCCTGCGTCTTCCAGGACCCGATGTCCTCGCTCAACCCGGTGTACAGCATCGGCGACCAGCTCATCGAGCCGCTGGTCACCCACCTGGGCCTGGGGCGCCGGGCGGCGCTGGCGCGCGCCGAGGAGCTGCTCAACGAGGTGGGCATCCCCGACCCCAAGCGCCGCCTGTCGGCCTACCCGCACGAGCTCTCGGGCGGCCAGCAGCAGCGCGTGATGATCGCCATGGCGCTGGCCTGCGAGCCGCAGCTGCTCATCGCCGACGAGCCCACCACCGCGCTGGACGTCACCATCCAGCGCCAGATCCTGGAGCTGCTGGCCAAGCTCAAGGCCCGCCACGGCCTGTCGGTGCTGTTCATCAGCCACGACCTGGCACTGGTGGGCGAGATCGCCGACCGCGTGGTGGTGATGCGCCACGGCACCGTGCGCGAGCAGGGCGCGGTGGCCGGCATCTTCAGTGCGCCGCAGGACGCCTACACCAAGGCGCTGCTGGCCTGCCGGCCCACGCTGGAGGAGCAGCTGCCCGCGCGCCTGATGGTGATCGACGACCACATCGCCGGCCGCGGGGCCCGCACTGAAGCCAAGCCCAAGGACCCGGCCGCCCCGGTGGTGCTGGAGGTGAAGTCGCTCACCAAGAGCTTCTGGCTGCGCCAGGGCGTGTTCGGCCGCAAGGAGTTCCCCGCCGTCAAGGGCGTGAGCTTCCAGCTGCGGCGTGGCCACACGCTGGGCGTGGTGGGCGAATCCGGCTCGGGCAAGACGACGATGGGCCTCACGCTGCTGCGCCTGCACGAGCCGCACTCCGGCCCCATGGGCGGCGAGGTGCTGTTCGACGGCCAGAACCTGATGCACCTGAGCGACGCCCAGCGCCAGCAGATGCGCCGGCGCATCCAGATCGTCTTCCAGAACCCGTACGCCTCGCTCAACCCGCGCTTCACCATCGGCCAGACGCTCATCGAGCCCATGGCCATCCACGGCATCGGCGCGAACACGGCCGAGCGCGAGCAGCGCGCCCGCGCCCTGCTGGACAAGGTGGGCCTGGAGGCACGCGCCTTCGCCAAGTACCCGCACGAGTTCTCCGGCGGCCAGCGCCAGCGCGTGGCCATCGCGCGCTGCCTCACGCTCAACCCCGAGGTGCTGGTGCTGGACGAGGCGGTGAGCGCGCTCGACGTGTCGGTGCAGGCGCAGGTGCTCAACCTGCTCAAGGACCTGCAGGACGAGCTCGGGCTGGCCTATATCTTCATCACGCACGACCTCGCGGTGGTGCGCTTCATCAGCGACGAGGTGCTGGTGATGAAGGACGGCGAGGTGGTCGAGCAGGCCAGCGCCCGCGACATCCTCACCGCGCCCCAGCAGCCCTACACCCGCCGCCTCATCGGCGCGGTGCCCAAGGGCTGGCAGCCACAGGGGCAGCCGGCGGCTGCTTGAACGTGCTTATACTACTTCGGATAGTGAGGTAGTATAAGACGCCATGTACGCCGAGCTGAGTGCGGCGGCCCAGACCGCCTTTGCCAGCGTGGCTTCCGCCGCGCTGTCGGCCGAGTCTGCGCGCTCCATCGCCGCGGCGCCGGGCGGCTTCGCCACCAAGGCGGTCCATGGGCAGCGGTACTGGTACCACCAGATCCGCCAGCCCGACGGCCGGCTGCTCCAGACCTACCTGGGCAAGGCGACGCCTGAGCTCGACGCCCTGGTCGCCCAGCACAAGGACCCCACGGCCGCGGCGGCGCGCGAACATCTGCGCCGGCTTGCCCAGGCCGCGCTGGCACTGGGCTGCGACGAGGTCATCCCGCGCCACGCCATGGTTATCCAGCGCCTGCACGACCACGGCTTCTTCCGGGTGGGCGGCGTCCTCCTGGGCACGCATTGTTTCCTGGCCTACCAGAACATGTTCGGCGTGCGGTGGACGCTGGGCACGACGACGGTCGACCTCGACTTCGCGCACAGCGGGCGCAACCTGTCGCTCGCCTTGCCCGACCGGGTGGACACCCATGCGGCCATTGAATCACTGCGCATGGGCTTCGTGCCCAATGCGGACCGCAGCACCTACAAGAAGGCCGACGAGCCCGACTTCGACCTGGATTTCCTGACGGCCTTGCGGCGCACCGGCGATGCGCCGGTGCACGTGGAGGCACTGAACGTCACGCTGCAACCGCTGAGGTTCCTGGAGTTTTCCATGGAGGCAGCCGCGCCGGCAGTGCTGCTGTCCCGGCGCGGGCCCATCGTCGTGAACATGCCCCCCGCCGAGCGCTACGCGGTGCACAAGCTGCTGGTCTGTGGCGAGCGGCCGGCCGCGCAGCGTACCAAGGCACTCAAGGACGTGGCCCAGGCGGCCACGCTGGTGGACTACCTGGGCACCCATGACCCGGAGGCGCTGGCCGCTGCGTGGGCGGATCTGCAATCCCGCGGGCCCGGCTGGCGCAAGCGCGCAGCGCAGGGCGTGGCCATGCTGCGACGACAGTATCCGGCGCTGGAGGCCGCGGTGCTGCTGGCCTGAGCCGGCCGACGCCGACACTTCTTCATACACTGGCCCCCTGGGGCGCTGGCACGGGCCGTGCGAGCGCATCACATCCACAAGACCCCTGCCCGAGGAGAGCACCGCATGAGCCTGCTGCCCACCTGGCGCGAGGTACCGGCCACGCCCGGCACCGTCGTCGCCCCCGATGAACGCCTGCCCTGGCCCCAGACGGTGGCCATGGGCGTGCAGCACGTGATCGCCATGTTCGGCGCCACCGTGCTGGCGCCCATCCTGATGGGCTTCGACCCGAACGTGGCGATCCTCATGTCGGGCATCGGCACGCTGATCTTCTTCCTGGTGGTCGGCGGCCAGGTGCCCAGCTACCTGGGCTCGAGCTTCGCCTTCATCGGCGTGGTGATCGCGGCGACGGGCTACGCCGGTGGCGGCGCCAACGCCAACATCGGCGTGGCGCTGGGCGGCATCATCGTCTGCGGCCTGGTGTACGCGCTCATCGGCCTGCTGGTGATGGGCGTGGGCACCTCGTGGATCGAGAAGCTCATGCCGCCGGTGGTCACCGGCGCGGTGGTGGCCGTGATCGGCCTGAACCTGGCCGGCATCCCCATCAAGAACATGGCGCCCACCGACTTCGACAAGTGGATGCAGGCGGTGACCTTCATCGCGGTCGGCCTGGTGGCCGTGCGCACTGGCGGCATGCTGCAGCGCCTGCTGATCCTGGTGGGCCTGATCGTCGCCACCCTGGTGTACGCGGTGCTGGCGAACGGCTTCGGCCTGGGCAAGCCCATCGACGTGTCGGGCATCGTCAACGCGGCCTGGTTCGGCGCGCCGGGCTTCGCCGCGCCGGTGTTCGATACCCAGGCCATGCTGCTCATCGCCCCGGTGGCCGTGATCCTGGTGGCCGAGAACCTGGGCCACGTGAAGGCCGTGGGCGCCATGACCGGCAAGCCGCTGGACCGCTTCATGGGCCGCGCCTTCCTGGGCGACGGCATCGCCACCATGGTGTCGGGCGCCTCGGGCGGCACCGGCGTCACCACCTACGCCGAGAACATCGGCGTGATGGCGGCCACCAAGATCTACTCCACCGCCATGTTCGTGGTGGCGGCGCTGATCGCGGTGGTGCTGGGCTTCTCGCCGAAGTTCGGCGCGCTCATCCAGGCCATCCCGCTGCCGGTGATGGGCGGCGTGTCCATCGTGGTGTTCGGCCTGATCGCCGTGGCCGGCGCCAAGATCTGGGTGGACAACCGGGTGGACTTCTCCGACAACACCAACCTCATCGTGGCCGCCGTCACGCTGGTGCTGGGCACGGGCGACTACACCCTGAAGTTCGGCGGCTTCGCGCTGGGCGGCATCGGCACCGCCACCTTCGGCGCCATCCTGCTGTACGCGCTGCTGCGCAAGCGCTGAGCCGCGCCGGCGCCAAGGGCTTCGACAGGCTCGGCCCGAACGGCTCCAGGGGCGCTACAGCCAGTACTGCAGCACCCGGCCGAGCCACTCGGTCAGGCGCTGCTTGATCGGGCGGGCCTTCCAGGCCTCGAGCGTGACCGGGTCGGACATGGCCTGGTCGCGCTCGAACACCCGGCGCATCTCGCCGCCGAACTCGTCGCCCAGGATCACCGCGTTGAGCTCGCGGTTGTGCACGAAGCTGCGCCAGTCGAGGTTGGTGGAGCCCACGGTGGACCACACGCCGTCGACCACCGCCGTCTTGCTGTGCAGCAGCACGCTGCGGCGCTCGTAGAGCTTCACGCCCGCCTCCAGCAGCGTGCCGTAGTGCGAACGCCCGGCGCTCACCACGATGGGCGCGTCGGAGTGGCGCGGCAGGATCATGCGCACGTCCACGCCGCGCCGGGCCGCGCGGCACAGCGCGTCCAGCAGCTGCGGGTCCGGCACGAAGTAGGCGTTGGTGATCCACACCTCCTTCTCGGCATGGTCGATGGACGACATCAGCGTGGTGTAGATCGCGCTGTAGGGGTCGTCCGGCGCACTGTCGATGGCGCGCACCACATGCCGTCCGCGCACGGCGGGCGGCGGCAGGGTGAGGTCGGCGGCGTTCAGCACGGGGCCCTTCTGCGACGCCCAGGCGCGTGCGAAGCCCTGCAGGAATTCGGCCGCCACGGGGCCCTCGATGCGCACGTGGGTGTCGCGCCACGGCCGCTCGGTCGCCTCCTGTGCGCGCTCCTCGGGGGTGCGGCGGCGCGGCTTGGAGCCCGAGCCGGCGCCCGACGAGCCACCCGAGTACACGCCGCTGATGTTGATGCCGCCGAGGAAGGCCACCGCGCCGTCCACGACCATCAGCTTGCGGTGGTTGCGCCCGTTCACGTCCCAGCCGCTCTTGGCGTCCAGCGGGTTCACCGGGTTGTACTCGACCACCGCGATGCCCTCGGCGCGCAGCCGCTCGAAGAACTCGTCCGGCGTGCCGATGCTGCCCACGCTGTCGTACATCAGGTTCACCTGCAGCCCCTGCCGGCGCTTGGCGATCAGCGCCTCGGCGAAGCGCTGCCCCACCTCGTCGTACTCGAGGATGTAGGTCTCCATCAGGATGCTGCGTTTCGCCGCGGCGATGGCGGCGAACATCGCGCCGTAGGTGGCTTCGCCGTCCTGCAGCAGCGTCACCTGGTTGTCGGCCACCAGCGGGCTGTCGGTGAGCGCCTGCTCGATGGCCAGGTGGCGCTCCAGGATGCTGCTGGGCCGGCCCGGCTCGGCCTTCAGGCGCTCGACGAGCTGCTTCTGGCGCGCGGGGCTCAGCGGGCCGCGCGCGCCCTCGATGCGCGTGGGCTCCTGCGAGGCGCGCAGCGCCAGGTCGGGCACCAGCCGCGGCACCTCCACGCAGCCGGCGAGGCCGCCGCTGGCCAGGCACGCCACGGCCAGCGACCAGCGGGCGGCGCGGACAGGGGGGGCGGACATGGCAAGGGGCAGCGGTGGCTGGCGAAGGGCTGGCCCCCGCCTGGGCAAGGCGCGTGCCCTGCGGGCCGGCGGCGCCGCGTCAGCCGGCCGGCGCCGGCACCCAGCGCGCCAGCAGCCGCACCAGCTCCTGCGGCTGCATGGGCTTGGCGAGGAAGCCGTTCATGCCCGCCGCCCGTGCCAGCGCCCGCTCGTTGTCCAGCGCGGCGGCGCTGAAGGCCACCACCGGCAGGCTGGCCGTGCGTGCGTCGCGCCGCAGCGCCCGCACGGCGGCCAGGCCGTCGAGCACCGGCATGTGCAGGTCCATCAGCACCACGTCGAAGCTGTCGGGCGATTGCAGGCACAGGCGCACCGCCTCGCCGCCGTCGCGGGCGGGGGTGACCTGCGCGCCCAGGCTGGACAGCAGCTCCGTGGCGATGAGCATGTTCACCGGGTGGTCCTCCGCCACCAGCACGCGCAGGCCGCGCAGCGGTTGGGGTTCCTGGCTGGCACCCGGGGCGGCGGGGGCGGGCGACGGGGCGGCGCCCTCGGCGGCGGCGGCCGGGGCGGCGGCCGTGCCCTCGGGCAGGGTGAGCGCCAGCCAGAACACGGCACCACCCTGCGGCCGGCTGTGCGCGCCCACCTCGCCGCCCATCAGCTGGGCCAGCTCGTGGGCGATGGACAGGCCCAGCCCGGTGCCGCCGTAGCGCCGGGTGGTGGAATCGTCGGCCTGCGCGAACGGACGGAACAGCCGGGGCAGCACCTCCGGCGGGATGCCGATGCCGGTGTCCTCCACCTCGAAGCGCAGCGCGCCGCCGGCGCCGCTGGCGGCCACCCGCAGCACGACCTCGCCCTGGGCCGTGAACTTGATCGCGTTGGCCAGGAAGTTGGACAGGATCTGGCGCAGCCGCAGGGGATCGCCGAGCACCCGCACCGGCACGTCCGCCGGCAGCTCCAGCCGCAGCTGCAGGCCCTTGGCCTCCGCCAGCACCGCATGGGCGCCGTGCACCGTCTCCAGCAGCGCGTGCAGGTCGAAGGCGATGTGCTCGACCGTGAGCTTGCGCGCCTCGAGCTTGGACAGGTCCAGCACGTTCGACACGATGCCGTTCAGGCTCTCGGCGGCGTCGATGAGGTAGCGCAGCCAGGCCTGGCGCCGGGCGTCGCTCTGCCCGGGTGTGGCCATCAGCCGCGCCAGCCCCAGCACGCCGTTGAGCGGGGTGCGGATCTCGTGGCTCACATGGGCCAGGAAGGCGCTCTTGGCGGCGCTGGCGGCCTCCGCCACGGCCTTGGCCTCGGCCAGCGCCTGCTCGGCACGGCGGCGCTCGGTGATGTCCTCCAGCACCCAGATGGCGCCGCCCTCCTCGGGCCGACGGGGGTCGACCAGCTCCGAGCGCAGCTCTGCCAGCATGGTGCTGCCGTCGGGGCGCAGGAAGGGGTGCTCCAGCTGCACCGGGTGGCCGGCCTGCAGGCGCTCGCGCACCGTGGCGATGAAGCGCTCGTAGGCCGCCGGCCCGCCGAAGTAGCGCGCCACCGGCTGCCCCGCCATGCTGCCGGCCGGCTGGCCCAGCAGCTGCTCGAGCCGCGGGTTGGCGCGCTCGATCACGCCGCCGCGCACCAGGGCCACGCCCACCGCCGCATGCTGCAGGATGGCGTCGCCCTGCAGGCGGGCGCGCTCGTCCTCGGTGATGTCGCGCGTGAGGATCACCGCCACCGGCTCGCCGGCCCAGTCGAAGCGGGCGGCCGAGATCATCACCTCCCGCTCGGCGCCGTCGGGCCGGCGTGCGGTGGACCGCATGCCGCGCACCACGCCGCCCGGTGCGTCCAGCGCCAGGCGCAGCCGCTCGGCGTCGGCCGGGTCGCGCCACAGGCCCAGCCCCTGGCCCGACTGGCCCAGCACCTGCTCCGGGCGGTCGTAGCCCGCCATGGCGAGGAAGCCGGGGTTGGCCAGCAGGATGTGGCCGGTGCGCAGGCTGGCCACGGTGATGGCGTCGGGCGTCAGCTGCACCAGGTTGTCCAGCATCGCGCGCGATTCCGCCAGGGCCCGGGAGGCCAGCACCTCCGCGGTCACGTTCTGGCAGATGCCCCACCAGCCCACGTGCTTGCCGGCGGCATCGAACACCGGCTCGCCGCTGCCGCGCACCACCAGCACGGTGCCGTCCGCGCAGGTGAAGGTCACGGTGCGGTTGCGGTAGGCGCGGCGCGCCCGCATGTCGTCGAGCATCGCTGCCCAGTCGGCGTCGTCCAGCGGCTGCGGCCCGCCCGGCTGGCCGATGTGCAGGAACTCCGCCACCTGGCGCCCGGTGTGGCGCACGAAGGAGTCGGAGATGTGGCGGATCCGGCCGCGGCGGTCGCCCTCCCAGGTCCAGTCGCTGCCCAGCCGCAGCAGCTCGGCCAGGCGGTGCTCCTGCTGCCAGGCCTGGTGCAGGCTGCGCACCACCTGGCGCGACATCACCAGGCCCACCAGCAGCGAGCCCAGCGACAGCAGGCCGTGCGAGATGGCGCGCGAGGTGGATCCGCCCAGCGTGCCCTCGACCAGCGGGGCCACGGCGCCGCTGCGCTCCGCCTCCCAGAGCAGCACCAGGATGACCGCCTGCAGCACGCCCATCACGCCGGACCACGCGGGGCCCACGAGCGGGCCCGCGAGCGCGAGCAGCATGGCCGACGCCGCCAGCATGATGGAGAACAGACCCAGCCCGGTGAGCGCGGCGTAGGCCGCGAAGCCCACCTGCAGCAGCACCAGCAGCCCGGCGCACGCGACGCGGGGGCCCGCCCGGCGACCCACCCCGGCCGCCAGCACGGCGGCCGCCCACAGCAGGCCCGCCAGCGCCATGCGCGCGGCCGACAGGTCGCTGGGGTGCCCGGCCATCGCCTGCACCGGCACGGACAGGGCCGACAGCGCGCCCAGCCCCACGCACACGCCGACGAGCGCGCGCAGGGCCACCCGGTCGCGCTCCAGCTGGGCCTCACGGGCACCCTGCAGCAGGGACAGGCCGGCGACCACACTGTCGCCTGGGGTTGGGCTCACGCAGCGGCTCCCGGAAACCCCCGCAGCATAGGGGACAACCGGCGCGCTGCGGCATCGGGGCGGCCCCGGGCGTCCCACTTCCTACAATGCGGCCATGTGCCAGCTGCTGGGCATGAATGCCAACACGCCCACCGATGTGATGTTCAGCTTCACCGGGCTGGCCACCCGTGCCCACGAGCACAAGGACGGCTTCGGCATCGGCTTCTTCGAGGACCGCGGCGTGCGCGTCTTCATCGACCCGGCGAGCGCGCGCGACTCGGCCATCGCCCGGCTCGTGAAGACCTATCCCATCCACAGCCGGCATGTCATCGCGCACATCCGCAAGGCCACGCAGGGCCGGGTGGCGCTGGAGAACACCCACCCCTTCGTGCGCGAGCTCTGGGGGCGCTACTGGGTGTTCGCCCACAACGGCGACCTCAAGGGCTTCTGCCCGCGCCTGCACGGCGCGTTCCGCCCGGTCGGCGACACCGACAGCGAGCGCGCGTTCTGCTGGCTGATGCAGGAGCTGGCCAAGGCCCATGCCGGCGTGCCCGACGTGCGCGAACTCAGCTGCACGCTGGCCGAGCTGGTGCCCGAGCTGCACCGCCACGGCACCTTCAACATGCTGCTGTCCAACGGCCAGGCACTGTGGGCGCACTGCTCCACCCACCTGCACTGGCTGGTGCGCCAGCACCCCTTCGCCACCGCCAGCCTGAAGGACGAGGACCTGCGGGTGGATTTCGCGGCGGCCACCACGCCGGCCGACCGGGTGGCCGTGATCGCCACCGAGCCACTCACCGCCGACGAGGCCTGGACGGCCTTCCAGCCGGGCGAGCTGCGCGCCTTCGTGGACGGCCAGCCCCTGGCCTGACGCCCCGGCCCTGCGCTCCGGCGGCCCGCCATCCATGCACGGCAGCCGCCGTCCATGCGGCCGGGCCGGCACTTCGCCGCGGCCGCGCGCCGGCCCCCGCCGCCGGTGCCTACACTGCGCCGCCATGGACACCCCCGCCGCCGGCGCCCCGCCCCTGAACCGCGTGCAGCGCTGCTACTTCCGCTGGGCCAGCCCCTGGTACGACCGCATGGAGCCCGGCCTGCGCGAGGAGGCCCGGCGCATCGACACCTTCCTGTACAGCGCGCAGGGCCTGTGGGTCTGGGCCGGCGTGGTGGCGCTCATCGTGGCCAGCGCGTTCGGCCTGGCGGCGGCGGGCTTTCCGCCGGCGCTGGCGCTGCTGTGCAGCTCGGCGGTGTGGGTGGCCTTGCTGGGCGCGGGCCTGTCGGCCTGGCTGATGCCCGAGCGCCATACCGTGCGACGCCTGGGCCGCACCGCGGTCATCGTCACCGGCATGGCCTTCGCCGGCGCCCTCACCGGCTTCCTGGTGGCGCGCGCCACGGTGCACGGCGCTCGCTCGCCGGGCGAGTTCGTCGCCCCCCTGGGCGACGCCTTCCTGCGCGCGGCGCCGGTGCTGCTGCTCGGCGGCGTGGCCCTGGTGGTGGTGATGGCCATCATGGCGCGCCTGCGCCGCTGGCAGATGGCCCGCGAGCTGGCCCGGCTGCGGCTGGAGCAGGCGCTGGAGGTGGCGCGCCGCCAGGCGGCCGAGGCCCGGCTGGCGGCGCTGCAGGCGCAGGTGCAGCCGCACTTCATCTTCAACACCCTGGCGGCGCTGCAGCACTGGGTGGACGCCGCCGACCCGCGCGCGGCGCCGCTGCTGCGCGCGCTGACCGGCTTCCTGCGCGGGTCCACCGAGCTGCTGGCCCGCGACAGCGCCACGCTGGACGACGAGCTGCCGCTGGCCGAGCACTACCTGGCGGTGATGCAGGCGCGCTGGGGCGAGCGGCTGCGCGGCACGGTGCGGGCCGACGCCGCCAGCCGCGCCGTGCGCCTGCCGCCCGGGCTGCTGCTGACGCTGGTGGAGAACGCGGTGGAACACGGCGCCGGCGCGCGCCTGGACGGCGGCGAGGTGCACGTGCGGGCCCGGGTGGCCACCGGCCGCTGCGAGGTGGAGGTGGCCGACAACGGCCCCGGCCTGGCCCCCGGCTGGCAGGAGGGCGTGGGCCTGGGCAACGTGCGCCAGCGGCTGGCCCACCGCTTCGGCGACCGCGCGCGCCTGGTGCTGGACGACGCCGCGCCGGGCGTGCGCGCCCGCATCGAGCTGGTGCTGGCCGAGGAGGCCGAGCATGTCCGCTGACACCCCGACCGCCGACCGCATCGACTGGAGCCAGCTGTGGTACCCCGGGCCGCGGCGCCGCTTCACCGCGGCCGAGATGGCGCGCGCGGGCCGCGACCGGCCGAGCCGCACCTTCGGCGTCATGCTCACCATCACGCTGGCGATGCTGGCGCAGGGCGCGCTGCAGGCGGCGCCGGCCGGCGAGGTGGCGCGGCTGGCGGGGCTGCTGGTCGCCGTCTACGTGGCGGCCTGGTACGGTGCGCTGCGGCTGTGGGCCGAGCCCGCCCGGCGCACGCTCCTGCGCGAGACCTTGCTGGTCGTGGCGGTGTTCCTGCTGTTCGCGCTCGGCCTGCGCTGGCGCATGGCGCCCGGGGCGGCGCGCGACTGGATCTTCCACTTCGGCGCCGCCGCGTTCGGGCTGACCACCCTGACCTACTGGTTCGTGACGGTGTTCCGCGCGCACCAGATCGAGGCCCGGCTGCGCGAGCACGAGGAGCGCGAGCGTGCCCTGGAGCTCGCGCGCCAGCTGGCCACCGCCCAGGTGCAGCCGCACTTCCTGTTCAACTCGCTCGCCTCGCTGCAGCACTGGGTGGACACGCGCGACGACCGTGCCGGGCCGATGCTGGCCGCGCTCACCGGCTACCTGCGTGCCACGCTGCCGCTGTTCGAGCGGCGTGTGCTGCCGCTGGCCGACGAGCTGCAGGCCGTGCAGCGCTACCTCGACGTGATGCGGCTGCGCCTCGGGGAGCGCCTGGCCAGCGAGGTCCACGCGGACCCGGCCGCGCTCCGTGTCGTCCTCCCGCCCGGCCTGCTGCTGACCCTGGTGGAGAACGCCATCGAGCACGGCGTGTCGCCGCGGCTGCACGGCGGGCGGGTGACGGTGCGCTGCACCGCCACGCCCGGCGGTGGCGCCCGCGTCGGGGTGGCCGACGACGGCCCGGGCCTGCCGCCGGGCCCGGTGCCCGACGCCGCCGGCGTGGGCCTGTCGAACACCCGAGCCCGGCTGGCGCAGGCCTTCGGCGAGCGCGCGCGCCTGCAGCTGGCCGATGCGCCCGACGGCGGCTGCGTCGCCACCGTCGACCTGCCGCCCCCTGAGACCCTTCTGGCCCCTTCCCCGACATGAACTCCACCGACATCCCGTCTCCCACCGACCGCGTCACCGTGCTCGTCGCCGACGACGAGGAGGCCCCGCGCGCCCAGCTGGTGGCCGCCCTGCGCGAGGCCTGGCCGGGCGCGTGCATCGTGGCCGAGGCGGCCAACGGCGTGGACGCCTGGGACGCCTTCCTCGAGCACGAGCCGCAGGTCTGCTTCCTGGACATCCGCATGCCTGGCCTGTCGGGCATCGAGGTGGCGCGGCGCATCGATGGCCAGGTGCCGGTGGTCTTCGTCACCGCCTATGGCGACCATGCCCTGGCCGCCTTCGACGCCGGTGCGGTGGACTACGTGATGAAGCCCGTGGACGCCGCCCGCCTGACGCAGGCCGTGCAGCGCGTGCGCGGCCGCCTCGGCCAGCCGGCCGGGCCGGACGTGCAGGCGCTGCTCGCCCAGCTGGCCGGGCAGCTGCGCCGGCCCGCCACGCCCCCGGTGATCCAGGCCAGCGTGGGCAAGGAGGTGCGGCTCATCCGCGTGGAGGACATCGTGTACTTCGAGTCCGATGCGCGCTACACCCGCGTGGCCTACGACGACGGCAGCGGCGCCGCGGAGGCGCTGATCCGCACGCCGCTGAAGGAGCTGCTCGCCCAGCTGGACCCGGCGCAGTTCTGGCAGGTGCACCGTTCGGTGATCGTGAACCACCGCCACATCGCCAGCGCCGTGCGCGTGGACGAGGGCAGCATGCACCTCACCCTGCGCGGCCGGCCCGAGCGGCTGCCCGTGTCGCGCCATTTCCAGGGCCTGTTCAAGGGGCAATGACGCGGCCGGTGCCAGGGCCCGGGTGCGACACTTCGCCGCACCCCTGGCCACTGCCTCAGAGCGCATGACCCCCACGCCGCTGCCCACGTCGCTGCCCAGCCCCGACTTCTCCCGCTTCTACCGCCACGACGAGCTGACGGCGCTGCTGCGCGCCTATGCCGAGGCGCGGCCCGGCCTGGTCGAGCTGCGTGAGCTGGGCCGCAGCCATGAAGGCCGGCCCATCTGGCTGCTGGTGCTGACGAACCGCGCCACGGGGGCGGACGACACCAAGCCCGCGCTGTGGGTGGACGGCAACATCCACGCCGCCGAGCTCACCGCCAGCACCGCGGTGCTGTACTGGCTGCACCACCTGCTGTCGCGGCAGGGCAGCGACGCCGAGGTGACGCAGCTGCTGGACACGCGCGCGCTGTACCTCGTGCCGCGCCTGAACCCCGACGGCGCCGAGCTGGCCCTGGCCGACCGCCCGCGCCACATCCGCTCGTCCACCCGGCCCTACCCCTTCGACGAGCCGCCGGTGGACGGGCTGACCGTGCAGGACATCGACGGCGACGGCCGCATCCTGCAGATGCGCGTGCGCGACCCGCACGGCGGCTGGAAGCCCCACCCGCAGCAGCCGCGCCTGCTCATCCCCCGCGAGCCCGGCGAGCACGGCGGCACCTACTACCGCGTGATGCCCGAGGGCCTGCTGGAGCCCGGCTTCGACGGCACCACCATCCGCGTCAACAAGGACGTGGAAGGCCTGGACCTGAACCGCAACTTCCCCGCCTACTGGCGGCAGGAGTTCGAGCAGCTCGGCGCCGGCCCCTACCCCACCAGCGAGCCCGAGGTGCGGGCGATGGTGGACTTCATCGTGCGCCACCCGAACATCGGCGCGGCGGTGAGCTTCCACACCCACTCCGGCGTCATCCTGCGCCCCATGGGCACGCAGGGCGACGACGACATGACGCCCGAGGACCTGTGGATGTTCAAGCGCCTGTCCGAGCTGGGCTCGCGCCTGACGGGCTACCCGGCGATCAGCACCTTCCACGACTTCAAGTACCACCCCAAGGAGATCATCACCGGCACGCAGGACTGGGTGTACGAGCACCTGGGCGCGCTGTTCTGGACGGTGGAGATCTGGGCGCCCAACAAGGAGGCCGGCATCACCGGCTACGACTGGATCCACTGGTACCGCGACCACCCGCCCGAGGACGACCTGAAGCTGCTCGCCTGGAGCGACGGGCAGTGCGGCGGCCAGGCCCACGTGGACTGGCGGCCGTTCCAGCACCCGCAGCTGGGTGAGGTGGAGATCGGTGGCTGGGACCGCATGAACTACTGGCGCAACCCGCCGCCCGCGCTGCGCGAGCGCGAGGCCGCGCGCTTTCCGGCCTGGCTGGGCCGGCTGGGCATGAGCCTGCCGCGGCTGGAGGTGGTGGCGTGCGGCGCGCAGCGCGTGGACGGTGACGCCGCGGCCTCGGGCGGCGACGCCACCTGGCGGGTCCACCTGGTGGTGGGCAACGCCGGCTACCTGCCGAGCCACGTCACCAAGCGGGCGCTGGAGCGCAAGACGGCGCGCGGCTGCGTGTGCCGCATCGAGCTGCCCGAGGGCGCGCACCTGGTCACCGGCACGCCGCGTGTCGAGGGCCCGTCGCTGGAGGGCCATGCACCGAAGAACTCGCTGCAGGCCTTCCTGCCGGACCGCGAGATCACCGCTGACCGGGCGCGCGTGGAGTGGTGGGTGCGCGCCCCCGCGGGCACGACGCTCGCCCTGCACGCCACGGCCGGCCGCGCGGGCAGCGTGCGCACCACGATCACCCTCGGCTGACGCGCTTGGCCCCACCATCGGAGCGACCCCCATGCACATCCTCTACGGCTCTCAGGGCAGCGGCTCGTCCATCGCCGAGGCGGCGCTGGAGCGCTGCGGCGTCGATTTCCGGGTGGTGCGGGCCTCCCAGTGGGAGCCCGACTCCGCCATCGACGAGCTGCGGCGGGTGAACCCGCTCGGGCAGATTCCCACGCTGGTGCTGCCCGATGGCAGCGTGCTCACCGAAAGCGCGGCCATCCTCATCCACCTGGGCCTGGCGCACCCGGACAGCGGCCTGCTGCCCGCCGCCCCCGCCCGCCGCGCCCAGGTGCTGCGCGGGCTGGTGTTCATCGCCGCCAACTGCTACAGCGCCATCACGCAGAGCGACTACCCCGAGCGCTTCACCACCGACACCACCGAGGCCGCACGCGAGGCCGTCCGGCAGGCGGCCCGGGCCCAGCTGCACCGCCATTGGGAGATCTTTGCCGACACCTTCGGCGCGCTCGCCGGGGAGCAGGGCTTCCTCGGCGGTGACAACCGCCCCGGCGCGCTGGACCTGATGGCCGCGGTGGTCTCGCGCTGGTCGGGCACGCGCGCTCACCTGGCGCAGCATCGGCCGGGCTTCCTGGCCGTGCTGCAGCGCATCGAGGCCGACCCGGGCTTCGCGCCCGTGTTCGCCCGCCACTGGCCCTGAGCCACCCGGGCGCCACCCGGGCGCGCACACCCCCGCCGGTACACTGCCGGGTTTGCTCCCGGGTGAACGCGTGGAAGCCTTTCTTGTCTCGACCGGCGTGGTCGCCCTCGGTGAAATGGGCGACAAGACGCAGCTGCTGGCCATCGTCCTGGCGGCCGCCTTCCGCAAGCCGCTGCCCATCATCGCCGGCATCCTGGTGGCCACGCTGGCCAACCACGCGGCGGCCGGTGCCCTGGGCGGCTGGGTGGCCGCGCTGCTGGGCCCCACCGCGCTGCGCTGGGTGATCGGCCTGTCCTTCCTGGCCATGGCCGGCTGGATGCTGGTGCCCGACGAGATCGCCGAGGACGCCGGCACCGACACTCGCCGCTTCGGCGTCTTCGGCACCACGGTGGTCGCCTTCTTCCTGGCCGAGATGGGCGACAAGACCCAGATCGCCACGGTGGCGCTGGCCGCCCGCTACACCGACGTGGTGGCGGTGGTGGCCGGTACCACCTTCGGCATGATGCTGGCCAACGTGCCGGCCGTGTTCCTGGGCGACCGCATCGCCCAGAAGGTGTCCATGCGCGTGGTGCACGCCATCGCCGCCGCCGTCTTTGCGGTGCTGGGCGTGCTCACGCTGCTGGATGTGGGACAGTTGTTCGGCGCATGACACGGGCCGGCCGCCGCCGGACGCCGCAGCCGCGAGAAGACGGCAGGCGCGACACGCATCGACTTGGAGAGGGAGAGCCATGCACATCGACCAGTTCACGGCCATGGTCTCGCGCCTGGAGCGCGAGAGTGCCGAGGCGCCGCGTCTGTACCGGGCCAAGGTGGCGCTGCTGGCGCTGCTGGGGTTCGCCATCCTGGGGATGCTGCTCGGGCTGGCGGGCGCGGGGCTCGTGCTGCTGGCCGGCTTGGCGGCCGCGGTGGCCTTCAGCGGCGGCACGGCGCTGCTGCTGCTGCTGAAGCTGGGCAAGCTGCTGCTGCTGTTCGCCATCCCCCTGTGGTATCTGGTGAAGGCGTCGCTCAAGGCGCTGACGGTCCGGCTGCCCGTGCCCCAGGGGCGCGAGATCACCCGGCGCGAGGCGCCCGCGCTGTTCAGCGCCATGGACGCCATGCGCCAACGCATGCGCGGCCCGCGCTTTCACCATGTGCTCATCGTCGACGCGGTGAACGCTGCGGTGGTGCAGCGGCCCGCCTTCGGCCTGGTGGGCTGGCCGCGCAACTACCTGCTGCTCGGCCTGCCGCTGCTGGAAAGCATGCCGCCCCAGGAGGCGCTGGCCGTGGTGGCGCACGAGTACGGCCACCTGGCCGGCTCGCACGGGCGCTTCTCGGCCTTCATCTATCGATTGCGCCACACCTGGGGCACGGTGCAGGACCACGCCGGGCAGGTGCAGGGCTGGCTGGGTCGTCTGGTGGCGCCCCTCGTGCGCTGGTATGCACCGTACTTCAACGCCTACACCTTCGTGCTGGCCAGGGCCGACGAGTACCAGGCGGATGCAGCGTCGGCCGAGCTGGTCGGTGCCGACCACGCGGCCCATGCCCTGAAGCGCGTCAACCTCGTGGCGCCGCTGCACCAGCGTTTCATGGCGCGCACGTTCGACCGCATCGTGCATGAGCCGGTGCCGCCCGCGGACCTGATGCAACGCTGGGCCGAGCACGCCGGCGAGGCCCCGGCGGTGGACGACGCGCCGCGCTGGCTGGCCGAGGCGCTGGACCGGCCGGGACAGGTGACCGACACCCATCCGACGCTGCGCGCCCGGCTGCAGGCCATGCGGGCCTTGCCGGCCGCAGCGCTCGAGCCGGCCTCGGCGCTGCCGCCCGCGCTCACCGGCGACAGCGCGGCCGAGGCGTGGCTGGGCGCACTGCTGGCGCCGCTGCGGCAGGAACTGCAGTCCCGATGGAAGGACGCCGTGAGCGAGCCGTGGGCCGAGCGGCATGCCGACGTCCAGGCCCAGCTCCGGCGCCTGGCCGAGCTGCGCGCCGCCCCCCAGCGCACCGTGGACGAGGACATCGAGCGCCTGCGGCTGATGCTGCGGCTGGAGCCGGACTCCGACGTGGTGGACCAGATCGCCGCGTTCAATGCGGCCCATCCCGACCATGCACTCGGCCTGTTCCTCGAAGGTGCCGCCCGCGTGGACCGCGACGACGCCACCGGCCTGGCCCTTCTGGAGCGTGCGGTGGCGCTCGACCCGGAAGCGACCAAGGCGGCGTGCGAGCGTGCCCACGATCATCTGCGCAGGCAGGGGGACGTCGAGGCGGCCGAGCGCCATGCGGAGCGCTGGCGCCAACGCGATGCGCTGGAGACGCTGCGCGCGCAGCAGCTGCAGCACATCGGCCCCGGGCAGCGGCTGCTGCCCGACGGGCTGGACGACGCGACGCGCGCCGCCATGCGCGCGCAGCTGGCGGCCCACGCCCACCCGCGCGTGGCCGCGGTGTACCTGGCGCGGCGCGAGATCCCGGCCGATCCCACCGCGGTGCAGTTCGTCATGGCCTTCCAGCTCACCTGGTGGGGCCGCTACCGCCGCCGCCGGGCGGAGGTGGTCCACCACCATGCCGCGCTCGACTGGCCCGTGCCGTTGATCTTCGTGACGCTGGACGGGCGGCTCAAGCCCTTGCGCAAGGCGCTGCGCGAGCTGCCGGCTGCGCGCCTGGACGGCGGCTGACGCGCCGGCCATCGGGGCGCCGCTCAGCGTTCGCCGTAGGGCACCGGTTCGTCGGCCTGGCCGCCCGGGAACAGGCCCGGTGCCACGTTCCGGTGGGTCAGCCGGGCACCCTCCGGCATGGGCATCACGCTGATCATGCCGCGGTTGCGCGTGCGAAACGAGGTGGCGTTGAGCTGGTAGAGCCGCCCGGCCTCCACCTCGAGGCCGGTCTGCCCTTCGCCCACCTCCGTCGGCGACTGGTACCGGATGGACAACTGGTGCGGCCCGGGGCGCAGGTAGACCACCGAGGCGCAGCCGCCTTGGGGCGTGGCCGGCCTGCCGTCCACCTGGCAGATGTAGCCGGATTCATACCGGGGCCGCCCGTCGAGGATGAAGACGGTGGCCACCTCGGACTCGGGCAGGGTGGGCCCGTCGTAGCCCTTGGCGCGCGTGACGGGTGCCGGGGGGAACGTCACGCTGGCACAGGCCGCCAGCGAGGCGGCCGCGAGGCAGGCGGCGGTGGCGGTGATCGCACGCTTCATGGAGTGGTCGCCGCGTCGGGCGGTGCTGAGGGAACGGAAAAGGGGCCCGCAGGCCCCTTGGTCGTCGATCGGCGGGCCGATCCGGATCACTTGGCCATCACGCGGGCCATCTCCAGCACCTTGTTGGAGTAGCCCCACTCGTTGTCGTACCAGGCCACGACCTTGACGAAGGTCTTGTCCAGCGCGATGCCGGCCTCGGCATCGAACACCGAGGTGCAGGGCTCGCCGCGGAAGTCGGTGGCCACCACCTTGTCCTCGGTGTAGCCCAGGACGCCCTTCATGGCGCCTTCGGAGGCGGCCTTCATGGCGGCGCAGATCTCCTCGTAGCTGGCGTCCTTGACCAGCTCCACGGTGAGGTCGACCACCGACACGTCGCTGGTGGGCACGCGGAAGCTCATGCCGGTGAGCTTCTTGTTCAGCTCGGGGATCACCACGCCCACGGCCTTGGCGGCGCCGGTGGAGCTGGGGATGATGTTCTCCAGGATGCCGCGGCCGCCGCGCCAGTCCTTGTTGGACGGGCCGTCCACCGTCTTCTGGGTGGCGGTGGTGGCGTGCACGGTGGTCATCAGGCCGCGCTTGATGCCGAAGGTGTCGTTCAGCACCTTGGCCACCGGGGCCAGGCAGTTGGTGGTGCACGACGCGTTGGAGATGATGGCCTGGCCGGCGTAGCTCTTGTCGTTCACGCCGTACACGAACATCGGCGTGTCGTCCTTCGAGGGCGCCGACATGATCACCTTCTTCGCGCCGGCCTTCAGGTGCTTCTCGGCGGTTTCCTTGGTCAGGAACAGGCCGGTGGATTCCACGACGATGTCGGCGCCGACCTCGTCCCACTTCAGCTCGGCCGGGTCCTTCACCGCGGTCAGGCGGATCTTCTTGCCGTTGACGATGAGCGTGTTGCCGTCCACCGCCACCTCGCCCTTGAAGCGGCCGTGCACGCTGTCGTACTTCAGCATGTAGGCCAGGTAGTCGGGCTCCAGCAGGTCGTTGATGCCCACGACCTCGAAGTCGTTGGCGAAGTTCTGCACCGCAGCGCGGAACACCATGCGGCCGATGCGGCCGAAGCCGTTGATACCGATCTTGATCGTCATGTCAGCAACTCCAGGTTGAAGCGAAGGAAGAAGGCAGGTTCACAGGTTGATCTTTGCGCAGGGCACGCTCAGCAAGAGGTCGTCCGCGTACACGGCTTCCAGCTGCGTGCCGCGCATGTTCAGCTCGATGCCCTGGAGCCAGTCCACGAGGGGACGGCGTGAGGGCTCGAAGCTGTCGAGCTGCACCACCTTGTTGGGTGCATGGGGCTGCAGGTAGGTGAGCCGCACGTCGAAGGGGCAGTCCATCTGCGTGAAGTCGAAGGCCAGCCGCTGGTCGCGGATGCCCTTGACGGCGGGCAGCAGCTGCATGAGCGTGAGGGGCTTGAACCCGACGGCGGGAGCGCCTTCGAGCCGGAAACGGAACTGGAGGTCCTGTGTCACGCTCTCGCCGCCCGGGTGGCAGTCCATGCGGTAGCCCTTGACCCATTCTTCCACGCCGGTGTGCAGCGGGCCGTTCCCCGTGGCGGACCACACCTGCGCGATGGGGGGCGTGTCGGCGGACCGGAACTCCAGCCGTGTCTGGACACTGCCCTGCCGCAGCGCTTGCCGGGCGTCCGGGGGGTAGGCCGGCGACTTCGCGCCCGACACATGCCGTACGCACGCCCACAGCGCCTGGCGGCGCTCGACCTCGGGGTCACGTGGCTCCGACGCCGCGACGCGCTGGTCATCCGGCTTGAACACGTACTCCAGGATCACCCGGCCCTGCGAGACACCGCGGTCCACGCACGGCAGGCGGAAGGTGTTCACATGGAACTTCACCGCGTCGACGAGCCGTTCGTCCGCATCGGCGGGGAGCACCGACACGGCCGGGCCGCGGTCGGGCGAGTGGAAGAGCAGCTCCACCTGCACCCTGCCGCCCTTGCCGTCCTTCCAGGCGTCGAAGGGATAGGCCAGCGCGTCGCGCTGCGCCTTCGCGGGCTTCAGGCACTGCAAGGTGATGGAGGGGTCGATGACCGGCACCTGGGCCCAAGTGGCCGTGGATGCACTCAAGAGCAAGACGATGCCCAGATGCCGGGACGCTGTCATTTGCCGAGGACCTTTCTCACGGTCAGCGCCACGTTCTCGGGCGTGAAGCCGAAGAGCTTGAACAGCACGCCGGCGGGGGCGGATTCGCCGAAGCGGTCGATGCCCACCACGGCGGCGCAGCCGTACTTCCACCAGAAGTCGGTCACGCCGGCTTCCACGGCGATGCGCGGCAGCTTGGGCGGCAGCACGGCGGTCTTGTAGGCCATGTCCTGGCGGTCGAACACGGTGGTCGACGGCATGGACACCACGCGCACGGCGATCTTCGCCTGCGCCAGCAGCTGCTGCGCATGCAGCGCCAGCTGCACCTCGGAGCCGGTGGCGATGATCACCGCCTGGGCCGCCTTCTTCATGCCCACGTCGCTGGGCTCGGAGAGCACGTAGGCACCCTGGGTGATGACGTCGGCGTCGGTCTTGGGCGCGTAGGGCAGGTTCTGGCGCGACAGCAGCAGCGCGGTGGGGCGGTGCTTGTTGGCCAGCGCCATGGTCCAGGCCACGGCGGTCTCGGTGGTGTCGGCCGGGCGCCAGACGTCGAGGTTGGGGATCAGCCGCAGGCTGGCCGCGTGCTCGATGGACTGGTGCGTGGGGCCGTCCTCGCCCAGGCCGAGGGAGTCGTGCGTGAACACGTGCACCACGCGGCGCTTCATCAGCGCGGCCATGCGGATGGCGTTGCGGCTGTAGTCGCTGAAGGTGAGGAAGGTGCCGCCGTAGGGGATGTAGCCGCCATGCAGCGCGATGCCGTTCATGATGGCGGCCATGCCGAACTCGCGCACGCCGTAGTTGATGTGGCGGCCCACGCGGCCCAGCTCGTCCTTCACCACGGCGCCCGCGGCGTCGAAGCGCAGCGCCGGGGTGCTCTTGGTGTTCGTCAGGTTGGAGCCGGTCAGGTCGGCCGAGCCGCCCAGCAGCTCGGGCAGGGCGGCGGTGAAGTGCTCAAGCGCGAGCTGGCTGGCCTTGCGGCTGGCCACGGTCTCGGCCTTGTCGTGCGCGGTGCCCACGGCCTCCACCGCGATCTCGGCGAAGTGCTTGGGCAGCTCGCCGGCCATGCGGCGCGTGAACTCGGCGGCCAGCTCGGGGAAGGCGGCGCTGTAGGCGGCGAAGCGGGCGTCCCACTCGGCCTCACGCTCGGCGCCGGCGGCGCGCTGGTCCCAGGCGGCGCGCAGCGCATCGGGCAGCTCGAAGGGCTCGTGCGCCCAGCCCAGGGCCGCGCGGGTGAGTGCGATCTCCTCGCCGCCCAGCGGCTCGCCGTGGGCCTTGGCGGTGCCGGCGCGGTTGGGCGAGCCCTTGCCGATGGCCGTCTTGCAGAGGATGAAGCTGGGCTTGTCGGTGCTCTGGCGCGCAGCGGCCAGGGCGGCATCCAGCGCGTCCACGTCGTGGCCGTCGACCGGGCCGATCACGTTCCAGCCGTAGGCCTTGAAGCGCGCGGCGGTGTCGTCCACGAACCAGGGGGCCACCTGGCCGTCGATGGAGATGCCGTTGTCGTCGTACAAAGCGATCAGCTTGTTCAGCTTCCAGGCGCCCGCCAGTCCGCAGGCCTCGTGGCTCACGCCTTCCATCAGGCAGCCGTCGCCCAGGAACACGTAGGTGTGGTGGTCGACGATGGCGTGGCCGTCGCGGTTGAACTCGGCGGCCAGCAGCTTCTCGGCCAGTGCCATGCCCACCGCGTTGGTGATGCCCTGGCCCAGCGGGCCGGTGGTGGTCTCGACGCCCGGCGTCACGTCCACCTCCGGGTGGCCCGGCGTGGCGCTGTGCAGCTGGCGGAAGGCCTTGAGCTGCGCCACCGGCAGGTCGTAGCCGGTCAGGTGCAGCGCGGCGTAGATGAGCATGGACGCATGGCCGTTGCTCAGCACGAAGCGGTCGCGGTCGGCCCACAGCGGGTTGGCCGGGTTGTGCTTGAGGTGGCGGGTCCACAGGGCCTGGGCCATCTCGGCCATGCCCATCGGCGCGCCCGGGTGGCCGGAGTTGGCCTGCTGCACGGCGTCCATGGCCAGGGCGCGGATGGCGTGGGCCAGGGGCAGGACTTGGGCGGGGGCGGAGGTGAGCGTGTCGGCAGGCATGGGCAGGAAGGCGGCCCGGCGGGCGACGGACGGCCGCGCTGGGGGAGCTGCGGTGGGCCGGGCCGACGGGCGGGCGGGGGGAGGACGGAGCCCGCGATTTTAGTCGCCGCCCCGCGCGGCGGGCGGGCGTCGGCGGCGGCGGCCC
This sequence comes from Ideonella sp., assembly GCF_041918995.1. Taxonomy (GTDB): domain Bacteria; phylum Pseudomonadota; class Gammaproteobacteria; order Burkholderiales; family Burkholderiaceae_C; genus Ideonella. Next base: position 34,236 of record NZ_JAYRUN010000016.1, on the reverse strand, counting down.
GGATAATCGGCCGCCATGCACGGTTTGCACCTCACCGCCGACCTGCGCGGCTGCGACGCCGCGCTGCCGCTGATGACCGAGCCGGCGGCGCTGCGCGCGCTGTGCATGGGCGCGGTGCAGGGCGTGGGCCTGCAGCCGGTGGGCGAGCTGTTCCACCGCTTCGCGCCCCGGCCGGGCAGCCTGCAGCCGGCCGGCGTCACCGGGGTGGTGTTGCTGGCCGAATCGCACCTGGCGGTGCACACCTGGCCCGAGCTGGGCGCGGTGACGCTGGACGTCTACGTGTGCAACCTGGGCGCGGACCATTCCGCCGCGGCCGAGGCGCTGCTGGCGGCGCTGCAGCAGGCCTTCGCACCCGCCGCGGCGCAGGTGCAGCGGCTGCAGCGCGGGCAGGGCCGGCCGGCGGACGCGGCCGATGCGGCCGACGCCGCGGAGGCGGTGCGATGACCGCTGCCATGTCCCGCCCGCCGCGTGCCATCGTGCTGGCCGCCGGCCGCGGCGAGCGCATGCGCCCGCTCACCGACACCTGCCCCAAGCCGCTGCTGCCCGTGCGGGGCCGGCCGCTCATCGAGTGGCACCTCGTGGCGCTGGCGGCTGCGGGCGTGCGGGAGGTCGTGATCAACGCCGCCTGGCTGGAAGAGCAGTTCCCCGCCGTGCTGGGCGATGGCGAGCGCTTCGGCCAGCGCCTGCACTACCGCTTCGAGGGCCGCGACCACGGCGGCGCGCTGGAGACCGCCGGCGGCATCGCCAACGCCCTGCCGTGGCTGGCGCCCGAGGGCGACGACGCGCCCTTCTGGGTCGTCTCGGGCGACGTGTTCCTGCCCGGCTTCGGCTTCTCGCCGGCGGACGTGGCGGCGTTCGGGGCGCGGCCCGGGTTGTTGGCCGAGCTGTGGCTGGTGCCCAATGCGCCGCACCATCCGCGCGGCGATTTCGGCATCGACGCGCAGGGCCTGGCCGTGGCCGACGCCGCCGAGCGCTACACCTGGGCCAGCGTGGGCCTGTTTCGCCCGTCGATGTTTGCCGGCATCCCGCCCGGCACCCGCCTGCCCCTGCGCCCGCGGCTGGACGCCGCCATCGCCCAGCGCCGCCTGGCCGCCCGCCTGTGGCCGGGGGAGTGGACGGACGTGGGCACCCCGGAGCGCCTGGCCGCCCTGAACGCGGGCTGAGGGCAGGCGGCGGATGCGCGCGGGCCGTATGCAAACAATATACGTTCCGTATATGATCCGCCCATGGGCATCGTCAAGATCTCGGACCAGACGCACGAAAACCTGCGCGTCGCCAGTACGGCGCTGAGCCGGTCCATCAACGCGCAGGCCGAACACTGGATGCGCATCGGCATGCTGGCCGAGCTGTACCCGCAGCTCACGCACAGCGACCTGTGCCAGCTGCTGATCCAGGCGGAGCTCGCGGGCGGGCTGGACCTGGCCCGGCTGGCCGCCGGTGCGCCGGGAGCGGGCGCGAGGCTGGCGACGGGCACGCGCTCGCCCCGGGTGCCCTCATGAGGCAGCCCATCCCCCGCCATTCCCCCGCCGACATCGCCCAGGCGCGCGAGGCCGGCCGGCTGGCCGCCGACGTGCTGCGCATGATCGCGCCGCACGTGCGTGCGGGCGTCAGCACCGAGGAGCTCGATGCGCTGTGCCACGACCACATCGTGCACACGCTGGGCGCGGTGGCGGCCAACGTGGGCTACCACGGCTTCCCCAAGACGGTGTGCGCGTCGGTGAACCATGTGGTGTGCCACGGCATCCCCTCGGCCGCCACCGTGCTGGCCGATGGCGACATCGTCAACATCGACGTGGCGGTGCAGCACCAGGGCTGGTTCGGCGACACCAGCCGCATGTACTGCGTGGGCACGCCGCGTCCGCTGGCGCGCCGCCTGGTGGACACCACCTACGAGGCCATGCGCGCGGGCATCCGCCAGGTGCGGCCCGGCGCCACGCTGGGCGACGTGGGGCATGCCATCCAGCGCGTGGCGCAGCGCGAGGGCTTCAGCGTGGTGCGCGAGTACGGCGGCCACGGCATCGGCCGCATCTACCACGACGCGCCGCACGTGGCCCACTTCGGCCAGCGCGGCCAGGGCCTGCGCCTGGAGGAGGGCATGGTGTTCACCATCGAGCCCATGCTCAACGCCGGCCGGCGCGAGATCCGCGAGCTGGCCGATGGCTGGACGGTGGTGACGCGCGACGGCTCGCTCTCGGCGCAGTGGGAGCACATGGTGGCCGTCACGGCCAGCGGCTTCGAGGTGCTCACCGCCTGGCCGGACGGCGAGGGCGGCTACCCGCCCATCGCCTGACCGGGCCGCGGGCCCGACGCCCGCGGGCCCGCGCCGGCGACTACTTGGCCAGCGCCTTCGTCGCCTCGTCGATGCGCGCCATCAGCTCGGGCGTCAGCCGGTCGGCCACCGCCAGCGCGCCCAGGTTGCTCTGCAGCTGCTCGGCCTTGGAGGCGCCGGTGATCACGCTGGACACGCGCGGGTTCTTCGTCGCCCAGGCGATGGCCAGCTGCGCCAGCGTCGCGCCCAGCTCGTCGGCGATGGGCTGCAGCCGGGCCACGGCGGCGTTCTTCGCCGGGTCAGTCAGGCCCTCGCGCAGGAAGGACATGGTCTCCATGGCACCGCGCGAGCCCTCGGGCACGCCGTTCAGGTACTTGCCCGAGAGCAGGCCCGACGCGAGCGGGCTCCAGGTGGTCAGGCCCAGGCCGATGTCGTCGTAGAGCCGGACGTACTCCTGCTCCACGCGGCTGCGGTGGAACAGGTGGTACTGCGGTTGCTCGACCACGGGCTTGTGCAGGTGGTGGCGCTCGGCGATGTCCCAGGCCGCGCGGATCTCGCCCGCGCTCCACTCGCTGGTGCCCCAGTACAGCGCCTTGCCGCGGGTGATCATGTCGCTCATGGCCCACACGGTTTCCTCGATGGGCGTGTGCGGGTCGGGGCGGTGGCAGTAGACCAGGTCCACGAAATCCAGCCCGAAGCGCTGCAGCGAGCCGTCGATGGCCTGCAGCAGGTACTTGCGGTTGAGCGTATGGCGCCGGTTGATGCCGGGCTCGCTGCGGTCCAGGCCCCAGAAGAACTTGGTGGACACGACGTAGTCCAGCCGCGGCCTGCCCAGGCGTTTGAGCGCCTGGCCCATGACCTCCTCGCTGCGGCCGGCGGCATAGGCCTCGGCGTTGTCGAAGAAGTTGATGCCGGCGTCCAGCGCCGCGGCCATCATCTCGACGGCGGCGTCGACATCGACCTGGTTGTGGTACGTGACCCAGGAGCCGAGCGAGAGCTCGCTCACCTGGAGGCCGGCACGGCCGAGACGGCGGTAGCGCATGGAGTCTCCTTTTTGGAAGAGAAGCTTATCGCGGCGCGGCCCAGCCGCCGCCCGCCCAGTGGCGTGCGTGGATCCGGCTTCGCCGGTCCGCTGCGCGAGCCCCCTCGTGGGGCCGAGGCGGGACATGGACAGTCCTGAGGACTGGCCGTGCCTGCCGAGGGGCCGGGCCTCCGTGCCCGGCGCGGCCTGCAAGGCGCCCCCTGGCAAGGGGGCGTGGGGGCACCATGTCTCTATACCGCATCGGCCCAGGGTGCCGAGAGTTGCATCGCGCCGCTGATGATGCCCACCATCGAATAGGTCTGGGGGAAGTTGCCCCACAGCTCGCCGGTGTGCGGGTCCAGGTCCTCAGACAGCAGGCCCACATGGTTGCGGCGCGCCAGCAGGGCCTCGAAGGCCTCGCGCGCCTGCTCGCGCCGGCCGGTGCGCGCCAGCGCATCCACGCGCCAGAAGGCGCACACGTTGAACGCCGTCTCGGGCTTGCCGAAGTCGTCCCGGCCCTCGTAGCGGCGCATGAACGGGCCGTCGCACAGCGTGCGCTCCAGCGCGTCCACCGTGCTCATGAAGCGTGGGTCGTGCGCCGGCAGGAAACCCACCTCGGCCATCAGCAGCACGCTGGCGTCCAGGTCCTGGCCGCCGAAGCTCTCCACGAAGGCCTGGCGCTTGTCGTTCCACGCCGCCTCCAGGATGCGGCGGTGGATCAGATCCGCGCGCTCGCGCCAGAAGCGCTGGCGCTCGGGCTGCTTCAGCACATAGGCGATCTTGGCCAGGCGGTCGCAGGCGGCCCAGCACATCAGCGACGACGAGGTGTGCACGCGCGCCCGCGTGCGCAGCTCCCACATGCCGGCATCCGGCTGGTCGTGCAGCGCGAAGGCCTGCTCGCCCATGCGCTCGAGCTGCGCGAAATCGCTCGCGTCGGCGCGGCGGAACAGGCGGTGGTCGTGGAAGGCCTGGGAGGACCCCAGCACGATGTTGCCGTAGACGTCGTGCTGGAAATGCTCGTAGGCCTGGTTGCCCACGCGCACCGGGCCCATCCCGCGGTAGCCGGGCAGCTGCGGCTCGATGCGCTCGACCAGCTCACGCTCCAGGTCGATGCCGTACAGCGGCTGCACGTGGCCATCCGAGCTGCGCACGACGTCGTGCAGCCAGCGCAGGTAGTCCTCCATGGTGCCCACCTCGGACAGGCTGTTGAGCGCGCGCACCACGAAGAACGCGTCGCGCAGCCAGCAGTAGCGGTAGTCCCAGTTGCGGCCGCTGTGCGGGGCCTCGGGCAGGCTGGTGGTCATGGCGGCCACGATGGCGCCCGTCTCCTCGAACTGGCACAGCTTGAGCGTGATGGCCGCGCGGATCACCGCGTCCTGGTACTCCAGCGGCACGGCCAGCCGGCGCGTCCACTCCTGCCAGTGGCGCGTGGTCTGCTCCTCGAAGTCGCGCGCGGTGGATTCGATGCCGCCCTCGAAGGTCTCGTCCGGCCCCAGCACCAGCGACAGCGGCGCATGCAGCGAGAACCAGCGCTCGCCGGCCACGTAGGTGGGCGCGGCGCTGGTGTTCAGGCGCAGCGTCTGCCCGGGCAGCACATACCGCAGGTGGTTGCTGCCGCGCGTGATCTCGGGCGCGCGCTGGCCCCACTCGCCGCGCGGGCGCACGACGATGCGGATGCGCGGGTGGCCATGCAGCGGCCGGATGCGCCGCACCAGCTGCGCCGGGCGGAACATGCGCCCGTGGTGCCAGAAGCGCGGGCAGAAGTCCGTGAGCTCGATGGCCTGCCCCTGCGCGTCGTACAGCCGGGTGCGCACGATGGCCGTGCCCGGCACGTAGGCCTGCTCGCTGCGCACCATGCCCTCCAGCTCCACGGACAGCCGCCCGTCCATCGGGTCGTCGGGGGCGCCCAGCAGGGCGTGGAACACCGGGTCGCCGTCGAAGCGCGGCAGGCAGCACCACACGATGTCGCCCTCGCGTTCGATGAGCGCGCCGATGGCGCAGTTGCCGATGAGGGCGAGGTCGAGGTGGGCGGGTCGCGTGGGGTGGGTCATGGTGGGGAGGGCAGCCAGGCCGCGGGCGCGGGCAAGGGCCATACCCGAGCGGGGCGGGCACCGGGTTTGCCCCAGGGGGCGTTGCGCCATGAAAACCCTTCACCTCCAGTTACGTTTCCTCATCCCGCTGCTGCTCACGCTGCTCGTTGCCGCGTTGGTGGCCCTGCCGGTGCTGGACAGCCTCACCCTGCGCTGGTTCGCGCGGGATCTCAACAACCGCGGCACGCTGGTGGCCAACACGCTGGCCGACGCCATCAACGAGGCCCAGATGGACGGCAAGACCTGGCGCGTCCAGGGCCTGTTCGAGCGGGCCCTGCAGGACGAGCGCCTGGTGGCCATCGCCCTGTGCTCACCGAGCAACGAGATGCTGCGCCGCACGGACGGCTTCCCGCCCTCGCTCGACTGCGCGCAGGCGCGCGACATCGCGGTACAGGCGGACCCCCGCCTGGTGGTGGAAGGCGGCGCGGTGCACGTGGGCGTGCATGCGCTGGGCACGCCCGGGCCGGGCGTGGACAGCCTGGTGCTGCTGCACGACCTGAGCTTCATCGACCGGCGCAGCCTGGACACGCGCCGCTACCTCATCGCGTTCATCGTGCTGCTAGGCTTCACCATGGCGCTCATCACCATGGTGGTGGCGCAGATCAGCTGGCGCGGCTGGGTCAACGGCATGCGCGGCATCCTGCGCGGCGAGGGCCTGGTGCGCCCGCTGCTGGCGCCGCCGCCCGAGCTGCAGCCCTTCGCCAGCGAGGTGCGCGCCCGCCTGCGGGACCTGGAGGACGAGTACCGCCGCAGCCTGGACCTGGTGTCCGTGTGGAACCCCGAGCGCCTGCGCTCGCTGCTGCTCACCCAGCTGCGCGGTGACCAGGTGATCGTGGTGTCCAACCGCGAGCCCTACCTGCACGAGCGCACGGACGACGGCCGCGTGATCGTGCGCCGTCCCGCCAGCGGCCTGGTGACGGCGGTGGAACCCGTGATGCGCGCCTGCTCGGGCACCTGGATCGCCCACGGCAGCGGCAGCGCCGACCGCGAGGCCGTGGACGCCCACGACCGCCTGCCCGTCCCGCCGGGCACCAAGGAGTACACGCTGCGCCGCGTCTGGCTCACCGAGGAGGAGGAGCGCGGCTACTACAACGGCTTCGCCAACGAGGGCCTGTGGCCGCTGTGCCACGTGGCCCACGTGCGGCCGGTGTTCCGCGAGTCCGACTGGGAGATGTACCGCCACGTCAACGAGCGCTTCGCCGACGCGGTGGCCGCCGAGGCGCGCAGCGACGACCCGGTGGTGCTGGTGCAGGACTACCACTTCGCCCTGCTGCCCGCGATGATCCGCGAGCGCCTGCCGCGCGCCACCATCCTCACCTTCTGGCACATCCCCTGGCCCAACCCCGAGTCCTTCGGCATCTGCCCCTGGCGGCGCGAGATCATCGAAGGGCTGCTGGGCAGCACCATCCTCGGCTTCCACACCCGCTTCCATTGCAAGAACTTCATCGAGACGGTGGACCGCAGCCTGGAGGCGCGCATCGAGCACGAGCATTCCACCATCGTGTTCCGCGACAAGGAGACGCTGGTCGAGAGCTACCCCATCTCCATCGACTGGCCCGAGGACACCACCGGCTGGGTGCCGGTGGCCGCCTGCCGCCAGCGTGTGCTGCAGCGCCTGGAGCTGCCGCCCGACACCTGCCTGGCCGTGGGCGTGGACCGCTTCGACTACACCAAGGGCATCCTCGAGCGCCTGCACGCGGTGGAGCGCCTGCTCGAGAAGCGGCCCGAGTGGATCGGCCGCTTCGTGTTCGTGCAGGTGGCCGCGCCCACGCGCAGCGCGCTGGAGGAATACCGCGCCTTCCAGCAGCGCATCCACGGCGTGGCCGACCGCATCAACCAGCGCTATGGGCGGCTGGGCTACACGCCCGTGCGCCTGCTGGCCGAGCACCACGACGCCGAGGCGCTGCACGAGCTGTACCGCGCGGCCAACATCTGCGTGGTGACCAGCCTGCACGACGGCATGAACCTGGTGAGCAAGGAGTTCGTGGCCGCGCGCGACGACGAGCAGGGCGTGCTGGTGCTCAGCCGCTTCGCCGGTGCCGCGCGCGAGCTGAGCGAAGCCCTCATCGTCAACCCGTACCACGTGGAAGAGACGGCCGATGCGCTGCACCGCGCCGCCACCATGCCCGCGGCCGAGCAGCGCGAGCGCATGGCCAGCCTGCGCATGACCGTGCGCGAGAACAACGTCTTCCGCTGGGCCGGCCGCATGCTGGCCGACGCCGGGCGCTTCCGCCTGCGCGAACGCATCGCCGCCCGCGTGCAGCGCCACACCCTGCCTGATACCGCCGAGGATGAAGCGCCTGTTCACACCTGAGGGCGAACTCGCCCTGCGACACACCATGCGGCAGCGCCCGCTGCTGGCGTTCGACTTCGACGGCACCCTGGCGCCCATCGTGGCGCGGCCCGCCGACGCCCGCGTGCCCGCGGCGGTGGCCGACCGCCTGCAGCGCCTGGCCGCGCGGCTGCCGCTGGCCGTCATCTCGGGCCGGCGCGTCGACGACCTGCGGCGCCGCCTGCCGTTCCGCCCCTGGCGGCTGGTGGGCAGCCACGGCGCCGAGGACGACGGCCACGCCCAGGCCAGCGCCGACAACGCCGCCGCGCTGGTGCCGGCGCGCCAGCGCCTGGCCGGCCACCTGGAGACGCTCACCGCGGCGGGGGTCGCCATCGAGGACAAGGGCATGTCCATCGCGCTGCACTACCGGCTCGCGGCGGACCGCGAGGCGGCCCAGCGCGCCATCGCGCACAGCATCGCCGGCCTGCCCGACAGCGTCTCGGTGTACGGCGGCAAGATGGTCGTCAACATCGTGGCCGCCCAGGCGCGCGACAAGGCGGACGCCGTGGCGGCGCTGGTGGAGGCCGCCGGCGTGCATGCCGCGGTCTTCGTGGGCGACGACGTGAACGACGAGCCGGTGTTCGCGCGCGACGAGCCCACCTGGCTCACCGTGCGCATCGGCCAGGACGACCCGCAGTCCGCGGCGCGCTGGTTCCTGGACGGCCCGGCCGACCTGGCCATCATGCTGGACCGCATGCTGGACGCCCTGCCCGCCCGGTGACATCGGGTTACGGTTTCGTGACGGGGCGCCTGCGACGCCTGTCACGGATGGCGGGCGCGGATGCGCGCAGCTCGTCGGTTACGTGGCGGTACGCCGCTAAGGTGGCGCCCATGCGCACGTCCTGTCCGATGCCCTTTCACGCGGCCCTGGCTGGCCTGGCCCTGGCCGTGGCGGCGCCGGGCGTGCTGGCCCAGGCCCCGGCCGCCTGCGCCGGCCTGCGCGGCGGTGAGCTGGTGATCAGCGCCTCACCCGCCTGCGTGGGCCGGCTGCAGGGCGATGCCGGGCTGAAGCGCCAGGTGGCGTCCACCATCCAGGCCGAGGCCGGTGGCGGCGCGGTGGTGGGGGCGGCCGCGGCCAACGGTCGCCCGGCCGCCGGGGCCCGTCCGCACGGGCTCACCCATCCGCTGGCCCGGCTGTCGTCGCTCAACGCCCAGAGCCGCTACCTCTGGTCGCTGGCCAACCCGGCGCCCAGCTACTACGGTCAGACCGCCACCCGCTGAGGCCGGGTCTTCCACCACGACACGATCACGCCGGCCGCGATCAGGCCGCCGGTGACCGACAGCGACAGCGCCGCGGGCACCTTGCCGAACAGGTCGTGCACGAGGATCTTGCCGCCGATGAACACCAGCACCGCCGCCAGCGCGTACTTCAGGTAGTGGAAGCGGTCCATCATGGCCGAGAGGGCGAAGTACAGCGCCCGCAGGCCGAGGATGGCGAAGATGTTGCTGGTGTAGACGATGAACGGGTCGGTGGTGATGGCGAAGATCGCCGGCACCGAATCCACCGCGAACACCAGGTCGGCCGCCTCCACCATGCACAGCGCCAGGAACAGCGGCGTGGCCCACCACACCGCGCGGCCCGTCTGCGGGTGCGGCTGGCGCACGAAGAAGGCCTGGCCCTGCAGCTCCGGCGTCACCCGCATGTGGCGCCGCAGCCAGCCCAGCAGCCTGCTGTTGGCGATGTCGGGCACCTCGTCCACCGCCTTCCACATGCGGATGCCGGTGAACACCAGGAAGGCGCCGAAGAGGTACAGCGTCCAGGACAGCGTCTCCACCAGCGCGGCGCCCAGGCCGATCATGAGGGCGCGCAGCACGATCACACCCAGGATGCCCCAGAACAGCACCCGGTGCTGCAGCGAGCGCGGCACCGCCAGCGTGCTGAAGATCAGCGCGATGACGAAGATGTTGTCCAGCGACAGCGACTTCTCGATGAGGAAGCCGGTGAGGTAGTCCAGGCCGGATCGCGTGCCCAGCTGCCAGGTCACCCAGGCGCCGAACAGCAGGCCGGCGGTGATGTAGCCGGCCGACAGCATCAGGCTCTCGCGCACGCCGATCTCGCGCTCCTCGCGGTGCAGCACCCCGAGGTCCAGCACCAGCAGGGTGACGACGACGGCGCCGAACACCATCCACAGCCAGGCCGCGTGCCCCATCACCGGGGTGTGCAGCCAGGCGGCATTCAACAGGTTCAGGTCCACGGCCTTCAGCCCTCCGCCGTCAGGTGCTGGAACACCTGCGGCTGCAGGTGCCATTCACGCACGGCCGCGTTCAGCAGCCGCGCCTCGCCATCGGTGAAGCGCTGGTCCACCTCGGCCACCGCCAGGCACAGCGACAGCACCTGCTCGCGCAGCGGCGGCGAGGTGATCTCGGCCAGCAGCGCCCGCAGGGTGTGGGCATCCACGCGGCAGGCATCGCCCCAGGGCATCTCGGGGTGGCTGGTGAGCAGGTCCTCGCACAGGCCGTGCATCACCGCCTGCCACTCGGCCGGCGACAGGCCCAGCCGGCGCTCGCCCGGCAGGGCCTCGACCGCAGCCACCTCGCGGCGGCACAGGTGCCCGTCGGCCAGCATGGCCAGCGCCACGATGCGCGCGGCGGCCTGGGGGCTGTTGGTGGGGTAGCTTCTCATCGGGTGTCCTGCCCATGGGGCGTGTGGGATGACGAGGCGCCACGATAGGCGCGCCGTACTTCGACAAAAAGCACACAATCAGGAACCGGTGCTTCCGGAAAACCGAAAGGTCAGCATGAGCCAGGACTTCAGCTACCGCCACCTCTACTACTTCTGGGTGGTGGCCAAGGAGGGCGGCATGGCGCGCGCTGCCGAGCGCCTGGGCATGGCCGTGCAGACGGTGAGCACCCAGGTGCGCGAGCTGGAGAAATCGCTCGGCCACGCGCTGCTCAAGCCCGCCGGCCGCGGCCTGGCGCTCACCGAGGCGGGCCAGGCGGCGCTGGCCCAGGCGGACCGCATCTTCGCGCTGGGCGAGCAGCTGCCCGCGCTGGTGCGCGACGCGGCGGGCGCGCCGGTGCTGCGGCTGGCGCTGGGCGTGGCCGACGGCCTGCCCAAGCTGGTGGCGCGCCGGCTCATGGAGCCGGTGCTGCACGAGGGCGCGCTGCGGCTGAAGGTGGTCGAGGGCGATTTCGACGAGCTGCTGGCCGGCCTGGCGCTGCACCGGCTGGACCTGGTGCTGGCCGACCGGCCGGCGCCCGCCAACGCCAACCTGCGCCTGTACACCCACGCCCTGGGCCGCTCGGACATCGCCTGGTACGCCGCGCCCGCGCTGGCCGAGCGCGCGCGCGCTGGCTTCCCGCAGAGCCTGGCCGAGCTGCCCGTGCTGCTGCCCGGCGCGGATTCGGCCGTGCGCGTGCACCTGGACCAGTGGTTCGACCGCCAGGGCGTGCGGCCGCGGGTGGTGGGCGAGTTCGGCGACAGCGCCCTGCTCAAGACCTTCGGCGCCACCGGCATGGGCGTGTTCCCCGCGCCCGTGTGGGTGGAGGACGACGTGGTCGGCCGCTACGGCGTGCAGCCCGTGGGCCTGGCCGAACGCGTGGGCGAGGAGTTCTACGCCATCGGCACCGAGCGCCGCGTGCAGCACCCGCTGGTGCAGCGGGTGCTGGCGGCCGCCGCGGCGCCCGCGCCGGCCGCTGCCCCCTGAAGGCGGCTTACCAGCTGCCCGTGTTGGGCATGGACGCCCAGGGCTCGGCGGGCGGCAGCGCGGGGCCCTGCTGCAGCAGCTCGATGGAGATCTGGTCCGGCGAGCGCACGAAGGCCATGCGGCCGTCGCGCGGCGGGCGCAGGATGGTCACGCCATGGTCGGCCAGGCGCTGGCACGCGGCGTAGATGTCCGGCACCGCGTAGGCGATGTGGCCGAAGTTGCGGCCGCCGGTGTAGGCCTCCGGGTCCCAGTTGTAGGTGAGCTCCACCTGGGCATCGTGGTCGCCGGGCGCGGCCAGGTACACCAGCGTGAAGCGGCCGGCCTCGTGCTCGGAGCGGCGCACCTCCTCCAGGCCCAGGGCATCACGGTAGAAGCGCAGCGAGGCGTCGAGGTCCGCCACGCGGACCATGGTGTGCAGGTATTTCATGGTGCCCATTGTCCGCAGACAGCGGCCGCCACGCGCACCGCTAGCCCAACACCCACACGGCGGCGGCCGTGTACAGCGGGATGCCGACCAGGATGTTGAGCGGGAAGGTGATGCCCAGCGACATGCCCAGGTACAGCGCCGGCTGCGCCTCGGGGATGGCGTGGCGCACGACCGCCGGCACGGCGATGTACGACGCACTGGCCGCCAGCACCATGAGCAGCGCCCCGTCGCCCGCCGACAGCCCCGCCGCGGCCGCCAGCGCGGCGGCCAGTGCGGCGTGCACCGGCGGCGCCAGCACGGCGTAGCCCACCAGCGCCGGCGAGCGCCCGCGCAGGCCGCCGATGTGGCGCGCCGCCGTCAGCCCCATGTCCAGCAGGAAGAACGACAGCATGCCCTTGAACAGGTCGCCGGTGAACGGCTTCATCGCCGCCTCGCCCGAGGGGCCGGTGACCAGCCCCACCACCATGGAGCCGATGAGCAGCAGCTGCGCGCCGTCCGTCAGCGCCTCGTGCAGCACATGGCCCATGCGGGCCGGGGGCACGGCCGGGGCGCCTGGCGCGGGGGGCTGACGCCGCCGCACCCAGTTGGCCAGCAGCACCGCCATCACGATGGCGGGCGATTCCATCAGCGCCATCGCTGCCGCCAGATGCCCGCCATAGGCCAGGCCCAGGTCGTCCAGGTGCTGCGTGGCGGTGATGAAGGTCACCGCGCTCACCGAGCCGTAGGTGGCCGCCACCGCGGCCGCGTCGAAGGCCGACAGCCAGCGCCGCAGCAGCAGGAAGCCGGCCGCGGGCACGGCCACCGCCAGCCCCACGGCGATGCCCAGCGCCGAGGCGACCGAGCTGTCCCAGCCGGAGTGGGCGAGCGCGAACCCGCCCTTCAGGCCGAGTGCCATCAGCAGGTACAGCGAGAGAAAGCGCGAGACGGCCGGCGGAATCTCCAGGTTCGACCGCATCAGCCCCGCGGCCAGGCCGAACACGAAGAACAGGATGGCGGGGTCGGGGGTGAAGCCGGTGCTCATGCGGCCCCTCGGCCGGGGCAGGCAGGCGGTGCGTGGCGGTCAGGCACTGGCCACCGCGATGGCCAGGCCGCCCGCGCCGGCAACGGCGGCCAGCAGACGCGCGTCCTCGCGCTGGCCAGCGCGCCACGACGTCCAGGCGGCGTAGACGATGCTGGCCACCACCGCGACCGCGGCCCAGACGTAGCCCGGGATCTCCCATTCCTGCATGTGTGTGCTCCTGGCGTGCCGCCGGCACAGGGCGCACGCAGCGCGGCACGATAGCCACCCGGCCGGCCGCGAGCCAGCAGCGGGCGCGGGAGGGTCAGTTCGGAAAAAACTGAGGAATGAGTGCGGGTGGCGCAGGCTGGGTCGAACCGCACGGGCACGGCCCGGCAGGCTGGCGGCTCAAGCGGCGAGCGGCCGCGTCATCAGCCACTGGTGCAGCCGCTGCCGTGCCGCACCCAGCCGCTGCCAGGCCAGGCCACCCAGGTCGTCGCGCTGCAGCGGCGGCACGCGCAGCGTGCGGCCGGGGTGGCGCGCCTGCAGGGCACGCAGCAGCGCCTCGGCCCCTGCCTGGCCGGCCGACGGGTCCACCAGGCTGTGCACCACCACGGCGGCCGGCTCCGCGGGGGAGGACCACACGATCTGGGCGTCCCCGGCCCGCGCGGCCGCCAGCGACCCCGGCGCGGCCTGCTCGGCCGCGCGCAGCGAGCCGGCACCCACCTGCAGCGGCAGGTCGGGCACGCGCTGCTCGGCCGCGTCCAGCCAGGCGGCGGCCTCGTCCAGCGCCACGTCGTGCGCGGCCAGGGCCGGCGTGGTGGCCGCCGGGGACGCGGCGCAGGCGGGGCCGGCGCCCGGCGCCAGCTCATGGCCGAACAGCCCCTGCGCCACGGCAAACCCGTGCTTCTCGTACAGCCGCACGGCGCGCGTGTTCTGCGCGAACACCTCCAGCTCCACCCGGCCCACGCCGGCGGCCGCGGCGCGCGCCAGGAAGTCGGCCAGCAGCCCCGCGGCCGCGCCGCTGCCCCGCGCCGCGGGCCGCGCGCCCATCACCGCCAGCCGCCACCGCCCCACGGCGGGCCGCGGCGCCACCAGCGCAAAGGCCGTGATCTGCCCGCCGGCGTCCACCGTGGCCCGGCTCTCGGACAGGCTCACCCCCTGCCGCGCCAGGAACCCCGGCCACTGCGCCAGCGTGAGCGTGAACGGGCCGATCAGGTAGTCGGCGAAGGCCTCGGTGAAGGCGGCATGCCAGGTGGCGGGGGGCAGGGCCGTACCCGGCGTGAACGACATGGAGGGATGCAGGTGCATCGGCACACGATAGCCGGGGCCGGGCCACGCCGGCTACATCGGTGCCAGCGTCTGCCTGACGGTGGCGAGCATCAGGCACAGCGTCATCTCTTGCACGGGCGATGGGAGGAACCCGCGCGACAGGTAGAAGCGCCGTGCGGGCTCGGACAGCGCGTGCACCAGCAGCGCGGTGACGCCGGCGATCTCGGCCGCTTGGAGGCTGCGCCGGATGGCATCGTTGAGCAGCGCCGTGCCGATGCCCCGCTGCTGGTGCTTCTGATCGATGGCCAGGCGGCCCAGGACCAGCACGGGCACGGGGTCGGGCCGGTTGCGTCGCAGGGCGGACGGCGCCTGGTCGTGCCCCACCGCACCGGCGGCGAGGCAGTAGTACGCGATCACCTCCTCACCCTGGCAGACCACGTAGGTGCGCGACGAGCCGTTGGCCTGGTTGCGCAGGGCACGGCGCTTCAGCCAGTCGTCCAGCGAGGGCTCGCCGCAGCTGAAGGCCGCCAGCCCGTGCTGTGCTGTCAGCGCCTGCGGTGCCGTCAGCGCCTGCGGTGCCGACAGGGCCGGCCCCGTCATGGACGGCGACGCTTGGCGCTGGCTGGCGCGGGGGCGGGGCTGTCCCAAGGTGCCGGGGCCTGGAGTGTGCGACGCAGCCGGTCCGTCGGCGGGGGCGGAGCGTCGAGCAGCGCCTGGAAGGCCGCGAAGCGGTCCGCATCCAGGGCGAACCACGTCTGATCGAGCAGCACATCCTCGGCTTGCCGGCAGGCGGCCTCGAGCATGAAATCGGAGCGGCTGCGGCCCAGGCGCTCAGCCGCCTGGTCGATGAGGTCCCGCTGGCCTGCCTTGGCGCGGATGCTGATCGTGACGGGTTCGAGGGCGTTGGCCTGGGCCATGGGGCGTTCCAGCGGTCTGTGGGACGAAATTGTATGTGATTTGTCCATACACACTGTCTCGGCCAGGCCGAACCCGCCGGGGGCCTGTCAGGCGCCGCGCTGCGGGCCCCCTCCCCCGGCCAAGGCCCCCAGGCTGAAGGCCTCTTCGAACACCGAGAAGCCCGCCACGTCGGCGTGCACGAACCGGACGCGGCCGCGCCCCGCGTGCAGGCCGGTCCGTTCCGCTGCCGTTCGCACGCCGGGCGCCGGGATGCGCATCGCATGGCCGTGGCGGGTGAGCTCCACCGCGCGCAGGCGCAGGGGCAGGTCGGGGTGCAGGGTGTCGGCCAGGCCGCGGGTGACCCGCAGCGCCCAGGTGGCGGCGGGTTCGCTCAGCAGCGCCGCGCGCTGGGACTCTGGCAGCGCGTGGTAGGCCGTCAGCACTGTCGCTTGGCGCGCCGGGTTCATCGCCTGGTGCCCTGCGTCGACATAACCCAGTGCCGTGCTGGACCCGGCGGGTGCATGCGCCACGCTGTCCCAGGCCGGCGGCACGCCGGGGCGGTCGGCCAGCGGGCCGTCCAGGTGCAGGTTCGCCACCAGCCAGGGGGCGTAGCGGGCGTGGCGCGCCGCGGCGGTGAGGGCCGGGGGAGGGTTCGTGAGGATGCGCTGGGCGATGAACAGGGGCAGGGCGACGATGACCAGCGGCGCCGTCCAGGTCTCCATGTGGCCGGCGCGTTCATCCCAGGCCCACACCTGCACGTCGTGGCGGTTCAGGTCCACGCGGCAGACGGTGCGGCCGGTGAGCAGGCGGCCTTCAGCGGCGTGCGGGGCGGCGAGCTGCCGCGCGAGCCAGGCATTGCCCTCGGGCCAGGTGAACACGCCATGGGTGGCGTCGTCGGCCTCCTCCGTCTGCCCGGGAGCCGGACGGCCGTCGGCATCCGGGCCGGGGTCGAAGCCGTGGCGGCTGGCGAAGTAGTGCAGGCCGGCCCAGGCGGACACGGTGGCCAGGCCGGCGCCGTAGTCGTCGCGGCAGGCGTAGTCGAGGTAGGCGAGCAGGCGTTCGTCGTCGAAGCCCTGGGCGCGCAGCCAGGTGGCGAAGGTCTGGGCGTCCAGCGCGGCGTGGCCGGCGGTCCAGGGGCTGCGGTGGGTGGGCAGGCTGAAGCCCAGCGTGCGGCGCGCGGTGTCCACCTCGGCGGCGAAGCGGCGGTACTGCGCCGCGGTGGCCGGGTGGCCGTCGGCGGAGGGCAGCAGGCCGGCCTGCCAGGCGCCGTCGATGAACAGGCGCTCGGCGGGCGCGTGCACCAGGTGGCGCTCGTCGGGCACGGTGCGGCGGGTGAGCGGGTCGGTGCGCAGCAGGCCGATCTCGTGCAGCCACTCGATCACCTCGTACGCCGGCGGCTGCGGCACGGGCAGGTAGTGCGCGCCCAGCGGGCAGGCCAGGCCGGCCAGGGTGTGGCCGCGGCTGTTGCCGCCCGGCTCGTCCGCCAGCTCCAGCAGGCGCGCGTCGGTGATGCCGCGCGCCACCAGCGCCCGCATCGCGGCCAGGCCGGCGATGCCGCCGCCCAGCACCAGCGCGCCGGCCCGGCCGTGGCGCGCCGGGGCAGGCCAGCTGCCGGCCTTGCTGATGGCCAGCGCATCGCGCAGGCGGTGGCCGCGCTCGGGGTGGGTGCCCACCCAGCGGGCGGGCACGTCGGCCAGGTCGGGCACGTCGACGCGGCGGCAGCCGCTGCCGAGCAGGGCGGCGGTGGTGCCGGCCAGCCAGTGGCGGCGCGTGAGGCGCATGGGGCGCGGCGGGCTCATCGGCCCGGCCTCATCGGTGCACCCGCCCCCACTCCTGCTCGAAGGTGTGCACCAGCGATTGGGTGGACAGGCGGTTGGGCTCGGCCGGCACGCGGGCCATGTCGGGCGGGAAGTCCAGCAGCGCGGGCAGGCCGGGCAGGCTCAGGAAGCGCAGGCCCGGCGGCAGCGCGGCGGGGATGGCCCAGGGCCGCCGGCTGGCCAGCACGAAGCCCCATTCGCCGAAGCTGGGCACGTGCGCGTGGTAGGGCGTGGCGCGCAGGCCCACGGCCTCCGCCGTGGCCACCACCGTCCAGAAGCTGCGCCGCGCGATCAGCGGCGAGGTGGTCTGGATGACGGCGTAGCCGCTGGCGGCCAGGTGGCGGTCGAGCAGGGCGTAGAAGCTGGTGGAGTACAGCTTGCCCAGCGCGAAGTTGCTGGGGTCGGGGAAGTCCACCACCACCACGTCGAAGAAGGTGTCGTCGCCCAGTTGCTCCAGCCAGCCGTAGGCGTCGGCGTTGACGATGCGCACACGCGGGTCGTGCAGCGAGCGGTCGTTGAGCGCGGTGAGCAGGGGCTGCTCGCGGAACAGGCGCGTCATGGCCGGGTCCAGCTCCACCAGCGTCACCTGCTGCACGCTGGGGTGCCGCAGCACCTCGCGCACGGCCATGCCGTCGCCGCCGCCCAGCACCAGCACCTTCTTTGGCGCACCGTGGGCCGCCATGGCCGGGTGCACCAGGGCCTCGTGGTAGCGGTACTCGTCGCGCGAGTGGAACTGCAGGTTGCCGTTCAGGTACAGGCGCAGGCCGCTCTCGGCGCTGCCGGCCACCACCACACGCTGGTAGGCGCTGCTCTCGCGCAGCAGCACGGATTCGCCGTAGAAGCGCTCCTCCGCCCAGGCGGTGAGCGACTCGGCCGCCGCGAAGCCGCCGCCGAGCACGGCCACCACCGCCGCGCAGGCCAGGGTGTGCGCGCCCGGGCGCGGCACCTGGGCGCGGAACATCCACAGCGCCCACACCGCCACCCCCGCGTTCAGCAGGCCGAAGAACAGGCCGGTGCGGATCAGCCCCAGGTGCGGCACGAGCAGCAGCGGGAAGGCCACCGCCACCACCAGCGCGCCGAGGTAGTCGAAGGTGAGCACCTGCGCCACCAGGTCCTTCAGGCCGTAGCGGGCGGCGAACTGGCGCTTGAGGATGCGCATGACCAGCGGGATCTCCAGCCCCACCAGCGTGCCCACGGTGGCCACGCCCGCGTACAGCAGCACGCGAAAGGGGGTGTCGTGCCCGCCCGGCAGGCTGGCGTGGGCGGCGAACAGCGCCGCCGGCATCAGCCCGCCGGCCAGGCCCACCAGCAGCTCGATGCGCAGGAACTGCGCCACCAGCTGGCGGTCGATGAAGCGGCTCAGGTACGAGCCCGCCCCCATGGCCGCCAGGTAGGTGCCGATGACGGTGGAGAACTGCAGGACCGAGTCGCCCAGCAGGTAGCTGGCCAGCGCGCCCGCGGCCAGCTCGTACACCAGGCCGCACGCGGCCACCACGAACACCGAGGCCAGCAGCAGCACCTCGGCTGCCGACGGCCCCGCGCGTTCATCCACCATGGATGGCGGCGGCCACGATCACCGCGATGCCCAGGCACATGGCACCCACCACGATGGCCAGCGCCACGTTCTGCTTGCCCACGATCTCGTCCCACAGGTCGTAGGGCGTGAGCTTGTCGACGATGAGGAAGCAGACCCAGAAGATCAGCACCCCGATCAGCGCGAACAGCATCGAGCCGAAGAACACCGCGGGCTTGAGCCACTCGATTCCCATCATGGTGGTCACTCCAATTGAAACGTTACTTGTGGCCGCCGCCACCGCTGGAAAAGCCGCCGAACGAGCCGCCGCCGGTGCGGAAGCCGCCGCTGCGGGCGCGGGCGCGGCACTGCTGGTATTCGGTGCTGGCCTCGCCGAAGGTGGCCTTGAGCTCGTCGCAGTCGTCGTCGCTGCCGCAGCGCGCCATGAGCAGCATCACCACGATGACGACGATGAGGATGACGACGCCCTGGCTCAGGCCGCTGAAGGACGAGCCGCTGGCGGCGCTGCCCAGCGGGGACGCGTCACGCCGCAGCGCACCACGCGCCTCGGGCGGCAGGCGGAAGGCGCTGGCCACGGTGTCGGCCGGCAGGCTGTGGCCCAGCGACCAGACCACCTCGCCGGCGGTGGCCTCGCGGGAGAGCTTGGCGCCGGCCGGGCCGTCGTAGTCGGTCACCTCGGCCGTTTCGCCGCGCTGCACGCGCCAGTAGAACTCGCCCTTCACCCAGGTGACCTTGGCGCGGTAGCGCCAGCGCTCGGTGAAGGCGGTGGCGCCCACGCGCGCGCCGCGGCCGGTGACCACTGGCGTGCCCGTCATGGGCCGCACCCAGCTCCAGCCGTCCTCGGCGTCCACCAGGAAGGCGAAGCCGGCCGTGCGGTGGTACAGCAGGTACTCGCGCCAGAAGGTCTGCTCCTCCTCCTCGTCGCCGGGGGCGGGCAGGTCGCAGCGCTCGAGGTAGCCCACCACCTGCCAGTCCAGCGGGCCCTCGGCGCCGAGGGCCAGGCGGCCGCTGCGGCCCAGCGGGATCTGCGGCTCCAGGCCGCCGGGGCCGCTGTTGTTCTGCGCGTAGTGGGCGAGGTCGGCGCCCACACCCTGGCCGTCGGCGCCCAGGTCCACCACCGCCCGGCACTGCGGGCAGCTCATGGACTGGGTGGTGGCCAGCGTGGGCGCCAGCGGCGCGCCGCAGCTGGGGCAGGGCACCTGGCGGCCGCCCAGCGTCTTCTCGCTGGCCTCGCGCAGGCCGCTCAGGGACAGCTCGCTCAGGGCCACCGGCCGGCCCACGGACCAGGTGGGGGCGGCCGGTTCGCTGGCGTCCAGCGTGGCCACCTCGCCGGCGGCGCTGCGCAGGTCCACCACCGTGAACTCGCCGCTGAGCGCAGGGGGGCGCGGCAGCTCGCCCTCGGCGGCCACGACGCGGGCGCGCACCACCGAGGCCACGCTCCACACGCTGCCGCCGAGGCGGCGGGTCTCGCCCGGCGTCAGCTCGGCCACGGGCGGCGCGTCGGCCGGCAGGGGCGCGTCGAAGGCCAGCACGTAGGCGCCGTTGTCCTCGCTCAGCCAGGCGGAGCGGGGGGCGGCGGCTGCGCCGTCCGACGAGGCCGTGTCGAACAGGGCGTGCCACTCGTTCCAGGTGCCGCCCTCGCTGCCATGCTGCACCCGGCCCACGAGCGAGAAGCCCACGCCCTGGTGGCGGCCGCGCACGCCCAGCTGCAGCGGGCTGTGGTCGTCGAACAGCTCGGCGGACACGCCGATGCGGCGCAGCGCCTCGCCGTCGCGCACGACGGTGGAGCGGCAGAAGCTGCACACCGCGCTGGCCGACGCGGCCGAGGCGAACTCGACCGGCGCGCCGCAGCCGGGGCAGGCGGCGCGCCAGCGGCGCTGCGGTGCCGGCTCGTCGGTCAGGTGGTCAGACAAGTTTCTTCAGCAGCTCGGCCTTCTTGGCGGCGAATTCCTCGTCGGTGAGGATGCCCTTGGCCTTCAGGTCGGCCAGCTTCTCCAGCGTGGCCATCACTTCGTCGGGGCGCAGCGGCACCACCGCCGGGGCGGCGGGGGCCGCGCCGGCGCCCGCCGCCGCACCGCCGGCCTGGCCGGGGTTCAGGCCCTGCGCCAGCTGCCCGGCCAGCACCTGGCCCAGGGCCACGCCGGCGCCCAGGCCCATGGCATCGCCCACCACGCCGCCGCCGCCGTCGGCGGCGCCTTGCGCCATGGCGGGGATGGCCTGCGCCGTCTGGTACTGCATGAAGCGGCCCATGTCCTGGCCCACCATGCCCATGCCGATCTTCTGGTCGAGGATCTTCTGCAGCTCCTCGGGCAGCGACACGCTCTGCAGCTGCACGGCCTGCAGCTTCAGGCCCAGGGCCTCGAAGGCCGGGGCGGTGGCGGCCAGCAGCTGGGCGGCGAACTCCACCTGGTTGGCGGCGAGGTCGAGGAAGGGGATGCCGCTGGAGGCCACCGCGTCGGCGATGTGCTGCAGCATCAGGCCACGCAGCTGGCCGTCCAGGTCGGCCACGGTGACGCGCTCGCGCGTGCCGGCCAGCTCGGTGTGGAAGCGCTTGGGGTCGGCCACGCGGTAGGCGTAGTTGCCGAACGCGCGCAGGCGGATGGCGCCGAAGTCCTTGTCGCGGATGGTCACCGGCTGGGCCGTGCCCCAGCGCTGGTCCACCTGCTGGCGGGTGCTGAAGAAGTAGACGTCGCTCTTGAACGGGCTCTGGAACAGCTTGTCCCAGTTGCGCAGGTAGGTCAGCACCGGCAGCGTCTGGGTGGTGAGCGTGTAGCGGCCGGGGCCGAAGACGTCGGCCACCTGGCCTTCGTTGACGAACACCGCCATCTGCGACTCGCGCACCGTGAGCGAGGCACCGTGCTGGATCTCGTTGCCGGCCATGGGGAAGCGCCAGGCCAGCGTGCCATCGCCGGTCTCCGTCCATTCGATGACGTCGATGAACTGCTTCTTGATGAAATCCATCAGGGCCATGTGGCGAGCTCCGGCTGGGCGTTGAAAGGTGCGGCGAATAATACGCGGGCCATGCCCACGCCCGACGCCCCCCCGCCTTCCGTTCCCGCCCTGCGCCCCACCCGCCTGGCCGTCATCGGCGCGGGCCCGGTGGGCCTCACGCTGGCGCTGTACGCCGCCCGGCTCTGGCCCGGCGCCGACATCACCGTGTTCGACGCCCGGCCGGCCGACAAGGACGTGGCAGGCGACCCGCGCACGCTGGCCCTCAGCCTGGGCAGCATCCAGCTGCTGCAGCGGCTGCAGGTGTGGCCGCAGGACGACGCGCAGCCCATCCTGCAGGTGCACGTGTCCCAGGCGCCGCCTACGCTGAGTGGCCTGCCGCTGACGCCCGAGCTCACGCTCGGCGCGCTGGAGCAGGGCGTGCCGCAGCTGGGCGCCGTGCTGCGCTACGGGCAGGTGGTGGCGCCGCTGCAGCGCGCCTGGGCCGCCGAGTGCGCGGCGCAGCCGCAGCGCTGCCACTTCCGCCTGGGCACGGCGGTGTCGGCCCTCAAGCCGGTGGCCACGGGGGGCGTGGAGCTGGACGCCGGCATCGCCGAGACCTTCGACCTGGCCGTCATCGCCGAAGGCGGCGTGTTCGCCGACCAGGCGCGCAAGGCCCTGGCGCACGACTACCGCCAGACGGCCTGGGTGGGCACGGTGGAGCTGCAGTCGCAGGACGTGCGCGGCACCGCCTACGAGCGTTTCACCCGCCACGGCCCGGTGGCGCTGCTGCCGCTGCCCGCGCAGCCGGGCGACGCGCCCGACCACCGGCGTGCCGCGCTGGTGTGGTGCGTGCCGGCCGAGGACGACCCGGTGGCGCCGCTGGACGAGCGCCAGCGCCTGCTGGTGCTGGCCACGCTGCTGCCCGAAGCCGCCGGCCGGCCGGTCGCGCTGAGCCCGTTGAAGCATTTCGCGCTCGGCCTGAACGCCGAGCGCACGCTGGTGCAGGGCCGGCAGGTGCGCATCGGCAATGCCGCGCAGACGCTGCACCCGGTGGCCGGCCAGGGCCTCAACCTGGGCCTGCGCGACGCCTTCGCGCTGGTGCATGCGCTGCGCGACACGGCCGACATGGACGCCGCGCTGCGGCGCGTGGAGTGGGCCCGCGCGCCGGACCGCTGGAGCATGATCGCCGCCACCGATTTCCTGGCGCGCAGCTTCACCTGGCAGCTGCCGGGGCTGCCCGCGCTGCGCGGCCTGGGCATCGCGGCGCTGCAGGCCATGCCGCCGCTCAAGGGGCTGATCGCGCGTCAGATGATGTTCGGCCGGCGCTAAGGGCCTTCGACAGGCCTGTCCTGAGCCGTGTCGAGGGCTCAGGCCGAACGGCCCTGCGTCGCAGGACGAGCTGCTTTCCCGCCCGCGCGGGGCGGGTGCCGGTGCGGGCTCAGTGCCCCAGCTTGAACGCCCCCACCGCGCCGGCCAGCACGTTGGCCTGTTCACGCAGGCTCATCGCGGCAGCGGCGGATTCCTCCACCAGCGCGGCGTTCTGCTGCGTCATCTGGTCGAGCTGCGTGACCGCCTGGCCCACCTGGCCGATGCCCTGGCTCTGCTCGCGCGTGGCGGTGGAGATCTCGGCGATCACCTCGCTCACGCGCTTCACCCCGGACACGATCTCCTGCATGCTGCCGCCGGCCTCCACCACCAGGCGGGTGCCGCCCTCGACCTTGTCCACGCTGGTGCCGATGAGGGTCTTGATCTCCTTGGCGGCGTCTGCCGAGCGCTGGGCCAGCGCCCGCACCTCGCCCGCCACCACCGCGAAACCGCGGCCCTGCTCGCCGGCGCGGGCGGCTTCCACCGCGGCGTTCAGCGCCAGGATGTTGGTCTGGAAGGCGATGCCGTCGATCACCCCGATGATGTCGCCGATGCGCTGCGAGCTGTGTTGGATCTCCTGCATGGTGCTCACCACGCGCGAGACGACCTCGCCGCCGCGCTCGGCGGCCTGCGCGGCGTCGCCGGCCAGCTGGCGGGCGGTGTCGGCGGCGTCCGAGGTGTGCTTCACCGCGCCGGTGAGCTGCTCCATCGAGCTGGCCGTCTGCTGCAGGTTGGACGCGGTGAGCTCGGTGCGCGAGGACAGGTCCTGGTTGCCGCTGGCGATCTCGCTGGCGGCCGTGTTCACGCTCTCGGTGGTCGATTGGATGCGGCGCAGCGTGGCGGCCAGCTTGTCCACGAAGGCGTTGAAGGACGCGCCCACCTGCGCCAGCTCGTCGTGGCCCCGGGTGTCCAGGCGCCGCGTGAGGTCGCCTTCGCCGGAGGCGATGTCCTGCAAGGCGGTGGTGAGCTGGCCCAGGCGGCGCAGCAGGGCCGTGGTCAGGCCGGCCAGCACGGCCGCGGCCAAGCCGATGGCCAGCAGCGCCGTGACGGCCGAGGCGGTGCGGATGGCGCCCACGGCGGCCATGGCGTCGCCCTCGTGCATGGCGAGCACGAAGGTCCATTCGGTGCCGGGCACCTGGCGCGCGCTGAGCAGGTAGGCCTGGCCGCCCACCTCCTGCGGCGCCGGCTCGGCCTGGCCACGCAGGGCCTTGAGCTTGGCGCCGTCCAGCCCCGCGGCCACCTCGGCGGCGGGCTTGAGCGTGAGCTGGGCGTCCGGGTGGGCGATCACCGCGCCGGCCGCGTCCACCAGGTAGGCGAAGCTGTGCTCGGTGGGGCGGATGCTGCGCACCGCCTGCACCACGCCGTCGATGAACAGGTCGCCGGCGGTCACGGCCTTGACGCTGCCGCCCTCGGCCACCGGGGCGGCGAAGGTCACCACCAGCTTGCCGGTGCCGGCGTCCACGTAGGGTGAGGTGAGCACGGGCTTGCCCGCGGCGGCTGCCTGCTGGTACCAGGGGCGCGACGTGGGGTCCCAGTCGGCCGGCAGGTTCTGCGGCGACGAGAACACATGCCGCTTGTCGGCCCAGCCGATGTAGGTGGTGTCGTAGCGGCCAGCCGTCCTGGCCTGCACCAGCGCGGGCAGCGCGTCGGCGGCGTCCACCGCCGGGGCCAGGGACACGATCACGTCAGTCCGGGCGGCCACCCACTCGCCCAGCTGGCGGGCGTTGCTGTCGGCCACGGAGGCGATGCGCTCGTCGGCTGCGGCACGGGCGGCGCGTTGCACGACGAAGAGGTTGATGCCGGCCAGCAAGGCCATGGCGACCGTCACGGTGCCGACGCTGGCGGCGATGAGCTTGGCGCGAACTGTGGTGAATGGCATGGTGTCGGGGCCGGCGCGGCGTGGCATGCGACGCGGCTGACGGCCGTCAAGGAATGTCGGGACAGACATGCCTTGTCGGCCGAACAGCCGATCACTTGATGCGGCCCGGGGCGGCCGGTGAGGCCTGGTGAGGCCAATTGCACGCCTGGTGGCGCCGGGGCGTCAGGCGGCGTCGTCGCGCAGCCGGGCGTAGTCGCACAGGCTGCGCAGCTGGCCGGCCGGGTTGCGCAGCGCGTGGCGGCGCACCCCTTCGAGCGTGAAGCCGCAGCGCTCGGCCACGCGGCGCGAGGGCGTGTTCTCGGTGTCCGTCACCAGCTCCACCCGCACCGCCTGGGCGTGAGTGAACGCGTACTCCGTGAGCGCGATGACGGCCCGGCCCACCCAGCCCCGGCCCTGGGCGCCCGACCGGCACCAGTAGCCGATCTCCAGCTTGGGCACCTGCCAGTCCGGCCGGTGCAGCCCGCAGGCGCCCAGCAGGCGGCCGGTGGCGGCCTCGTGCATCAGGAAGGGCAGGTCGGTGCGCGCCAGGAAGTTGGCGTGCGAACGCCGGCACCAGGCCTCCGACGCGGCCGGCGAGGGCTCGGCCGCCACCCACGGCAGGGCCGACAGGAAACGGCGCAGGTCGGTCAGCGACTCGGTGATCGCCTCGCACAGGGCCGCGCCGTCGCCCGCCTGCGGCACCTGCAGCCGCAAGGGCCCGGCGTCGATGTGCAGCGGCAGGTCCAGGCGGAGGGCGTCGTTGGTGTCCACTACCCCACCATACCGCGTTCGGGGCGGGAGCGCCCGTTGCCGAGCCGCCCGATTGCCCTCGCGCTTCGCACATCGAAGGAGACACCATGGAGTTTTCCGAGCTCTTCACCCAGAGCGTGCGTGAAGTGCTGCCTCTGGTTCGGCAAAAGGCGCTCGTCTACTACCTGGATTTCGACGGCGCGTATTTTGAGCTGGCGGGCGAACACGCCGTCCTGCGCGCGGGCACCCACCGCCTGCTACGCGGCCTGATCGACTGCTTCGAGACCGGGTTCCTGGTCTTCACTTCCGCTGTCGCCTGCGGCACCGACGGCCGGTGGAAGGCCACGCTGCACCTGGCCGGCGCGGGCGCCACGGCGTGCTTTTCGAGCATCGCGGAGGTGTTGGCGCGCCTGCAGCTCGAGGCCGGGCCCGAGGCGGCACACGGCAGCAGCGGGGCGATGCGCATTTCTGGGGTATGCCCTGCCACCGGCGGACAGGTGAAGTTTGCCTACGCCGGCCACGAGGGCATCTTCATCTCTCTCACGGTGGACGTCGAGGGCGAAGAAGTGCCGGGGCCGTCCCCGCTGCCGGACGCGGAAGGCGTGATCGCCTTTACGGTCAGCGAGGTCCCGGGCGGGCTGGATTCGGTGGCACGGCGCCTGCGGCGCCTGGGCTGGCAGGTGGCCGAGTTCGGCGCGCTGGATCAGGCGATCCACCGCCTGGCGCTGGATCGCAGCAGTGGCCAGACGCTGCCGCTGCTGCTGCTGGTGGCCGAGGTCGATGGGCAGGAGCTGGCGGCGCTGGAGCCGGTCAGCCGTGCGCTGCCGGCCACCCGCGTCGTGCTGGCCGTGCTGGCCGGCTCGTCCACGCTGGACGCGCGGGCGCACAGCCCGGTGGACATCCGGCCTCTGCCGCTGAGCCCGCGGGACCTGGAGCGCCTGACGCAGCATGTGGATGCGCTCACCTCCACACCCGAGTCGCGCGAGACCTCGCCCATGCCGCTGTACGTGCACGACGCACGCCGCGTGCTGGTGGTGGACGACAGCGACGTCAACCAGTTCATCGCCCGCGGGCAGCTTGAACTGCTGGGTTACGACGTGACCGTGGCGACCAACGGCCGGGAAGCCCTGCAGCTGTGCCGCGAACGGGCGCCCGACGTGGTGCTGATGGACATGGACATGCCCGAGCTGGACGGGGTGCAGACCACCCAGCACCTGCGTGCCTGGCAACAGGTGGGCATCGTGCCGCCATTTCCCATCGTCGCTTCCACGAGCGGGGAGGACGTGGACCGGCGACGCGCGGAGTGCCTGGCGGCCGGGATGGACGGCTACCTGGCCAAGCCGATGGACCTGCGCCGGCTGGCCGACGAGATCCACCGAGTGCTGCCGGAACGGGCGGCCGAGAGGCCCGGCGCGGCGCCCTGAAGCCGGCGGCCCGGGCCGCCGCCCTGGCCCGCAGGGCGCTTCACCGGGCTGCGTATCGCTGCATCACCGGCTGGGCGGACAGCCCGTGTAGCATGATCGATGCCGCCACGGTCCACAAGGTCAGCGTCACCAGCAGCTGAGCGGTGGGTGCCTCCAGGCCATGACGCAGGGCGAACAGCAGGTAGTAGACCGAACCCACGCCGCGGATGCCGAACCAGGCGATGAGACCGGCCTGAGCCGGCGCCAGGCGCTCGCCCACGGTAGCGGGCAGAGTGGACAGCGGTCGCAGCACCAGCAGCACCAGGGGCACGAACCACCACGTCGCGGCCACCGGCGGGGCGTACCACAGCATGGCGCCAACCAGCAGCACCAGGGCCAGCTCGGCCAGCTTTTCGAGCTGCCCGTTGAAGAGCTGGACGGTGTCGCGCATCGTGGCGCTGGCATGGTGCGAGTGGGTGGCGAGGACCTCGTAGGAGTGACCGGCCGCTGCCGGCGATGCCTCCAGCGGCCGGCTGCCGGGGGCCGGCCGTTCGCGCACCCGCTGCAGCGCCAGCCCGCTGGCGAAGACCGCGAGGAACCCGGATGCCATGGCTGCGTGGGCGATGCCATAGGACAGCCCGATCACACCCAGGCCGAGGAACACGTCCAGCCCCACGGCCTCCTGGTGGCGCGCACGCAGGTACACCACGAGCCGACCCGTCAGCGTGCCCAGGCCGGCGCCGATGGCCGCCCCGGCCAGCGTCGCCCACAACAGGTCCACCGCGAGCCAGTGGAGCAATCCGACACCCAGATCGTGGTGGCCCATCAGGCCCAGCCCCAGCATCACGAACGGAAACGCGGCTCCGTCGTTGAGCCCGCCTTCGCCCGCCAGGCTGAAGCCCAGTCGATCCGGGCGCGGCCCCGGGTCGGACTGCACACCGGAAGCGAGCACCGGGTCCGTCGGCGCCAGGATGCCGCCGAGCAGGATGGCAGCGCCGGGGGACAGGCCGAGCCCCCACACGCCCACCGCCGCGATCATGGCCACCATGGCGGCCATGGAGACAAATGCGAGGCGCACCGGCAGCCACCAGCGGCGGCTGCGCAGCGGCACGCCCAGGTGCAGGCCCACCGCGAACAGCGAAATGAGCAGTGCCGCCTCGGCGACGATCGCCAGCAGGCGGGTGGCGCCGGCAGGGTCGGGAGCCAGCACATTCATGGCGCCGGGGCCGAGCGCCCCACCCACTGCCAGGTAGACCATGGCGCTGCTCAGCGGCAGGCGGCCGAACAGGGTGCCCAGCAGCACCATGGACAGCAGCAGCATCCCGGCGAACAACGACCAGCCGGCCATCGACATGCGGACCTCCGGTGACCAGCGGCGACGCACCGGCCGAGCAAGCGCGGTGCCCGCCGCCGGCGGCTCAGCGCAGCATCAGCCGCCGGCAGGCGACGGACAGGCCGTCCACCGCCAGCACCAGCGCCATGGTGGCGGCCAGCACCGTGCCGGCCTCGCGCAGCTGGAACAGGCCCAGGTGCACGCTGAGCATCTGCCCCAGGCCGCCGGCGCCCACCACGCCCAGCACGGCGGCGGCGCGGATGTTGTTCTCCCAGCGGTACAGGCTGTAGCTCAGCAGCTGCGGCGCGATCTGCGGCGCCTGCGCCCAGGCGAACACGCGCAGCGGGCCCATGCCGCGCCAGCGCAGCGCGGCCGCGGGGCCGGGCGGCGCGTTCTCCACCGCGTCGGCGAACAGGCGGCCCAGCACGCCGGTGGTGTGCAGGGCCAGGGCCAGCGTGCCGGCCAGGGGCCCCAGGCCGGCGGCCACCAGCAGCAGGGCGGCCCACACCAGCTCGGGCACGGCGCGCAGCGCATTCAGCGCCAGCCGGGCCAGCGCACGCCAGGCCGTCCAGGACCGCGGCGCGTCCACCCCCTCGTCGGGGCGCAGGCTGGCGGGCAGGGCCAGCGCCAGGCCGGCCACCGTGGCCAGGGCGGTGCCCAGCAACGACATGGCGAAGGTCTCGGCCGCCGCCCGGCCCACCAGCCGCAGGAAGGCCGCCTCGCCGGCGGGCGGCCAGAAGCCGGCCGCGAAGCGCGCCAGGCGCTCGCCGGCGCCGTCGCCCCACAGCCCGGCCAGCCGCAGGTCCACACTCCAGAAGCTGGCCACCACCAGCGCCACGAGGGCGGCCAGCGTCGCCAGCGCGGGGGCACGGCGCGGGGCACTCATGCGATGAGCCGCCGCAGCCACAGGCTCAGGCGGTCCGACAGCGCCACCAGGGCGACGAAGACGAGCAGGATGCTGGCCACCTCGGCGCCCGCGAACATCTTGGCCGCGGTGTCCAGCTGCTGGCCCAGGCCGCCCGCGCCGACGAAGCCGAGCACCACGGACGAGCGGATGGCGCACTCCCAGCGGTAGACGGTGTAGCTCAGGCACTCGTCGGCGCAGCTGGGCAGCGTGCCGTGCCACAGCGCCTGCAGCCGGCTGGCGCCGTTGCGCAGCAGGGCCTGGGTGGGCGCGGGGTCGGTGCTGTCCAGGATCTCGGCGTACACCTTGCCCAGCATGCCGCCGTAGGCGATGCCGATGGCCAGCACGCCGGCGGTCGGCCCCAGGCCCACCACGCGCACGAACAGCAGCGCCCACACCGGCTCGGGCACCGAGCGCAGCACCACCATCCCGGCGCGCACGAGCGCACGCGCGGCGGCCGGGCCGGCGGCCATGCGACCGGCCAGTGCACTGAGCGACAGGCGCGTGGTGGCCAGCAGCGCCAGCGGCACCGCCACGGCGAAGGCGATGGTCATGCCGGCCGTGGCGATGGCGACCGTGCGCCAGGTCTCGGCCGCGAGCAGGGCGAGGAACTCGGCGTCGTGGCGCGGCGGCACGAAGCTGGCGATGAAGCGGCCGGTGGCGGCCAGCCCGCGCGGCTCGAACAGCACCCGCGGGTCGAACTCGCACCACACCGCCAGCGGCCAGGCCAGGGCGGCGGCCAGCAGCAGCCCGCCCCAGCGGCGCAGCCAGGCGGGGTCGCGCGCCGCGGCGCCGGCCGCCGGTGCGGTCATCGGCACAGCGCCTGGGGGCACGCCGGCTCGGCGCCGGCGCCGCCATCGGCCGACGCGGCGGGCCCGGCCGGCTCGGCCGTCGCGGCGTACAGCGCCTGCCAGCCGGCCTCGTCGAAGCCCTCGGGCGGGCCGTCGTACACCACGCGGCCGGCCTGCAGCGCCACCACGCGGGCGAAGCGGCTGCGCGCCAGCGCCACCTGGTGCAGCGAGCACACGAGGGTGCGGCCCTCGGCGCGCGCGGCGTCCTGCAGGGCGGCCAGGGCCTGGCCGGCGCGCACCGGGTCCAGGGCCGACAGCGGCTCGTCCACCAGCCACAGCGGCGCCTGGCTCACGCGCAGCCGGGCCAGGCCCACGCGCTGGCGCTCGCCGCCGGACAGGCGGTCCACGCGGGACCAGAGCTTGTCGGCCAGCCCGAAGTCCGCCAGGGCCTGGGCGGCCAGCGCCGCCTGCGCGCCCGGCTGCCACAGCGTGGCCAGGCTGCGTGCCAGGCCCCAGGCCGGCAGCCGGCCCGCCAGCACGGCGGTGACCACGCGCTGCCGCGGTGGCAGCGGCGGCTGCTGCGGCGCCAGGCAGAGCCGGGCGCGCAGGCGCTGGCGTGCCGCGCTGCGCAGCGCCCAGGGGTCCTGGCCGAACAGGCGCACCTGCCCGGCCAGGGGGCGGGTGGCCGCGGCGAGCGCCAGCAGCAGGCTGGTCTTGCCGGCACCGGAGGCGCCGACCAGCGCCAGCTGTTCGCCCGCCTGCACGCGCAGGTGCACGCCACGCAGGGCCGCCACCGGGCTGCCCGGTGCGGCGGGGGCGTCCAGGCCGAGGAGCTCGATCACGGGCGGCGCGTCATTTCAGCAGCCCGGCCTGCTCGGCCGCGCTGCGGATGCCGGCGTAGTGCTCGGGCGCCGCCGGCACGAAGCGCGTGGCGCGCTGCAGGCCCAGGATCTCCTGGTGCGCGGGCTGGGCGGCGTCCAGCGCCAGGAAGGCCTTCTGCAGCTTGTCGCGCCAGGCCGCGGGCAGGCTGGCGTGCACCGACCAGTTGTAGTCGTGGTACGGCGCGGTGGTGTGGAACACGCGCACCTGCGCCGGGTCCACCTTCTTCTCGGCGACGAACTTCTCCCACACGGAGATGTTCAGCGCCCCGGCGTCCACCTTGCCGGAGGCCACCGCCAGGATGGTGGCGTCGTGCGCGCCGGAGAACGCGATGCGCCGGCAGTCGCGCTCGGGCACGATGCCGGCGGCCAGCAGCGCGCTGCGCGGCATGAGGTGGCCCGAGGTGGACGAGGCGGAGCCGAAGCTCAGCGAGCGCCCCTTCACATCGGCCAGGGCACGCACGGGGCTGGCGGCGTCGGTGATGAACACCGAGCGGAAGCGCGTGTCCTCCTCGCGCTGCACCAGCGGCACGACCTGGTTGCCCGAGCGCACGCTGGCCTGCACGAAGGTGAAGCCGCCGAACCAGGCCAGCTCGACCTGGCGGTTCACCAGCGCCTCGACGGCGGCGGCGTAGTCGGTGACCGGCGTCCACTCCACCTTCAGGCCCATCTGCTGCTGCAGGTAGCGGCCCAGCGGCGCGAACTTGCGCGCCAGCTCGGTGGGCGCCTCGTCGGGGATGGCGGTGACGCGCAGCACCGTGGGCGCGGGGGGCTGGGCGTGGGCCAGCCAGGGCGTGGCGGCGGCGGCGGCGAGGAACTGGCGGCGGCGCAGGCGAACGGGCAGGGACACGGGCGACCTCTCGGGGCGGGGAAGGGGGCCCGCATTGTCGCGGGTGCGGCGCCGCACCCCGGGCGCTCAGGCGTGGTCGCGGGTGCGCAGCGCGCGGGCCAGCGTGTTGCGCAGGCGCGCCGCGTCGATGGGCTTGGTGAGGAAGTCGTTCATGCCGGCCGCCAGGGCCAGGTCCCGCTCGGACACCAGGGCGGCCGCGGTGAGCGCGATGATGGGCAGGCGCTCCTTGGGGTGCGCCTCGCGCAGCACGCGCGTGGCCTCGTGCCCGCTCATGCCCGGCATCTGCACGTCCATGAGGATCACGTCGAACGGCCGGCCGCTGGCATGGGCGCGGGCGACGGCCTCGATGGCCTCGTGGCCGTCGCCGGCCTGGGCGACCTCCACGCCCCACTGCTCCAGCAGGGCCACCGCGATCATCATGTTGACGGCGTTGTCCTCCACCATCAGCACGCGCGAGCCGCTGATGGGGTCGGCGCCGAAGCCGCTGGAGGTGGAGTCCAGCGCGTCGGCGTCGCCGGCCGGCAGCGGCAGCTCGGCCCAGAAGCAGCTGCCCTGCCCCACCACGCTGACCACGCCCACCTCGCCGCCCATCTTCTCGGCCAGCTGGCGGCAGATGGACAGGCCCAGGCCCGTGCCGCCCACGCGCCGCGCACGCGACACGTCCACCTGCGAGAAGGGCCGGAACAGCGCGCCCTGCTGGAGCTCGTCGATGCCCGGGCCGGTGTCGGTGACCTCGAAGCGCAGCCGGTGGCCGCGCGCGCACCGCACCGACAGCCGGATGCCGCCCGACTCGGTGAACTTCAGCGCGTTGTTGAGGAAGTTGCTGAGGATCTGCCGCACGCGCACCGGGTCGCCCACCACCACCGGCGGCAGGTCGTCGTCCAGCTCGATGGACATGGTCAGGCCCTTGGTGTCGGCCAGCGAGCCGTAAGCCTGGTGCATGGCACGCAGCAGGCCGTGCAGGTCGAAGGGCTCGTGGTCGAGGTGCATCTTGCCGGCCTCGATCTTGGACAGGTCCAGGATGTCCGACAGGATGCCCGACAGCGTCTCTGCCGAGTCGCTGATCTGCTCGATGTACTGGTGGCGGCGCGACTCGTCCACGCCCGGCTGGCGGGCCAGCCGCGCCAGGCCCAGCAGGGCGTTCAGCGGCGTGCGGATCTCGTGGCTGGTGTTGGCCAGGAAGGCGCTCTTGGCGCGGCTGGCGGCCTCGGCCTCGTCGCGCGCCTTGGCGAGCGCCTGCTCGACCTGCCGCTTCTCGGTCACGTCCTCGGCCAGCCAGATGGTGCCGCCGCGCACGGGCTCGGTGGGGCTGAGCGACTTCGCCAGCAGCCGGCACAGGAAGATGCTGCCGTCGCGTCGCATCAGCGGCCGCTCGATCTCGATCTGCTCGCCGAGCGACAGCACGGGGCCCACCTCGCGGCCCACGGCCTGGTGGTCGGCCGGGCTGGGGAAGACGACGCTGGCGTGCTGGCCCACGAGGTGGCCGGCCGGCCAGCCCAGCATCTGCTCGAAGCGCGGGTTGACGAGGATGAAGCGCTCGTCGCGCGTCAGCGCGATGCCCATCAGCGCGTTCTGCAGGATGGCCTCGCGTTCGAGCCGGGCCTGTTCCGTGGCGGTCACGTCGCGCGCGGCGATCACCAGGTAGTCGCGCCCGTCCATCTCGAAGCGTGCCGCCGACAGCAGCATCAGCACCTGCGAGCCGTCGCGGCTGCGGAAGGTGCACGGCAGGTTCTGCACGGTGTGCTCGCGCTGCAGGGCCTGCACCAGGCGGTCGCGCTCGGCCGCGTGCACCCAGATGGCGATTTCTCCGGCGGTGCGGCCGATCACCTCGTGCGCCGCATAGCCCGTGATGCGCTCGAAGGTGGGGTTCACCATCTGGTAGCGCCCGGTGGACATCTCGGTGAGCGTGATGGCGTCGGGGCTGGTCTTGACCAGGTGCGACAGCAGGGCCTCGGAGCGGCGCACCGCCTGCTCGGAGGCGCGGCGCTCCGTCTCGTCGGTGTAGATGGACAGGGTCGCGCGGCCATCGTCCACCTCCACCGGGGCGCTGCTCACCTGCACCAGCAGCTCACCGCCGGACGGCGGCCGGATGCGGTACTCGGTGGCCGGCAGCGGCTGGCCCAGCGGCATGCCCTGCACCTCCTGCAGGCGGGTGCGGGCGCGCTCGCGCTCGTCGCCCTGCGCGTACCAGGCCAGCAGGTTGTCGCCCACCATGGCGTTCAGGTCGCTGTAGCCGAACAGCGCCACGGCGGCGGGGTTGGCGTCCAGCACCACACCGCTGCGGTGCAGCACCAGCGGCAGCGGGATGCGGCGGAACAGGTCGTGGTAGCGGGTCTCCGTGGCGCGCAGCGCGTCGCGCGCATGCACCTCGGCCGCGCGGTCGCGCACCAGCACCCAGTGCCCGGCGAAGCGCCCGTCGGGCCCGTGGCGCGGCACGCCCGACAGGCCCACCGGCCGGGTCGCGCCGTCGGTGCCCGTCCATTCCAGCTCGAGCTCGGGCCAGCCCTCGTGCGCATGCACCGCGCGGCGCAGGCGGCGGATCTGCTCCGGCTGCAGGTGCAGCGAGGCCTGGCTCCACAGCGAGCGGCCGCGCTCGGGCGCCCGGCCGGCGAAGACATCGGTGCCGCCGCGCGCCCCGCTGGCCACCACGCGCCCGCGGGCGTCCAGGTCGATGTGGCCGTGCGCGGTGGCCGACAGCCAGGTGGCCAGGTGGCGGCGGGCGGCCTCTTCGGCCAGTGCGCGCGCTTGCGAGGCACGCCACAGCGGCAGGCCGGCGGCGGCGGCGCCCCCGGCCGCCGCGGCCGCGACCGCCAGGCCGGCGAGCACCGCGCCGGTGGCGCCCAGGCCGGCCCACCAGCCCGCGGCCCCGG
>NZ_JAYRUN010000015.1:0-118970 GCF_041918995.1 Ideonella sp. | reverse complement strand
GGGCGCGCCGGCGGCGGCACCGCGGGCGCCCGATGCCCCGCTGCGGCGCGCGCCGCCGGCGCTGGCCCCCCCACGCCTGGGCCGGCTGGTCTCACGCACGGCCTCGATGAGCGCCTCGCGATCGGCGTCACTGCCCAGCGAGAAGTCCTCCCACCACTCCGCCAGCTCGGCCGGCGCCTCGCCGCTGTCGGCGCGCAGCCGAAGGAAATCGAAGCCCGCCCGGAAGCGCGGCTGCTCCACCAGCGTGTAGGGCGTCTGGCCGGTGCGTCGCTCGAAGCGCGGCTGCATCATCCAGATCTCGCGCATGTCCGTGGCCAGCTTGCCGCGGCCGGAGATGTCGCCGATGCGCGCGTCGAACACCGCGTCGATGGCCTGCGACAGCGCCGGCATCGGGTGCTCACCCTGCGCCCGCAGGCCCGACCACTTCGCGTCCACGTCGTGCCACAGCATGCAGGCCAGCATGAAGCTGGGCGCCACCGCCTTGCCTTCGGCCACGCGGCGGTCGGTGTCGGCCAGCGCGAGGTGGACGAACTTCTCACGCGCGCTGCCCTCGGGCGCGTTCGCCAGCACCGCCTCCAGCACCGGGAAGACGCCGCGGTCCAGGCCGTGGCGCTTGAGCTCCGCCAGGCTGGCCAGCGCGTGGCCGGTCTGCAGCAGCTTGATCATCTCGTCGAACAGGCGCGAGGCCGGCACGTTGGCCAGCAGTTCGGCCATGGACTTCAGCGGCTTGAGCGTCTTGGGCTCGATGGTGAAGCCCAGCTTGGCCGCGAAGCGGATGACGCGGATGATGCGAACCGGGTCCTCCCGGTAGCGCGTGGCCGGGTCGCCGATCATGCGCAGCACCTGTGCCTTGGCGTCCTTCAGGCCATGGTGGTAATCCACCACCACCTGCTGGCGCGGGTCGTAGTACAGCGCGTTCACGGTGAAGTCGCGCCGGGCGGCGTCCTCGATCTGCGGGCCCCAGACGTTGTCGCGCAGCACCCGGCCGCTGGCGTCCACCACGTGGCTCTTGCCGGCCATGTCGCCCTTGGCGGTCCTCTCGTTGCCCTCCACCTGCTCGGTGGCGGCGGGGTCCATGTAGGCCCGGAAGGTGGACACCTCGATCACCTCGTGGTCGCGGCCGCGGCCATGGATGACGTGCACGATGCGGAACCGTCGCCCGATGATGAAGGCCCGGCGGAACAGGCCCTTGACCTGCTCGGGCGTGGCGTTGGTGGCCACGTCGAAGTCCTTGGGCCGGCGACCCACCAGCAGGTCGCGCACCGCGCCGCCCACGATGTAGGCCTCGTGGCCGGCGTCCTGCAGGGTGGTGACCACGCGCACGGCGCGCTCGTCCAGCAGCTTGGGGTCGATGCCGTGCTCGGACGCCGGCACCTCCATGCGCTTGCCCAGGGGGATGCGCGCGGGGGCCGCGGGCGCGTCGGCGGGCGCGGGCTTGCCGAGCAGCTTGTCGATGAACTTGCGGATCATGGGGTCTCGAAGAGTCGGAGGATGCGCCAGCCCCGCTCCGTGGCGATGGCCTCGAGCGCGGGGGTGGGGTTGGTCGCCACGGGCGTGGCCACGCGCTCCAGCAGCGGCAGGTCGTTGGTGGAGTCGCTGTAGAAGAGGACGTCGTCGAAGTCGGTCCAGGCACGCTGCTGTGCACGCAGCCAGGCCTCCACCCGCGTCACCTTGCCCTCGCGGAAGGTCGGCACGCCCCGTGCACGACCGGTGGCGCGGCCCTGCACGTCGCGCTCCAGCTGCACGGCCAGCAGGTGCGGCACACCGAACGCCCGGGCAATGGGCGCGGTGACGAACTCGTTGGTCGCGGTGACGATGGCCACCAGGTCGCCCGCACCGAGGTGTGCGTCCACCAGGGCGCGTGCCTGGGGATGCAGTTGGGGCTGGATCACCTCCTGCAGGAAGCGCTCGCGCGCCGCGTCGGCCTCGGCCGGCGGCCGGTGGCGCCAGGCCGAGGTGGCGAAATCCAGGTACTCCGCCAGGTCCAGCGTGCCAGCCTGGTACTGGGCGTAGAAATGGTCGTTGCGGTCGCGCCAGGCCTGGCCGTCCACCCAGCCGATGCGCACCATGAACTCCCCGAAGGCATGGTCGGAATCGGTGGGCAGCAGCGTGCCGTCGAGGTCGAAGAGGGCGAGGTTCACGGGGGGCGGGGTCAAGGGGTGGCGGGCTCGCCTTCGGCCAGCATCTTCTTCAGCAGCGGCACCGTCACCGGACGGCCCTCGGCCAGGGCGTAGCGGTCCAGCCGGTCGAGCAGCGACATCAGCGAGCCGAGGTCGCGGCTGAAGCGGGTCATCAGGTGGTCCATGAGCTCGTCGGACAGGAAGATGCCACGGCGGTCGGCCTCGCGCCGCAGAGCGGCCCGTGTACCGGCTTCGCCCAGCGGCTGGATGGCGTGGATCTGGCCCCAGCCCAGGCGGGTGCGCAGGTCGTCGCGCACGCCCAGGTCCACCGGCGGCAGGCGCCCCGCGGCGGCCATCTGGGCGCCATGCGTGGCGGCCTCGACGAACAGCGCGAAGGCCGCGTGCTGGCGATCGGCGTCCAGGCGGTCGGCGTCGTCGATCACCACCAGCCACCAGCCTTCGTCGTAATGCCAGGGCAGCGGCGTGCGGGCGTCGAACCAGCCCACGCGCGCGCCCTCGGCCCGCAGCTGGCGCGCCAGCGCGGCCAGCAGGTGGCTCTTGCCGGCGCCGGGCGGACCCCACAGGTACACCGGCGCCGACGGGATGGGCAGCCGCCGCAGTGCGTCGACCGCCGCCAGGTTGTCGCCGACGACGAAGGTGTCGAACCCGGGTTCGGTCTCGACGCCGATGGGCAGAGGCAGCTGCTTCATGGGCGGTACAGGCTGCTGCCGAGGTAGGCGGCCGTCACCCGGCGGCCGGCCACCAGCGCCACGGCGGACAGCGGCAGGGCCACGAGCACGCCCACGAACCCGAACAGGTGGCCGAAGGCCAGCAGCGCGAAGATCACCGCCAGGGGCGGCAGGCCGATGCGCTCGCCCACCAGGCGGGGCGTGAGCCAGAAGCTCTCGATGACCTGGCCGACGCCGTAGACGACGGCGACCGCGACCAGGCCGTACCAGCCGGTGAACTGCAGCAGCCCCGCCAGCAGCGCCAGGAGCAGGCCCAGGCCGAAGCCGAGGTAGGGAATGAATACCGCCAGGCCGGTGAACACGCCCACCGGCAGCGCGAGTTCGAAGCCGGCCAGGGCCAGCGCCACGGTGTAGTAGGCGGCCAGGGCCAGCATCACCAGTGCCTGGCCGCGCAGGTACTGGCCGAGCACGCCGTCGCACTCGTCGAGGAAGCGGTCCACCGCCGGGCGGTGGCGCGGAGGCACCAGCGACAGGCTGCGCTCGACCAGGCGGGGCCAGTCCAGCAGGAGGTAGAACAGCACGGCGGGCACCAGCACGGCATTGCCCAGCAGTGACAGCAGCACGCTGCCGCCGATGCGCGCCGAGCTCAGCGCCGCGGCGACCCAGTCCTCCAGGTTGCCGTCCAGCGCCTGCCGTGCCATGGCCTTGATGCCTTCCACGTCCAGCGAGACCTGCACGCCGAACTGCGCCAGCCAGGGGGCCAGCACACGGTCCAGGCGCTCGGCCAGCATCGGCACCTGCGCCTTCAGCAGCGGCACCTCCTTGGCCAGCACGGGCACGATCAGCAGCGCCACGGCCAGCAGGCCGACGACCACGGCCACCACCACCAGCGTGACCGCCAGCACCCGCGGCACCCGGCGCGCGGCCATGCGCTCCACGGCCGGATGCAGGGCATACGCCAGGCTGGCACCGAGCACGAAGGGCATGAGCACCGGCGCGAGCGCCCACAGCACGCCCAGGGCAACGGCGGCGATGGCCAGCCAACTGGCAGTCTGACGCTGGGCGGGGGTGAAGGTCATGGGCGGGATGGGGCGGCGGACGGGCGGCCACCGATGGGCGGCGGGCGGACCGGCAGCGCCGCAGGGCGCGCGGATTTTAGTGGGCGCGTGCGCGGCTTCAGTGCAGCGGCCGCCGCGGCGCGTGCCGCAGCGCGTCCAGTCGGGCCTCGATGGCCGGGGCGTCGGGGGCGTCCGGGCAATGCGCCAGGTAGACCGCCAGGTCAGCCGCCGCCGCATCCTGCCGGCCCAGGTCGGCCAGGAGCAGACCGCGCTCGCGACGCTCGTCCCAGGCGTCCGGCAGCAGGCAGACCAGGCGCTCCTGCACGGCCAGCAGCCGCGCGGCATCGCCCGCCTGCCGATGCACCACCACCAGGTTGCGCAGCATGCGGGCAATGATCTCGCGCGGCTCGGCGGCCTGGAGAAACAGGCCCAGCGGCATCTCGAAGTCACCCACCAGGCCCTGCCGTCGCCGCAGCGGCTCCAGGCGCTCCTCCAGCTCCTCGCGGGAGAGGGAACGGCCGTTGAACGGGTCCATCACCGCCTCGCCCTGGGGCAGCCGCAGCTTCACCAGGAAGTGGCCCGGGAACGACACGCCGCGCGCGGTGAGGCCGGCATGACCGGCCAGCTCGATGTACAGCAGCGCCAGGGAGATGGGGATGCCGCGGCGCGTGGCCAGCACCCGATGCAGGTAGCTGTTGTCGGCGTCGTGGTAGTCGTTCACGTTGCCGGCGAAGCCCAGTTCATGGAAGAAGTAGCGGTTCAGCGCGCGCAGCCGGTGCAGCGCCCCGGCATCGGCCGGCAGGCGGCCGGCCAGGCGCGCACCCAGCGCGTCGATCTCCTCCAGCACCGCCTGCGGGTCCAGCCCGGGGTCGGCGTCCTGGCCCAGCGAGACGGCCGCCTCGATGAGCGCGAAGCCCTCGTCCTCGGCGACCAGCGTGCCGAAGTACTCCAGCGGGCTGGGCGGCTCCAGGCGCAGCGGCAGGCTCATGCAGCCAGTGTAGGC
Organism: Ideonella sp.; assembly: GCF_041918995.1. Classification (GTDB taxonomy): domain Bacteria; phylum Pseudomonadota; class Gammaproteobacteria; order Burkholderiales; family Burkholderiaceae_C; genus Ideonella. Next base: position 114,100 of record NZ_JAYRUN010000015.1, on the reverse strand, counting down.
CGATCGACGGCGGGCGGCCGCTCAGGCGCGGCGGGCGAACTCGCGCCAGCGCACCCCGCAGGCCAGCAGCAGCGCGAAGTAGCCCACGATGGACACGGCCATGGTGGCCGCCAGCCAGGCGACGCGCACGCCGGGCTGGGCCTGCAGCCCGAGCCAGTCGACGTGCCGGGCCGCCCACATGAGGCCCGCCGCCAGCAGCGCATTGGCCGGCAGCAGGCGCGCCACGAACAGCGGCCAGCCCGGCGCCGGCCGGTAGTACCCCTGGCGCCGCAGGCCCACCAGCAGCCAGGTGGCATTGACGAGCGCCCCCAGGCCGATGGACAGCGCCAGGCCCGCATGCCCCAGCCAGGGCACGAACACCAGGTTCATCAGCTGGGTGAACACCAGCACCACGACCGCGATGCGCACCGGCGTGCGCAGGTCCTGCTGGGCGAAGAACCCCGGCGCGAGCACCTTCACGCCGATGAGCCCCAGCAGGCCCACGCCATAACCACGCAGGGCCAGCTCGGTCATGGCCACGGCGTCTGCCGTGAAGCGGCCGTAATGGAACAGCACCGCCACCAGTGGCTGCGCGAACAGGCCCAGGGCGATGGCGCAGGGCAGCGCCAGCAGCAGCACCAGGCGCAGGCCCCAGTCGAGCTGGGCGGAGTAACCGGCGTCGTCGCCCTGGGCGCGCCGGGCCGACAGCCCGGGAATGAGCACCACGCCGAGCGCGACGCCCAGCAGCGCGGTGGGGAATTCCATCAGCCGGTCGGCAAAGAACAGCCACGACACTGCCCCCGGGCCGAGGTGGGAGGCGATCTGCGTGTTGATGAGCAGCGACAGCTGCGCCACGGACACGCCCAGCAGGGCCGGCGCCATCTGGGTGAGCAGCCGCTGCACGCCGGGGTGGGCCCAGGCGCGCCGCCAGGCTGCCGGGCCGAAGCCGAGGCGCGGCAGGCAGCCGATGCGGCGCAGCGCGGGCACCTGCACCGCCAGCTGCAGCGCGCCGCCCAGCATGACGCCGGCCGACAAGGCGTGGATCGGCTGGATGCCACGGCGCTCCAGCCACGGGGCCAGGCCCCAGGCGGCGCTGATCATCGCGATGTTGAGCAGCACCGGCGTGGCCGCCGGCACGGCAAAGCGCTTCCAGGTGTTCAGGATGCCGGCCGAGAGCGCCACCAGCGACATGAACCCGATGTACGGGAACATCCAGCGCGTCATGACGACCGCGAGGTCCAGCTCCTGCAGGCCGGCGCCGAACATCCACACGATGACGGGCGCACCGACGATGCCCAGGGCGCAGGTGAGCAGCAGCGCGGCGAACAGCACCGTGGCCACCGCATCCACCAGCCGGCGCGTGGCCTCGTCGCCCTCGGTGGCGCGGGTGGCTGCGAGGATGGGCACGAACGCGGACGAGAACGCCCCTTCCGCGAACAGCCGGCGCAGCAGGTTGGGAATGCGGAAGGCGACGTTGAAGGCGTCGGTGAGGGCACCGGCGCCGAAGCTGGCGGCGATGAGCTGGTCACGGACCAGGCCGGTGATGCGGGACAGCAGCGTCCACAGCGAGACCGTGGAGGCAGCCTTCAGGAGGTTCATGCAGGAGCAGGCAGGCGGCCGCGCGAGGGCCGGGGCGGTTGTCGCCCGCGCACTCCCTGGCGAGCCCAGGGAACAGCGGGCGCCGGATTGTAGACACCCGGGCGCCCGGGCGGTGGCCATCCTTGCCTGCCCTCTTGCCAGGATGCTATACTCGACGGTCTTTCCCACCGGAAACCCAACCAACACCCATGGCCACCTCCTCCAAAGCCAAGAAGCGCACCGTGCGCCTGGCCTCGGGCCGCAAGCGCGCCCGCCAAGACGTCCACCTGAACGCGGCCAACTCGTCGCTGCGTTCGAAGTTCCGCACCTCCATCAAGAGCGTGCTCAAGGCCGTTGCCGCCGGCGACAAGGCCCAGGCCGCCGAGGCCTTCAAGAGCGCCCAGAGCGTGATCGACTCGATCGCCGACAAGGGCATCTTCCACAAGAACAAGGCCGCTCGCCACAAGAGCCGCCTGTCTGCCAAGGTCAAGGCGCTGGCCGCCTGAACCTGTTTCCGGTGGAATGCCAAGGGCCCGCACTGCGGGCCCTTTTCATTGCGGGGTACCCCGCTTGTACCCATGAAAAAGGGCTCGCGTCGCGAGCCCTTTTTCATGTGCCCCAGTCCCGGGCTCAGCCGGGCGGCGGGTCTTCCAGCAGGCAGGCCTCGGCCACCTGCAGGCCGTTGTCGCGCGCGAAGTTCATGACGAAGTCCCAGGCCATGGGCTCGATGTCCTTCAGCGCCTCGTTGACGATGACGCACTTCACGCCGTTGATCACGCGGGGCACGCAGTAGGGCGAATAGCCGATGTGCGCGCCGGGCCCGCCCACCGCGCCGCCCGGCCTGAACGACGACATCGCGCCGGCCAGACGCTCCGCCCAGTCGCTGGGGCGGAAGGTGCGGCCTTCCAGGGTGACCCCCTGGATGAACACTTGGCGAGGCTTGTGAAGGGACATCGGGCGCAACGCGAGGCGGCGGACCGCGCGTTGTAAGGCATTTGGCTGGCAGGTCACTGACGCCCCCATGGGTGACGGGGGGTTGGCGCGCCCGCAGGCGAAGCAGCTATTGTGCCTTGCGCTGCTGCGCCGCAGCATGCCCGGCGGTCGACGGCCGCCGCTGCGTAGAATCGGCGCCCCTTGCCGCCCGGCTGCCCACGCGCTGCCGGCCCTGCCTCGCCCCCCGTTGGACGCCCCGGAAAGCCCGCCCATGACCGCCTCCATGCCGCACGTGATGAACACCTACGGCCGCCTTCCCGTGGCCCTGTCGCATGGCCAGGGCTGCCGGGTGTGGGACACCACCGGCAAGCGCTACCTCGACGGCCTGGGCGGCATCGCGGTGAACACGCTCGGCCACGCTCACCCGCGGCTGGTGCCGGCCCTGCAGGCGCAGATCGCGCGCATGATCCACTGCTCCAACTACTACGAGAGCCCGCTGCAGGAACAGCTGGCGGCGCAGTTGTGTGCCCTGTCGGGGCTGTCCTCGGCCTTCTTCTGCAACTCCGGGCTGGAGGCCAACGAAGCGGCGCTGAAGATCGCCCGCAAGTACGGCCACGACCGCGGCATCGCCCGCCCCGAGGTGGTGGTGTTCGAGAAGGCCTTCCACGGCCGGTCCATCGCCACCCTGTCGGCCACGGGCAACCCCAAGGTGCAGGCCGGCTTCGAGCCGCTGGTCGAGGGTTTCGTGCGGGTGCCGCTGAACGACATCCAGGCCATGCGCGAGGTGGCGGCCACCCGCCCGGACGTGGTGGCGGTGTTCCTGGAGACCATCCAGGGCGAGGGCGGCATCCACGCGGCGCGCGCCGACTACCTGCGCGCGGTGCGCGCGCTGTGCGACGAGCGCGGCTGGCTGCTCATGCTCGACGAGGTGCAGTGCGGCATCGGCCGCACCGGCAAGTGGTTCGCGCACCAGTGGGCCGGCATCCTGCCCGACGTGATGCCGCTGGCCAAGGGCCTGGGTTCCGGGGTGCCCGTGGGGGCGGTGGTGGTGGGCGAGCGGGCGAAGGACGTGCTGGGCCCCGGCAACCACGGCACCACCTTCGGCGGCAACCCGCTGGCCATGCGGGCCGGCATCGAGACGCTGGCCATCATGGAGGCCGACGGCCTGCTGGACAACGCCGCCACCGTGGGCGCGCGCCTGAAGGCCGGGCTCGAGCGCGAGCTGGGCGGCCTGCCGGGCGTGGTGGAGGTCCGCGGCGCCGGCCTGATGATCGGCGTGGAGCTGGACCGCCCCTGCGGCGTGCTGCTCACGCGGGCGCTGGAGGCCGGGCTGCTGTTGTCGGTGACCGCGGACAAGGTCATCCGCCTGGTGCCGCCGCTCATCCTGACCGCTGACGAGGCCGACGAGATCGTCGCTTTGCTGTGCCCGCTGGTGAAGGCCTTCCTGGCCGAGCCGGCGGCCTGACGCACGCGCCTGGCGCCTGCCCCGAACCCGACCCGATGCAACCCGGCCATTCGCTCATGAAGCACTACCTGCAGTTCAAGGATCTCCGCGCCCAGGAGTACGCCTACCTGTTCGAGCGGGCGCGCGTGATCAAGCAGCGCTTCAAGAACTACGAGAAGTACCAGCCGCTGGTCGACCGCACGCTGGCCATGATCTTCGAGAAGGCCAGCACCCGCACCCGCGTGAGCTTCGAGGCCGGCATGTACCAGATGGGCGGCTCGGTGGTGCACCTGACCACCGGCGACAGCCAGCTCGGCCGCGCGGAGCCGATCGAGGACTCCGCCCGCGTCATCAGCCGCATGGTCGACCTGGTGATGATCCGCACCTTCGAGCAGACGAAGATCGAGCGCTTCGCCGCGCACTCGCGGGTGCCCGTGATCAACGGCCTGACCAACGAATTCCATCCCTGCCAGATCCTGGCCGACCTGTTCACGTTCCTGGAGCACCGTGCGCCCGTGAACGCCCAGGGCTACGACCTGGGCGGCCTGAAGGGCAAGGTGGTGGCCTGGGTGGGCGACGGCAACAACATGGCCAACACCTGGCTGCAGGCCGCGGAGATCCTGGGCTTCACCGTGCACGTGAGCACGCCCAGCGGCTACGAGGTGGACCCGAAGGTGGCCGGCATCCGCGACACCGGTTGCTTCAAGGTCTTCGCCGACCCGCTGGAGGCCTGCCGCGGCGCCCACCTCGTGACCACCGACGTGTGGACGAGCATGGGCTACGAGGCGGAGAACGAGGCCCGGCTCAAGGCGTTCGCGCGCTGGTGCGTGGACGCGCCGATGATGGCCGTGGCGCAGCCGGACGCGCTGTTCATGCACTGCCTGCCGGCCCACCGTGGCGAGGAGGTGGCCGCCGAGGTCATCGACGGCCCGCAATCGGTGGTCTGGGACGAGGCCGAGAACCGCATGCACGTGCAGAAGGCCCTCATGGAATATCTGGTGCTGGGCCGCATCGGCCGCTGAAGCCCGTCATCGGATCAGTATGGCGTCAGGCGCGGATGAGACGCTGGCGCCAGGAGACACAGGGCACATGAAGCTCGCATTGATCACCGACCTGCATGCCAACCGCGAGGCCGTGCAGGCGGTGCTGGACCATGCCCGCGCGCAGGGCGCCGGGCGCCATGCCTTCCTGGGCGACTACGTCGGCTACGGGGCCGATCCGGCCTGGGTGGTGGACACCGTCATGGCCTACGTGGCCGAGGGCGCCATCGCCGTCGGCGGCAACCACGACGCGGGTGCCGCCCAGGGCCCCTCGCCCACCATGCGGCCCGACGCGCGCCGGGTGATCGAGTGGACCCAGGCGCAACTTGACGAAAAGCAACTGGCCTGGTTGCGCGGCTTGCCGCTGTCGCACACCGAGGGCAACATGCTTTTCGTGCACGCCAACGCCTTCGCGCCGGCCGAATGGGAGTACATCCAGGGCCGGCTGGAGGCGGTGCGCAGCCTGCACGCCACGCCCTGCCACTACACCTTCTGCGGCCACATGCACGAGCCGAAGCTGTTCCACCTGTCGGGCACCGGCAAGGCCGGCGACTTCGTCCCCACGCCGGGCGTGCCCATTCCCGTGCCGCCCCACCGGCAATGGCTGGTGATCCCGGGCTCCGCCGGGCAGCCGCGCGACGGCAACCCGGCCGCGTGCTACGCCATGCTGGACACCGACGAGCAGGCCCTGACCTTCCACCGCGTGCCCTACGACCACGAGACGGCGGCCGACAAGATCCGGCGCGCCGGGCTGCCCGCGGTGCTGGCGGACCGGCTCGCGCATGGAGAGTAATTCCTTCGCCTGGGGCAGCCGCGGCGACGGTGCCGCCCTGCCCTCGCCCCTGGCCGCCGGCCAGGTGATCGACGGCTTCCGGCTCGACGAGGCACTGCACACCGGCGGCATGGCCACGCTGTGGCGCGTGACGCGGCTGCAGCCCGACATGAGCCCCGCGCCGGCCGAATTCCCGCTCATCATGAAGGTGCCGCGCATCAAGGGCGGCGAGGACCCGGCCACGATCGTCGGCTTCGAGGTCGAGCGGATGATCATGCCCATGCTGTCCGGCACGCATGTGCCGCGCTTCGTGGCCAAGGGCGACTTCACCCGCCAGCCCTACATCGTGATGGAGCACATCCCGGGGCCCTCGCTGCGGCCCCGGCTCGACGACGCCCCGCTGTCGCTGGACGAGGTGGTGGAGATCGGCTCGCGCGTGGCCACCGCCCTGCACGACCTGCACCGCCAGCATGTGGTGCACCTGGACATCAAGCCCAGCAACATCCTGTTCCGGCCCGATGGCACCGCGGTGCTGATCGACTTCGGCCTGTCGCGCCACGACCACCTGCCCGACCTGCTCGACGAGGAGTTCACCCTGCCCATGGGCACGGGGCCCTACATGTCGCCCGAGCAGGTGCAGTTCGTGCGCAACGACCCGCGCAGCGACCTGTTCGCGCTCGGCGTGATGCTGTACCACCTGACCACCGGCGAGCGCCCCTTCGGCGCGCCCAACTCGGTGCACGGCCTGCGCAAGCGGCTGTACATCGATCCGGTGCCACCGCGCGCGCTGCGGCCCGATTGCCCGCCCTGGCTGCAGGAGGTGATCCTGAAGTGCCTGGAGGTGAAGCCGGAGAACCGCTACCCCAGCGCCGCGCAGCTGTCGCTCGACCTGCAGAACCCCGCCCAGGTGCCGCTGACACGCCGGGCCGAGCGCCTGCAGCGCTCCAGCGCGTTCAAGCGTGCCAAGAAGTGGTTCTTCGCCCTCGGCTCCGAGCCGGACGCGCGGCCGGTGACCGCCACCGAGCTGGTCAAGAAGAGTCCCATCATCCTGGCCGCGGTGGACGTGGAATCGGCCAGCCGCCGGCTGCTGGACGAACTGCGCGAGACGGTGCGCCGCATCGTGCTCACCGAGCCGGGTGCGCGCCTGGCCTGCGTCAGCGTGATGCGCACGGCGCGCATCGGCATGGACGAGCTCACCGACGACCAGGGCCGCAGCGTGCACGTGAAGCAGCTGGTCGGGCTGAAGCACTGGGCACGGCCCATCAGCAAGTCGCTCAACCTGGACGAAGGCCGGCTCACCTTCCATGTGCTGGAAGCGCCCGACGCGGCCACGGCCATCGTGGACTTCGCCCGCCGCAACCAGATCGACCACATCGTGATGGGCGCGCGTGGCAACTCCGCCCTGCGCCGTTACCTCGGCAGCGTGTCCTCGCAGGTGGTGGCCGAGTCCGACTGCACCGTCACGGTGGTGCGCGCCGCGGGTCCGGACGCCCCGGGCGACGACAGCACGCTGGGCGGCGACAGCACGCTGGGCCCGGCGGCGTGAGCACCGCGGCCGCGGCGTCCAACCCCTGCATCGGCTGCGGCGCCTGCTGCGCCAGCTTCCGGGTGGACTTCGCCCGGGACGAGCTGCTCAGCGAGGGCGGCAGCGTGCCGGACGGCCTGGCCGTGGACGTGACCGACACCACCTGCCGCCTGCGCGGCACGGACCACGCGCAGCCGCGCTGCGCCGCCCTCACCGGCCGCGTGGGCGTGGACGCCCGCTGCGGCATCCATGAGTGGCGGCCATCGCCGTGCCGCGAGTTCGGGCTGCTCAGCCCGCACGGCCGCGGCGACGACGCCTGCGACCGGGCGCGTGCCCGGCATGGCCTGGGGCCGCTGGGCTAGGGCCTGCGCTCAGAGCGAACGGGCGGGATCGGCGCCCCAGCCGCGCAGGGCCCGCGCGGCGTGCCGGGCACCCTGCTCGGTGCGGGGGTGGACGACCACGGCCCACTGGTGGCGGTGCAGCGCGTCTTCCACGCGGCGGATCACGCGCCCATGGTCCGGGCGCAGGGTGATGAAGCCGGCCCACATCCCGCCGCTGAACAGGCCCATGACCCCCAGGAACAGCAGCGTGAAGCCCGGCGAGGCGGCGGCGGCCGTCCACTGCGCGATCAGCAGCGCCCCGATGGCGAGGCCACCGGCCAGGCCGAGCAGGCCCAGCGTGAGGTGGCTGCGCAGCGCGGTCGACCAGATGCCGCGGGTTTCCGGCTCCAGCACCTTGTCCACATGCCGGGCGTGGGGGCTCAGCACGGCTACCGGGCCATCGGCCTGCCGGTCGGCGCGCAGCTGATCGGCGGCGGCGTGGGCATCGAAGCGGCTGGCGAAATCGGCGGCGACGACGGTGAGCGAACGCTCCCCGAACAGCAGGCGGGTGGCGGGTGAGGCAGTCATGGGGCGGCTCCGGCAGATCGGAAGATGCCTCCATTGCAGCGCCGCGGGCACGCGCCGCCCACCGGACGGGGCCGGGGCTGCGCGTGGGACGATGCCGACGGGCCGGGGCCGTCGGCAGGCGCCTACTGCACCGGGTAGCCGGCCAGCCGCGCGGGGTCGGGGATGCGGATGTCGCGCTTGTCGATGGCGATCAGGCCCTCGGCCTCCAGCTCGTGCAGCACGCGCGAGAAGTACTCGGGCGTGAGCGACAGCCGCGAGGCGATCGTCGCCTTGCTCACCGGCAGCGACACGCGCATCTCGCGCGCCGGCGGGCGCGCGTCGCGGCCGGGCGGCAGCGCGCCGGCGGCGGCCAGGGTCATCTCGGCGGCGTCGTCCGCGTCCTCGGGCAGGTCCCGCAGCAGGTAGCCGATGACGCGCTGCATGCCGCTGTGCAGCGCGTAGGCCTGCACGTCGTGGATCAGCCCGTGCAGGCGCCGCGAGATGCCGGCCAGCATGCGCAGCGCGAAGCGCGAATCGCGTTCGATTTCAGCCAGCACCGCCTGCTTGCTCACGCTGAGCAGCAGCGTGTCGGCCAGCGCCTGGGCGTTCACGATGTAGGGCTTGCCGGTGAACATCAGCGCCTCGGCGAAGGTGTTGCCCGGGCCGATCAGCTCGATGACCTTCTCCTGCCCGGCCGGCGAGATGGCGAACAGCTTCACCTGGCCCACCACGGTGACGTGGAACTCCTCGCACGGCTCGCCCAGGCGGAACACGTCCTCGCCGCGTGTCAGGCGGCGCAGCCGGCAGCCCTCGGCCAGGCGCTTCAGTTCGTCCGGAGACATCTCCTGGAACAGGGGCAGCACCGACAGGTAGCGGGGCACATCGAAATTTCTGGCCTCCATGCGGGCTCCTCCTGGCGGGGCGGGGGTATCGAACGCCGCGGATTGTGCGCACCGGGCCGGGGCGACGGATTGACCCCTGTCAAGCCAGCTCACGGGCGGGTCAGCGCCGCGTACACGCCCGCCAGGCGCCGTGCCAGATCTCGCGGCTGGTGCACCAGCGCATAACCCTGCTGGCCGAACAGCAGGGGCAGGTAGTCGTGTGCATCCTGGTCGATGGTCACGGCGAACGGGGTGCAGCCGGCGGACCGGGCCTCCTGCAGCGCATGGCGGGTGTCCTCCAGGCCGTAGCGGCCCTCGTACACGTCCAGGTCGTTGGGCTTGCCGTCGGTCAGCAGCAGCAGCAGGCGCTGGCGCTCCGGGCGCTCGGCCAGCCGCGCGGTGGCGTGCCGGATGGCGGCGCCCATGCGCGTGTAGTAGCCCGGCCGCACGGCGCCGACGCGGGCGCGCGCCAGCTCGCCCCAGGGCTCGTCGAAGCCCTTGAGGTGCTGGATGCGCACGTGCTGGCGGCGCACCGAGCTGAAGCCCAGCATCTCGAAGCGGTCGCCACCGGCCGCCAGCGCCTCGCCGAACACGTACAGCGCGTCGCGGATCACCTCGATGACGCGCAGCGCGTGGCCGCGCCCGCCGATGTGGGCGTCGGTCGACAGCGACAGGTCGGCCAGCAGCAGCGTGGCCAGGCTGCGTTCGTCGTGCACGCGGCGCTGCCACACGGCGGGCGATTCGCTGCGCTGGCTGGCGCCCTCGGTGGCATGGCGCACCCAGGCGTCCAGGTCCAGCTCCTCGCCGTCGGGCTGGGCGTGGCGGCGGGCGGGGGCGGCACGCAGCAGCTCCAGCCGGCGCCGCACCTGGCGCGCCGTCACCTTCAACGCCGCGGGCGGCACGAAACCGGCGGCCTCGCGCGCCACCAGGCGCTGTACGGCGCAGTGCGCGGGCAGCAGGCGTTGCTGGCGCCAGTCCCATTCGGGCAGGTGCTCGCCCGGGCCGAGCGGCAGGTCGTCCGCCGCGGCGCTGGGCAGGTCGAGGTCGAAGCGCACGCGGGCGGCGGGGCGGGCGCCCTTCGCGTCCGCCACCGCGAGCGTGTCCATGTCCCGCGCAGCCGCCAGCGCGTTGCCGTCGTCGTCGTCGTCGTCGGCGCGCTGCACCTTGGTGAACTCACCCCAGGAGAGGATGGACTCGGCGCGGAAGAACATCATCAGGGGCGCCGCGTGGCGCTCGTCCTTCACGCGCTCCGCGTGGCGACGGGTGCCGTCCTCGGGCACGTCGCGCGCCGGCGCACCCTCGGCCTGCGCGGGCTCACCGTCCCGCCGGCCGGCCGCGACGTCGCCGGCCACGGGGCGCCCGGCGTCCATCCAGAGCCAGACGGGCGCGGCATCGGCGGGCAGCCAGCGATCGTCGCCCGCGGCGGGCGGCTGGCCGCGCAGCGTGGCCTGCACGCGCTGCTCGGCCAGGGCGGCGTCGCGCTTGAGCCGCGCCGGGTCGGGCCGCAGCGCCAGCTGCGCGGCCAGCAGCCGCGCGTGGCGCTCGCGCAGCCCGGGAAAGGCCGCCAGCGCATCGGCGGTGGCCACCCGGTTGTCGGCCAGCCAGCCGGCGCCAGGCTGCCAGTGGGCCGCCAGCGCGGCCAGCCACAGGTACAGGTCGCGGTTCAGGGCCCGGTCGGGGAACACGGCCAGCCGCGGCGGCAGGGCCAGCACGTCGGGCTGCAGCTCGGGCCGGGCCGCCCGCAGGCCGCTGCCGCCCACACGCTGCAGCCAGCCGCGCGGGCCGCCGATGGCACGCTCGGCCACCGGCGCCACGCGCACGGCGGCGGCGCCGCCCCCGGCTCGGAACAGCATGGCCAGCGGCCGCTGCATCTCCTCCAGGCGCACCACGGCGGCGGGGTCCACCCGCTCGCTGAACCGGGTGATCACGCGGTGCCATTGCTGGCCGACCCACTCTTCCATCGTCAGGCCCTCCGGCGCTCGCCGTCCGGACGCACCGGGAAGGCAAGCACGTTGTCGGCGGAGGCATCCGCCGGCCGTTCACGGCGCGCCCGCAGCGTCTCGCGCAGCGCGTCGGCGCCCACCGCCCAGTGCAGCAGCGGTTCGCGCTGCTGGGCCTGCTGGGAATGGTCGCAGGCGTCGACGCACAGGCCGCATTGCACGCAGGAGAACTTGCGCCGCTTCATCTGGCGCGGGTTCAGGTGCATGGGGCACGCATGGTCGCAGGCGTTGCCACGCGGCGCGTCGCAGGTGCGGCAGTCGCTGGGCCGGGCACGTGCCAGGCCGAGGGTGAGCGCGCGGCGCAGCGCCGAGCGGGGCGGCGCCTCGCCACCGCGGGGAAAGCCCACCACCCGCCCGTGCGGGTTGGCCATCCACACCAGGCTCTGGAACAGGCCCACCGCGCAGCCGAAGCGGCAGAAGAAGTGCCGCGCCAGGCCGAACTCCGCCGCGAACACCAGCGTGCCGATGCCGATGAAGCGCGCCTGGTTGGGCGTGAGCGTGCCGGCCACCAGGTTGCCCCAGATCTGCGCCGGCGGCAGCAGGTAGGTCAGCAGCGTGATGGCCCAGAGGAAGCCGAAGCCCAGGCACAGCGCGGCGAACACCGGCCACCAGCGCCGCTGCGGCACGCGGCCGGCCACCGGCGTGGCCTGGCGGTCCCACAGGCTGGTGCGGCCGCAGGCGCGCTGCAGCGTGTCGTTGAGCAGCTCCACCAGGGAGAAGTGCGGGCACAGCCAGCCGCAGTACATGCGGCCGTACTTCCACGCCACGCCGAGGAACACGGCGATCACCGCGATGGCGGGCAGGAAGGCGCGCCACAGCATGTTCGCCGCCATCTCGCCGGCGCCGATCTGGCCGGCACGGAAGGCATCGATGCCGAGCGTCCAGCGCTGGCCCAGGAACCACAGCTGCGCCTCGTTGAGGTCGAAGCGCAGCAGGTCCAGCGCAGGGGCCAGCAGGAACAGCGCGAAGAACGCGACTTGAAAGGTGCGGCGGCGGCGTTGCATCAGTGAGGAGTCAGGAGTCAGGAGTCAGGCAACAACACCACCGCCGCGAAAACGTCAGGGACCGGGACACATGCCGGTCATGGGGAAGCGAGCACCGCGTGCACCACCTCGTCCAGCGCCTCGGCGGTGGGCGCGTCGTCGGTGAGGGCGTCCACGATGGCCGCGCGGCAGGCCGCATGCAGCGGCACGCCGGACACCACGAGGCGGGCCGCCATCACCAGCAGGCGGGTGCTGGCGGTCTCCTCGAGGTCGTGGTCGGTCAGGCGCCGCAGCGCCTCGCCCAGGCGCACCAGCGAGCCGGCCAGCGCCGGCGAGGCGCCGGCCTCGGCCTGCAGCACCGCCAGCTCCACCGCCGGGGCGGGGTAGCCGAAGTTCAGCGCCACGAAACGCTGGCGGGTGCTGGGCTTCAGGCTCTTGAGCAGGCTCTGGTAGCCCGGGTTGTAGGACACCACCAGCATGAACTCGGGTGGGGCGGCCAGCTGCTCGCCGGTGCGCTCGATGGGCAGCACGCGGCGGTCGTCGGCCAGGGGGTGCAGCACCACGGTGGTGTCCTTGCGCGCCTCCACCACCTCGTCGAGGTAGCAGATGGCGCCCTGGCGCACCGCCCGGGTGATGGGGCCGTCCACCCACACCGTGCCCTGCGGCCCGATGAGGTGGCGGCCCACGAGGTCGGCTGCCGAGAGGTCGTCATGGCAGCTCACGGTGACGAGCGGGCGCTGCAGACGGGCCGCCATGTGCTCCACGAAGCGGGTCTTGCCGCAGCCGGTGGGCCCCTTGATGAGCAGCGGCAGGCGTTGCCGGTACGCGTGCTCGAACAGGGCCACCTCGCCGGCCTGCTCCGCGTAGTACGGTGCAGGCGTCAGTCGGGTCGTCTCGCTGTGGTCCATGGCGGCTCCTTGCATGTGCCCGCGGCGTCAGGCGCGCTGGGCAGGTTGCGTCTTCAGGTAGCCACCGCCGGCGGGGGCCGCCGCCTCGTCGGCTTCGGTCACCGGCTCGCCGCCGATGAAGAAGCTGGCGAAGTACAGCAGCTGGCCGACCAGGAACACCACGCCACCGGCCACGCGGGTCCAGTAGAAGAAGCGCAGCTGGTCCTGGGTCGCCATGAAGCCCATGGCGCCTTCGGTGGGCATGCGTTGCAGCCAGACCTGCAGGATGCCGGCGCCGGTGAGGGCGAGCACCATGATGGCCATGCCGATCGTCATGATCCAGAAGCTCCACATTTCCGCGGCCTGGGCCTTCTTGCTGTTGGCCAGGCGGCCGCGCAGCGTGGGCATGGCGTAGCTGATCAGCGTGATGACGACCAGCACGTAGGCACCGTAGAAGGCCAGGTGGCCGTGGGCCGCCGTGATCTGCGAGCCGTGGGTGTAGTAGTTCACCGGGCTGAGCGTGTGGATGAAGCCCCACAGGCCGGCGCCGAGGAAGCCCATCACCGAGGTACCCACGGCCCAGAGGACCGCGGCCTGGTTGGGGTGTTCACGGCGGCGACGCTGCACCATGTTGAAGGCGAACACCGTCATCATGAAGAAGGGGATGGGCTCCAGCGCGCTGAAGATGCTGCCGATCCACTGCCAGTAGCCGGGCAGGCCGATGAAGTAGAAGTGGTGGCCGGTGCCCAGGATGCCGGTCATCAGCGCGAAGGCGATGATCACGTACAGCCACTTGTCGATCACCTCGCGGTCCACGCCGGTCGTCTTGACGAGCACATAGGCCAGCAGCGCACCGAGGATCAGCTCCCACACGCCTTCGACCCAGAGGTGGACGACGAACCACCAGTACATCTTGTCGCGCACCAGGTTGTGCGGGTTGACGAAGCTGAACAGGAAGAAGATCGCCAGGCCCCACAGGCCCATCAGCAGCACCAGCGAGATCGCCGTCTTGCGGCCCTTCAGGACCGTCATGCTGATGTTGTAGAGGAAGCCGAGGGCCACCACCACGATGCCCAGCTTGGTGGGCAGCGGCTGCTCGAGGAACTCGCGCCCCATCGTCTGCAGCAGCTCGTTGCCCGTGAGCTCGGCCAGCTTGGCATAGGGCACGGCGAGGTAGCCCACGATGGTGAGCGCACCGGCCACGAGGAAGATCCAGAACAGCGCGATCGCCAGCTTGGGCGAGTGCAGCTCGGTCTCGGCCTCGTCAGGCACCATGTAGTACGCCGCGCCCATGAAGCCGAACAGCAGCCAGACGATCAGCAGGTTGGTGTGGACCATGCGGGCCTGGTTGAACGGCACGTACGGGAACAGGAAGTCCCCGATGACGTACTGCAGGCCCAGGCCGATGCCGAAGATGATCTGCCCGGCGAACAGCGCCAGTGCAGCGATGAAATAGAGCTTGGCGACCGCCTGGCTCTTGTACTTGAGAACGGGGGTGTGCATCGTCTCGCTCCTCAGCCTTCGATGTTCGGCGGCCACTTCTCAGTGTTGATCTGGCTCGTCCACTTGAGGAACTCCACCAGGTCATCGAGCTCTTGGTCGTTGAGGTTGAACTGCGGCATCTGGCGGCGGCCCGGCGAGTGCGTGGGCTGGGCCTTCATCCAGGCCTTGATGAAATCGCCGCCGCGGCGCGGGTAGACGTTGCCCAGCTCCGGCGCGAAGTACGCGCCTTCGCCCAGCAGGGTGTGGCAACCGATGCAGTTGCGCGTCTCCCAGATCTTCTTGCCCGCCACCACCGCCGGGGTGATGGCCTGCGCGTTGGAGCGCTCGGGAATGCGCCGCTCGGTGTGGAACACCAGCGCGGCAAAGAGCAGTGCAAAGAACACTGACCCGCCGTAGAACATGTTGCGGGCCATCTGCTTGGTGAACCCGCTGCTGACCTGGCTCATGAAGAAGCCCTCCTATCCTCGTGAAGAGATGTGCATATCCTCGTATTCCGGTCGGATACTTTCCTTGAACCGGTTCAAGGAACCCGCCGCGGACCCGGCGGGACTGACATTCGTCAAAGCCGGAACACACCCACCGCCTGCACGAGGCGGCCCGCCTGGTCCTCCAGGCTGCTGCTGGCGGCCGCGCTCTGCTCCACCAGCGCGGCGTTCTGCTGGGTCACCTGGTCGAGCTGGGTGACGGCCGCGTTCACCTGCTCGATGCCGCGCGTCTGCTCCTGCGCGGCATGGCTGATCTGCGCGATCAGCGTGCTCACCTCGCGCACCTGGTCCACCACGCGCTGCATGGCCTGGCCCGCCTCGCGGGCCTGCGCATGGCCGCCCTCGATGCGCTCCACGCTGCCCTGGATGAGCGACTTGATCTGCCGCGCGGAGGTCGCGCTGCGCTGCGCCAGGCCGCGCACCTCCTCGGCCACCACCGCGAAGCCGCGGCCGTGCTCGCCGGCGCGCGCGGCCTCCACCGACGCGTTCAGCGCCAGGATGTTGGTCTGGAAGGCGATGCCCTCGATCACGGCCACGATCTCGGTGATCTCGCGGCTGGACGCGGCGATCTCGCCCATGGTGTGCACCACCCGGCCCACGGCCTCGCCGCCCTGGCCGGCCACGGCGCAGGTCTGCTCGGCCTGGGCGCGCGCCGTGTCGGCGGAGTCCGCGTTGTGGCGCACCGTGCCGGCCAGCTGCTCCATGGAGGCGGCCGTCTGCTGCAGGTTGGCGGCCTGCTCCTCCGTGCGCTGGGACAGGTCCGTGGTGCCGCTGGCGATCTCGGTGGCGCCGGTGGCGATGCTCTGGCTGCTCGCCCGCACCTGGCCCACCAGGCTGGCGAGCTGGCCGGTCATGCGCTGCAGGGCCCCCATCAGCCGGGCCGTCTCGTCCCTGCCCTCCACCTCGACGCGCGTGCTCAGGTCGCCCTGGGCCACCGCTTCGGCCACCTGCACGGCACGGGCCAGCGGCCGGGTGATCGACCGGGCGAGCAGCCAGGCCAGCGCCAGGCCCGCCACGATGGCCGCCAGCGCGGCGCCCAGCAGCGTCTGGCGCATGGCGTCGATGCGCTGCAGCACGCCGGCGCCGCTGTCGCGGGCCACCGTGGACTGCAGCGTGTTCAGCGCGTCCACCTCGGCCTGCAGCGCGTCGATCGCGGGCAGCGTCTGGGTCTTGAGCAGGCGGGTCGCCCCCTCCCGGTCGCCAGCCTGCAGCAGGCGGTCGACGTCGGTGAACGACTTCACATAGGCGGCGCGCAAGGGCTTGATGCGCTCGAGCATCTGGCGCGCGTCGGGGCGCCGCACCAGTTCGTCCAGCACGGCGAGCGACTCGGTGACCACCTTCTTGTTGCCGTCGATCTTGCCGCGCAGGTGCTGCACCTGCTCGGGCGTGTCGGCGAAGAACAGCTCCATGGTGCGCCGGGCATTGGCGCGCGTGGTGGCGGTGATGCGGCTGGCCGCCTCGGCCTTGGCCCAGTCCTGCGTGACGATCGCGTCGACGTCGGCGCGCATGCCGCGCAGCTGCGCGAGGCTCAACCCCACGACGCCGGCGATGATGGCCAGCAAGATGCCGAAGCCCAGCGCGAGGCGCAGGCCCAGACTCATACGATGAACCAGATGCATGGGACTCCTCCTGATGTGTCGATGCACTCTCCGATGCATCGGCACGGGGGAACCCGGGATTCAGCCGGCCCCGACCCCGCGCTTGACAATCCGCAAACGCGGGGCCGGGTGGCCGCTCAGTGGGAGGTGCCCTCGCTGCGCGTGATCTTGTTCCACACGTTGTACTTGCCCACCGGCTTGCGCATGGGCAGTCGCTTCACCTCCTTGAGGGTCTGGGCGTCGTACACCACCAGCGCGCCGTCCATCTCCCACACGCTGGCCAGGGCGTAGCGGCCGTCGCGCGTGAACTCGATGTGCGCCAGCGTCTTGCCCGGCTCGCGCAGGCTGGCCACGGGCTGCAGAGTGGCCTTGTCGATCACCGTCAGCGTGTCCTTGGCCTTGGGCGACATCATCGAGTCGGCCCAGGCATAGCGGCTGGCCTCGTGGCTGCGCAGGAAGAAGCCCGGCCCGGGCGTCGGGATGGTGGCCACCGGCCGGAAGTCCGCCAGGTCGATCACGTCGATGCCGCTGCCCTTGAGGTTGGGGCTGGCCAGCACGGTGCGGCCCTGCCAGGTGAAGGCGATGCCCGAGCCCAGGTGCGGCATGCCGGCCAGGCCCAGGTCGGCCACCTTGCGGCGGGCGTCCAGGTTGATCACCTGCGCGCTCACCGCGTCGCCGCGCGCGCCGCTGGCCGGGCGCGTGGCGCCCAGCACATGCCGGTAGGGCGGGTCGAAGAAGAAGTCGTCCAGCGGGCCGTCCAGCGCGGTGCGCAGCGGCGTGCTGGCCCGCCCGGCGGCCAGGGCCGAGCGCGGCCCGTAGGGCAGCTCCCACAGCTCGGCGGTGTCCTTCAGGGCCACGACGAAGCTCTGGCGCGGTGCGGCGTCGTACACGGCCGACACGCGCGAGCTCTCGCTGCCTCGGGCGTTGGTGGCCGGCAGCGTCTGCACGAGCCGCAGGTCGCTGTCGAACAGCACCACCGTGTGCGGCAGGTAGTTGGCGGCCGCCACGAAACGGCCGTCGGCGCTGACGGCGATGTTGCGCATGTTGAGGCCGGCGCGCACTTCCGCCACCACCTTCAGCCGCCAGAGGTCGTACTTGGTGATCCAGCCGTCGCGCGAGCCGAAGAACACATGGCGCCCGTCCGGCGTGAACTTCGGTCCGCCGTGCAGCGCATAGCGGCTGGCGAAGCGGTGGATGACCTCGAAGCGGTCGCCGTCGAGCAGCGACACATGGTGGTCGCCGCCCTCCACCACCACGAACAGGTTCATGGGGTCGGCGCCCCAGGCCGGCCGCACCGGCTCGTTCGCCGGCAGCGGCGTGGCGATGCGCGAGGCGCGGATGTCGGCATCGCTCCAGCGGGGCTGGGGCAGCACCGGCGTGCGCACGTAGGCGGCCAGCGCGGCCACCTCGGGCTCGCTGAGCACGCCGCCGAAGCCGGGCATCTGGGTGGCGTCGCGGCCACGGGCGATGGTGGCCAGCGCGTCCGCGGGCTTCAGGCGCTCCAGGCTCTCGGGCAGCAGCGCCGGGCCCATGCCGCCGGTGCGCTGGGCGCCATGGCAGGCCGCACAGTGCTGGCGGTACAGCGCCGCGGCGTCCACGGGGGCCGCGGCGGCGGAGGCGGCCGGTTCGGCCGGCACCGGCAGCGAGCGCGCCTGCGCCAGGTCCACCCCCATCCACACCATGGAGGCGGCCAGGGCCAGCTTGGCCACGGTGGCAAGGCGTTCACGCATGGCTGGGCTCCTCGTGGGGCAGGCCGCTCTCCGCCCGGCCCGGGCCGATCTCCTCGTCGCTCAGGTAGCAGCCCGGGTCTTCCGCCCAGGGGTTGCCGGTGGTCTGCTCGGCACGCACGCGCGTGTTGCCGCCGCAGATGCGCAGCCAGCGGCAGCCGGCGCAGCGGCCTTCCACCGGGCGGGGCTGCTGCTTCAGGCCGGCCATCAGCGGGTCGGAGGTGTCGGCCCAGATGGCCGAGAAGGGGCGCTCGCGCACGTTGCCCAGGCGGTGGTGCCACCACATGGTGTCGGGGTGCACGTCGCCCACGTTGTCGATGTTGGCCACGTGCAGGCCCGAGGCGTTGCCGCCCCAGGCCATCAGGCGCTGCTCGAGCGCCGGGGCCCACTGCGGCCAGCGGGCCGCCACCCACTGCAGCAGGTAGACGCCGTCGGCGTCGTTGTTGCCGCTCACGTACTCCTCGTCGCGGCCGTCGCGTGCGGCCTCCCAGGCGCGCTCGAACAGCGTGTCCAGCGCGGCGCGGGTGGCGTCGTGGTGGGCGTCCTTGCGGCGGTGCACGTTGCCGCGGCCGGCGTAGTTGAGGTGCGAGAAGTAGAACTTGGCGATGCCCTCGTCGCGCATCAGGCCAAGCAGGGCCTCGAAGTCGTGGCCGTTGACCTGCGTCATGGTGAAGCGCAGGCCCGTCTTCACCCCGCGCTCGGCCAGCAGCTTCAGCGCGCCCAGGCTGCGGTCGAAGGCGCCGGTCAGGCGGCGGAACTTGTCGTGCGTCTCGCGCAGGCCGTCCAGGCTGATGCCCACGTAGTCGAAGCGCGCGGCGGCGATGCGCTCGGCCAGCGGCGCGTCGATGAGCGTGCCGTTGGTGGACAGGCCGACGTAGAAGCCCATGTCCCGCGCCCGCGCGGCGATCTCGAACAGGTCGGGCCGCAGCAGCGGCTCGCCACCGGACAGGATGAGCACCGGCACGCGGAAGCGCTTCAGGTCGTCCATCACCGTGAACACCTCGGGCGTGGACAGCTCGCCCGGGTAGTCATGGTCCGCCGAGAAGGCGTAGCAGTGGGTGCAGGTGAGGTTGCAGCGGCGGATGAGGTTCCAGATCACCACCGGGCCGGGCGGGCCCGAGGGGGCCCGCTCGCGCGCGGTGGGCCAGGCGCCGTCGCGCTCGGCGGCGGCGAGTTCGCGCAGGTAGTGGCTGATGCGCAGCATGGCGGTCTTTCGGTGGGGTGGGCGTCGGCGAGCGCAGGGGCACTCAGGTCAGGCGCAGGCCGGTCTTCTTCAGCACGGCGGTGGAGTACAGGATCTCGTGTCCGCGGCAGGCGTCGCCCAGCAGCGCGGCCACCCGGGTGGCCTGCTGCTCGACCTCGGCGCGCTCGCGGCCATGCAGCATGACGAACAGGTTGTAGGGCCAGTCGGGCAGGTGGCGCGGGCGGCGGTAGCAGTGGCTGACGCCCGGCAGCGCGGCGATGGCCTCGCCGAGCGCGTCCACGCGCGCATCGTCCACGTCCCACACGCTCATGCCGTTCGCGGTGAAGCCGAGCTTCACGTGGTGCGGCACGGCGCCGATGCGGCGCACCACGCCGCTGGCGAGCATCGCGGCCAGGCGCTCGCGCACCTCGTCGCCGGAGATGCCCAGCACGGCGCCGATCGCCTCGTACGGCCGGGCCACGAGCGGCAGGCCCGCCTGGGTGGCGGCCACCAGGGCGCGGTCGAGTTCACTCAGCGGCATCGTGCGCCTCCATCGTTGCGGGCGTGGCGGCGGGCCACAGGGGCAGCCGCAGTTCCACCAGAAATTCGCGTTCCTTGGGGAAGGCCCACACCGGCAGGCCGGTGTCCGCCTCGATGCGCGCCAGCGCGGCGTCCGCCGCCTGCGGCGTCTCGGCCGCGACCACGAACCACATGTTCAGCCGGTGCTCGCGGCGGTAGTTGTGGGCCACCTCCGGCAGGGCGTTGACCTGCTCGGTGACCGCGGCGAAGCGCTCCTCGGGCACGGCCATGGCCGCCAGCACGAAGCGGCCGCCCGCGCGCTCGATCTGGTAGAGCGGCCCGAAGCGCGTGAGCAGCCCTTGCGCGAGCAGCTGGCGCAGGTGCTCGATGACCCGGTCCTCGCTCCAGCCCAGCGCCTGGCCCACGGCCGCGAAGGGCCGGTCCACCAGCGGAAAGCCACCGTGCAGGTGCGCCACGAGGCGGGCGTCGTCAGACGAAAGCATGCAATGTCTCCCTGGCGGGCACCGGCAGGCGGAACCGCCGGCCTCCCGTCTGTTTGTAGCGCCGCGTCGAGAACAGCACGGCACGCGGCAGTCCCGTGAGGCCGGCGGCCGCCGTGGCCCGCTCCACGGTGGCCAGCGTCTCCTCGCGGTGCCGGCCGTGCGCCATGGCGTAGAGGTTGTAGGGCCAGCCCGGCGCACGCGCCCGGCAGTACACGAGGTTCAGCCCCGGTACGCCGGCCAGCGCCAGGCCGCGCGCGTCGACCTCGTCGTCGGGCACGTCGAACACCGTCATCGCGTTGGCCGACCAGCCCAGCTCGTGGTGCCGCACCACCACGCCGAAGCGGCTGAGCGTGCCGCGGTCCAGCCAGCCGGACAGCGTGGCCAGCACCGCGTCCACCGGCCGGCCCAGGGCCTCGGCCCAGGCGTCGTAGGGACAGACCACCAGCGGCAGCCCCTCTTCGGCCAGCGCGGCCAGCGGCAGGTCGGCGTCGGCCAGGGGCGCCGCGCGGCGCCGGGCCGGCGTGCCCGCCGTGGCCGCCTCGGGCGCCAGGCGCAGGTCGAAGCCCAGGTCGATGCGGTACGGGCGCCGCATGGGCAGGCGCAGGGCCGGCACGCCGGTGGCCGCCTCCAGCTCACGCAGGGCCTGCTCCACGCCGGGCACGTCGCCGCCGGTCAGCACGAACCACAGGTTGAAGCGGTGCTCGCGGGCGTAGTTGTGGTTCACGCCCGGGTGGGCCGACACGGTGGCCGCCACGGCGTCCAGCCGCTCGGGCGGCACCGCCATGGCGCACAGCAGCGCGGCGCCGCCCGCGCCCGGGGCGAACACCGCGCCGATGCGGCTGATCGCGCCGTCGTGCTGCAGGCGGGCGCACTGGGCCAGCACTTCCGCGGGGGACAGGCCGCTGCGTGCGGCCACGACGTCGAAGGGCCGCCGCACGAGCGGGAAGTCGCGCTGCCAGGCGTTCAGCAGGTCGATCACCGTCGCGCCCTCAGAAGCCCACCCGGTGGGCGCGCGAGGTGAAGAAGATGCCGCTGGGCGCATCCACCGCCAGCGTGGCGGTGGTGGCCAGGCTGCGCGTGTCGATGACGCTGACGCGGTTGTCGTCGCGTGCACTCAGCCACACCGCCTCGCCGCGGGGCGTGAACTCCATGTGCAGGATGGCCTTGCCCGGCTGCAGCGTGGCCACCACCTGGCGGCTCGGGGTGTCGATCACCTGCACGCGATCGTAGTCGGGCAGGGCGAAATTCACCCACACCTGGCGGCCGTCCGGCCGCGCCATCACGAACACCGGCTGGCCGGCCACCGGGATGCGGCCCACCTCCTGCCAGCTCTCGGTGTCCACCACCAGCACCTCGTGGCGGCCGATGGCGGGCAGGTAGGCGTGGCGGCCGGCCACCGCCCAGCCGCGCAGGTGCGGCATCTTGTAGACCGGCAGCGCCGCCTGGCCCTTGCCATAGCCGCCCAGGATGCGGCGCACCACCGGCTTGTCGGCCCACAGGTCCACGCAGGCCAGGCCGTCCTCGCCGAACAGGCCGGCGATGTAATGACGGCCGTCGGGCGTGACCAGTGCGTCGTAGGGCTGGCGGCCGATGCCGTCCAGCCGCGTGACGCGCGGGCGGGCCAGGTCCGAGCAGTCGGCGATCCAGATCGCGTCGGCGTCGAACAGGCTGTAGGCGAACCGCCGGCCCGGCAGGTCCACCAGACCGACCACGCGCGACAGGCGGCCGGGCTCGAACTCGGCCGGCAGGTCGGCCCGCAGCGTCAGGGTCTGCGCGTCGAACACCTTCACGCCGCCGGGCGTGTAGTTCTGCGCGGCCACCAGCGTGCCGTCGGCGCTGATGGCACCGCCGATGGAGTTGCCCGCCTGCTGCACGCGCTGCACGACGCGGGCGGTGAGCAGGTCGACCTGGGTCAGCGCGCCGTCGCGGCCGAACACATAGGCGAAGCGGGTGTCGCGCGAGAAGACCACCGAGGCGTGCGACAAGTCGCCCAGGCCGGTGATCTCCGCCAGCACGCGCGGCTGGCTGGTGTTCACCAGGCTCAAAGCGCCGCGGGCGCGCTGCACCACCACGCCGAGGTCGCCGGTGCCCATCAAGGCCGGCAGGGGGCTGGGCAGCGGCGCCGGGGCGGCGGCGCTGTCGGCCACGGCCCGGGCGGAGGTGGCGCAGGCGATCGGGGCGGCGGCCGCGGCGGCGAGCCAGTGGCGGCGTTTCATCGGGGGGTCCTTTCCTCGGGCATGCCCTGGGCCAGCGTGTGCGCGATCCAGCGCGCCTCGGCCTCGGTGAGCAGGCCACGCCAGGGCGGCATCGGCGTGCCGGGGCGGCCATGCACGATGACCGCGGTCATGGAATCGAGCGGCTTGTCGGCCAGCGCCTGCGGCGTGAGCGCGGGGCCCAGGCCGCCGGTGAGCTGCATGCCGTGGCAGGCGCCGCAGTCCTGCCGCACCATGCGCACCAGCTGCTGCTGGCGGGCGGCGGGGGGCGCCGCCGGGGCGGCCGGCACGGCCTCGGTGGCCGGGGCCGTGCTGGCCGCAGCGGCGGCCAGGGTGGCCTGGCACAGCAGCCAGGCGGCGGGAAGAAGCAGGTGGCGCGTTCTCATGGCAGTGCAGCCATGGTCGGCGCCCAGGGGGTGGAGCGTCCTTGAACCAGTTCAAGCGGCCCGCGGTGGGGCCGCCTCTGCCCGGGGCCTCCCCCTCACTCGGCGGTGTGCGCCAGGGGCAGGCGGCGGCGCTGGCCGCCCTCGGCCGGCTCGACCAGCCACAGCGCGTCGCCGGCGGGGTCGAAGCGCGGCTGGGCCTCGTGGCGCAGCCCGTCGGGCCAGGCCCAGCGGCGCGCCACGCGGCGCGCGTCCAGGCTCCAGGCCTGCACCTGCGGCGCCTGGCCGGGCGTGGCGGCTGCGATGACGACCGCGAGCAGCGCGCCCGCCTCGTCCGCCGCCCAGGCGCGCACCGGCCCGGGCAGGGCAATGCGGCGCCGGTGCAGGAAACCCCGCACGGGCACGCCCTCGCCGAAGCGGTAGTCGTGCACCAGGCCGTCGTAGCGGTCCTCGGCGTGGGGGTCGAGCGAGATGTCCCAGAGCTCGGGCAGGTCGCCCGGCACCACCACCAGCGCCTGGCGGGCCGGCCAGTGCAGCCACTGCACCGCGCCGCCGGCCAGGCGCCCGTCGGCCGCGGCCAGGGGCCAGCGCTGCAGCACGGCGCCGTCGCGGCCCTGCAGGCGCAGCTCGGGCGGCGCGCCCGCATGCACCTCGGCGCGCACGCCGCCCGGCAGGGCCACCGCCTGCACGGGCGCAGCGGACGAGGCGAACGCGGCGCCCGCGGCGCACCACAGCCCGGCGACGCACAGCCACGGGGCGACGACGCGGGCCACGCTCATGGCGTGACCTCGACCACGCCCTGCATGTCGGGGTGCGGCCCGCAGAGGTAGGGGTAGCGGCCCGGCTTGTCGAAGCGGCGCTCGTAGTGCTCGTCGGGCAGGAACCGCTCGCTCTCGAAGCCTCCCGGCCCCGTGAACAGCACCGAATGGCTGGTGCGCTTCTCGCGGTTCACCCAGCGCACCACCGTCCCCGCCTTCACCACCACGCTCGCCGGCTCGAAGCGCATGTGCTCCACCACCACCGTGACCACCGGATCGGCCGCCGACACGGCGCCTGCGATGAGTGCACACGCGAGCGTCGATGCACACCGACCGAACCAAGCGGCCACCGTGGATCCGGCTCCGCCGGTCCACTGGTGGCGCCCCCCTGGGGGGGAGCGCCGCAGGCGCTTCGGGGGGGTCACAGCTTATTTGCGGTGATGTCGGCCTTGGCATCCAGGCCCAGCGTGTAGCCCAGCGACACATGGTGGAAGCGGCCGCTGGTGTGGTCGTCGTGGATGGCGAAGCCGAAGTTCACCACCTTGCCCGGCGCCAGCGCGATGTCGCCGTCACCGCCGGCGAGCTTGCGGGTGAACACCACCGTCCACTGCCCGCCCTTGTTCTCGCCCTTCACGTCGACCAGCGCCTTGCCGCCTTCCATGACGCGCTTCTCCGCGACATGGCCGTCGACCTTGCCGCCCTTGCTCGTCCACTGCACCAGGTCGTAGTACTTGCCGGAGGCCACGGAGCCGCCGGGCACGTACTTGGTCTTCTGGTCGTCCTTGCCCTCGGGCATGGTGCGCGAGTCGGTGTGGCAGGTCTCCCAGCAGCCCGACAGCGCCGCGCGGTCCACCTTGTTGTCCTCCAGCATGAAGGCCAGCTTGACGGCGTTGTCCTTGTCCATCTTGGGCGCGCCACCGGGGGGCTGCTTCCAACTGAAGCGCAGGTACAGGTTGGCGCCGTCGTGGGAGGCCTGCACGCTCACGGGGATCGCGCCTTCCTTGCCCGCGATGGGCTTGGGCTCGTTCTTCTGCCCGCTGGCGATCTTCTTGCCCATGTCGCCCGTCTCGTCGTGGTGACAGCTGGCGCAGGACTCGCCCTTCTTCAGCGCACGCGCACCGCCGTGCTCGGTGCCCTTGGTCACCCACTCGATGGGGGAGGCGCCAGGGTAGAAGACGGTGATGGTCTTGGCCGGCACCTTGCCCCAGTCGGGCGCGGCCGCCTGGGCGGTGCCGTGGGCCCAGAGCAGGCCGCCCGCGGCGGCGAGGGCTGCCACGCGCAGGGCGCGGTCGGCCACGGTGTCGATGGAGTTCACGCGGTTGGCTTTCATGGTCATTCCTCTTCTTCCATGCCCTGGGGCTTGTGGTGGGCGATTCCCTTGTGGCAGTCGATGCAGGTCTCGTTGTTCTTCTGCGCCAGCTCGTGCGACTTGCGTGCACGGGGCTTCTGCGCTTCCGAGTTCATCGACTTGAAGTCGTGGCAGTTGCGGCACTCGAGCGAGTCGTTGGCCTTCATGCGGGCCCACTCGCGCTTGGCCAGGGTGAGGCGCTTTTCCTCGAACTTCTCGGGCGTGTCGATGGTGCCGGTGATCTTGCCCCACACCTCGCGCGAGGCCTGGATCTTGCGCAGCATCTTGGGCCCCCACTCCTTCGGCACGTGGCAGTCGGGGCACGTGGCCCGCACGCCCGTGCGGTTGGTGTAGTGGATCGTGTTCTCGGCGTATTCCTTGTAGACGTTGTTCTTCATCTCGTGGCACGAGATGCAGAACGCCTCCTTGTTGGTCATCTCGACCGCCGTGTTGAAGCCGCCCCACAGCACGATGCCCGCCACCACGCCCACGATGAGCAGGCTGAGGAGCGACATCTGGCTGGGGCGCTTGAGTGCGCGCCACAGGCGACCGATGGGGCCGGGTTGCTTGTTCGGATCGGCCACGGTGGGCTCCTCGCGTCGTCAGTATCGAAAGGGGGGCGGGCAGCGCCACCCAACGTGTGGCGCCGCCCGTCACGTCATCAATAGATGTCGTGCTGCGTGTTGAAGACGTTGAACTTGCCCGTCGGCGTCACGATCGCGGGATCGGTGATCACCTTCTTGAGCTTCAGCGTCTTGTCGTCGTAGACCACGATGGCCGACTGGTCGGTCTTGCCGCCCCACAGGCTGATCCACACCTCGTCACCCGCCTCGTTGTATTCGGGGTGGGTGGCGCGGCGCAGCGCCTTGGTCTCCGGCAGGCCGGAGTCCTTGGCCACGTCGAGCTTGACCGGGGTCTTGCCCAGGTCCTTCAGGTCGTACACGTAGACGGCCTCGGCGTTCTCACGCTCGGGGTTCATCGGCATGTCGGCCCACAGGTGCGTGGACTTCGGGTGCGTCTTGACGAACAGGTTGCCGGCGCCCGCGGTCTTCAGCTCCTGCACCACCTTCCAGTTGTGCTGCTTGTACTTGGCGAACTTCTTGTCCTCGCTCGGCGTGGAGATCAGCGTGATCGCCGCGTCGCCCAGGTGGCCCGTGGCCCACACCGGCCCGAACTGCGGGTGCACGAAGTTGGCACCGCGGCCCGGGTGCGGGATCTTCTTGGTGTCCACCAGCGCGGCGAGCTTGCCGGTCTTGGTGTCCACCGCGGCGATCTTGTGGCTCGCGTTGGCCGCCACCAGGAAGTAGCGCTTGCTCATGTCCCAGCCACCGTCGTGGAGGAACTTCGCCGACTCGATCGTCGTGGTCTTGAGGTTCTTGATGTCGGAGTAGTCGACCAGCATGATCTGGCCGGTCTCCTTCACGTTCACCACCCACTCGGGCTTGATCAGCGAGGCGACGATCGAGGCCACGCGCGGCTCGGGGTGGTACTCGCCGTCCACCGTGTTGCCGCGGGTCGAGACGATCTTCATCGGCTTGAGCGTCTCGCCGTCCATGATCGAGAACTGGGGCGGCCAGTACGTGCCACCGATCAGGTACTTGTCCTCGAAGCCCTTGAACTTGGACGTGTCCACCGAGCGCGCGTCGGCACCCAGCTTCACCGTCGCCACCGTCTTGGGCGTCTCGAACCACAGGTCGATCAGCGTCACCAGGCCGTCGCGGCCCACGGTGTACACGTAGCGACCGGAGGCGGACAGGCGGGAGATGTGCACCGCGTAGCCGGTGTCCAGGATCTTCCAGATCTGCTTGGTGTCGCCGTCCACCAGCGCCAGCTTGCCCGCGTCACGCAGGGTGATGGCGAAGATGTTCTTCAGGTTGACCTTGCTCTGCTGGGCCTTGGGCCGCTCGCTCACGGGCACCAGCAGCTTCCAGCTGGCTTCCATGTCCTTGAGGCTGAACTCCGGCGGCACGTCCGGCGTGCGCTGGATGTAGCGCGCCATGACGTTGATCTCGTCCTTGGTGAGGATGTCGTCGTAGTTCACCATGCCACCCTCGGTGCCGAGGGCGATGATCTTCTCCAGGCGCGCGGTACCCAGCTTCAGCGTGCCGCCTTCCTGGGTGGAGCCGTCGGCGGCCTTCTTCGACCAGTGCGGCTCCAGGTTCTTGCCGGTGGCGCCCTTGCGCAGCACGCCGTGGCAGCCCGCGCAACGCTCGAAGTAGATCTTCTTGCCGAGCTCCACCTCGGCGGGCGTCATCTCGGGGGACGCGGCGGCCTGTTGGGCCTGTGCGCCCACTGCCGTCACGGCCAGCAGGGCCGCGGCCAGTCGGGACAAGTTCGGGATCCTCATCGGTACTCTCCATGTGGCGGGCCGCCCCTCGTTGGGCGCCCTGGCAGCTCGTGTCCACCGGCAACCACATGTCGCCTTCCAAGGTGGGCTCGGCGTGGCTGCGTAGGTCGCGCATCGAGCGGAGCCCATGGTTCCGTGCGGGGCCCCGGGCGTCCTTGAACTGGTTCAAGGACGGTCCAGGGGGCCTGCCCGGAACATGGCGACCATCGGTTGAAGGCCAATGGAGGCTTGTGATGCGCAGTTGGGAGAGCTACGGGCCGCAGGCCACCTTGTCCGCGGGCCTGCCGCCCGCGCATGACGAACCGGCGTCCCCTGCGCGCGTGACCCTGGTGGGCGCCGGCCCGGGCGACCCCGAGCTGCTGACCATGAAGGCCTGGCGGGCGCTGCAGTCGGCCCGGCTGGTGCTGTACGACCACCTGGTGGACAAGGCCGTGCTGGCCCACGTGCCCGAAGGCGCCGACCTCATCTACGTGGGCAAGGAATCCGCGCACCACACGCTGTCGCAGGAGGCCATCATCAGCCTCATGGTGCGGCTGGCCCGCTCGGGCCGCGCGGTGCTGCGCCTGAAGGGCGGCGACGGCTACATCTTCGGCCGCGGCGGCGAGGAGGCCGAGGCCCTGGCCGCGGCCGGCGTGCCCTTCGAGGTCATCCCGGGCATCACCGCGGCGCAGGGCATCGCGGCCTCGGTGGGCATCCCGCTGACGCACCGCGACCATGCCGACACGCTGGTGCTGGTCACCGGCCACCGCCGCAACGACGGCGAGCTCGACCTCGACTGGCCCACGCTCGCGCGCCCGCGCCAGACGGTGGTGGTGTACATGGGCGTGGCCACGCTGCCGCTGATCAGCGCGCGCCTGATCGCCCACGGCATGTCGCCCGACACGCCGGCGGCGCTGATCGAGCGCGGCACGCTGCCCGGCGAGCGCTGCGTCACCGGCACCATCGCCACCCTGCCTGTGCTGGCGCAGGTGGAACGGGTGAAGTCCCCTGCCCTGCTGATGATCGGCCCGGTGGTGGCGCTGCACGAGGTGCTGGCGCGGCCGGTGGCCACCGCGCAGTTGCTGGCGGCGCAGTAGTCGGCTGGCACCCGCCAGCCACGAAAAAGGGGCGCCCTGCCGGGCGCCCCTTGGCTTTGACGACGGAAAGGGACAGTCGGCCGGCTCAGTCCGCCTGGCGGCGCAGGAAGGCCGGGATCTCGATCTCGTCCATGCCGTTGCTCGACAGCGCCTCCACCTTGGCCGCCGCCTGGGTGCGGCCCGTGCGCCAGACGCTGGGCGTGGCGAACTGGTGGTAGTCGTTCTGCGGCGCGGCCGCGGCGGCCATGCCCGTGGCGCCCAGCGGCGCCGTGCCGGCCACCGGGGTGTTCAGCAGGGGCAGGTTGTCGGTGCCGGTGCGCAGCACGGGCTGGGCCTGGGTCTGCACCACCGTCAGCGGGGCCTGGGCGCGGCGGGCCGACGACAGGCCGGTGGCGATCACCGTGACGCGCAGCTGGTCGCCCAGGCTCTCGTCGTAGGCCGTGCCGAAGATGACGTGGGCGTCCTCCGCGGCGTAGCGCTTGATGGTGTTCATCGCGTTGCGGCTCTCGCTGAGCTTGAAGTTCGCCTTGCTCGCCGCGATGAGCACCAGCACGCCGCGTGCTCCGGACAGGTCGATGCCCTCCAGCAGCGGGCAGGCCACGGCGGCCTCGGCGGCCTTGGTGGCGCGGTCGGGGCCCGAGGCCTGGGCCGTGCCCATCATGGCCTTGCCGGGCTCGCTCATCACCGTCTTCACGTCCTCGAAGTCCACGTTCACGAGGCCCGGGATGTGGATGATGTCGCTGATGCCGCCCACGGCGTTCTTCAGCACGTCGTTGGCGTGGGCGAAGGCCTGGTCCTGCGTGACGTCGTCACCCAGCACCTCGAGCAGCTTCTCGTTGAGCACCACGATCAGCGAGTCGACGTTGGCCTCGAGCTCGGCCACGCCGGCATCCGCCTGCTTGCAGCGGCGGCCGCCTTCGAAGTCGAAGGGCTTGGTCACCACGCCGACGGTCAGGATGCCCATCTCCTTGGCCACGCGGGCGATCACCGGCGCCGCGCCGGTGCCCGTGCCGCCGCCCATGCCGGCGGTGATGAACAGCATGTGGGCGCCGGAGATGGATTCGCGGATGCGGTCCACCGCCTCTTCGGCGGCCGACTTGCCCACGTCGGGCTTGGAGCCCGCGCCCAGGCCGCTGGCCCCGAGCTGCACCAGCTGCGCCGCGCTGCTGCGGTTGAGCGCCTGGGCGTCGGTGTTGGCGCAGATGAACTGCACGCCCTGCACCCCTTGCGCGATCATGTGATCGACCGCGTTGCCGCCGCCGCCGCCCACGCCGATCACCTTGATCTGCGTGCCTTGGTCGAATTCCTCGATCATCTCGATGGGCATGTGAACCTCCGTCGTCTGTTGCAGTTGCCGTACTGTGTGGGTGTCCCAAGATCCGGGCCCTCGTCGGTGGGGCCCTTCGTCGAACGCGTGTGAAACCTAGAAGTTGCCGAGCAGCCAGTCCTTGGCCTTGCCGAACAGGGTCTTGACCGAGCCGGCCTGCTGGGCGGCCTTGTAGCCGCGGGTGTGCGCCAGGCGGGCCTCCTCCAGCAGGCCCATGACGGCCGCCGAGCGCGGGTTGGCCACCATGTCGAACAGCGCGCCCGAGTAGGTGGGCAGGCCCTTGCGCACGGGCTTCAGGAAGATGTCCTCGCCCAGCTCCACCATGCCGGGCATCACGGCCGTGCCGCCGGTGATCACGATGCCCGAGGACAGCAGCTCCTCGTAGCCCGAATCGCGGATCACCTGGTGCACCAGCGAGTAGATCTCCTCGACGCGCGGCTCGATCACGCCGGCCAGCGCCTGGCGGCCCAGCATGCGCGGCACGCGGTCGCCCAGGCCCGGCACCTCGACCTGCTCGGACGGGTCGGCCAGCAGCTGCTTGGCCACGCCGTACTCCACCTTGATCTCCTCGGCGTCCTTGGTGGGCGTGCGCAGCGCCATCGCGATGTCGCTGGTGATCAGGTCGCCGGCGATGGGGATGACGGCCGTGTGGCGGATGGAGCCGCCGGTGTAGATGGCCACGTCGGTGGTGCCCGCGCCGATGTCGACCACGGCCACCCCCAGGTCCTTCTCGTCGTCGGTCAGCACGGCGGCGGCCGAGGCGGTGGGGGCCAGGCACAGCTGCTCCACCTCCAGCCCGCAGCGGCGCACGCACTTGACGATGTTCTCGGCCGCGCTCTGGGCGCCGGTGGCGATGTGCACCTTCACCTCGAGCCGGCTGCCGCTCATGCCGATCGGCTCCTTGACCTCGTGGCCGTCGATCACGAACTCCTGCGATTCCACCAGCAGCAGCCGCTGGTCGTTCGGGATGTTGATGGCCTTGGCCGTCTCGATGACCCGGGCCACGTCGTTGGGCGTGACCTCGCGGTTGTCGCGCACGATCACCATGCCGGTGGAGTTCTGGCCGCGGATGTGGCTGCCGGTGATGCCGGTGTAGACGCTGGTGATCTTGCAGGCCGCCATCATCTCGGCCTCCTTCAGCGCCTGCTGGATGCTCTGCACCGTGGCGTCGATGTTGACCACCACGCCGCGCTTGAGCCCGTGCGAGCTGGCCACCCCCAGCCCGGCCACGCGCAGCTCGCCCGTGGGCATGACCTCGGCCACGACCGCCATCACCTTGGCGGTGCCGATGTCGAGCCCGACGACGAGATCCTTGTATTCCTTGGCCATCTGGCTGTCCCTCTAAGGCTGGGCCTCGCCCGCGGCGGCCGACGCCAGCGGACCCTTCATCGTCAATGCGTAGCCGTCGCCGTGCCGCAGGTCGGCATGGCTCCAGCCGCGCCGCTGCCGCGCCGCCACCTGCGTGACGGTGCGGGCGAACCGCGCCACCCGGGCGTGCAGCTCGGCCTCGCTGCCCCGGCCCAGCTCCAGGCTGGCGCCGTTGTCCAGCTCCAGCGTCCACGAGCCCCGGCGCGACACCGCCAGCCGCGTGACGCCCAGGTCGAGCGGGCGCAGCACCGGCACCAGCGCCCGGTGCAGCGCCAGTGCCGTGGCGGCGGTGGCGTCGTCCGGCCCGGCGAACTCGGGCAGCAGTTCCTCGTCCACGTCTCCCAGGTTGGCCTCGAAGACCTCGCCATGCGAGTTGACGAGCCGGTCGTTGCCCTCGTCGCCCTTCCACACGGCCACCGGGTGGTGCTCCTCCAGCACCACCACGAGGCGGTTCGGGAACACGCGCCGCACCACCGCATGGCGCACCCAGGGCACGTCCTCGAAGGCGCGGCGGGCGCCCTGCAGGTCGAGCGTGAAGTAGTTGCCCGTCAGGCGCGGCGCGGCGATGGCGCGCAGCGTGGCCGCGTTGTTGCGGGTGACCTCGCCCTCCAGCCGGATGCTGCGGAAGGCGAAGGCCGGCTGCCGGGCCAGCCACGCCAGCGCCGCCGCCACCACCACCGCGCCCGCCAGGGCGACGATGGCCAGCGCCGTGGCGTTCATCACGCGCACGTCGGGGGGCAGCGGGGTGGCGACGGTGCTGGCCATGGCGATCAGGCGGCGGCCTCGGGGGCGTGCGGGCGCGCGCTGTCCAGCGTGGCGCCTGCCAGCAGGTGCAGGCACAGCCGCTCGTAGTCCATGCCGGTGGAGGCGGCCGACTTGGGCACCAGCGAGTGGCTGGTCATGCCCGGCGAGGTGTTCATCTCCAGCAGGAAGGGCTTCCTGTCGGAGGCGCGGATCATCAGGTCGGCGCGGCCCCAGCCGCGGCAGCCGAGCAGGCGATAGGCCTCCACCACGATGCGCTGGATCTCGCGCTCCTCGGCCTCGGGCAGGCCGGACGGCACCAGGTACTGGGTGTCGTCGGAGACGTACTTGTGCTCGTAGTCGTAGTTGCCGCCGGGCGCCACGATGCGGATCACCGGCAGCGCGACGGCGGCGCTGCCCTCACCCAGCACGGGGCAGGTGACTTCCTCGCCTTCGATGAATTCTTCGCACAGCACGTCGGAATCGAATTGTGCCGCGTGAGTGACCGCTTCCATCATGCCGGAATACCCGGCCACCTTGGTCACGCCGAAGGACGAGCCCTCGCGCGCGGGCTTCACGATGAGCGGCAGGCCCAGGCCGTCGGGCACCGTGCGCACCACCTCGCGGCCGTGCTGGCCGGCCGCCAGCAGCTGCCACGCCGGCGTGGGCAGGCCGGCGAAGGCCCAGATGCGCTTGGTCATCACCTTGTCCATGGCGATGGCCGAGGCCATCACGCCGGAGCCGGTGTAGGGGATGCCCAGCAGCTCCAGCGCGCCCTGCACCGTGCCGTCCTCGCCGTGGCGGCCGTGCAGCGCGATGAAGCAACGGTCGAATCCCTCGTCCTTCAGCGCCTGCAGCGGGCGCTCGGCGGGGTCGAAGGCGTGGGCGTCCACGCCTTGCGACTGCAGCGCGGCCAGCACGCCCGCGCCGGACATCAGCGACACGGGGCGCTCGGCGGAGTCACCGCCCATCAGCACCGCCACCTTGCCCAGGCCCCGGATGTCGATGGTCGTCATGCCACCACCTCCTGCGCACCGGCCACGCCGGCCGCGCCGGCCAGCTCCACCACCCGCGCCGGCACGGCGCCGATGGAGCCCGCGCCCATGGAGATGACGACGTCGCCGTCGCGGGCGAAGCCCAGGATCTCCTCGGGCAGGCTGCCCACCTCGTCCACGAACAGCGGCTCGGCCTTGCCGGCCACGCGCAGCGCACGCACCAGGGAGCGGCCATCGGCCGCCACGATCGGCGATTCGCCGGCGGCGTACACCTCCGTCAGCAGCACGGCGTCGGCCTGTCCCATCACCTTCACGAAGTCCTCGAAGCAGTCCCGGGTGCGGGTGTAGCGGTGCGGCTGGAAGGCCAGCACCAGGCGACGTCCGGGGAACGCACCGCGCGCGGCGGCGAGCACCGCCGCCATCTCCACCGGGTGGTGCCCGTAGTCGTCGATGAGGGTGAACTGCCCGCCGTCGCGCGCCGGCACGTCGCCGTAACGCTGGAAGCGGCGTCCCACGCCGTCGAAGGCGGCGAGCGCGCGGGCGATGGGCGCGTCGGGCAGCTCCAGCTCGGTGGCCACCGCGATGGCGGCCAGCGCGTTGCGCACGTTGTGCTCGCCCGGCAGGTTGAGCGTGATGGCCAGCGGCGGCATGGCCACGCCGTTGCGCCGCTCGCAGGTGAAGCGCATCTGGCCGCCGGGCAGCGCCTGCACGTCCACCGCGCGCACCTGGGCGTCCTCGC
Source organism: Ideonella sp. (assembly GCF_041918995.1). Classification (GTDB taxonomy): domain Bacteria; phylum Pseudomonadota; class Gammaproteobacteria; order Burkholderiales; family Burkholderiaceae_C; genus Ideonella. The sequence goes on along the minus strand of NZ_JAYRUN010000015.1, from coordinate 80,378 downwards.
CGAAGCCGTAGGTGACCACCGGCCGCGACACCATGGGCACGATGCTGCGCACACCGGGGTCGTCGATGCAGACGATGGCCGCACCGTAGAACGGCATGCGGTGCAGGAAGTCCACGAAGGCCTGCTTGAGGCGGGCGAAGTCGTGGCCGTAGGTGTCCATGTGGTCGGCGTCGATGTTGGTCACGACGCTGAGGATGGGCATCAGGTTCAGGAAGGACGCGTCCGACTCGTCGGCCTCCACCACGATGAAGTCACCCGAGCCCAGGCGCGAATGGGCGCCGGCCGAGTTGAGCTTGCCGCCGATGACGAAGGTGGGGTCCACGCCGGCCTCGGCCAGCACGCTGGTGACCAGCGAGGTGGTGGTCGTCTTGCCGTGCGTGCCGGCGATGGCGATGCCACGCTTGAGCCGCATCAGCTCGGCCAGCATCACGGCGCGCGGCACCACCGGCACGCGGCGCGAGCGCGCGGCGATCACCTCGGGGTTGTCGCCCTTCACGGCGGTGGACACGACCACGGCCTCCGCGCCCTGCACATGCGCCGCGTCGTGGCCGATGTGCACACGGATGCCCAGCTCCGCCAGGCGGCGCGTGGTGGCGCTGTCGGCCTGGTCCGAGCCGGTGACGGCATAACCCAGGTTGTGCAGGATCTCGGCGATGCCGCTCATGCCGGCGCCGCCGACGCCCACGAAATGGATGTGCTTGACCGCGTGTTTCATCGCTGCTTCTCCGTCAGCCGTTCGATCTCGTCGGCCACGCGCGTGGCGGCCGCCGGCCGCGCCAGTGCACGCGCCTTGTCCGCCATGGCCAGCAGCTGCGGCCGGTCCAGGCGCTGCAGCAGCTCGGCCAGCGACTGCGGGCCGAGCTCGGCCTGCGGCAGGTGCACCGCCGCGCCACGCTCGGCCATCCACAGCGCGTTGTCGCGCTGGTGCGAGGTGGTGCTCACCACCAGCGGCACCAGCACGCTGGCCACGCCCGCCGCGCACAGCTCGCTCACCGTGATGGCGCCGGCGCGGCAGACCACCACGTCGCAGCCCGCCAGGCAGGCGGCCATGTCGTCGATGAAGGGCACCACTTCCGCCGTGACGCCGAGCGTGGCGTAGCGGCCGCGCACCTCGTCGTGGTGGGCCGCGCCGGTCTGGTGCAGCACCAGCGGGCGCTGCTCCAGCGGGATCTGCGCCAGCGCCGCGGGCACGTTCTCGTTGAGCACCCGGGCCCCCAGGCTGCCGCCCACCACCAGCAGGCGCAGCGGGCCCTCGCGGCCGGTGAAGCGCAGCGCCGGCGGCGCCATGCCCTCGATCTCGCGCCGCACCGGATTGCCGGTGACCAGGGCCTGCCTCACCTTGGCCGCGGCCGTGCCGTCGAAGCCGAAGGCCACCCGGTCGGCCACGGGCAGCAGCGCCCGGTTGGACAGCAGCAGCGCGGCGTCCGCGTTCACCAGCACGAGCGGCTTGCCCAGCAGCGAGGCCATCATGCCGCCCGGGAAGCACACGTAGCCGCCCATGCCGAGCACGGCGTCGGCCGAGCGGCGGCGCAGGATGCGCGCCGAGTCCCAGAAGGCCTTGAGCAGGCGCAGGCCGCCCGTCATGGCCTGCCACAGCCCCTTGCCGCGCAGGCCGCTGAAGGACAGGCGGTCCATCTCGATCCCCGACGGCGGCACGAGCCGGTTCTCCATGCCGCCTTCGGTGCCCAGCCAGGTCACCGTCCAGCCGCGCTGCTGCATCTCGTGCGCCACGGCCAGGCCGGGAATGACGTGCCCGCCCGTGCCCGCGGCCATGATGACCAGGTGCTTGCCCATGGCGGCGGCGCTCATGCGCGGCCTCCGCGCATGAGTTGCCGATTCTCTTGGTCGACGCGCAGCACGATGGCCAGGGCCACCAGGTTCATCAGCACGCCCGAGCCGCCGTAGCTGAGCAGCGGCAGCGTCAGGCCCTTGGTGGGCAGCAGGCCGAGGTTCACGCCCATGTTGATGAAGCTCTGGCCGCCGAACCACACGCCGATGCCCTGGGTCATGAGGCCCGCGAACACCCGGTCCAGGGCGATGGCCTGCCGGCCGATGTGGAAGATGCGGCGGGTGAGCCAGAAGAAGGCCACGATGACCGCCAGCACGGCCACGAAGCCCAGCTCCTCGCCGATCACGGCGAGCAGGAAATCGGTGTGGGCCTCGGGCAGGTAGCTCAGCTTCTCGATGGACTGGCCCAGGCCCTGGCCGAACCACTCGCCGCGGCCGAAGGCGATGAGCGAGTGGGTGAGCTGGTAGGCCTTGCCCTGCGCGTAGTCAGGGTTCCAGGGGTCGAGGTAGGCGAAGATGCGCTGGCGGCGGAACTCGCTGAAGGCGATCATCAGCACGAAGGCGCCCACCAGCACCATCACGCTGAGCACGAACATCCGGCCGTTCACGCCGCCCAGGAACAGGATGGCCAGGGCGATGGCCGCGATCACCATGAAGGCGCCCATGTCGGGCTCGGCCAGCAGCAGCATGCCCACCACGCCCAGCGCCACCGCCATCGGCCACACGGCCTTGAAGAAGCGCTCCTTCACGTCCATCTTGCGCACCATGTAGCTGGCGGCGTACATGGCCATGGCCAGCTTGGCCAGCTCGCTGGGCTGGAAACTCATGAAGCCCAGCGGGATCCAGCGCCGGGCGCCGTTCACGCCCTTGCCGATGAAGGGCACCAGCACCACGATGAGCAGCGCCAGCGACACGGCGAACAGCCACGGCGCCCACTTCTCCCACACCGCGATGGGAATGCTCAGCGTGACGAGCGCCGCCACGAAGCCCACGCCGATGAACAGCGCCTGGCGCGCCAGGAAGTAGGTGGGCGGGTAGCTGGCGAACTTGGGGTTGTCGTGCAGGGCCACCGAGGCCGAATACACCATCACCAGGCCCAGGGCCAGCAGGCCGGCGACCACCCAGGCCAGGGGCTGGTCGAAGCCGGAGACGGCGGTGGGCTTGCCGCTGCCCACCGAGACCCAGTCGCGGATCGGCAGGCGGTCCACGCCGGGCGCGCGGCCCAGCCGCTCGCGCAGGCCCTGGCCGAGCGCGCCCAGGCGCTCGCGCCAGCCCGGCGTCGCGGCGACGGCGTGCGCGCCCCGGCTCATTCGAGCACCTCTCCGCGCTCCAGCGCCAGCTCGCGCACGGCGGCGGCGAACACCTCGGCGCGGTGCGCGTAGTGGCGGAACATGTCCAGGCTGGCGCAGGCGGGGCTGAGCAGCACCGCGTCGCCGGCCTGCGCCTGGGCGAAGCACCAGCGCACAGCGGCCTGCAGGCTGTCGTGCCGCTGGATGGCCACGCCGGTGGCGGCCAGCGTGGCTTCGATGGTGGCGGCGTCGCGGCCGATCGTGGCCACCGCACGGGCGTGGCGGGCCACGGGGGCGGCCAGCGGGCCGAAGTCCTGGCCCTTGCCGTCGCCGCCGAGGATGACCACGAGGCGGCCGCTGCCGAGGTCGGCACCCAGCCCTTCGAGCGCGGCCACGGTGGCGCCCACGTTGGTGCCCTTGCTGTCGTCCACCGCCTCCACGCCGCCCACGCTGCCGATGGGCTCAACGCGGTGCGGCTCGCCGCGGTACTCGCGCAGGCCGTGCAGCATGGGTGCCAGCGGGCAGCCGATGGCCGTGGCGAGCGCCAGCGCCGCCAGCGCGTTGGACGCATTGTGCCGGCCGCGGATGCGCAGCGCATCGGCGGGCATCAGCCGCTGCAGGTGGATCTCGGCCTCTTCGCCCTTGCGCAACTTCACGGTCTCGTCCGCGGGCAAGGCGCGCACCAGCCAGGCCATGCCGGCCTCGGTGACGAGGCCGAAGTCGCCGGGGCGACGCGGCGCATCGAGGCCGAAGCGCAGCACGGCGCGTGCCACCGGCTTGGCGGCCTTGCCGCGTGCGCCCTTCACGACCACCGGCGCGGGCACCATGGCCTCGACGCGCGCATCGTCGCGGTTGATGACCATGACGGCCGTCTCGCCGAAAATGCGCGCCTTGGCGGCGGCGTAGGCGTCCATGTCGCCGTGCCAGTCGAGGTGGTCCTGCGTCACGTTGAGCACCGTGGCGGCGCTGGGCTCGAAGCCCTGCACACCGTCGAGCTGGAAGCTCGACAGCTCCAGCACCCACACCTCGGGTAGCACCTCGAACACCGGCTCGGCCGGCGGCGGAGGGGGAAGCGCCGGCGCGGCGTCCTCCTCGTCGCCCTCGGCGTGCAGCCGCAGGTCGATGGCCGCCTCGCCGATGGACACGGGCAGGCCGACGTCGACACGATCTCCCGCGCCGCTGACGTCCACCGGCACATCCACCCGGTCACCGGCGGCGCCGCTCATCTCCATGGCGACGTCCACCTCGTCCGCGACGCCGGTCACGTCCACCGCCAGGTCGATGGCATCCGGCGTGTGGCCGGCGCCGTCCAGCGGCATGGGCACGGTGCGGTCGTCCAGCGGGCGGCCGTCCACCAGGGCGCCAGGCAGCGTGGGCGTGTCCTCGTCGGCCGCGTCGGGCGAGGGGGCGAGGTCCATCGGCCCCGTCGCCTCGTCGGCGGGCTCGGCCGCCGGCTCGCGGTCCAGCGCGTCGGCCAGGGTGTCGAGCATGGTCGGGCCGATGTTGCCGGCCAAGCCCACCCGCAGGCCGCAGCGCTCCACCAGGCGCGCGGTGAGGGAGGTGGTGGTGGTCTTGCCGTTGGTGCCGGTGATGGCCAGCACCTTGGGCGCGTAGCGGCGCGTGGTCTTCAGGTCGGCCAGGGCGCGGGCGAACAGATCCAGCTCGCCCTGCACCGGCAGCCCGCGCCCGCGTGCCACCGCCAGCAGCGGCGCGATGCGCGGGTCCAGCGGCGACAGGCCGGGGCTCTTGAGCAGCAGGCGCACGTCGGCGAGGTCGCCATCGCCCTGCAGGCGCACGGCGTCGAGCGCGCCGGTGAGCAGCTGCGCCTCGGGCGCGGCCAGGGCCAGTGCGGCCGCCTGGGGCGGCTGCTCGCGCGAGTCCCACACGCGCACCCGCGCGCCGTGGCGGGCGCACCAGCGTGCCATGGCCAGGCCGGAGTCACCGAGGCCCAGCACCAGCACCGACAGATCGCGCAGGAAGTTCATGGGCGAGCGTCCCTCACCGCAGCTTCAGGCTGGCCAGGCCCACCAGGCACAGCAGCATGGTGATGATCCAGAACCGGATGACGACCTGCGTCTCGTTCCAGCCCGACTTCTCGAAGTGGTGGTGCAGCGGCGCCATCAGCAGGATGCGCCGGCCCTCGCCGTACTTCTTCTTCGTGTACTTGAACCAGGCCACCTGCGCCATCACCGACAGCGCCTCGGCGACGAACACGCCGCCCATGATGCCCAGCAGGATCTCCTGGCGCGTGATGACGGCGATGGTGCCGAGCGCGCCGCCCAGCGCCAGCGCGCCCACGTCGCCCATGAACACCTGCGCGGGATGGGCGTTGAACCACAGGAAGGCCAGGCCCGCACCCGCGATGGCGGCGCAGAAGATCATCAGCTCGCCGGCGCCCGGAATGTGCGGAAACAGCAGGTAGCGCGAGTACACCGCGTTGCCCACCACGTAGGCGAAGATGCCCAGCGCGGACGCCACCAGCACCACCGGCATGATGGCCAGCCCGTCCAGCCCGTCGGTGAGGTTCACCGCATTGCTCGCGCCCACGATGACGAAATAGGTGAGCGCGATGAAGCCGAACACGCCCAGCGGGTAGCTGATGCTCTTGAAGAAGGGCAGCATGAGGTCGGCCTTGGGCGGCAGGTCGTTCGAGAAGCCGCTCTGCACCCAGCGCAGGAACAGCTCGAGCACGCGGATGTTGGAGGTCTCCGACACGCTGAAGGCCAGGTACAGCGCGGCGATGAGGCCGATGGCCGACTGCCAGAAGAACTTCTCGCGCGAGCGCATGCCCTCGGGGTCCTTCAGCACCACCTTGCGCCAGTCGTCCACCCAGCCGATGGCGCCGAAGCCGAAGGTCACCAGCATGGTGATCCAGACGAAGCGGTTGCTCCAGTCGCTCCACAGCAGGGTGGACACGCCGATGCCGATGAGGATGAGCGCGCCGCCCATGGTGGGCGTGCCGCGCTTGGCCAGGTGCGTCTGCACGCCGTACTCGCGGATGGGCTGGCCGATCTTCAGCTCGGTCAGGCGGCGGATCACCCACGGCCCGAACACCAGGCCGATCAGCAGCGCGGTCATCGCCGCCAGCACCGCCCGGAAGGTGAGGTACTGGAAGACGCGCAGGAAGCCGAACTGCTCGGGATAGAGCGATTGCAACCACTGGGCCAGGCTAAGCAGCATGGGCCACCTCCTGTGTACGGGCCAGGCTAAGCAGCATGTGGGTTCCCTCCTCCGGCCTGTCCCTGGGCCTGCAGGGCCTGCACCACGCGCTCCATGCGCATGAAACGCGAGCCCTTGACCAGCACCGACGAGAACGGCGGCGCCTCGTCCTCGGCCAGCGCCGCCAGCAGGTCGTCGACGCTGTCGAAATGGCGCGCGCCCGTGGCCACGCCGTCGGGCAGCGCGGCGTGGCGCATCAGCGCGCCCACGCACCACACGGTCTCGATGCCGGCGGCCTGCGCATGGCGGCCCACCTCGGCATGGAAGGCCGGCCCCTGGGCGCCCACCTCGCCCATGTCGCCCATCAACAGCCAGCGCGGGCGCGGCAGCTCGGCCAGCACGTCGATGGCCGCGCGCACGGAATCGGGGTTGGCGTTGTAGGTGTCGTCCACCAGCGTGCGCGGCTGGCCACGCACCAGCAGCGGACGCACCTGCGAGCGGCCCTTGACGGGGCTGAAGTGCGCCAGGCCCTGCACGATGTCCTGCAGGCCGATGCCGGCGGCGAGCGCGCAGGCCGCGGCGGCGGCGGCGTTCTTCACGTTGTGTCGGCCGGCGATGTGCAGCGGGAAGTCCACGCGCCCCACCGGCGTGTGCAGCCGCACGTCCCAGTCGTCCACGCGCCAGCGGGCGCCGGCGTGCACGTCGGCCGCGGCGGCCCGGCCGCCTGCGCCGTCGCCATCCAGGGCGAAGGTGAGCGTGCGGCGGCCCGCGGCGAGCGTGCGCCACAGCGGCGCCCATTCCTCGTCGGCCGGGAACACCGCCGTGCCGTCCGCGGGCAGCGCGGCGATCACGGCGCCGTTCTCGCGCGCCACGGCCTCCACGCTCTGCATGAACTCCTGGTGCTCGCGCTGGGCGTTGTTGACCAGGGCCACGGTGGGCCGTGCGATGGCCGCCAGCTCGGCGATCTCGCCCGGGTGGTTCATGCCCAGCTCGACCACGGCCGCCCGGTGGCCCGACTCCAGGCCCAGCACGGTGAGCGGCACGCCGATGTGGTTGTTCAGGTTGCCGGCCGTGGCCAGGCTGGCGCCGCCGTGCGCGGCGCGCAGGATGGCCGCCACCATCTGCGTGACGGTGGTCTTGCCGTTGCTGCCGGTGACGGCCACCAGCGGCAGCGTGAAGCGCTGGCGCCAGGCGCTGGCCAGGGCCTGCAGCGCCGCCAGCGGGTCGTCCACCTGCAGGCCGGGCAGGCCGGCCTCGGCGATGCCGTGCGAGGCCAGGGCGGCCACCGCGCCCGACACGCGCGCCGCGTCGAGGAAGTCGTGCGCATCGAAGCGCTCGCCCTTGAGGGCCACGAACAGGTCGCCCTGGCGCAGGGTGCGGGTGTCGGTGTGCACGCGGCAGAACACCACGTTCGGGTCGCCCACCACACAGGCCCCCGGCAGCAGGGCCGCGGCGTCGCGCAGGCGCAGCATGGGCACGGGCGCGCCGCTCATGCAGCGCTCCTGCGGGCCAGGGCCTCGGCCGCGTGGACGGCGTCGGAGAACGGCTGCTTCACGCCGTCGACCTCCTGGTAGTCCTCGTGGCCCTTGCCGGCGATGAGCACCACGTCGACCGGCGCGGCCGCGGCGATGGCGTCGGCGATGGCCTGCGCGCGGTCCAGGCGGGTGTCGGTCTTGAGCGTGGCGGCCGCCGGTGGGATGCCGGCGACGATCTGGTCCACGATGGCCTGGGGCGATTCGCGGCGCGGGTTGTCGCTGGTCACCACGACGCGATCGGCCAGGCGGGCGGCGATCTCGCCCATCAGCGGGCGCTTGGTGGCGTCGCGGTTGCCGCCGCAGCCGAACACGCACCACAGGCGGCCGCCGCGCGCCTGCGCCAGCGGGCGCAGCGCGCCGATGGCCTTCTCCAGCGCGTCCGGCGTGTGGGCGTAGTCGACCACGGCCTCCGGGGCCCCCTCGCCGGCACCGATGCGCTGCATGCGGCCCGGCACCGGCGTGACGCGCGCGGCGGCGCGGCAGGCGTCGTCCAGCGGCAGGCCGAGCGCCCGCAGCCCGCCGATGACCACCAGCAGGTTGCTCACGTTGTAGTCGCCGATCAGGCCGGTGGCCAGGGACACGCGCTGCGGCCCCTCCACCACGTCGAAGGCCAGCCCGCCGTGCTCGTAGCGCACCGCGTCAGCGTGCAGGCGGGCCTCGCCGCCCACGCACACGGTCCACAGCGCGAGGCCCTTGCCCGCCAGCTCGGCCACGAGGCGGGCGCCCTGCGGGTCGTCCACGTTGATCACCGCGGCGCGCAGGCCCGGCCAGCCGAACAGGTGGCGCTTGGCGGCCCAGTAGGCGGCCATGTCGCCGTGGTAGTCCAGGTGGTCGCGCGTGAAGTTGGTGAACAGCGCCACCTCGATGGCCGTGCCGGCCAGGCGGTGCTCCACCACGCCGATGGACGAGGCCTCGATGGCGCAGGCCGCGAAGCCCTGGTCCGCCATGCGGCGGAAGCCCTGCTGCAGCACCACCGGGTCGGGCGTCGTCAGGCCGGTGAAGGTGATGTCGGCGGTCTCGGCGCCGGGCACGGCGGCCGGGCGCGGCGGCTCGCCGATGCCCAGCGTGCCCACCACCCCGCAGCGCAGGCCGAGCTGGGTGAGGCACTGGGCCGTCCACCAGGCGGTGGAGGTCTTGCCATTGGTCCCGGTGGTGGCCACCACCTTCAGCGCGCCGCTGGGCTGGCGGTAGTAGGCGCTGGCGATCACGCCGGTGGCGGCCTTGAGCTGCGGCAGCGCCGCCACGCGCGCGTCCTCGAAGCCGAAGGCGTCCACGCCCTCCTCTTCCACCAGGCAGGTGGCGGCCCCGCGCTCGAGCGCCTGCTTCACGTGCTGGCGGCCGTCGCTGGCGTAGCCCGGCCAGGCGATGAAGGCATCGCCCGGCTGCACCTGGCGGCTGTCCGTGCGCAGGGCGCCGGTCACCCAGCTGCTCAGCCAGCGGGCAGCGGCGTCGGGGCTCTTCAGGTGCGTCAGGGGCATGGTGCGGGCGGGCGGTGTCACTGGCGCCGGATGGGCGCGGCGCCGGTGGCCTCGGCCACGGCGATCGAACGGGTGCCGGCGGTGACCGGCGGCTTCATGTCGAGATCGGGCGGCACGCCCAGCGTGCGCAGCGCCTGCTCCACGACCACCTTGAACACGGGCGCGGCCACCAGGCCGCCGAAGTACACGCCGCTGGGCTCGTCCACCATCACGGCCACGACCACGCGCGGGTTGTCGATGGGCGCGATGCCGGCGAACCAGGCGCGGTGCTTGTCGCTGTTGTAGCCGCGGCCTTCCTGCTTCTCCGCCGTGCCCGTCTTGCCGCCGGCCGAGTAGCCGATGGGCTGGGCCAGCGGGGCGGTGCCGTCGGTGCTCACCGTGCCGCGCAGCAGCTGGCGCATGGTGCGCGCCGTCTCCGGCTGGAACACGCGCACTCCCGGCAACGGCTCCTCGCCCTGGATGAGGGTGAGCGGGGCCAGTTCGCCGTCGCGCGCGATGGCGGTGTAGGCCCGCGCGATCTGCAGCAGCGACGCCGACAGGCCGTAGCCGTAGCTCATGGTGGCCTTCTCGACCGGCTTCCAGGTCTTGTGCGGCCGCAGCTTGCCCGTCGCGGCGCCGGGGAAGCCGATCTGCGGCTTGGTGCCGAAGCCCAGCGCCGCGAACATCTCGCCCATCTCCTTGGTGTCCAGCCGCTGGGCCATCTTCACCGTGCCCACGTTGCTGGACTTCTGGATGACCTGGGCCACCGACATCACCGGCCGGCCGTGGTTGCCGTCGTTCACCAGCAGCGGGCCGACGCGGAAGGGCTGCGTGTCCAGCACCGTTTCGGGACGCACCAGGCCCTTTTCGATGGCCATGGAGGCAATGAAGGGCTTCACCGTGGAGCCCGGCTCGAAGACGTCGGTGATGGCGCGGTTGCGCAGCTGGGCGCCCGTGAGGTGGCGGCGCTCGCCCGGCAGGTAGCTGGGGTAGTTGGCCAGGGCGAGGATCTCGCCGGACTGCGCGTCGAGCACCACCACGCTGCCGGCCTTGGCCTTGTGCTGCTGCACGGCGTCGCGGATGCGCTGGTAGGCCAGGGCCTGCACCTTGGAATCGATGGTCAGCTGCACGTCGCGGCCGTCGCGCGGGTCCACCGTCTCGCCGAGCTCCTCGACCACGCGGCCGAGCCGGTCGCGCAGCACCCCGCGCGATCCGCCGTGGCCCTGCAGCTGGCGCTGGAAGGCCAGCTCCACGCCCTCCTGGCCCTTGTCCTCGATGTCGGTGAAGCCCACCACGTGCGCGGCCGCCTCGTTCTCTGGGTAGCGGCGGATGTAGCCCGGCTCCAGCGTGAGGCCCTTGATCTTCAGGGCCCGCACCTGCTGCGCCACGCCGTCGTCGACCTGGCGCTTGAGCACCACGTAGGCGCCGCCGTCGGCCATGCGCGCGTCGAACTCCTTCAGCGGCATGCGCAGCAGCGACACCAGCGCGCGCTTCTGCGCGTCGCTGGCCTTGAAGTGCTGCGGGTTCACCGAGATGGTGGGCGCATTGACGCTCACCGCCAGGATCTGGCCATGGCGGTCCAGGATGCGGCCGCGGCTGGCCGGCAGCTGCAGCGTGGCGGCAAAGCGCTCCTCGCCCTTCTTCTGGAAGAACTCGGACTCGATGACCTGCACGTACAACGCCCGCCCGGCCAGCGCCAGGAAGGCCATGCCGACGGCGAACACCAGGAACTTGCTGCGCCCGGGCGGCGTCTTGGCCGCCAGCAGCGGGCTGGTGGAGTAGTTCACGCCGCGCACGGACGTGGCCCCGGCGGCACGCTGGCGCTGCACCGGCTTCACGGCTGCCCCCCCTGCCCCGCGGCCGAGGCCGGGGTCGACGCGGCGCGGCTGTCGCTCACATAGACCGTCATGTCAGGCGTGGCCAGGCGCATGGCCAGCTTCTCGCGCGCCGTGCGCTCGACCTTGAGGTGGGTGGCCTCTGTGCGGCGCTCGGCATCCAGGCGCTTGGCGTCGGCGGCGAGCTGGGTCTGCTCCGCCTTGGCGCGCTCGATCTCGACGAACAGGCGGCGCGACTCGTAGCTGGTCTTCACCAGCCACAGGCCGCTGGCCACGAGCAGCACCAGCAGGATGATCGACAGGCGCGTCACGCCGCGGCTCCCTTGGCGCTCAGCCGCTCGGCCACGCGCAGCACGGCGGAGCGGGCGCGCGGGTTGGCGGCGATCTCGGCCGCGCCCGGCTTGATGCGCGCCAGCGGCTTCAGCCGCAGCGTGCGGCGCGGCGGCGCGAACGGTGCCCGGCGGTCGATCTCCTCGCGGCTCTCGTGTGCGATCCGCGTCTTCACGATGCGGTCCTCGAGCGAGTGGAAGCTGATCACGGCCAGCCGGCCACCGGGGGCCAGCAGGTCGATCGCCGCGCTCAGGCCCTGCTCGAGCTCTTCAAGCTCGGCGTTGACGAGAATCCGTAGCGCCTGAAATGTGCGCGTTGCAGGGTCCTGGCCCGGCTCGCGGGACTTGACCGAGCGAGCCACGAGCTGGGCCAGCTCGGCCGTGGATCGAACAGGGGCCCCGCTGTCCCGGCGAGCAACAATCGCCTTTGCAATCGATGCAGCAAACCGTTCTTCGCCATAGTCACGTACCACCTGGGTGATGAGGCGCTCGTCGGCGCGCTCGAGGAAATCGGCCGCGCTCTCGCCACGGGTCGGGTCCATGCGCATGTCCAGCGGGCCGTCGAAGCGGAAGCTGAAGCCCCGCGCCGGGTCGTCGATCTGCGGCGAGCTCACGCCCAGGTCGAGCAGCACACCGTCCACCGCCGCGATGCCGCACGCCGCCAGCGACTCGCGCAGCGTGGCGAAGCTCTCGTGCACGATCTGGAAGCGCGGGTCGGTGATGGCCGCGTCGCCCGTGGTGGCCGCCGCCACGGCCTCCGGGTCCTTGTCGAAGGCCACCAGGCGCCCGCCCGGGCCCAGGCGGGCGAGCAGCGCCCGGCTGTGGCCGCCGCGGCCGAAGGTGCCGTCCACGTAGGTGCCATCGGGCCGCGTGAACACGCCGTCGATGGCCTCGTGCAACAAGACCGTGGTGTGCTGAAGCCCCTCGTCCGACGAGGACGTCGGCCGATCCCCCGAGGGGATGCGGGCCAGCTTGGGAGCGGCCCGGCGCTCGGCCCGCGCCTTGGTCGACTTCGGTGCTGACATCGGCGGCCTCAGATGACCAGCTGGCGCAGCGCGTCAGGCATGGGCTGGGCGAGGGTGGCTTCCTCGTTGGCGAGGTAGCGCTCGCGGTCCCAGATTTCCAGGCGGGCGCCCATGCCCACGAGCATGAGTTCCTTCTCGAGCCGGGCCCAGCCGCGCAGTTCGGGCGACAGCAGGATGCGCGAGGCGCTGTCCATGTCCACGTCCATGGCGCTGCCCAGGTACAGGCGGCGGAAGCCGTCGGCCTCCATGGGCAGGGCCAGGATCTTGGCGCGGAACTCCACCCAGGCCGGACGGGGGAAGAGCAGCAGGCAGCGCGAGGGGCTCTTGGTGAGCGTCATCTGGCCCTGGCACAGCGCGGCCAGCGCGTCGCGATAACGGGACGGCACGGTGACCCGGCCTTTCCCGTCCAGCGACAACGCGGACTCACCCTGAAACACAAAGTCGGACACGACAACCCACTAAATTGCACTTTCTCCCACTTTATCTCACCCCGATCCCACGGGTCAACGAAACAGGAAGAAAAATTTCAATGAAATCAGGCACTTAGCGCCGATTGCTGCAGCGCACCTCAGCAAAAAGTCATTGCGAAATAAGGACTTGTGGCGGGGTGTCAAAGTGATTGATGAGAAGCGAAAGGCGGCCTCCCGGAGCCGCCACCGGGCCAGCCGCCCGCGCCTTTCCCCGGGCACAGCAGTTGCTCCCCTGTCCGCTGGTGTGTCGGGAAGGGAGGCCAGGTCATGCCCACCCAGGGTCAGCGGTGGGGCAGCGGCCGCTGGGTAGCCAGCCGGGTCGCCGCCCGCGTCGGCGCCGTGCTGGTGGCCGCCCTGCTGCTGGCCGCCGGCCTGGCCGCCTGGAGCCTGCGCGAAGATGCGCGGCGCAACGCGCAGGCCACCGCCGAGGACCACAGCTACGCCATGGCGGCCCAGGCGGCGCACGCCTTCGCGGCCGCGGACGGCCTGGTCGCCGGTGTCGCCCGGCAGATCCACGGCCTGGCCATTCCCGACCCGAGCGCCCTGGCCGAGCGGTTCGGCCGCTATGAGGACCACCTGACGCTGGCCACCTTGCGGGCCGGCTTCCCGTCGGTGGACGCGTTGGCGGTGTTCGACGCCCAGGGCCAGCTCGTGGTGGCCGCGCGCGGCTTCCCCGTGCCGAGCATCAACGTGAGCGACCGGGAATGCTTCCAGGCGGTCCGCGGCGCCGAGGGCTCGGACCGCCACGTGGCGGCGCCGGTGCTCTCGCGCAGCACCCACATCTGGATGATCTATGTCTGCCGCCGGCTGCAGACGTCCGACGGGCGGTTCATGGGAGCGGTGATGGCCGGCCTGTCGTCGGAGTCCTTCGCCGACTTCTACGAGGCGATCCGGCTCGACCGCGCCGCGCCACAGCCCGACGTCACCGCCATGTCGCTGCTGCGCCGCGACATGACGCTGATGGCCCGTGCGCCCCACGACCCGGCCGCCCTGGGGCGACCGCTCAGCACCGAAGGCGCCTACGGCGAGCTGCCGGGCGTGCCCGCGGTGCCGGCCCGCGCCGAGGCGCCGCCGTTCCGCCCCTGGGACGCGGAGGCGGACAACAGCCGCCATGTGCAGGTGGTCGCCCGCGCGGTGGAGGGGTTCCCCGTCACCGTGGCGGTGGCCATGCACGACCGCCTCGTGTTCGCCGCCTGGCACCGCCAGGCGCGCGGCATCGGCGCGTTCGCGCTGGCGTCCGCCGGCTTCCTGCTGGCCACCTTCAGCGTGCTGGTGGGGGTGCTGCGGCGCCAGGAGCAGCGGGCAGCGGAGGTCGAGCGCCTGCGCGAACAGGCCGAGCGGGCCAGCCGGGCCAAGAGCAGCTTCCTGGCCACCGTGAGCCACGAGGTGCGCACGCCGCTCAACGGCATCCTGGGCACGGCCGACCTGCTGGTGCGTGCGCCGCTGCCACCGCGCGAGCGTGAACTGGCGGGCACCCTGCTCGCCTCCGGCCGGCACCTGATGGCCATCCTGAACGACATGCTCGATCTGACGAAGATCGAGGCCGGCGAGATGGACGTGCTGGCGGCGCCCTTCTCGCCGCAGGAGGTGCTGCAGGAGGTGCGCGCCACCTTCGAGCACACGGCCCGGCGCAAGGGCCTGGCGCTGGTGGCGGGCGTGGCGGCGGAGGTGCCGGCCAGCGTCTGCGGCGACGCCCAGCGCGTGCGGCAGGTGCTGGGCAACCTGGTGGACAACGCCATCAAGTTCACCGACCGCGGCGAGGTGACGCTGCACCTGTCGCGCGGCCCCGGCGAGCGGCTGCGCTTCGAGGTGCGCGACACGGGCGTGGGCATCCCGCCAGCGGCGCGCGCGCGGGTCTTCCAGCCCTTCGCGCAGGCCGACGGCTCCATCACCCGTCGCTTCGGCGGCACCGGGCTGGGCCTGGCGATCTGCCGGCGCCTGGTGGAGCTGATGGGCGGCGAGATCGACTTCGCCGCGCGGCCCGGCGGCGGCACCTGCTTCTGGGTGGAACTGCCGCTGCCGGCCCAGGCGGCGCCCGCGACCGGGGAGCCGGCGGTGGTCGCCCCCGAGCCGCCCCCGCCGCAGGACGGCACGGACTGGGCGTTCGTGCACAGCAGCCCGGTGCCGCTGGGCGACGCGCCCGGGCCTGCGGGCGGCACGCCGGCACCGACCACCGGCACGCCGCCGCCCGTGGCCGAGGTGCTGGTGGTGGAGGACAACGCGGTGAATGCGCTGGTGGTGGAGGCCCAGCTCGACCGGCTGGGCTGCCGCTGCGACGTGGCCGCGGACGGCGAGGAGGCCTTGCGCCGCCTGGGCAGCCGCCGCTACGACCTGGTGCTGATGGACTGCATGCTGCCCGGCATCTCGGGCTTCGAGGTGGTGCGACGCTGGCGGGCGGAGGAACTGCAGCGCGGACAGCCGCGGGTGCCGATCGTCGCGCTGACCGCCAACACCCTGGCCAGCAACGCCCAGGAAGCCCAGCAGGCGGGCATGGACGACTTCCTCACCAAGCCCTGCACGCTCGACAAGCTGGAGGCCGCCCTGCGGCGCTGGCGCGCCGCCGAGGCGCGACCCGACCCCGGCACCCCCCTTGCCCACGGGGTGCGGCACCCCTAGGAACCGACTGCCTCGCCCGCCCCCGGCTGCCCAGAATGGCAGCCCGCCTCCCCCGGCCCACGGGGCCCTCTTTCCCGCCGCCCCACCTGCCGTCCCATGCGCACGCTCTTCCTCGACAAACCCGCCCCCCGCAGCCGCTGGTGGGTCTGGGTGCTCGCCACCGCCGCGGTGGTGGAGGCCGCGGCGCTGTCGGCGTACATGCTGCGTCCGGCGCCGCCCGCCATCGAACAGGGCTACCTGGCCCCGGCCCAGCAGTGCGCGAGCCGCGGCCAGTCGGCCTACAGTGCACGCGGCGAATGGCCGCTCACCGTGGACGGCCGCGATGCCGCGACGCTCGTCAAGTCACGCTGCACGCTGGATCCGGACGCCTTCCGCGCTCCGCTGACCGCCGGGCCCTGAGGGCGGCGGCGCCGGCTCCGCCCCGTCGCGGCCTCACCCCGCGCTGTCGGGCGGGGCCTGCCATGCCGCGCGCAGCCGGCCTGCCAGCGCCTCGTCGGCACGCTGACGCCGGGCGTCCGCCGGCCCGGGCTCGGCCCACGCCGGGCGGGCGCGTGCAGGCGCCAGGCCGTCGGCGCCGGAGAGCGCCCGGGCCAGCGCCCGCCACCGCGTGCTGCCCGCGACCGCCGCATCGCCCGGCCCGGCGTCCTGCCCCGTGTCCGGCCGCAGCGGCTGCACCGCCCCATGGCCCCGCTCGGCCAGCGCCTCCTGCAGTGCCGCCAGGCGCGCGGCCAGCAGCACGAGCACGGCGTCCTCGGCCTGCACGTCCTGCCGGCCCGTGGCCCGCAGCGCCACCAGCCGGCCGAGCGGCCCCAGCCCCTGGGCCGCGGCGCCGCCCAGCGCCGCGCCGATGGACGTGCCCACGCCCAGCGTCAGTCCGTGCAGGGCGATGTCCAGCCCCAGGCCGAGGGCCGCGCCCACCAGGGCGCCCGCGCCCAGGTGGCGCACCACCTGCTGCAGCAGATCGGGGTTGAACAGGTCCGCCTCCCAGTCGCCCTGCAGCGCCGGCAGGCCGGCCAGCTCGGCGTCGCCGGGCTCGAAGCCGTGCAGTTGCAACAGTTGCCAGGCGGCCTCGCGCGCCCCGGTGGCCACCCGGTCGCGGAAGGCAGCCAGGCGGTCAGCGCGCCGGGCCGCGTCCGCCAGCTCCTCACGGGACAGGGTCTCGCGCAGGGCCGCCAGGCCCAGCAGGTGGTGCGCGATCAGCCGCCAGCCGGCGGCCTGCCGCTGCACGGCGGCCTCGGCCAGCGCGTCGGCCAGGGCCTCCAGCGGCTCGCGCCGGTCGGACAGCAGGGTGGCCAGGTCGCGGTACAGCCGCGCCTCCGCGCCCATGAAGGGGGCCACCGCGTCGAACTGCGCCTGCACATGCAGCCCGTGCTCGGCCAGCGTGGTGCGCCAGGCCGACCAGCGGCTGGACGGGTCGCGCAGCTGGTTCAGCACCGGCATCACCGGCCGGCCGCTGTCGTGCAGCAGGGCGACCTCGGCGTGGTGCTTGGGCAGCACCGGTTCGCGGGTGTCCACCACGTAGAAGGCGGCGTCCGCGGCCAGCAGTGCGCGCAGCACCTTGGCCTCCTGCTCGAACTCGGCCTGCGCCTCGGGACGCGACAGCGCGGCGCGCAGGCGCTCGGCCGGCGTGCGCCCGGGCTGCGCGCGCACCAGGGCCAGCAGGCCGACCGGGTCTTCCAGGCCCGGCGTGTCCACCAGCCGCACGGGCGGCGCGCCGGGCAGCGCCAGCACCACCGCCTCGGCGTGCCGCGTGGTGCCGGGGCGGTCGGACACCTCGCCCACGTCGCGCCGGCGCGTCAGCGTGCGCAGCAGCGAGGTCTTGCCGGCATTGGTGTGGCCCACCACCGCCACGGTGAGCGGCGCCTCAGCCATGGCCGGAACGCGGTCCCGCCGCGCCCGCCCGGCCATGCAGCCAGGCGCCGGCGGCGGCGGCGTCGTCGAACACGGGCACGTCCGGCGGCGCGCCGGCCACCGCCGTGGCCGGGTCCGCCAGCCAGGCACGCCAGCGGGCGGCGCCGGCCCCTTGCGCCAGCAGCGCCACCGCGCTGCCGGCCTGCGCCACGCCGGCCAGCACGCGGGCCGTGCCGCGGTCCGGCGTGGCCGGGCCATGCACCACCAGCAGCAGCCGGGCGGGCCGCTCGAGCTGTGCCCGCTCGCGCAGGGCCTGGCGGTCCTCCGCGCTGCCGTCCAGGCGTTCGCACCAGGCGGGCAAGGCGGCCATCAGCCCGGCGGGCGGCCAGGGGGCCTGCGGCGGTAGCTCAAAGCCCACCAGCGCGGGCGCGCCGTGGGCCGGCGGCACCGCCGCGCGGGCGGCGCGGGGCGGGCGGCGTTCGGCGTCGGCCACCCGGGGCGCCTCGGCGGCAGCCAGCCGGTCCAGCAGGCGACGCCAGTAGGGGTCGGCGGGATCGATGCCGGCCAGGCGGTGGCGGCGGCGCCGCCAGACGGACAGACAAGCGGCCGCGGCCAGCCCGCGCGGCAGTGCGCCGTACACCACCAGGCAGCCGATCAGCCAGCCCACCCAGGGCCGCGGGTCGCCCGGCGGCCCCTGGCCGGGGGCCGCCTGGGCCGCCGCCACCGCCGCCGCGTCCGGCACCGGGAAGCCCAGCGCCGCCGGCCCGGCGCCCAGCACCTGCACCACCTGGGCGAAGAAGCCGGCTGGCAGGATGGTGGTCTCCCAGCCCAGGGTGTAGGCGCGCAGGCCGAAGTCCACCAGCAAGCCGGCGAGCAGCACGGTGAACACACCGAGCCACAGCAGGTGCTGCACGAGGCCCAGGGCCCAGGGCAGCAGCCGCGCCTCGGCGAGCGCCTGCCAGGCCACCGGCAGCCAGGTGACGCCCGCCGGGCCCCGCAGCCCCGGCAGGCGGGCGGCCGCCGCCAGCGTCCAGCCGGCCAGCCCACCCCCCAGCGCCAGCCGGCCACTGGCCAGGGCGAGCCCCCACAGCACCAGGCTCAGCGTGGGCAGCGCCAGCGCCAGGGCCACCGCGCCCACGGCATTCAGATGCCGGCCCTCGCCGGCCAGGCGCTCCAGCAGGTGGGCGCCCAGCAGCCCGGCGAGCCCGGCCGCCGCCGCCAGCAGCCACGGCAGCGCGCGACGGGCCCGGCGCAGCGGACCCTCCACGCCGAGCGGGCCGGCCAGCAGGCGGGCCCGCCGCGCCAGCCGCACGGCAGGCGCACCCGGCAGCGCCGCCGCCTGCGCCATGGCCGGCTGGTCGTCCACCGCCGCGCCGGCCAGCTCGGCCGCGCGCACCGCCCGCAGCAGCATCGCGTCCCAGCCGGGGCCGGGCGGCAGCGCGGTGCCGGCGGCCGGGGCCGGTGGATCCAGGCGTTCTGTCATGGCGGCCCAGTATCGTGCAGCGGCCACCGGGCCGGGGGCCGTCTTGATCTTGATCATGCGCAAGCAGGGCGCCCGCCGCGCGGTTAGTCTGCACGCTCCGCGGCCTGCTGCCCGCCCGATCCTGCCCCCCATGACCGTTCGCCACCTGGACCAGCTGCTGCAACCCACGAGCGTGGCCGTCATCGGCGCGTCGGACCGCCCGGCCAGCGTGGGCGCCACGGTGTGGCGCAATCTGCGTGCCGGCCGCTTCGCCGGGCCGGTGATGGCGGTGAACCCGCGGCTGCGGCGGCTGGACGGCGAACCGGTGGTGTCCAGCGTGGCCGCCTTGCCCCAGGTGCCCGACCTGGCGGTCATCTGCACCCCGCCGGCCACCGTGCCCAAGCTCATCGCCGAGCTGGGCCGGCGGGGCACCCGGGCCGTCATCGTCATGACCGCCGGCCTGGACCCGGCCACGCGCCAGGCCATGCTGGACGCCGCGCGCCCCCACCTGCTGCGCGTGCTGGGGCCCAACTGCCTGGGCCTGCTGTCGCCGCACCTCGGGCTGAACGCCAGCTTCTCGCATGCCCATGCGCTGCCGGGCGACGTGGCCTTCGTGTCGCAGTCCGGCGCCCTCGTCACCGCGGTGCTGGATTGGGCGCGCGCGCGGCGCATCGGCTTTTCGCACATGGTCTCGCTGGGAGAACACGCCGACGTGGACTTCGGCGACCTGCTGGACCACCTGGGCAGCGACCCGCGCACGCGATCGATCCTGCTGTACATCGAGAGCATCGAATCGCCGCGCAAGTTCATGTCGGCGGCCCGGGCGGCCGCGCGCAACAAGCCCGTCATCGTCGTGAAGGCCGGCCGCGGCACCCGCGGGGCGGCCGCCGCCGCCTCGCACACGGGCGCCCTCGCCGGCTCGGACCTGGTGTTCGACGCGGCCATCCGCCGCGCCGGCATGCTGCGCGTGGACACGCTGCAGGAGCTGTTCATGGCCGCCCAGACACTGGCCCGGTTCCGCGGCGACGGCCCCTGCCCCGATGCCGGCCTCACCATCATGACCAACGGCGGCGGGGCCGGCGTGATGGCGGCCGACGCCGCCGAGCTCGCGGGCATCCCCCTGCGTGACATGACCCCCGCGCTGCGTGAGCGCCTGGATGCCGTGCTGCCGGCCACCTGGTCGCGCGCCAACCCCATCGACATCATCGGCGACGCCCCCGCCGAGCGCTACACGGCCACGCTGGAGGCACTGTTCGACGACCGCGAGACCGGCGCGGTGCTCTTCGCCCACGCGCCCACCGCGATCGTGCGCAGCGACGACATCGCCCGCGCCTGCGCCCCGCTGGTGCGCCAGCATGCCGGCCGCGTGCTGGCCTGCTGGCTGGGCGACGCCGCCGTGGCCGACGCCCGCCATGTGTTCGAGGACGCCGGCGTGGCCGACTACGCCACCCCGGAGGAGGCCGTGCGCGCCTTCGGCATGCTGCGCACCTACCGGGCCAACCAGGCGCAGCTGCGCCAGGTGCCCACCGCCAGCGAACACGCGCCGCCGGACACCGCCGCGGCGCGCGCCGCCCTGGCGGCCGCACGCGCGGCCGGCCATGAGATGCTCGACGAAGTGCAGGCCAAGGCGGTGCTGGCGGCCTACGGCATCCCCACCGTGCCCACGCGCGCCGTGCCGGCGGACCCCGACAGCGCGGTCGAGGCCGCCGACCTGCTGGGTTATCCCGTCGCCCTGAAGATCCTCTCGCCGGACATCTCGCACAAGTCGGACGCCGGTGGCGTGGCGCTGCGGCTGGCCGACGCGGCGGCCGTGCGCGACGCGGCGGTGGCCATGCTGCAGCGGCTGCACGCGGCCCTGCCCGGCGCGCGGCTCGAGGGCTTCTCGGTGCAGCCCATGGCCCAGCGGCCGATGGCCGTGGAGCTCATCGTGGGCGCCTCGGTCGACCGCCTGTTCGGCCCCGTCATCCTGTTCGGCCAGGGTGGCACGGCCGTCGAGGTGCTGGCCGACCGCGCCATCGGCCTGCCGCCCCTGAACCGCGTGCTGGCCGGCGAGCTGATCGCCCGCACCCGCGTGGCGCGCCTGCTGGCCGGCTACCGCGACCACCCGCCGGCGCGGCAGGAGGCCATCGCCGACGTGCTCACGGCCGTCTCCCAGATGCTGGCCGACCTGCCCGAGCTGGCCGAGCTGGACATCAACCCGCTGTGGGCGGACCACGAGGGCGTGCTGGCGCTGGACGCGCGCATCCGCCTGGCGCGGCCCGGCGAGCGCGGGTCAGGTGCCGGCGCCTTCGCCATCGCCCCGTACCCGGCCGAGCTCACCACCACGCTCGACTGGCACGGCCAGCCGCTGCGCATGCGCCCGATCCGCCCCGAGGACGAGCCGCAGCACCGCGCCTTCATCACCGCGCTCGACCCCGAGGACGTGCGGCTTCGCTTCTTCCAGTCGCGCCGCGAGCTGCCCGCCAGCGAGATGGCCCGGCTCACGCAGATCGACTACGAGCGCGAGATGGCCTTCATCGCGGAGCGCCCGTCGGCCGACGGCGGATGGGACACCCTGGGCGTGGCGCGCGCGGTGGCCGACCCCGACAACGTCGAGGCCGAGTTCGCGGTGATCGTGCGCAGCGACCTCAAGCACCAGGGCCTGGGCCGCCTGCTGATGGACCGGCTGGCCGCCCACCAGCGCCAGCGCGGCACGCAGCGCCTGGTGGGTTACGTGCTGCGGGAGAACGGTGCCATGCGCCAGCTCTGCGACGACCTGGGCTTCGAGGCCGACGCCGCCAGCGAGGAGCCCGGCGTGGTGCGCTTCGTCATGCCGCTGTCACCGCCGCCCACGGCTTGAGCCGCGTCAAGACGCCGCACCGGTTCACGCCTAGGATCGGACTTCTTCACCCTGGATGGAGACCGCCCATGGACATGTCGCACGACAAGTCGGCCCTGGCCCAGAGCCTGCGCCGCATGATCGACGAGGCCGACGAGCTGCTCAAGAGCGCCGCTGAGACCGGTGACGAGGCCTACGACGCGGTGCGCGACCAGTTCGCCCACCAGGTGCGGCAGATGCGCGACCAGCTCGACGACCTGGAGCAGGCCGCCGTGTACCGCGCCCGCCGCGCCGCCCGTGCCACCGACCTGGCGGTGCGCGAGCACCCGTACGGCGCGATGGGCATCGCCGCGGCGGTGGGCCTGCTGATCGGCTTCCTCGCGGCGTCGCGCCGGTGAGCGCCGCGCCGACGGACGACGCACCGCGCCGCGGCGAGCCGCCCCCGCCCGGGGTGCTAGACGGCCTGCGCGAGGCCGCCCAGCGCGTGGTGGCCGACGTCATCGACATCGGGCGCACCCGGCTGGAGCTGGCCACGCTGGAGCTGGAGCAGGAGCGGCTGCGCCTGGCGCGCCTGTGGCTCGGTGCCACGGTGACGCTGTTCCTGCTGTTCGTCGGCGTGGTGCTGGCCGCCGCCTGGATCGTGCTGCTGTGCCCGCCCGCCTGGCAGGCCACCGCCCTCGGCGGGCTGACCGCCGTCTTCCTGGGCGCCGCCGCGCTCGCCGCCTGGCGCTGGAAGGCCGAGGCCGAGCGCCGGCCGCCGCTGCTGCACGGCACGCTGGCCGAGCTGCACGCGGACGAGAAGGCCCTGCGCGGCGAGGCAGCATGAGCGCTCCCGTGCCCCCCGGCACCGCCCGCGCGGCCGACACGCTGGAGCAGCGGCGTCAGGTGCTGCTGGCGCGCAGCGCCGCCCAGCGCCTGCGCCTGGGCCGCCATGTGCGACGCCTGCAGCGGCAGGCGTCGCCGCACACCCTGGCGGCCGCGGCCCTGCGGCGGGTGGCCACGCCGCGCACCGTCGCCGTCTGGGGGCGCTGGGCGCTGCTGGCCTGGAAGGCCTGGCGCGTCTGGCAGGGCTGGCGCCGGCCCCGTGCAGCCCGGCGCCCGGGCCCCCGCGCATGACGGCCGGCCCGGCGCTCTTTCGCGCGCACGGCGTGGGCAAGGTCTACCGCACCGGCGAGGTGGAGGTGGTGGCCCTGCGCGACGTCGACCTGGACATCGGCCGCGGCGAGTTCATCGTGCTGCTGGGGCCGTCCGGCAGCGGGAAGTCCACCCTGCTCAACATCCTGGGCGGCCTGGACGTGCCCAGCAGCGGCACGGTGATGTTCGGCGACGAGGACCTCACCCGGGCCGACGAATCGGCACTCACCGCCTACCGCCGCCGCCACGTCGGCTTCGTGTTCCAGTTCTACAACCTCATCCCCAGCCTGACCGTGCGGGAGAACGTGGCGCTGGTCACCGACATCGTCGAGCACCCGATGCCGGTGGACGAGGCCATCGACCGGGTGGGCCTGACGCCCCGGCGCGACCACTTCCCCGCCCAGCTCTCCGGCGGCGAGCAGCAGCGCGTGGCCATCGCCCGGGCCATCGTCAAGCGGCCGCAGGTGCTGCTGTGCGACGAGCCCACCGGCGCGCTGGACTACCAGACCGGCAAGCTGGTGCTGGAAGTCATCGCCCACGTGAACGAGGAGCTGGGCACCACCGCGGTGGTGATCACCCACAACGCGGCCATCGCGCAGATGGCCGATCGCGTGGTGTACCTGGGCGACGGCCGCATCCAGCGCGTGGAGACGAACCCGCGCAAGGTGAAGCCGGCGGACCTGTCGTGGTGACTGCCGGGGTGAGCGCCGTCCCGTCCTCCCGGCCCGGCGGGCCGCCGTGATGAAGGCACTCGACCGCAAGCTGCTGCGTGACCTGCGCCTGCTGTGGAGCCAGGCGCTGACCATCGCCCTGGTGGTGGCCAGCGGCGTGGGCGGCTTCATCACCAGCCTGTCCGCGGTGGATTCGCTGGCCCTGGCACGCGACCGCTTCTACGCCAGCGACCGTTTCGCGGACGTCTTCGCGAGCGTGCGCCGCGCGCCGCTGGCCGCGGCCGAGGCGCTGCGCCAGGAGCCCGGCGTGGCCGACGTGCAGACCACCGTGGAAGAGCTGGTGCGGGTGAGCCTGCCCGGCGTGGACGACCCCATCATCGGCCAGCTGATCGGCCTGGACGCGCGCGCGCCGCAGGGCATGAACCGCGTGCGCCTGGCCGCCGGCCGCTGGCCCGAGCTGGGCCGCACGGGCACCGGCCCGGTGGAGGTGCTGGCGTCGGAGGCCTTCGCCCAGACGCACCACCTGGGGCCGGGCAGCACGCTCACCGCGCTGGTCAACGGCCGCCAGCGCACCCTGGTGGTCACCGGCACCGCGCTGTCGCCCGAGTTCGTGTTCGCGGGCCTGTGGGGCATGCCGGACACGCGCGGCTTCGGCGTCTTCTGGATGGACCAGGAGGTGCTCGCCGCGGCCTACGACATGGACGGCGCGTTCAACCGCATCGCGGTGAAGCTGGCCCCGGGCGCGTCGGAGCAGGCCGTGGTGGATGCCCTCACCCGCCGCCTGGGCCCCTACGGTGGGCGCGAGGCCCACGGCCGCGCCGACCAGACCTCGCACGCCATGCTGGACAACGAGATCAAGGAGCAGCGCGTGCTGGGCACGGTGCTGCCCGCGATCTTCCTGGGCGTGGCGGCCTTCCTGCTCAACGTGGTGGTGTCGCGGCTGGTCGCCACGCAGCGCGAGCAGATCGCCGCGCTCAAGGCGCTGGGCTACCCGAACCTCGCCATCGGCGCCCACTACCTCAAGCTGGTGCTGGTCATCGTGGGGCTCGGGCTGGTGCTGGGCGTGGCCGCGGGCGACCGCCTGGGCACCCTGTTCACCGGCCTGTATGCCGAGTTCTTCCACTTCCCCAGCTTCGAGCACCGCATCGCGCCGGGCCTGCTGCTGGTGAGCGCCGGGCTCACGCTGCTCACCGCCGTGGGCGGTACCTTCAACGCCATCGCCGCCACGGTGCGGCTGCCGCCCGCCGAGGCCATGCGGCCGCCGTCCCCCGGGCGCTACCGCCGCACGCTGCTGGAGCGGCTGGGCATCCAGCGCATCGGCCCGGCCGCGCGCATGGTGCTGCGCAACATGGAGCGCCGGCCCCTGCGCACGGCGCTGTCCATCGCGGGCGTGGCGGCCGCGGTGGCCATTGTCATCATGGGCAACTTCTTCCGCGACGCCATCGAGGTGATCGTGGACACCCAGCTGAAGGTGGCTCTGCGCGCGGACGTGACGGTGTGGACGACCGACGCGGTCGACGAGCCGCGCACGCGACTGGCGCTGGCGCGCCTGCCCGGCGTGCGGCAGGTGGAGAGCAACCGCTACGTGCCCGTGACCCTGCGCCACGGCCACCTGAGCGAACGCACGATCCTGCGCGGCTACCCGGGCCGCCCCGAGCTGGGCCGGCTGATCGACGTCGACCAGCGGGAGTCGCTGATCGAGGGCCGCGGGCTGCTGCTGACCGACCGGCTGGCGCGCCAGCTGGGCCTGCAGCCCGGCGACCCGGTGCAGGTGGAGGTGATGGAGGGCCGGGCCCGCACGCTCACCCTGCCCCTGGGCGGCACGCTGCCGGAGATGATGGGGCTGAACGCCTACCTCGACCGCGAGGTGCTCAACCGCGTGCTGGGCGAGGGCGACCTGGCCACCGGCTTCCTGCTGTCGGTGGAGCCGGGCCGCGAGCCGGAGGTGCTGAAGGCCACGCAGGCGCTGCCGCGTGTGGCGGGCGCGTGGAGCAAGGCCACCATGCTGCGCAACATGGAGGAGATCAGCGCCCGCAACATCCGCATCATGAGCACGGTGCTGACGACCTTCGCCGTGATCATCGCCGTGGGCGTGGTCTACAACAACGCGCGCATCGCCCTGGCCGAGCGCGCCTGGGAGCTGGCGAGCCTGCGTGTGCTGGGCTTCACCCGGGCCGAGGTCTCGGGGCTGCTGCTGGGCGAACTGGCCGGGGTCATCGCCCTGGCGCTGCCGCTGGGCATGCTGCTGGGCACGGGGCTCACCCATGGCGTGGTCGCCCTGCTGGCGTCCGACCAGTTCCAGTTCCCGGTGGTGATCCGGGCCCGCACGCACGCCTGGGCGGCCCTGGCCATCCTGGTGGCCGGCACCGCCAGCGCGCTGGTGGTGCGCCGGCGCATCGACCGGCTCGACATGGTGGCGGCGCTGAAGACGCGCGACTGACCCGCCGACAACGCGCCCCCGACAACGACAACCCGCGAATCGAGAGACACGCAACGATGAAGCAGAAGACGGTGTGGATGCTGGCCGGCGGCCTGGCCGGCGCCGTGGCGCTGATGGCCTGGGCCTTCGCGTCGCGGCCGCCGGAGGTGGAGGTGGCCACGGTGGCCCAGGGCCGCTTCGAGGCCACCATCGAGGAGGACGCGCGCACCCGGCTGCGCGACCGCTATGTCGTCTCCGCCCCGCTGGCCGGCCGCCTGGCACGCCCCGCGCTGCGCGACGGCGACCGCGTGGCCGCCGGCGCGGTCGTGGCCAGCCTGCAGCCGGTGCTGCCGGCGCTGCTGGACGAGCGCACGCTGGCCGAGCAGCGTGCCCGCGTGGATGCCGCGCTCGCCCAGGTGCAGCGCGCCGCCGCGCGGGTGGCCGCCGCGGCGGCCAGCGCCGGCCAGGCACAGGCCGAGCTGCGGCGCAGCGAGCAGCTCGCGCGCGACGGCTTCGTCTCGCCCACCCGGCTGGACGCCGAGCGCCTGGCCGCCCAGGTGGCGCAGAAGGAGCACGAGGCGGCGCTTGCCGACCGTCGCGCGGCCGAGCAGGGCGTGCTGCAGGCGCGAGCAGCCCTGGCCGCCGTGCAGGCCGGCCCGGCGGGTGCGGGCGCCTTCGCGGTGCGCGCCCCCATCGACGGCCAGGTGCTGCGCATGCTGCAGACCAGCGAGGCCACGGTGGCCACGGGCACGCCCCTGGTGGAGCTGGGCGACACCCGGCGGCTGGAGGTGGTGGCCGAGCTGCTCACCACCGACGCCCTGCGCGCGGTGCCCGGCAGCGCGGTGCGCATCGAGCGCTGGGGCGGCGCCGGCACGCTGGACGGCCGGGTGCGGATGGTCGAGCCGGCCGCATTCACCAAGGTGTCGGCGCTGGGCGTCGAGGAACAGCGCGTGGAGGTGCTGATCGACATCACCAGCCCGCCCGAGCGCTGGGCCGCGCTGGGCGACGGCTACCGGGTCGGCGTGCGCGTGCTGGTGGAGGCGGCCGACGCGGTGGTCAAGGTGCCCGCCGCGGCCCTGTTCCCGGTGCCCGGCGGCGCCCCGGGCGCCATGGCGGTGTTCGTGCTGCGCGAGGGGCGCGCGGTGCAGCAGCCGGTGCAGCTGGGCGGCCGTCACGGCGCCGAGGCGTGGGTGCGCGAGGGCCTGCGCGCCGGCGAGCAGGTGGTGATCTACCCCGGCTCCGCGGTGCGCGACGGGGCACGGGTGAAGGTGCGTTCCACATGAGCCCCGCCGAGCCCGGCACCATGCAGGTGATGGCGCTGCACGCGCCGGGCGAGGCGCTGCGCCCCGCGCAGCGCCCCCTGCCGGCCCCCGGTGCGGGCGAGCTGCGCCTGCGCGTGGCCGCCTGCGCGGTGTGCCGCACCGACCTGCACGTCGTGGACGGCGAGCTGCCGCTGCCGCGCCTGCCCATCGTGCCGGGCCATGAGATCGTGGGCGTGGTGGAGGCCCTGGGCGCCGGCGTGGACCCGGCCTGGCTGGGCCGGCGCGCGGGTGTGCCCTGGCTCGGCCACACCTGCGGCCGGTGCCGCGCCTGCGCAGGCGGACGGGAGAACCTGTGCGAGGCGCCGGTCTTCACCGGCCATGGCCGCGACGGCGGCTTCGCCACCCACGTGGTGGCGGAAGCGGCCTTCTGCATCGCGCTCGACGAGCCGGCGCCGCTGCCGCTGGACGACCTGCATGCCGCGCCGCTGCTGTGCGCCGGGCTCATCGGCTGGCGCACGTTGCGCATGGCGGGCGACCCGGCCAGCGAGGCGGCCACCGTGGGGCTGTACGGCTTCGGCGCCGCCGCGCAGCTGGTGGCCCAGGTGGCGCGCCACCGCGGCCAGCGCGTGCTGGCGTTCACGCGCCCGGGCGACACCGCCGCCCAGGCCCACGCCCGCTCGCTCGGCGCGGTGTGGGCCGGCGGGTCGGACGAGCCCGCCCCCGAGGCCCTGGACGCCGCGCTGATCTTCGCCCCCGTGGGTGCGCTGGTGCCCGCCGCGCTGGCCGCGGTGCGCCCCGGCGGCCGGGTGGTCTGCGGCGGCATCCACATGAGCGACATCCCGGCCTTCGCCTACCGCCTGCTGTGGCAGGAGCGGCAGCTGCTGTCGGTGGCCAACCTCACCCGGGCCGACGCGGCGGAGTTCCTGGCCGTGGTGCGCGACATGGCCGGCCGCGTGCCGCTGCGCGTGGATGCCACACCCTACCCCCTGGCGCACGCCAACGACGCCCTGGCGGACCTGCGGGCCGGGCGGCTGCTCGGCGCGGCGGTGCTGGTGCCCGGCGCGGCTTGAGGCCCGTCAAGACCGCCACGCGCCGGCGGCGAACAATGGGGCATCGGCCACCGGCCGCCACCCACCACCCCGAGGGATTCGCCATGTCCACCGCCCTGCCCACCGACCGCATCCGCCAGTGGCTCGACGAGCGCGAGCGCCAGCTGCAGGCCCTGGTGGCCGGTGGCCAGCCGCCCGAGTCGACCGGGCCCGAGGTGACCGACCTGAAGGACGGCGCCGCCGACGAGGCCGAGGCCGAGGTGGACGACGCGGAGCTGGCCCTGCACCTGGCCGAGCTGCAGCAGATCGAGCGCGCCCGCGAGCGGCTGGCGTCCGGCGACTACGGACAGTGCAGCGACTGCGGTGAGCCGATCGCCAGCGCCCGCCTCATCGCCCAGCCCACCGCCACCCGCTGCATCGCCTGCCAGTCCGCCGCCGAGCAGCACCCGCGCTGAGCGGCGAACGGCCGGGGCCGCTCACCACCACGCCGTCGCGGCCGCCGCGCCGACGAGGACCGACGCGGCATACGCCACCGCGATGCGCCGGCCGAAGGGCCAGCCGCCGGCCGTCCAGGCGAAGGCCAGCTTGGACACCATGCCGCCCAGCGTGGCCAGCACCACCCCCACCAGCGGCACCAGCGGTGCGGTGCCGCCCGCCGCCCATAGGCGCGTCATGGAGACCACCACCGGGTCCACATCCACCAGGCCGGACAGCGCGGTGACGGCGTAGATGCCGGCGTCCCCGAACCAGCGCTTGGCCGCCTCCACACCCACCAGCACGACCGCCAGCAGCACGCCGAAGCCCAGCATGGTGCCGAGGTCGAAGGGCGCCACCGGCTCGCCGTCCACGGCGGCCGCATCGGGCCCGCGGCGCCGCCAGTGCCAGGCGGCGAAACCGGCCACGGCCAGCGAACAGGCCACCATCACCGGCGCCACCGCCCGGCCCATGGCCGGCTGCAACGCCGCGACGACGATGGCAATGCGCAGGAACATCACCGCCGCCGCCGCCAGGGCGCCCGCGGCCGCCGGCTCCAGCAGGGCGGGTTCCGCCTTCGCCCGCCGCGCGAGCGTGAGCGTGGCCGCGGTGGACGTGGCCAGGCCGCCGAGCAGCCCGGTGAGCAGCACGCCGCGGGTGGGGCCCGACAGCCGCATGGCCACATGGCCGGCCAGCGACAGGCCCGCCAGCAGCACCACCGCCCACCACAGGCGGTAGGGGTTGAGCACGCCCCACGGGCCGTGGCCCGCGTCGGGCAGCAGCGGCAGCACCACCACCGACAGCACGCCCATCTGCAACCCGGCCCGCAGCTCCTGGTGCTCGATCAGACGCAGCACGCCGTGCAGCGCGCTCTTGTAGTCGAGCAGCACCACCGCCACGATGGCCGCCGCGAGCGCCGGCAGCACGTGCCCGCTGGCCGCCAGCGCGCCCAGGCCGTAGGTGGCCAGCGCCGCCACGGCGGTGGTGGCGCTCAGGCCCGCGCCGCGGCGCACGGCCTCGCGCCAGGCCACGGCCATCAGCACCGCCAGGCCGGCCAGCCCGGCGGCCAGGGACGGCGCCGCCGCGGCGCCCAGGCTGGCCAGCGTGCCGCCGGTCAGGCCGATGAGGCTGAACGTGCGCAGGCCGGCGATGCGGCTGCCCTCGGCGGCCTCGCGCGTGCTCCAGCCGCGCTCCAGGCCGAACAGCAGCCCGATGGCCAGCGCGGCGGCCAGGCCGCCCAGCGGGGGCGGCAGGGTGAAGGTGTCGGTGTCCACGCGGCCATGATGCCCCAAGGCCGGGGGTGGGAGCCCCCACGCGGACGGCGGGTGCGGCGAAGCTGCTACGCTCCACCGGTTCCCGACGACCACACCAAGGTGGTGCGCCGCCTCGGCGGCCCGCCGCCCTCCCCCCGCGTGACGATTGCCCAGCACCTGGCCGTCCTGGACGACGAGCCCGACATCACCCAGCTGCTTGCGGGTTACCTGCAGGCGCAGGGCTTCCGCGTGACCGAGCTGCACAACGGCGCCGCGCTGATGGCGCTCATGCGCCAGGACCCGCCGGCCCTGGTGCTGCTCGACCTCGGCCTGCCCGGCGAGGACGGCTTCTCCATCGCCCGCCAGCTGCGCGAGCACTGGCACTGCGGCCTGGTCATCGTCACCGGCCGCGGCGACGCCATCGACAAGGTCGTGGGCCTGGAGGTGGGCGCGGACGACTACGTGACCAAGCCCTTCGACCTGCGCGAGCTGCTGGCCCGCATCAAGGCGGTGCTGCGCCGCCTGGCGCCCGCCAGCGAAGGCGCGGCCGCGCCGGCGGCCGCCCCCGGCGCGCCGGCCGCCAGCGCGCCGGCGGGGCCGCGGGGCAGCCTGCACTTCGAGGGCTGGACGCTGGACACCGCGGCGCGCCGGCTGCTCTCGCCGGCGGGGCAGGACGTGGCCCTGACCAGCGGCGAGTTCGACCTGCTCGTCGCCTTCGCCCATCACCCCGGCCGCGTGCTGTCGCGCGACTTCCTGCTCGAGCAGACCCGCGGCCGCGAGGCCGGCCCGTTCGACCGCACGATCGACGTGCAGGTGGGCCGCCTGCGGCGCAAGCTGGAAGACGACGCGGACCACCCGCAGATCATCAAGTCGGTGCGTGGCGCCGGCTACCTCTTCGTGCCGCCGGTGACGGCCGGCTGACGCCATGCACAGCTACCCCCCGGTGCCGCCCGCGCCCGACACGCCGGGCGGCGCCGCGCCCGCGCCCGCCCTGCCCGTGGGCGTGGACCCGCAGGCCGTCTACCGCTCGCTGTTCACCGCCTACCCCGACGCCCTGCTGCTGGTGGACCAGGCCGGCGCGATCAGCCTGGCCAACCCGGCGGCCGCGCTGCTGCTCGGCTACGAGGTGCAGGAGCTCATCGGCCTGAGCGTCGAGGCGCTGGTCCCCGACAGCATCCGGCCGCGCCATGCCGCCTACCGCGAGGCCTACGGCCGCACGCCGCGCGCCCGGCCCATGGGGACGACCGACATGGACCTCGTGGCCCGCCGCAAGGACGGCACCGAAGTGGTGGTGGAGATCGCCCTGTCGCCGCTGCAGTCGCAGGGGCTGCCGTTCGTGGTGGCGGCCATCCGCGACGTCGGCGCCTACCCGCGCGTGAAGCGGGCCCTGCAACGGGCCCGCTACAGCGAGCACCTGGCGCAGTTCAGCCGCCAGGCGGTGGACACGCGCAGCCCCCAGCAGCTGCTCGAGCAGGTGCCGGCCATCGTGGCGCAGGCGCTGCAGGTCGAGATGGCGGTGCTGTTCATGCTCGACGAGGACCGACAGCAGTTCCGCGTGGCCGCCTGCGCCGGCGACCTGCCCATGGAACGCCCGGGCGACCGCGTGCCCAACCGGCCCGACACGCCGCCCGGCTTCGTGGTGCACGAGGGCAGGCCGGTGGTCATCGCCGACTACCGCACCGAGCAGCGCTACACGGTGCCGGCGTCCTACCTGGACGCCGGGCTGGTGAGCGCCCTGGCGGTGCCGCTGTTCGACCGCGGCCGGGCCATCGGTGCGCTGACCGCCCGGTCCCGCACGGCGCAGCGCTTCGGCGAGGAGGAGAAGCGCTTCCTCGAGTCGCTGTCCAACCAGCTGGCCACCAGCCTGCAGCGGGCCCATTCCGAGGACGCGCTGCACCACGCCCAGCGGCTGGAGTCGGTGGGCCAGCTCACCGGCGGCATCGCGCACGACTTCAACAACCTGCTCACCGTGATCCAGGGCAACCTGCAGGTGCTGGAGGACCGGCCCGCGCTGGCCGCCGACGCCGGCGCCCCGCCCCTGGTGGCGGCCGCGCTGCGCGCCACGCGGCGCGCCGCGGAGCTGACCAGCAAGCTGCTGGCCTTCGCCCGGCGGCAGGTGCTGCAGCCCAGCGCGGTGGACGTCTCCGCCATGGTGCCCTCGCTGGCCGACATGCTGCGCCGCACCCTGGACCAGCGCATCCGCATCGAGGCCGAGGTGGCGCCCGGTTGCCCGCCGGTGATGGCCGACCCGGGCCAGCTCGAATCGGCGCTGCTGAACATCGCCATCAATGCCCGCGACGCCATGCCGGACGGCGGCACGCTGCGCTTCCGGGCCGAGCCGGTGCAGCGCCTGCCCGAGGGCGTGGGCCGCGAGCTGGGCGACCCGAGCGCCCGCCACGAGCACTTCGTGGCCCTGCAGGTGATCGACAACGGCACCGGCATGCCCGAGGCGGTGAAGGAGCGCGCCTTCGAGCCCTTCTTCACCACGAAGGGCGCCGGCCGTGGCACCGGCCTGGGCCTGTCCACCGTGTACGGCTTCGTCAAGCAGTCCAATGGCGCCATCGCCATCGACAGCGCACCGGGCGCCGGCACCACCGTCACGCTGTACATCCCGCAGCCCTGGCAGCCGGCGGGCGCCGAGCCGGCCGAGGCGGGCCTCGCTTCCCACGCCCTGCCGCCCGGGCTGAAGGTGCTGCTGGTGGAGGACGACGGCGAGGTGCGCAAGGTGGTGCGCGCCTTCCTCACCGGCCTGGGCTGCGAGGTCACCGCCGCGGCCAGTGGCGAGCAGGCGCTGCTGCTGCTGGATGCCGGCGCTTCGCACCAGCTGCTGCTGACCGACATCGCGCTCGGGCCGGGCATGCGGGGCACCGCCCTGGCCGCCGAGGCGCAGCGGCGCCTGCCGGGCATGGCCGTGTTGCTGATGTCCGGCTTCTCGCAGGAGCTGCTCGAAGCCGACCGCGACTCGCCCCAGCACTGGGAACTGCTGCGCAAGCCCTACGGGCGCGGCGAACTCGCCGCCGCCATGGCGCGCGCGCTGGCGGCCGTGCGGGGCTGAGGCCGCCCGCGACCCGGCGGCTCAGATCGCCAGCGCCGGCTCCTCGCCGGCCGGCAGCGGCCGGATGGCGCCCGCTTGCATCACGGCCTGCAGGGCCGCCGCCGGCATGGGGCGGCCGAAGTACCAGCCCTGCAGTTCGTCGCAGCCCTGGCCGCGCAGGTGCTCCGCCTGCTCGGCGGTTTCCACCCCCTCGGCCACCACATGCAGCTGCAGGCGGTGGGCCAGGGCGATGATGCCGTCCACCAGCGCCGCGCCTTCCGCGCCCAGCTCGATGCGGTGCACGAAGGCCCGGTCGATCTTCAGCGTGTCGATCGGGAACCGGTGCAGGTAGCCCAGGCTGGAGTAGCCGGTGCCGAAGTCGTCCAGCGCCACGCACACCCCCAGGGACCGGATGCGGCGCAGGGCCGTCTCGGCCTCGCCCGCCCGGTCCACCAGCGCGCTTTCGGTCAGCTCCACCTGCAGGCAGCGCGGCGGCACGCCATGGCGCTGCAGCGCGGCCGCCAGCACATCCGGCAGGTCGCCCGCGGCGAACTGGCGCGCCGACACGTTCACCGCCACCTGGGGCGCGGGCAGGCCCGCGTCGAGCCAGGCGCGGATCTGCCGGCAGGCCTCGTCGATCACCCAGCCGCCGATGGCGTGGATGAGCCCCATGCGCTCGGCCAGCGGCACGAACACGGCGGGCGACACCATCTCGCCGCCCGGCCGCTCCCAGCGCAGCAGGGCCTCCACGCCGGCCAGGCGCCCGTCCACGGCATGCACCTTGGGCTGGTAGTGCAGGCTGAACTCACCGCGGCCGAGCGCGCGGCTGAGCGCGGCCTCCATGTCCAGCCGGGCCATGGCCTCGGCGTGCAGGTCACCGGTGTAGAAGCGGAAGCGGTTGCGGCCGTCGTCCTTGGCGCGGAACATGGCCGCGTCGGCGTCACGCAGCAGCTCCACCGCGGTCGCCCCGCGGTCGTCGGGGTGCAGGCTCACGCCGATGCTGGCCGTGACGTAGGCCTCGCGGCCCCCCGCCAGCCGCAGCGGCTCGCCCACGGCGCGCAGCAGCGACTGCGCCACCATCACCACCTCGTCGGTGTCGGCCACCGATTCCAGCAGCACGAGGAACTCGTCGCCGCCCAGCCGGCCCAGCGTGTCGCCCTCGCGCAGGCGGCCACGCAGGCGCGCGGCCATGCGCACCAGCAGCTCGTCGCCGGCCGGGTGGCCCAGGCTGTCGTTCACCGTCTTGAAGCCGTCCAGGTCGATGTACAGCACCGCCAGGCGGCCGCCCACCCGGCCACGGCGCTCCATCGCGCGCTCCAGCGTGTCCTGCAGCTGCAGGCGGTTGGGCAGGCCGGTCAGCGGGTCATAGCGGGCCAGGCGCTCCAGCTCGGCCTCGCTGCGCTTGATGCGGCTGATGTCGGTGAACACGCCCACGTAGTTCTGCACGCCGCCCGCGTCGTCGCGCACGGCGCTGATGGTCAGCCACTCGGGGTACACCTCGCCGTTGCAGCGGCGGTTCCAGATCTCGCCCTGCCAGTGGCCCTGGCGGCGCAGCTGGCTCCACATCTCGGCGTAGAAGCTGCCGTCCTGGCGGCCGGACGACAGCATCGCCGGGGTGCGCCCCACCACCGCCGCGGCGGCGTAGCCGGTGATGTCGCTGAACGCCCGGTTGACGGCGAGGATGGTGGCGTCGGCCGAGGTGATGATGACGCCGTCGCGCGTGTTCTCGAAGGCCATCGCCCATTGGCGGCGGGTGTCGTCGGCGCGACGGCGCTCGGTGATGTCGCGGCTCATGCCGAACACCCCGATCAGCTGGCCCTGCGCATCGCGCAGCGGGCCGAAGGTGTCGAGCAGCCAGCGCTCGCCGCCCGGCGCGTCCAGCCGGGTCTCGCCCTGCACGGTGTCGACGCCCCGGCGCAGGCCGTCCAGCGCCTCGCGCCAGCGGCGCGCCAGCGCCGGCGGCAGCACCTGCTCCACCGGTAGGCCTTCCGCCGTGTCGGTGGGGCCGGGCGCCTGCGCGCGCACGCGCGGGTTGGCGAACAGGCAGCGCCCGCGCGTGTCGAAAGCGTAGACCAGGTCGGGCGTGGCGTGGCACAGGCCGTCGAGCAGCTGCAGGGCCTGCAGGCGCTCGCGCGCGCTGCGTCGGTCCTCCCGCAGGCGGCGCATCCGCTGGCGCTGCACCCACAGGCCGGCGGCCCCGGCGCCCAGCGCCAGCACCAGGCCGTCCACCGCCAGCACCCAGCCGGCGTGGGCCAGCGCGTCGCCCTCCACCCGGGCACGCGGGTAGGCGATGCGCAGCTGCCAGTCGCTGCCCGGTACCGGCACGGCATGGGAATACACGCGTTCGGTGGACGCCAGCGGCAGGCTGGCCCCCTGGCGCGACAGCTCCACCTGCGCCTCGCCTGCGGAGGCGGGCACCGCCAGCAGCAGCTCACGGGCGGCCGAGCGTGCGGGCTCGGCCAGGGCGTCCAGGTCCGCACCGCCCAGCGCCTGGGCCTTCAGCCGGGCGATGGTGTCCAGCTGGTCCAGCCATTCATCACGCGCCAGCCGGGCGCTGGACCACGCGCCCAGCACACCCACCAGCACGACGAGCACGGCGACCGGCCCGAGCACCCAGGCCCACCAGGCCACACCGGCCGGGGGATGCCCGCGGGTGCCGGACGCCGTCGGCGTCACTGCAGCACCGCGGGCGCGGGCGTCAGGCTGTGCTGCACGAAGGCGGCCAGGGCATCGACGTCGGGGATGTGCACGTCGCGGCGGCCCTTCTCGGTGAAGCGGATCAGCTCCTGGCGGGCCAGGCGCGACAGGGCGCGGCTCACGGTCTCCAGCGTCATGCCCAGGTAGTTGCCGATCTCGGCACGGGTCATGCGCAGGGTGATCTGGTCGGTACGCAGGCCGCGCTTGGCCAGCGAATCGGCCCAGTAGCGCAGGAAGTCGGCCACGCGGGCGTCGGCCGGCAGCGAGCACACGCTCATCAGCGAGTCGCGGTCGCGGGCGATCTCGCGGCTCATGGCCTCGTGCAGCACGCGCAGCAGCGCCGGGCGGTTGGCACAGGCAGCCAGCACCTCGTCGTAGCGCAGCACCCAGACCTCGCCGGTGTCCATGGCCACGGCGTCGCAGGCATACAGGCCGGAGGCGATGCCGTCGAAGCCCATCCAGTCGCCGCGGAACTTCAGCGCCACCACCTGCTCGCGGCCGTCGGCCGACAGGTTCACCAGCTTGAACAGGCCGGAGTTCATGACGTAGAGGTGGCCGAACGCCTCGCCCGCCTGGTAGATGCGCTCGCCGGCCCGCACCAGGCGGCGCTGCGGCATCATCTGGTCGTTCACCAGCTTGAGCATCTCGACGATCGCCTGGCCGGCGCGCTGGTTCTCCTCGGCGGCGCGGCTGCGGACGGCACCCTGCATGGCTTGCGCGGCGGCGGTGGCGGTGGCGGTGGTGGTCTGCATCAGCATGGCGTCGGGCTCCGGGCGGGGGGTCGTCGTGTTCGTCTGCCCTGCACTGTAGGAAGCGACGGACAACGGCGTGCCAATGGCCGGCGTCGCTGCGTAACGCTCGGTCAACCGTCGGTAACCCCCGTGTATCAGCACAAGGGACGCCCCCATGCGTTGACCGCCATCAAAGCCGCCGCATGAGGGCCCGGTAGTCTTGCCATCTGTGTCGTGGCGCCGTCCCGGCCCCCTCACCGCACCATGCCGTTCAGCCCCTCCTCCACCCTGCCCGCCGCCCTGGACACCATGTCCGACGCCGATCGCCAGCACCTCGTGGCCTCGGCGGCCGCGCTCATGCGCCAGGCCCGCGAAGGGCTGGCCACGCACCCCCTGCAGGGCCGCAACCTCGGCCTGGTGTGCGAGGACGAGCACAGCGAGGCGGCCATGCGCTTCGAGCAGGCCGCCACGGCGCTCGGTGCCCACGTGGTGCGCATCCGGCCGAGCGTGGCCGGGCTGGACGACGCCGACGCACTGCCGCAGACCGCGCGTGTGCTGGGCCGCCTCTACGACGCCATCGAATGCCAGGGCCTGCCGGCCGCGACCGTGGCGCAGATCCGCCGCCATGCGGGCGTGCCGGTGTACGACGGCCTGGGCGGCCTGGGCACCGCGGCGCGCACCGTGGCCGCCATGCTGGCGCCCGGCGCCGACAGCACCGCGCCCGCCGAGGGCGAGCGCGACGGCTACGTGCTGCAGGCCCTGCTCGTCGGCAGCGTGGGCTGACGCGGCAAGGCCGGCAGGCGGGGCGGGCAGCGTGCGCATGGGCCCGCAAGGTAGCGGGCCGCCGCGGGCGCGAACTTGACGCAGATCACATTGACCTGCGTCATGCGGCCAGGGCCGCGCCGACTCAGTTCGACTCCTTGATGAGCCGGCCCGCGGTGGACTGCACCGGACGCGCATTCATCGGGTACAGGTGCGAGAAGATCTGCACCTGCTCCGGCGACACGGGCACCGGCGTCTTCATCACCATCCACAGCACGCCCTCGGTGCACGGCGGCGTGGTGAGAGAGCCCATGTAGGTGTAGTAGCGGCGGTCCTCCGGCAGCAGCCGGTTGAGGTCGATCACGCCGGGGGCGGCCTGGTCCTCGCCCTTTTCCAGCGGCAAGGCGTTCCACACGGCCTGCACCACCGGCTGCGCCACGCCGCGGTCGAGCAGCACGGCCACCACCGCCAGCCGCCCTTCGGCGTCCTGGTGCACCAGGTGCGCCACCATGTCGAACTGGCGGCCGTTGATGCGCTCTTCCGACGGCCGGTGGAAATGGAACTGCCTGAGCTCGTAGCGGCGGCCGAGCACGGTGATGGCGTTGCCGGCGGGCAGGTTGACCTGCACCGTGTGGCCGTTGTCGATCACCGAGAAGCCGCTGGGCCGGTAGTCGAACTGGATGGGCTCCAGCTGCACGGCGATGCCGCCGCGGATGTCGATGGGGCTTTGCCGCTGGCCGGCGGCGCACTGGGCGAATTCCGGCTTCATGCGCCCCCACGCCTCCGGCCCGAACTCGCCCGCGTAGTCCCAGTGGGCGGCGGCGTGGGTATGGGCGGCCTGGGACGGGGCCTTGGCGTGCGCGGCGCGCGCCAAGGCGGGCGCGGCCGGCTCGTCCCGCGGCGGCCGGGGGACCGACGGCGTGCGGGCGACGGTGGCCGTGGCGGCTTTCGGCCGGGCCCTGGCCACCGTGCCCGCGGGCGACGCAGGCGGCGCAGGGGGGGGCGTGTGGTTCTCCACCCGCACCACGTTCGACGGCGCCTCGGCCGGCTTCTGCGCGCCCAGCCGGTCGGCCAGCTTCTGGCGCAGCGTGTCCATGGGGTCCGCGTCGGCCGAGGCGGCCCGGCCGCCACGCTCGGCACGCGCCGGGGCGGCCGAGGCCCCGTCGGCCGCCTGGCGGGCGTCTGCCGGCGCGGCCGCGCCGACCAGGGCCGCCGCCACGAGCGCCACCACCGCGCCCGGGCAGGCGGCGTCCAGGCGCCAGCGCCACGCGGCGGGGGGGGCGGCCTGGTGCTGCAGGAGGGGGGATCGGGCGCGGCCCGGCAGGTCGAGAGGCATGGCGAAGGCGATGGGAGGGGACTCGCCTTCGGTATCGGCGCACACGGCAGCGTTCTTGAGGCGTCCGCCCGGCGCACCGTGCACGGCGTCGCACGGCGGCCGCGCCGCGCGGCCCCGCGGTGCGCTGCGTTGGCGGCCCCCTCAGCGGCCCCTCAACGGCCCCTCAGCGGCCCGCTCAGCCCAGCGCCAGCCGCGGCTTGACCCACCACCAGGCCACCACCCCGATGCCCATCATGAGCAGCGAGGCCACCGCGAGGGCCGGCGCCGAGTGCATCACCAGCGGCGCGATGGCACCGGCCACCAGCGCGTTGGCCGCGCTGCCGATGCAGGCCTGCAGCGACGAGGCCATGCCGCGCCGGTCCGGCGCCTGGTCCAGCACCAGCAGCGTCACCACCGGCACCATCAGCGCCCAGCCGAAGGCGAACAGCGCGATGAGCGGGATGGCCCAGGCCGGGTGCGGCGTGAAGCCCAGGTTGAGCCCCACGTTGACCAGCGAGACCGCGGCCATGATGCGGAAGCCGCGCCGGATCTGCCGCTGCGGCGGCAGGCGCCCCGCGAGCCGGCCCGACCACCAGGCGCCGGCCATGATGCCGCCGATGGTGGCCATGAAGAACCAGAAGAACTCCGTCGGGCCCAGGTGCAGGATCTCGCCCAGGAACACCGGCGCCGACAGCACGTACAGGAACATGCCGTTGAACGGCACGCCCGAGGCGAAGGCAAGGGCGATGAACACGGGGCTGGAGCCCATCTGCCAGTAGCCGCGCATCAGGTTGCGCACGCTGAAGGCCTGCACCTGGCTGGGGTGCAGCGTCTCGGGCAGCGCCCGCCACATGGTCAGCCACAGCAGCGCGCCTACGCCCACCAGGAACCAGAAGATCGCGTGCCAGCCGGCGTGCACGAACAGGAAGCCGCCCACCATGGGCGCGATGGCCGGGGCCACGCCGAAGTAGATGGTGACCTGCGACATCACGCGCTGCGCGTCCGCCGGCGGAAACAGGTCGCGGATGATCGCGCGGGACACCACCATGCCCGCGCCGGCGCACATGCCCTGCAGGGCGCGAAACCCCACGAGCGCGCCGATGGACGTGGACAGCGCGCAGCCCACCGACGCCAGCGTGAACACCGCCACGCCCGCCAGCACCACCGGCCGGCGGCCGAAGCTGTCGGCCAGCGCCCCGTGGAACAGGTTCATCACCGCGAAGCCGAGCAGGTAGGCCGACAGCGTCTGCTGCATCTGCACCGGCGTGGCCCCCAGCGACTGCGCGATGCCGGTGAAGGCCGGCAGGTAGGTGTCGATGGAAAACGGGCCCAGCATGCCCAGGCAGGCGAGCAGCGCCGCGAGGGCCCAGCGGGGGCCGCGCCAGATGCGCGAGGCTTCAGGGTTCATGCGGCCGGCCCGCGCGAAGGCGGGCGTGAAGGTTGAAAAGGTGTCGTGAAGCGGGCCGATAGGCCGGATTCTGTGCGGCTGGCAAACGCCTTGCGACGTCTGCGTCCCCGTGGCCGCCATTCCTCTGGGCCGGGCGGTTGCCCGCCTGGCTCGATGCCACCTACCCGCCGGCTCGACGGGCCGCGTCATAGCCGGCCTATTTGGTGTTGCTGCGCGTAGAGATTGCCGCGTTTCACCCCGCCGGGCTTGCGCCTGGCGGACTCGTCTCTGTGGCTCTGATCCGCACCTCGCGGTGGACGGGCGTTACCCGCTACGCTGCCCTGTGCAGTCCGGACCTTCCTCCAGTGCGGCCTTTCGGCGGGTGCACCAGCGGCGGCCTGGCCCGCTTCACGACGGGTTGGATTGTCCCATGGCCGGCAAGACCACGCGGCCACGCGCATTGCGGCATCATCGGCAGGTTATCGATCCGACCGGAGACCCCCATGAAGGCCGCCAACGTCCTCGCCACCATCGGCAACACGCCGCATATCCGCATCAACCGCCTGTTCGGCGACCGCCACGAGGTGTGGGTGAAGTCCGAGCGCAGCAACCCGGGCGGCTCGGTCAAGGACCGCATCGCGCTGGCCATGGTGGAGGCCGCGGAGGCGTCGGGCCAGCTCCAGCCGGGCGGCACGATCATCGAGCCCACCTCCGGCAACACCGGCATCGGCCTGGCCATGGTGGCCGCAGTCAAGGGCTACACCCTGGTCCTGGTCATGCCCGACAGCATGAGCGTGGAGCGCCGCCGCCTGATGCTGGCCTATGGCGCGAAGTTCGACCTCACCCCGCGCGAGAAGGGCATGAAGGGCGCCATCGCCCGCGCCCAGGAACTGGTGGAGCAGACGCCCGGGGCGTGGATGCCGCAGCAGTTCGAGAACCCGGCGAACATCGACGTGCACGTGCGCACCACCGCCGAGGAGATCGCCGCGGACTTCCCCGACGGCCTGGACGCGCTGATCACCGGCGTGGGCACCGGCGGCCACCTCACCGGCTGCGCCCGCGTGCTCAAGGCCCGCTGGCCGCAGCTGAAGGTGTTCGCCGTCGAGCCGACGCAGTCGCCCGTCATCAGCGGCGGCCAGCCCTCGCCCCACCCCATCCAGGGCATCGGCGCGGGCTTCGTGCCGAAGAACCTGGACACCACGCTGCTGGACGGCGTGATCCAGGTGGAGGCGGAGGCGGCGCGCGAGATGGCGCGCCGCTGCGCCCGCCAGGAGGGCCTGCTGGTGGGCATCTCCAGCGGCGCCACGCTGGCGGCCATCAGCCAGAAGCTGCCCGACCTGCCGGCCGGTGCCCGGGTGCTGGGCTTCAACTACGACACGGGCGAGCGCTACCTGTCGATCGAGGGCTTCCTGCCCGCCTGACGGCGCAGCAGGACGGCGCCCCGTTCCCCGGGGCGCCGATGCCTCAGTCGGCGGCGGCGGCCGGCACGCCCACCTGCACGCCGTGCCAGTTTTCGTAGTCCGGCATGGACCAGCTCAGCGAGCTGAAGGTGCCCACGAACTGCACCACGCCGTGGCCCTCGGTGCCGGTGACGGTGCGCTTCTTGACCGTGAGGCAGGTGGCGCAGCCGCCGTAGTAGCCCACGCCCGAGGACAGCAGCGTCGGTGTCTGCGTGAACACATAACGCGCCGGCGCGCCGTTGCGACCCAGGGACAGCAGGGCGATCACCGGGTTGGTCACCGGCCGGCTGAAGGTGATCTTGTACTTCTGGGTGTCGGTGCCGCCGACGAAGCCCATCAGGTCCACGCCAGTGGGCCGGCCGGTGGCGGCGTAGGCGTCCGGCGAGCCGGAGATCCAGTAGTCGCGGTCGCCCGCCTCGCCGATCTGGCTGAAGTACAGCGCCGGCCCCGAGAACTTCACCCGCACGGCGCCGTCGGGCAGCATGAGGCGGCCGGACATCGTGGTGCCGTTGACGGCGGTCCAGTCGGCCCAGGTGGTGGACTGGGCCTGGGCAGCACCCGCGAGGCTGGCCAGGGCACAGACGGCGGCCAGCACGGTGGCACGCGGCAAGGACGAAACACGCATTCTCATATCCCTCTTGTGGTTGAACGGAGCGGCGACTCTAGCGACGCCGATCCCTCCACGCGGAGGGCCCCCCTTGCCTGCGGTTAGGGGGGCGATGCCTGCCAGGCGTCGCGCAGCAGCCGCCCGCATTGGGCCGACGCCTGGCCGGAGCCGGCCGGGCCGCGGCGCGAGATGACGCCGTAGAAGCGACGGTCGGCGGTGATCCAGGGGTAGAAGCCGAAGGCACCGGCGCTGCTGAAGCTGCCGTCGCCGGTGCGCGGGTCGTCCTCGATCCAGTGGCCGAGCCCGTAGTGCCAGGCTTCGCGCAGCGGCACCGGCGTGTGCACGGCCTGGCCGGGGCAGCGCAGGCGGTTGGTGCAGACCGCGTGTGCACCGAGCTGTCGCCCCAGCTGCAGCTCGCCGGTGAGCAACTTGCGCAGGAAGCGGGCGTAGTCCTCGGCGCTGGTCACCACGCCGCCGGCCGGCTGCGGCTGGGAATACGTCAACCGGATGTCCTGGCCCAGCTGGCTGCGCAGCTCACGCGCCAGGCCCGCGTTGTCCAGCGCACCCAGGCCCAGCAGCACGGCATGGTGCTGCATGTGGCCGCCGCTGTAGTCGAAGCGCCCCTCGGTGCGCGGGTCCACCTCGTCGTTGCGGCGGAAGGCCTGGCACTGCCCCACCGTGTGCCCGGGCCGGCACCAGGAGAAGTCGCTGTAGCCGGCGCGGAAGTGGAGGTGGCGGATGTCGTCCTCGGTGGGCTGGCCCTGGCGGCGCTGCACCGCGTAGGCGCCCCACAGCCACTTGGACGCGGAGGCGATCGCCAGCACCGTGCCGGCCTCCACGGTGTCCGGCTGGCCGGGGCGACGCACCGAGCCGCTGGCCAGCGCCCCGCCGGCGTCGCCGATCTCCCAGTAGAACGGGCGGATCGCCGCGCAGGCGTTGTCGTCGGCCTGGGCGGCCCGGGCCACGGCCAGCGCCCGGTCGGCCGCCGCGCCGGGCGTGGCCGCGGGGACATCGGGCGAGGCGAAGGCCGCGGCGATGGCCGCCGCCGCGATGAGCGGCCAGGCCAGCGTGGCGCGCCGCGGGCGCGGCAGGGGGCGAAGTCGGCAGGGGGTGGGCGGCATGGCGTCTCGTCGGCAAGAGTCCGCCTGGGCAACGCACGCGCCCGCCTGCCCGCCGACGCCGGGGCCCCTTCGGGTTAGGGGCCCCGGCCCGGGACGCCGGGCGTCAGGCGACCAGCCGCCAGGACAGCGTCTCGCCTCCGCGCAGCGGCTTGATGGCCGCGTCCTGCGCGAACGGCAGGCTCTCCGGCAGGGCCCAGGGCTCGCGCCGCAGCGTCACCGTGCCGGCGTTGCGCGGCAGGCCGTAGAAGGCCGGGCCGTGGGCGCTGGCGAAGGCGTCGAGCTTGTCCAGCGCGCCCACGGATTCGAAGGCCTCGGCGTACAGCTCCAATGCGGCCGGTGCGGTGAAGCAGCCGGCGCCGCAGACGGACGCTTCCTTCATCACGGCGGCATGGGGGGCCGAGTCGGTGCCCAGGAAGAAGCGGTCGGAGCCCGAGGCCACGGCCGCCAGCAGCGCCTGGCGATGCTGCTCGCGCTTGAGCACGGGCAGGCAGTAGTAGTGGGGACGCAGGCCGCCCTGGAAGATGGCGTTGCG
This sequence comes from Ideonella sp., assembly GCF_041918995.1. Classification (GTDB taxonomy): domain Bacteria; phylum Pseudomonadota; class Gammaproteobacteria; order Burkholderiales; family Burkholderiaceae_C; genus Ideonella. Next base: position 36,836 of record NZ_JAYRUN010000015.1, on the reverse strand, counting down.
GTTGTACAGCAGGTGGTGCGCCGTGATGGTGGCGGCGGTGTGCGGGCCCGCCTGCGCCACGTACTGGGCCGCCTCCCGGGTGGTGATGTGCTCGAACACCACCTTCAGCGCCGGGAAGTCACGCCGCAGGGGCTGCATGACCTGCTCGATGAACACCGCCTCGCGGTCGAACAGGTCGATGGCCGGGTCGGTGACCTCGCCGTGCACCAGCAGCAGCAGGCCCTCGCGCTGCATGGCCTCCAGCGTGGCATACGTGCGCCGGATGTCGGTGACGCCGGCATCGCTGTTGGTGGTCGCGCCCGCCGGATAGAGCTTGAGCGCGACGATGCCCGCGGCACGGGCCCGCGCGATCTCCTCGGCCGGCGTGTTGTCGGTGAGGTACAGCGTCATCAGCGGCTGGAAATCGGCGCCGGGCTCGCCCGCCGCCGGGCGGGCGGCCAGGATGCGCTCGCGGTAGGCCAGGGCCTGGGCGGTGGTGGTGACCGGTGGCCGCAGGTTGGGCATCACGATGGCGCGGGCGAACTGGCGGGCCGTGTGCGGCAGCACGCTGGCCAGCGCCGCGCCGTCGCGCACGTGCAGGTGCCAGTCGTCCGGGCGGGTCAGGGTGAGGGTGTCGGAGGCGGCGACCCGGGCCGCGGAAGAAGGCGAGGACATGCGGGAATTGTCGCAGTCCTGGCCCTGGCGCCGGGGCGCCCCCCGATTCCCGCCGGCCGGCCGCCCCACTATGATGGGTTGCCCGGGCCCTGGCCGTCCGCCGTGCGTCGGGCGCGAGAGGCTGACTTGACCGACCGCTCCTTCGAAGACTTCAGCGCTGCGCAGTTCCGCCTGCTGGCCGACAACGTGCCGGCGCTGATTGCCTGCTACGACGCGACCAGCCGGCGCTGCCAGTTCGCCAACAAGCAGTACGCGCGCACCTTCGGCCGCGACGAGCGCTCCATCGTGGGCCTGACCTTCGCCGAGATCATCGGCGAGGAGGCGGCCCAGGAGATCGGCCCCCAGGTGGACCAGGTGCTGGAGCAGCGCCTGCCCGCCGTCTACGAACGACGCATCACCGACCGCCACGGCCGCCCGCGCTGGCTGGAGGTGCACCTGCTGCCGCACCTGGACGACGACGGCACGCCGCAGTCCTGCTTCGTGCTCATCTCGGACATCACCAAGCACCGCCTGGCCGAGGCGGCGGTGCGCGAATCCGAGGAGCGGCTGGCGAAGTTCATGCAGGCCAGCGTGGAAGGCATCGTCTTCCACAAGGACGGGCTGGTGACGGACGTCAACCCGCCCATCCTCGCCCTGACGGGCTATGCGCCCGAGGAGATCATCGGCCGGCATGTGCTGAGCTTCATCGCGCCGGAGCACGTCGCGCGCGTGCTGTCCGTCATGAGCGGCGGCCAGGAGCTCACCTACGAGCTGGCCATCCTGCACAAGGACGGTACGCCCATCCCGGTGGAGTTCATCGTGCGCACCATGGTGCGCCACGGCGAGCGCATGCGCATGACCATCGTGCGCGACATGCGCGACCGGCACGCGGCCCAGGCGCGCATCCAGCACCTGGCCCACCACGACCCGCTGACCGGGCTGCCCAACCGCGCCTCGCTGATGGACCGGCTGGAGCAGCACATGCACGTGGCGGCGCACCGCGACCAGCGGCTGGCCCTGCTGTTCATCGACCTGGACCACTTCAAGCGCGTGAACGACTCGCTGGGCCACCTGGTGGGCGACGGCCTGCTGCGCACGGTGGCGCAGCGCATCACCGGCGTGCTGCGTGCCAGCGACCTGGTGGCGCGCTTCGGCGGCGACGAGTTCATGGTGCTGCTGCCCGATGCGCAGGAGCGCGCCCAGGTGGACGAGGTGGCGAACAAGCTGCTGCGCGCCATCGAGATGCCGGTGGACGTGGACGGCCACAGCCTGTCGGTGACCCCGTCCATCGGGGTGGCGGTGTTTCCCGAGCATGGCGACACGTCCGACACCCTGATCAAGCACGCCGACACGGCCATGTACGTGGCGAAGTCGCGCGGCCGGGCGAACTGCCAGTTCTTCGCGCCGGCCATGGCGCAGATGGCCTACGACGCCCTGGTGATGGAGGTCGAGCTCAACCAGGCGATCGAGCGCGGCGAGTTCGAGTGGCTGTTCCTGCCGCTGGTGGCCGCCGGCAGCGGCGCCTGCGTGGCGGTGGAGGGGCTGCTGCGCTGGCGCCACCCCGAGCACGGCCTGCTGGAGCCCGAGCGCTTCGTGCCGCTGGCCGAGCAGCGCCGGCTCATGCCGCGCATCGGCCGGCTGATGCTGCGCCAGGCGCTGCGCCAGGCCCGCGCGTGGCACGCCGCCCGGCCCCTGGGCGCGCCCATCCCGCTGGCGGTGAACCTGTCGAACAGCGAGTTCCAGGCGCCCGAGCTGGCCAGCTGGCTGCCCGCCATGCTGCACGAGGAGCAGGTGCCGGGCCGCTGGCTGGAGATCGAGCTCACCGAGCGCGCCCTCGGCGGTGACCCGCAGCACGTGGAGGCCGCCCTGCACCGCCTGGGCGAGCACGGCGTGCGGGTCACGCTGGACGATTTCGGCGCCGGCCACAGCTCGCTGGCGCAGCTGCGCGCCCTGCCCATCGACCGCATCAAGATCGACCGGGGCTTCGTGGCCGGCCTGCCCGCCGACCCGGGGGCCGTGGCCATCGCCCGCACCGTGGTGCAGCTGGGCCACGGCCTGGGCATGCGCGTGGCCGGCGAAGGCGTGGAAACCCCCGCGCAGCGCGACACGCTGCTCGCGCTGGGCTGCGACGAGCTGCAGGGCTTCCTGGTGGCCCGGCCCATGCCGGCCGCCGCGCTGCACGCCTGGCTGGCGCAGCACGCGCCGGCCTGAGCCGCGTCGGGGGCGGGCGGTGCGAGGCCCCCTGGCACAAGAGGGCCTTCGACAGGCTCAGGCCGAACCAGCCTCAGGCGGAACGGAGGCGGGTGCGGGCCGGCCCGTGCGGTGAGCAAGGAAGGTCGAGCCGAGCCATCCGCCCGAAGGGATCAGTGCTGCAGGATCTTCGAGAGGAAGTCCTTGGCGCGCGGGCTGCGCTCGTCGGGGTGGCCGAAGAACTCCTCCTTGGTGCAGTCCTCGACGATGCGACCGGCGTCCATGAAGATGACGCGGTGGCTCACGCGGCGGGCAAAGCCCATCTCGTGCGTCACGCACATCATGGTCATGCCCTCGTTGGCCAGCTGCACCATCACGTCCAGCACCTCGCCCACCATCTCGGGGTCGAGCGCCGAGGTGGGCTCGTCGAACAGCATGACGATGGGGTCCATGCTGAGCGCGCGGGCGATCGCCACGCGCTGCTGCTGGCCGCCGGAGAGCTGGCCCGGGAACTTGTCCTTGTGGGCCATCAGGCCGACGCGGTCGAGCATCTTCAGGCCACGCGCCTTGGCGTCGTCCATCTTGCGGCCCAGCACCTTCACCTGCGCCAGCGTGAGGTTCTCGGTCACCGACAGGTGCGGAAACAGCTCGAAGTGCTGGAACACCATGCCGACGCGGCTGCGCAGCTTGGGCAGATTGGTCTTGGGGTCGGCGATGGACACGCCGTCGACCACGATGTCGCCCTTCTGGAAGGGCTCCAGCGCGTTGACCGTCTTGATGAGGGTGGACTTGCCGGAACCCGACGGGCCGCAGACCACCACCACCTCACCCTTCTGGATGCTCGTGGTGCAGTCGGTCAGGACCTGGAACGCGCCGTACCACTTGCTGACGTTCTTGATTTCGATCACGGCTTGCTCCTATCGGATGATCTGGATCTTGGCCTGCAGCCGGCGCACGAGCATGGACAGGCTGAAGCAGATGACGAAGTAGACGACGGCGGCGGTGAGGTAGGTCTCGACCGGGCGGTTGAAGTTCTTGCCCGCCACCTCGAAGCCCTTGAGCAGGTCGTAGGCGCCGATGGCGTAGACCAGCGAGGTGTCCTGGAACAGGATGATGGTCTGCGTCAGCAGCACCGGCAGCATGTTGCGGAAGGCCTGCGGCAGCACCACCAGCTGCATGGTCTGGCGGTAGGTCATGCCCATGGCGTAGCCGGCGTGCACCTGCCCGCGCGGCACGCTCTGGATGCCCGCCCGCATGATCTCTGAGTAGTAGGCGGCCTCGAACACCGTGAAGGTGATCATGGCCGACAGCTCGGCGCCCATGGGCCGGCCGATCAGCATGGGGATCAGCAGGAAGAACCACAGGATCACCATCACCAGCGGGATGGAGCGCAGCGTGTTGACGTAGGCCGCCGCCGGGACCACCAGCCAGGGCCGGCCCGACAGCCGCATCAGCGCCAGCAGCGTGCCCAGCAGGATGCCGCCCACCATGGCCACCAGGGTGAGCTGGATGGAGAACCAGAAGCCCTTGGCGACGAAGCTGGAGACGACACCCCAGTCGAGGAAAGCGAAGTCGAGTTGCATCACTTGCCTCCGCCGATCAGGCCGGGCACCTGCATGCGTGTCTCGATGAACTTGGCCACCCGGTTGATGGCCAGTGCCGAGATGAAGTACAGGGCGGTCACGGCGAGGTAGATCTCGATGCCGCGCGAGGTCTCCTCCTGCGCCTGCATCGCGAACTGGGTGAGCTCGGCGATGGACACCGCAAAGGCCACGGCCGAGTTCTTCACGATGTTCATGCTCTCGCTGGTCAGCGGCGGGATGACGATGCGGAAGGCCATCGGCATCAGCACGTAGCGGTAGGTCTGCGGCAGCGTCAGGCCCATGGCCAGGCCCGCGTAGCGCTGGCCGCGCGGCAGGCTCTGGATGCCCGCCTTGACCTGCTCGGAGATGCGCGCGGAGGTGAAGAAGCCCAGGCCCAGCACCACCAGGACGAAGCTGGGCAGGTCCTTCAGCGGCGGCACCAGCGACGGCACCACGTGGTACCAGAGGAAGATCTGCACCAGCAGCGGAATGTTGCGGAACAGCTCCGTCCATGCCGTGGCCAGGCCCGACAGCCACTTGCTCGGCGTGGTGCGCAGGATGCCCATGAGCGAGCCCACCACCAGCGCCACCACCAGCGCCAGCAGCGCGACGGACAGCGTCCAGCCCCAGGCCGATAGCATCCAGTCCAGGTAGGTGATGTCGCCGCCGCTGCCGAAGCAGCGTGGCCGCACCTCCTGGTCGATGGTGTCGCGGCAGAAGACCTGCCAGTCCCAGTTACCCACTTCGTGTTCCCTCCGCCGGGCAAAGAAACGGCGCGGCCCGCGTGGGGTACCGCGCCGTCAGGCCATGCAGGCCACGCGCCCACCGGGCGCGCGCCGCACGGGCCTCGAGCTCACTTCTTGGCCGCGTAGTCTTCCATCGGCTTGTCGTTGGGGTTGGCCAGCGCCGCCTTCAGGTTGTCGCTCATGGGCAGGCCCACCTTGGCGTTGGCCGGCGGGATCGGCTGCATCAGCCACTTGTCGTAGAGCTTCGCGATCTCGCCGGACTTCATCATCGCGCGCAGGCTGTCGTCCACCGCCTTCTTGAAGGCCGGGTCGTCCTTGCGCATCATGATGGCGATCGGCTCGACGGACAGCACCTCGCCGACGATCTTGTACTCGGCCGGGTTCTTGGACTTGGCCACCAGGCCGGCCAGCAGCGAGCCGTCCATTACGAAGGCGTCGGCACGGCCCGTCTCCAGCAGCAGGAAGCTGTCGGCGTGGTCCTTGCCGAAGACCTCCTCGAAGTTCACGTTGGTGGCGCGCTCGTTCTTGCGCAGCGTCTGCACGCTGGTGGTGCCGGTGGTCGTGGCCACCTTCTTGCCGTTGAGCTGGGCGATGGAGGTGATGCCGGAGCTGGCCTTCACCGCGATGCGCACTTCCTCGACGAAGGTGGTGACGGCGAAGGCGACATCCTTCTGGCGCGTCATGTTGTTCGTGGTCGAGCCGCACTCGATGTCCACGGTGCCGTTCTGCACCAGCGGAATGCGGTTCTGCGAGGTCACCGGCTGGTACTTCACTTCGAGCTTGCGGCCGAGCTGCTTCTCGATGTCGCCCAGCACCTTCTGGCAGATCTCGACGTGGTAGCCCACGTACTTGCCGTCACCCAGCGTGTACGACAGCGCGCCGGAGGATTCCCGCACACCCATGGTCACCACGCCGGTGTCCTTGAGCTTCTTCAGCGTGTCGGTGGCCTGCGCGTGGGCGGCACCCGCGGCGGCCAAGGCGACGAACGCGGCCCAACCGACCAGAGACTTCTTCATGCGAACTCCTTCCAAGAGGCTTCAGACTACAGAGGTGGTGAGGGTGTAACGGCAATCCCGCCCCGCGGGCGTACGTGCTAGCCCGTATGCCACCCGGGCGCCGCGGGGTGGGCGGCGCTGGGCGCGGACTGTAACGGTGCCGTTGGACACCCGCCAATGCCGATGGATTGCGGGGTCATGCACTCCACGCATGACGGCTGCGGGTTTCTACCATAGGGCGGCGGTTCGCCGCAGGCCGCACGCCGAGGGCCGCACGCCGCGGGCGCGCGGGGTCAGGACCGCGAGCGCAGGAAGGCCCAGAGCTCCTGCGCACCGGGCTTCACGTGGCGAGCCACCTCGGGCCGCTCACGGTAGATGCGCACCTCCATGGTGAGCTCGTAGTCGCTCGTGCCGGCGGCCACCAGGCGCCGGGCGCGGATCTCCTTGCGCACCGAGCTGGCCGGCAGGAAGGCCAGGCCGTGGCCTTCGAGCGCCATGGCCTTCAGGCCCTCGGCCATGTCCGTCTCGTACACCGGGTCCAGCACGGGCGGCGTGTGGGCGTGCTTGATGATCTGCTCCACGAGCCGCGCCATGTAGGCGCCGGAGGCGTAGCTGAGGAAGGGCACTGGCGCGCCGGCCCGGCCCGGCAGCGAGAACAGCGGCGCGCCATCGGCGCCCGCCTTGGCGTAGGGCGCCAGCGTCTCGGTGCCCAGGCTCAGCATCTCGTAGCGGTCGGGGCTGAGCTGCAGCGGCTGGGTGGGGTGGTGGTAGGCGATGAGCAGGTCGCAATGCCCCTCGGTCAGCCGCAGCACGGCGTCGTGCACGTTCAGCGCGATGAGCCGGCTCTTGAAGCCGGGCAGGCGCTTGCGCAGCTCCACCAGCCAGTGCGGGAAGAAGGTGAAGGCCAGGGTGTGCGGCACCGCGAACTCCACCATGTCCTGCCCGCTGGCCTGGTGGCTGCGCATGAGGTTGCGCGTGGCCTGCAGGTTGCCCAGGATCTCCAGCGCCTGGGCGTGGAAGGTCTCGCCGGCCGGGGTCAGCCGCGTGGGGTAGGACGAGCGGTCGACCAGGTCGATGCCGGCCCAGGACTCCAGCGCCTGGATGCGCCGCGAAAAGGCGGGCTGGGTGACGTGGCGCAGCTGCGCGGAGCGGGAGAAGCTGCGCGTCTCGGCCAGGCTGACGAAGTCCTCAAGCCACTTGGTGTCCATCCCTGCCCGTCTCCTGACCTGCTTCCTGCCCGGTGTGCTGCGCGCTGTGCTGCAGCTGCCACATGCGAGCATAGCGCCCGCCCTGCGCCAGCAGGGCCGCATGCGGGCCGCGCTCGACGATGCGCCCGGCCTCCATCACCAGGATCTCGTGCGCGTCGACCACCGTGGACAGCCGGTGCGCGATGACCAGCGTGGTCTTGCCCGCCGAGGCGCTGCGCAGCTCGGCCTGGATGGCGCGCTCGTTGGCCGAATCCAGCGCCGAGGTGGCCTCGTCGAAGATCAGCAGCGGCGGGTTCTTCAGCAGCGTGCGGGCGATGGCCACGCGCTGCTTCTCGCCGCCGGACAGCTTGAGGCCGCGCTCGCCCACCACCGTGTCGTAGCCCAGCGGCTGCGCGGCGATGAAGGCGTGGATGTGCGCCGCCTGCGCGGCCGCCTGCACCTGCTCGGGCGTGGCGCCGGACCGCCCATAGGCGATGTTGTAGGCGATGGTGTCGTTGAACAGCACGGTGTCCTGCGGCACGATGCCGATGGCCCGGCGCAGGCTGTCCTGCGTCACCTCGCGGATGTCCTGCCCATCGAGCGTGATGCGCCCGGCCTGCACGTCGTAGAAGCGGTAGATCAGGCGGGCCAGCGTGCTCTTGCCAGCGCCGCTGGGCCCCACCACCGCCACCGTGCGGCCAGCCGGCACCTCGAAGCTCACGCCCTGCAGGATGGGCCGCTTCGGGTCGTAGGCGAAGTGCACGTCCTCGAAGCGCAGCGTGGCACCCTGCACCTGCAGCGGCTGCGCGCCCGGCGCATCGGCCACCTCGCGCTCGCGCTCCAGCAGCGTGAACATCTTGTCCAGGTCGGCCAGGCTCTGCTTGACCTCGCGGTACAGCACGCCCAGGAAGTTCATGGGGATGTACAGCTGGATCAGCAGCGCGTTGACCAGCACCAGGTCGCCCAGCGTCAGTCGCCCTTCCACCACGCCGCTGGTGGCGCGCCACAGCATGGCCAGCAGCGAGGCGGCAATGATCAGCTGCTGGCCGGTGTTGAGCAGCGACAGCGAGGTCTGCGACTGGATCTGCGCGCGCCGGTAGGCGTCCAGCCCCTCGTCGTAGCGGCGGGCCTCGAAGTCCTCGTTGTTGAAGTACTTGACCGTCTCGTAGTTGAGCAGCGCGTCGATGGCCCGGGTATGGGCCTTCGAATCGAGCTCGTTCATGCGCCGGCGGAACTGCGTGCGCCACTCGGTGACCGTGATGGTGAAGGCCACGTAGGCCGCGAGCGCCGCCAGCGTGATCCACACGTAGCCCATGTCGAACTGCGTCGCCAGCAGCACCAGCGCCAGCGTCAGCTCCACCGCCGTGGGCAGGATGGTGTAGAGCGAGTAGGACACCAGCGACTGCAGCGCCCGCGTGCCGCGCTCGATGTCTCGGGTCATGCCGCCCGTCTGGCGCTCCAGGTGGAAGCGCAGGCTCAGCGCATGCAGGTGGCGGAAGGTGTCCAGCGCGATCTGCTTGGACGCGCCGTGCGTGGCCTTGGCGAACACCAGCTCGCGCAGCTCGGTGAACACGCTGGTGGACAGGCGCAGCAGCGCATAGCCCACCAGCAGCGCGCCCGGCACCACGAGCACGGCCGCCGCATCGCCGGGCTTCACGTCGAGCCGGTCCACCAGCTGCTTGAGCAGCACCGGCACACCCAGGTTGGCCAGCTTGGCCGCCACCAGGAACACCAGCGCCGCGCCCACGCGCCAGCGGTAGCGCCACAGGAACGGCCACAGGCGCTGCAGCGTCTCGCGGTCGGAGCGGGTGCGGGGTGTCGCCGCAGCGGAGGCGGCGGGGTCGCCGGAGGCGGCCAGGGAGGAGCGACGCATCGTGGAAGAATCTGCGGCAGACAAACGAACCGTCCGCACAGGACGCCGGCCATGACAGAACCGACTTCCCCCACGGCGGCCACCGCAGCCCCGAGTGTGCCGCAGCGCTCCGACGTGCGCTTGCCCGATGACAAGGCACTGGTGCTGCGTGTCATGCCCATGCCGGCGGACGCCAATGGCAACGGCGACGTCTTCGGCGGCTGGATCATGGCCCAGGCCGACCTGGCCGGCGCCGTGGCCTGCCACCGCGTGGCCCGCGGCCGCATCACCACCGTGGCGGTGAACCAGTTCATCTTCAAGCAGCCGGTGTCGGTGGGCGACGTGCTGAGCTTCTACGCCGAGATCACGCGCGTGGGCCGCACCTCCGTGTCGGTGCACCTGGAGGTCTATGCCGAGCGCAACCCGGCCGACCCGCACTTCGTGAAGGTGACCGAGGCGGACCTGACCTACGTGGCCATCGACCGCGACGGCAAGCCGCGCGCCATTCCGGCGCCCGCGGCCCCCACCGCCTGAGGCCGGAGCGCGCCATGTTCAAGAGTCTGCGTGTGCCCGAGCGCCTGTTCGCGCTCGGCATGTGGGCGGTGTCCTTCCTGTTCGCCGGCTTCCTCATCGGCCTGGGCGGCCAGGTGATCGGCGACCTGCCGCGGGTGGAGGCGCCGCTGTCCATCGAGCAGTTCGCCCCGCCCGGCGCGCTGGAAGCCGAGCGCGAGGCGCTCAAAGGCCTGGCGCAGCGCGAGCGTGAGCAGGACGACGCGCTGGACACCGCGCGCCTGGCCCAGCAGGCCGCCCAACGCGACAACGCGAACGCCCGCGAGGCGCACCGCAACTGGCTGGCCAACCGCCAGGTGACGGGTGACAGCGCCCAGGACCCGGAGCTGCTGCGGCGCACCCGGGAGCTGGACCGCCTGCTGGCCGCCGAGCGTGCCGCCCAGGCCGAGGTGGAGCGCCTGGAAGCGGCGCAGCTGCAGACGAACCAGCAGGCGGAGGCGCGCCGCCGCGAGGAAGCCCGCCTGCTCGGCGACGCCCAGGCCGGATACGACCGCGCCCTGTTCCAGCAGGAGCTGCGTGTCTTCGGCTGGCGCCTGGCGCTGACCCTGCCGCTGCTGGCCGTGGCCGTGTGGCTGGTGGTGAAGAAGCGGCGCAGCGACCACTGGCCGCTGATGCGCGGCTTCGTGCTCTTCGCGGCCTTCGCGTTCTTCTTCGAGCTGGTGCCCTACCTGCCCAGCTACGGCGGCTACGTGCGCTACGCGGTCGGCATCGCGCTCACCGGCCTGGCCGGCCACTGGGGCGTGCGCGGCATGCGCCGCTACCTCGCGCGGCGCGCCGAGGCGGAGCAGCGCGGCGAGGCGGAGCGCCGTCAGCGCCTGACCACCGACGAGGCGCTGAAGAAGATGGCCGCCAATGTGTGCCCGGGCTGCGAGCGCGCCGTGCTGACCACCGGCGAGGTGAAGCCCGACTTCTGCGTGCACTGCGGCCTGAAGCTGTTCGACCGCTGCGGCGCCTGCGGCACGCGCAAGAACGTGTTCTTCCGCTATTGCATGCAGTGTGGTGCGGCGGCGTCGGAGGGCACTGGCGCCGTGCCCAGCTCGGCCGCCATCGCCTCGGCCAGCGACAGCGCCCAGGCCCGGTAGGCCAGCGGGCCCGGGTGGAAGCCGTCGGCGGCCACCCAGCCGGCCGGCACGTCACCCGCGGACGCGGCCGGCACCGCCGGCAAGGGCACATAGCGGCGCGCGGCATGGCCGCGCACGTGCGCCTGCAGCGCCGCATCCAGCCGTGCCGCGTGGCGCCCCATCACCCAGCGCAGCGGCTGGGGCAGCAGCGGAAATCGGCCCATGGGCGGCAGCGCGCTGTGCCACACCTGGCGCACGCCGCAGCGATCGCGGGCCGTGTCGTGCAGCGCCTGCAACGCGGCCAGCCAGGTGCGGGTGGGGGTCAGCGCGGACGCGTCGTTGACGCCCGCGACGACCAGCATCAGGTCGGCCGCGGGCGCGGGCGACACCGTGCGCAGCGTGGCCAGGAGGTCGTGCGCCCGGTGGCCGCTGCGCGCCTGCAGGCGCCAGTGCACCGGCCGGTGCAGGCGGTGCGACAGCGCCTCGGCCAGTGGCGCCGCGAGGGCCACGGCCTGGTGGTCCACCCCCACGCCGGCCGCGGACGAGTCGCCCACGACCAGCAGCCGCCAGGGTGCGGCCGCGGCGGCGCCCGTGCCCGCGCCGGCGATCCCCTCGCGGCCACCCTGGGCCTCGGGCAGGCGCATCGCCACGCGGCGCACCCGCCGCCCCTGCCACCACAGCAGCGGCGCCAGGGCGGCCGTGGCCAGCCAGCTCACGCCGGGCCAGGCCGTGTCACGAAAACTGGGAGAAGTCGGGCTGGCGCTTCTGGAAGAAGGCCTGGAAGGCCTCCATCGCCTCGGGGCTGCGCAGCCGCTGGCCGAAGACTGTGGCCTCTTCGGCGATGACCTGCATGATGCGCTCGCGGCGCGGGCCGTGGATCAGCCGCTTGCTGTCGCGCACGGCGCCGGGCGGCAGCGCATTGAAGCGCTCGGCCACGCGGCGGGCGTGGTTCACCACCTCGGCGGCCGGCAGCACCGCGTTGGCGATGCCGCACTCCACCGCGTGCTCCGGCGTGAAGGGGTCGCCCAGCAGCAGCTTCTCGGCCGCGCGGCGCGCGCCCATGAGCTCGGGCACCAGCAGGCTGGACGCGAACTCCGGCACCAGGCCCAGGCTGACGAACGGCATGGCCAGGCGGGCCTCGTCGCTCACGTAGACGAAATCGCAGTGCAGCAACAGCGTGGTGCCGATGCCGATGGCCGCCCCGGTGACGGCCGCCACCACCGGCTTGTCGCAGCCCACCAGCGCCTGCATGAAGCGGAACACCGGCGAGTCGATGTCCTGCGGCGGCCGCTGCATGAAGTCCTCGATGTCGTTGCCCGAGGTGAAGATGCCGGGCTGGCCGGCGATGAGCACCGCCCGCACGCTGCCGTCGGCCTGGGCCTGGCCGAGGGCATGCGCCATGGCCTCGTACATGGCCTGGGTGAGCGCGTTCTTCTTCTCCGGCCGGGCGATCTCGATGGTCGCCACGCCGTTGACGACGGCGGTCTTGATGCTCATCGCTGGGGTCCCTTTCAGACGGCTTCGAAGATGCCGGCGGCGCCCTGGCCGGTGCCCACGCACATCGTGACCATGCCGTACTTCAGCTTCTGGCGGCGCAGGGCGTGCACCACGGTGGCGGCGCGGATGGCACCCGTGGCGCCCAGGGGGTGGCCCAGCGCAATGGCGCCGCCCATGGGGTTGACCACTTCGGGGTTCAGGCCCACGGTGCGGATGACCGCCAGCGCCTGCGCGGCGAAGGCCTCGTTCAGTTCGATCCAGCCCAGGTCGTCCTGCTTGAGGCCGGCCTTCTGCAGCGCGAAGGGGATGGCCTCGATCGGGCCGATGCCCATGATCTCCGGCGGCACGCCCTTGTTGGCGTAGCTCACGAAGCGCGCCAGCGGCGTCAGGCCGAACTGCTTCACGGCCTTCTCGCTGGCCAGGATGAGCGCACCCGCGCCATCGCTGGTCTGCGAGCTGTTGCCCGCGGTGACGCTGCCCTTGGCGGCGAACACCGGCTTCAACTTGGCCAGGCCTTCCAGCGAGGTGTCCTTGCGCGGGCCCTCGTCCAGGCTCACGGTGCGGGTGTTCACGCTGACCTCGCCCGTCTCCAGGTTGGGCAAGCGCTCCACCACGTCCACCGGGCAGATCTCGTCGCTGAAGCCGCCGGCCGCCTGCGCGGCCAGCGCCTTCTGGTGCGAGGCCAGCGCGAAGGCGTCCTGGTCCTCGCGGCTGACCTTCCACTGCGCGGCCACCTTCTCCGCCGTCAGGCCCATGCCGTAGGCGATGCCCACGTTCTCGTCCTTCAGGAAGACGTTGGGGTTGAACGAGGGCTTCACCCCGGTCATGGGGATCATGCTCATGCTCTCGGCACCGCCGGCGAGCATGACATCGGCCTCGCCCACGCGGATGCGGTCGGCGGCCATCGCGATGGCCGACAGGCCCGAGGCGCAGAAGCGGTTGACGGTGATGCCGCCCACGGTGTTCGGCAGGCCCGCCAGCAGCATGGCGATGCGGGCCATGTTGGCGCCCTGCTCGCCTTCGGGCATGGCGCAGCCGATGACCGCGTCCTCGATGGCCTTGGGGTCCAGCGAGGGCACCTGGGCCAGTGCGGCCTGCACGGCGCGCACCAGCAGGTCGTCGGAGCGGGTGTTGCGGTAGTAGCCGCGGCCCGACTTGCCGATCGGGGTGCGGCTGGCGGCGACGATGTAGGCGTCCTGGATTTGCTTGCTCATGTGCGTCGCTCCAATCGGTCAGTTGCGCACGGGCTTGCCGGTCTGCAGCATGCCCATGATGCGTTCTTGCGTCTTCGGGTGGTCGAGCAGGCTGCAGAAGTGCTTGCGCTCGAGCGTCATCAGGTATTCCTCGCTCACCACCGTGCCGGCTTCCACCTCGCCGCCGCACACCACGTCGGCGATCAGGCTGGCGATGTAGAAATCGTGCGCGCTGATGAAGCCGCCGTCCCGCATGCCCACCAGGCTCGCCTTGATGGTGGCGATGCCCATGCGGCCGGCCACGGGGATGGCGGCCTTCTGCGGCGCGCGGTAGCCGGATTCGGCCATCGCCTTGGCCTGGGTGATGGCCACGTGCAGCAGTTCGTCCTTGTTCGGCACGATGACGTCGGTGTCCAGCAGGTAGCCCAGCTTGCGCGACTCCAGCGCGCTGGTGCCCACCTTGGCCATGGCCGCCGCCTCGAACCCGCCCTTGAGGAAGTTCAGCAGGTCGGCGCCCGGGCCGCTGGCCGCGTTCTCCGCGGCACGGCGCGCGATGTAGGTGAGGCCACCGCCACCCGGCAGCAGGCCCACGCCCACTTCCACCAGGCCCACGTAGGTCTCCATCGCGGCCACGCGCTTGGCGCAGGCCACCGCGATCTCGCAGCCGCCGCCCAGCGCGATGCCGCGCATGGCGGCCACCACCGGCACGCTGGCGTAGCGCACGCGCAGCAGCGCGTCCTGCAGCTTCTTCACCTCAGGGTTGATGCCCTTGCTGCCGTGCTTCATGAACACGGGCATCAGGGCCTCGAGGTTGGCGCCCGCGGAGAACACGTCGTCCGGCGACCAGATCACCAGGCCCTGGTAGCCGCCTTCGGCCAGTTCCACCGCCTTCAGCAGGCCCTCGGTGACGGCGGGGCTGATGAGGTGCAGCTTGCAGGTGATGGTGGCGATCAGCACCTCGCCGTCCAGCGTCCAGACGCGGATGTCGTCGTTGCGGTAGACCTCGGTGCCGGCCTTCAGCGGGTCGGCCGCGCCGGCGCCCACCAGGCTCTCGGGGAAGTGCTGGCGCTGGTACACCGGCAGCGTGGAGCGCGGGATGTAGCGCTTCTCGGCGGCCGACCAGGAGCCTTCCGGCGTGTGCACGCCGGTGCGCCCGTCGAACACCCAGTCCGGCAGCGGGGCGCTGGACAGGGCCTTGCCGGCCTCGATGTCTTCCTTCACCCACTGGGCCACCTGCTGCCAGCCCGCGTCCTGCCAGAGCTCGAACGGGCCCTGCTTCATGCCGAAGCCCCAGCGCATGGCGAAGTCCACCTCGCGGGCGGAATCGGCGATGTCGGCCAGGTGCACGGCCACGTAGTGGAAGGAGTCACGCAGGATGGACCAGACGAACTGGGCCTGCGGGTTGCTGGACTCGCGCAGCAGCTTCAGGCGCTCGGCGGCGGGCTTCTTGAGGATGCGGTCGACCAGCGGGTCGGCCTTGGCGCCGCCCGGGACGTAGTCCCCCTTGGCGGGGTCCAGGCGCAGGATGTCCTTGCCCACCTTCTTGTAGAAGCCGGCGCCCGACTTCTGGCCCAGCGCACCCTGCTCGATCAGCTTGCCCAGCACGGACGGCGTGGCATAGCTGGGGAAGAACGGGTCGTCCTTGAGGTTGTCCTGCAAGGTCTTGATGACGTGCGCCATGGTGTCCAGGCCCACCACGTCCGCCGTGCGGAAGGTGCCCGAGCTGGCCCGGCCCATCTTCTTGCCGGTCAGGTCGTCGACCACGTCGTAAGACAGGCCGAACTTCTCGGCTTCCGCGATCGTGGCCAGCATGCCGGCGATGCCGACGCGGTTGGCCACGAAGTTGGGCGTGTCCTTGGCGCGCACCACGCCCTTGCCGACGGTGCTGGTGACGAAGGTCTCCAGCTGGTCGAGGATCTCCGGCCGCGTGGTGGGGGTGGGGATCAGCTCCACCAGGTACATGTAGCGCGGCGGGTTGAAGAAGTGGATGCCGCAGAAGTTGGGCTTGAGCGACTCGGGCAGCGCCTCGCTCAGCTTGGTGATCGACAGGCCCGAGGTGTTGGACGCCACGATGGCGGTGGGCGACACGAACGGCGCGATCTTCTGGTACAGGTCGAGCTTCCAGTCCATGCGCTCGGCGATGGCCTCGATCACCAGGTCGCAGTCCTTCAGCAGCTCCAGGTGCTCCTCGTAGTTGGCGGCCTGGATGCGGCCCGCGTCCTCCACCACGCCCAGCGGCGCGGGCTTGAGCTTCTTCAGGTTGTCGATCGCCCTCGTGACGATGCCGTTCTTCGGGCCCTCTTTCGCCGGCAGGTCGAACAGCACGACCGGCACCTTCACGTTGACCAGATGGGCGGCGATCTGCGCGCCCATCACGCCGGCGCCGAGCACGGCGACCTTGCGGACCTGGAATCGACTCATTTGCGGTTCTCCTTCGGGATCTGGGAGGCGGGCGTCACTCGACGCGCACCCATGTCTGGCTGCGGCCGAACATCGGCACGCCGATGTAGCCGCGCACTTCGAGCGCCTTGCCGCCCTGCACGGGCTTCAGGCGCACCTTGTAGACCTTGCCGTTGGCCGGGTCGAGGATGTCCCCGCCCTCCCACACGGTCTTGTCCTCGGCATGCGGGCGCACGCCACGCAGGATGGTCAGGCCCACCACCGGCTGGCCGCGGCGCTCGTCGGTGCACTCGTCGCACACGGCGTCGGCCTTGTCGGCGGCGTCCAGCAGCTTCTCGATGCGGCCCACGAGCACGCCGCCGGCCTCGGCGATGCGCACGAAGGATTTCTCCTTCTTCGTCGCATCGTCGATCGTCTTCCACAGGCCCACGGGCGTGGCCTGGGCCCAGGCGCCGGCCGAGGCAAGCAACAAGCCAGCGCACAGCGCCGCGCGCCGCGCGCCAGCGGCGGCGCCATCCAGTGGCGTGCGCGGATCCGGCTTCGCCGGTCCGCTGCGCGAGCCCCCTCGGGGGGCAGCGACCGCAGGGAGCGTGGGGGAACCACGCCCCGGACCCGGCTTCGCCGGTCCGCTGCGCGAGCCCCCCCGGGGGGCAGCGACCGATAGGGAGCGTGGGGGCATCAGAACAGCTGCTCGTCCATGGCCATCAGCGGCTGCAGGCCGGCGCGGCAGGTGCGGATGAGGCTGGCCGTCTCGGGCAGCAGCTTGGCGAAGTAGAAGCGCGCCGTGTGCAGCTTGGCCGCGTAGAACGGGTCGGTGTTGCCGGCCTTCTGCGCATCCAGCGCCACCTTGGCCATGCGGGCGAAGAGGTAGGCGAAGGTCAGGTGGCCCACGACGCGCAGGTAGTCCACCGCCGCCGCGCCGACTTCGTCGGCGTTGCCCATGGCCTTCATGCCGATCTCGGTGGTCAGCTTGGTGACCTTGTCGCCCAGGTCGGCCAGCGGGTTGATGAACTCCTGCATGTCCTCGCGCACGCCCTCGTCCTCGACGAAGGCGGCCACCTTCTTGCCGAAGGCCTTGAGCTTCTTGCCGTTGTCACCCAGGATCTTGCGGCCCAGCAGGTCCAGCGACTGCACGGTGTTCGTGCCCTCGTAGATCATGTTGATGCGGGCGTCGCGCACGAACTGCTCCATCCCCCACTCGTGGATGTAGCCATGGCCGCCGTACACCTGCATGCAGTGCGAGGTGGCCAGCCAGCCGTTGTCGGTGATGAAGGCCTTGATGATGGGCGTGAGCAGCGCCACCTCGTCGTCGGCCTCCTTGCGCACGTCCTCGTCGGGGTGGGCGAGCGCCTTGTCCAGCTGCACCACGGTGTGGATGAGCAGCGCGCGGCCGCCTTCGGCGAAGGCGCGCGCGGTCAGCAGCATCTTGCGCACGTCGGGGTGCACGATGATGGGGTCGGCCGGCTTGTCGGTGGCCTTGGGGCCCGACAGGGCGCGCATCTGGATGCGGTCCTTGGCGTAGGTGACGGCGTTCTGGTAGGCCACCTCGGTGAGGCCCAGGGACTGGTTGCCCACGCCCAGGCGGGCGGCGTTCATCATCACGAACATGGCCTGCAGGCCCTTGTTCGGCTGGCCCACCAGCGTGCCCACCGCGTCTTCCAGGATCATCTGGCAGGTGGCGTTGCCGTGGATGCCCATCTTGTGCTCGAGCGCGCCGCAGTGGATGCCGTTGCGTGCCCCCACCGAGCCGTCGGCGTTCACCAGGAACTTGGGCACGATGAACAGCGAGATGCCCTTGGAGCCGGCCGGCGCGTCCGGCAGCCGGGCCAGCACCAGGTGCACGATGTTGGCCGCCAGGTCGTGCTCGCCGGCGGAGATGAAGATCTTCTGGCCGGTGATCTTGTAGGTGCCGTCGGCCTGGGGCTCGGCCTTGGTACGCAGCAGGCCCAGGTCGGTGCCGCAGTGCGGCTCGGTCAGGCACATGGTGCCGGTCCATTCGCCGCTGGTCAGCTTGGGCAGGTACAGCGCCTTCTGCTCGTCGGTGCCGTGCGCGTGCAGCGCCTCGTACGCGCCGTGCGACAGACCCGGGTACATCGTCCAGGCCTGGTTGGCGCTGTTGAGCATTTCGTAGAAGCACTGGTTCACGGTGTGCGGCAGGCCCTGGCCGCCGTAGGCCGGATCGCAGCTCAGCGCGGGCCAGCCGCCCTCCACGTACTTGGCGTAGGCCGCCTTGAAGCCCTCGGGCGCCGTCACCTCGTGGGTGGCCTTGTCCAGCGTGCAGCCCTGCGCGTCGCCGCCCAGGTTGAGCGGGGCCACCACCTCGGCGGCGAACTTGCCGCCTTCTTCCAGCACCGCGTTGATGGTGTCGGCATCCACCTCGGCGAACTGCGGGATCTCCTTGAGTTCACCGACCACGTCGATCAGCTCGTGCAGCACGAACTGCAGGTCGCGCAGGGGCGGGTTGTAGTGGGGCATGGTCGCTCCTTGGAAGCAGGGGTGGGACGAGTTATGGCTGCCGGGTGGCAGCAGCAGGCTGCGCCGCGCGCACGGGGGTGACCGGTGCGCCGGGCGCGGCATAGTGGGACACGGTGCGGGCGAAGCCGATGCGCGCACGCTCCACGGCGCCGGGGCTGCGCAGGAACCGGGCGTCGTGGTGCAGCGCGAGGATCAGGCCGTGGATCTCGAAGAGCATCTGGGCGGCGTCGGTGTCGGGCTTCAGGTGCCCGATCTGCACGGCGAGTTCGATGGCACGCTGCAGCGCGCCGTGCCAGGCGTGCACCATGGCAGCCAGGGCGTCGCGCACGGGGCCCGGGCGGTCGTCGAACTCGACCGCACCGCTGATGTAGATGCAGCCGGAGTCGATCTCGACGGACACGCGCTTGACCCAGTTCTCGAACAGCGCCTCCAGGCGGGGCAGCCCGCGGGGCTGGCGGATGGCCGGGAAGAACACCTCTTCCTCGAACTTGGCGTGGTACTCGCGGATGACCGAGATCTGCAGTTCCTCGCGCGAGCCGAAATGGGCGAAGACGCCCGACTTGCTCATGCCGGTGACCTCGGCGAGCGCCCCGATGGACAGGCCCTCCAGCCCCATGCTGGACGCCAGCGTCAGGGCGGCGTCCAGGATGGCGGCACGCGTGGCCTGGCCCTTCTGCAGGGACCGGGCGCTGGCGGCGCTGCGGCGGTGTTCCACGGGGGTCGACACGGGAGGGGCGCTGGCCGGGGCGGCCAGATGTGAACGAACGATCGTTCTATTTTGCAGATTTCGGCGCCGCACGCACGCACCAGTGCGCGACTTTTTTTAGGGTTCACGGCCTAGAACGCCCCGTCGCGGCGCACAATTACGGGTTAACCCGCAGCCGGTGATGCCGGCGTGGGGGCGAGGAACGGGCAGTTGAGCGCAGTCACACGGCCGCGCTATGCTCGTCGGCTAGCGTCGAAACCAGCCTGGAACCCAGCATGGAGGTCCTGCAGCTCGATGTGTCCGGTCGCCCGCAGGCGTGGATGACGGTGCGCGAAGCCGCCGTGCTCTACGCCAGCGACAGCATTGCCTGGACGCTGGGCCAGACCTGCTCGGTGCTGCGCGGCGGCGTGCAACGCGCCACCGGCCTGCCCAGCCGCATCGAGGTGCACCCCATCATCGCGGTGCGCGGCGCCATCCCCTCGCGGGCCTGGCGCGTCAGCCCGGCGCTCACCAACCCCAAGCTGTTCTCGCGCGACCGCGGCATCTGCGCCTACTGCGGCCACCGGTTCGCCTACGACGACCTCACGCGTGAGCACATCGTGCCGGTCTCGCGCGGTGGCGCCGACAGCTGGATGAACTGCATCACCGCCTGCCGGGCCTGCAACGGCCGCAAGGCCGACCGGCTGCCCGAGGAAGCGCGGATGAACCTGCTGTACCTGCCGTACGTGCCCAGCCTGCACGAGGACATGATCCTGCGCGGCCGGCGCATCCTGGTCGACCAGATGGATTTCCTGCTGGCCAGCGTGCCCCGCAGCAGCCGGTTGCACGGCTGACCGCACCGCCACCCGCCCGAGGCGGCAGCCCGCTGTCAACGCACCCGACACAGCGGGCGTTGGATCCGCTGGGCCTCACTGGGCTATTCACACACCACCATGCACACCTCTTCCCGTCCCGCGGCCCGCGTGGCCACCTTCGCCACCCTGCTGGCCGCCGCGCTGCTCGCCGGCTGCACCACCACCAGCCCCGACGTGGTGCAGCGCCACCAGGCCCAGCGCATGTCGCATGTGCAGGACGCCACCATCCTCAGCATCCGGCCGGTCGTGGTGGATGGCCAGCAGACCGGCGCCGGGGCGGTCACCGGCGGCGTGGTGGGCGGCATCGCCGGCTCGTCGGTGGGCGGTCGCCGCGAAGGCGCCGTGGTGGGCGTGCTCGGCGCGGTGGCCGGTGCCGTGATCGGCAACGCCGTCGAGCGGGGCGCCACGCGTGAAGAGGCCTACGAAATCCTGGTGCAGCTGCGCAGCGGCGAACGCCGCGCCATCATCCAGGCCAAGGGCACCGAAGTGCTGCAGCCGGGCGACCCGGTGGTGCTGGTGACCACCGGCGCGCAGACGCGCGTGATGCGGGCACCGGCCGGCACCCAGCCGGCCCCTGCCCTGCCCGCCCCGGTGGCCTCGCCGGCCCGCCCGGCCGCCCCGGCCGTGCCTGCGCCGGCCCAGGGCGCCTCGGCCCCGGTGTACACGCCGCGCTGAGCCACCCCGCGCCCGGGCGCGCGCCAGGGCGGCCGTATCATCGGCCGGCCCTGGCCATGAACCTCAAGCAACTCGAGTACTTCGTCACCGTCGCCGAGCTGGGCAGCTTCAGCAAGGCGGCCGTGGCGCTGGACATCGCGCAGCCCGCGCTCAGCCGCCAGGTGCGGGCGCTGGAGGTGGACCTGCGCGAGACGCTGCTGCGCCGCAACGGCCGCGGCGTCAGCCTCACCGACGCCGGGCGGCGCCTGTTCGAGCACAGCGTGGGCATCCTCAACCGCGTCGCCCAGGCACGCGAGGACATGGGTGCCCAGCGCGACGAACCGGTGGGCCGCATCACGCTGGGCATGCCGCCCAGCATCGGCCGCCAGCTCACGCTGCCGCTGATCGACGGCTTCCGGCGCCAGCTGCCCAAGGCCCGTGTGGCCATCGTCGAGGGCCTGTCCTCGCACATCACCGAGTGGCTGGCCAGCGGCCGCATCGAACTGGGCCTGCTGTACAACCCCGAGCCCTCGCCCAGCCTCACCATCGAGCCGCTGCTCGAGGAGCCGCTGTGCCTGGTCAGTGCCGCCGGCCCGGCCGCTGCCGAGCGCGGGCCGGTGCCGCTGCGCACCCTGTCGCGCTACCCGCTGGTCATGCCCGAGCGGCAGCATGTCATCCGGCGGCTGGTGGAGAGCCAGGCCACGCTGGCCGGCCTGACGCTGGACATCGCCTCCGAGGTGTCCAGCATCGCGGCCATCATCGACCTGGTGGCCGCCGGCTATGGCCACGCCGTGCTGCACGCCAGCGCCGTGATCGCTTCCGGGCGGGCGGACCAGCTGGTGGCCCGGCCGCTCAGCGAGCCGGCCGTCGGCACCGTGCTGTGCCTGGCCACGTCGGCGCACAAGCGCGCCACGCCGCTGCAACGCGCGGCCGCCCAGCTGCTGGGCGAGCTGGTGCGCAGCCTGCCCCAGGGCAACGCCGCGCACTCCCGACCCGGCTGACGTCAGGGCCTTCCCCGCGCGTCGTACCCTGCCCCGGCCGCTGCCCCACCGGGCCAGCGGCGTCCGTGCCGGCGCGGCCACCGCCGCTGTGTGCCGGCCCACACGCGCACCCTGACCGCTGGGAGGGCTTTCCATGCCAACACGCCCCGAGACGCCCGCCGACCCGGGCGCCGGCCGACCCGCCGTGCTCGACCTCATCGGCAACACGCCGCTGGTGGAACTGACCCGCTTCGACACCGGCTGCTGCCGGCTGTTCGTGAAGCTGGAGTCGCAGAACCCCGGCGGATCCATCAAGGACCGCATCGGCCTGGCCATGATCGAGCAGGCCGAGCGCGAGGGCCGGCTGCAGCCGGGCGGCACGGTGATCGAGGCCACCGCCGGCAACACCGGCCTGGGCCTGGCGCTGGTGGCGCGGGCCAAGGGCTACCGGGTCTGCCTGGTGGTGCCCGACAAGATGAGCGCCGAGAAGGTGCTGCACCTGAAGGCGCTGGGCGCCGAGGTGCACATCACGCGCTCGGACGTGGGCAAGGGCCACCCGGCCTACTACCAGGACATGGCGGCGCGGCTGGCGGCGGAGCGCCCCGGCAGCTGGTACAGCGACCAGTTCAACAACCCCGCCAACCCCCTGGCCCACGAGACCACCACTGCGCCGGAGATCTGGCAGCAGACCGGCCACCGCGTGGACGCGATCGTCTGCGGCGTGGGCTCGGGCGGCACGCTCACCGGCCTGAAGCGCTACTTCCGCCGCGTGGACCCGCACACCGAGTTCGTGCTGGCCGACCCCAAGGGCTCGGTGCTGGCCGACTACATCGACACCGGCCGCGTGGGCCAGGCCGGCTCGTGGGCCGTGGAAGGCATCGGCGAGGACTTCATCCCGTCCATCGCCGAGCTGGACGGCGTGCGCCAGGCCTACACCATCGACGACGAAGAGAGCTTCTCCACCGCGCGCGAGCTGCTCAAGCGCGAGGGCATCGCCAGCGGCTCGTCCACCGGCACGCTGCTGGCCGCGGCGCTGCGCTACTGCCGCGCCCAGCGTGAGCCCAGGCGTGTGGTGACCTTCGTCTGCGACACCGGCACGCGCTACCTGAGCAAGGTCTACAACGACGCGTGGATGTTCGACCAGGGGCTGCTGCACCGCCCGGTGGTGGGTGACCTGCGCGACCTGATCTCGCGCCGCATGGAAGACGGCGCCGTGGTGAGCGTGACCCCGGACGACACGCTGCTCAGTGCCTTCCAGCGCATGCGCGCGGCCGACATCTCGCAGCTGCCGGTGCTGGACGAGCGGGGCCGCCTGGCGGGGCTGCTGGACGAATCGGACCTGCTGCTGCATGTGCAGGGCGATGCCGCGCGCTTCCGCGAGCCCGTGCGCACGGCCATGAACACCGAGGTGGAGACCCTCGCCCCCGGCGCCGGGCTGGCGGCGCTGACCACCACCCTGCGCCGCGGCATGGTGGCGGTGGTGGCCGACGGCGAGCGCCTGCACGGCCTGATCACCCGATTCGACCTGCTCAACCACCTGCGGAGGCATCTCGCATGAGCGACACGACCGACCACGGCGCAGCCCCTGCCCACGGCTTCGCCACGCGCGTCATCCACGGCGGCCAGCGGCCCGACCCGACCACGGGCGCGATCATGCCGCCCATCTACGCCACCTCGACCTACGTGCAGTCCAGCCCCGGGGTGCACAAGGGCTACGAGTACTCGCGCTCGCAGAACCCCACCCGCGAGGCCTGGGAGCGCTGCGTGGCCGACCTGGAGAACGGCCAGCGCGGCTACGCCTTCGCCTCGGGCCTGGCCGCGATGTCCACCGTGCTCGAGCTGCTGGACAGCGGCGCCCACGTGGTGGCCAGCGACGACCTGTATGGCGGCAGCTACCGCCTGTTCGAGCGGGTGCGCCGGCGCAGCGCCAACCTGTCCTTCAGCTTCGTGGACATGACCGAGCCCGGCGCCCTGCGCGCCGCCATCCGGCCTGAGACCCGCATGCTGTGGGTGGAGACGCCCTCGAACCCGCTGCTCAAGCTGATCGACCTGGAGGCGGTGGCCACCATCGCGCGCGAGCGCGGGCTGCTGGCCGTGGCCGACAACACCTTCGCCAGCCCCTGGGGCCAGCGCCCGCTGGAGCTGGGCTTCGACGTGGTGGTGCATTCGGCCACCAAGTACCTCAACGGCCACTCGGACGTGGTGGGCGGCGTGGCGGTGGTGGGCCGCGAGCCGCGCCATGCGGCCATCGCCGAGCAGCTGGCCTTCCTGCACAACGCGGTGGGCGCCATCGCGGGGCCCTTCGACGCCTTCCTCGCCTTGCGCGGCGTGAAGACGCTGGCGCTGCGCATGGAACGCCACAGCCAGAACGCGCTGCAGCTGGCCGAGTGGCTGCAGGCCCAGCCGAAGGTGGCCCGCGTGCACTACCCCGGCCTGGCCAGCCACCCGCAGCACGCGCTGGCGCGCCGCCAGATGCGCCGCGGCTTCGGCGGCATGGTGTCCATGGAGCTGGCCGGCGACCTGGCCGGTGCGCGGCGCTTCCTGGAGCGCTGCGAGCTCTTTGCCCTGGCCGAGAGCCTGGGCGGCGTGGAAAGCCTCATCGAGCACCCGGCGATCATGACGCACGCCTCCATCCCCGCCGAGCAGCGCGCGCGGCTGGGCATCGGCGACACGCTGATCCGCCTGTCGGTGGGGGTGGAGGACGTGGAGGACCTGCGCGCCGAGCTGACGCAGGCCCTGGCTGCGGTCTGAACGAGGGGCCGGCCGGCCGCCGGGTCTCAGGCGGCCTGGCGTGCGACCGGGACCCAGGGCGCCGGGGTGGAGGCGGCCGTGCCTCGGGCACAGCCCCCGCAGCCGCCGGCGCAGGCCGCCGGGGCGGCGCCCACGCCGTGGTCGGCACAGGCCTCCTCGAACACCATCTGCGCGCAGTCCAGGCAGTTGCCGCAGTTGGACGCGACGCGGGTGCGGTCCTGCAGGTGCTCGAAGTTGTGCGTGCCGTCGGCCACGGCACGGTGGATGTCGCGGTCGGACACGCGGTGGCAGAGGCAGACGATCATGGTGCCCGCATGATAATCAAGATGCGACTCATTCGCAATTGAGCGGCGTCAAATGGGCGCCGTGGCGCCCTGGGTATTCAGCGCCGGGCGGCCTGCTTCAGCTGCCGTCCTTGCCGTAGGCCTGCGACTGCAGCCAGTTCGCCTCGCCCATCTGGGCGATCAGGCCGATCTCCGTCTCGATGTGGTCGATGTGCTCCTCGGTGTCCTCGAGGATGTCCTCCAGCAGCTCGCGGGAGACATAGTCGCGCACCGACTCGCAGTAGGCGATGGCCTCGCGCAGGTGCGCCTGCGAGGCGTATTCCACCTTGAGGTCGCAGTGCAGCGTCTCGATGGCGTTCTCGCCGATCCACAGCTTGCCCAGGTCCTGCAGGTTGGGCAGGCCGTCCAGCATGAGCACACGCTCGATCAGGCGGTCGGCGTGCTTCATCTCCTCGATCGACTCCTCGTACTCGTGCTTGGCCAGGCGGGCCAGGCCCCAGTTCTTGTGCATGCGCGCATGCAGGAAGTACTGGTTGATCGCCGTGAGCTCGAGCTTCAACTGCGCGTTGAGGTACGCGATCACCGTGGGGTCGCCTTGCATGGCCTTCTCCTTCTTTGCATGGTCGGGGCAACCCCCATTGTGGGCCGGCGGGCCGGGCGCGGCGATACCCGCGCTGTGCCGGTCGTAGCGCGAATCGGTCGCATTCGGGGCCCGGCCCGATGGGCGGCGTGCGGCGCCCGTGGCAGCATGCCGCCATGCTGCTCGTCCGTCCGCTGCCCACCCACCTGCCCAGCTACGCCAACGCCCTGCAGCGCGGGTGGTCGGCCGACACCGTGCGCGGCGCCGACGCCGCGCGCGAGGAGCTGGCCTGGATCGCCGCGGACCCCGCGGGCTTCCTGGCCAGCCTGGACGACCCGCAGGCCAAGGGCCCGCCGGTCACCTTGGGCGATGGCCGCCAGGTGCCCCGCCTGCCCGGCTTCCGGCGCTGGATGTGGGACGAGGAGGACGACCGCTTCGCCGGCAGCATCAACCTGCGCTGGCAGCCCGGCACAGCCGAGCTGCCGCCGCACTGCCTGGGCCACATCGGCTACTCGGTGGTGCCGTGGAAGCGCCGCCGTGGCTTCGCCACCCAGGCGCTGGCCGGCATGCTGGCCGAGGCACGCGCGCTCGGGCTGCCCTGGGTGGACATCCGCACCGATGCCGACAACCCCGCCTCGCAGCGGGTCATCGAGGCCAACGGCGGCGTCCGCGCCGATCATCCGCTGCCTCCGCTGCAGCCCGGCGCGGCGGCAGGTTGGCGCTATCTGGTGCACCTGCGCTGACGCCTCGGGCGGCGTGCCACCCCACCGCCCGAGATGCCCCCATGCGCCTGTGCCGCCCCTGCCTGCTCGCCGCCACCCTCATCACGTCGTGCGCTGCCGCGCTGGCCGCGTCGCCTCCGCCGCCCATCCCGCTCGCCGGGCCCGCCGCGTCCGCCACCGCCGCCGCGCGCGACCTGCACGCCCTGTTCGACGAGCAATGGGAAGCCAGCGCCCGCATGGCGCCCGAGTGGGCCACCTTCCGCGGCGACCACCGCCACGGCGACCGCCTGTCGGACATGTCGCCCGCCGCGCTGGCCGAGCGCGACGCCGCGGCCCGGGCGTGGCTGGCCCGCGCCCGGGCGATCCCACCCGGCGGCCTGTCCGACACCGACCGGCTCTCGCGCGAGGTGTTCATCCACCAGCTGCAGCGCGAGGTGGAGCTGCAGGCCTTCGACGGCTTCCGCCGCCAGAGCCTGAAGCCGGGCTTCGGCTTCCAGCAGGCGTTGGCCGGGCTGCTGCGCAACTCGCCCGTGGACGAGCCGGCACAGGTGGAGCAGCTGCTGCAGCGCCTGGCCGCGTTTCCCCGCCGCGTCGATGAGGAGATCGTGCTGCTGCGCGCCGCGGCGAAGCAGGGCTGGGCGGCGCCGCGGCCGGTGCTGCAGCGCGTGCTCGACCAGCTCGACGGTCAGCTCAAGCCGCCGCCGGGCGACGGCCCCTTCTTCGAGCCGTTCACCCGGCTGCCCGTCACCTGGCCGGCGGCGCGGCGCGACGCCCTGCAGGCGCGCGGCCGCGAGGCCATCGCCGCGCACGTGCTGCCCTCGCTGGCGCGCCTGCGTGACGCCGTGCGCGACGAGCTGTGGCCACTCGCGCCCGAGGAAGGCGGCCTCACCCGACGCCCCGACGGCGACCGCCTGTACGCCGCGCTGGCCCGCCACCACACCACCACGTCGCTGAGCCCGCGCGAGATCCACGCCATCGGCCGCGCCGAGCTGGCACGCCTGCAGGGCGAGATGCAGGGGGTGATGCGCGAGGTCGGCTTCTCGGGCAGCCTGAAGGAGTTCACCACCCACCTGCGCACCGATCCGCGCTACTTCCACGCCAGCCCCGAGGCCATGCTGGCCGCGTACCGCGACATTGCCAAGCGCATCGACCCCGAGCTGCCACGCCTGTTCGCGGAGCTGCCGCGCTCACCCTACGGCATCCGCCCCATTCCGGCCTTCGCCGGGCCGGGCGTGGCCGACAACTACACCGCGCCGCCGCTCGATGGCAGCCGGGGCGGCTGGTACAACGCCAACATCCAGGCCTACCAGCGCCGGCCCACCTGGGCCATGCAGACCCTGGTGGCGCACGAGACGGTGCCGGGCCACCACCTGCAGTCGGCCCGGGCGCGCGAGCTGCCCGGCCTGCCGCCCTTCCGCCGCAGCGCCTGGTTCGTGGCCTACGGCGAAGGCTGGGCCCTGTACGCCGAGACGCTGGGTCCGCAGCTGGGCCTGTTCACCGACCCCCTGGACCGCTTCGGCCACCTGCAGGCCCAGGCCTTCCGCGCCATGCGCCTGGTGGTGGACACAGGCCTGCACGCGCTGGGCTGGACCCGCCAGCAGGCCATCGACTACATCGTCGAGCACAGCGGCGACGCACCGGACTACGTGGCGGCGGAGATCGACCGCTACACCGCCGACCCCGGCCAGGCCCTGGGCTACATGGTGGGCAAGCTGCGCTTCGACGCCCTGCGGGACAAGGCCCGCGCGGCCCTCGGCGCGCGTTTCGACCTGCGCCGCTTCCACATGGCCGTGCTGGACACCGGGCCCGTGCCGCTGGACCTGCTGGAGCAGGTGGTGGACGACTGGGTGGCGCAGGAGCGGCGCCGGGTCCCGCCCGTGGCGCCGCCCCGGCGCGCCGGCGCAGCCCCGGCATCGTAGGGGTGCGGCCGCGCCGGAGGGCGTGCGAGCATCCCCGCTTCTTCAGGGAGAGCTCCATGCGCATTCGCACGCACACCGCCGCCGCCATCGCCCTGCTGCTGGGCCTGGGCGCCTGCGGCGGTGCCGACGAGGACACCCCACCGTCGGGCAGCGACCCCTTCCCGCTGGCCGTGGACAGCCAGTGGTCCGCCCAGTTCACCAGCAGCATGAGCGAGACCGGCACGCGCACCTACGAGGTCACCGGCACCGATCTCGTGGACGGCGACACCGCGCACGTGGTCGCCGATCGCTTCGGCGCCAGCACCCTCGTGCGGCGGTACGTGCACACGGACACGGCGGTGTGGCGCCTGGCGAACGACGAGGCACCGATCGACGAGCAGTCCGCCAGCACCTTCCTCATGCTGAAGCTGCCGCTGCGCGCGGGCGACCGCTGGACGCAGCTGGATGAATCCGCCGACAGCGGCATCGACGTCGACGGCGACGGGCTCGCGGAGACGCTGCAGACCCAGGCCGAGGCGGTGGTGGAGCAGAGCGGGCCCGTCACCACGCCGGCCGGCCGGTTCGAGGGCGCCTACCTCGTCACCAGCACGTACCGCCGCGGCCTCGTCAACCCCGCCACCGGCGAGATCTACGAGCCCGAGGTGGAGTCGGTCATCCACGAGTGGTACGTGCCGGGCGTGGGGCGGGTGGCCCGTGACCGCCTGGTCATTCCGGCCGGTGGCTGGCGCGAGTACGAAAGCACCGAGGCTCTCAGCAGCTACCGCCTGAGCGCCCCCTGAGGCGCTCAGGCCGCGGCGCGGGTCAATCCGCCAGCCAGCGCGCCAGCGCCGTGCTGGGCCATTCACGCCAGCCGCCGTCGGGCGTGCGCGCCACGAACCACGCCGCCACCTCGTGGGCCTCGGCCCAGTCGGTGCCCGCCTGCGGGCCGAGCACGCACAGCGCGGTGGCCAGCGCGTCGGCCCAGGCGGCCTGGGCATGGCACACGGTGACGGCCGACAGCGCGTGGTCGACCGGCGCGCCGGTGCGCGGGTCCAGCGTGTGGCTGAGCCAGCGGTCGCCCAGGCGGCGCCGCTGCCGCCAGTCGCCCGAGCTGGCCACGGCACCATCGACGAGCGCGATGCGCAGCTCGGGCAGGCAGGCGGCCTCGGGCGGCCGCTCCACCCCCACCCACCAGGGCTGGGCGCCGGGCTTGAGGCCGCGCGCGCGCAGCTCACCGCCCAGCTCGAACAGGAAGTGGCCGATGCCCGCCGCCGCCAGGGCGTCGGCCACGGCGTCCACCGCATGGCCCTTGGCGACGGCCGAGAGGTCCAGCCGCACGCCGCCGGGCTGAGACACCCGGCCGCCCTCGCAGCGCAGCGCACGCCAGCCCCCCGTGCGCGGCGGGCCGGCCACGTGCGGCACCGGTGCATCGGGCGACGTGCCCGCCGCCGGGCCGAAGCCCCACGCGCGCACCGCCTCGTCCAGCGTGGGGTCGAAGGCGCCGTCGCTCAGCGCGGCCACCTGGCAGGCGATGCGCAGCGTGGTGGCGAAGTCCGGCGGCAGCGCCATCGCTTCGCCGGGCGGCAGGCGGCCGAAGGCGCTGAGCAGCGAGTCCTCGCGCCAGTGGCTCATCTGCGCGTCGATGCGCGCGAGCACCGCGTCCACCACCGCGCGCAGGCGCGCGATGTCGTCATCGCACCCATGGCCAAGCGGCGGCACCCAGCGCAGCCGCCACGCCGTGCCCAAGGCCGTGCCGGCGAGTGCGCCCACCGGCCGGCCGGCCGGCGGCGCCGCCAGCGGCAGCACCGGCGGCACCAGCACCCAGGGAGCGGCACCGTTCAACGCGGGCGCACCTCGAAGGTGGCGGCGTAGCTGGCGCGGCGCAGCGGCGGCGTGCGGGGCTCGGTGGCGCCAGGCGCGGGCACGCTGTGGTTCACGCCCAGCCAGTAGCGGCCCGGCTCCGCCCAGGTGATGCCGAACTCGCCGCGCGCGTCGGTGCGCAGCGTCTGCTCGCCCATCTTGTAGCGGTAGCGGTTGCCGCCGCGCAGCAGGCTCACCGCGGCGTCGGCCAGCGGCTGGCCGTCCAGCAGCAGGCGAAAGCGCGTGCGGTCGCCGTCGCTCAGGTCCACCGGCGGGTCCAGCGGGACCAGCTCCAGGCCTGCGCCGGTGGGCACGACCGGCTGGCCGCCCGGCCGCTCGCGGGCGACGAAGGTCTCGATGCGGCTGGCGGTGTGCGTCACACGCACGTCCTCGGCGGCCGCGGGCCGGGCCGTCTCCCACGCCTCGGCGGTGCCGCGGAAGCGCTGCGTCTCGCCCTGGACGCGGTAGCTGGCCATCACGCCCTGGCTCACGTTGGCGATGCGGTAGGTGCCCGGCCGGGGCAGGGTGAGGGCCACGCTGGTGCGGTGGCGGGACGCGGCGTTCACCGCGCCGGGCTCCACCCGCTGGCCGTCCGGCCCGGTGACGACCAGGCCATCCAGCACGAGGCCGCGCGTGTCGAACTCGAAGAGGTCCTCGCTGGCGGCCGCATCGACGGCGACCTGGCCGTCCTTGTCGTCCACCACCGAGTGGGTGGGCAGCAGCCAGGGGTGGTGGGCGTGGGCGGCCAGGGCGGTGGTGGCCAGGGCCAGCGCGATCAGGCAGAGGCGCATGGGTTCTCCTTCAGGGTCGGGCGTGCAACGTGAGGGCACCCAGCTCGTGTTCGCCCTGGGCGCGGGCCTGGGCCGGGGCGGCCGGCGGCCACTTCAGCGGCAGGCGCAGCACCTCGCGGCCGCCGCCCTCGCGCGCGGCCTCGACGACGAGCTCGTAATCGCCGGCCGGCAGCGTGGCCAGGGCCTTGGCGCCGCCGAGCTGGACGGTGTGCTCGCCGGGGGCGCGCGTGGCGCCGCTCACGCCGTCCATCGGCATGCGGGCGTCGCGGCCCCCCTGGCGCCACCACTGGCGCATGTCGCGCAGCCACTTGGCGCCGGCGTTGTCCTTCTTCTTCAGGTCGTACCAGACAGCGAGGTGGCCGACCACCGCGGGCTCGCCGGCCCGCTGCAGCCACATGGCCACGTAGGGCACGTGGTACTCGGCCACGGCCAGGCGGGGGATCTCCAGTTGCAGGCTGAGCTCGGCCGCCTGCGCGAGCGGCGGCGCCAGCGCCAGTGCGGCACCGAGCGGCATGGCATATCGGATGGGCATGGAGGGGCCTTTCGGAGTGGAGGGTCAGTGGATGGCGACGACCGCCAGCAGCGCGGGCAGCACCAGGCCGGCAGCCACCAGCGGCCAGGTGCTCGGCCGGCGTCGCGCGTGCAGCGCCAGCAGCAACAGGCCGGTGGCCGACGCCAGCACGCAGGCGGCGGCGAAGATGTCGATGAACACGGTCCACAGCACGCCGGTGTGGCGCGCCTTGTGCAGGTCGTTGAGCCAGGCGACGAGGCCGCGGTCGGCGTCTTCCCACTCCAGCTCGCCGGTGGCGCGGTCGATGCGCAGCCAGGCGTCGCCGCCCGGGCGCGGCAGCGGCAGGTAGACCTCGTCGGCGCTCCACTCGGCCAGGGCGCTCGCCGGCCCCTCGACCACGCCCTGGGCGCGCAGGGCGGTGCGCAGCGCCTCGGGCAGCGGCGCACGGGCGGCGTCACCCGGCGGCGCATGGCGGCGCAGCAGCGCCTGCTGCTCGGGCGTGAGCTGGGCCGTGCCCGAGCGCACCACGGCACGCGACTCGATGGCGCCGGCATGGTTGAGCGTGATGCCGGTGACGGCGAAGGCCAGCAAGCCGGCGAGCGTGAGCGCCGAACTCACCCAGTGCCAGGGCAGGATGGCCTTGAGCCAGCGCGCCCGCTGCTGCGCCGCGGCGGCGGGCTGCACGGCCGGGTTCACGGGCGCGCCCATCGCCGCAGCAGGTTGTGGTACACGCCGGTGAGCTGCAGCCGCGCGGCCTCGTCCGCCCCCGTGGCCGCCAGGCGCTGGATGGACGTGTCCAGGTCGAACAGCAGCGCCCGCTCGCTGACGTCGGCCACCAGGCTCTGCACCCAGAGGAACGACGCCAGCCGCACGCCGCGCGTCACCGGCTCCACGCGGTGCAGGCTGGACGAGGGGTAGAGCACCAGGTGGCCCGCGGGCAGCTTCACCGCATGCGCACCGAAGGTGTCCTCGATGAGCAGCTCGCCGCCGTCGTAGCTCTCGGGCTCGGCCAGGAACAGGGTGGCCGACACATCGGTGCGGATCTGTGCACCGCCGCCGCCCGGCAGCAGGCGCACCGCGTTGTCCACGTGCGTGCCGAAGGTCTCGCCGCCCTCGTAGCGGTTGAACATGGGCGGGTACACGCGCGCCGGCAGCGCCGCGCTGATGAACAGCGGATGGCGCTCCAGCGCGGCGAGCACATGCTCGCCCAGCGCCCGGGCGGCCGGCGAGTCTTCGGGCAGCTGGCGGTTGCGCTTGACGGCCGCGCCCTGGTGGCCGGCGGTGACCAGGCCATCCACCCACGGGGCAGCCTGCAGCACCTGGCGGAAGTGCGCGAGCTCGTCGGCGCCCAGCACGTCCGGGATCTGGACGATCATCGCGGGCGCTCCGTCAGAACCGCACGGTGCCGGTGAGCAGGGCCGTGCGGCCACGCACGGGCGTGGCCCGGCCGGCGCTGCTGGCCTCGAAGTAGGTCTCGTCGGTCAGGTTCTGCAGGTTCAGGCGCAGCTCCCACGACTTGGCGAGGTAGGCCGCCGTCAGGTCGAAGCGGGTGTAGCCCTCGACCTTGGCCGTCTCGTAGTTGTTCAGCCAGCGTTCGCTGGCGAACTGCGCGCCGCCGCCCAGCTCCCACTGCGGCGCCACGCGCCAGGTCGTCCACAGCGTGGCGTTGTGGCGCGGCGCGTTGGGGGCGGCCTTGCCCTCGGCGGCGATGCCGGCATCGGCACCGCTGCCCACCTGGGGCGATTCCACGATGCGGCCGTCCAGGAACGTGTAGCCGGCGAACACCTGCCAGGTGGGCGAGAGGCGGCCGGTGAGGCCGAGCTCCAGGCCATCCATGCGGATCAGGCCTTCGGTCACCTGCGTGCCGGTGGCGTCGGTGGTGCGCGGGTTGGTCTTCTCCACGCGGAACAGCGCGCCGGTGAGGCTGAGCTCACCGTCCCACAGCTCCAGCTTGGCCCCGAGCTCGAACGAGCGGTTCTTCTCGGCGCCCAGCTGCGCGGTGCTGGCGCTCTGGCTCACCGCCTCGGCCGAGGGGTTGAACGAAGTGCCATACGAGGCGTACCAGGTCTGGCTCGCGCTGGGCTGCCACAGCACGCCGGCGCGCGGGCTCCACAGCGTCTCGGACTTCGGCGCGGCGGGCTCGGTGGTGTCGGCCGGGAAGCCGGGCGGCAGCGTGTGCTTGACCAGGTCGGAGCTGACCTCGAAACGCTCGCCGCGCACGCCGGCCACCAGCTTCCACTGCGGCGTGAGGCTCACGGTGTCGTTGGCGTACACGGCCAGCGTGTCGGCGGTGGTGGTGACGGTGCGGGTGAGCGCGCGCTCGCCGGTCATGGCGCGGTACACCGGCTGGCCCAGGTTGATCAGTGCGTCCTCGGCCGGCGTGTTCCACACGTAGCGGCGATCACGGCTGCGCTCGCGCGCCAGCTCCAGGCCGCCGGTGAGCTGGTGGGCCATGCCGGCCGCCTGCAGGCGGGTGGTCAGGTCGAGCTGGCCGATGAGCGAGGTGTCGCGGATCTCGCGGTCGCGCGTGCTGCGCGCGGCGGACAGGCGGTCCAGGTCGTCGCTGCGCGTGGGCACGCCGCCGTCGTCGCGCACCACCGAGCCCAGCGGGTTGGCGCGCGCGTCGGTGCGGTTCTCGCCGGCCAGCAGGCGCGCGCGCAGCGTGGTGTCGGCGCCCAGGCGCTGCTGCCAGCCGGCGGTGAGCACGTTCACCTCCTGGTCGAACACGTCGTCGGTGTAGCCGTAGTAGGCGTTCGCCGGGGCATCGATGGGCTGGCGCACGGGGTCGGTGGCGCTGCCGCGCAGCAGCGGGAAGCCGTAGTCGGGGATCTCGTGGGTGCGCTGCAGCAGGGCGGACACCGTGAACTCGGTGGCCGTGCCGATGCCCCAGCGCCAGCCCGGCGCGACCCCATGGCCCTCGTTCTCCACCACGTCACGCGTGGAGTGCTGCGACTGGCCGAACGCGGCGACGCGCAGGGCGGACGTCTCACCCGTGCGGCGGTTGAGGTCGGCGGTGGCGCGCCAGGTGTCGTCGGTGCCGCCGGTGACGGCCACCTCGCCGCCGTCACGCAAGCGCGGCTGCTTGCTCACCTGGTTGATCACGCCGCCCGTGGAGCCGCGGCCGAACAGCATCGACGACGGGCCCTTGAGCACCTCCACCGCGTCCAGCGCGAAGACATCGCGCGTGTACTGGCCGCGGTCGCGCAGGCCGTCCAGGTACACGTCGGTGCGCGCCGAGAAGCCGCGCAGGTTGATGTTGTCGCCGATGACGCCGCCCTCGCCGGCGCCGAGCGTGATGCCCGGCACGTTGCGCAGGGCCTCCTTCAGCGAGGTGGCGGCCTGGCTGTCGAGCAGGCGGCGGTCCACCACGGTGATGGACTGCGGCACGTCGCGCACATCGGTCTCGAACTTGCCGCCCGCGTGGACGCGCGTGTTGTCGCGCTCGGCGGTGGCCGTGGCCTTGATGGTGGGCAGCGTGGTGTCGGGCGTCGGCGTGGCCGGTGCCTCGGGAGCCGTCTGCGCGTGGGCACTGCCGACGGCCAGCGCGAGCGTGGCGGCGCGCAGGCTCCAGGGGGCCTTCACGGCCGGGCGGACGGGGGTGGGCTGGGACATGGGTTCTCCTCGTGGTCTGCGTGGTCTGGTGTGGAGGGCGCGCGAAGGCGCGGCTCGCCCTTCCCCGTGCGGCGGGGCAGGGTCGGATCAGGGGCGGATCCGGTGACGGGCGTCAGCGCCCGGCGGTCTCGGGCTGGCTGACGAAGCCGATGCGGGTGACGCCGGCGCGCGAGGCGTCGGCCAGGGTCTCGGCCACCGCGCGGTAGGCCGACGCCTCGTCGGCACGCAGGTGCACCTCGGGCACGGGCTGCAGACGGCCGGCGGCGGCGAAGCGCTGCGCCGCGTCCTCGCGGGTGACGGGCTCGCCATTCCAGAAGCGCTGCCCCGCGGCATCGATGGCGAAGTCGATCTTCTCGGGCTGGAGCACGTTGGGCTGCGCGCTCGCCTGGGGCAGGTCGATCTTCACCGCGTGGGTGAGCAGCGGCGCGGTGACGATGAAGATCACCAGCAGCACGAGCATCACGTCGATGAGCGGGACCATGTTGATCTCGCCCACCGGCGCGGCGGTGCGCTGGGCGTTGAAGCTGGCGAAGGCCATGGCGCGGCTCCCTTCAGGCCGCCGCCGGCCGGGCCGCGGGCGCCAGCGGGCGCACGGCGGGCGCATCCCCGCGCGGCGCGCCGGCGGCCAGCGTCTCGCCGTAGGTGAGGAAGCTCATGAGCTCGAACGCGAAGGCGTCGAGTTGCGCGGTGAGCACCCGGTTGGCGCGCGTGAGCCAGTTGTAGGCCATGACCGCCGGGATGGCCACGGCCAGCCCCAGCCCGGTCATGATGAGCGCCTCGCCTACCGGGCCGGCCACCTTGTCCAGCGTGCCCGCGCCGCTCATGCCGATGGCCACGAGCGCGTGGTACACGCCCCAGACCGTGCCGAACAGGCCCACGAAGGGCGCGGTGGCGCCGATGGTGGCCAGCAGGGTGAGGCCGCTCTCCAGCTGCATGGTCTCCTCGTCGAGCACCTTCTTGATGGTGCGGGTGAGGAACTCCTGTTCGCTGCCGGCCTCCGCGAGCTTGGCGGCGCCCTGCCCGGCGTGGCGCGCATGGTGCGCCTTGGCGTGCATGGCATGGGCGCTCAGGTGCGCGAAGGGCTCGTGCACGCCGTGCGTGGCGATCTCGGCCTGCACCTCGTCGAGCGAGCGCGCGTTCCAGAAGAAGTGCAGGAACTGCGCCGAGCGGCGCTTGCGCAGGAACTGCATCAGGCCCTTGGTGGCGATGAGCACCCAGGAGGCCACGGACATGGCCAGCAGCACAACCAGCAGCGTCTTGCCCACGGCGTCGCTCTGGCCCAGGAAGTGGGCCAGGCCCAGGGAGGTGGAGGGGTCGGTCATGGCAACAGGGCTCTTCAGTTCTCGAGTTCGAAGGCGATGGGCACGGTGGTCCACACGGCGAGCGGCACACCGTTCTCGGCATAGGGGCGAAAGCGCGCGGCGCGCACGGCCACCAGCGCGGCCTCGTCCAGGCGGGGCGATCCCGAGCTGCGGTGCACCCGCACCTGGCTGGCGCGGCCGTCGGTGCCCACCTCCACGCGCAGCAGCACCTCGCCCTGCTCGCGCAGGCGGCGCGAGGCGCGCGGGTAGACCGGCTGCGGCGGCTCCAGGTAGCTCACCGCGCTGACGGGCACCAGCCGGGGTGCGGGCGGGGCGGCAGGCGCCGGTGCGGCGGGCGGCGCGGGCGGCGCCTCGGCCACCACGGGCGCCGGCGGGGGCGGTGGCACCGTGAACGCCGCCGGGGGCGCGTCGGCCACGGGCGGGGCGGTGACGAGCGGGGCGGGCAGTGGCGGTGCCGGCGTGGCGCGCGGCGGCGGCGGCGGCGCGGCCGGGCGCGGCGGCGGCGGCGGTGGCGGTGGCGCAGGGGGCGGCGGGGCCACCAGGTCGACCATCAGCGGAGCCACCTCCGCCACGGCCTGGCGCACCGCGGACACCTGCAGCAGCGCCCACGCGCCACCCAGGTGCGCCAGGCACACGCCCGCCACCAGCGCGTGGCGTGCGGCCGGCGGCAAGCCGCGGCGCCGCCCGGCCAGCCAGGCCGGAGGGCGGGGGGTGGAAGACGGGGCAAGGCCCACGGGCATGGCGCAGCTTCTGTCGACAACCGGAAACGGCCCGGGGCCGCGCAGGCAGGCGCTTGGCGCATGCGGGCGGCCCCGGGGGCGTGTCAGACGGCGGTGGGCTGGCGGAGGCTGGCTATCCGTGTGTGCGAAGCATTGTAGTGCGACTCATTCGCGTTTGCAAAGACGTGCAATCCGGTGCGGACCGCGCGG
>NZ_JAYRUN010000014.1:0-134239 GCF_041918995.1 Ideonella sp. | reverse complement strand
TCAGTTCACGAAGCGCGCTGGCGCGCGCGGCCGGCCACCCAGCGCTTCTCGGCGCGGCCGAAATCGCCGCCCCGCCTGCCCGCCACCGTCCTCCCGAACCCGTGTGGCGAACGGCCCGGGCCGCCTGCACCGCGCCATCGGCATGCGGTGGCTGGGGCCTGCCGGAGCGATTTGGGGAGCGCCGAGCAGCGCAGGGCCGGAAGGCGCGCGCGTCAGCGCGCCTCCCTGTCTGACTCGCGGCCGGTGCAGAGCGCAGCGAGTTCGGCCGCGGCCTTCCGGCCCGAGCAGCGCAGGGCAGCCCTGGCGCCGCCAGGGCCGCGGACGAATGAGCACCGGCAGGCCCCAGCCGCCGCATGCGCGCTCCCACCTGCGCACAGCACCTCTTAGCCTCACCCCAACCCCATGACCCCCACCTGGACCCCCATCTGCCGCGTCGAGGACATCCCCGTGCTCGGCGCCCGCCGTGTCACCCGCGCCCAGGGCGCGGCCGTGGCCGTGTTCCGCAACGACCAGAACGAGGTGTTCGCCCTGCTCGACCGCTGCCCGCACAAGGGCGGCCCGCTCAGCCAGGGCATCGTGTTCGGCCGCCAGGTGGCCTGCCCGCTGCACAACTGGACGATCGGCCTGGCCGACGGCCATGCGCAGGCGCCGGACGAGGGTTGCACGCCACGCTTCGCGGTGCAGGTGATCGACGGCGTCGTGCACCTGGACGCCGATGAGCTGGCCCGGCTCGGCACCGACCTGCCGCTGCCCGTGGCGGGGCCTGCGCGCCGCTGCGGCACGCCGGCCTGACGCCGCGCAAACGCGGGCACTGCGCCAGGGCACGGAACGTGGAGTTTCTGCCGCCAGCCGCCTCGGGCGGGCGAATTCTTGACGCGGTGAAAGGACGCGGCACGCCAGCGCGCGTTCACTGGCGGCCTCGTGCGCGCCGGCTGCTGGCTGGGTGCGCCTGCCGCCCCACCTCACCGGACCGCGCCATGACCCGCCTGCCTCCCCGCCCCCTCGCCGCCTCTGCCCCTTCCCGCCTGAACCGCCGCCACCTGCTCGCCTGGGCCGCCGGCGGCGCCGCGGCCGCCGCCCTGCCGTTGCGCGCCGAAGTCACCGACCTGAACGACGCCATCAACAAGGCCGGCCGCCAGCGCATGCTCAGCCAGCGCCTGAGCAAGGCCTGGCTGGCGCTGGGCCAGCAGATCGAGGCCACGCGGGCCGAGAAGGTGCTGGCCGAATCCATGGCCAGCTTCGACCGCCAGCTCTTCGAACTCAAGGCCTTCGCCGCCCAGCCGGCCGTGCGCGCCACCTACGGCCAGCTCGAGGCGGCCTGGAGCGACTACAAGGGCGTGCTCGTGGGCACCAAGCCCAGCACCGCCGCGGCACAGCGCCTGCTGCAGCTCGATGCGCAGGTGCTGGCGCTCGCCCAGCAGGGCACGGCCCAGCTGGAGCAGCAGGCCGGCAAGCCCGGCAGTGCGCTGGTCAACCTGGCCGGCCGCCAGCGCATGCTGAGCCAGCGCATGGCGAAGTTCCACCTCGCGCTGGCGTGGCGCCTGCCCGGCACCGACGCCCCGGCGCAAATCGAGGCGGCGCGCGCCGAGTTCATCGCGGGGCTGGACCGCCTGGCTGCCGCCTCGCAGACCACCGCCCTCATCCACGACCAGCTTGCCCTGGCGCGCCAGCAGTGGGTGTTCTTCGACCGCGCCATCGGCCGCAGCAGCACCCCCGCGTTCGGCGATGCCCAGAACGTGTTCGTCGCCAGCGAGAACATCCTGCAGGTGATGGACCAGGTGACCACCCTCTACGCCCGATTGCCCGGCTAGCCGCCGCGGCGCCCCGCCCCATGCCCGAGACCGGATACACCCGCTCCACCCGTTCCACCTGCTGCTACTGCGGCGTCGGCTGCGGCGTGCTCATCGAGCACGACGGCCACCAGATCACGGGCGTGCGGGGCGACCCCGACCACCCGGCCAACCTGGGCCGGCTGTGCAGCAAGGGCGCCACGCTGCACCTCACCGCCGCGCCGCACCTGGCGGCCGGCTCGCGCCTGCGGCAGCCGCTGCGGCGCGCGGTGCGCGGGCAGGCACCACAGCCGGTGGGCTGGGATGCCGCGCTGGACGAGGCGGCCGACCGCCTGGCGGCCGTGCACGCGGCGCACGGCGCCGACGCCATCGGCGTGTACGTCTCGGGCCAGCTGCTCACCGAGGACTACTACGTCTTCAACAAGCTGGTGAA
Source organism: Ideonella sp. (assembly GCF_041918995.1). Taxonomy (GTDB): domain Bacteria; phylum Pseudomonadota; class Gammaproteobacteria; order Burkholderiales; family Burkholderiaceae_C; genus Ideonella. The sequence goes on along the minus strand of NZ_JAYRUN010000014.1, from coordinate 132,016 downwards.
GGGCCTGCTGGGCACCAACCAGATCGACACCAACTCGCGCCTGTGCATGAGCAGCGCGGTGGCCGGCTACAAGGCCACGTTGGGGGCCGACGCACCCCCTTGCGCCTACGAGGACCTGGCGTTCGCGCAGACGGTGTTCATCGCCGGCAGCCACCTGGCCTGGGCCCACCCCGTCCTCATGCGACGGCTCGAGGATGCGCGCCGCGCCAACCCCTCGCAGAAGTGGATCGTGGTGGACCCGCGGCGCACCGAGACCGCCGAGGCGGCCGACCTGCACCTTCAGCTGCTGCCCGGCAGCGACGTGGCGCTGTGCCACGGCATGCTGCACCTGCTGCTGTGGGAGGGCCTGGCCGACACCGCCTACATCGCCGCCCACACCCGCGGCTTCGACGCCCTGCGCCAGCGCGTGCGCGAGCACACGCCGCGCGAGACGGCACGGCTCACGGGCCTGAACGAGGCCGACATCGTCACCGCGGCGCGCTGGTTCTCGGGCCTGGCCGACCCGGCCGTGGCCTCGGCCGGGCGGCGCCCCACCCTGTCGCTGTACTGCCAGGGCCTGAACCAGAGCGCCAGCGGCACCGCCAACAACGCGGCGCTGATCAACCTGCACCTGGCCACGGGCCAGATCGGCCGCCCGGGCGCGGGGCCCTTTTCGCTCACCGGCCAGCCCAACGCCATGGGCGGGCGCGAGGTGGGCGGCCTGGCCAACCTGCTGTCGGCCCACCGCGACCTGGCCAACCCCGCCCACCGCGCCGAGGTGGCGCGCCTGTGGGGCCTGGACCGCCTGGGCGCCGAGGTGCCCGCGGCCCCCGGGCGCACTGCGGTGGAGATGTTCCAGGCCGCGGCGGACGGCAAGGTGAAGGCGCTGTGGATCGCCTGCACCAACCCGGCCCAGTCGCTGCCCGACCAGGCCACCGTGCGGCGTGCGCTGGAGCGTGCCGAGTTCGTCATCGTGCAGGAGGCCTTCGCCCACACCGCCACGGCGCGGTATGCCGACCTGCTGCTGCCCGCCGCCACCTGGGGCGAGAAGGACGGCACCGTCACCAACAGCGAGCGCCGCATCAGCCGCGTGCGCGCCGCCGTGCCGCCCGCCGGCCAGGCCCGGCCGGACTGGGCCATCGCCGCCGATCTGGCGCGGCGCCTGGCCACGCGCATCGCGCCCGAGCGCGCCGCCCTGTTCGCCTACGACTCGCCCGAGTCCGTGTGGAACGAGCACCGGGAGACCACCCGCGGGCGCGACCTCGACATCACCGGCCTGAGCTACGCCCGGCTCGAGCGCGACGGCCCGCAGCAGTGGCCCTTCCCGGAGGGCGCCACGCAGGGGCGCACCCGGCTGTACGCCGACGGCCTCTTTCCCACCGCCGACGGCCGGGCCGCCTTCGCCGACGTGCCGGTGGCGCCGCTCGCCGAGCCGCGCGATGCGCACTACCCCTTCCAGCTCAACACCGGCCGGCTGCGCGACCAGTGGCACGGCATGAGCCGCACCGGCCTGCTGGGCCGCCTGTACGGCCACGAGGCACTGCCTACGGTGGACCTGCACCCGCAGGACCTGGCCCGGCTGCGCCTGGCCGAGGGGGACCTGGTGCGCGTGCGCTCCCGCCGCGGCGAGCTGGTGCTCAGCGCCCGTGCCAGCGAGGCGGTGGCGCCCACCCAGGCCTTCATCGCCATGCACTGGGGTGACGAGGTGCTGCCGGGCACCGACCGCGGCGGCCGCCCCACGGCCGGCGTGAACGGGCTGACCACGCCCGCCCGCTGCCCGCAGTCGAAGCAGCCGGCACTCAAGCACGCTGCCGTGGCCATCGAGAAGGTGAACCTGCCCTGGCGCCTGGTGGCGCTGGCCTGGCTGCCGGCGCAAGAGGTGCCCGCCGTGCGTGCCCACCTGCAGGCCGGTCTGGCCAGCTTCGCCCATGCCAGCCTGCTGCCCTTCGGCCGGGAGGGCGAGGCCCCCGCCCGGGTGGGCCTGTGGCTGCGGGCGGCGGCGGCCGAGGCGCCCGACGACAGCCTGCTCGCGCCGCTGCGGTTGGCCATCGGCCTCGACGGCCCCGGCGTGCTGCGCTACCACGACGCCCGGCGCGGCCAGCAGCGCGCCCTGCGGGTGCGGCACGAGACGGGCCCCGACGGCGCCCCTGCCGAGCGCCTGCAGGCCGTGTGGCTGGCCGGCGACGCCAGCGGCGAGGCCTGGCTGCGCGGCCTGCTGGAAGGCGACCAGCCCCTGCCCGGGCCGGCCCGCCAGCTGCTGGCGCCCGGCGCGCTGGCCGGCCGCCGCGCGGCACCGCGCAGCCCGCAGGTCTGCACCTGCTTCAACGTGGACGAGGCGGCCGTCCGGGCCGAGCTGACCGCCACGCCCGGCAGCGCCGACGCGCGCCTGGCCGGCGCCCAGGCCCGCCTGCACTGCGGCACGAACTGCGGCTCGTGCCTGCCCGCGCTGCGGCGGCTCGCCCAGGCCGCCGCCGTGCCGGCCACAATGCCGCCCTGATGACATCGACCCCCGCGCCGACCCCCGCACCAACCGCCGCACCGACCGCCGCACCGACCGCCGCCTCGGCGGCCCTGGCCCCGCCCGGCACCATCGCGCCGTACCTGAAGGAGATCGGCCGCGGCAAGGACGGCGCTCGCTCGCTGTCGCGCGCGCAGGCGGCCGACCTCATGGCCCGGCTGCTGGACGGCCAGCTGAGCGACCTGGAACGCGGCGGCTTCGCGCTGGCCATGCGCATCAAGGGCGAGACGCCGGAGGAACTGGCCGGCTTCATGGACGCCGTGGTGCCGCGCACGCTGCCGCTGCACGCGCCGGCGCCCGCCGTGGTGCTGCCCAGCTACAACGGCGCGCGCAAGCTGCCCAACCTGACACCGCTGCTGGCCATGCTGCTGGCCCGCGAAGGCGTGCCGGTGCTGGTGCACGGCCCCCTGCGCGACCCGGCACGCGTCACCAGCGCCGAGGTGTTCACCGCGCTGGGCCTGCCGCCCGTGGCCAGCGCCGAGGCGGCGCACGCGCGCTGGGCCGCCGGGCAGCCGGTGTGCATGGCCGTGGATGTGCTGCACCCGTCGCTGGCCGCGCTGCTGGCGCTGCGTGCCGTGCTGGGCGTGCGCAACTCGGGCCACACACTGGCCAAGCTGCTGCCGGGCGTGCCGGGTGCGGTGCGCGTGGTCAACCACACGCACCCCGAATACGCCACCAGCCTGGCCGACTTCCTCGCCACCACGGGGGCCACGGCGCTGCTGCTGCGGGGCACCGAGGGCGAGCCCGTGGCCGACGCGCGCCGGCTGCCCGCGCTGCGGTGCTTCGTCGACGGCCAGGCAGCGCCCGCGCTGTCGGTGGACGCGCAGGGCGGCTCGCTGGCCAGCCTGCCCGAGCTGCCGCGCGGCATCGGCGCCGCGGACACCGCGCAGACGGTGCGTGACATGCTGGCCGGCACGCTGCCGGTGCCGGCGCCCATTGCCCGCCAGGTGCGCTGCCTGATGGACCTGCGCGCGGCCGCCGCTTCGGCCAGCGCCCCCCCCCGGGCCTGACGGCGCGGCGTCAGGCCGCGGCCAGCGGCATGGCCAGGCGGAACACGGTGCCCGAGCCCTCCGGCCCCTGCCACGGCATGGCGCCGAGCTCGCCGCCCATCGCCTCGGCCAGCGCACGCGACAGCGCCAGCCCGATGCCCGATCCCGGCACCGGCCCGCCCTCGCGGCCCAGCCGCTGGAAGGGCTGGAACAGCTGGTCCAGCCGCTCCGGCGGCAGGCCGATGCCGGTGTCGCGGATGTCGATCACGCAGCGCGGTGGCGCCGCCTGCCCGTCGAGCCGCACCTCCAGCTGCACGCTGCCACCCGGGCGGTTGTACTTGATCGCGTTCGTGAGCAGGTTGATGAGCACCTGCTTCAGCCGCATCGGATCGGCCTGCACCGCCCAGCGCGACGGCACCGGCGCATGCACCAGCACCACGCCGGCCGTGGCGGCCTGGCCGCGCAGCAGGTCCAGGCAGTCCTGCAGCAGCGGCCCCACCGGCACGGCCACCGGCTGCAGCGGCAGGCGCGCGGCCTCCACCAGGGACAGGTCCAGCAGGTCGCCGATCATCGCCAGCAGGTAGTCGCCGGCCTGCCGGATGAGCGCGATGCGGCGGCGCTGGCCCGGGCTGGGCGGGTCGGCCGGGTCGCTGTCCAGCAGCTGCGCGAAACCCAGCACCGCGTTCAGCGGCGTGCGCAGCTCGTGGCTCACGCGGGACAGGAAACGCGTCTTGGCGGCGCTCGCCGCCTCCGCGGCGGCCTGCTGCTGCCGCGCCTGCGACAGCTGGTGCTGCACGGTCGCGTCGGTCTGGGTGCCGAACATGCGCGTGGGGCGGCCGGTGGCGTCGCGCTCGACGACGCGGCCGCGCTCCTCGATCCAGCGCCAGCTGCCGTCCGCCGCGCGCGCGCGGTACAGGGCGTGGTAGCCCTCGGCCTGGCCGCGCGCATGCGCCTGGTAGGCCGCCTCCACGGCCGGCGCGTCCTCGGGGTGGATCAGGCGGTCCCAGTCGGCCTGGGTGTGACCGATGGCCTCGGACGCGTAGCCGAGCATGCGCGCCCCTTCGTCGATGTCGCCCAGCGAGTCGGTCGCCAGGTCCCATTCCCAGACGAAGGTGCCGCCCTCGTGCATGGCGGCGCGCACCATGGACAGCGAATCGCGCGGCGCCCGGCCGCCCTGGGCGAGCCAGTGGGCCAGCGCCTCGGCCGTCACCTCCAGCAGCGGCTGCAGGCGCTCGGCGGTCTGCGGGGGCGACGCCCCCGGCGGCAGGTGCAGCTGCCACGCGCCCACGGCATCGCCCAGGTGCAGCAGCGGCAGGCAGCAGGTGGGCTCGTCCCGGGCCGGGTCGCCGGGTGTCGGCCCGGCGAGCGGATGGCGCGCCGAGAAGCGGCCGCCCGGCACCGGCAGGCTGGCGGACAGCGCGTCGATGTGGGCATGGCGAGCCCCCGTCAGGTGCACCGCGGCGCGCGCCAGCCGGCGCAGGGTATGGGCCGGGTCGGCGCGGCGCAGCAGGTCCAGCAGCGCCGCATTGGCTTCCGCCCACACCGCCGCATGGTCGGGCAGGGGTGGACGGCCGTCGGTCATGGGGCGCGTGCGCCCGGTGGGCGGGAGGCGGCCTCGGGGCTCAGTGGCCGGCGGACAGCTTCTCGCCGGCCTTCAGCCGGTACACCGTGCCGCAATACGGGCACTTGCCCTGGCCGTCCTGGGCCAGGTCGATGAACACGCGCGGGTGGTTGCTCCACAGCGTCATCTTGGGGTTGGGACAGAAGACCACGCCCTGGCCATGCAGGTCCTGGGCGGTGACTTCGACGACGGCGGTGCTCGGGGTGGCGGTGCTCATGGCAGGCGGCAAGGCGGTGCGGGGGCGGTCAGGGGTGGCCGGCGCGTCAGACGCGGGTGAGCCACTCGGCGTACTTGGCGTTGCGGCCGTTGACGATGTCGAAGAAGGCCGTCTGGATCTTCTCGGTGACGGGGCCGCGCATGCCGGCGCCCAGCTCCACGCGGTCGAGTTCGCGGATCGGCGTCACCTCGGCCGCGGTGCCGGTGAAGAAGGCCTCGTCGCAGATGTACACCTCGTCGCGCGTGATGCGCTTTTCCACCAGCGTCAGGCCCAGGTCTTGGCAGATGGCGAAGATGGTGTTGCGGGTGATGCCGTTCAGCGCCCCGGCGGACAGGTCGGGCGTGTAGACCACGCCGTTCTTGATGACGAACAGGTTCTCGCCCGCGCCCTCGGAGACGAAGCCCTGGGGGTCCAGCAGAAGCGCCTCGTCGTAGCCGTCGTCCGTGGCCTCCATGTTGGCCAGGATGGAGTTGGTGTAGTTGCTCACCGTCTTGGCCTGCGTCATCGTGATGTTGACGTGGTGGCGGGTGTAGCTGCTGGTCTTGACGCGGATGCCGCGCTTCATGCCCTCTTCGCCGAGGTAGGCGCCCCAGGGCCAGGCCGCGACCATCAGGTGCACGGTGTTGCCCTTGGGGCTCACGCCCAGCTTCTCGGAGCCCAGCCAGATCAGCGGGCGCAGGTAGCCGCTCTTCAGGCCGTTGGCACGCACCACCTCGCATTGGGCGTCCATCACCTGCTGCAGGCTGAAGGGGATCTTCATGCGCAGGATCTTGGCCGAGTTGAACAGGCGCTCGGTGTGCTCGCGCAGGCGGAAGATGGCGGTGCCGCCTTCGGCGTCGTAGGCGCGCACGCCCTCGAAGGCGCCGCAGCCGTAGTGCAGCGTGTGGGTCAGCACGTGGATCCTGGCATCGCGCCAGTCCACCAGCTGCCCGTCCATCCAGATCTTGCCGTCGCGGTCGTCCATGCCCATGGCGATGAGGTCCTGCTCGTGATTAAGGGCCTGCCACCGTGGAAGGCAGGCGAGGGGCGCCGATTTTACGGCCGGGGCGGCGGGGCGAGGGGCGGGCCGGCACGGGGCGCAAGCCGCCCCTCGCGCCGTTCCGTTCGTGACGAATGTCACATGCGGGCCACGCCGGCGTGGCCCGGGTGCCGTTCGCCCCCTAAGACAAGCGGCTCTTACAGTTGTTCACAGTTGATGCGATGGGGGACACTGGCCGCAGGTGATTGACCGGGCTCAGAACGCCCCACCGCGTGGCGCCTTGATGCCGCGCAAGGCGACCGGCCCGGGGCGAATCACCCCACAAGAATCCATAAGAACACCACGGAGGGTGTGAACATCATGACGGCCCATCGACGACTTGCTGCCTGCCTCCTGAGCGCCGCGCTCGGCGGGGTGGCGGCCGTCCCGGCCACCGCGGGCGGCACCGCCACCGCCTCTCCCGGCCCGGTCGGCCGGGGCGCCGTGGCCATGGCCCCGGCCGGCCACGACACCGCCGCCACCGGCGGCGGCATCACCACCCCCACGACGGCGCCGGCCGGCAGCCGCGGCGATGCCGCCACGGCCAGCGCCCTGGGCCTGGACGAGCCGAGCGCCTACGCCATGTGCCTGGCGGGCCTGGCCGTGCTGGCCATGGCCGCCTTGCGCCGCCGCCAGCGGCGCTGAAGCCGGCGCCGCGCCGCGCGCCTCAGGCGGCGGGCGGTGCCTCGGGGCGCTGCAGCTGCCACTGGGTGACGCGGCCGTGCACCAGCACCACCTCCACCCGCGCGCCGGACGCGTCGGTCCAGGCGTAGGTGTCCGGCTCCTCGGCGAGCCGCCGGCCCAGGCTGCCCGTGAGCGGCAGGATCTGCGGCAGTGTCATGCCTGGCTTCAGCCGCGCGTGCAGCATCACCGCGCTGGCCACCGTGCCCACGGGCGCCCCGGCGGCGGCGCGCATCGCCCGCAGCGCACGGCTGAACTGCAGCAGCAGCCAGAACACCACCACCGTGAGCGCCAGCACCACGCCGCGCCAACCCCATTGCACGTGGCCCACGGCCACCGCAGCGACCGCGAGCGCCCAGCCGGCCGCGGTTCTCGCGTCCACCTTCATGCCGGGCTCGCCGCCGGCGTGCCGGGCGTGCCCATCGGGTCGGCGCTGCCGTCGGCGGCATCCCAGCCGTAGGCGTGCTCCACGCGCGCCACGCGCAGCTCGTAGTGGCTGTACCAGCCGGCACGGCCGCGGTCACGCGCCGCCTGGTGGGCGAGCACCGCGCGCCAGGCGGCGATGTCCTCCAGCGAGCGCCAGTACGACACCGTGATGCCCAGGCCGTCGGAGCCGCGCGCGCTCTCGGCGCCCAGGTAGCCGGGCTGGGCCGCGGCCAGCGCGCCCATCTCGGCGGCCATGGCGCCGTAGCCGGCATCGCCATCGGTGCGCTGGCTGGTGAAGATCACGGCGTAGTACGGCGGCGCGGGCCGCGGGGCGAAGGGCGCGGAGGAACTCATGGCCTCAGCTTAAGCCACGCAGCACGTCGATGGCCTGCTCGATGCGCTCGACCGGGTGGATGGCCAGGCCCTCGATCGGCTTCTTGGGCGCATTCGCCTTGGGCACCAGCGCCACCGAGAAGCCCAGCTTGGCCGCCTCCTTCAGCCGCTCCTGGCCGCGCGGCGCGGGCCGCACCTCGCCGGCCAGGCCCACCTCGCCAAAGGCCACGAAGCCGCGCGGCAGCGGCCGGCCGGCCAGGCTGCTGCGGATGGCGAGCATCACGGCCAGGTCGGCCGCGGGCTCGCTGATGCGCACGCCGCCCACCGCGTTGACGAAGACGTCCTGGTCGAGACAAGCAATGCCGGCATGGCGGTGCAGCACGGCCAGCAGCATGGCCAGCCGGTCGCGCTCCAGGCCCACCGACAGCCGCCGTGGGCTGGGCCCGCCCGAATCCACCAGGGCCTGGATCTCCACCAGCAGGGGCCGCGTGCCTTCCAGCGTCACCATCACGCAGGAGCCGGGCACGGGCTCGCTGGCCTGGGTGGACAGGAAGATGGCGCTGGGGTTGCTCACGCCCTTGAGGCCCTTGTCCGTCATGGCGAACACGCCGATCTCGTTGACGGCGCCGAAGCGGTTCTTGATGGCGCGCACCAGCCGGAAGCTCGAGTGCGTCTCGCCCTCGAAGTACAGCACGGTGTCCACGATGTGCTCCAGCACGCGCGGGCCGGCCAGGGCGCCCTCCTTGGTCACGTGGCCCACCAGCACGATGGTGCAGCCGGCGGCCTTGGCCGTGCGCGTGAGCTGGGCGGCACACTCGCGCACCTGCGCCACGGAGCCCGGCGCGCTGGCCAGCTGGTCGGAGTACAGCGTCTGGATGGAATCGATGACGCAGAAGTCGGGCTGCTCGGTCTCGATCGTGGCCAGGATGCGCTCGAGCTGGATCTCCGCGAGAACCCGCAGGGCCTTGCCGGCCAGCCCCAGGCGGCGCGCCCGCAGCGCCACCTGCGCGCCGGATTCCTCGCCGGTCACGTACAGCACCTTCATGGCCGTGGACAGCGCGTCGGCCGCCTGCAGCAGCAGCGTGCTCTTGCCGATGCCGGGGTCGCCGCCGATCAGCACCACGCCGCCCTCGACGATGCCGCCCCCCAGGACACGGTCCAGTTCCTCCAGGCCGGTGGGGGTGCGCGCCACGTCGGCGGCCTCGATCTCGCTGAGCGTGGCCACGGGCTGCGACCGGGCCAGGGCCTGGAACCGGTTCTTCCCCGCGCTGGCCGGCGCCTCGGCCACCGACTCCTCCAGCGTGTTCCAGCCCTTGCAGTGCGGGCATTGGCCCAGCCAGCGGGGCGAGGTGCCGCCGCACTGGCTGCACACGTAGATCGACTTGGTCTTGCTCATGCGGGATGGGGCAGCGCGCCGCCGGGAGGCGGCGTTCGTGAAATAGGAGGCGCCAGGCAGGGCAGGCCGGGGGTTCATTGTCGGCCGGCGGCGCCGAAGTTCCGTTCCTGGCCCACCGCAACCCTCAGCGTCAGCGCCGCGCCACCCGCGCCGCGCCGCCCTCGACACCATGATCACTGCCGTCGTCCTCGCCCCGTCCATCGTGCTCGTCGACGCCCGCACCGCGTCGCGTACCCACACCGCCGGCCTGATCCGCAACCGGTGGCCCGACGCCCGGGTGCACGAATCCGCCGACCTGGCCGGCGCGCTGGCCGAGGCGGCCGAGCTGGCGCAGGACACCCACCCCACCGAGCTGTTCATCGTGGACCTGGCCGGCGCCGCCGCGGCGGACACGGCCCGCGCCCTGCGCGAGCGCCATCCGTCCGCCCAGGTCGCCGTGGTGGGCGGGACGGCCCCGGCCGGCTGCCAGGCGGTCGCGGCCCCGCTGTCGCCCGAGGGCGTCGAGCAACTGCTCGCCCTGGTGGGCTGGGAAGCCTGAGCCACCGGCCCGGCACCGGGCCGGGCCTTGTCCACGTGGCCGCGCGGGGCGCGGGTCGCCGCCTACACTGGCCGGCCCCGCATCGCCCGGAGCGCCTTGCCCGTGGACCTTTCCACCTGGATCACCTTCTTCATCGCCACCGTGGCGATCAGCCTGTCGCCGGGCCCCGGCGCCATCGCCGCCATGGGTGCGGGGCTGAACCACGGCTTCCGGCGCGGCCAGGCCATCGCCTTCGGCCTGGCCCTGGGCGTGTGGACGCAGCTCGTCGTCATCGGCCTCGGGCTGGGCGCCCTGCTGTCCACCTCCACGCACGCCTTCTCGGTCGTCAAGTGGGCCGGCGTGGCGTACCTCGTCTGGCTGGGCGTCCAGCAGTGGCGCGCGCCGGGCAAGCCGCTGGTGGCGCGCGACGACACGCCCGCCACCGTGCCGCGCCGCCAGCTGGTGCTGCGCGGCTGGGGCGTGAACGCGCTCAATCCCAAGGGCACGGTGTTCCTGCTGGCCCTGCTGCCGCAGTTCGTGGACCCGACCCAGCCCCTGCTGGCGCAGTACCTGGTGATCGGCGCCACCTTCGGCACGGTGGAGCTGTGCGTGATGACCGGCTACGCCGCGCTCGCCTCGCGCGTGCTGGGCCTGCTGCGCACGCCGGCGCAGATGAAGGCGCTGAACCGCCTGTTCGGGGGCCTGTTCGTGCTGGCGGGCGTGCTGCTGGCGAGCTTCAAGCGCGCGGCCTGATCAGCCCGCCGGCGGCGCGGCCGCCGGGCTGCGCACCGCCTGCTGGCGCTGCTCCATCTCGGCGCGCAGCTGGCGCCGCGCCTTGGCGTTCTCCCAGCGGCGCCGCTCGTCCGGCCCGGTCGTCTGCAGCGGCGGCACCGCCACCGGACGGCCGTCGTCGCCCAGCGCCACCATGGTGAAGAAGCAGCTGTTGGCATGGCGCCGCGCCTGGGTGCGGATGTCCTCCGCGACCACCTTGATGCCCACCTCCATCGACGAGGTGCCGGTGTGGTTCACCGCCGCGAGGAAGGTGACCAGCTCGCCCACCTGGATGGCCTGGCGGAACATGACCTGGTCCACGCTCAGCGTGACCACGTAGCGGCCGGCGTAGCGGCTCGCGCAGGCGTAGGCCACCTGGTCCAGCAGCCGCAGGATGGCCCCGCCGTGCACCTTGCCGGCGAAGTTGGCCATGTCGGGCGTCATGAGCACCGTCATGGTGAGCTGGTGGCGCGGCAGGTCCATCGTCGTCTCCGGGTGGCTGCCCCGGGGGCAGCAAGCTTCAGGCCACGGGCCAGGCGCCCTCAGCCGAACAGCAGCCGCAGCGCCTGCGGCCAGGTCCGGGCCCCGGGCAGCCAGGTCTGCACCAGCAGGCCGGCCACGGCCATGCCGGCCAGCAGCCCCGCCATGGGCCAGGCGGTGCGCCGCAGGGCGTGGGCCAGCCAGCCCTCGCGGCGGCCGCGCCAGGCCAGTGCGCCGCCGAACGAGGCGAACGCCACCTCCACCGCCACGCCGGTGAGCACCTCCACGCCGAACAGGCCGAAGACGGCGAAGCCGAGCGCCGCGGCCAGCGCCGCGGCCACGCCGATCACCACGGCCAGCGGCACGACCACGGCACCCGCCTCGTCGCTGTCGCCCACCGCGCCCGCGGCACCACCCACGGCATCGGCCACGGCCTCGGCCACGGCGCTGCCGGCGTCCGAGAGGGCGCCGCCCGCCTCGCCCGCGAGATCGAAGCGGCCGGTGGCCCCCCCACCGGCGAAATCGCCCCCGCCGCCGGACAGCGGCGGGGCCGGCCGCGGGAGCATGCGCGCCACGCCGTCGGCGATCTCCATCCCCGCGTCGATGGCATCGCCCGCATCGAGGGCGTCGCCGGCCTCCTCGCGCGAGACCAGCCAGCGCCCCCACAGCCACAGCAGCGCCAGGTACAGCGGGTAGGTGAGGGCCAGCGCCAGCAGCGGGCGCCACAGCACGGAGTCGACACCGAGGCGGCGCAACGAGCCGGACACGGCCAGGCACAGCACGAGCGTGGTGGCGCCCAGCAGCAGGGCATGCCAGCGCAGCCAGCGGCGCTCGTGCAGGTCGGCGCGCGTCGCGCGCTCGAAGTCGCCTACGGGGTCGCGTCGCCGCATGGCCCGGGCCGCGTCAGGCCACGTGCACCGGCACGCGCGGCGCCAGGGCGCACATGAGCTCGTAGCCGATGGTGCCGGCCGAGCGCGCCACCTCGTCGATGGGCAGGCGGCTGCCGCGCGGGCCCTCGCCCCACAGCGTCACCTCGCTGCCGGGCCGGGCCGCCGGCACCGGGGTGAGGTCCACGGCCAGCATGTCCATGGACACGCGGCCGACGGTGGTGCTGCGCATGCCGTCCACCAGCACCGGCGTGCCGGTGGGGGCGTGGCGCGGGTAGCCGTCGGCATAACCGCAGGCGACCACCCCGATGCGCATCGGCCGCTCGGCCACGAAGCTGCTGCCGTAGCCCACGGACTCGCCCGGCTCCAGCGACTGGGTGGCGATCAGGCGCGAGCGCAGCGTCATCGCCGGCCGCAGGTCCCAGTGGGCGGCGTCGTGCTCGGGGAAGTCGGGCACCCCACCGTAGCCCATGATGCCGGCGCGCACCCAGTCGGCCCGCACCTGCGGGCCGAACGGCACGTCGGCCAGGTGGCGCAGGGTCGCGGCGCTGTTGGCCAGGCTGCGCTCGCCGGGCAGGTCGCGCGTGGCCTCCTCGAAGGCCGCCACCTGGTGGGCGATGCCGTTCTGGCCGAAGCGGTCGGCGTCGGCGTCGGAGAAGTGCGTCGCCAGGCTGATCTCGTCCACCTGCGGCAGGGCGTTCAGCCGCACCCAAGCCTGGCGGAACGCGGCCGGCCGGAAGCCCAGGCGGTTCATGCCGCTGTTCATCTTGAGCACCACGTGGTGCGGCTGGTGCGTCTTGTGGCGGCTCAGCCAGTCGATCTGCTCCTCGCAGTGCACCACATGCCACAGGTTCAGGCGCGAGCACAGCTCCAGGTCACGCGGCTCGAACACGCCCTCGAGCAACAGGATGGGGCCGCGCCAGTCGAGCGCGCGCAGCCGCTCGGCCTCGGCCAGGTCCAGCAGCGCGAACCCATCCGCGCCGCGCAGCCCTTCGTAGGCCCGCTCGATGCCATGGCCGTAGGCATTGGCCTTGACCACCGCCCACACGCGGGCGTCCGGGGCGCAGGCGCGCGCACGGGCCAGGTTGTGGGCCAGGGCGTCGGTGTGGATCAGGGCTTCGATCGGGCGCGGCATCGGCAGGGGTCCTTCCAGGGGCGCGAGGATTCTGCCAGCGCCCCGGCGCCCCGCTGCGGTGCGGGCGCCCGGTCCGGCGCACCCCCCATGCTATAAACCGCGACGCTTTTTGCCCCCGCTCACGAACCGACTGACGAACCCGCGCAGACGCCCCGCCTGGCCACCGCCAGACCACGCCGCTGTGCCCGCCGCATGAAAAAAGGCTTCTACACCATCATGTCGGCGCAGTTCTTCAGCTCGCTGGCCGACAACGCGCTGCTGGTGGGGGCCATCGAACTGCTGCGCACCACGGGGGCGCCGGGCTGGCAGATCCCGGCGCTGACGCCGATGTTCGCGCTGTTCTACGTGGTGCTGGCTCCCCTGGTGGGCGCGTTCGCGGACGCGGTGCCCAAGGGCCAGGTGATGTTCTATTCGAACAGCATCAAGGTGGTGGGCTGCCTGCTCATGCTGTTCGGCGGCCATCCGCTGGTGGCGTATGCGGTGGTGGGGCTGGGGGCGGCGGCGTACTCGCCGGCCAAGTACGGCATCCTCACCGAGCTGCTGCCGCCGTCGCAGCTGGTCAAGGCCAACGGCTGGATCGAGGGCCTCACCATCGCCTCCATCATCCTGGGCGTGCTGCTGGGCGGCCAGCTGGTCGGCCCGCGCCTGGCGCCATGGCTGCTGGGCTTCGACCTGCCGCTCATCGACACCGGCATCGACACCGGCCCCGAGGCCGCCATCTCGGTGATGGTGGCGCTGTACATCATCGCCGCGCTGTTCAACCTGAAGATCCCGCGCACGGACGCGCCACTGCAGCCGCTCACCCTGCACGTGGTGGACCTGGTGCGCGACTTCGGCCAGTGCAATGCCCGGCTGTGGAGCGACAAGCTGGGCCAGATCTCGCTGGCCACCACCACGCTGTTCTGGGGCGTGTCGGGCAACCTGCGCGTGATCGTCTTCGCCTGGGCGGCGGCGGCGCTCGGCTACGGCACCACCCAGGCCTCCTCGCTGGTGGGGGTGGTGGCCATCGGCACCGCGGTGGGCGCCGTGGTGGCCTCGCTGTACATGCACCTGGACAAGGCCACCCGCGTGATCCCGCTGGGCATCGGCATGGGGGTGCTGGTGATCGGCCTGAACGTGATCGACAACGCCTGGGTGGCCGCGCCCTTCCTGGTGCTGCTGGGCGCCATCGGCGGCTACCTGGTGGTGCCCATGAACGCGCTGCTGCAGCACCGCGGCCACAACCTCATGGGCGCGGGCCGCTCCATCGCCGTACAGAACTTCAACGAGCAGGCCTGCATCCTCGGCCTGGGCGCGTTCTACACCGGCATGACGCGGGTGGGCCTGTCAGCCTTCACCGCCATCGCCGTGTTCGGCGTGGGGGTGGCCGGCACCATGTGGCTGATCAAGCGCTGGCACGAGCGCAACCTGCGCGAGCACCCGGCCGAGGTCGAGCGCCTGCTGGCCATCGCCCGGTCCGACCGCCACTGATGGGGCCGCGCTCGAACGCGGCGGCGCTCTGGCCGGCGCTGGCGCTGGTCGGCAATGCCTTCGTCTGGGGCGTCTCGTGGTGGCCGTTCCGTCAGCTGCACGAGGGCGCCGGCTGGCACCCGCTGTGGACGACCGCGGCGGTGTACGCCCTGGCCGTGGCGGTGATCGGCGCCACCCGGCCCGCCGCCTGGCGCGAGCTGGCGCGCACCCCGGCGTTGTGGGCCATCCTGCTCGCCTCGGGCACCACCAACGCCGCGTTCAACTGGGGCGTCACCGTGGGCGACGTGGTGCGGGTGGTGCTGCTGTTCTACCTGATGCCGCTGTGGGCGGTGCTGCTGGCGCGCTGGCTGCTGCACGAGCCGCTCACCCGCGCCGCCGCGCTGCGCGTGGCCATGGCGCTGGGCGGCGCGCTCATCGTGCTGTGGCCCGAGCCGGGCACGGGGCTGGGCCCGCTGCGGCTGACCGACGCGCTGGGGCTGGTGGGCGGCTTCAGCTTCGCGCTGAACAACGTGATGCTGCGTCGGGAAGCGCACCGCAGCGAGCCCGCCCGGGCGCTGGCCATGTTCGTCGGCGGCGTCGCGGTCGCCACGGCGGTGGCGCTGGCGCTGGGCGGGCAGCAGGTGCCCGCGCCCGCCTGGCCCGGCGCCGGCTGGGCCCTGTTCGGCGGGGCGCTCGCCGCCGCCTTCCTGCTGAGCAACCTGGCCCTGCAGTACGGCGCCGCCCGGCTGCCGGCCAACGCCACCGCGGTCATCATGCTCACCGAGGTCGTGTTCGCCACCGCCTCGGCCCTGTGGCTGGGCGCCGGCACCCTGACGCCGGCGCTGGCCGTGGGCGGCTTGCTCATCCTCGGGGCCGCGGTGCTGGCGTCCGTGCGCCCCTGAGGGCCGCGCCAGGCGGCCGCCTGCACGCCACGGCCGCACGCGCTAGCATCCCCGGCCACGCGCCTTCCGCGCGCCAGGATGCACCGCCATGAGCTCCGTTCCCACCGCCTACGACTTCGACGCCGTCTCCATCGACGGCCAGCCCGTGGCGCTCTCGCGCTACCGCGGCCAGGTGATGCTGATCGTCAACACCGCCAGCGCCTGCGGCTTCACGCCGCAGTTCAAGGGCCTGCAGGGCCTGTGGGAGCGCTACCGCGACCGCGGCCTGGTGGTCGTAGGCTTTCCCAGCAACGAGTTCGGCAGCCAGGACCCGGGCAGCAACCAGGAGATCGCCTCCTTCTGCGAGCTGAACTACGGGGTGGACTTCCCCATGATGGCCAAGGTGGAGGTCAACGGCGGCGGCGCCCATCCGCTGTGGCAATGGCTCAAGGGCGAGAAGCCCGGCTTCCTGGGCACCGAGGCGATCAAGTGGAACTTCACCAAGTTCCTCGTCGGCCGCGACGGCCGGGTGATCAAGCGCTACGCGCCGCAGGACGACCCCGAGAAGATCAGCCAGGACATCGAGGCCGCGCTGGCGCGCTGAGAGCGCCCATGGACGCGGCCTCGCTCGTCCCCGGCTTCCGCGCCTTCGCGCGTGAGCACGCCACCGAGCCGGTGTATGCGCAGCTGGCGGCGCACATGGCCGAGCAGCCGGCACTCGGTGCGCTGCTGGAGGCCGCGCCGCCCACCCAGCGCAAGACGGTGCTGCTGTTCGCGGCGGTGCACGACCGGCTGCTGGCCCTGGCGGAAGCCGGCAGGCCGCTGCCGGCCCTGGCCGAGTACTTCGCCAGCGTGGGCGGGCAACGCGCGCCCGACGAGGGCCTGAGCGCGGCGTGGCAGTCCTTCGTGGCCGAGCACGCCGCGGCGCTGCGCGACACGGTGTCCAGCCGCGCCACGCAGACCAACGAGGTCGGCCGGTGCGCCGTGCTGTGGCCGGCGCTGTCGGCCATCTCCCTGGCCCACGGAGGGCGGCCGCTCGCGCTGTTCGACTTCGGCTGCAGCGCAGGCCTCAACCTGTGCGTCGACGAGATGCCCGTCGACTGGCTCGCCCACACCGGCGAGCGTGTGCTCGCCAGCGCCGGGCCGCCGCCGCCCGCGCAGCCCCGGCTGAGCTGCCGCCTGGTGGACGACCGCCTGCCGCCCGTGCAGCCGTGGCGGCTGGTGGCACGCCTGGGCACCGACCCGCAGCCGGTGGACATCGACGACGCACGCGAGGTGCGCTGGCTGCGCGCCTGCCTGTGGCCCAGCGAGACCGAGCGGGTGGCGCGCTTCGACGCCGCCCTGGCGCTGGCGCGCCGCGCCCGCCACCCGGTGCAGCGGGCCGAGGACGGCCTGGCGGTGCTGGAGGCCTGGCTGGGCACGCTGCCCGACGGCACCGTGCCGGTGCTCTTCCACAGCTGGGTGCTGTTCTACTTCGACGCACCGGCCCTGGCACGCCACATCGATCGCGTGCGCGCGCTCGTGCGCGGCCGCGGGCTGGTGTGGCTCGCCGCCGAGGACGCGGCGTGCAGCCAGGCGATCGCCGGCGAGCCCGCCCCGGCGCGCCCCGGCGGCGCGGCGGGCACGCCCACCTGGTGGACCTGCACCGCGCGCGGCGATGGCGGCGAGCCGGCCACCCGCTGGCTCGCCTGCAGCCACCCGCACGGCCGCTGGATGGCCTGGCGCGGCTGACGCCAGCGGCCCTGCGCACGGCGCGGGCCGGATAATCCGCGGTTCCAGTCGCCCACCCGCCGGCCCGCCACGGCCGCTGCCCGCCACGCCATGTTCGCCCACATCACGCCTTACCCTGGTGACCCCATCCTGTCGCTGAACGAGGACTTCCAGAAGGACCCGCGCACCGACAAGATCAACCTTTCGATCGGCATCTACTTCGACGACGCCGGCCGCATCCCGGTGATGGGCTCGGTGCAGCGGGCCGAGGCCATCCTCGCTGCCCAGGTGGGTCCCAAGCCCTACCTGCCGATGGAAGGCCTGCCCGCCTTCCGCAGCGCCGTGCAGGCCCTGCTGTGGGGCGCGTCGCACCCGGCCGTCACGGGTGGGCGCATCGCCACCATCCAGTCGGTGGGCTCCAGCGGTGGCCTCAAGGTGGGCGCCGATTTCATCCACACCTGGTTCCCGGGCAGTGCCATCTGCGTGAGCGAGCCGACCTGGGACAACCACAAGGCGGTGTTCGAAGGCGCCGGCCTGTCGGTGCAGACCTACCCGTACTACGACCCGGCCACCGGTGGCCTGCGCTTCGACGCCATGTGCGACGCACTGCGCGCGCTGCCCGAGCGCACGGTCGTGCTGCTGCACGCCTGCTGCCACAACCCTACCGGTGTGGACCTCACCACCGCGCAATGGGACGCGCTGGTGCCGGTGCTCAGGGAGCGCGGCCTGATCGCCTTCCTGGACCTGGCCTACCAGGGCTTCGGCGATGGCATCGAGGCCGACGCCCATGCGGTGCGCGCGCTCACCGACGCCGGGCTGTCGTTCTTCGTCGCCAACTCGTTCTCCAAGAACATGAGCGTGTACGGCGAGCGCTGCGGCGCGCTCAGCGTGGTCTGCCCCGATGCGGCCGAGGCCGCCTGCGTGCTGGGCCAGCTGAAGTTCACGGTGCGCCGCAACTACTCCAACCCGCCGTTGCATGCGGGGCAGCTGGTGGCCACCGTGCTGGGCACGCCCGAGCTGCGCGCGCAGTGGGCGGCCGAGGTGGACGCCATGCGCGCCCGCATCCTGGCCATGCGCCAGCGCCTGCACGACGTGCTGCAGGCCAGGCTGCCGGGGCGGGACTTCGGCTACTTCCTCAGCCAGCGCGGCATGTTCAGCTACACGGGCCTCACGCCCGCGCAGGTGGACCGGCTGCGTGAGGAGTTCGGCGTGTACCTGGTGCGCTCCGGCCGCATGTGCGTGGCCGGCCTGAACGAGGGCAACGTGGAGCGCACCGCGGCCGCCATGGCGGCCGTGCTGGCCGGCTGACGCCCCCGGCGGGGGTTCAGGCCCCCCAGTGCGCCGCTTCGATCAAGCCCCGCAGCCAGCGGTGCGCCGGGTCGTTGTCACGGCGCAGATGCCACAGCATCTCCACATGGATGCGGCCGAGCTCGAAGGGCAGCTCGCGCGTGACCAGCTCGGTCTGGAAACCGGTGGCCGCCACGAAGCTCTCGGGCAGCACGGTGAGCAGGTCGGACCGGGTCACCACGCGGCCCGCCGTGAAGAACTGGTTCACCGTGAGCACGATGCGGCGCTGCCGGCCCAGCCCGGCCAGCGCCTGGTCCACGAAGCCGTGCGGCCGGCCGGAGAAGCTCACCAGCAGGTGCAGCGCCGCGCAGTAGGCGTCCAGGTCCAGCGCCCCGGGCGCGGCCAGCGGGTGGTCGCGCCGCATCACGCACACGTAGCGCGTGTCCGACAGCCGCTGGTGGTGCAAGGACGCGTCGCCGCCCTGCGCCTCGATGTGGGCCACGGCCTCGGGGAAGTAGCCCACCGCGAGGTCCGATTCGCCGCGCTCCAGCAGGCCGCGCGGATCGCGCGTGGCCAGGGGCTGCACCCGCAGGTTGGCCAGCGCGCGCTGCGCCTCGATCGCGGCCACCAGGGAGGGCAGCAGCAGGGCCGCCGTGGAATCCGCCATGGCCAGGCGCATGTTCACCGCGTCGCGCTCGGGCACGAAGGCCTGCGGCGCCAGCGCCTGCTGCAGGCCCGACAGCGCCGCCCGCACCTGCGGCCACAGCGCCTGGGCGCGTGCGGTGGGGCGCATGCCGCCCGCGCTGCGCTCGAACAGCGATTCGCCCACCGCCTCGTGCAGGCGCTTGATGGCATGGCTGACCGCGGGCTGCGTCATGGCCAGCACCTGGGCAGCGCGCGTCAGGCTGCCCTCGGCCATCACGGTGTCGAAGACGCGCAGCAGGTTCAGGTCGAGCGTGCGGAAGTTCACGGGGTACCCCTCATATCAGCCTTGCTTATATCCCACCTGAACAACATTCAGTAGACCGATGTACGTGTAAACCCTAGGATGCGAACCATCCCACCCTGAGAAGCGCCCTCACCCACGGGGCGCACCGCCAAATGACCACGCTGAGCCACCCCTCCCGCCTGTACCTGCCGCGCCGCCGCGCCGCGTCGCTGCGCCAGGTGCTGATGCAACGCGCAGAACGCACGCTGCGGGGGATCTGGCAGGCGCTGGAGGCCGCCGGCCAACGCCGTGCCGCCCCCGAACTGCTGGCGCAGGCCGACATCCTGCAATCCAGCCACCCGGCGCTGGCCGAGTCGTTGCGCGACGTCGCGTCGCGCTACGCCGCCCGACCCCTGACGCCCGCCGCCACCGCGGCGCGGACGCGCTGACCGGCCGCCACCCGCGGCCTCACCCCTGACACCTGTACCGCAGGAGCGACCATCATGAGCACCATCACCTCCAAGACCTTCACCTACGAGCCGACACTGAGCGTGCCGCGTGGCGCGCGCGCCCTGGCCGAGGTGTTCCTCGCCGCCGGCCGCCTGATGGCGGGCCTGTTCACCTACCAGGCCCCCCGCAGCCAGGACATGAGCGCCGAGGACGTGCGCCGCCTGGCCCAGTCGGTGCAGCACAGCGACCCCGGCTTCGCCGCCGACCTGTACGCGGCCCTGGCCCGCTACGACGGCGAACGCGATCGCTGAAGCCCGGTTTCCCGGCCCGCGCGGCCGGATCCCCGGCCGGCGGTTGCGCCGGCACCCACGGCCCCGTCCGGCATCGCCCGGCACGGGGCCGTTTCACATGGCCGGCCCCGTCCGGCATCGTCCGGCACGGGGCCGTTTCACATGGTCCGCCCCGTCCGGCGCCCGCCGGCACGGGGCCGTTTCACCTGCGGGTACGGGGCGGCCGCTATGCTCACGCCGGCCTGCCCCTGAGGTGAGCAAAGGAGCCACATGCCGGTCTTCATCGTCGGATTCGCCCGTTCGGGCACCACCCTGTGCCAGCGCCTGGTGTCGGAGCACCTGGGACTGCCCACGCTGCCCGAGACCCACTTCTTCGAGCGGCTCGACAACCACGGCCCGCACGGCCGCTACCTGCCGGCCGCCGGCGCGCGCGGGCTGCTGAAGGAGCTGGCCGACCTGCTGCCGGTGGACCCGGCGGCCTACCAGGACCTGCTGGCCGGCGACACGGTGCGCATCCGCGACCTGTTCCTGCGCCTGGTGGCCGAGCAGCTGGGCAGCCGCTCGCTGGCCTCGCGCGGGCGCTGGCTGGAGAAGACGCCCCTGCATGCGCTGCACCTGCGGCGCATCGCGGGCATGTTCTCGGGCGCACGCTTCATCTGCATGGTTCGCCACCCCGAGCTGGCCTTCGCCTCCCGGCGCGAACTCAACGAGCCGGGCAAGGGCTGGGGGGAGGCCTGGCGGCCGATCGAATCGCTGTGCAGCGAGTGGCGCGGCCTGATGCACACGGTGCGCGAGTTCGACGATCAGCAACCGGGCAAGCTGCTGTACGTGCGGCTGGAGGACCTGTCCGCCCGGCCGAAGCGCGAGCTCAACCGCATCGCCCGCTTCCTGGACATGGAGGCCGACGACGCCACCGGCGAGGTGGAGGAAGAGGCGCTGCTGCAGCCTTTCGAGACGTGGAAGGCCGACGCGCTCAAGCCGGCCGACCGCGACATCGCCACCCGCGCCGGGCGCTCACGGCTGGATGACTACGACCGCTGGCGCGTGCAGACGCTGCTGGCGCCCGAGCTCAAGACCTTCCGCTACCTCGACCCCGGCGTGCAGCCGCCGGCCATGGACCCGCTGCACCGCAAGCTGGTGGAGTCGCTGGACTGGTTCCTCGCGCCGCGGTACTGACGAGGCCGCGCCGCCGGGGCGCCCGGCGGGCGGTCCGCCGTCGCTCAGCGCGCGCCCGACACGCTGGACCGTGTGCCGCGCTGTGCGGCCGCCTCGGGCGCGGCCGGCGCCGGCGACCAGGTGCCCCAGTTCACCAGCTGGCCGTCGTTGCTGCGGTACACCTGCCAGCTGCGGTTGGCATTGATGACCCACGTGAACTCCTCGCCATAGGGCGCGCCGTTGCCGTACGAGCCCAGCACGTAGGCGCCCTTGCCGTGCGCATTGAGCCGCGCCGGGCCGCCCAGCAGGGCGTCGGTGCCGATGCAGTCGGAGTTCACCCACACGCCCTTCATGCCCGTGCGGCCCACGGGGGTGAGGCCACGGATGCTGTCGCAGTAGCCGCCATCGAGCACGATGTCGGCAGGCAGGGTGGCGTGGGCGGCCGGGGCGGCACCCACCACGGCCAGCAGCAGGGTGGCCACGGCGGCGTGGCGGGAGACCAGGGATGCGGGAGAAGAATTCGTCGACATGGCGTGCACTCCGGTGAAGCGCGGATTGTCCGAAAAGCGGACGGCCGGCGCCTGCACACTTCCATGAGAGGATGGCCCGATGCCCACGCCGCTGCATGACCTGAGCGCCATCGAACTCGGCACCGCCTATGCCGCCGGCGCGCTGTCGCCGCGCGAGGTGACCGCCGCGCTCATCGACCACATCGCCCGCTGGGAGCCGCACATCGCCGCGCTGTGGCACCACCAGCCCGACCAGGCCCTGGCCGCGGCCGAAGCCTCCGGGCAGCGCTGGCGGCGCGGCGAGGCGCTGGGCCCGCTGGACGGCGTGCCGGTGACGCTCAAGGAGAACATCGCCACGCGCGGCATGCCGGTGCCGCTGGGCTGTGCCGCCACCGAGCTGGTGCCAGCGGCCGCCGACGCCCCACCCGCCGCGCGCCTGCGCGAGGCCGGCTGCGTGCTGCTGGGCAAGACCACCATGCCGGACTGGGGCATGCTGTCGTCCGGCCTGTCCAGCTTCCACCGGCTGAGCCGCAACCCGTGGGACACGCGGCTGAACCCGGGCGGCTCCAGCGCCGGCGCCGCCGCCGCCGCCGCCGCCGGCTACGGCCCGCTGCACCTGGGCACCGACATCGGCGGCTCGATCCGCCTGCCCGCCCACTGGTGCGGCATCGTCGGCTTCAAGCCCAGCTGGGGGCGGGTGCCCATCGCCCCCACCTACGCCGGCCGCGTGGCCGGGCCCATGGCGCGCAGCGTGGCGGACGCCGCGCTGGCCATGTCGGCGCTGAGCCGGCCTGACCCGCGCGACGCCACTGCGCTGCCCGCGCAGTCCATCGACTGGCGCGCGTTGGAGCTCCCCGACGCGCGGGGCCTGCGCCTGGGCGTGTGGCTGGACGCGGGCTGGGGCAGCCCGCTTCAGCCCGCGGTGCGCGATGCGGTGCTCGCCGCGGCAGCGGCCTTCGAGGCCGCCGGCGCGACGCTGGTGCCGGTGGGGCCCTTCACCACCCGCGCCATGATCGACGGCCTGGACCGCTTCTGGCGCATGCGCTCGTGGCTGGACTACCGCCAGCTGCCACCCGAGCGCCAGGCGCGGGTGCTGCCGTACATCCGCCAGTGGATCGCGCGCGGCGAGCAGCTCAGCGGCGAGGACGTGTTCACCGGCTACAGCCAGATGCTGGCCCTGCGCGACGCCGGCCAGGCGGTGATGCAGGGGCTGCACGGTCTGCTCTCGCCGGTGAGCCCGGACGTGGCCTTTCCGGCCACCCAGGCCAGCCCGCTGGACGACCCCGAGCGGCCCTTCGAGCACATCGCCTACACGGTGCCCTTCAACTTCAGCGAGCAGCCCGCCATCGCGGTGCCGGCGGGCGTGTCGCCGCAGGGCCTGCCCATCGGCCTGCAGATCGCCGGGCACCGCCACGACGACCTGGGCGTGCTGCGCCTGGCGCGGTGGTGGGAGTGCCTGCGCCCTGCCCTGCCGGCCTGGCCCGCGCCCCCGGCGCGTGACGGGGCATCCGCTACATTGCGCCCATGACGTCGCCGACGGAATCGACCCGGCTCGTGGACCCCCGGGGCAACCGCCTGGGCACCGCCTCGCACGAGGCGGCCGACCGCGTCGAGTCCGCGCTGTGGCGCATGATGAGCTTCTACGACGCGCCCATCGCCGACCTGGCGGCGGCGCGCGAGGCCGACCCGCGCTGGGCGCTGCCCGCCACATTGCTGGCCGGCCACCTGCTGGCCCAGGGAGAGCCCGGCCATGCGCAGGCGGCCCGCGCGCTGCTGGACGAGGCCGAGCCGCTGCTGGCCGGCGCACCCGAGCGGGAACAGGCCCACCACGCCGCCCTGTGCGCCCTGGCCGACGGCCGCTGGCAGCAGGCTGCCCGCGCCTGGGGCGAGCTGCTGCTGGACCATCCGCGCGATGCCCTGGCCCTGCACTGGGCGCATGCCTGCGACCTGGCGCTGGGGGAGACCGCCGCCCTGCGGCTGCGCCCCGCCCGCGTGCTGCCCGAGTGGGACGAGGCCGACCCGCTCCACCCCTGCGTGCTGGGCCTCTACGCCTTCGGCCTGGCCGAAGGCCACCTGTACCCTCAGGCCGAGGAAGCCGGCCGCCGCGCCCTGGCCGGCGATGCGCGCGTGCCCTGGGCCGTGCTGGCGGTGGCCCAGGTGATGGACCGGCTCGGCCGTTTCGAGGACGGCGCCGCCTGGCTGCGCCAGCACCAGCCGGGCTGGGCCGACGGCAACGACTTCGCCACCCACCTGTGGTGGCAGATGGCGCTGTTCCGCCTGGAGGCGCTGGACCTGCCCGGCGTGCACCGCCTAATCGACGCACACCTCAGCGGCGCCGCGCTGCGCACGGCGCGCGAGCGGCTGGACGCCGTCTCGCTGCTGTGGCGCATGCACCTGCTGCAGGAGGACGTGGGCGCGCGCTTCACCGAGCTGCTGCGCGACTGGCCACTGGACGACAGCCACGCCGGCCACCACGCGCTGGTGGACCTGCACGTGCTGCTCGCCCTGCTCGGCGCCAGCGAGATGGTGCGCGCCGAAACCTGGGTGGCCCGCTGCGCCGAACGCGCCATGTCGCCCGAGGACGCCCGCCGCAGCAACCACGCCGTGGCCCGCGAGGTGGGCTTGCCCATGATGCGCGGCCTGCTCGCCCAGGCCCGCGGCGACGCCGACGCGGCGGTCACCGCCCTGCACGGCGCCCGCCCCCAGGCCTGGCGCCTGGGCGGCAGCCACGCCCAGCGCGAGCTCATCGACCAGACGCTGCTGGCCGCCAGCGCGGCCGCCCACCACCGTGCCGTGGGCCGCGCCCTGCTCAACGAACGCCGCATGGCCAAGCCCCTGACGCCCCTCACCCGTCACTGGGTCGAGAGAATGGGGGCCTAGGCAGCGCGTCGGCACCGCGCCGGCGCTGCCCCCACCACCGCCGAGGAGGGCCGCCATGCTGCTCGAGGGATCCTGCCATTGCCGGGCCGTGCGCTTCCGCGTCGAGTCGCACGAGCCCGTGCCCTTCCTGCGCTGCTACTGCTCGATCTGCCGCAAGACCGCCGGCACCGGCGGCTTCGCCATCAACCTCGGCGCCGACCACACGACGCTGAAGGTGGAGGGCATGGCCCATGTCGCGGTCTACCGCGCGACGATGGACGACGGGCGCCAGAGCACCGGCCACCGCCACTTCTGCCGGCAGTGCGGCACCGCCCTGTGGCTGTGGGACCCCACCTGGCCGGACCTGGTGCACCCGCACGCCGGTGCCATCGACACGCCGCTGCCCACGCCGCCCTCGGTGACGCACATGATGCTCGGCTCCAAGGCGGGCTGGGTGCAGGTACACGCCGAGGCGGGCGACGTCTGCGTCGACGCCTATCCGGACGAATCGCTGGCGCAATGGCACCGGCGCCATGGCGTGGAGAGCTAGCGAGGCCGCCACCCAAGGCCGACCGGCGAGGCGCGGAGTGCATCGTCCACGGGCGCAAAAAAGCCCGCTCGGTGGCGGGCTGATTTGCGGTACCAGGTGCTTGTCGCACTTGGTTTTTATCTTGGTGGCCTGGGGCGGAATCGAACCACCGACACGCGGATTTTCAATGTCCCCTCGGAGCTTGGGCGATCAAGCACTTAGCTGCAGCTCCGCCTCCACGATCGGCTGGCTTTCGGCACTCATGCCCTACGGGAAGCTCCCCCTTCACTCGCGTGGTTTTGTAGACCACTCTCCGAGCTACGAACGCGACAGTGCACAGGCGAGGCGGAGCAATGCGCTACTGGTGGGTGAACCAAAACCAGACCTATCAACATGAGGTGCCAGGCGGCTACCTTTGGTCTCCGAAGACGATCAAGGGCGGACGAAGGCACTATTTCTACGACACGATGACTCAGGCGTTGCCTGGAGACGTTGTCTTCTCCTTTTCGGACACCTACATCAGAGCGATTGGGGTGGTGCAGACTGCTGTCGCTACTGCTCCGCGGCCAACCGAGTTCGGCAGTGCCGGCGCTGTGTGGGCCGATGAGGGGTGGTTCCTTGCCGTTGAGTTCACTGAGCTGACAAGCCCAATCCGCCCGAAGGAGCACATTGCGTTGCTGCGCCCACTGCTGCCAGGGCACTACTCACCGCTTCAAGCCAACGGGAACGGCAATCAGGTTGTCTACCTCACCGAGCTTCCTGATCCACTTGCTAGCGCTCTAGCTAAGCTCATCGGCCCCGAGTTCGAGAGCGCAGTCAAGAGAGGTCAATCGACCGACCGTGACGCCGAGGACGATCAAGCAGAGCGCGTCCTAGAAGCGCGTAAAGACATTAGTGCAACGCAGAAGCTGCAGTTGACCAAGGCACGCCGCGGACAAGGCCTGTTCCGGTCACGGGTCGAACTGATTGAGTCTGCCTGCAGGCTCACCGGAGTCGCTGAGCATTCGCACCTAAGAGCCAGCCACATCAAGCCATGGCGCATGGCAACCGATTCGGAAAAGCTCGATGGAAACAATGGGCTGATGCTTGCCCCACACATCGACCACCTCTTCGATCAGGGGTTCATATCGTTCGCTGACGAGGGTGGCTTGCTTGTATCGCCGCAGCTCAGCGATGCGATTCAATCGGCATGGTCTGTTAGCCAGCCAGCGGTGCCTAAGCCCTTCAATGCCCTCCAGCGTGTGTACCTTGACTTCCACAGAAGGACAATCTACCGAGCGCTCTAGGGCAGCAAGTCACCTTGGCGGGGGCTTGGCTAGGAGTCGGTGGGCAGCGCGGTGACAATGCATGCTTGCGTTGCCCATGTGACGCGCGTACCCCTAGGCAACGATGGTGCAGACGCCAAAGTCAGAGACGCCCGACCGACAAGCCAATTCGGCCGACACCAGTGACGCTGCGATCGGTCGCCGGCTTCGCGAAGCTCGCGATTCCAGAGGGTTCACGCAGCAGCAGGTCAGCGCTCGGTCGAAGCTGATCGACCCAGAGGAGAAGGGCGTTTCGCGAACAGCACTCATCGGGTACGAGGCAGGAACCTCTAGGCCGGGCACACGAGAGCTTCGCATCCTCTGCGAGACGCTGCATGTCACTCCCAATGTTTTGATCTACGGATCAGAGCAACCGTTCCAAGCCTCCCATGTGGCGCTTGAGGGCCTTCGCGACCGCCGTCGCCAGCTCATTCAAGCCCTTCAAGTCGCGTTTGTCGTCATGGCCCTTCGCGACCATGAAAAGGACGCACTGTTGAGCGTTGCCCTTTCCCTCGGCGGGCATCACCTCGGTGATGAAAGACTCTCCGGACTTCGAGGAATGGCCCTCCTGCTGTCAACCAGTGTTGAAGGCGAGATTCGCTCGTTCTTCGAGGGCGTGTCAGATACAGAGTTCGACGCAATGCCCCTCTCCGAGATCGCGCAACGCCTCTCCCGCCAGCTGAGCATGAACATCGGGACTCGCCTGAGGTTCGACGAGGATGGCGACATCATCGGTGGCGAGCAGACGTACCCTGACCCCGAAGGCTAGCAAGGAGCGTAGCGCCAAAAGTTTATAAACTCGACATTGCTGTCGAGTTGGTGTACCTTTTGGGTAAAAACTCCGTATAGTTGCTCTGTCAAGTACAGCAACTTACGGAGTCTTAATGTTCGACTTTTCGAGTCTGTGTCTCTCGCCGGATCAATGCCGGGCGGCCCGCAGCTACTTCGGATGGCCGCAGGCCCGTGCCGCCGAAGAAAGCGGCCTCCCCATCCATAAGCTGAAGCGCTTCGAGGCAGGGAACTACATCCCTGACAGCGAATTCCTCGAAGCCCTGCGCACCTTCTACGAGTCGCGCGGCTTCACCTTCGACGACACCCCCGCACCGGGCGCGAGCGCCAAGAGCGCCGGCCAGGTCTTCCCCGCGGGCGTCGTCGGCGACGCCCCGGCCGCAGATGGTGCCAAGCGCTACCGCGAGCGGGCCGGCGCTGCCCGTGTCCACCACATGCGCATTGCCCTGCAGGACGAGGGCGAAATGGGCCGTGCCCTCGATCTGATCGAGGACAACGAAGAGAAGCTGGCTGAGCTGCTGCGCACCCCCATCGAAAGCGGGTTCTTCGGCCTCTCCGAGGGCACCAAGGCCCGGCACGCCGAAGCGGTGCGCCTGCTGGCGGAAAACGGCATGCTCTTCGCGCGCCTCTTCGGCCGCGAGCTGGGCGGAAAACCGGCCGTCAAGGCGCTGCACGAACCCCAGGAAGCCACCACCACGGGTGACCTGCTGCGCGCGCTCCAAGCCGACGCGCATCTTGTGGCAGCCGGCGACCCCGACGCCAAAGAGCGCCGGAAGGCTCGCAAGCCTGCCGCCAGCCTCGCCGAAGCCCTCGGCCTGAACTGATCCACGCCACCCCGGGAGGGGCTAGCGCACCGCATTCGCCGGCCCTCCCACCGATTGGGAACCCTCGCCATGAACGCCACGTTCAGTCGCGCCGCCGCATGGGCCGCGCCCCTCTTCTCTCACCTCCATGCGCGCCAACATGGCAGCGGCAAGCAGACCCACAAGCTGCCGCCGATGCCCTGCGTGCTCTGGCTGCCTGACTACTGCGCATATGTGCGCTCGGTGAACCTGCTCAATGCCAGCTTCACCACCAGCAGCCATGCGGAAGGCGCGATGCGCCTCGCCGAAGACCAAGCGCACGCCGTGGGACAAGACCTCATCGCCACGACCGGCGTTCGGGTCCAGTTGCGCGCCTTCAACCGCAACCACTGAAGGGCCGCCATGCAGACCACCCCTCAGACCATTCCTGCGCACCTGCCGCGCTTGGCCGCCCGCTACGACCTGTCAAGCGAAGACCTGGGCGATCTGGCCGAGCGCTGTGCCGCGCGGGTGCAGCGCCTGGCCGATCTGTGGGCGCACGCCGACACGCCCCCGAGCCAGGTGATGCGCACCCTGCGCCGCACGGCGAAGCGGCATGGCATCTACATGCCGCACAAGGAGGGCGCCGCCGAGTGCATCAACCGCATGTGCGACTCGGCTTGGTGGCGCCGCGCCCTGCGCAAGCGGTTCCGCGCCGTCGAGCTGCACGCCATCCAAACCGGCGCGGTGCATCGCCGCGCGTCCCCCTATGTGTCAGCGAAGGCTCTTCGACGCCATGAGCTGAACGCCTCGCGCCTGGCGGCACAAATGGACGGCCTCGAAGCCATCAACCAGACCACCGGCGAAGCGGTGCCCATGACGGAGCTGATCGAGGCGAGCCTCGCGAACCCGGCGAACCGCCGTGCGGCCCTCATGGCGCGGATCAAGGGCATCGAAGCCAGCGCGCTCGCCAAGGGGCATGTCGGCCTGTTCCTCACTATCACCTGCCCCAGCCGCATGCATGCCCGCCACGCCAAGAGCGGGGCCGCCAATGAGGCGTATGACGGCACTTACCCCGGGAAGGCCCATGCCTACCTGGGGCACGTGTGGGGAAGGGCCACGCGCCGTGCGGCGCACCTCGGCTTGATCGGCTACGGACTGCGCGTTGTCGAGCCACATCACGATGCGTGCCCGCACTGGCACCTTCTGGTGTTCACCCCGGCCGACCAGGCCGACGCCTACGCCGCAAACCTGCGCGCCTACGCGCTGGCGGATAGCCCTGATGAAGCCGGCGCGCAAGAACGCCGCTTCACCGTCGAGCGCATCGACCCGGCCAAGGGCAGCGCCGTGGGCTACGTGGCGAAGTACGTCTCGAAGAGCATCGACGGCGAAGGCGTCGAGGGCGACACCGAAAGCGACAGCGATGGCCGCAGCGCCGCCCGTCGCCAGGTCGCATGGGCGCGTACCTGGGGCATCCGTCAGTTTCAGTTCTTCGGCGTGCCCCCAATCACGCCCACGCGGGAGCTGTACCGCGTCAGCGCAAAGGGCTTGCCCGGCAAAGCACTGCCCGAGCTGCACCAGGCCTGCAAGGCCAACGACTACGCCGCTTGGCTGGCTGCGGTGGAGGCCCACGGGCTGCGCTTGGGGGTGGACTACACCGAGCGCGACAGCACGCGCTACCGCGGCGAGGTCACCAAGGCCATCAGCGGCCTCACGGTCGAGGGCGGCGACCTGGCGCAGCCGCTTTCGCTCACCACGCGCTGCGACACCTGGCGGATCGAGCCGCGCTCCAAG
Organism: Ideonella sp.; assembly: GCF_041918995.1. Lineage (GTDB taxonomy): Bacteria > Pseudomonadota > Gammaproteobacteria > Burkholderiales > Burkholderiaceae_C > Ideonella. The sequence continues at coordinate 102,332 of NZ_JAYRUN010000014.1, read as the reverse complement.
GTGCAGCCGCCCCCTTCGGAGCCCGCCGGCGCAGCCGGCGTCTTCTCCCCTTGGACTCGATTCAATAACTCCGCACCCATTGATGCGAAAGGACTTTTCCCGCGCAACGCACGGCGGGCGAAGTCTGAAGAGGGGGAGGAAAGGAACGAGACAGCGGTGAGAGGAAGTGTCCTGCACCGGGCACCGCTACCCGGTGCAGGACGAGGCGATTGGGAATCAGCCAGGCCGGCAGCTTAGCCGCTCGCCGAGCGCAGGCAAGAACCTTGATAAGGCGAACCCGTGTTGAACCGACTCCCCCGACAGGTGCCCCGACTGTCGACCATGCTGGAAGACCTGGGCAACCCGACCGCGCAGCAGCTTGCGCGAGCGCTTGGAGTGACCACGCGCACCGTGCAGCGCTGGCACGCCCTGGGCGAAGCGCCACGCCCCGCCATGCTGGCCCTCTTCTGGCTGACCCGTTGGGGGCGCTCGCAGGTGCACTGCGATGCCGTCAACGACGCAGCAGTGCAAGCGGGCCTGGCGAAGGCGCTACAGCGCCAGGTCGACGAGCTGCGGCGGCAGGTCGAGCACCTGCGCCGCATCGGCGACTTCGGCGCCGCCAACGACCCGGCGTCCTCGTACCGGCCGCCGCCGGTGCCCACACCTGATCCGCCCGGCGCAACCGCCGCTGCCACCCTAGTTCCCCCGGAAAACCTCGCTGAACCGACCAAAGAAACCATGCCGATTACCCAGAACAACCGCACGCGGTGCCGCCGTATACGTAACGTGGAGGAACCGGCCCGAAAGGTTCGGGCCAAGCGTTGGCAGACTTCCTGCGGCTTCCGACTGATCCGGGTCTACACGGCCGATCACAACGCCGGCCTATGGGTGACCCACATCGCACGCAAGCGTCGGGAGTGGGTCCGAGCGCCGGGCGGCAAGCGCTTTGCGCTGCGCGCGCGCCGACTCAAGCTCACCGAGGGCCGCAGCGCATGAGCTCGATGTTCCTCACGCCCGAAGAGCTGACCGAGCTGACCGGCTTCAAGCAGACCAAGGGGCACATCCGCTGGCTCGACCGCTACCGCTGGGCCTATGCGCTGTCGCGTACCGAGCAGCCTCGTGTCGCACGCGACTACTACCTGCAGCGAATGGGCCTGCGCCGCCATGGACCCAGCGAAGCCGAACAGGCTCGCCAGGCCGCGAGCCTGCAGGAACCCGACTTCTCCGCACTCGACCGACTCTGAACATGGGCCGCAAGCGCACCACCAACAAGGGCCTTCCGCGGGGCCTACAGCTGAAGAACGGGCGGTACTACCACGTGACCACCGTGGCGCCGCGCAAGTGGACTTCCCTGGGGCCAGACCGTGCGAAGGCGCTGCTGGAGTGGGCGAAGCTGGAAGGCACAGAGCCTGACCGGAGCGTGAAGACCTTCGACGTGGTCGCGCAGCGCTACGAGCTGGAGGTGATCCCCACGAAGGCCCGCCGCACGCAGATCGACAACTTGAAAGAGCTGGCACGCCTACGCGCCGTCTTCGGCCGCGTGCTGGTGGAGGCGATCAAGCCGCACCACGTGCGCGCCTACCTCGACAAGCGCGGGCAGACGGCCAAGGCGCGTGCGAACCGCGAGAAGGCCTTGCTAAGCCATGTGATCAACAAGGCCCGCGAATGGGGCTATACCGATGCGCCGAATCCCTGCCAAGGAGTGAAGGGCTTCAAGGAGTCGGGACGGGACCGCTATGTAAGCGACGCGGAGTTCCGGGCGGTGTGGGACAAGGCGGACCAGACCCTGCGCGACGCGATGGACCTCGCACTGCTGACCGGCCAGCGGCCGGCGGATGTACTCAAGATCAAGCGCGAAGACCTGCGCGACGGCGCGCTGTGGATCGTCCAGAACAAGACCGGCACGAAGCGCGCCATCGAGCTGACCGGCGAGCTGGCGAAGCTCATCGAGCGCATCAACGCCAGGCCGCGGGACCGCCTGAGCGCATTCCTCGTTCAGGACGACGATGGGCGGCCCCTGGGCACCTTCGGCCTGCGCTCACGCTTCGACAAGGCCAGGTCGCGGGCAGGGGTGGACTTTCAGTTTCGAGACATTCGAGCTAAGACGGCAAGCGACACCGGCGACTTGGCGCACTCTCAGCAACTACTGGGGCACAAGAAGCGCGATATGACTGAGCACTATGTCCGAGAACGAATCGGGCAGCGGGTCGCGCCTCTGCGGTGACTGGCACCCCTCGACACTACATGTGCCCTTTTTGTTCTGCCTTCTTCGCTTCGGCCAGAGCAGCCATTCTGCCGAGTCTCTCCTTCTTCTGCGCACGAGCCACATACCACTCTTGATCCAGTAGGTGGATGAGGTCTAGCAGTTGAAGAGCTTCGCCGGGCTCAATGTCGACGATGACATTGATGTCGCGCTCAGGATGAGCACCAATGTTGCCCACGCTCTTAACCGCCATCATCGCCGCGTACACGTCGGGGTCGCACTTCGGCTCAATTTCTCTCAGTTCATCTACCAAGCGCGACTTGGAGACGCCCCAGAAGTCTCGGATCATCCCTTGCAAGGCGCGCCGCGCAAGGGTCGCGGAAGCCTTGGGGCTGAGGCTCCGAATCAGGTAGGCCTCTCGATAATCCTCCTGCACACCTTCAGGGACCGACTTGGACAGGGGAGCAGCCGTGGACGGCAAGAAAGTGAAGGAACCAATGCCGGCAGGACGGTCCAAGTCGAATTCGACTCCGTCCGCGTACCTGTTCCCTCCCATCCCCGCATACTTGATCGACCCGTGGTAGGCGTAGACAGAGAGAACGTGCTCGCGACACTTTGCGTTTGGGCACCTGACCAACTCCGACATACCGAGGAAGCCGTCGTCTTCCTTCTCCTTGCCTTCACTCGTTCGAGCCCAGAGCGCCCACTCCTGACGCATGAGGTCGGCGCGGGATAGGGTTGAGTGATGCCCGCACACTGGGCACGTCCAGTTTTCTCGTTGGCTCAATCGACCCCCTTTGTAGAAGCTGGAGCTGATTGTAGAAAAGCCCCGGGTAGCGAACTACACGGGGCTTCTACGCAAGTGCTTGTCAGCACTCGGAAATCTTGGTGGCCTGGGGCGGAATCGAACCACCGACACGCGGATTTTCAATCCGCTGCTCTACCAACTGAGCTACCAGGCCGTAAAGCGCGAGAGTATAGCACGCGCTGGTGGGGTGTCACGCGCCGTTGCCGCGGCGGTTGCGGGTGAGGTCCACGCCGAGCTGCTTGAGCTTGCGGTACAGGTGGGTGCGCTCCAGGCCGGTCTTCTCGGCCACGCGCGTCATGCTGCCGTTCTCGCGCGCCAGGTGGAACTCGAAGTAGCTCTTCTCGAAGGCGTCGCGCGCCTCGCGCAGCGGGCGGTCGAGGTCGAAGCTCTGCTCGGCGCGCGGGCCCATGTCCACGGCAAGGGCGGACATGCCGTAGGCGTGGCCCAGGCCGTTGTCCACCGTGACCACCGTCTCGCTCAGGCCCACCACCACGGGCCCGCCGTGGCCGTGGTGCGCCGGCGCGTGGTGGCCGTTGGGGTAGGCCGGCGCGTAGCTGGCGGGGTGGCCGCCGTGCAGCGGCGCCATGGCCGGCGCGGGCGCCGCGGGCGCGGCCGGCGCCCGGGCGGGCGTGCGGGCCAGGGCCTGCTCCACCGCGCGCAGCAGCTTCTGCAGCGTGATGGGCTTTTCCAGGAAGGCGATGGCGCCGTACTTGGTGGCCTCCACCGCGGTGTCGATGGTGCCGTGGCCGCTCATCATGATGACGGGCATGCTGAGCTGGCCGCTGGCGCCCCACTCCTTGAGCAGGGTGATCCCGTCGACGTCGGGCATCCAGATGTCCAGCAGCACCAGGTCCGGACGCAGGCGCTCGCGCACGGCGCGCGCCTGCGCGGCGTTCTCGGCCAGCTCGATGCTGTGGCCTTCGTCGGTGAGGATTTCCGACAAGAGGGCGCGGATGCCCATCTCGTCGTCCACTACAAGAATCGTTGCCATGGGGTGTGGGCGGATCGCCGGGACGGGCTCGTCAGGCCGCTGTCGTGGGGGCGTCCGCGCGGGGTCCCTGTTCGCTGAAGCTGGAAAATGATAGCGAAACCTGCGCACCGCCCGGCGTGTCGGCGCCCGGGCGTGCAGGCAGGTTGACGATGCGCACATGGGCACCATGCTCGTCGGCGATCTTCTTGACGACCGCCAGCCCCAGGCCGGTGCCCTTGCTCTTGGTGGTCACGTAGGGCTCGAAGGCCCGCTTGACCACCTTGTCGGCAAAGCCGGGCCCATTGTCCGCCACCTTCAGCCGTACCACGCGCGGGCGGCCGTCGGGGTGTCTCTCGAGCTCGGTGCTGAGCAGCACCTGGGCATCGTCGCGGCCGGTGCAGGCGTCCAGCGCGTTCTGCACCAGGTTGTGGATGACCTGGCGCAGCTGGGTCGGATCCCCGCGCAGGGCGGGCAGCGCCGGCTCGCAGCGCGACCGGAGGCAGCCGCTCTCCTGCGCGTCGCCGTACAGCGCCAGCACCTCGCCGACCAGGGCGTTCAGGTCCACCGGCTGCAGCTGCGCCGCGGGCAGGCGCGCGTAGTCGCGGAACTCGTTGACCAGCTGCTTCATCGCCTGCACCTGCGCCACGATGGTGGCCACCGAGCGCGCGAGCATGGCCTGGTCGGCGGGCTCGGCCAGCTTGGCCTCGAGCTTGTGCTGCAGCCGCTCGGCCGAGAGCTGGATGGGCGTGAGCGGGTTCTTGATCTCGTGCGCCAGGCGGCGGGCCACCTCGCCCCAGGCCGCGGTGCGCTGGGCCGACACCACCTCGGTGATGTCGTCGAACACCATCAGCCGGGCCCGGCCCGGCAGGCCGGCGCCGCGCACCAGCAGCGTGGTGGGGCTGTCGTCGCGGTCGTTCAGGCGCAGCTCGAACGCGTCCTGCCAGTGGTCGCGCTCGCCGTCCTCTGGGGCGTCGCGGTGCTGGTCGTAGCGCTGCCACACCGCCTCGGCGAATTCGGCCAGCCCGGGCACGTCGCCCAGCGGCCGGCCGACGTAGGCGGACATGGGCGCACGCAGGATGCGCGTGGCGCCGGGGTTGACCGTGTCGATGCGCCGCTCGCGGTCGAACACGATGACGCCGGCGGTCAGGTTGTCCAGAATGGTCTGCAGCCGCGTGCGGGCGCTGTCCAGCTGGCGCAGGCTGGCCTCGGCCTGGCCGCGTGCGCTGCTGAGCTGGTCGGTCATGTCGGCGAAGCTGCGCGTCAGGCCGCCGATCTCGTCACGCGAGGCGAACACCGGCTTGGCGGTCAGGTCGCCCGCGGCCACCTGGCGCACACCCTCGGCCAGCATCAGCAGCGGCCGCGCCAGCTGGTTGCCCAGCACCACCGCCAGCAGCACCGCGCCGAACACCGACAGCACCAGCGACAGCGTGAGCGTGCCGATGTACATGCGGCGCAGCCCCTCGCGCGCGAGGATGCGCTGCTGGTAGTCGCGGTAGGCCGCCTGCACGATGAGCGCATTGCCCGTCAGCGCCACGGGCAGCGGCTGCACCACCATGAGCAGGCGCTCGGGATCCGCCAGCGACAGGCTGGCCGACGGGATGGTGGCCAGTGCGCGCACCCGTGCGGCCTGGCCGGCGGCCTGCGCGCTCTCGTCCTCCAGGCCCTCGATGCGGCTGGCCACACGCTGCGTGCGCACCGCCCGCAGCAGCATGGCGTCGGGCCGCTCGGTGTCCAGCATGGGCCGCGCCGCGGCGGTGACCTGCACGCGGCCGTCGGCCGCCAGCACCGCCACCTCCAGCGCGCCCAGCTGCTCGCGCAGGCGCTCCAGCGCCAGGGTGTTCACGCCGCCCGGCACCGCCAGGCGCTCGGCCGCGGTGCGGGTCTTGAGCTCCAGGTCGGTGGCCAGCGCGGCCAGGGTGTCGCGCCCCAGCGTCAGGCCGGCGTCCAGCGCGCGCTCCACCCGGGTGTCGAACCAGGCCTCGATGCTGCGCGAGACGAACTGGTAGCTCACGGTGTAGATGAGCGCGCCGGGCAGCACGCCCACCAGCGCGAAGATCCCCGCCAGCTTCAGCAGCAGCCGGCTGCCGAACTTGCGCTGGCGAAAGCGCAGCAGCAGCCGCGCGCCGGCCACGCCGATGAACAGCACCAGCACGGTGGCCACCGCGGCGTTCACCCAGAACAGCCACACGAAGTGCTGCTCGAAGCGGCTGGGCCCCTGCGCCAGCAGCGACAGCACGAACGCCAGCACCAGGCCCAGCCCGGCGGCCACGAACAGCGCCAGGCCCCAGCCCCAGCGGGACAGCAGCTTCACTCGATGCGCACCCGGCGTTGCACCGACAGCTGCCAGTCCGCCTGGGCGGCCAGATCGAGCTGCATGGGACGCGGCAGCTGGTTGTCGTCCAGCCGGTAGCTGAACTCGAGGTAGTAGCGCTCGCCGGCCTCCAGCTGGTCGAGATCGGCCACCTTCCAGCGCGCCGCCCGCGAGGCGACGGCCAGCGCCTCCTCGGCGGTGGCGAAGCTCTGGCTGAGCGTGCCGAAGCCCACGCGCCAGCTGGACGTGAGCGGCTGGTACGACAGCCGCCAGGTGCGCGTGACCCGGGCCACGCGCTCGTCGCGCCAGTACCAGCGCGAGCGGTACAGCGTGGCCTGGGCGACGAAGTAGATGGGCACGCCGCGCTGCATGGCGTCCTCGACCGCCTTGCTCAGGCCCGGGCGGGCGACGAAGTCGAGCAGGAGCTCGCCGTCGGCGCGCGACACCTCGAAGGTGCTCAGCTCGACGCCCTGGGCATGGGCCGGCCCGGGCAGGCCGACGCCCGCCAGCACGGCCAGCGCCACCGCGAGCGCCAGCGCCCAGCCTCTGCACCGCCGTCCCGCCACGCGGGCGGCAGCGGGGGCCGCAAGGGCGAAGGCCAGGACAGCGCGGGTCACGGTGGGCGGGGGGTCAGGGCTTGTGCAGCAGGGCGTAGAAGAACCCGTCGGCCAGCGCGGCGTCGGGGTTCTGCCGGTCATTGTCGGCCAGGGGCAGCAGGTGCCCCGGCGAGTCCTTGGCCACCCGGGGCCCATCGGGCGTGGCGCGTTGCAAAAATGCGTCGATCTGGCCGCGGCCCTCCGCCTGGAAGAGCGAGCACGTGGCGTAGAGCAGACGCCCGCCCGGCTTGAGCAGCGGCCACAGGGCCTCCAGCAGCTCGGCCTGGGTGCGCGCCAGGGCGCTCACGTCCTCCGGCCGGCGCAGCCAGCGGATGTCGGGGTGCCGGCGCACGATGCCCGACGCCGTGCACGGGGCGTCCAGCAGGATGGCGTCGAAGGGCTCGCCGTCCCACCAGGTGGCGGTCTGGCGGGCGTCGGCCGCCCGGGTGGCCACGCCGGGGCCGGCCAGTCCCAGGCGGCGCAGGGTCTCGTCCACCTTGGCCAGGCGGTTGGGGTCGGCGTCCAGGGCCAGCAGGTGCAGGTCCGGGCGGCGCTCCAGCAGGTGCGCCGTCTTGCCGCCCGGGGCGGCGCAGGCGTCCAGCACGCGGGCGCCGTCGGCCAGCGGCGGCGCGTCGTCCAGCAGCAGGGGCGCGGCCAGCTGGGCCGCCAGGTCCTGCACCGACACCTCGCCGGCGCTGAAGCCGGGCAGGCGGTCCACCGGGCAGGGCTCCGTCAGGATCACGGCCTGCTCCCACCCCGCACCGTCCACCGCCCGGGCGCGCAGGCCGGCCGCCGCCAGGCGCTCCAGGTAGAGCGCCCGGCTCACCCGGCGGGTGTTCACGCGCAGCACCATGGGCGGCCGCTGCTGGGCCTGGGCGAGCAGCGCCTGCCACTGCGTGGGCCAGTCGTGGCGCAGGCGCTGCACCCACCAGTCGGGGTGGTTCCAGGCGCCCAGGGGCTGGCGCCCGGCCTGCGCCACCACGGCCTCGCGCTCGCGGATGAAGCGCCGCAGCACCGCATTGATGAAGCCGGCGGCCGCGGGCACCTTGTGGCGGGCGGCCGTGACGGCCTGGTCCACCAGGGTGTGGTCGGGGTAGGGCGGGGCCTCGTCGGGCCACAGCAGGGCCAGCGCGCTGGTGAGCAGTGCGTCCACCACCGGCGGGGGCGTGCGCGGCGCCAGGTGCTCGCGCGCCGCCGCGGCCGAGCCCCAGCGACGCAGCACGGCGAAGGCCAGGGCCTGGGTGCCCGGGCGCGCGGGCGGCGGGCAGGCCGCCAGGGCATCGGTGAGCGAGCGGCCGGCGCGCACGGCGGCCACCACGTCGGCGGTCAGCTCCAGCAGGCGGGACAGCGGCGGCGAGCCGGGCGTGCCGGCGCCCGGCGAGGAAGAGGTGTTCACCCGGGTCAGTCTAGGCTACCCGTCAAGCCGCCAGCAGGATCGGCCGCGGCGCCCCACAATGCGGGTTCTTCGGCAGAGTCTGTCCTGGACAAGCCGCACTTGACCCGAGAGGCACCCCCGATGCCCCCGACCGCCCCGTCCCCCGCTTCCGCCTCCTCGCCCGTCGACACCGGCCGCACCGGCGCGCTCATCCTGCACGAGGCGGACCTGGCCCGCCTGCCGGCGTCAGAGCGCATCCGCTACCGGCTGGTCGGTGCGGACCGGCGCTACCACGCCAACGACAACATCTCGGCCTTCATCCACGACGGTGAGCTGGAGGAGCTCAAGGCCGAGGTGGCCGAGAAGATGGGCGAGGTGCTGAAGTCGCTGGTGATCGACACCGACAGCGACCACAACACGCAGAACACCGCCCGGCGCGTGGCCAAGATGTTCATCGACGAAGTGTTCCGCGGCCGCTACCAGCCCATGCCGGCGGTGACCGAGTTCCCCAACATCTCGCGCCTGAACGAGCTGATGATCGTGGGGCCCATCACCGTGCGCAGCGCCTGCTCGCACCACATGTGCCCCATCCTCGGGCGGCTGTGGATCGGCGTGCTGCCCAACGAGCACTCCAACCTCATCGGCCTGAGCAAGTACGCCCGCATCGCCGACTGGATCATGACCCGTCCGCAGATCCAGGAGGAGGCCGTGATCATGCTGGCCGATGCGCTGCAGGACCGCGTGAAGCCCGACGGCCTGGCCATCGTGATGGAAGCCGACCACTTCTGCATGCAGTGGCGCGGCGTGAAGGACAACGACTCGGCCATGACCAACAGCGTCATGCGCGGCGCGTTCCTGAAGGACGCCAACCTGCGGCGCGAGTTCCTGGCGCTGCTGACCAAGAAGACCTGAGGCCCCCATGCTCGTGCGACTCACCTATGCCAGCCGGGCGGCCCAGCCGCTGGACCCGGAGGAGCTGGCCCACATCGCGCGCCAGTCCCGTGCCCACAACCTGCAACACGGCGTCACCGGCGTGCTGTGCCAGTCGGGTGACCTGTTCCTGCAGGTGCTCGAGGGCGGGCGCGACGCGGTCAACCGGCTGTACAACCGCATCGCGCGGGACGGCCGCCACGCCGAGGTGACGCTGCTGGCCTACGAGGAGATCACCGAGCGGCGCTTTGCCGGCTGGGCGATGGGCCAGGTGAACCTGGCGCGCCTGAACCCGGGCCTGCTGCTGAAGTACTCCGAGAAGCCCACGCTCGACCCCTACGCGATCACCGGCCGTGCGGCCACGGCGCTGTTCGAGGAACTGGTGGCCACCGCGGCCATCGTCTGCCCCGGCGGCTGAGCGCCGCCCCGCGCTAGAGCCCCGGCGCCGGGCGCATGCCGAACAGTCGCGCCACGACGCGGGTGGGGAACTCCTGCACCGCGGTGCTGTAGGCCCGCGCCGCGTCGCTGAACAGCGTGCGCGCGTAGGCCAGGCGCGGCGCGAGCTCGGCCAGCTGGCGCAGCAGGGGTTGCACCTCCTCGCTGTCGCGCAGTTCGGCCCGCTGCTCCACCAGGGCCTGCAGCCGGGCCAGCGGCGACGCCAGCGCGGCCTCGGCCACCACCCATTCCATCAGCGCGCTGGCCAGCGACGGCCTGGCGCGCACCGCCTGCGCCGCCTCGCGCTGCCGGGTGTCGGCGGCGGCCAGCGCCGCGAGCGTGCCGGCCTCGTCGGCCAGGGGGCCCTGCAGCGCCACCAGCAGCGGATCGATCAGCCCGCTGCGGCGTGCCAGCAGCTCGTCGATCTGGGCCCAGGCGGCCCCCACCGCGCCGCGCAGCCGCACCAGCCGGTTGTAGGCGCCCACCACCCAGAACAGCCCCACCAGCACCACGCCGGCACGCAGCAGCCAGGGGCCCCAGCCGCGCCACACCACCTCGTCGGCGCCAAAGGCCGCCGCCGAGGCCGCCACCGCCGCCGAAGCGGCCAGGTCGATCTCGTTCATGCGGCGCCGGCGCCCGCCGCGACCCAGGCCGCATGGCCCGCGGCGCGCAGCTCGCACGCCGGGCAGTGGCCGCAGCCGTGGCCCCAGGCGTGGCGCTGGCCACGCTCGCCCAGGTAGCAGGTGTGGGTGTGCTCGGCCACCAGCGCGTTCAGCGGCGCGCCGCCCAGCTCATCGGCCAGGGCCCAGGTCTGCGCCTTGGTCAGGAACATGAGCGGCGTGTCCAGCGTCATGGGGGTGTCCAGCCCCAGCGACAGGGCCACCTGCAGCGCCTTGAGCGTGTTGTCGCGGCAGTCGGGGTAGCCGGAGTAGTCGGTCTCGCACATGCCACCCACCAGCACCGACAGGCCGCGCCGGTAGGCCAGCGCCGCCGCGGCGGTGAGGAACAGCAGGTTGCGGCCGGGCACGAAGGTGTTCGGCAGGCCGTTGGCCTGCATCTCGATGGCGCGCTCGGTCGTGAGCGCGCTGTCGCCCAGGCGGGCCAGCAGCGGCAGCTCCAGCACGTGGTCGTCGCCCAGGCGGCCGCCCCAGCCGGGGAACTGCGCGGCGATCTCGCGGCGCACGGTCTGCCGGCAGTCCAGCTCGATGCGGTGGCGCTGGCCGTAGTCGAAGCCCAGCGTCTCCACCCGGGCGTAGCGCTGCAGCGCCCAGGCCAGGCAGACGGTGGAATCCTGCCCGCCGGAGAACAGCACCAGGGCCCCGCGGGGGTCGTTCCAGTCATGCGCCATGGGGCGCTCCTTCCTTGTCGTCGTCATCGGCGCCCTGGCCGACATCCCAGCCGGGCGCCAGCCGCGCCACCACGGGCGGCGCCGGCAGCGGCTCGGGCGGCGCCGCCTGCTCACGCGGGGCACCCGGCTGCAGTGCCCGCTGCACCCAGGCCACGTCGTGCCAGCGGCCCAGCTTGTGGCCGGCCTCGCGGTAGGTGCCCACCGGCTCGAAGCCGAGGGCACGGTGCAGGCCCTCGCTGGCCGGGTGCGGCAGGGTGATGCCGGCGTACGCGCTGCGAAAGCCCTGCGCCGCCAGCACCTGCAGCAGCGCCGTGTACAGGCGCCGGCCCAGCCCCTGCCCCCAGTGCGCCCGGTGCAGGTAGATGCTGGTGGCCACCGACCAGCGGTAGCAGGGCCGCTGGGCGAAGGCGCCGGCGTAGGCATAGCCGGCCACCTCGCCGGCCCGCTCGATCACCAGCCAGGGGTGGGCGGGCAGCGTGCGCGCCAGCCGGGCCGCCATCTCCGCCGCATCCGGCGGCTGCAGCTCGAAGGTCACGGCGGTGCCGGTCACGCAGGGTGCATACACCGCGGCCAGCGCGCGCGCGTCCTCGGGCCGCGCCAGGCGGATCACGCCCGGATCTCCCCCTGGCCGAGCACGACCCACTTCATGGAGGTCAGGCCCTCCAGGCCCACCGGGCCGCGGGCGTGGAACTTGTCGGTGGAGATGCCGATCTCCGCGCCCAGGCCGTATTCGAAGCCGTCCGCGAACCGGGTGCTGGCGTTCACCATGACGCTGGCCGAATCCACCTCGCGCAGGAAGCGCATGGCGCTCGGGTGGTGGGTGGTGAGGATGGCGTCGGTGTGGTGCGAGCCATACCGGTTGATGTGGGCGATCGCCTCGTCCAGGCTGGCCACCACCTTGACGCTGATGATGGGCGCCAGGTACTCGGTGGACCAGTCGGCCTCGGTGGCCGGCACCACCCGGGCGCCGGGCACGGCACGCAACAGCGCCGCGGCCGCCGGGTCGCAGCGCATCTCCACGCCCTTGGTGGCGAACACCGCGCCGATGCGCGGCAGGAAGTCCGGCGCGCTGGCCGCATGCACCAGCAGCGATTCGGTGGCGTTGCAGGGGCTGTACTTCTGGGTCTTGGCGTTCTCGGTGACCACCAGCGCCTGCGCGATGTCCACCTCGGCATCGACGTAGGTGTGGCAGTTGCCGTCCAGGTGCTTGATGACCGGCACGCGCGCCTCCGCGGCGATGCGCTCGATCAGGCCCTTGCCGCCCCGCGGGATGACCACGTCGACGAACTCGGGCATTGCAATGAGGCGGCCGACGGCAGCGCGGTCGGTGGTCTCCACCAGCTGCACCGCCTGGGCGGGCAGCCCGGCGTCGGCCAGCGCCTGCTGCACCACGCGCCACAGCGCGAGGTTGGAGTGGATGGCCTCGGAGCCGCCACGCAGGATGCAGGCGTTGCCGCTCTTGATGGCGAGCGAGGCGGCCTCGATGGTGACGTTGGGCCGGCTCTCGTAGACCATGCCGAACACGCCCAGCGGCACGCGCATCTGGCCCACGCTGATGCCGGTGGGGCGGCGCTTGACGCCGGTGATCTCGCCGATCGGGTCGGGCATGGCGGCCAGCTGCTCGCAGCCCTGCGCCACCGTCTCGATGACAGCCGGGGTCAGGCGCAGGCGGTCCACCATCGGCGCGGCCAGGCCCGCCGCCTCGGCCGCGGTGATGTCGCGTGCGTTGGCCCCGGCCAGCGCCGGGCCGTCGGCGCGCAGGCGGCGCGCCAGCGCCGTGAGCGCGGCGTCCTTGGCACGGGTGCCGGCGCGGGCCATGACCGTGCTGGCGTCGCGTGCGGCGGCGCCCAGGTGCGCCATGTAGGCGGGAATGTCGTCGTGCGGGCTCATGCGGGAATTGTCCCCGAAGCGCCCGCGCGGCGCCGGCCCTGCGCCGGGGGCCGGCCGCTGGCGCACGCTAGAGCAGGTAGGCCGCCGCCCGACGCAGGCGGGCCTCGGCCTCGCCGTAGGCACCGGCGCGTTGCTCGGCACGCGCGGCCGCCAGCTCGGCCTCCACCAGCAGGCGGGCCAGCAGCGGCGCCGCTTCCGGCCGCGCCGCATCGGGCGACTGCCGCCACATGGACCGCACCGCCTCGAAGCGCTCGGGTTCCCCGGCCTCCGCCTGCATCAGGGCCAGCGAGGTGAGGGCCTGGGCGCGCTCGGTGCCGCGCAGGGCGTCCGCGGCGGTGGCCAGCTGCGCGGTGGCCTGGTGCAGCTCGGTCGTGCCCAGGGGCCCCACCCGCGCGGCGAACTCGCGCAGCTCGTCGGCCTGGCGCGCGGCACCGCCGTGCTGGCCCCAGGCCCGCAGGGCGTCGGCCAGCAGGCGTTCGCCGCGGGCCCGCTCGCCCAGCAGCACGCTGGCGCGGGCGCGCAGCCCCTGCAGCTGCAGCACCGCCCGCGGGCTGCGCGCCTGGCTGCTGAGCGAATCTAGCTGCCCGCCCAGCGAGCGCGCGGCGGGCCAGCGCCCCAGGCGCGCATGCCGCGCGAGCTGCGCCACGAGCAGGTCGCCCGTGTGCACCAGCCAGTCGTCGATGGCGGCCTGGCGCTGCGTGCGGTCGGCCACGCCCTTGAGCGCCTCGCCGGCGTCCGCCAGCAGCGCCAGCGCGAGGGAATCGGGCATGCCCTCGTGCTGCGCCAGCACGGTGGCCACCCGGCCCACCAGGGCCGCCCGCGCGGCGGGCGACTCCACCGCCTGCAGCGACTGGCGCAGCAGGACCACGCCCCGATCGAGGGTGGCCCCGCGCTGCTCGCCCAGGGCCCAGGCCGCCAGCAGCACCTCGGCGCGCTGCGACAGGGCGGCGACGGCCGGATCACCGCTGCGCGCGGCGTGCTGGCGCAGCGCCGCCAGCACCTCCCGCGCGCGGGCGGCCTGGCCGAACTCGGCCAGCTGCTCGGCCAGCGCCGCCGTGAGCGAGGCCTGCACCGCCGCGGGCAAGGGCGGCGGCGTGGCGGCGGGCGCCCCCTCCGGCGGCGCGGCCGGGCCGGCCGGGCGCGCGGCGCCGCCCAGCAGCGCCGGGGTGGCGCCCGGGGCGGCCGGCGCGGCCCCCTGGGCCTGGGCCACCGCCTGCGCCAGCGGCAGCACCCGGCCCTGGCTGCGCTCGGCCTCGGCCAGGCGCAGCAGCGATTCACCCTCGCGCAGGTCGTCCGCAGCGGCCGGCGCGGACGCTGCCCCCGCGACGGCCGAGGCCTCGGCCAGCGCGGCGGGCGCGTCCACCGTGGCCAGCACGCGGTCGATCATCTGCACCGACTCGCCGTGGCCAGGGGCCGGCAGCGCGGGCGACGACATGCGGCCGAGCACGAACGCCAGGCCGGCGACGCCCACCAGCGCGACGGCGGCCAAGCCGCCCCGCCGCCGCGGGCGCGCAGGGGCGGCGGCAGGCGGCAGGTCGCGCGCGGGCGCCCGGGTGTCCGGGCGATCGGTGCCGGTCGCCGGGACGGCCGGGCGCGGGGCGCCGGGCCCGGGCAGGTCGGCGGCATCGCCGTGCAGGTCGAAAGACAGCGTCGACGGGTCGTCGTCGGGCAGGGCGATCACCCGCGCGCCGGCCACCCGCCGTTCGGCCACCGGGACGTCGGGGGTGTCCGGTACCTCGGGGGCCTCGGGGGCCTCGGGGGCCTCCTCCTCGGGCGCCGCGGTCGGGGCCCAGCCGCGGGTGTCGTCCGCCGGATCACGGGGCGGCGCGGCCGGGCCGGGGGCCGGCGCCGCGGCGGGCCGCAGTGGCTGCACCGGCTGCACCTCCACCTGCAGCCCGGCCTGGGCCAGCTGGTGTTCGGTCTTGCGGGCGCGCGCCTCGTCCACCGAGCGGCGCACCTGCACCACGGGGGCCTGGCGCAAGGTGGTCACGATGCGCCGCGCCTGCTCCGGGGTGAGCCCGGAGCGGGCCACCATGCGCCGACCCGCCTCTTCCACGGCCAGCCCGCCCGGCAGACGCACATAGACGTCGAACAGGGGAGCGGCGCAGTCCGGCGTGGCAGATCGCGGGTCCATGGTGGGCGAGGCAGGGGAACGGGCGATTCTTCCACGCCCCCCATGGCGCGCGCCCTCCGGGGCGACCCCCGCCCGGCGCCAGGGTGTTAGCGGTTGAAACCGTGCAGCAACGCCAGCCAGCCCGGCGCCGTCATCACGAAAGCCAGCGTGGACATGACGTTGACCGCCGTGGTCTCCGCCTCCAGTGCCCGGTAGCGCTGGGAGAACATCAGGGCGTTGGTGCCCGCCGGCAGCGCGGCCAGCATGACCACGATGTCCAGCGGCAGGCCGCGCAGCCCGAACACCCCGGCCGCCACCGCCCACACCAGCGCCGGCTGCACCACCAGCTTGAGCAGCGTGAGCCCCAGGGCACCGCGCAGCGAGCGCGGCAGGCCCATGTACGCCAGCGACATGCCGATGAGCGTCAGGCACAGCGGCACCACCGCGCTGCCCAGCACCTGCAGCACCTCGTCCACCGCCGTGGGCAGCGGCACGCCGGTGGCCTGCCAGGCCATGCCCGCCAGCACCGGCAGCACCACCGGGTGGATGACCGTGTTGCGCAGCGTGGACAGCAGCACCGGTGCCAGCCGCGCACGGCCTGCCGCCCCCTGGGACCGGTCGTGCGCCAGGTCCAGCTCGACCACCGTGGTGATGACCAGCAGCAGGATCAGGGCGTGCACGCTCACCAGCGCCAGGTGCAGCCCGAGCCCGGTCTCGCCGAACACGCCGGCCACCAGCGGGATGCCGATCTGCAGCGAGTTGCCGAAGGCCACGGTGATGGCGCGCACCGCCGGCCCGGCCACCGGCAGGCCGCGCTCGGCGCGGCGCCAGCGCTGCGCCGCGTAGTGCAGCAGCATGAAGGCCACCACCGGCACGAAGAAGGCCGCCACCATGGGCCACGGCAGCGCCGCCGGGTCCAGCCGTGCGGTGGTGCGAAAGAACAGCGCGGGGGCGAAGATGAAGAAGGCGGCGTTGGACAGCACGCGCGCGGGCTCCAGCTCCGGCGGGCCCAGCCAGCGCAGCCGCCCCACCAGGTAGCCCAGCCCGACGATCAGCACGATCGCCAGCAGCTTGTTCGCGATCACGGCCGACATGGCCCCATGATGCCGCCCGGGCAGCGCCGCGGCCATGTGGAAGGGCACATGCGGCCGTCCGGAAGAAGCTGCTAGGCGCTGCTAAGGTGCCGCCATGGACACACATGCTTTCGAGGGCCCGGTGGGCGTGATGGGCACGGGCGCCGTGGGCGGCTACTACGGCGCCATGCTGGCGCGGGCCGGCGTGCCGGTGGTCTTCATCGGCCGGCCGGCCCAGGTGGCCCGGCTGCGCGACGACGGCCTGCGTCTGCAGACCGCCGCCTGGGACGAGCGCCAGCGCGTGACCGCCAGCGACGAGCCCACCGCCCTGGCGCCGTGCCGGCTGGTGCTGGTGTGCGTGAAGTCGGGCGACACCGAGGCCGCCGCGGCGCAGCTGGCCCCGGTGCTGGCGCCGGGCACGGTGGTGCTGAGCCTGCAGAACGGCGTGGACAACGCGGAGCGGCTGGCCGCGGCACTGCCCGCCTGCACGGTGGCCCCGGCGGTGGTGTACGTGGCGGCCGAGCTGGCCGCCCCCGACCATGTGCGCCACCACGGCCGCGGCGAGCTCGTGCTGGCCCGCTGGGCCGCGCGCGGCGGCGTCCCCACGGCCGAGGCGGTGCAGGCGCTGTGCGCGCGGGCCGGCGTGCCCGTGCAGCTGGCCGAGGACGTGCGTGCCGCGCTGTGGAGCAAGCTGGTGCTCAACTGCGCCTACAACGCGCTGTCGGCCATCACGCGGCTGCCGTACGGCCGCCTGGTGCAAGGCGCCGGGGTGGGCGAGGTCATGCGGGACGTGGTGGCCGAATGTCAGGCGGTGGCCGCGGCGGCCGGGGTGGTGCTGCCGGACCCGTGGCCCGCCGTGGAGCGCATCGCCGCCACCATGCCGGGCCAGTACTCGTCCACCGCCCAGGACCTGATGCGCGGCAAGCCCAGCGAGATCGAGCACCTGAACGGCCACGTGGTGCGCCTGGGCGAGCGGCTGGGCGTGCCCGTGCCGGTCAACCGCACCCTGCTGGCGCTGGTGCGGCTGATCGAATCGCCACCGCCCGGCGCGGCGGCAGCCGGCACGCGGGCCGGGTAGCATCGCGCCCGCGCGCCGTCGCCCTTCGCGACGCGTGTCGCATCACCGTCACCCGGGCGCATCCGGCGCCCGAACTCCAGGGAGCCTTCTTCATGACCACCCGTCACCTGCTGGCCGCCGCCGTGCTGGCCGCCCTCGCCCACTCCGCCGCCTTCGCCGACGGCCTGCGCCCCGTGGTGGGCTTCTCCCTCACCGGCGGCGGCAAGACGCTGCTGAAGGTGGAGACCGAGGACGACGGCGAGCAGCGCGTGTCCAGCGGCGGGCTGGTGCACCTGTTCGGCGGGCTGGAGTACCAGGCGCCGGAGTCGCCCTTGAGCTTCCAGTTCAACGTCGGCTACCACGTCGACGGCATCGGCGCCGAGAACGGTGACGCCAACTTCAGCCGCGTGCCGGTGGAACTGCTGGCCTTCTGGCACGTGGACCCCGCCGTGCGCCTGGGCGGCGGCGTGCGCAAGGCCACCGGCTCGCGCTTCACCAGCTCCGGGGCGGCCGACGTGGGCGACTTCAACATGCGCTCCACCGTGGGCTTCGTCCTGCAGGCCGAGTACCTGTTCCCGGGCGGCGCCACCGCGTTCGCCCGCTACGTGGACGAAAGCTACAAGAGCAACCGGCTGGTGGGTGGCGAGGTGAGCGGCAACCACGCCGCCGTGGGCATGGCCTACCGCTTCTGACGCGGCCACCGGGCGGCCGGCGGCGCGGCCGGAGGGCCCCTCCTAGAATCGAGGGGTCTTCCGGAGAACCCCCGTGGCCGCCACCATCCTGCAATCCCTTCCCGCCGGCGAACGCGTCGGCATCGCCTTCTCGGGCGGCCTGGACACCAGCGCCGCCGTCCACTGGATGCGCGCCAAGGGCGCCGTCCCCTGCGCCTACACCGCCAACCTGGGCCAGCCGGACGAATCCGACTACGAGGAGATCCCGCGCAAGGCCAAGGCCTATGGCGCCGAGATCGCCCGCCTGATCGACTGCCGCGCCCAGCTCGTGGCCGAGGGCATCGCCGCGCTGCAGAGCGGTGCCTTCCACATCAGCACCGGCGGCGCGACCTACTTCAACACCACTCCGCTGGGGCGCGCCGTCACCGGCACCGCGCTGGTGGTGGCCATGCGCGAGGACGGCGTCAACATCTGGGGCGACGGCTCGACCTTCAAGGGCAACGACATCGAGCGCTTCTACCGCTACGGCCTGCTGGCCAACCCGGCGCTGCGCATCTACAAGCCCTGGCTGGACCAGCGCTTCATCGACGAACTCGGCGGCCGCAAGGAGATGAGCGAGTACCTCATCGCCAACGGCTTCGACTACAAGATGAGCGTGGAGAAGGCCTACTCGACCGACTCCAACATGCTGGGCGCCACGCACGAGGCGAAGGACCTGGAGTTCCTGAACGCCGGCATGCACATCGTCAAGCCCATCATGGGCGTGGCCTTCTGGCGCGACGACGTGAAGGTGGCCGCCGAGGCCGTCACCGTGGCCTTCGAGGAAGGCGTGCCGGTGGCGCTGAACGGCCAGCGCTTCGGCAGCGCGGTGGCGCTGTTCGAGGAGGCGAACCGCATCGGCGGCCGCCACGGCCTGGGCATGTGCGACCAGATCGAGAACCGCATCATCGAGGCCAAGAGCCGCGGCATCTACGAGGCCCCCGGCATGGCGCTGCTGCACATCGCCTACGAGCGCCTGGTCACCGGCATCCACAACGAGGACACGATCGAGCAGTACCGCATCAACGGCCGCAAGCTCGGGCGGCTGCTCTACCAGGGCCGCTGGTTCGACCCGCAGTGCCTGATGCTGCGCGAGACCGCCCAGCGCTGGGTGGCGCGCGCCGTCACCGGCGAGGTGACGCTGGAGCTGCGCCGCGGCAACGACTACTCCATCATGAACACGGTGAGCCCGAACCTCACCTACGCGCCCGAGCGCCTGAGCATGGAGAAGGTGGAGGACGCGCCCTTCACGCCGGCCGATCGCATCGGCCAGCTGACCATGCGCAACCTCGACATCACCGACACGCGCGACAAGCTGGGCATCTACACCCGCACCGGCCTGCTGGGCGCCGCCTCCGACGGGTCCATCCCCCTGCTGACGGGCAGCGACGCGCCGCTGGCGGATTGATCCGGCCCGCGCTCGGGGTTCCATGCATTCCTGCGTCCGCTGACTGGGCAGCGCCGGCGGCCGCAGGACACGACGACAGGCGCCGCCCATCTCAAGGCACACCGAAAGGAAGAACGATGGGAACCGGAGGGAGGACGTGGGGGCTCAACCCCGCGTGGGTGCTGCTGCGCGCCGTGGTCATGGGCGCGCTGGCCGTCGCGATGACGGCCTGCGGCGGCGGGGGCGGGGGCGGCGCGCAGGAGAACCTGGTGCTGACCTACGACTACGGCGACGCCAACATGACGGAGCTGCTGGTGCTGCGCGAGCAGACGCTGCCCGCGCCGCGCACGGACGGCCTCGGCTCGAACACGCCGCACTTCGAGATCGTCTCAGGCGTGCTGCCCACCGGCATGCAGCTCGACAGCCGGACCGGTGTCGTCAGCGGTCGACCCACTGTCGTGGGCCGCACGTCTGCAGTCGTCCGCATCACCGTGGACGGGTACAGCGGCCACCTGGACGCGGACCTGCATCTGCAGGTGCAGCCGTTCTATGCCATGTACCTCACCGACACGGTGGCCGGGCAGATCGGCTTGCCGATCGAAGGCGTGACGCCCCAGGTGCCGGACAGCTACGACGCCGGCGTGACCGTGCGCTTCGCTCTCGCCAACGGCACTCGCCTGCCCCCGGGTCTGAGCCTGAACGCGACCACGGGCGCGATCAGCGGCGTGCCGACCGAGGTGGGCAGCTTCTCGGCGGAGATCGACGCCTCGGCCACCCATGGCGACACGCGCGTGACGGCAAGCACGACCCTCTCGTTCTTCATCGAACCGATCACCGACGTGTTCTTCCTGTACGACGGCTTCGACGTCCCCGGCGGTGCGGCAGTCAACGTGGCGCCCATCGTCTCGAAGACAGGCAGCGACACATTCAGCGGCTACCGCCTGGCCAACGGCGCGGACAGCCAGCACGGCTTGCGTGTGGATGCCGCGACGGGCGTGGTCACCGGCACCGCCCCGGCCACCGCGGGCCGTTACGAGATGGAGATCGAGGCCACGCTGACCAGGGGCTCGCTGACGGAGCTCCGGCAGGCGACGTTCACCATGATCGTCTACTGAGGCGGGCTGGCCGGCGCCATGGGGACGCCGGCCGGTGCCGCCTTGGGGGTGGCTTGACCGCCGCGTTCTCCTCGATCATCGTCGCGCGCAGCGCAGAGCCGCAGCGCACGCACCGGCCGATGGTCGGCGGGTGCAGACGACAACAGGAGGGAGCGCCCATGTCCAAACCACTGTCTCGCGCGGCGGGCGCCGCCGCGCGTCGGCACTTCCACGCCGGCCTCGCCGGTGCCTTGCTCGGCGCGGGCGCCGCGCCCGTGCTGGCCGCGCACCCGCAGGCGCGCGTCGGCGCGCCCGTGGCGCGTGGCCGCTTCGGCCTGACCGCGGATTTCCAGTTGCCGCGCCCCGCCCACCTGCACGTGGTGCCGTTCGACCGCACCCTGTATTCCGAGGGCGCGGACTGGGCGCTGCAGCCCGACGGCATGCTGCGCATCCAGACGACGGGGCTGTACCGCGTGGCCCTGTGCCTCGACTGGGTGGCCCAGCAGGGCACCGACGTCGACCTGCGCCTGTACGGCATCCGGCGCAAGGTGGTGGGTGGCCCGCCCGGGGCCTCGCAGAAGGACGATCGTCTCGCTTCGGTGTCCGTGCCCGGATCGGACGCCCCGCGCCTGGCGCGCTTCCGCGGCAGCTGGACGCCTGGGCGCGTGCCCGCCGGCGCCACGGTGGCGCTGGAGGTGGCCGTGGCACCGGCCGGCACGGTGTCCGTGGGCGACGCGGTCGTCGCCTCGCACACGGCGCTGCAGGACGCGATCGTGGGCCAGGCCGCCGCCGACGTGCTGAGCGTGCGCGGTCGGGTGGTGGCACCCGACCGCGTGCGGGTGGTGCTGCACAACACCGGCCTTCAGGCCGACGTGGACGTGCCGGCGGGCGAACTGCGCGTCATGGCCATCAACATGACGCACAGCAGCGGCGACTCAGCCGACGCCTGGCACGTGGTGCACACGCCGCTGGAGGCGCTGAATGCCGGCGAGCTGGTCTACGCCATGGCGCGCAACCGCAGCATCGCCGGCGACATGGTCCAGGCCAGCGCCACCAGCTTCCTGCACATCGAGCGTCACGCCTGAGGCGTCCGCCGGCGGCCGGCATCCACCACCTGCTCGCCGTCCGCCTTGACGAAGGGCGGCAGCGGCGGCACGGGCAGCAGCTCCAGCACCGTCTCGGACGGCCGGCACAGGGCCGTGCCGAGCGGCGTGCGCACGAGGGGCCGGTTCAGCAGCACCGGGTGCGCCTCGATCGCGTCGAGCAGCTGCTCGTCGGTGAGCGCCGGGTCGCCCAGGCCGAGCTCGGCGTAGGGCGTGCCCTTCTCGCGCAGCACCGCGCGCACGCCCACGCCCATCTCGCGCAGCAGCGCGCGCAGCTCGTCGCGCGTGGGCGGCGTCTTCAGGTACTCCACCACGCGCGGCTCGATGCCGGCGTGGCGGATGAGGGCCAGCACGTTGCGGCTGGTGCCGCAGGCCGGGTTGTGGAAGATCGTGACGGTGGCGTCCATGGGGTGGCTCCGGTCAGGCCGCCGTCTTCTTGGCGGCGGCCTTCTTCGCCGCCGCCTTGGCCGGCGCCTTGGCGGCGCGCGGCTCGAACTCGAAGCCCACCTTGCCTTCCTTCTTGTCGTAGGCCAGGAAGGCCTTGAACTTGCGCTTGGTCTTGTTGGAGACGAAGTTCTCCAGCAGGTCGGTCTTGCCGGTGGTCAGCAGCTTGTGCACCTGCTCGTGCGACACCGGCTGGGTGAGGATGATCTTGCCGGTCTTGAAGTCGCAGGTCACGTGGGCGCCGACGGCGTGCTCGCACACGTAGTTGCTGCCGTGCTCGTACACATGGCCCTGGCACTTGGGGCAGGCGCCCAGGCTGGACTGGCCGGAGAAGTCCACCGGCTCGCCGTCGTCCTTGGCCTTGTCGTCCTCGCCGAAGTCGAACTCCAGCTTCCAGTTGGCGATCTCGTCGTCGCGCACCAGGCGCAGCTCGGCCGTGAAGGGCCAGCCGGCCTTGGAGCGGAAGCCCTCCAGGGGGCCCACCCGTTTGTCGCGCAGCAGGGCCTCCGCCTCGGGCAGCTCGAAGCTGCGGCCGCCGGGGATCTTGGTGATGCTGAAGTCGCAGGCCTCGCAGGCGAAGCGGCGGTAGTTCTCCTTCACTGTGCCGCCGCAGTGGGGGCACGGCGTGGCCAGCGTCGCATAGTCGCCGGGGATGGTGTCGCGGTCGTATTCCTTGGCCTTCTTGACGATGCGCTCGGCCATGCGGGCGATGTCCTGCATGAAAGCCGACCGCGAGAGCTGGCCGTGCTCGATCTGCGCCAGCTGGTACTCCCAGTTGCCGGTGAGCTCGGGCTTGGTGAGGTCCTCCACGCCCAGGCCGCGCAGCAGCGTCATGAGCTGGAAGGCCTTGGCGGTGGGCACCAGCTCGCGGCCCTCGCGCAGCATGTACTTCTCGAGGATCAGGCCTTCGATCACCTGCGCGCGCGTGGCCGGGGTGCCCAGGCCCTTCTCGGCCATGGCTTCGCGCAGCTCGTCGTCGTCGATGAGCTTGCCCGCGCCTTCCATGGCGGACAGCAGGGTCGCCTCGGTGTAGCGCGCGGGCGGCCGCGTGACGAGCGCGACGATGTTCACGCCCTCGTTGCTCACCGCCTCGCCCGGCTGCACCGGCACGAGGTTGGCATCCTCGTCCTGCGCCTCCTTGCCGTACACCGCCAGCCAGCCGGCGTTCACCAGCACCTTGCCGTTGGTCTGGAACTGGTGCTCCGCCACCCGCGTGATGCGGGTGGTGACCAGGTACTCGGCCGAGGGGTAGAACACGGCCAGGAAGCGCTTGACCACCAGGTCGTAGAGCTTGGCCTCCGCCTCGGTGAGCGCCTTGGGCGCCTGCAGCGTGGGGATGATGGCGAAGTGGTCCGACACCTTGGCGTTGTCGAACACGCGCTTGCTGGGCCTGATATAGCCCTCCTTCAGCGCCTTGGCCGCGTGCGCACCGAGCGCCGCCAGCGGGCCCGGCAGGTCCTCCTCGGCCAGCATCTGCGCGGTCTGCTTCACCACGGCCAGGTAGTCCTCGGGCAGGTGGCGCGAGTCGGTCCGGGGGTAGGTGAGCACCTTGTGCTTCTCGTACAGCGCCTGGGCCAGCGACAGCGTGGTCTTGGCCGAGAAGCCGAAGCGCGAGTTGGCCTCGCGCTGCAGGGTGGTCAGGTCGTACAGCCCGGGGCTGGCCTGCGTGCTGGGCTTGGCCTCCTCGGTCACCGTGCCGGGCTGGCCGCGCACCGCCGCCGCGATGGCCTCGGCCTCGGCGGCGCTCCAGACGCGGTCGGCGCGGCGGTCCGGGTCCTCGTTCTTCTTGAACTTCGGGTCGAACCACTTGCCCTCGTAGTCGCCCGCGGCGGCGCCGAAGCCGGCCTTGATCTCCCAGTAGTGGCGCGGCACGTGCTTGCGGATCTTCTCCTCGCGCTCCACCACGATGGACAGCGTGGGCGTCTGCACGCGCCCCACGGTGGTGAGGAAGAAGCCGCCGTCGCGCGAGTTGAACGCGGTCATGGCGCGGGTGCCGTTGATGCCCACCAGCCAGTCGGCCTCGCTGCGGCTGCGTGCGGCGTCGGCCAGGCCCTGCATCTGCTGGTCGCTGCGCAGCCGGTCGAAGCCGTCGCGGATGGCCTGCGGCGTCATGCTCTGCAGCCACAGGCGCTGCACCGGCTTGTCGATGTGGCCCTTGGCGCCCGCGGCGTACTGCACGATGAGGCGGAAGATCAGCTCGCCCTCGCGCCCCGCGTCACAGGCGTTGATGAGCTCGGTGATGTCCTTGCGCTTGACCAGGCGCACCACCGCCTGCAGGCGGCTCTTGGCCTTGTCGATGGGGGCCAGCTCGAAGTGCGGCGGCACCACCGGCAGGTGGGCGAAGCTCCACTTGCCGCGCTTGACGTCGTATTCCTCCGGCGCCTTGATCTCCACCAGGTGGCCCACCGCCGAGGTGACCACGTAGCGGTCGTTCTCGAAATGGTCGGCCGCCTTCTCGAACTTGCCGGACACGGGCGTGAGCGCCCGCACGATGTCCTGGGCCACGCTGGGCTTCTCGGCGATGATCAGTGATTTGCTCATGGGTTCGGGGTCTGCGCGGGTCGCGTGCGGCCCGTGCCTACAATTTGCCTTCTCGCGTGTGTGCGCACGTGTGGCGCGCATGTGTGTCGTGCACGCGGGCACGCACGGCGCCCGCGCGTGTGCGCACGCGCCCACAGATTCAATGTACCCAATGAAGCCGGTCAAGCAAGCCCGCCCCTCCCGTCGCCCCACCGCCGACGCCGCCAACGAGGCGGCCGCCCCGCGCGGCCGCCGCCTGCAGGTGCGCCGCAGCGGCGTGCACGGCAAGGGCGTGTTCGCCCTGCAGGTGCTGGAGCCCGGCGAGACGCTGATCGAGTACACCGGCGAGGTCATCTCCTGGGACGAGGCGCTGCGGCGCCATCCGCACGACCCCACCCAGCCGGACCACACGTTCTACTTCCAGCTCGACGACGGCGAGCGGGTGATCGACGCGCTGTACGGTGGCAACGCCGCACGCTGGATCAACCACGCCTGCGATCCCAACTGCGAGGCGGACGAGGAGGACGGCCGGGTCTTCATCAAGGCGCTGCGTCCCATCGCCCCGGGCGAGGAGCTGTTCTACGACTACCGGCTGTCCATCGACGAGCGGCTGACCCCGGCGCTCAAGAAGCGCTTCGAATGCCGCTGCGGCTCGCCCGACTGCCGCGGCACGATGCTGCTGCCCAAGCGGGCCGCCCCGCGCGCCCCCCGCCAGGGAGGCCGCCGGCCATGACCGCCACGCCGCCCAACGACACCTGGGGCATCGAGGCCCTGTGGGAGCAGCTGCTGCCGCTGCTGCCGGGCCTGTCCATCGAGGTGGCCGAGCGCCTGGGGTCCACCAACGCCACGCTGGTCGACCGCCTGCGCCAGGCCGGCCGGGGCGCGCGCGACGGCCGCGGCCACGCGCCGCGGGCCGAGGACCTGGAACCGGCGCTGCTGGTGGCGGTGGAGCAGACGCAGGGCCGCGGCCGCCTGGGCCGCCACTGGCAATCGGCCGCCGGCGCATCGCTCACGTTCTCGCTGAGCCGCGTGCTGGAGCGCGCCGACTGGTCGGGCCTGTCGCTGGCCGTGGGCGTGGCGCTGGCCGAGGCGCTCGACCCGGCGGGCCGGCACCTGGCGCTCAAGTGGCCCAACGACCTCTGGCTGCGCCCGGCGTCGGACGAGACCGGCGCCGGCCGCAAGCTGGGCGGCATCCTCATCGAGGCGATCGGGCTCGGTGAGCACCGCGTGGCGGTCATCGGCATCGGGCTGAACGTGCGGCCCGTGCCGGGTGCCGAGGGCTCGGCCCACCTCAACGAGCTAGACGCCACCTGGACCGCGCCGCGTGCGCTGGCGGCGGTGATGCCGGCCGTGGCGCAGGCGCTGCAGCGCTTCGAGGCGCAGGGCTTCGCCGCCTTCGAGGCCGCGTACGCCGCGCGCGACCTGCTGCGCGACCAGCCCGTGACGACCACCGACCCCGCCTGCCCGCAGGGCCTGGCCACGGGCGTGGAGCCCGACGGCGCCTTGCACGTGCGCACGCCCGACGGCCAAGCGCACCGCGTCATCAGCGGCGAGGTCAGCGTGCGCCCGGCGGCGGCGCCGCCGGCCTGACCGGCCCCGCGATGCTGCGTGCGCTGGTCGCGGCCCTCCTGGTGGCCAACCTGCTGTTCTGGGCCTGGCACCACCCGCCGGTGGCCCAGGCGCTGGGGCTGGGCGGCCAGGCCGAAGGGCGGGAACCCGAGCGCCTGCAGCGGCAGGTGCGCCCCGAGGCCATCCGCGTGCTGCCCGCCGAGCGCGGCGGCGCGCCCCGCGAGGTGGCCGTGCAGGCGGCCCTGGCCGGCGAGCCGGGCCCGGCCAGCGCGCCGGCGCCCGGCCCGGCAGGCGCCGGCGTGTGCGTGGAGGCCGGCCCCCTGGGCGAGGTGGCCGCCCAGGCCGCCCTGCGCGAGCTCACCGGCGCCGGCGTGGCGGCCGGCGCCTGGGTCGACATGCAGCGGGAGCTGCCGGGCCGCTGGGTCGTCTACATGGGCCGCTACACCGACCGCGAGGCCATGCGCCGCAAGGGCGAGGAGCTCGCCGGGCTGGGCGTGACCGCCACCGAGCTGCGCCGCCCGGCCGAGCTGGCGCCGGGCCTGGCGCTGGGCGAGTTCGGCGCCCGGGCCGATGCGCAGGCCCGGCTGGACCGCCTGCAGGCGCGGGGCGTGCGCACGGCGCGCCTGGTGCAGCTGCCGTCGGCCGGCGTCGAGCACCGCCTGCGGGTGGACCGCCTGGAGCCGGCCGCCGCGGAGCGCCTGGCGGCCCAGTCCGCCCGCCCGGGGGCGACGCGCTGGCAGCCCTGCGCGCCCTGATCGCCCTGATCGCCCTGATCGCCCTGGGCACCCTGGGCGCGGCAGCGCACCGCCGTCAGAGCCGGCGGTGTGCCAGGGCCGGCAGCTGGCGGCGCACCGCGGCCCGTCGCGCCAGCGGGGCGTCCGCCGCGGCGACGCCCTCGCCCTCGGCCTGCACGGCCAGCACCTCGCCCCAGGGGTCGATGACCATGCTGTGGCCCCAGGTGCGGCGGCCGTTCTCGTGCTGGCCGCCCTGGGCGCTGGCCAGCACGTGGC
Source organism: Ideonella sp. (assembly GCF_041918995.1). Lineage (GTDB taxonomy): Bacteria > Pseudomonadota > Gammaproteobacteria > Burkholderiales > Burkholderiaceae_C > Ideonella. The sequence continues at coordinate 75,407 of NZ_JAYRUN010000014.1, read as the reverse complement.
ACTGGTTCTCCACCGCCCGGGCGCGCAGCAGCAGCTCCCAGTGCGCCTGGCCGGTGGTCCAGGTGAAGGCGGCAGGCACCACCAGCAGGTCGCAGGCGGGCTGCATCAGGGCCCGGTACAGCTCGGGAAAGCGCAGGTCGTAGCAGATGGACAGGCCCACCCGCAGGCGGCCGGCCTCGTCCTCCACGTCGAAGGCCACCGGCTGCTCGCCGGCTTCCAGCACGCGGCCCTCGTCGTAGTGCTCGCTGCCGTTGTCGAAGGCGAACAGGTGGATCTTGTCGTAGCGGGCCACGCGCTCACCGGTGGGGCCGTAGACACAGCAGGCGTTGCGCACATGGTCGGGCGTGGTGCCCCGGATGGGCAGGGTGCCGCCCACCAGCCAGAGGCCATGGCGGCGCGCCGAGTCGGCCAGGAAGCGCTGGATCGGCCCGTCGCCGTCGGCCTCGGCGATGGCCAGCTTGTCGTCGTCGCGCTGGCCCATGAGGCAGAAGTACTCCGGCAACGCCACCAGCCGCGCGCCCTGGGCGGCGGCCTGGGCCACCCACCGGCCGGCGGCCTCGAGGTTGCGGGCCACGTCGGGCGTGGAGACCATCTGGACGGCGGCGATCTTCATGGCGTGGATTGTGGCGCCGAGGCCGACGCGGCGGGGGCGGCCTCGAAGTCGGGCAAGGGGGCATCGGCGCGGCGTTCCAGGGTCTGCACCTGCGGGTCGGCCCAGGGGCCGGTGACCTGCAGCTCGCGCGTGCCGGCCTGCATCAGCGGCTTGCGCAGGAACAGCTGCGCCAGGAAGGTGCCCAGCCCGACGGCGGGGTTGATGGCCGCGTAGGCCAGCGACGCCGTGCCGGCGTTGATCTCCGGCACGATCACCATGTGCAGGTCCTGCGTCTCGTGCTGCAGGTCGGCCTCCCCCTCGATGAGCACCGCCGCCTGCACGCCACGGATGCGCAGGTTGTTGGTGCGCGCCACCCCGCGCGAAAGGGCCACGTCGCCGGCCAGCTGGTCGAACGCGAAGCCCTGCTGGAACACGTCGCGGAAGTCCAGCGTCAGCCGCCGCGGCAGGGCCTGCAGGCTCAGCACACCCAGCAGCCGCGCCGCCCCCGGCTCGGCCTTGAGGAAGCGGCCGCCTTCCAGCGACACCTGCCCGCGGCCATCGAGCGTGGGCCAGTCGGGCCACAGCGGCGCGCCGGTCCAGCCGAACTGCCCCTGCAGGTGGCCGCGCCCGCCCCGCACCTGGCGCCCGCCGCCCAGCGTCTCCAGCACGTCGCCGGCGTCGGACACGTCGAGCCGGCCCTCCAGCGCCATGCGCCGGCGCACGGCGCTCCAGCGGCCGCTGGCGGTGAGCCGGCCGTCCTCGCCCAGCCAGGCCAGGCGCTGCAGCTGCCAGTCGCGCGGCGCGGCGCCCGCGGCGTCCACCGGGCGGCCCTCCAGCTCGATGCGCCCGAGCGGGCGGCCCTGCCACTGCAGGGCGTCGACCTGGAGATCGAGTGCCGGCCAGTCGGGGACGGCGGCCAGCGCCTCGCCCACCGCCGAGCGCGCCGCCGGCGCCGGGGCCGCCCCGGCGGGGCCGGCCGCGGGCACCGCCAGCCGGGCCAGCCGCGCCTGCCAGCGGGCTGCCGTGCCGCCCGCGCCGGGCCGCCATTCCACCTGTCCCTGCACCGCGTCGCCCTGCAGCTGCGCCTGCCAGGCGACGGTCTCCCGCGCGGCCGACTCATGCGGGCCGCGTCGCTGGGCCTGTGCCTGCAGCGCCCCCCATCGCCGGCCGGCCGCCTGCATGTCCGCCGTGCGCAGGACGGCCTCGGTGGGCAGGTACGCGTCGGCGCCGCCCCATTCGGAAGCCCGAGCCGCGTGGCCACCGGGCGGCGCGCCGGACGCGACCGCATGGCTGGCGCCCGGGCTGCCCGCCTGCCCGTGGGCGCCGGCGGGCGCCGCGCCGGTGAGCGCCTGCCAGCGTGCCCACCAGGCATCGGCCGGCAGGCTCGGCAGCTCGACCGCGGCCACCACGCTGCCGGGCGGTGCCGGCGGCAGGCTGGCCGAGCCGGCCGCCAACGCGCCGCGCAGCACCCGCGTGCCCTGTGCGCCGTGCTCGCGCTGGTATTCCGCGCGCAGCACCGTGCCCAGCTCCACCTGCAGCACGTCGGACGGCGCGGCGGCCTCGGCGGCGGCGCGCGGCGGCAGGGCCTGGGTCTGCACGCGCAGCGGCCAGGTCGCCTCTGCCGGCTTGGCAAAGGGCGGCGGCAGGTCGATCGCCAGGCCGGTGAGCGGGCTGGTGACCAGCAGCTCGGTCAGGCCGCGCTGCACGCCCAGCTGCAGGCGGTAGGGCGCCTGGCCGCTGGCCGCGCCGGCCAGCCGCGTGATCCAGCCCAGCTCGCCGGCCTGCCGCAGGCCCTCGGCCGTCGCCGTGCCCTGCGCCTGGAAGCGCACCACGCCATCGGCGCCCAGCCCGCCCTCGAAGGCCAGCTCGCCGCCCAGCGCCCGTGCCGTGCCGGGCGCGATCGTGAAGCCCCGCTCGGTGAAGTCGATGCGGGTGCGCGCCCCCAGCACGGGCGGGATGTCGGCGCGCAGCCGCACATCGTTGCCCGCCAGCGCCACGCTGCCCCGGACGCGGGTGTGGTGGCTGTCGTGCAGGGGGATGTGCAGGGCCAGCTGCAGGTCGGCCGCACCGCTGCCGCTGGCCTGCTGCAGGGCGTGCGACAGCCAGCCTTCGATGGGCGTGGCCGCCACGTAGCGCAGGGCGTCCGTCAGCGGGCCGCGGCCGCCGCCGGAGATGACCAGGGTGGCGTCGTGCGCCAGGTCCGCGATCTCTCCCTGCACACCCTTCAGCTCGATGCCCCACAGCCGGGCGCGGGCGTCGCGGATGCGCATGGCGCCGCGGTCGAACTCCAGGCCACCGTTCACCTGGGTGAAGGCCGGCCAGCGGGATTCGCCGCCCGTGAGCACCGCCGGCACGTAGGCCAGGGTGACGTCCTCGGCCTGGGCGGTGACGAGGAACTCGCCCTGCTGCCCGGGCTGCGCGAAGGGGAAGTCGTGCAGGTCGCCGCGCAGGCGCAGGCGCACCTGGCGCGCCGTGCCGCCCTGCACGGCCCCGGCCACGTAGGCGCGCGTGGCCGCGGGCAGCTGCAGCGGCAGGTAGCGCGCCACGCGGGCGGCCTGCGCGCGCTCCAGCTGGCCGCTGAGGTCGATCACGCCCGGCAGCCGGCGTCCGGGTCCGCGCCCCGGCGCCTCGCCGGTGTGCCAGTGCAGCTGCAGCGTGCCCTTGGCATCGGCGTTGGCGAAGCGGGCCTCGACCACGCGCAGGTCGATGTCCGGCAGCGGCCCCGCCGCGGACGCCGCCGCACCGGCCGTGGCCACCGTGGACGGCCGCTGCAGGCGCCAGACCAGCCGGCCGCTGAACTCGTCCAGCGGCAGCACCGGGTCGTCGAAGACGCCGGGCAGCTCGACCGCGCCGTCGCGGATCTGCAGCCGCGCCTCGCCGCCCGACTCGTTGGCATCGAGCTCCACCCGGGCCCCGTGCCAGCCCGGGCGGCCGACGCGGCCGGCGTCCGGCGCAGGCAAGGACGCCACCGCCAGGTCCTGCGCGCGCGCCTTCAGGCGGTAGCGCGCGGGCGCACCGGGCGGCCCGATCCAGCTCGCCTGCAGGCCCTCCACCACGCCCTGCGGCGCCAGCTCGCCCAGCACCCGCTGCCAGCTGGCCGGCAGCGGCAGCCGCTCGGCCACCCCCGCCATGAGGGCCAGGTCGAGCCGGTCGGCAGTGAGCTCACCCCCCGCGATGGGGCGGTCGGACCAGCCCACCTCGTCCATGGGCTGCGGCTGGCTCAGCTGCAGCTGCAGGCGGCTGGCGGGCCAGACGCCCCCATCCGCCGTGGTGAACTGCAGCCCGTCGGCGGCCACGCGCAGCTGGCCGGCGCTGCGCTCGATGTCCAAGCGGCCACGCAGGCCGGCCACGGCCAGCGGCTCCAGCGCGGGGGTCAGGCGCACCGCCACCGCCTCCAACGCGGTGTCCACCGTGAGGCGGCGCCACTGGCCGCGCCCCACGTCCAGCCAGGCGCGGGCCGCCCCCCGGCCGGCGCGCAGCTCGACCGGCAGGCTGACGTGGGCCGCCAGCCGGGACAGGTCCACGCCCGGCAGGTCGGCGTACACGGTGCCCGACCAGCGCGACCAGTCGCTGCGGTCGGCCAGCAGCGGCTGCGTGAAGCGGCCCACGACCGAGAAGCGCGCACCCACGCCGTCGTCCGGCGTGGCGTCGATGCGCAGCTCGTGGCGGCGCAGCCCGTTGCGCAGCACCACGTCGGCATCACGCAGCGCCACCGGCGGCGCGCCGCGCCACTCGTCGATCCAGCGCACGCTGCTGCGGCGCAGCACGAGCTCCGGCTGGTCGAGCAGCCAGTCCAGTGCCTCGCCGCCCTCGCCGGCGGCCGCGGGGGCGGGCCCCGCGCGGCCCAGGTCCAGGCCGGCCACGTGCACGCGGCCCAGGCGGTCGCGCCGCACCTCCAGCGACAGGCCGTCCAGGTGCAGCTGGGAGAAGGTCAGGCGCCAGCGCAGCAGGGTGCTGGGCGACAGCGCCGCGTCCACCCGCGGCAGGCGCAGCCGCTCGGCACCGGAGGCGTCGGCGATCACCACGTCGCGCAGCTCCAGCGCAGGCACCCAGCCCGCGCTGCGCACACCCACCTGGCCGATGCGCACGGGAAGCCCCAAGGCCTGGCTGGCCCGCTCCTGCAGCTGCGGACGCCATTCGTCGATGTGCGGCAGAATCCCCCAGTGCAGAGTCAGCCACGCGATCAGGACGATGCTCCACAGGGTGAACACCCCCAGCATGGCCCAGCGCAGGGCCCCTCTCGACACCGCTGCCGCGGCCCCGGCCCAGCGGCGGCGTGTGCCGTCGTGGCCGGCGTCGTCTGCGCCGGCGGGCCGGCGCGGTGATCGGGGGAACTTCAAGGGCATGGGCAATACCGGGGGGCAGGCCCCGGCGCCAGCCTCAACGTGGAGCGGCACCTGCCGTCCCGGCGTTCAGCCGGGCGAAGGCGCCAGCGAGCCAATCTAGCACAGACCCCTCGTGGCACTGACCGGTTCCCCCTCGTCGGACGAGACCGCCGACACGCTTGACGGCCCGACCGCGCCCGGCGCGTCGGCCGAGCACAGCCGCTTCGTCCAGCGCATCCGGCGGCGCTATGCCACCGAGCTGTCCTGGCTGCCCCCCGGCCTGCCCGACACGGCCGGGCTGCACGCCCTGATCGACACGCTGCTGGCCGCTGGTCGGCCGCTGCCGGCGGCCCTGCGGGTGGCGCGCCAGCTGGTGATCGAGCGCCTGGTGGTGCACGACGTCGAGCAGCAGGCGAGCCTGGCCAACGTGACCACCACCATGACGCTGCTGGCCGAGGTGACGCTCGACCGCGCCCTCGCCCAGGCGCGCGCCGAAACCGATGCCCGCCACGGTGCCCCGCTGGACGCCGACGGCCAGCGCATCGACTTCTGGATCGTCGGCATGGGCAAGCTGGGGGCGCGCGAGCTCAACGTCTCGTCCGACATCGACCTGATCTACGTGTACGAGGACGCCGGCCAGACCGCCGGCGGCCCGGCGGGCGTGATTTCCGCCCATGAGTACTTCTCCCAGGTGGCGCGCCAGCTCTATGCGCTCATCGGCGACGTCACCGACGACGGCTTCGTCTTCCGCGTGGACCTGGCGCTGCGGCCCAACGGCAACTCGGGCCCGGCGGTGGTGAGCCTGGCGATGCTGGAGGAGTACTTCCTCGTGCAGGGCCGCGAGTGGGAACGCTTCGCCTGGCTGAAGAGCCGGGTGGTGGCGCCGCGCGAGAGCGTGCTCGACGGGCGCGCGCTGGCGCTGCGCTCGCTGGTCACGCCCTTCGTCTACCGCAAGTACCTCGACTACGGCGTGTTCGAGGGCCTGCGCCAGCTGCACCGCAAGATCCGCGACGAGGCGCAGCGGCGCGCCGCCGGCCGGCCCGAGCGCGCCAACGACGTGAAGCTGTCCCGCGGGGGCATCCGCGAGATCGAGTTCATCGTGCAGCTGCTGCAGGTGGCACGCGGCGGCCAGTTCCCGGAGATCCGCACGCGCTCCACGCTGAAGGCGCTGGACCGCCTGGCGGCCGGCGGGCTGATGCGCACCGAGGCGGCCCGGCAGCTGGCCGACGCCTACGTGTTCCTGCGCCAGGTGGAGCACCGCATCCAGTACCTGGACGACCAGCAGACCCACCTGCTGCCCACGGGCGACGGTGACCTGGCCTGGATCGCCGCCAGCATGGCGGCGCGGCTGCCAGCGGCCAGCGCCTGTGCGCCCGGCGACCCGCCCTGCTGCCGCCTGCTCGACCGCCTGTGCAGCGTGCGCGAGCTGGTGGCCACCGAGTTCGACGCCCTGCTGCACGACGGCCGGGCGCCGGCGGGCGCGCGGCCGGGCAACGGCGGGTGCCGCCAGTGCGGCGACGGCCCCCTGGCCATCGACAGCGAGGAGCTGGCCGAGCGCCTGCCGCCGGAGCTGGCCGAGCGGGTGCGCGCCTTCGCCGCCCGCCCGCGTGTGCAGGCCCTGCGCGACGAGAGCAGGCTGCGCCTGGGCCGCCTGGTGCAGCGCGCCGCGGAGGGGCTGGCGCGCGGCGAAGGCACGCTGGAAGCCGCCGTGCGCCTGCTCGACTGGGTGGAGCCGCTGCTGCGGCGCGAGAGCTACCTGGCGCTGCTGGTGGAGCGGCCCGAGGTGCAGCGGCGCCTGCTGCGCCTGCTGGGGCTGGCGCGCTGGCCCATGCGCTACCTGATCCGCCACCCCGGCGTGATCGACGAGCTGGCCGACGAACGCCAGCTGCGCGAGCGCTTCGACCGGGCCGGCTTCGTGGCCGACCTGGAGGAACGCCATGCCGCCTGGGTGCGCTCCGGCGAGGCCGACGAGGGCTCGCTGCTGGACACCCTGCGCCGGGCGCACCACGCCGAGGTGTTCCGCACCCTCGTGCGCGACGTCGAGCAGCGCATCACGGTGGAGCAGGTGGCCGACGACCTCTCCTCGTTGGCCGACGCGGTGGTGGACTGCACCCTGCGCTGGGCCTGGGGCCACCTGAAGCAGCGTCACCGCGATGCGCCGCGCTTTGCCGTCATCGCCTACGGCAAGCTGGGCGGCCTGGAGCTGGGCTACGGCAGCGACCTCGACCTGGTCTTCCTGTTCGACGACGCCGGCGAGGACGACCCCTACCGCGCGCAGGAGGTGTACGGTGCCTTCGTGCGCAAGCTGATCGGCTGGCTCACGCTGCGCACGGCCGCGGGCGAGCTGTTCGAGATCGACACCGCGCTGCGGCCCAATGGCAACTCGGGCCTGCTGGTCACGTCCATCGACGCCTTCGAGAAATACCAGCGCGGCCGCGGCAGCAACACCGCATGGACCTGGGAGCACCAGGCGCTGTCGCGGGCCCGCTTCTGCGCGGGTGCGGCCGACCTGGGCGAGCGCTTCGAGGCCACGCGCCGCGAGGTGCTGGCCATGCCGCGCGAGCGCGAGGCCCTGCGCGCCGAGGTGCAGGCCATGCGCGAGAAGGTGCGCGCCGCGCGCCCCGTGCCGGCCGGCCGGTTCGACGTCAAGCACAGCGACGGCGGCATGATGGACGCCGAGTTCGCGGTGCAGACGCTGGTGCTGGCCGAGAGTGCGCGCCACCCCGAGCTGCTGGACAACGCCGGCAACATCGCCCTGCTGCGGCGGGCGGAGGACGCCGGCCTGCTGCCGGCCGGCGTGGGCACGGCCGCGGCCGACGCCTACCGCGAGATGCGCCGCGCGCAGCACCGCGCACGCCTGGACGAGCAGCCCACGCAGTTCGACCCGGCCGAGCTGGCCACCGAGCGGGCCGCCATCCAGGCGCTGTGGCGCGCGGTCTTCGGCGCCGGCGGCGGCCCGGCGGCCGGATGAGCGACCGCCGGGCCCACCTCGACACCCTGGCCATCGTCAGCCTGGTGGGCTGTGCGGCGCTGTGGGGCCTGAACCAGGCCGCCACCAAGGTGGCCGTGGCCGAGATCCCGCCGCTGCTGCAGGCGGCCGCGCGTTCCGCGGGTGCCGCGCTGCTGCTGGGCTTGTGGGCCGCGTGGCGGCGCATCCCGCTGGCGCCGCTGGCGGGGCCGGGCCTGCGGGCCCCGGCGCTGCTGGCCGGTGGCCTGTTCGCGGCCGAGTTCGGCTGCATCTTCGTCGGCCTGCAGTACACCAGCGCCTCGCGCATGGCGGTGTTCATCTACCTCGCGCCTTTCTTCGTGGCGCTGGGCATGCCCTTCATCGCCGCGGGCGAGCGGCTGCGCGGCTGGCAGCTGGCCGGGCTGGGGCTGGCCTTCGCCGGTGTGGTGCTGGCCTTCGGCGAGAGCTTCGGCGCGGGCGCGCCCGCGGGCAGCCGCCAGGGCTGGGGCGACGCGCTGGGCGTGGTGGGCGCCGCGCTCTGGGCCGGCACCACCTTGTCCATCCGGGCCACCCGCCTGGCCGGTGCCCCCGCCGAGCAGACGCTGATGGCGCAGCTGGTCGTGTCCGCCCTGGCGCTCGGCGCAGCCGGGGTCTGGGCCGGGGAGTCCTGGCCCGCACACGTCAGCGCACTGGCCTGGGGCTCGCTCGCCTTCCAGACGGTGGTGGTCACCTTCGCCAGCTACCTGCTGTGGTTCTGGCTGGTGCGCCACTACGCGGCCACGCAGATCAGCACCTACACCCTGCTCACCCCCGTGTTCGGCCTGGCCGCCGGCGTGGGCCTGCTCGGCGAGCCGCTCACCTGGCGCATCGTCGTGGCGCTGGTGGCCGTGTCGGCGGGCATCGCGCTGGTGACACGGCGGCCGCGCGGCGCCACGTAGACTGGCCGGCCCGTCCCCACCCTGTCCGGAGAGACCCATGATCACCCTGTGCGGCTTCGCGATCTCGAACTACTACAACAAGGTCAAGATGGTCCTGCTGGAAAAGGGCCTGGCCTTCGAGGAGGAGACCGTGCCGCCCGGGACCAAGACCGAGGCGACGCTCGAGGCCTCGCCGCTGGGCAAGGTGCCGTTCATCCGCACCGCGCAGGGCACGCTGTGCGAGAGCGAGGTGATCGTGCAGTACCTGGAGCGCACGCACCCGCATCCCGCGCTGCTGCCGGACGACCCGTGGGGCGCCGCCAAGGTGCACGAGCTCACCACCTTCATCGAGCTGCACCTGGAGCTGGTGGTGCGCGATCTCTACCCGCAGGCGTTCTTCGGCGGCCGGGTGAGCGAGGAGACACAGGCGGCCGTGCGCAGGAAGCTCGTACGGCACATCGCCGGCTTCAAGCGCCTGGCGCGCTTCGGCCCCTACGTGGCCGGCGAGACCTTCACCAGCGCCGACTGCGCCGCCTACGTGTCGCTGCCCCTGGTCGCCATGGCCAGCCAGGCGATCTACGGCACCGACCTGCTGGCCGAAGGCGGCGTGGACTGGAAGCCCTACATCAAGCTCGTGGGGCAGCGCCCGTCGGCGCAGCGCGTGTCGGCCGACCGCAAGGCCGCGCAGGAGCAGCAGCTGTCGGCGATGCGCGCCCGGTAAGGGCGTCGCCCGCGGAGGCGGGCGGCCGGCGGGCCGCGCCGCTCAGGGCGACGGCGGCAGGGCCGCCAGCGCGCGGCCGATGCCGCCCAGCTCGGCCATGCGCACCACCCCGGGCAAGCGCACCGACGCCGCTGCCGAGCCGCCCAGCCAGATCACCGTGCTCGCAGGCAGCCGCTCGCGCAGCTGCTGCAGGCCCTGGCGCAGCCAGCGCGCCGGCAGGCAGCCCGTGGCGCTCAGCCCCACCACCTGGGTGTGGTGCCACTGCGCCGCCGCCACGATCTCGTCCACCGGCGTCTGCGGGCCCAGGTTCACGCACCAGGCGCCCTCCAGCGCACACATCGCCTCGGCCATCAGCAGCCCCAGCCCATGCGGCTCGCCCGGCAAGGTGGTCAGCAGCACCCGCGGCGCCACGCCCGGCACCGGCTCGGGCAGGCTCAGCAGGCCCTGGCGCAGCACGCCATGGGCCACCTCGGTGAACAGGTGCTCCTCGGCCACGCGCAGCTCGCCGCGCATCCATGCCTGGCCCACCGCGGTGGTCAGGGGCGCCATCACCTCGGTGACGAACGCCGCCAGCCCCAGACGGCTCTGGGCCTGCTGCAGCAGGCGGCGCAGGGCAATGCCATCGCGGCGGGTCAGCGCCGCCAGCGCGGCCGCCAGGGTGGGCGAGGCGGCGCCGGTGGGAGCGGGCGGGGTGCCCGGCGCGGACGCCGGCGCCCCGCCGGAGAGCAGCGCCGCGCGCGCCGCGTCGTCCAGCGGCACCACCTTGCCCGGCCGGTGGCCGGCGCGCATCAGCGCCGCGATCTGGCGCAGCCGGTCGACCTGCGCGGCCGGGTAGACCCGCTGGCCCTGGGCGTCGCGCTGCGGCACGGGGAAGCCATAGCGCCGCTCCCAGACCCGCAGCGTGTCCTTGCCAAGGCCCGTGTCGCGCTCGACCTCGGCGATGTTCAGCCCCGTCTCGGGGCCGGCAGGGGGCGGGGCGTCAGGCAGCAATGGGTCGGACATGGCGTGATTCTGTCATGGACAACTCCCGTGCAGGTTCTCGAATTTCTGTCTATCATCGCGGCCATTGAGTTTTTGTCTAGGACAAATAATGTGCCCGACCCGCGCGCTGACGCCCCGTCACCCCCGTTGGCTGAAAGACCATGACGCGGCACGGAACTTCGCCGCCCGGGCAGACTCCATCGCCTCAGGAGCCCGTGCCCCGGCACCCGCTCCCGGCCGCTGGCACCGCTGCCAGCCGCCCATGGTTTTCGGCCGCGCAGCCTGCCAGCACCGCTGGTTGTCCCCCGGGAGCGCCTCTCCTCCTCCCTCCCTCCCTCATTCGCTTTCGGGCGCTGCGCGGCTCTCTTCTCTGCCCCACGCGGGGGGCCCGGCATGACGCCCGCCCGCCGCGTCGCGGTGATCGGTTCGGGTGTCGCCGGCCTGTCGGCCGCCTGGCACCTGGCGCATGAGGCCCCCGGCTGCCAGGTCACCCTGTTCGAGGCCGACGGCCGCCCGGGCGGCCATGCCCACACCGTGCCGCTCACCCTGGACGGCCGCACGCATGGCGTGGACACCGGCTTCCTCGTGTTCAACGAGCGCACCTACCCTGGGCTGATCGCCTGGCTGGAGCGCCTGGGCGTGCCCTCGGCCGGCTCCGACATGTCGTTCTCGGTGCAGTCGCCCGCGCACCGGCTGGAGTGGAGCGGCAGCGACCTGAACGCCGTGTTCGCCCAGCGCCGCCGCCTCGCGTCGCCCCGTTTCTGGGGCATGCTGGCCGACATCCTGCGCTTCAACCGCCTGGCCACGGCCATCGCGCTGCGCGGCGACGACCGCGCCCTGACGCAGCAGAGCGTGGGCGACTTCCTCGCCCAGCACGGCTTCGGCCGCCTCTTCCGCGACGCCTACTTTCTGCCCATGATCGGCAGCATCTGGTCGTGCCCCACGGCCCAGATGCTGGAGTTCCCGGTCGGCACGCTGATCCGCTTCTGCCACAACCACGGCCTGCTGCAGGTCAATGACCGGCCGCGCTGGTTCACCGTGCAGGGCGGCTCCGCCACCTATGTGCAACAGGTGGTCGCCAGCCTGCGCGACGTGCGGCTGGCCACGCCCGTGCGGGCCGTCAAGCGCCTGCCGCCCGGGCCCGCCGGCGGCCAGGCCGGCGTGTGGGTCGAGACGGCCACCGGCGGCGAGCGGTTCGACGCGGTGGTGCTGGCCACGCACGCGCCGCAGGCCCTGGCGCTGCTGGGTGACGCCGCCTCGGACGAACGCGAGGTGCTGGGCGCCGTCCAGACCCAGCCCAACCGGGCCGTGCTGCACACCGACGCCGCCCTGCTGCCCCGGGCCCGCCGCGCCTGGGCCGCCTGGAACTACGAGGCCGCGCCCGGCGAGCGCCCCGACCGCGTGTGCCTGCACTACCTGATCAACCGCCTGCAGCCGCTGCCGTGGCAGCGCCCGGTGATCGTGTCGCTCAACCCCGTGCGCGAACCCGACCCGTCGCAGGTGCACGGCGAGTTCCACTACGCCCACCCGGTGTTCGACGCCGCCGCCATCCGCGCCCAGCAGCGGCTGCCGGGGCTGCAGGGCCGGGGCGGCGTGTGGTTCTGCGGCGCCTGGACACGCTACGGCTTCCACGAGGACGGTTTCCTCTCCGGGCAGGCCGCCGCGCGCGACATCGCCGCGCGCACCCAGGCCGCCGGCACGGCGCAGGTGGCATGAGCCCGCCGGGCCGCCCCAAGGGCGAATACCGGAGGGCGCAGCCCGAAGGTCTCCCCATGAGCCCGCCGGGCCGCCCCAAGGGCGAATACCGGAGGGCGCAGCCCGAAGGTCTCCCCATGAGCCCGCCGGGCCGCCCCCAGGGCGAATACCGCAGGGCGCAGCCCGACGGGGCCGCCGTGGGCGCCGCCGGGCTCGGCGTGGCCCAGCCGCTGCTGGGCGTCGGCGAGGTGCGCCACGCCCGGCTGCGGCCGGTGCAGCACGCCTTTGCCTATCCCACCTGCTTCCTGCTGCTGCCCATGCGCCGCCTGCGCGAGCAGCCCGTCGACGCACTGCACCGCAACCGCTTCTCCGCCTTCGGATTCCACGACGCCGACCACGGCGAGGGCGGGCCCGACAGCCTGGCCTGGTTCGAGGCCCTGCTGGCCCGGGCCGGCGTGGCGGACGCGGACGGCGAGATCTGGCTGCACACGCTGCCGCGCATGTGGGGACACCGCTTCAAGCCGGTGAGCTTCTGGTACGCGCACCGCGCGGACGGCTCGCTGGCCGCGGTGCTGGCCGAGGTGAACAACACCTTTGGCGAGCGCCACTGCTACCTGCTGCAGGGTGATGGCCTGGCCTGGGGCCGCGAGATGGAGGCGGCCAAGGTCTTCCACGTCTCGCCCTTCTGCCGCGCCAGCGGCCGCTACCGGTTCCGATTCCTGCGCACCGCACCCGGCGACGGCCATGCCGGCCGCACCGTGGTGCGCGTGGCGCACGACGACGCCGAGGGCCCGCTGCTGCTGACCAGCGTCAGCGGCCGGCTGCAGCCATTGACCGGCGCCAGCCGGCGCGCCGTGCTGCGGCGCATGCCCTGGCACGCCCTGGGCGTGGTGCTGCGCATCCACTGGCAGGCGCTGCGCCTGTGGTGGCGCGGCGTGCCCGTGTTCTCCAAGCCGGCACCGCCGGCGCACGCGGTCAGCCGCGGCGCCGGACCGTCCCGCGCCTGACCGCCCTTTTTCCTGCCCTGCCCGACAAGCCGCATGAACTCCGACACCACACTGGCCTCCCTGCCCGGCGCCGCCACGGCGGCGGCACCGTCCCTTCACGCCGTGCCCGCCGCCGCGCGCACCGCGCTGGCGCTGCTGCGGCGGCTGCAGGTGGGCACCCTGCACCTGGAGGGGCCCGGCGGCTTCAGCCAGGTCTGCGGCCGCGGCGAGGCCCCCCATGCCACCTTGCGCCTGCACGACTGGCGCACCTGCGCCTGGACACTGCAGCGCGGCGACGTCGGCTTCGGCGAGGCCTACCTGGAAGGCGGCTGGAGCACGCCCGACCTGCCGGCCCTGCTGCGGCTGCTGATCGCCAACCGGGAGGTGCTGGAGCAGGCCGTCTACGGCACCTGGTGGGGCGCGCTGTGGCGCCGCGTGCGCCATGCGCTGCACCGCAACACGCGGGCGGGCAGCCGCCGCAACATCGCGGCCCACTACGACCTCGGCAATGCGTTCTACCGCCTGTGGCTGGACGACACGCTCAACTACTCGAGCGCCTGGTTCGACGGCCGCACCGACCAGAGCCTGCCCGCGGCCCAGCGCGCCAAGATGCGCCGGGCGCTGGCCGAGTGCGGCCTGCAGCCGGGACAGCGCGTGCTCGAGGTGGGCTGCGGCTGGGGCGCGGTGGCCGAGCAGGCCGCGCGCGACGGGCTGCAGCTCACCGGCGTCACGCTGTCCACCGAGCAGCTCGCCCACGCGCAGGCGCGGCTGGCCGCGCAGGGCCTGCGCGCCGACCTGCGCCTGCAGGACTACCGGGACATCCCCGAGCGCGACTTCGACGGCATCGTGTCCATCGAGATGTTCGAGGCCGTCGGGCGCGAGTACTGGGCCGGCTACTTCCGCAGCCTGCACGAGCGGCTGAAGCCGGGCGGCCGCGCCTGCATCCAGACCATCACCATCCGCGACGACCTGTTCGAGCGCTACCTGCGCGGCACCGACTTCATCCAGCAGTACGTGTTCCCGGGCGGCCTGCTGCCCAGCCCCTCGGCGTTCCGCGCGGCAGCGGAGGCGGCCGGCTTCCAGGTGGTCAACGAGCTGCATTTCGGCGGCGACTACGCCGAGACCCTGCGCCGCTGGCGGCGCAGCTTCCTCGCCCGCGAGGGCAGCGTGCGCGAGCAGGGCTTCGACGAACGCTTCGTGCGGCTGTGGGACTTCTACCTCGCCTACTGCGAAGCGGCCTTCGACACCGGCAACACCGGCGTGGTGCAGTTCACCCTGCAGCGGGCCTGACACCATGCGCCGCCGCGCCGTGCTGCCCCTGCCGCTGCTGCTGGCCGCCCCGCCGCTGCCAGGCACGGCGGCGCACGCCACCCCGGCGCCTGACCTGCCCGAGGAACTGCGTGGCGAATGGCCGGGCGCGGTGCTGGCGCAGCCGCAGGGCCGCAGCCGCATGCGCGTGTTCGGCCTGGCGATCTACGACATCGCGCTGTGGGCGCCGCAGCCGGTGACCGAGGCGGCCGAGCTGCCCGGCCAGCCCCTGGCGCTGTCGCTCACCTACCTGCGCGCGCTGGACGGACGGCGCATCGCCGAACGCTCGCTGGTCGAGATGCGGCGCGGCGGGCCGGTGGACGCCGCGACCGCCACCCGCTGGCTGGCCACCATGGCGCAGCTGTTCCCGGACGTGGCCGAGGGGGACCGCCTCACCGGCGTGCTGCGCCCGGGCAGCGGCGCGCGCTTCCACCTGAACGGCCGGCCGCGCGGCGACTGGCCGGACCCCGCGGCCGCGGCGCGCTTCTTCGGCATCTGGCTCGCGCCCTGGACCTCGGCCCCCGACCTGCGCCGCGCGCTGCTGGGCGGATCGCCATGACGGCGGCCCCCACCGGCGCCGCCGCGCCGCCGCTGGCCGGGCCGTCGCAGGGCCTCGCCTACGGGCTGCTGGGCCTGCCGCTGGCCTTCGTGGCACTGCCGCTGTACGTGCACCTGCCCGCGCACTACGCCGGCCGCTTCGGGGTGGAGCTGGCCACGCTCGGTGCGCTGCTGCTGGCGGTGCGCGCGCTGGACGCGGTACTCGACCCCTGGATCGGCGCCTGGGCCGACCGGGCGCTGCGCGCGGGCCGTGCCGCCCGCCTCGGCGCCGCGGCGGCGGGCGCGGCCGCGCTCGCCCTGGGCTTCCAGGCGCTGTTCTTCCCTCCCGCGGCGATGGCGGCGGGGCCGGGCCTGCTGGCCTGGGCAGCCGCCACCCTCAGCGTCGCGTGCCTGGCCTACAGCGGCCTGGGCGTGCTGCACCAGGCCTGGGGCGCCGCGCTGGGTGGCGACGCGCCGGCGCGCGCCCGCGTGGTGGCCTGGCGCGAAGGCGCGGCGCTGGCCGGTGTGGTCGCCGCCAGCGTGCTGCCCGGCCTGGCCGGGATGGACACCACGCGCACGGTGCTGGTGGCCGCGCTCGCCGCGGCCGTCGCCGCGCTGGCGCTGGCGCCCACGCCCACGCCCGCGGCGGCCGGCCCGCCCGGCCTGTCGGTGCGCACGCTCGTGGGCCCGTGGCATGACCCGCGCTTTCGGGCGCTGATGGCCGTGTACCTGCTCAACGGCGTGGCGGGCGCCATCCCGGCCACCCTGGTGCTGTTCTACATCCGCGACCGCCTGCAGTGGCCGGCCGGCGAACCGTGGCTGCTGGGCCTGTACTTCATCGCGGCGGCGGCGTCGCTGCCGCTGTGGGTGCGCGCCGTGCGCCGGGCCGGGCTGGCGGCGTGCTGGGTGGCCGGCATGGGGCTGTCCATCGTGGCCTTCGTCGGCGCGGCGGCGCTGGGCCCGGGCGACGGCGCGGCCTTCGCGGTGGTGTGCGCCGCCAGCGGCCTGGCGCTCGGGGCGGACCTGTGCGTGCCGCCCGCGCTGCTGGCCGGCGTGCTGCGCGGCCCGGGGGCGGCCGCCGGCCAGCCGGGCGTCGCCTTCGGCTGGTGGCAGGCCGCCACCAAGCTCAACCTGGCGCTGGCCGCGGGCCTGGCGCTGCCGCTGCTGCAGGCGCTGGGCTACACGCCCGGCGACACCGACCCGGACGACACCACCGCCCTGGCGCTGGTGTACGCGCTGCTGCCCTGCGGGCTGAAGGCCCTGGCGCTGCTGGCGCTGTGGCGCGCCCGACTTCACCGATGGGAGACCCCCGCATGACCCCCACCCCACCGGCCGCGGCGACGCGGCGACACGTGCTGCGCGCCGCCGGCGCCCTCGCCGCCGCGGGCGTGCTGCCGCTCGGCCTGGCCGGCTGTGCCACGCCGGTGCCCGACGACTACCGCGCCGAGCGGCCCGTGCTCGACCTGAAGCGCTACTTCGACGGGCCCCTCACGGCCCACGGCCTGGTCACCGACCGCGGCGGCCGCGTGACGCGCCGCTTCCGCGTCGCCCTGGTCGGCCGCTGGCAGGGCGACGAGGGGGTGCTGGAGGAGGACTTCGTCTACAGCGACGGCGAGACCCAGCGCCGCGTGTGGCGCATCACGGCGCACGGCGACGGCCGCTACACGGGCCGCGCCGACGACGTGGTGGGCACGGCCGAGGGCGTAGCGCGCGGCAACGCGCTGAACTGGCGCTACACCCTGGCGCTGCCGGTGGACGGGCGCACCTGGCACATCGACTTCGACGACTGGATGTTCCTCATGGACGAGCACGTGATGATCAACCGCGCACGCATGAGCAAGTTCGGCGTGACGGTGGGCGAGGTGCTGCTGTCCTTCCACAAGCCCTGAGCCCTGAACCCTGCCCCCTTTGCGCATGCCCGCCAACCTTCCCCTCACCGACTGGACCGGCCGCGTGGCCTGGCTGGTCGGCGCGTCCACCGGCATCGGCCGTGCGCTCGCCCATGCGCTGCACCGCCGCGGCGCCACCGTGATCGTGTCCGCCCGCGGCGCCGCCGCCCTGCAGGCCTTCGCCGACGGCCACCCGGGCGCGCAGGCGCTGCCGGTGGACGTGACCGACCCCGCCGCCGTGCAGGCCGCCGCGGCGGTGCTGCTCGCCCGGCACGGGCGCCTGGATTTCGTGCTGTTCGGCGCGGCGGTGTACCAGCCGATGCGCGCCGACCGCTTCGACCTCGACATCGCCCTGCGCCACCAGCGGGTGAACGTGGAAGGCGCGCTCAACCTGGTGGCCGCCGTGCTGCCGGCCCTGCGCGCCCAGGCCGCCGCCGGCACGCCGGCGCACCTGGCGCTGGTGGCCAGCGTGGCGGGCTACCGCGCCCTGCCGCTGGCCCTGGCCTACGGGCCCACCAAGGCGGCGTTGATCCACCTGGCGCAGTCCCTGCACCTGGACCTGTGCGGCACCGGCCTGGGGGTGTCCGTGGTGAACCCCGGCTTCGTGCGCACGCCGCTGACCGCCGGCAACGACTTCCGCATGCCCGCGCTGCTGGAGCCCGACGAGGCCGCCGAGGCCATGCTGCGCGGCTGGGCGCGCGGCGAATTCGAGATCCATTTCCCGCGCCGTTTCACCTGGCTGCTCAAGGTCCTGCGCTGGCTGCCCACCGGCACCTACGAGCAGCTGGTGCGGCGCGCCACCGGACACTGACGCCATGCCCGCCCTGCGCCCCGATCTCCCGCACCTCGAGCCGCATGTCGCGCGGCTGGTCCAGTTCTACGAGCAGCTGGGCCCGGCCGACCTGATGCGGCTGCACACGCTGTACGCGGACGACGCCTGGTTCAAGGACCCCTTCAACGAGGTGACCGGGGTGGACGCCATCCGCGCCATCTTCACGCACATGTTCGATGCGCTGGAGCAGCCCCGCTTCGCGGTGCGCCAGGTGGTGGGCGGTGGCGCCGACTGCGCGCTGACCTGGCGCTTCCATTTCGGCCTGCGCGGCCGCACGATGCACATCGACGGCGCCAGCGTGCTGCACTTCGACGCCACCGGCCGCGTGGACCGGCACCGCGACTACTGGGATGCCGCCGAGGAGCTGTACGCCAAGCTGCCGGTGCTGGGCGTGCTGATGCGGGCGCTGCAGCGGCGCCTGGCCACGCCGCCAACGCGGTCGAGCGCCTGAGCGCGCTCAGCCCGCGAGCAGGCGGTCGGCCAGCTCGGTCAGGCTGGCCACCACCCAGGTGCCCTGCGTGCCCTCGGCCGGCGAGGGCGCATGGGCGTGGCGGATCCACGCGGTGTGGAAGCCCGCGGCCCGGGCGCCTTGCACGTCGAGCAGCCAGTCGTCCCCCACATGCAGCAGCTCGTGCGGCGCGGCCCCGAGGCGGCGCGCGGCCTCCTGGAAGATGCGCCCGTCCGGCTTGCCGATGCCGAACTCGCGCGCCGACACGGTGCCCCGGAAGTGGCGGCCATAGGGCTGGCGGCCGAGATCGGCATTGCCGTTGGTCAGCGCCAGCAGCGGCCAGCGCGCGGCCAGCCGGGCCAGTGCCTCGGGCACGCCGGGGTAGGGCTGCAGGGTGTTGCGCGCCTCGAAGAAGGCCGCAAACGCGGCATCGGCCATCAGCGGGTCGTGGCCGCAGCGCTGCAGCGCGATGCCGATGCTCACGTGGCGGATGCGGGTGAAGTCGTGCGCCCAGTCCGGGTGGTCGCGCGCCACGTCGTCGCGCAGCAGGCGCAGCGCCTCGGTGTCGAAGCGCTCGGCCACGGCCGGCGCATGGCGGGCCAGCCACGCATGCAGCGCGGCCTCCGCCTGCTCGATCACCGGGGCGATCGGCCAGAGCGTGTCGTCCAGGTCGAGCGTGATGCCGCGCAGGCCCGCCGGCAGCGCCGCGCTCACCGCATCCACCCCTTGCGCCGGAAGTAGATGAGCGGCGCGGCGACCGAAGCCACCATCAGCGCCAGCGCGAAGGGGTAGCCCCAGGTCTGGTCCAGCTCGGGCATGTGGCGGAAGTTCATGCCGTACACGCTGGCGATGAGCGTGGGCGGCAGCAGCGCCACCGAGGCCACCGAGAAGATCTTGATGATCTTGTTCTGGTTGATGTTGATGAAGCCGACGGTGGCGTCCATCAGGAAGTTGATCTTGTCGAACAGGAACGCGGTGTGCGAGTCGAGCGAGTCGATGTCGCGCAGGATCTGCCGCGCCTCCTCGAACTGCTCGGCGTTGAGCATGCGGCTGCGCATCATGAAGCTCACCGCGCGCCGGGTGTCCATCACGTTGCGGCGGATGCGGCCGTTCAGGTCCTCCTCCTTGGCGATGGCGGCCAGCGCCTCGCCCGCGGCGCGGTCGTCCACGTCCTGCTTGAGCACGCGCGCGCTCACCTTCTCCAGGCTGTCGTAGATGCCCTCCAGGGCGTCGGCGGAGTACTCCGCGTCCGCGTCGTACAGCTTGAGCAGCACGTCCTTGGCGTCCTCGATCAGCGCGGGGATGCGACGGGCGCGCAGGCGCAGCAGGCGGAACACCGGCAGGTCCTCGGCATGCACCGAGAACAGCACGTTGCTGTGCAGGATGAAGGCCACGCGCACGTTGCGCGGCGTGACGTCGTCGTCGATGAGGAAGTCGGAGCGGATGTGCAGCTCGCCGTTGTCCTCCTCGTAGAAGCGCGCCGATTCCTCGAGGTCGTCGTCGACGATGTTGTCGGGGATGCGCAGGCCGAAGCGGCCGTGGATCCAGCCGATCTCCTCGGCGGTGGGCGCTTCCAGGTCCACCCACACCGGGTGCACCTCGGCCAGCTCGGCGGCCGAGTCGATCTCTTCCTGCAGCAGGCGGCCGGAGAGTCGGCCTTTGTCCAGCGTGAAGACGTTGAGCATGGGGGCTCCAGCGGAATCCACCGGCCAGGCAGGCGGCGGACGGGCTCTCAAGGGGGTGGGGTGCGACCGCCTACCCCGGCGAGCGGCGCGGCCCGGTCAGGCGGGCCGCGTGGGGCTGGAGCAGGCGGTCACCGAGGGTGGGGACTTTCCACGGTGGGTGCGCAGTGCAATGGCAAACGTTTGATTATCGCCCCGTGGCAGCGGGCCCCCGCGTGGGCGGGCCGGTGTCGAAGCGACGAAAACCGGCAGTCTACCCGGCCTGTTCGCACAGCCCTCGGCTTGCCAAGGGCAGGGGCGGGGAGCACACTGGATTCGACCGGTGGCGCCATCCCGGCGCCACGAATCCCCCCGGCTGGGCCTGGCCGGAGCGGTCCTTGCAACCCCGTCTTTTGAAGGAGGCCTAGGATGAACTTGACGATCAGCGGACACCACCTCGACGTGACCCCGGCTCTGAGAGAGTACGTGCTCACCAAGCTGGAACGGATCACGCGCCACTTCGACCAGGTGGTGGATGTCAACGTGCTGCTGACGGTGGAAAAGAACAAGGAGAAGGAACGCCGCCAGAAGGCGGAGGTGACCCTGCATGTGAAGGGCCGCGACATCTTCGTCGAGCAGTCGCACGAGGACCTGTATGCCGCGATCGACCAGCTGATGGACAAGCTGGACCGCCAGGTGGTGCGCCACAAGGACCGCGTCCAGGACCACCACCACGAGTCGGCCAAGCGCCAGCCCGAAGCCAACCCCTGAAGGCCCTGCGCCTTCCCTGACAGCAGGCGGCCCGCGGGCCGCCTTGTCATTTGTTGAGCACTAATCCCACCCGGGCAGAGTGTCGAATCGCTAGACTGTTGTTGCGACGCAGCATCGGGGCGTCAACTGAGGCGGGCCGCCCCACGTTGCCAAGCGTGGGATGCGACCGATTTCTATAATCCGCCCCCTTAAAGCCGGAGGGATCACCGGCCGAAAGACGCGAGACCGCCGTCCGACCGTTGTTGCCGAAAGAGCCGTTCATGAACCGCCTTGCCGCCATCCTGCCCGTGGACAACGTGCTGGTGGGTGTGGATGCGACCAGCAAGAAGCGCGCTTTCGAGCACGCGGGCCTGCTGTTCGAGAACCAGCACGCCATCGCCCGCGCCACCGTCACCGACAACCTCTTCGCCCGTGAGCGCCTGGGCTCCACCGGCCTGGGCCACGGCGTGGCCGTGCCGCACGGCCGCGTCAAGGGGCTGAAGAACCCGCTGGCCGCGGTCATCCGCGTGCAGAACCCCATTCCCTTCGACGCACCGGACGACGAGGCCGTCAGCCTGCTGATCTTCCTGCTGGTGCCCGAAGCCGCCACCCAGCGCCACCTGGAGATCCTGTCGGAGATCGCCGAGCTGCTGTCCGACCGCGAGCTGCGCGAGAAGCTCAAGACCGCGGCCGACGCGGCCACCGTGCACCGGCTCATCGCCGACTGGGAACCGCTGAAATCGGTGGCGTGACGCCCCGGCAGCCGCCCCGGTGAAACCCATTTCCATCAGCGCGGAAGCGCTGTTCGAGGAACACCAGCGCACGCTGCGCTGGGAATGGGTGGCCGGCCATGCCCACCCGGAGCGGCGCTTCGACGAGGCCGCGGTGCGCGACGCGCGCTCGGCGGCCGACCTGGTGGGCTACCTGAACTACATCCACCCCTACCGGGTGCAGCTGGTGGGCCGGCGCGAGGTGGCCTACCTCGACAACGCGCCGGCCGAGGTGCTGGAGCGGCGCATCCAGCGCATCGTGACGCTGGAGCCGCCGGTGATCATCGTGGCCGACGACCAGCGCGCGCCCGACCGCCTGGTGGCCATGTGCGACCGGGCCGAGATCCCGCTGTTCACCACCTCGGCCTCGGCCGGCCACGTGATCGACGTGGTCCGGTCCTACCTCAGCCAGCTGTTCGCCGAGCGCACCACCCGCCATGGCGTGTTCATGGACATCCTTGGCCTGGGCGTGCTGCTCACCGGCGAATCGGGCCTGGGCAAGAGCGAACTGGGCCTGGAGCTCATCTCGCGCGGCCACGGCCTGGTGGCCGACGACGCCGTCGACCTGTACCGGGTGTCACAGAACACCCTGGAAGGCCGCTGCCCCGACCTGCTGATGAACCTGCTGGAGGTGCGCGGCATCGGCCTGCTGGACATCAAGGCCATCTTCGGCGAGACGGCCGTGCGCCGGAAGATGCGCCTGAAGCTCATCGTCCACCTGGTGCGCAAGGAGACGATGGAACGCGAGTTCGAGCGCCTGCCCTACGAGCCGCTGTACGAGGAGATCCTGGAGATCCCCGTGCGCAAGGTGGTCATCGCGGTGGACGCGGGCCGCAACCTGGCCGTGCTGGTGGAGGCCGCCGTGCGCAACACCATCCTGCAGCTGCGCGGGATCGACACCTACCAGGAGTTCATCGCCCGTCACCAGGCAGCGATGGATGGCCCGAAGGAGTCTTGACGCCTGAGCCGCCGGCCGGGCGGTGCTCGCAGTCGGCCTTGGTGCACACCGCGTACAGCGCCAGCGTGTGCTCGTGAAGCTCGAAGCCGCGCGCCTGGGCCACGGCCCGCTGGCGGCCTTCGATCTCCGGGTCGTAGAACTCCTCCACGCGCCCGCAGGTCAGGCACACCAGGTGGTCGTGGTGGTGGCCCTCGTTGAGCTCGAACACCGACTTGCCGGACTCGAAATGGCTGCGCACCAGGATGCCGGCCTGCTCGAACTGCATCAGCACCCGGTAGACGGTGGCCAGGCCGATGTCGGAGCCCTCGCCCAGCAGCGCCTTGAACACGTCCTCGGCGGTCATGTGGCGCACGGCGGACTTCTGGAAGATCTCCAGGATGCGCAGGCGCGGCAGCGTGGCTTTCAGGCCGCTGCTCTTGAGTTCGTCGGCGTGGTTGGGCATGGCAGGTGCGAAGGCGTCCGGCGCAGGGTGCGCCGCTAGAATCGCCCGCATCATAGCCAGCAACGGGCCCGCCACGGCCGTGCCATGCCCCTGACCTCCTCTTCCCGCCTTGCCGCTGCCGCGGCGGCCGCCGTCGGCCTGGTGCTGCTGGGTGGCTGCACGGCCATCACCCGCTCCATGAGCGACGGCATCACCCGCGTGATCACCCCGTACCGCGTCGAGGTGGTGCAGGGCAACGTGGTCACCAAGGAGCAGCTCGCGCTGATCAAGCCGGGCATGCCGCGCAACCGCGTGCGCGACCTGCTCGGCTCGCCGCTCATCGCCGACGCCTTCCATGCCCAGCGCTGGGACTACGTCTTCGTGATCCGCCGCCAGGGCACCGAGCCGCAGCAGCGCTCGGTCACCGTGCGCTTCGAGAACGACCTGGTGGCCTCCGTGGAGGCGCCGGAGCTGCCCAGCGAACTGGAGTTCGTGGCGTCCATCAGCCGGCCGCGCCAGGGCGAGCTGCCCAAGCTCGAGCTGACGCCGGAGGAGCGCGAGAAGCTGCCCGCCCCCGTGCGCCCGGAGGTGGCGGCCCCGGTGGCCCCGCAGGGCGCCGCGCGCAGCTACCCGCCGCTGGAGGCGGCACCGTGATCCGCATCGCCATCGCGGGCGCGAGCGGCCGCATGGGCCGCATGCTGATCGAGGCGGTGCAGCAGGCCCCCGACTGCACGCTGGCCGGCGCGCTGGACCGCCCCGGCAGCCCGCTGGTCGGCCAGGACGCCACCGCCTGGCTCGGCCAGGCCAGCGGTGTGCGGGTCACCGACGACCTGGCCGCCGGCCTGGGCCAGGGCGGCGCCGCCGCCCAGGTGCTGATCGACTTCACCCGCCCGGAAGGCACGCTGGCCCACCTGGCCGAGTGCCGCCGCCGCGGCGTGGCCATGGTGATCGGCACCACCGGCTTCACCGAGGCGCAAAAGGCCGAGGTGGCCGCCGCGGCCCAGGACATCGGCGTCGTCATGGCCCCCAACATGAGCGTGGGCGTCAACGTGGTGCTGCGCCTGCTCGACATGGCCGCGCGCGCGCTGGACGAGGGCTACGACATCGAGATCGTCGAGGCCCACCACCGCCACAAGGTGGACGCCCCCAGCGGCACCGCCCTGGCCATGGGCGAGACTGTCGCCCAGGCCCTGGGCCGCGACCTGAAGGCCTGCGCCGTCTACGGCCGCGAGGGCGTCACCGGCGAGCGCGATCCCTCCACCATCGGCTTCGCCACGGTGCGCGGCGGCGACATCGTCGGCGACCACACGGTCATGTTCTGCGGCACCGGCGAGCGCATCGAGATCAGCCACAAGTCCAGCAGCCGAGTGGGCTACGCGCAGGGCAGCGTGCGCGCCGCCCGCTTCCTGGCCGGCCGCGGCCCCGGCCTGTTCGACATGGCCGACGTGCTGGGCCTGCGGGGCGGGCCGCGCTGATGGACGGGCTGAACGGCTTCTGGGCCGAGGCCGACGTCGTCGGCCGGGCAGTGGCGCTGGCCCTGCTGGCCATGTCGGTGGGCGCCTGGGTGCTCATCTTCTGGAAGGGCTGGGTGCTGCGCCGCGCCCTGGCCGACCTGAAGCGCGGCATCGACGCCTTCTGGAACGCGCCGGACCGCGACACGGCGCGCCAGCGCCTGGCGGCGCTGGACCGCGAGGGCGTGATCACCCCGCTGGCCGAGGCCGCGTTCACGCGCCCGGGGGCGGGCACGCTGCAGACGCACGGCGCGATCGAATCACAGCTCACCCGCCGGCTGCGCGACGCCCTGCACGCCGGGCTGGGCCAGCTGCAGGCGGGCCAGGTGTTCCTGGCCTCGGTCGGCGCCACCGCGCCCTTCGTGGGCCTGTTCGGCACGGTCTGGGGCATCTACCACGCGCTGCTCGGCATGGCCGAGGGCGGCGGCCTGAGCATCGAGCGCGTGGCCGGCCCGGTGGGCGAGGCCCTCGTGATGACCGCCGCCGGCCTGGCCGTGGCCATCCCGGCCGTGCTGGCCTACAACGTGTTCGGCAAGTGGCTGGGCGCCTGCGAGGCCGAGCTCGAGGGCTTCGCCCACGACCTGCGCGAGATCGCCCTGCACGACGCCGGCTGAGCGACCCACCGCCACCCACGATCCGCCATGGCTTTCGGACGCCTCGAGCGCACCCGCGCCCCGCAGCCGATGAGCGACATCAACATGACGCCGCTGATCGACGTCATGCTGGTGCTGCTGGTGATCTTCATCCTCACCGCGCCCCTGATGAGCAGCAGCCTGCGGCTGGACCTGCCGCGTGCGGGCGGCACGCCGGCCACCGAGTCGCCTGCGGTGCTGGCCGTGGCCGTGGACGCGCAGGGCCAGCTGTACCTGGGCGACCAGCCCGTGGCCGCGGAGTCCCTGCGCGAGCAGGCGGCGCGGGCCGCCGAGCGCCAGCCCGCCACCGAGGTGCAGCTGCGCGCCGACGCCGGCGTGCCCTATGGCCGCGTGGCCGAGCTGATCGGCTGGCTGCAGGAGGCCGGGCTGTCGCGCATCGGCTTCATCACCGCCAGCGCACCGGCGGCCAGCGCGGCCCGCTGATCGGCCCCAAGGCGCCACGCCGGGGATAATCCGGCGGATGAACGAGAAATACGTCCCCGCCGAGGTCGAAGGCGCCGCCCAGGCGCACTGGAATGCGCGTGATGCCTACCGCGTCACCGAGGACGCGAGCAAGCCGAAGTTCTACGCCTGCTCCATGCTGCCCTACCCCTCGGGCAAGCTGCACATGGGCCATGTGCGCAACTACACCATCAACGACATGCTCACCCGCCAGCTGCGGATGAAGGGCATGAACGTGCTGATGCCCATGGGCTGGGACGCCTTCGGCCTGCCGGCCGAGAACGCCGCCATGAAGAGCAAGGTGCCGCCCGCGCAGTGGACCTACTCGAACATCGCCTACATGAAGCAGCAGATGCTGGCCATGGGCCTGGCGATCGACTGGTCGCGCGAGGTCGCCACCTGCGCGCCCGAGTACTACCGCTGGAACCAGTGGCTGTTCCTGAAGATGCTCGAGAAGGGCATCGCCGAGCGCCGCACCCAGGTCGTCAACTGGGACCCGGTGGACCAGACCGTGCTGGCCAACGAGCAGGTGATCGACGGCCGCGGCTGGCGCTCGGGCGCCCTGGTGGAAAAGCGCGAGATCCCCGGCTACTACCTGAAGATCACCCAGTACGCCGAGGAGCTGCTGGCCGCCGTGGCCGACCCGGCCGACCGCAATTACCTGTCAGGCTGGCCCGAGCGCGTGCGGCTGATGCAGGAGAACTGGATCGGCAAGAGCGCCGGCGTGCGCTTCGCCTTCCCCCACGACATCCGCGGCGCGGACGGCCAGCCCATCCAGGGCGGGCGCCTGTACGTGTTCACCACGCGCGCCGACACCATCATGGGCGTGACCTTCTGCGCCGTGGCGCCGGAGCACCCGCTGGCCGCGCACGCCGCCGCCAGCCAGCCCGAGGTGGCCGCCTTCATCGCCGAGTGCGCGCAGGGCGGCACCACCGAGGCCGAGCTCGCCACGCAGGAGAAGAAGGGCGTGGCCACCGGGCTGACGGTGACGCACCCGCTCACCGGCGCGCCGGTGCCGGTGTGGGTGGGCAACTACGTGCTCATGGGCTACGGCGACGGCGCCGTGATGGGCGTGCCCGCGCACGACGAGCGCGACTTCGCCTTCGCGCGCAAGTACGCCCTGCCCATCCGCCAGGTGGTGGCCGTGGCCGGCGAGGTGTACTCCACCGACGCCTGGGCCGACTGGTACGGCGACAAGCAGCGCGGCCGCTGCGTCGATTCGGGCGTGCTCGACGGCCTGGGCCATGCCGAGGCGGTGGACAAGGTGGCCGAGCTGCTCGCCGCCCAGGGCCTGGGCGAGAAGAAGACCACCTGGCGCCTGCGCGACTGGGGCATCAGCCGCCAGCGCTACTGGGGCACGCCCATCCCCATCATCCACTGCGACAGCTGCGGTGCCGTGCCCGTGCCCGAGAAGGACCTGCCCGTGGTGCTGCCGGAGGACCTGATCCCCGACGGCTCCGGCAACCCGCTGAACAAGTGCGAGGGCTTCCTGAACGTGCCCTGCCCGTGCTGCGCAAAGCCCGCGCGCCGCGAGACCGACACGATGGACACCTTCATCGACTCGTCGTGGTACTTCATGCGCTACACCAGCGCCGACAACCACGGCGCGATGGTCGACGCCCGCAACGACTACTGGATGCCGATGGACCAGTACATCGGCGGCATCGAGCATGCGATCCTGCACCTGCTGTACGCGCGCTTCTGGACCAAGGTCATGCGCGACCTGGGCCTGGTGACGGTGGACGAGCCCTTCACCCGCCTGCTCACCCAGGGCATGGTGCTCAACCACATCTACAGCCGGCGCACCGACAAGGGCGGCATCGAGTACTTCTGGCCGCACGAGGTGGACAACGTCTTCGACGAGGGCGGCAAGATCGTCGGCGCCAAGCTCAAGAGCGACGGCTCGGCGGTGGACTACCAGGGCGTGGGCACCATGTCCAAGTCCAAGAACAACGGCGTGGACCCGCAGGACCTGATCGAGCGCTACGGCGCCGACACCGCGCGCCTGTTCGTCATGTTCGCCTCGCCGCCGGAGCAGACGCTGGAGTGGAACGACGCCGGCGTGGAAGGCGCGCACCGCTTCCTCAAGCGCGTGTGGCAGTTCGGCGCCCGCCACTCGGCCGCCCTGCAGGGCGCGGCCGACGTGGGCGCCGCCCTGTCCGCCGAGGCCAAGGCGCTGCGCCGCGAGGTGCACCTGGTGCTCAGGCAGGTGAGCTACGACTACGAGCGCATGCAGTACAACACCGTGGTCTCCGGTGCGATGAAGCTGCTCAATGCGCTGGAGGCCTTCAAGCCCACCGACGCGGCCGGTGACGCGGCCGTGCTGCGCGAGGGCTTCTCGGTGCTGCTGCGTGCGCTGTACCCGGCCTGCCCGCACATCACCCACGCGCTGTGGCAGGACCTGGGCTACGCCGCCCGCCTGGGTGACCTGCTGGACGCGCCCTGGCCGCAGGTGGACGAGGCCGCCCTGGTGCAGGACGAGGTGGAGTTGGTGCTGCAGGTCAACGGCAAGCTGCGTGGTGCCGTGCGCGTGGCCGCGTCCGCCGACAAGGCCGCCATCGAGGCCGCTGCGCTGGCCATGCTGGCCACGCCGGACCTGGCCAAGTTCACCGAAGGCAAGCCGCCGAAGAAGGTGGTGATCGTGCCGGGCCGCCTGGTCAACGTGGTGGTCTGATGCCGGTGCCGCGCCGCGCCCTGCTCGCCGCGCTGGTCGCGGCCTCGGCCACCACGGCCCTGGGGGGCTGCGGCTTCGCCCTGCGCCAGCCCGCCGCGCTGCCGTTCACGCGGCTGGCGGTGAGCGGCTTCGCGCCCGCGGCGCCCATGGCCGACGCGCTGCGCCAGGCACTGCCGCGCAGCGTGCAGTGGGTGGACGACCCGCGCCAGGCCGAGCGCGTGCTGGTGGTGCTGGAGGACCGCCTCACGCGCACCGTGGCCGCCTCCACCGCCGGTGGCCAGGTGCGCGAGTTCCGCCTGCGCGTCACCCTGCGCTTCCGGCTCGACCGCCCGGACGGCACGCCGCTGCTGCCCGAGACGCAGCTCGAGCTGACGCGCGACATGAGCTACAGCGAGACCGCCGCGCTGGCCAAGCAGACCGAGGAGGCCGTGCTGCTGCGCGACATGCGGCTGGACATGGCCCACCAGCTGCTCGAGATGCTCGCGGCCTCCGGCCGGGCGCCGGCCGCCTGAGCCGGCGCGCCGCACCATGCAGGTCCGCGCCGACCAGCTCGCCACCCAGCTCGCGCGCAGCGGGCTGAAGAGCATCTACACCCTGCACGGCGACGAGCCGCTGCTGGCGCAGGAGGCCGCCGACACGCTGCGCGCGGCCGCGCGCGCCGCCGGTTTCGGCGACCGCCAGGTGTTCACCGTGAGCGGCGCCCACTTCGACTGGAGCGGCGTGCTGGGCGCGGCGCGGTCCATGGGCCTGTTCACCGACCGCCAGCTGATCGAGATCCGCATCCCCAGCGGCAAGCCGGGCAAGGACGGCTCGTCCGCGCTGCAGGCGTACTGCGAGCAGATCTCGCCGGATGTGCTGACGCTGGTGCACCTGCCGCGCCTGGACCGCGAGCAGCTCAAGAGCGCCTGGTTCGCCGCGCTCGACCGGGCCGGTGTCGCCGTGCGCCTGGACCCGATCGAGCGCCATGCGCTGCCCGGCTGGATCGCCCAGCGCCTGGCCGCGCAGGGCCAGCGCGTGGCCGCGGGCGACGCCGGCCAGCAGACCCTGGCCTACTTCGCCGACCGGGTGGAGGGCAACCTGCTGGCCGCGCACCAGGAGCTGCAGAAGCTGGCCCTGCTGTACCCGGCCGGCGAGCTCAGCTTCGAGCAGATCGAATCCGCGGTGCTGGACGTGGCGCGCTTCGACATCGCCCAGCTGGTGTCCGCCGTGCTGGCCGGCCAGCCGGGCCGCGCCCTGCGCATGCTCGACGGCCTGAAGGCCGAGGGCGAGTCGCCCGTGCCCGTGCACTGGATGCTGGCCAACGACGTGATGGCGCTGCAGCGCGCGCGCGGCGCGCTGGCCGCCGGCCTGCCGCTGCCCATGGCGCTGCGCGAGGCGCGGGTGTGGGGCGACAAGGAGCGTGTCTTCCAGGCCCTGCTGCCCGGTGTGGACGACGGCGCCCTGGCCGCGCTGGTGGTGGCCGCCAGCGACTGCGACGGCGTCATCAAGGGCCTGCGCCGGCCGGACTGGCCCGAAGACGCCTGGGAGGCGCTGCGCCGCCTGGCGCTGGGCCTGCTGGACCTGGTGGCCGCCGCCACGGCGCGCCGCGGGGCCGCCCGGCGGCCGATGACGCTGCCCGCGGCCAGCTGAACGCTCAGTAGCCGCGCGAGCGCTCCACCCGGTGGGCCAGCGGCCGCCCGGCGCGGCAGGCGTGCACATTGGCGGCCACCACGCCCGCCGCGGTGCGCGGGTCCGTCAGGGCCGCTGCGTGGGGCAGCACGGTCACCTGGGGATGCGACCAGAACGGATGACCGGGCGCCAGCGGCTCGCTGGCGAACACGTCCAGCACGGCGTGGCCCACCTGGCCCGCGTCCAGGGCCACCAGCAGGTCCGCTTCCACGACATGGGCGCCGCGGGCGAGGTTCACCAGGGCCGCGCCCGGGCGCAGGGCCGCAAAGGCCCGTGCGTCGAGCAGGCCGCGGGTGGCCGCGGTCAGCGGCAGCAGGTTCACCAGCACGTCGCTGCGCGCCAGCAACGGGCCCCAGGCGCCCTCGCCCTCGCAGGCGGCCACGCCGGCCGGCAGCGGCCCGACGGGCGTGCGCCGCCAGCCCGTCACCCGGTAGCCCTGGCCGGCCAGGCGCGCCGCCACCGCCCGGCCGAGCTCACCCAGGCCCAGCACCGCCACATGCACCTCGTCCGCGCGGCGCTGGGGCAGCGGCTGCCAGCAGCCGGCCGACTGCTGCGCGGCGTAGCGGAAGAAGCCACGGTGCAGCGAGAGCACCGCCCACAGCGCGGTCTCGGCCATGGCCGCCGTCATCGCCGGGTCCACCATGCGCGCCACCGGCACGCCGTCGGGCAGCGTGGGGTCGGCCAGCAGCCGGTCCACGCCTGCCCACAGCGACTGCACCAGGCGCAGCGCGGGCAGGCCCTGCAGGCTGCCCGGGGGCGGGTTGGCCACGAGCGCCACGTCCACGCCACCCCGGTCGTCCGGCCCCAGTGCCGTGCGCACCGGCTCGCCGGGCAGGGCGAGGGCCAGGGCGTCCAGCCAGGCCTGCCGCTCCGTGGTGTCAATTTGTCCGCAAAGGTAAATCGTCATGTCTCCCAGCCTAGCGCCTGTTCACAATGCACGGTTCACGTTTCCGGCCTCATCCCAGCGCGTGGCCGGCCGATAGCGAGGGTGTGGTGCCAACACAAGAAGAACCGCCGCCGAGCGAACCGCCGGCGATCGACCGCGCGCCGCTGCCGCGCGTGCGGCGGCGGCTGTCCATCGGCCGCGCCGTCGTGGGCGCCACGCTGGCCAGCCTGCTGGCGGCCGGCATCGGCCTGTGGTGGCTGGACAGCACCTTGGCGGGCGCCGTGGCCGCGGTGTGGCCCGCCGAGCGCCGCCAGGCGGTGGGGCTGGTCCTGCTGCTCCAGGCCGTCGCCGGTGCCCTGGCCCTGTGGATGGTGCTCGCCTGGCGCGTGGTGGAGCCGCTGCGCCGGCTGAAGAAGCAGGCCAGCGAGATCGCGCGCAGCGGCCAGGGCGGCGGCCCGCGCATCGACTGGGACGGCAACGACAACGAGCTGGGCGCCGTGGGCCGGCACCTCAACCGCGCCATCGACCGCATCGACGACCTGCTGGAGGCCCTGGAGGGCCGCCATGCCGAGCTGCACCGGCAGGCCATGGTGGATGCGCTCACCGGGCTGCCCAACCGCCGCCTGTTCGCCGAGCTGTTCACCCACGCCGCCTCGGTGGCGCGGCGGGGCCAGCAGCCGCTGGCGCTGCTGTTCATCGACCTGGACCGCTTCAAGCAGGTGAACGACACCCTCGGCCACCGCGCCGGCGACGAGCTGCTGCGGGTGCTGGGCCAGCGCATGCGCACGGTCATGCGCGGCTCCGACCTGGTCGGGCGCCTGGCCGGCGACGAGTTCGTGGCCCTGCTGTCCGAGGTGGAGGACGCCCAGGCCGTGGCGCATGCCGCGCTGCGGCTCATCCACGCCATCGAGCAACCGGTGCCGCTGCCCGGCCAGCCCGACGTGCAGATGCAGGTCTCGGCCAGCATCGGCATCGCGCGCTTCCCGGCCGACGGGCGGCGCTTCGACGAGCTGCTGCAGCGTGCCGACCAAGCCATGTACCGCGCCAAGGCGGCCGGGCGGGGCCGCTTCGCGCTGTACCGCGCGCAGGACGACGCGCCCGAGCCGGTGACCGGCGGCGGCGACCCGGAGCTCGCGCAGGCGCTGGCGCGCCACGCGCTGCAGCTGCACTACCAGCCACTCATCGACACCCGCGTGGGCCGCGCCGTCGGCGCCGAGGCGCTGCTGCGCTGGCAGCACCCCCAGCAGGGCGTGCTGACGCCGGTGCACTTCATCCACCGCGCCGGCGCGGGCGAGCAGCTGCAGGCCATCACGCGGCATGTGCTGCACGCGGCCTGCGCCCAGCAGGCGCGCTGGAAGGCGGCCGGGCTGGCCGTGGGGCCGGTGGCCGTCAACGTGAGCGCCGCGGAGTTCCGCCACGAGCAGCTGCCCGCCAGCGTGGGCCGCGCCCTGCACGAGCACGGCCTGGTGCCGGGTGACCTGGCCCTGGAGCTGTGCAGCCACATGGTGATGAGCGACCCGGAGTTCAGCCTGCTGCGCGCCGCCGAGCTGCGGCGCGAAGGCGCCGAGCTGGTGCTGGAGAACGTGGGCACGGCGCCGCTGTCGCTGGCCCTGCTGGCGCAGCTGCAGCCCGCGCGGCTGAAGATCGAGGCGGGCCTGGTGGCGGGCCTGCCGCACGACGCCGCCGCCGTCGCCGCCGTGCGCGGCGTGGTGCACCTGGCCCAGGGCATGGGCGTGGGGGTGCTGGCCGTGGGCGTGGAGACCGAGCTGCAGCGCGCCGCCCTGGAGCGCGCCGGCTGCCCGGTGCAGCAGGGCTTTCTGCACGGGCGCCCGGCGCCCGCGGTGGCCGAGCCGGCGTGGGCGCTGTCGGCGGCGGATGCCCCACCCGCGGCTCAGCGCGCCCGGGCGAGTGCCAGCAGCCCGGACAGGGCCCACTGAACCGTCGCGCCGCGCACCTGCGCGCGGTCGCCCGCGAACACCTGCGCCGCCGCCTCGGCCCGCACCTGGCCGCCCGCGTCACGCCAGGCCAGGCCTCGCCACACCAGGCCCACCGGCTTGCCTGGCGTCGCCCCCCCCGGGCCGGCGATGCCGGTGACGGCCACCGCCGCCTGCGCGCGGCTGCGCGCCAGCGCACCCTCGGCCATGGCACGCGCCACCTCGGCGCTCACCGCACCGTGCTGCACGATCAGCGCCGCCGGCACGCCGAGCAGCTCGGTCTTGGCCTCGTTGCTGTAGGTCACCCAGCCGCGCTCGTACCAGTCGCTGGAGCCTGCCAGGTGGGTGCAGGCGGCCCCGATGAGGCCACCCGTGCAGCTTTCGGCCGTGGCCACGCGGGTGCCGCGCCGGCGCAGCGCCTCGGCCAGCGCCTGCACCGCGGGCAGCCAGGCGGTGTCGGGCAGCAGCGGGCTGGCGTCGTCCATGGCGGCCTTCAGTGCCAGAGCCGCCAGGCCAGCGCCAGCACCAGCAGGGTGCACAGCGCTGCCACGGCATCGTCCAGCAGGATGCCGGCGCCCTGGCGCCAGCCGATGGCCGCGCCGGGCGCGAGCTTGTAGCGCCGGTCGGCCCAGGCCACCGGGCCCGGCTTGGCGGCATCGAACAGGCGGAACAGGGCGAACGCGAGCACCTGCCAGCCCCAGTGGGCCGGCATCAGCAGCCACAGCACCGTCCAGAAGGCGAGCACCTCGTCCCACACGATGGCCGAGGGGTCGGCCACGCCCAGGGCCTGGGCCGTGCGGGTGCAGGCCCAGCCGCCCAGCGGCCAGCCGAGCGCCAGCACCACCGCCCAGCCGCCGCTGCCCAGCCACGGGTCCAGCCCCACGAACGCCAGCCAGGCCCACAGCGTGCCCACCGTGCCGGGGGCCACGGGCGACAGCCCACTGCCGAAACCGAGCGACACCCAGTGCGCGGGGTGCGAGCGCATGAAGCGGGCGGTCGGCGTCATGCGCTGCCGAAGTGGTCGAAGCCCGACCAGCCGGACAGGTCCAGCGCGGTGGGGCTGCCGGCCGCCGGCAGCACCTGCAGGCCCTCGGCCGCGGGGGTGATGCGGCCGATGCGGCTGGCCCGCGTGCCGGCGTGTTCGGCGGCGGCCCGCACCGCGGCCGCGGCGCCGGGCGGCGCGCTGAACAGCAGCTCGTAGTCATCGCCGCCGCCCAGCAGGCAGGCCTGCTGCACCGCCTCGGGCTGGGCGGCGAGCCAGGGGCTGCGGGGCAGTGCGTCGAGCCACACGGTGGCCCCCACCTGCGAGCGGGCCAGCACATGGCGCAGGTCACCCAGCAGCCCATCGGACAGGTCGATGGCCGCGCTGGCCACGCCGCGCAGCGCCTGGCCCAGCGCCACGCGCGGCTCGGGACACTCCATGGCCTGGCGCACCTGCTCGAAGCCATCGCCCGGCAGGCGCACCTGGCCGCGGAACACCTCCAGGGCGAGGCGCGCATCGCCCAGCGTGCCGCTGACCCACAGGTCGTCGCCCGGCGCCGCGCCGCTGCGCAGCAGCGCCTGGCCCGCCGGGACCTGGCCCATCACGGTGATCGACAGCGCGAGCGGGCCGGCGGTGGTGTCGCCGCCCACCAGCTCGATGCCATGGCGCTCGGCCAGGGCCAGCATGCCGCGCGCCAGCGGCCCGAGGAACGCGGCGTCGGCGCGCGGCAGGCACAGGCCGAGCGTGAAGGCCAGCGGCTCGGCCCCGCAGGCGGCCAGGTCGCTCAGGTTCACCGCCAGCGCCTTGTGGCCCAGGCGCTCGGGCGGCACGGTGGACAGGAAGTGGCGCCCCTCGACCAGCATGTCGGTGGACACCGCCAGCTGCATGCCCGGTGCCGGCTGCAGCAGCGCGCAATCGTCCCCGCCACCCAGCACGGCGCGCCGCACCGGGGGGCGGAAGAAGGTCTCGATCAGGTCGAACTCACCCAGGGCCATGGCGCGATTGTGGCCGCCCCGGGGCACGCCAGGGCGCGCCTTCGACAGCCTCAGGCCGAACCGCCGGGCGGAAGGGGCAGGTGGTGGCGGTACTGCGCCGCCGGGTGCAGGAGGTTCGCGAGCTCCACCGCGGACTTGACGTTCATCTTGTCGAACACGCGCGCCCGGTGCACCTCCACCGTGCGCACGCTGATGTCCAGCGCGTCGGCGATGAGCTTGTTGGGTCGGCCTTCGACCACCAGCTGCATCACCTCGCGCTCGCGCTCGGTGAGCTCGGCCAGCGCGCGCTCCACGCGGCGGCGGTCGGCGCGCCGGGACAGGGCCCGTTCGCTGACGGCCAGGGCCTGCTCGATGCGGTCGACCAGCGCGTTGTCCGAGAACGGCTTCTCCACGAAATCGAAGGCGCCGCGCTTGACCGCGGCCACGGCCGTGGGCACGTCGCCATGGCCGGTGAGGAAGATCACCGGCAGCGCGTCGACCAGCCCGCGCTCGACCAGCAGCTCGAACAGCGCCAGCCCGGACATGCCGGGCATGCGCACGTCCAGCAGCACGCACGACGGCGCCGTCGGCCAGTCGGCCGGCCCGCGGCCTGCCAGGAACTCGGCGAAGGCGTCGCCGCTGGCAAAGCCCTCGGACAGCAGGCGGCGCGTGCGCAGCAGCCAGGCCAGGGCATCGCGCACCACGTCCTCGTCGTCGACGAGGTACACCATGGGCAGGCCGAATCGGGAGGCAGCGGGCGGGTTCATGGGGCGTCAGGCGGGAGGTCGGCGGTGCGACCGTCGGGCGCCACCGGGAGGGTAAACCGGAACTCCGTTCCCGTGCGCATGCCGTCGCCGGATTCCGCCGGGCCGAAGTCCAGCGCGCCGCCGTGCTGCTCGATCACCGTGCGGCACAGCGACAGGCCCAGGCCCATGCCCTCGGCACGGGTGGTGAAGAAGGGGGTGAACAGCTGCGCCGCCACCTCCGGCGCGATGCCACCCCCGCGGTCGATGACGGCCAGGCGCACCCAGCGGGCGTGCGGCTGGCTCACACGCAGGGTGAGCACCCGTTCGGCCAGCGGCGTCTCGCCGCCCTCCATCGACTGGATGGCGTTGCGCGTGAGGTTCAGCAGCACCTGCTCGACCATCGTGCGGTCGGCCCAGACGCGCGGCGCGGGCTGCGGGCAGTCCACCTCGAGCCGCGTGCCGCTCTTGCGCGCCTGCAGCCGCACCAGGGGCAGCACCGCCTCGATCAGCTCGCCCGCGCCCACCGCCTCGCGCGAGCGCTCGCGACGCCGCACGAAGGCATGCACGCTCTTGATGACGCGCCCCGCCCGCTCGGCCTGCTCGGCCACGCGCTCCAGCGCCTGGCGCACCATCCCCAGCGTCTCGGCCTGCGCCGGCGAGGCCGGCAGGCCCTGCGCCTGGGCCTGCGCATCGGCCACCAGGTTGAGCGAGCCGCTCGCGTAGCTGGCGATCGCGGCCAGCGGCTGGTTCAGCTCGTGGCTGAGCAGCGAGGCCATCTCGCCCACGGTGGCCAGCCGCGCGGTGGCCTGCAGGCGCTCCTGCTGCTGGCGCGAGAGCTCCTCCATGCGGCGCGCCGCGCTCACGTCCAGCACAGCGCTCATCCAGCCGGCGTGGTGCCCGACCCGGTCGCGCAGCGGGGCTTCGTAGATCATCACCGGAAAGCGCTCCCCGGTGCGCCGCATGAACTGCGTCTCGAAGCCCTCGCGCTGGGCGGCGGCGTCGCGCGACAGGGTGAAGCGCTCGGACTGGCGGCGGCGGTACTCCGCGATGTGCTCGGGCGGCCAGTACGGCGGCGGGTCGGTGCCGATGAGCTCCTCGGCACTCCAGCCGACCATGGCGCAGAAAGCCGGGTTCACGTAGGTGATGCGGCCGCGCACGTCGCGTGCGCGCAGGCCGGTGACGAGCGAGTCCTCCATCGCGCGCCGGAAGGCGAGCGCCTCGGCCAGCGCCGTCTCGGCCTTCGCGCGCCGGCGCACGTCCCGCACCAGCAGCACCACCAGCCCGAACAGCAGCAGCGACAGGCCCACGACCAGGGCCACCGTGACGTTGGGAATCAGGCCCGGGCGGCCCTGGGCCGCGTCCGCCCGCAGCTGCAGCGACTGGCCGGGCAGGTCCACGATGCGCGTGGCCTGGTAGATGCCGGCGCCGCGGCGGGTGCCCGCGCGCACCAGCCGCGTGCCGTCGGCCTCGACCAGCGACAGCTCGTGGGCGCTGACGCCGGCCTCGCGCACCGCGTCCTCCAGCAGCTGCGCCAGGGCCAGCGTGGCCACCATGTAGCCGGCGTGCTGGCCGGCGCGGTCCAGCGGCAGGCACAGGTCGATCACCTCCAGGCCCAGCCCGCCCGGCTGCGGCACGAAGTACGAGCGCGAGAACGCCGGCATGGCGGCGCGCCGGGCGCCGGCGCAGGTGGCCAGCATCTCCACCTCCAGGTCGGTGCGGGCGAGGTTGCCGAACAGCGGCGCGCGAAACGGCGCATCGGCGGCCGTGACCAGCCGCAGGCCCTCGTCGCGCAGTTCCATGCGCAGGAACTCGTCACGCTGGCGCATCATCTCCAGCGCGTCGTAGCGCCACTGCACCGGCGGCGGGTCGCCCCAGGTCAGGGCCTGCGCGCCCTGCAGGCTGGCCTGCACCAGGCGGCGCATCTCGGCCGCGGCGAAGGCGGCGACCTCGTCGGTGCGCTCCTGCGCGCGCGATTCCTCGTAGGCGATGGTCAGCCCCACCAGCAGCGACTGCGCCACCAGCAGCAGGCCCACCAGCGCGCCCCACAGCAGCCAGCGAAAGCCCCGGCGGCCGCGCGAGGGCTCCGGGGCGGGGGCGGCGGCGGGTGGCGTCATCACTGGGGCGGCAGTATGGGTGCCCCGCCTGGGGCGCTGCCTAAGCAGTTTCGCGCATGCGCCGGGGCGGCGCCGGCACGCACACTGCCCCATCCTAGAATCGTTGCCCCCCTGCCGCGCCACCCGAGAGCCCCATGCCGACCTTCGAGGAAAAACGAGCCGAACTGCGCCGTGCGGCGCTCGAGTACCACGAGTTCCCGACGCCGGGCAAGGTGGCCATCGCCGCGACCAAGCAGCTGACGAACCAGCGCGACCTGGCGCTGGCGTACTCGCCCGGCGTGGCGGCCGCCTGCGAGGAGATCGTCGAGGACCCGGCCAACGCCTTCCGCTACACCTCGCGCGGCAACCTGGTGGCCGTGGTCACCAACGGCACCGCCGTGCTGGGCCTGGGCGACATCGGGCCGCTGGCGTCCAAGCCGGTCATGGAAGGCAAGGGCGTGCTGTTCAAGAAGTTCGCCGGCATCGATGTGTTCGACATCGAGATCAACGAGAAGGACCCGGACCGCCTGGTGGAGGTGATCGCCGCGCTGGAGCCCACCTTCGGCGGCATCAACCTCGAGGACATCAAGGCGCCCGACTGCTTCTACGTCGAGCGCAAGCTGCGCGAGCGGCTGTCGATCCCCGTCTTCCACGACGACCAGCACGGCACCGCCATCGTGGTGGGTGCGGCCCTGCTCAACGGCCTGAAGGTGGTGGGCAAGAGCATCAAGGAGATCAAGCTGGTCTCCTCAGGGGCCGGCGCCGCGGCGCTGGCCTGCCTGAACCTGCTGGTCAAGCTGGGCCTGCCGCGCGAGAACATCTGGGTGACCGACCTCGCGGGCGTGGTCTACGAGGGCCGCGCCGAACTCATGGACCCGGACAAGGCCGAGTTCGCGCAGCCCACCGAGCTGCGCCAGCTGGCCCAGGTGATCGCCGGCGCCGACGTCTTCCTGGGCCTGTCGGCCGGCGGCGTGCTCAAGCCCGAGATGGTGGCGGCCATGGGCCCGAAGCCGCTGATCTTCGCGCTGGCCAACCCCACGCCGGAGATCATGCCGGAGGAGGTCAAGGCGGTGCGCGACGACGCCATCATGGCCACCGGCCGCACCGACTACCCCAACCAGGTCAACAACGTCCTGTGCTTCCCCTACATCTTCCGGGGCGCACTCGACTGCGGCGCCAGGACCATCAACGACGAGATGGAGATCGCCGCGGTCAAGGCCATCGCCGATCTCGCGCAGGCCGAGCAGAGCGACGTGGTGGCCACCGCCTACGCCGGCCAGACGCTCTCGTTCGGGCCGGACTACCTCATCCCCAAGCCGTTCGACCCGCGGCTGATGATCCAGATCGCGCCCGCGGTGGCCGACGCGGCGCGCGAATCCGGCGTCGCGCAACGCCCGATCACCGACCTGGCGGCCTACCGCGAGAAGCTGCACAGCTTCGTCTACGCCTCGGGCAACCTGATGAAGCCGATCTTCACGCTGGCCAAGAAGGCCGCGCACAAGAAGATCGCCTACGCCGAGGGCGAGGACCGTCGGGTGCTGTCGGCCGTGCAAGTGGTGGTGGATGAAGGCCTGGCCCAGCCCTGGCTGGTGGGGCGGCGCAGCATCATCCACGCGCGCATCGCCAAGATGGGCCTGCGGCTGCAGGAGGGGCGCGACTACCAGCTGGTCAACATCGACGACGACCCGCGTTACCGCGACTACTGGCAGACCTACCACCAGATGATGGAGCGCCGCGGCGTGACCGTGCAGCTGGCGAAGATCGAGATGCGCCGGCGACTGACGCTCATCTCCAGCATGCTGCTGCACAAGGGCGAGGTGGACGGCATGATCTGCGGCACCTGGGGCACGCCGCAGCTGCACCTGCACCACGTGGAGGCCGTCATCGGCCGCCGACCGGGGGTGAAGACCTTCGCCTGCATGAACGGCCTGCTGCTGCCGGGCCGCCAGGTGTTCCTGGTCGACACGCACATCAACTACGACCCCACGCCCGAGCAGCTGTGCGAGATCACGGTGCTGGCGGCCGAGGAGATGCGCCGCTTCGGCATCCAGCCCAAGGCCGCGCTGCTGTCGCACTCCAACTTCGGCTCCAGCAACCAGCCCTCGGCCGTGAAGATGCGCGAGGCGCTCGCGCTCATCCAGCAGGCGGCGCCGTGGCTGGAGATCGACGGCGAGATGCACGGCGACGCGGCGCTGGACGCCGCCTACCGCGCAGAGCTCATGCCGCGCAGCACCCTCAAGGGCGAAGCCAACCTGCTCGTGCTGCCCAACATCGACGCGGCCAACATCAGCTACAACCTGCTCAAGACGGCGTCCGGCGGCGGCATCGCCATCGGTCCGGTCCTGCTGGGTGCGGCGCAGCCGGTGCACATCCTGACGCCGTCCGCGACGGTGCGCCGGCTGGTCAACATGACCGCCCTGACGGTGGCCGACGCGAACGCCGGCCGTTGATTCGCCAGCCATTTCCGAGTAGCGACCACTCACGTTCAAACGGGCGCCATGCCTCATTTTGAGGCATTGGCCTTGTGGTTTCCGAACCACTCGGGTACCATGACGGTTTGAGTCTTCAGGGTAAACCCGTGGCCAGAGGGGGTTCACTGCCGGAGGGGCGGTTCTTGCGCAAGCGAGGCGGCCTGTTCGTGATGGCAGCGGTCCTCGCCGGCGCGCTCGGGGTGGCCCTTGGCGCTGGAGCCCCCGCCCGCGAGTCGTTTCGCGGGTCAGCACCGGCGGCCGGTACGGTGGCCCTGGCCGCCTTGCCGGCGGAGGCCCAGCACACCGAGCGCTTGATCCGCTCCGGCGGCCCCTTCCCCTACGCGAAGGACGGCACCGTGTTCGGCAACCGCGAGCGCCTGCTGCCCAGCCATCCGCGAGGGTACTACCGCGAATACACCGTGCCCACGCCGGGGTCCCGTGACCGTGGCGCACGGCGCATCGTCTGCGGCGGCGTGCAGCCGCGGGAACCCGAAGCCTGTTTCTATACCGAAGATCACTACGCGAGCTTTCGCCGCATCGTGAAGTGATCTGCGGGGCGAGCTTCGTTCGGTTTCATCGTTGATCAAGGAGGAACGTGACCATGCTCTTGCAGACCGTCCGTCCCAACATCGTGCAGGCAATACGCGCCTATCGGGTCGACGACCTGATGAGCGCGGCGCAGGAAGCTGGCCAGCACTTCCTGTACGCCAATCTCTCCGAGGCGCAATCCAAGCAGGACGTGCTCGACGGCATCGCCAGCTCGTTCCTCTTTCCGCAGCACTTCGGCAAGAACCTGGACGCGCTGTACGACTGCATGACGGACCTTGTCCACAAGGCGGGCTCCCAGCCCGGCTTCATCGTCGTGCTCGAGCAGATCCCCGACAACCCGCGCTTCGACCGCGAATCGCGCGAGCAGCTGCTGGACGTCTTCCGTGACGCCGCCGACTTCTGGGCCGAAAGGAAGATACCGTTCAGGTGCTTCTATTCTTTTCAGTAGCCCGCTCCCAGGAAAACGGGTCATGGGAGCGGGCTGCGGAAACGGCCCCCACGGAAACCAAGCCGGCCGCCAAGGCGGCCAGCAAGAACGGCATCAACCCGAACTTCGGGATGAACATGCCCATGATGAGCAGCGCGTTCGACACCGCCATGTGGCTCAACGCCGCCTGAGAACTTGCCCACCCCCGAGGCGCCTGGCGGCGCCTCCCCCTCAAGGGGGCGCGGCCAGCGGCCCGGCGGAGCCGGCTCCGCGGCCACCGCTTGGAGAGTGACCTTGGCCCGCCTTTGGCGGGCCTTGTCACTGGTGGGGCGGAAGCGATTGCGCGAGGGCGATGAACTCGGCGACGGGGACTTCCTCGGCGCGGCGCTGGAGGTCGAAGTCGCCGGTGTAGCCCTGGCCTTCGAGCCAGCGGCCCAGCGCGTGGCGCAGCAGCTTGCGGCGCTGGGAGAACGCGGCAGCCACCAGCGCCTCGAGCCGGGCGGGGTCCACGTCGGCCGCCTGTGGCCAGGGCGTCATGCGCACCACGGCCGAATCGACCTGCGGCGGCGGGTCGAAGGCCTCGGGCGGCACGTCGACGAGCGACTCGATGTCGTAGCGCCACTGCAGCATCACCGACAACCGACCATAGGTCTTGCTGCCCGGCCCGGCGGCCATGCGGTCCACCACTTCCTTCTGCAGCATGAAGTGCTGGTCGACCACACGGTGGGCCCACGGCAGCAGGTGGAACAGGATGGGCGTGGAGATGTTGTAGGGCAGGTTGCCCACCACACGCAGCGGCTGGCCCGCGGCGTCCGCCAGCGCGCCGAAATCCACGCGCAGCACGTCCGACTCCACCACCTGCAGCGCGGGATTGCGGCGCAGGCGCGCGGCCAGGTCGCGGTCGAGCTCCACCACGGTCAGGCGCTCGCCGCGCGCCAGCAGCGGCTCGGTGAGCGCGCCCAGGCCGGGGCCGATCTCCACCAGCGCCTGGCCCGGCCGCGGGTCGATGGCGCGCACGATGGCGTCGATGATGGCGCTGTCAGTCAGGAAGTGCTGGCCGAAGCGCTTGCGCGCGGTGTGGGGCTTCACAAGGCCTGCGGCGGCTCGCGCATCTCGATGTAGGCCCGGGCACGCAGCTCGGCCACCCAGTCGGCGTAGGCCGGGTCGAACTTCTGCTCGCGCAAGGTGTTGCGCACCTGCTCGCGCAGCTCCTTGGGGTCGATGGGGACCTGGCGGCGCTCGACCACCTGGATGAGGTGCACGCCGAAGCGCGACACGATGGGGGCGGACACGCCGCCGAGCGGCAGGCGGGCCATGGCCTCCTCGAACTCCGGCACGAAGTTGCCCGGCGAGGCCCAGCCCAGATCCCCGCCCGCCGCGGCACTGCCGTCCTCGGAGAACTGGCGCGCCAGGTCCTCGAAGCGGCGCTGTCCGGACACCACCTGCTCGCGCAGCTCGACCAGGCGCCGGCCCGCCGCCTCGGCCGACACCGTGGCCGACGGCCGCAGCAGGATGTGGCGCGCACGCGTCTGCGTCACGGTGGCCATGCTGGTCTCGCTGCGCGACAGCAGCTTCAGCACGTGCCAGCCGGCCCCGCTGCGCAGGGGCTCGGCCGAGAAGCCGCCCACGGCCAGCGGCTTGACCGCCTCGACGAAGAGGTCCGGCAGGCGCTCCTCGGGCTTCGGGCCGATCTCGCCGCCCTTTTCGCGGTTGGCGTCCTCCGAGACCTCGCGCGCGACACGGTCGAAGGGCTCGCCGGCGCGCAGGCGCTGGATCACGGCCTGGGCCCGCGCCCGCCGCTCGGCCACCACGTCCGCCGAGGCGCTCTCCGGCACCGAGACGAGGATCTGCGCGATGTTGAGCTCGGTGGACGCACCGAGCTTGGCCTGGCGCTGGGCCAGGGTGGCGTCCACCTCCGCGTCGGTCACCCGGATGCGGCTGACGACCTCGCGCTCGCGCACCCGCTCGGCCAGGATCTGGTCGCGCAGGTTGGCGCGAAAGCGCGCGTAGTCGACGCCCTCGGCACGCAGGCGCTGCTGCAGGCGCTCGACCGTGAGCTTGTTCATCGCCGCCACGTTGGCCACGGCCCGGTCGAGCTCGGGCTCGTCCACGCGCATGCCGCT
Organism: Ideonella sp.; assembly: GCF_041918995.1. Taxonomy (GTDB): domain Bacteria; phylum Pseudomonadota; class Gammaproteobacteria; order Burkholderiales; family Burkholderiaceae_C; genus Ideonella. The sequence goes on along the minus strand of NZ_JAYRUN010000014.1, from coordinate 32,537 downwards.
GTCACGGGCGTAGGTGACGATCACCCGCTCCTCGATGAGCGCGTTGAGCACCTGGCGGCGCAGCTCGTCGTCGGGCGGCAGCCGGGCGCCGGAGCGCTGCGCATCGGCGCGGATGCGCGCCAGCCGCTGCTCCACCTCGACCTGCGTGACCAGCTCGTTGTTGACGACGGCCACGATGTAGTCGGCCGACTGCGTGGCGACGCGCGGGGCCGGCTGCTGCGCGCGGGCGACGGGGCCGCCCGCCAGCAGGGTGGCGCCCAGCGCCAGGGCGGCGGCACGAAGGAGGAAGGGGTGGGTCATGGGCTCGAGGGAATCGTGGGGCTGGCCAGGCGCGACGCCGGTTCGTCGGCGTCGTCGCGCAGCAGCCGGTAGCCGGGGATATTGTCCTTCAGGACCTTCAGCGGGTTGCTGCCCAGGCGGGACAGGCCCACCAGCTCCAGCTGCAGCATCCAGCGGGTGGTCGCCTCGTCCAGGCTGGTCGACACCCGCTGGACGACGAAGCGGCCGATCCAGCAGCCGGCGTCGTACTCCAGCCCCGCGAGGGAATCGGTGACCCGGCTCTCGCGCATGCTGAAGTTGACCCGGCCCACGCCGTACAGCGTGCCGCCGCAGCCGTTGGCGCGCGGCGCGCCGCGGTACAGCGGCCACTGCCAGCCCAGCTCGAACTGCTCGGACAGGCCGCGCGCATACCGGTAGGTGCCGGACAAGGTGTGGAACGGTTCGGGCTGCCAGCGCGCCGACACGATGGAGCGCACCGGCCGGTCGATCACGGCGTTGTACTGCACCGTGCCATCGAACACCCAGCTCTGGAACAGGCTGCCCGAGCCGAACAGCAGCAGGTCGGAGACCCGCTTGTCGCCCTCCACGCCTTCGGGCGTGAGGCGCTGGTCACGGAACAGGAAGCGCTGCGCCACGCCCAGGCGCAGGCGTTCGACGCCGCTGCCGCGCTCCACCCAGCGCGAGGTGGCGCCCAGCGTCACCTGGTGGGTGTCGGCGATGCGGTCGATGCCCGAGAACGGGTTGTCCGCGTAGATCGACACCGCGTTGAAGTCGCTCGCCGCGGTGTCGAACAGCGGCAGCGCCGCCTGGTCGCGCCACGGGGTGTTCACGTAGTGCAGCCGCGGCTCCAGGGTCTGGCGCAGGTCGCGGTCGAACAGCGTGCTGGCACGGTCGAAGCGCAGGCCGGCGTCCGCGCTGGCCGTGGGGATGACGCGGGTGGCGTCGCGCCGGCCGTCGCTCATGGGGCGGTCGGTGCGGTAGCTGGCCGCGTTCAGCGCCAGGCGGGGCGTGAACCAGCCCCAGCCTTCGTCGAAGGGCCGGTACAGCGCACCCTGCAGGTGCACGCGCGACCCGTCGCTGCGGCTGTCGCCCACCAGGTCGTCCGCCCGCTCGAAGCGGTTGGCCTCGGCCTCCAGCTCCCAGCGCACGGCGCCGCCGCCGAGGCCGCGCAGGCCCAGCTGCGGCATGCGCTCGTAGGGCGGCAGGATGGCGGCCTCGTCCTGCAGCACCTGCCAGGCCTGGGTGCGGGCGTACAGGTCGAGCCGGCTGTCGGCGCCCAGCCACCAGCGCCGCTCCAGCGAGGCGGCCTGGGGCAGCAGTCGCCGCGTCAGGCTGGGCAGCTGGTTGGAGAAGTCCTTCCAGTACTCGTCGTCCGAGGCGCGCATGACGCGGGCCGCATAGCGCCACTCGCGGTCGAGCGTGCCCACATGCGCCCAGTCGAGCGAATACCGCGTCTGCCGCCCCTCGGGCGCCACGCGGTCGTGCGGCACGGTGTGCACGTCCAGCCGTCCCTCGTCGGCGGGCTGCAGGTAACGCAGCTCGGCCTCCAGCCCGAAGCCGCGGCGGGTGGCCACGGAAGGCGTGGTGATGAGGTCGTAGTTGGGCGCCAGGTTCCAGTAGTAGGGCACCGCCAGGGAAATGCCGCCGCGCGTGTCGCTGTCGAGCTCGGGCGGCAGCCAGCCGGACTTGCGCTCGCCCGTGGCGGGAAAGCTGATCGCCGGCGCCGCCAGGATGGGCACGCCCAGGAACTGCAGCACCGCCCCGTGCGCCACGCCCTCGTTGCGCTCGAAATCCAGTTCCAGGCGGTCCGCCGAGAGCAGCCAGTCGGGCTGCGGGGGCGGGCCCATCTCGTCCCCGGTGGCCTGGTCGCGCGGGCAGCTCGTGTAGTCGGCGCGCAGCGCGGTGAGCCGGCGCTCGCCGGAGAAGTCGATGCGCTCGGCCTGGCCGCCCGCGCCCGTGCGGGCGAAGTGGTAGGTGGGGTGGCGCACCGAGCCGGCCCGGGTGGCGAGGTTGACCTGGGCCTCGGTGCCCGTGAAGCGGTCCCCCTCCCGCTGCAGCACCACCTGGCCGCTGGCGCGGGCCCACTGGGTGCTGGCGTGGTAGCGCAGCAGGTCGGCGCTGAGGTGCATGGCGCCCTGGCGCAGCAGCACCTCGCCTTCGGCCACCGTCTCGCCGTCCAGCGTGCTGCGCACATCGTTGGCGGTGAGTTCCACCGGCAGGGGCGCGGCCGGCTGCGCCCGGACGCCCGCGCACGCGAGGGCGCAGGCCAGGGCCAGCACGGCGGGGGCCGCCGGGCAGGGGGAGGGGCGCAACGGGCGGGACGGGGTCTGGCGGGTCACGCGGGAAGGACGCGGCTGGGGCGCGGGCGAGCGCGGTGGGGTGGAAAGGGCGCCGCCACGCCGGGCCGGCCAGGCGGCCTGCTCGAACCCGGGCACCGCTTCAGCGCCGCGGCACGGGCAGGGCGTCACTAGAATCGCCGCGGATTATCCACGCGCATTCCCGACCCCGATGACCGCCACGGCGCCCACGCCGCCTGCCGCCGCGCAGGCACCGATCACCTGGGCCGATCCGGCCCGCCACGCCGCCTTCGACCGCTGGCTCGCCGAGGCCGCCGCGCCTGGCGGCTGGCGGCTGGCGAGCCTGCGCGCCGCGTCCGCGGACGCCAGCGCGCGGCGCTACTTCCGCCTGGACGGCCCGGGCGGTGCCACGGCGATCGTCATGGACGCGCCGCCGCACGATTCCGACAGTGGCCACTTCCTGGCCCTGGCCCGGCGCATCCGCGAGGCGGGTCTGCATGCGCCCGAGGTGCTGGCGGCCGACGCGGCCCAGGGCTTCGCGCTGCTGGAGGACGTGGGACCGCACAGCTACCTGGACGCCCTGCGCGAGGCCGACACGGCCACCGCGCAGCGCCTGATGCGCGACGCCATCCGTGCCCTGGTGCACTGGCAGCAGCACCTGCCGGCCGGCGACCTGCCGCCCTACGACGACGCCCTGCTGCGCCGGGAGCTGGCGCTGTTCCCCGAGTGGTGCGTGCAGCGCGAGCACGGCATCACCTGGGGCCCCACCGAGCAGGCCCGGTGGCAGAAGGTGTGCGACCTGCTGGTGGCCAGCGCGCTGGCCCAGCCGGTGGTGCCGGTGCACCGTGACTACATGGTGCGCAACCTCATGGTGTCCGACCCCAATCCCGCCGTGCTGGACTTCCAGGACGCGGTGCGGGGCCCGCTGAGCTACGACATCGCCTCGCTCATCCGCGATGCCTTCTTCTCGTGGGAGGAGGAGCAGGAGATCGACTGGGCGGTGCGCTACTGGGACGCCGCCCGCCAGGCCGGCCTGGCGGTGCCCGAGGACTTCGGCGAGTTCTGGCGCCAGGTGGAGTGGATGGGCCTGCAGCGCCACCTCAAGGTGATGGGCATCTTCTGCCGCCTGAAGCACCGCGACGGCAAGCCGCACTACCGCGAGGACCTGCCCCGCTTCATCGGCTATGCCACCAAGGTGGCGATGCGCTACCGGCCGCTGGCCGAGCTGCTGCCCCTGCTCGAGCCGCTGGGCGGCCACGCCGTGGCGCGCGGCTACACCTTCTAGGCTAGGCCAGCGCGCCCGGCGCCTCGATGGGCGTGGCGGTGCAGGTCTCGCAGCCCGCGGCGGCCAGCCAGGGGTCCCGGTCCTCGCCGCCGAAGATCTCGACCAGGAAATCGAGCATCGCCCGCGTGCGCGCCGGCACATGCTGGCGGGTGGGCATGCCCACCCACAGCGTGGACGAGAACAGGCGCCACTCGGGCAGCACGCGCTCCAGCGCATGCTCGATCAGCGCATCGGCCACCACGAAGGACGGCAGCCCGGCGATGCCGAGCCCGGCCAGCGCGGCGGCGTAGTTGGTGTCGGTGTGGATGGTGCTGAGCACGCCGCGGTGCGGCACGGCATGGTGGGTCTCGAACGCCCCTTCGCCGTTTTCGCCCACCGCGCCACGGTAGAAGGTCATCGCGCGCTGCAGGTCGGAGATGGGCGGGATCAGCACGTCGTGCTCCAGCAGCTCGCGCGGGTGCTGCGGCCGGCCGCGGCGGTCCAGGTACTCGGGCGAGGCGCAGGTGATCACCTCGGTGCGCGCCAGGCGCCGCGCGACGAAGTTGCCGTCCAGGGGCTTGCGCAGCACCATGACGCTCAGGTCGAAGCTGTCGTCCACCGTCTCCACCGGCCCGCTGGCGACGATCTCCACCGACACCAGCGGGTAGCGCGCGTGGAAACGCGGCAGGTGCTTGGCCAGCTGGTGCACCGCCACCGCCGGCGGCATCAGCAGCCGCACCGGGCCGCGCGGCTCGGCCACCGACGCATGGGCCAGCGCCTCCGCCTCGTCCACGTCGGCCAGGATGCGTCGCACACGCTCCAGGTAGGCCTCGCCGATCTCGGTGAGCGCGATGCGGCGGGTGGTGCGGTTCATCAGGCGCGCACCGAGGTGTTCCTCCAGCTCGGCGACCAGGCGGGTGACGACGGCCGGGGCCAGGTCCAGCGCCCGCGCAGCGCCGGCAAAGCTGCCCTCGTCGATGACGCGGGCGAAGACCCGCATGGCACGCAAGGAATCCATGCGCGGATTATTGCGCCAACTTATGGCATTGAGTCAACACGGGGCGGCTTTGTTGCCGCCTTGGCAACGCCGGACGCCCGGCCTGCGGGCGTCAGAGGATGCGCCGCGGGTGCGCCAGGGCCTCGTGGGCGGCATGCAGCCGGCGCACGAGCACGCGGATGAAGGCGGCGTCGAAGCGGTGGCGGGTGTCCGGCGTGAGCTGGGCCAGGCTGTCGGGGTTGAAGGACACCGTGGTGCAGGGCTCGCTCACGATGACGTCGGCCACGTGCTTGCGCAGGTCGGGGCTGGGCGCCAGGTAGGCCATCTCGCCCACCGAGGTGCCGGCGCCCAGGCGCGCCACGCGTTCGCCGTCGCGGAACACCTCCACCTCGCCCTGGGCGATGCAGTAGAACTGCTTGCCCTCCTGGCCGCGCTTGAAGATCTTGTGGCCGAAGGGAAAACGCTGCCACTTGGCGCGGTGCACCACCTCCCACAGCTCCACGTCGCCGAACTCGGCGAAGAACTCCAGTGAGCGCAGCAGGTTGAAGCGCTCCGAGTCGAGCACGCGCTGCAGCTGGCCGCGCGGCACCTCGTGGTTGGTGATCAGGGCGGACAGCGCCTGCGCGAACTGGTCCCAGTCCTCGGGGCGGTCGGCCGGCGCCTTGGCCAGCGCGCTGCGGATGGTGAGGTCCAGCGCCTCGCTGACGCCCTCGCGCAGGCCGGTGAGCGACGGGGCCTCGGCGTGGCAGATCATGTGCAGCAGCGCGCCCTGGCTCTCCGCCTCGAACGGCGGGCGGCCGGCGATGAGGTGGTACAGCACCGCCGCCAGCGAATAGATGTCGGCCCGGCAATCGAGCGTGGAGCCTTCGAGCTGCTCCGGGGACATGTAGGCCAGCGAGCCCACGCGGTGGATCTGCGTGCGGTCGGAGCCCATGTTCAGCACGCTGCCGAAGTCGGTGAGCTTGATGTCGAGCAGCTCGGGGCCGTCGGTGATGGCCAGGATGTTGGCCGGCTTCACGTCCCGGTGGATCAGCCCCTGGCGCCACACGTAGCCCAGCGCCATGGCGCACTTGAAGCCGATCTCCACCACCTGTTCCAGCGGCAGCAGGCGGTCCTGCTGGCAGAAGTGGCGCAGGGTGGCCCCTGGCACATACTCCATCACCAGGTAGGGCCGCATGCCATCGTCCACCGAGTCGTGGATCTGCACCACGTTCGGGTGGTTCAGCCGCCCCACCAGCGCCGCCTCGGCGGCAAAGAAGTGGGGCGAGAAGTGCACGTCGGCCTCGGAGCGCCCGACGGCCGAGCGCACCCGCTTGATCGCCACCTCGCGGTCGTGGAAGTCGTCGTAGGCGAGGAACACCTCGCTGGTGGCGCCTTCGCCCAGGCGCCGCAGCACCCGGTACTTGCCGATCATGGGCGGGTCGTCCGGCTCCAGCCGCGCCAGCGCCACGGTGGAGTGCCCGCCGCGCGGCCGCGAGCGCGCCCCCGAGCCCAAGCCCGAGGGCAGCGACGACGAGGACGGCGAGGAGCGGGACGGGCGGGTGGAGGTCACGGCTTGCGGGCGGCCTGGGTGCTTGCCCCGTGTCGGGTCCGACCGCAGGGCACCAGGAGGCCACTGTGCCCGAGAGCCGGGCAGCCCGCATGCCGAACAGCCCCCGTTCGACCCCGCAAATCGCCTCCATCGCCCGCGGCGGGCCGCGCCGTCCGGCGCTGGGGCGGCCCGTAGAATCCCGCCCACCATGATCCAAGCCAAGGCAGAGCTGCAGCTCGCGCTGGCCCGCGCCGTGGCGCAGCTGGCCCCCGACCACCCCTTCACGCCGGTCTTCGAGTCTCCCAAGCAGGCGGCCCACGGCGACCTCGCCATCACCGCCGCCATGCAGCTGGCCAAGCCGCTGAAGAGCAACCCGCGCGCGCTGGCGCAGGCGCTCGTCGACGCGCTGAACACTCAGCCGGAGGTGCAGCGCTGGGTCAGCGCGCTGGAGATCGCCGGCCCCGGCTTCATCAACCTGCGCCTGGCCCCCGCCGCCAAGCAGGCCATCGTGGCCGAGGTGCGCGCCGCGGGCGAGGCCTTCGGCCGCCGGCCGGCCAACGGCCAGCGCGTGATGGTGGAGTTCGTCTCCGCCAACCCCACCGGGCCGCTGCACGTGGGCCACGCCCGCCAGGGCGCGCTGGGCGACTCCATCAGCGCGCTGTTCGAGACCCAGGGCTGGTCGGTCACGCGCGAGTTCTATTACAACGACGCGGGCGTGCAGATCGCCACGCTGGCCACCTCCACCCAGTGCCGCATCCAGGGCCTGAAGCCCGGCGACGCCGACTGGCCCGAAGCCGCCTACAACGGCGACTACATCGCCGACATCGCGGCCGACTTCCTGGCCAGGAAGACGGTGAAGGCCGACGACCGCGAGTTCACCGCCTCGGGCGACCCGGACGACCTGGACGGCATCCGCCAGTTCGCCGTGGCCTACCTGCGCCATGAGCAGGACCTGGACCTGCAGGCCTTCGGCGTGCGCTTCGACAACTACTTCCTGGAGTCGGGCCTGTACGCCAGCGGCCGCGTGGCGCAGACCGTCGAGCGCCTGGTGGCCGCGGGCAAGACCTTCGAGGACGGTGGCGCGCTGTGGCTGCGCACCACCGACTACGGTGACGACAAGGACCGCGTGATGCGCAAGTCCGACGGCACCTACACGTACTTCGTGCCCGACGTGGCCTACCACCTGAACAAGTGGGAGCGCGGCTTCACCAAGGTGGTCAACTGCCAGGGCACCGACCACCACGGCACCATCGCCCGCGTGCGCGGCGGCCTGCAGGCGGCCGGCGTCGGCATCCCCGAGGGCTACCCGGACTACGTGCTCAACACCATGGTGCGCGTGGTGCGCGACGGCGCCGAGGTGAAGATCAGCAAGCGCGCCGGCAGCTACGTCACCCTGCGCGACCTGATCGACTGGACCAGCCGCGACGCGGTGCGCTTCTTCCTCATCAGCCGCAAGGCCGACACCGAGTTCACCTTCGACGTCGACCTGGCCGTGAAGCAGAACGACGAGAACCCGGTGTTCTACGTGCAGTACGCGCATGCGCGCATCTGCTCGGTGCTGGCCCGGGCGCGCGAGATGGGGCACGACGAGGCGGCCATGGCGGGCGCGGACCTGTCGCTGCTGACCGCGCCGGCCGAGGCCGCGCTGATGCTCAAGCTGGCCGACTACCCCGACATGCTGGCCCACGCCGCGCGCGACCTGGCGCCGCACGACGTGGCGTTCTACCTGCGCGACCTGGCCGGGGCGTACCACAGCTACTATGCCGCCGAGCGCTTCCTCGTGGACGACGCCGCGCTGGCGCGCGCCCGCCTGGCGCTGCTGGACGCCACCCGTGTCGTGCTGCGCAATGCGCTGGCCCTGCTGGGCGTGGGCGCACCGGAATCCATGGGCCGAGACACCACCACGACGGAGACAGCATGAGGCCGATGACGGTCCCCACCCGCCAGCGCGGCGGATTCGCGCTCGGCCTCATCGTCGGCCTGCTCGTGGGCCTGGCGGTGGCGCTGGGCGTGGCGCTCTACATCGCCAAGGTGCCGTCGCCCTTCCACGACAAGGTGCCGCACCGCACGCCCGAGCAGGAAGCGGCCGAGGCCGAGAAGCTCAGGAACTGGGACCCGAACGCCGGCCTGGGCGGCAAGCCGGTGCCGGCCAAGCCGGCGGCGTCGGCGCTGCCGGCCTACCCCGAGGCGCCCGCGGCGCAGCGGCCCGCCCCCGCGTCGGCGCCTGCCGCAGCCGCCCCGCGGTCGCAGCGCGACGCGGCCGCGATCCTCTCCGGCGAGCCGGTGCCGCCTCCGCCGCTGCGCGCGCCGGCCGCCACGCCCGGCCCCGCCCGGCCGCCGGCCGGCGATGCCTTCGTCTACTACGTGCAGGCCGGCGCCTTCTCCAGCGCCGACGATGCCGAGCAGCAGCGCGCCCGGCTGGCCCTGCAGGGCTTCGGCGCCAAGGTGCACGAACGGGAACAGAGTGGCCGGGTCGTCCACCGCGTGCGCCTGGGTCCCTACGACTCCCAGGCCGAGGCCACCACCCAGCAGGAGCGGCTGAAGGCCGCCGGCATCGACGCCGCGCTGGTGCGCCTGGAGCGGAACTGAACCGCGTCGCCCGGCTCCATCCCGCCTCCCGCACCGACCGACACCCTACGAAAGCCCATCCGATGAACCGCTCGATCACCCGGCGCCACTTCCACTGCCTCGGCCTGGCCGCCGCCGCCCCCGCTTGGCTGCCCCGGGCCGCCCAGGCCCAGGGCGGGCCGGTGGAGGGCAAGCACTTCGTCCGCCTGTCGCAGCCGGTCGCCCCGGCGGCCGCGGGCAAGGTGGAGGTGGTCGAGTTCTTCTGGTACGGCTGCCCGCACTGCTTCTCGCTGGAGCCGTTCGTCGAGCAGTGGCTGGCCAAGCTGCCGGCCGACGTCGCCTTCCGCCGGGTGCCGGCCGCCTTCACGCCGCAGTACGAGTTCCACCAGAAGGTGTTCTATGCCTTCGAGGCGCTGGGCCTGCTGGGCAGCCTGCACCGCAAGTTCTTCAACGCCATCCACGTCGACCGCAAGCGCCTGGTCACCGAGGCCGACGTGGCCGCCTTCGTCAGCGCCAACGGCGCCGACGGCGCCAAGGTCGCCGACGCGATGAAGTCCTTCAGCGTCATCGGCAAGGCGCGCCAGGCCAAGCAGCTGTCCGACGCCTACGGCGTGGACAGCGTGCCCATGCTGGGCGTGCAGGGGCGCTTCCGCACCTCGGCCGCCATGGCGGGCGGCGTGGACAAGGCCTTCCTGGTGGTGGACCACCTGGTCGAACTCGCCCGCAAGGGCTGACACCCGACCACGCCCCGGCTCGCCACGCGGGCGGAGTGCGCAGGTTTTCCGCCTCCCCGGCCCCCGCTGGGGCTAGAATCGGCCTGCAAGTTTCATGCCGATTTTCATGCGCCCAGCCCCCGTCCCGCCCTTCGCCCGCCTGCTCACCGGCCTGGCCGTGCTGGCGCTGGCGGCCCCCGCCGGCGCCGAACGCGCCGACCGCAGCAAGCCCATGGAGATCGTCAGCGACGGCCAGCAGTCCGCGACGGTCGACCTGAAATCCCGTGTCACGGTGATCAGCGGCAACGTGGTCATCACCCAGGGCACGCTGCAGATCAAGGCCGACCGCGTGGAGGTGCGCGAGGACACGCCCGGGCGCTTCCATGCCACCGCGATCGGCGCGGCCGGCCGCCCGGCCACCTTCCGCCAGAAGCGCGACCGGGTGGACGAGTACGTGGAAGCCGAGGCCGCGCGCGTGGAATACGACGGCGCCGCGGAGCGCGTGCGCTTCGTGGGCGACGCCCAGCTGCGCGTGCTGCGCGCGAGCGGCCCGCCCGACGAGGCCAGCGCCGCCGTGATCAGCTACGAGCAGCGCAGCGACACCATCACCTTCGAGGGCGGCGCACCCGCCACGCCGGGCGCCGCGCCCGGGCGTGCGCGCCTGGTGTTCATCCCGCGCTCGGCCGACGCGGCCGCGTCGGAGCCGGCCCGGTGAGCGCCCCGCCCACCGGGTCCGCCGTGAACGGCAGCCGCCTGGAGGCCGCGGGCCTGCGCAAGAGCTACGGCGCGCGCACCGTGGTGAAGAACGTGCACCTGGCCGTGGGGGCCGGCGAGGTGGTGGGGCTGCTCGGGCCCAACGGCGCCGGCAAGACCACCACCTTCTACATGGTGGTGGGCCTGGTGCGCTGCGATGCCGGCACGATCCACATCGACGGCACCGCGGTGGAGCACCAGCCGATCCACCAGCGCTCGCGCCTGGGCCTGAGCTACCTGCCGCAGGAGGCCTCCATCTTCCGCAAGCTCACGGTGGAGGAGAACATCCGCGCCGTGCTCGAGCTGCAGCTCGACGCCACCGGCAAACCGCTGCGCGACGCCGAGATCCAGCGCCAGCTCGACGCCCTGCTGCTCGACCTGAGCCTCTCGGGCCTGCGCGAATCGCCCGCGCCGGCGCTGTCCGGCGGCGAGCGGCGGCGGGTGGAGATCGCCCGCGCGCTGGCCACCCAGCCGCGCTTCATCCTGCTGGACGAGCCCTTCGCCGGCGTGGACCCCATCGCCGTGATCGAGATCCAGCGCATCATCGGCTTCCTGAAGGCCCGTGGCATCGGCGTGCTGATCACCGACCACAACGTGCGCGAGACGCTGGGCATCTGCGACCGCGCGTACATCATCAGCGAGGGCTCGGTGCTGGCCGAAGGCACGCCCGACCACATCATCGAGAACCCGGACGTGCGCCGCGTGTACCTCGGTGAACACTTCCGCATGTAGGGCTGGACATGAAGCCCACCCTGCAGGTTCGCCTGTCGCAGCACCTGGCGCTCACGCCGCAGCTGCAGCAATCCATCCGCCTGCTGCAGCTGTCCACGCTGGAGCTGCACCAGGAAGTCGAGCAGATGCTCGAGCAGAACCCCTTCCTGGAGCCGGAGGAAGACCATCCGCCCTTCGAGTACGTGGCGCCCGAGCGGGCCACGCGCGACGAGCAGGAGGCCGCCTCCGGCACCGCGGGCGACACGGCCGACGAGCCGGCGGGCGTGGACGGCGCCGAGTTCGGCACCACCGAGCGCGACGACTGGGAGAACGGCACCGAGCGCGACGACTTCGACGGCATCCGCGAGCTGCCCTCGTCCAGCCCGGCGGGGCCGGGCGGCGACGACGACGGCCTGGACGCGCAGGACCGCAACAGCCTGGCGCCGTCGCTGCAGGACCACCTGCGCGGCCAGCTGGCCGGCATGCGCCTGGCACCCGCCGACGCGGCCGCCGTGCACGTGCTCATCGAGTCGCTGGACGACGACGGCTACCTCGACGGCTCGCTCGACGAGATCGCCGAGCGGCTGGCGGAGTCGCTCGGCATCACCACGCCCGAGGGCCGCGAGGAGCTGCTCGACCAGCTGCGTTGCGGCCTGAAGTGGCTGCAGAGCATGGAGCCCGCGGGCGTGGGTGCCTCCTGCCTGGGCGAGTGCCTGGCGCTGCAGCTGCGCGACAAGCCCGCGTGCGCAGCCCGCGCATGCGCCATCGCCATCGCGGGCGCCCACCTCGATCTGCTGGCCCGCCGCGACCTGAAGAAGCTCGCCGCCGCCACCGGCTGCGACGAGGCCACCGTGAAGGCCGCGCAGGCCCTCATCGTGGCCTGCGAGCCCAAGCCCGGCCGGCCGTTCGCGCGGGCGGACAACCTCATCGTCGTGCCCGACGTGATCGTGCAGAAGGCGGGCCGCCAGTGGAAGGCCGTGCTCAACCCCGACGTGATGCCCAGGCTGCGGGTGTCCGACCTGTACGCCCAGGCCGTACGCGGCCAGCGCGGCAACGGGCCCAGCGGCCTGTCGGCCCGGCTGCAGGAGGCGCGCTGGTTCATCCGCAACATCCAGCAGCGCTTCGACACCATCCTGCGCGTGAGCCAGGCCATCGTCGAGCGCCAGAAGGCCTTCTTCAGCCACGGCGAGATCGCCATGAAGCCGCTGGTGCTGCGCGAGATCGCCGACGAGCTGGGCCTGCATGAATCCACCATCAGCCGCGTGACCACGGCCAAGTACATGGCCACGCCCTTCGGCACCTTCGAGCTGAAGTACTTCTTCGGCTCCTCGCTGAACACCGACGCCGGTGGCAACGCGTCGTCCACCGCCGTGCGCGCGCTCATCAAGCAGTTCGTCGCGGCCGAGGACACCCGCAAGCCGCTGTCGGACAGCCAGATCGCCGACATGCTCGAGGAGCAGGGCATCCAGGTGGCCCGGCGCACCGTGGCCAAGTACCGCGAGGCGCTCAAGATCGCGCCGGCCAACCTTCGCAAAGCACTGTGAGTCAGCCCCCACGCTCCCTGCCGGTCGCTGCCCCCCGGGGGGGCTCGCACAGCGGCCCGGCGAAGCCGGATCCGCGCACGCCGCGTGACGAGGCCGGCGCAGAAAGCCCGCCCCCACGCTCCCTGCCGGTCGCTGCCCCCCAAGGGGGCTCGCGCAGCGGCCCGGCGAAGCCGGATCCGCGCACGCCGCTTGACGAGGCCGGCGCTGCGCGCGGCCGGCAGGAAGGGGGCGCCATGGATGGCACGCTGTTCCTGCCCTGCGCGGCGGGCGTGGAGCCCTACCTGGCGGCCGAGTGCCGCGTGCTGCTGGGCGCAGGCGTGCCCGTGGACGAGGGCCGCGGCGGCGTGTGGGTGCAAGGCGATGCCATCGCCGCCATGCGCCTGAACCTCGGCAGCCGGCTCGCGCAGCGTGTGCTGTGGCAGGTGGCCGACGGCCCCTACGCCAGCGAGCAGGACATCTACGCCCTGGCGCGCCGCATCGCCTGGCCGCAGTGGATCACGCCACGCCACACGCTGCGCGTGGACGCCTCGGCCTGGCGCTCGCCGCTGCGCAGCATCAACTTCGCCGCGCTCAAGGTGAAGGACGCGGTGTGCGACACCCTGCGCGAGGCCACCGGCGAGCGGCCCAGCGTGGACACGCGCCACCCCGACCTGGGCCTGGTGCTGCACCTGGGCCCCGAGCACGCCAGCCTGGCGATCGACCTGTCCGGCGAGGCGCTGTTCAAGCGCGGCTGGCGCAACGCCCAGGGCGGGCAGGTGCAGGTCAAGGGCGAGGCGCCGCTGAAAGAGACGCTGGCCGCCGCCATGCTGGCCGCTGCCGGCTGGCACGGGCGGCCCGAGGACGGCGGCCTGCTCGACCCCTGCTGCGGCGCCGGCACCATTGCCATCGAGGCGGCCCAGATCGCCTGCGGCATGGCACCGGGCCTGCACCGGCGCTTCGCGTTCGAGCGGCTGCTGCCCTTCGGCAGCCCGGCCCTGCGCAGCGCATGGGCGCAGATGCAGCAGCAGGCGCGCCAAGCGGTGCATGCCCCGGCGGTGCCGGTGTGGGCGGGCGACGTCTCGTTCCGCATGACCGATTTCGCCGCCCGCAACGCCGAGCGCGCCGGGGTGCGCCACGCCATCGAGTTCAAGACGGCCGACGTGCTGCAGCGGCCGCCACCGGCGCCGCGTGGCCTGATCGTGATGAACCCGCCCTACGGCGAACGCATCGCGCCCAAGGGGCAAGGCCAGGCGCAGGGCGCCGGCCCCGCGCTGGTCGGCGGCGAGCGCTTCGAGGGGGCCCAGGACGCGGCGGACTTCTACGCCCGCCTGGCCAGCCACTGGAAGAAGCACTACGGCGGCTGGACCGCCCACGTGCTCACGCCCGAGGCGAAGCTGCCGCAGCTGCTGCGCCTGAAGGAAAGCCGGCGCACGCCGATGTGGAACGGCGCCATCGAGTGCCGCCTGTTCCGCTTCGAGCTCGTCAGCGGCTCGGCGCGCTGACGGCCGGGCCGGCTGCCCGCCCCGGCAGGCGCCACAGCAGCACGGCCAGCAGCGCCAGCGGCAGCAGCGCGCCCAGGTTCATCGCCTGCCAGCCGCCCGTGGTGACCAGGGCACCCGAGCCGAAGGACGTGAGCGTCATGGTGCCCAGCACGCAGCGGTCCATCAGGGCCTGCGCCCGCACCTTGTGCTCGGGCGCATAGGTCTCGGTGTACAGCGTGGTACCGCCCACGTAGAGGAAGTTCCAGCCCACGCCCAGCAGCAGCAGCGCGCCCGTGAAGTGCATCAGGTCCACGCCGTGCAGCGCCACCGCGATGCAGGCCGCGTTGAGCAGCACCCCCGCCAGCAGCACCGGCTTCACGCCCAGGCGGCGGATCAGGCTGCCGGTGAAGAAGCTCGGCAGGTACATGCCCAGCACATGCCACTCCAGCACCCAGGCCACCGCCGAGAACGGGTGGCTGCACACCTGCATGGCGATGGGCGTGGCGGCCATCAGCAGGTTCATCACCCCGTAGCCGAGCGCGGAGGCCGCGATGGCGGCCACCACCGGCGCGCGCCGCAGGAAGCCGGCGGGCAGGTGGCCGGCCGCGCCGGACGGCACCGGCGGCAGCACCGGGAACTCGATGCGCGACAGGCTCAGCATGGACATTGCCGCCACCGCCACCAGCGTGGCATAGGCGCCGGCGAACGGCACCGCCAGCGCATCCCGCGTGGCCTGGGCCAGCTCGGGCCCGAGCACGCCGCCCACCACGCCGCCGGCCAGCACCCAGGAGATGGCCCGCTCGCGCCCCGCCGGCCCGGCCACCTCGGTGGCGGCGAAGCGGTACAGCGCCGCGTTGGCGTTGTAGTAGCCGCCCAGGAGCGTGGCGCCCACCAGCAACCAGAAACTGCCCACGAGCGCCGCCACCGCGCACAGGGCGGAGGCCACCATGGCCACCGCGAGGCCGGCCTGGAAGGCGCGCCGGCGCCCCACCCGCTGCTGGTGCCGGGCCACCAGGCCGGTGGACAGCGCGCCGCCCAGCACGTAGGCCGTCAGCGGCAGCGTGGCCAGCCAGCCACTGGGCGCGAGCGACAGGCCCACCAGGCCGTTGACGGCCATGAACACCACGTTGTTCAGCAGGAACAGGCCCTGGCAGACCGTGAGCCAGAGCAGGCCCTGGCGGGGCGTCGGGGTCGGCGGGGCCGAGTCGGTCAGGGGCATGGGCATGGGCGTGGGCAGGTGCGCAGGCGAGGCGCCAGGTGGGGCAGGATGGAGGCTGCCCCCATGGCAAGGTCAAGTGCGGCGGGCCGGCGCCGCCGCGCAGGGGCGCGTCAGCGGCCGGCCGCCAGCAGCACCAGCGCGGCCAGCGGGGCGGTGTCGGCCCGCAGCACACGCGGGCCGAGCGACACCGGCGCGAAGCCGCGCTGCCGGGCCAGGGCCTCCTCCTCGGGCGTGAGCCCGCCTTCCGGCCCGCTCATCACCATCGCCGGCCCGGCGCTGCCGCACAGGGCCGACGCGGGCCGCGCATCGGGCGCAAAGCACAGCACGTGGCGCTGGCTGCCCTCGGCCGGGGGCAGCGTGGCGAGCCACTGCGCCGGCGTGCACACCGGCTGCACGCGCGGCACCTGGGTGCGCCCGCTCTGCTCGGCCGCCGCCACGGCCACCGCCTGCCAGTGGGCCTGGCGCCGCTCGGCGCGTTCGCCCGCGAGCCGCAGCACGCTGCGTGCGCACTGCAAGGGCTGCAGCACCGCCACGCCCAGCTCGGTGGCCTTCTCGACCAGCGCGTCCATGCGCTCGTTGGCCGGCATGCCCACGGCCAGCGTCACGGCGCAGGGCAGCTCGCGCGACACGGCGTGGCGGGCGAGCGGGCGCACCTCCACCTGCTGGCGACCGCCCATGTGCAGCACCTCGGCCTGCCACTCGCCCCCGCGGCCGTCGAACAGCGTGAGCGCGTCGCCGGGCTGCAGGCGAAGCACCTGCACATGGCGGGCCGCCTCCGGGGGCAGGGCGAGCACGGTGCCGGCGTCCAGCGGCACATCGAGGTACAAACGTGGGGGCATGCACGCAAGTGTGCCGCAGCCACAATCGGCGGCCCACGCCGCGCCGTCGGCGACCGCCAGGAGACACGATGGATGCTTCCCGTGCACACGCCCCGGCCCGTGCCGCCGTGCTGCTGCAGACGGCAGACGCCTGCCACGACGACGACCCGTCGCGCGCCGCGGGCCTGCTGCAGTCGCTGGACTTCGCCGAGCTGGACCCGGGCCAGCGGGCGCGCGTCGCGTTCCTGCTCACCCACGTGTTCGCCGAGCGCCTGGGCCAGCCCGGCGAAGCCTGGCGGCTGCAGCAGGCGCTGCTGGCCGCCTGCGGGCCCCAGGCGTCGCTGCCGCTGCTGCGCAACGCCGCAGCGGCCGCCCGGCTGGCCGGTGAGGGGGCCGCGGAAGCCGCACTGACCTCGCGCCTGGCCGACAGCGCCGGCGTGCCGCCGGGCCAGGCAGCTGACCTGGTGGCGGTGGCGGCCACGGTGTTCGGGCTGTCGCGCCTGCATGGCGCGCACGCCGGAGAGGCGGCGCTCGCGGCCCTGGCGCCACTGCACGGGCCGGCCTGGCAGTCCGCCAGCGCGCTGGACGGGCCGGCCGCCGCGTTGACCAACAACATCGCCACCGAGCTGGCCGAACGCCCCGTGCCGGAGCTGGACGTGCCGTCGGTGCGTCGCGCCATGGACGAGGGGGCGCGGCTGGCGCAGGGCTTCTGGCACCGGGCGGGCCAGTGGGTGCAGCACGAGCGCGCCCACTACCTGCGCGCGCTCGTGGCCAATGCGCTGGGCGATCCGGCGGTGGCAGCCGAGCAGGCGAACGCCGGCCTGGTGCTGCTGGCCAACCACGACACCGACCGCCAGCAGCAGGTCGACGAGGCCTTCCTGCGCAGCGAGCTCGCCCACGCGCTGTCGCGCATGGGCCGAGGCGTCGACGCCTCGGTGGAACGCGGCATGGCCGACGCCCTGGCCGAGGGCTTCGACGACGCGGAGCTGGTGGCCTGGTACCGCCGCCGGCTGGCGCGGCAGGTGGCGCTCGACGCCGTGGCCACCGCCGGTGCGGGCGCAGCCAGGCCCTGACACCCGGGTTGGCGCAAACCGTTTCCCGTGCGGCGCGCATGACATGGCATTCGCCGGGTCGTGGATCCAGCCGATGACACCCCATGCGACCCGAGGAGGAAACCGCCCGATGAACCCGCTCCACCTGTTCCGCGCCGCGCCCGCCATGGCCGTGGCGGCCGCTTGCCTGTCCGGCTGCGCCGTCAACATGAAGGTGCCCATCAAGGACCCGGCGCCCTCGGCCAGTGCCTACGAGCAGGCGGTCAAGCCGGCCCCGGTCACCCTGGCCTTCAAGGACGACCGGCGCGAGGAGGACAAGGCCAGGACGGTGTCCGGCCTGATCCCCATGCAGCTGGTCTACCTGGACAAGCCCTTCGATGCCGTGCCCTGGGTGGCGCAGCACACCGTGAAGGAGCTGGCGGCCCGCGGCCTGCCCGTCGTGCTGGGCGATGCACCGGGCGGCACCACGGTGCTGATCAAGCGCCTGCGCATCGAGAACCACCGTGCCAGCGGGTTCTCGCCGTTCGTCACCTTCACGTCCGTGCGGGCGGACCTGGTCACCGACCGGGGGCCGCAGACGATCACGTCCTACGTCAAGCGCGGCAAGGTCCCGGTGATGAGCTTCGATGAAGTGATCGACCCGACCTACAACGATCCGCTGGGCATCGTGACGAAGGAACTGGCGGCGAAGCTGAACCAGCAGCTGTTCCGCCAGTCGATCAGCGACGAGGAAGTCGGCGCCCTGGTCCGCAGGATCCAGCAGGACGGTGACAAGTCGGCGGATGCCTACCTCGCCGTGTACCAGCTCGGCTTCGGCAACAACGCACGCGCCGTGCCGGAGCTGGTCAAGCTCAGCACCCACGCCAACGAGTACGTCCGCCTGGCCGCCATCTCGTCGCTGGGCATCCTCAAGGCGACGGACCAGATGGCCTTCCTGAGCGGGCTGTACGAGAACACCACGCTCATCTGGCAGGACCGCGCGATGGCGCTGAAGGCCATCGGCGACCTGGGAACGGAGGCATCACGCGCCTACCTGCAGAAGCAGAAGTCCCAGCTGGAAGGCCGCACGGACAAGGACGCCACCTGGACGCAGGAGATCATCGCCCTGTACCTGTAGCCGGGAGTGCCCGGGGCGAGGGCCGGCCCCGGGCGGGTGCGCCCGGGCAGGCGTCAGGCCTTGACGGCGCCGATGGCGTAGGTGAGCTCACCCACGGCGGCCATGCCGTGCTCCTGGCGCAGCTGCTCGGCGAAGCGCAGCGCCAGGCTGCGCAGGTCCTCGATCCCGTTGCACTTCTCGATCTCGAGGGCAAAGCGGTAGCCCCGCATCAGGCCGAGCTTGGCCTTGCCGACGGAATTCAGCGCGTCGTACAGCGGCGTGTAGGCCGCCGCGCGGATGACCTGCTGCGTGCGGTCCCAGTCGGCGCTGTCCGGCGTGGCGGGCGCGGCCGCCGGCGCGGGCGCGCGCGACGCGGGCTCCCGCAGATCCGCCGGCGCCGGCCCCGCGCCGGCAGGCCGTGGCGCCGCGCCTGCCGCCCCGCCGGCCTCGGCGATCAGGCCGTTGTCGCGCAGCAGGGCCACGTCCTCCGGCGTCACGCCGTGCACCTGCACGAGCCAGTCGTCCAGGCTGCGTGAATCGTTGATGACCAGCAGCAGGTTGCGCGCCGGCCGGCTGAGCTTGAGCGCGCGGGCCTGGATCTCGACCTGGCCCGCGGGCGTCCTGACAAAACGAGACGGCATGCTCGATCCCGATGGCGATGGGCCCCAAACACGGCCGGGTGCGCCCGTGACGGCGCCCTGACCACCCTGTATGGCCGCCTCCGTGAACGGGCCGGAGACAGCTCGGCGGCCCCGCACTCCCTACGGGGTCGCTCGCCGGCCGCCGTGGTCGGCGGTCAGGCGCTCATTTCTTGTCGCGCAACTCGCGGCGCAACACCTTGCCCACCGGTGTCTTCGGCAGTTCGGTGCGGAATTCAATCACCCGGGGCCGCTTGTAGCCGGTCAGATTGGCTTCACACCAACTCCGCACATCGCTTTCGGTCACGGACGGGTCCTTTTTCACGATGACGACCTTCACCGCCTCGCCCGCCTTGTCGTCCGGCACCCCCACCGCCGCGCATTCCAGCACGCCCGGCATCTGGGTGATCACGTCCTCGACCTCGTTCGGATACACATTGAAACCGGACACGAGGATCATGTCCTTCTTGCGGTCGACGATGCGGAAGTAGCCGCGCTCGTCCATGACCCCGACGTCGCCCGTGCGGAAGTAGCCGTCGGCGGTCATCACCTTGGCGGTCTCGTCCGGACGCTGCCAGTAGCCGGCCATCACCTGCGGCCCGCGGATGGCGATCTCGCCGGCCTGGCCGGCCGGCACCTCGCGGCCGTCGTCGTCCAGCAGGGTGAGCTCGGTGTTGCTCACCGGCAGGCCGATGGTGCCCGTGTACGCGGTGGTGTCCACCGGGTTGCACGCCGCCACCGGCGAGGTCTCGGACAGGCCGTACCCCTCGCAGATGGGGCAGCCGGTCTTCTCCAGCCACAGCCGGGCCGTGGCCTGCTGCACGGCCATGCCGCCGCCCACGGAGATGACGAGGTGGCTCCAGTCCACGCTGTCGAAGTCGGGGTGGTTGGCCAGCGCGTTGAACAGCGTGTTCACCGCGGGGAAGCTGTGGAAGCGCTCGCGCGACAGCTCCTTGAGCACGGCCGGGATGTCACGTGGGTTGGGGATCAGGATGTTGCAGCCGCCCATGCGCAGGCCCAGCATCATGTTCGTGTTGAAGCCGAAGATGTGGTACAGCGGCAGGGCGCAGATGGTGACCACCTGGTCGCCCGGCGGGATCTTCTTCAGCGCGGGCTGGTACCAGGCCTCGGACTGCAGCACGTTGGCCACGAGGTTGCGGTGCAGCAGCACCGCGCCCTTGCTCACGCCCGTGGTACCGCCGGTGTACTGCAGCACGGCGATGTCGTCCGGGCCCATCTTGGGCGCGGTGAACGCCTTGCCGCGGCCCTGCGAGAGCGCGTCGTTGAAGCGCGTGGCCGCCGGCAGGCTGAAGGCCGGGACCATCTTCTTCACCTTGCGCACCACGTGGTTCACGATGGCGCCCTTGAGCAGGCCCATCATGTCGCCCATGGCGGCCAGCACCACGTGCTGGGTCGGCACGTGGTCGGCCACCTGCTGCAGCGTGGCGGCGAAGTTCTCCAGGATGACGATGGCCTTGGCGCCCGAATCCTTGAGCTGGTGCTCCAGCTCGCGCGGCGTGTACAGCGGGTTCACGTTCACCACCACCATGCCGGCGCGCAGCACGCCGGCCACCGCCACGGGGTACTGCGGCACGTTGGGCAGCATGATGGCCACGCGGTCCCCGCGCTGCAGGCCCAGGCCCTGCAGGTAGGCGGCGAAGGCGCGCGAGAGCTCGTCGATCAGCTCGAAGCTGAACGGCTTGCCCATGAAGCGGTAGGCCGGCAGCTTGGCATGCTGGCGGAAGCTCTCGTCCAGCAGGGCCACCAGCGAGGGGTAGACATCGATCTTCACCTCGGCCGGCACGCCGGCGGGGTACTGCTTCAGCCAGATCTTTTCCATTCGTGAGCTCTTGTCGTGTTGCGCGCGATTGTCCCTGCCGGCCTCGGCCAGCCCCATCAGGGGATTCGATAGCGAGCGACCGGGGCGGTCACTCGATGGCCTTGACCATCTCCTCGACCACCTTCTTGGCGTCGCCGAAGACCATCATGGTCTTGTCCATGTAGAACAGCTCGTTGTCCAGGCCGGCGTAGCCGGCCGCCATGGACCGCTTGTTCACGATCACCGTCTTGGCCTTGTAGGCCTCGAGGATGGGCATGCCGTAGATGGGGCTGCCCTTCTGCAGCGCGGCGGGGTTGACCACGTCGTTCGCGCCCAGGATGACGGCCACGTCGGCCTGGCCGAACTCGCCGTTGATGTCTTCCATCTCGAACACCTGGTCGTACGGCACCTCGGCCTCGGCCAGCAGCACGTTCATGTGGCCCGGCATGCGTCCGGCCACGGGGTGGATGGCGTACTTGACGGTGATGCCCTTGTGGGTGAGCTTCTCGGCCAGCTCCTTCACCGCATGCTGGGCGCGCGCCACCGCGAGGCCGTAGCCGGGCACGATCACCACGGTCTCGGCGTTGCCCAGGATGAAGGCGGCATCGTCGGCCGAGCCGCTCTTGACGCTGCGCTGCACGGCCGCACCGGCCACGGCCGCCCCCGCGTCGCCGCCGAAGCCCCCCAGGATCACGTTGAGGAAGGCGCGGTTCATCGCCTTGCACATGATGTAGCTGAGGATGGCGCCCGAGCTGCCCACCAGCGAGCCCGCGATGATGAGCATGCTGTTGTTGAGCGAGAAGCCGATGCCCGCCGCCGCCCAGCCCGAGTAGCTGTTGAGCATGGACACCACCACCGGCATGTCGGCGCCGCCGATGGGGATGATGAGCGTGACGCCCAGCACGAAGGCCAGGGCCAGCATGGCGTAGAACGCCGCGTGGCTCTCGGTGCCCATGTACGCCAGCCCCAGCCCGATGGTGACCAGGCCCAGCGCCAGGTTGAGCCAGTGCTGGCCGGCGAACACCACGGGCGCGCCCTGGAACAGGCGGAACTTGTAGGTGCCCGACAGCTTGCCCCAGGCGATGACCGAGCCGCTGAAGGTGATGGCGCCGATGGCGGCCCCCAGGAACAGCTCCAGCCGGTTGCCCGCGGGAATGGCGCCGCCCTTGGCGGTGATGCCGAAGGCCCAGGGCTCGACCACCGCCGCCACCGCGATGAACACCGCCGCCAGGCCGATCATGCTGTGGAAGAACGCCACCAGCTCGGGCATCTTGGTCATCTCGACCGTCTTCGCCCGCCAGGCGCCGAACACGCCGCCCGCGACCAGGCCCACCAGCACCCACACCATGCCGTCGCCCACGCCACCGCCCTGGCGCACGATGAGCGCGGCGGTGGTGCCCACCGCGATGGCCATGCCGGCCATGCCGAACAGGTTGCCGCGGATGGAGGTGGTGGGGTGCGACAGGCCCTTCAGGGCCTGGATGAAACACACGCTGGCGATGAGGTACAGCAGCGTGACGACATTCATGCTCATGACTGCCCCTCGGTCGACGGGTACGTCGCCCGGCCCCCCGAGGGGGCGCGGGCCGGCTTGGGAGCGGCCCGGCGCTCGGCCCGCATCATGTGGTTCGTCATGCCTTGCCTCCCGTGCGGTCCTTCTTCTTGAACATCTCCAGCATGCGCCGGGTGACGAGGAAGCCGCCGAAGATGTTGACGGACGCCAGCGCCACGGCCAGCACGCCCATGGTCTTGCCCAGCACCGTCTCGGTGAGCGCCGCGGCCAGCATGGCGCCCACGATGACGATCGCCGAGATGGCGTTCGTCACCGCCATCAGCGGCGTGTGCAGCGCGGGCGTCACCGTCCACACCACGTGGTAGCCGACGTAGATCGCCAGCACGAAGATGATCAGGTTGATGATCGTCGGGGACACGGCATCCATGGTCAGGCCTTCGTCGTCACGGCGTGGTTCTGGGTCATCAGGCAGGCGGCGACGATGTCGTCGTCCGCGGGCACCTGGAAGGCGCCCTCCTTGGTGATGACCAGCTTGAGGAAGTCCAGCACGTTGCGCGCGTACAGGGCGCTGGCGTCGGCGGCCACCATGGCCGCGAGGTTGGTCTCGCCCACCAGCGTGACGCCGTGGCGCACCACCGTGCGGCCGGGCTCGGTGAGCGGGCAGTTGCCGCCCGGCGCCCCATGCGGGCCGGCAGGGCCGCGCCCCGCGGCGATGTCCACGACCACGGAGCCGGGCTTCATGGACCGCACCATGTCCTCGGTGACCAGCGTGGGCGCGGCCCGCCCGGGGATGAGCGCGGTGGTGATCACCACGTCCGCCTGGGCGACCCGCTTGGCCACCTCGGCCTGCTGGCGCGCCAGCCAGCCCGGTGGCATGGGACGCGCGTAGCCGCCCACGCCCTGCGCGGCCTCCCGCTCCTCGTCGGTCTCGTACGGCACGTCGATGAACCTGGCGCCCAGCGATTCGACCTGCTCCTTCACGGCGGGGCGCACGTCGGAGGCCTCGATGACGGCGCCCAGGCGCTTGGCCGTGGCGATGGCCTGCAGCCCCGCGACACCCACGCCGAGCACCACCACGCGGGCGGCCTTCACCGTGCCGGCGGCGGTCATGAGCATGGGAAAGAACCTGGGGTAGCGGTCCGCGGCCATGATCACGGCCTTGTAGCCGGCGATGTTGGCCTGGCTGGACAGCACGTCCATGCTCTGGGCCCGCGTCGTGCGCGGCGCCGCCTCCAGGGCGAAGCTGGTCAGCCCGGCGGCGGCCAGCGCCTCCAGCCCCGCGCGGTCGAAGGGGTTGAGCATGCCGACCAGGGCGGCGCCGGGCTTCATCAGCGCGAGCTCGTCCGCGGAAGGGCGCTGCACCTTGAGCACCAGCTCGGCGCCGAAGGCCGCTGCGCGGTCCACGATGCGGGCGCCCGCGGCCTCGTAGGCGGCGTCGGTGGCGCTGGCGGCCACCCCCGCGCCCGATTGCACCAGCACCGTGTGCCCTTGGCCCACGTACTTGCGGGCCGTCTCCGGCGTCACGGCCACGCGGGTTTCCCCGGCGGCCGATTCCAGCGGTACGCCGATCAGCATGCATCTCTCCTCACGCAACTCGCCCAACGGGCTGGCAGCCCGTCATGGCAGGCCGTCCGACTGTCTGACGCCGAGCTTACCAGTGGAAACCATCAGCGTACCTGGGGAGTCGCTCTAACATCGCCGGATGTCAGAACCCCGCTGGAAACCGAGCGTCACCGTGGCCGGCATCGTGGCGCAGGCGGGCCGTTACCTGCTCGTGGAGGAGCACACGGCCGACGGCCTGCGGCTCAACAACCCGGCCGGCCACCTGGACCCGGGCGAGGACATCGTGCAGGCCGTCGCCCGCGAGGTGCTGGAGGAGACGGCGCGCCCCTTCACCCCCGAGGCGCTGGTGGGCGTGTACCTGGCGCGCTTCCAGCACGGCCGCAGCGGCGAGGACGTCACCTACCTGCGCTTCGCGGTCTGCGGCGCGGTGGGCGAGGCCATCGCCGGCCGGGCGCTGGACGAGCCCATCGTACGCACGCTGTGGATGACACCCGACGAGCTGCGCAGCTGCCCCGAGCGCCACCGCAGCCCGCTGGTGCTGCGCAGCATCGAGGACCACCTCGCGGGCCGGCGGGCGCCGCTGTCGCTGCTGCAGGCCGACGCGAGCCTGTACCTGTAGCCTCGCGGCAGCGCCGCCTGGCGCCTTGCGGGGACAATCGCGCCATGGCAACACAACGCGTGGTCGTCGGCCTGTCCGGCGGGGTGGATTCCGCCGTGAGTGCCTGGCTGCTCAAGCAGCAGGGGCACGAGGTCGTCGGCATCTTCATGAAGAACTGGGAAGACGACGACGACGACGAGTTCTGCTCGTCGCGCCAGGACTTCCTGGACGCGGCCAGCGTGGCGGACGTGATCGGCATCGAGATCGAACACGTGAACTTCGCCGCCGAGTACAAGGACCGCGTCTTCGCGGAATTCCTGCGCGAGTACCAGGCCGGCCGCACGCCCAACCCGGACGTGCTGTGCAACGCCGAGATCAAGTTCAAGGCCTTCCTCGACCACGCCATGCGGCTGGGGGCCGAGAAGATCGCCACCGGCCACTATGCGCGGGTGCGCGAGCGCGCCGGGCGCCACCAGCTGCTCAAGGGCCTTGACCCGCTGAAGGACCAGAGCTACTTCCTGCACCGGCTGACGCAGTCGCAGCTGGCGCGCACGCTCTTTCCCGTGGGCGAGCTGCCCAAGACCGAGGTGCGCCGGCTGGCCGCCGAGATCGGCCTGCCGAACGCGAAGAAGAAGGACTCGACCGGCATCTGCTTCATCGGCGAGCGGCCCTTTCGCGAGTTCCTGAACCGCTACCTCAGCCATGCGCCGGGGCCCATCCGCGACGAGCGCGGGCGCCCGCTCGGCGAGCACGTGGGCCTGAGCTTCTACACGCTGGGGCAGCGGCAGGGCCTGGGCATCGGCGGCGTGAAGGACCGCCGGGCCGCCCGCGGCGGCGGAGAGCACGCGCCCTGGTACGTGGCGCGCAAGGACATCGCCACCAACACCCTGGTGGTGGTGCAGGGCCACGACCACCCGCTGCTGCGCTACCGCGCGCTGGTGGCCGCGGACGCCAGCTGGGTGGCAGGCGATCCGCCGGCGGCCGGGCCGCTGTCGGCCAAGACACGCTACCGCCAGGACGATGCACCGTGCACCCTGGTGCAGCCCGGCCTGCAGGGGTTCACGCTGGACTTCCCCGCGCATGCGCCGCAGTGGGCCGTGACGCCGGGCCAGTCGGCCGTGCTCTACGACGGCGAGGTGTGCCTGGGCGGTGGCGTGATCGACAGCGCCACGCTGGGCTGAAGGCCCGGCACCGCGTGCCGGCGGCCGTCAGAAGCGGCGCCGCCCGCCCTTCATGCCCTTCTTCATGCCCTTCATGCCGCGGCCGGCCAGGCCGCCGAGCCCGCCCAGCCCGCCGCCCGCGCCGCCGCCCATCTGGCCGCGCATGAAGCGCCGGAACACGCCCATCAGCACGCGGCGCAGCAGCATGTTCAGCAAGGCGTTCACAGGCCCACCATCTGTCGGAGTTGTTCGGCGCTGACCGCGCCCGAATGCTGGCCGGCCTGGCCGCTGCCGCTGTGGCGGAAGATGATCAGCGGCACGCTGTCGGCGTCCAGGCGCTTGAAGATCTCGGTGTTGGCCTTGACCTTGGCCACCACGGCCTCGTCAGGCGTGCCCATGGCGGTGATGCCGCCGCCGTTGTTCAGCACGCTCTGCTCGTTCTGCTGCATCGCGGCCGCGGGGTCGGGCGCCGAGAGGATGGCCACGCCCTGGGTGAGCGACTGCGGCCGCAGCAGGCCGATGGGCATCCACACCACCTTCACGCTGCCGGCCAGCGGCTGCAGGTTCTGCCACAGCTGCGCGCAATGCGGGCAGGTGGTGTCGAAGAACACGTAGACCGTGTGCGCCGACATCATGGGCCCGGTGGTGAAGCCATGCCCGGTGGCAGCCAGCGCGTAGGCATCCGCGGCCGCGGGCGCGGACGCGGCCGGCCCGGCCGCGGCGGAGGGCGGGGTGCCACCGTCGCGCCCGCAGGCGGCCAGCAGCAGGGCGGCCGACAGGGCCGTCAGGGGAAGCAGGGAGCGGCGCATGATGCCGCGAAGTATGGCGCAGCGGCCACCGGCCGCACCGGCCCGAGGGAATTGCCGCCCGGCGACGCTCGGCACCAGGCGGCGCCGCCCCGCACGGCGCGCCGTCAGGCCGCCGGCGGCGCGGTCTCCACGAAGCTGGGCCGCGCCGAGAGCTTCTCGTACAGGCGGGCCAGGTTCGGGTGCTCGCTGCGCCAGTCGATGGCGGGGTAGCGGAAGTCCAGGTAGCCCAGCGCGCAGCCCACGGCAATGTCGGCCAGCGTGAAGTGGATCCCGCTGCAGTGCGGCTTGTCGGCCAAGCCGCGGCTCATCGCCCGCAACGCCATGGTGACCCGGCCCATCTGGCGCTCCGCCCAGGCGGGACAGCGCTGGGCCTCGGTGCGGCCGGCCCAGTGCATCTCCATGCGGGCCAGGATGCTGGCATCCAGCAGGCCGTCGGCCAGCGCCTCCCAGGTGCGCACTTCCACGCGCTCGCGGCCGGTGGCCGGAATGAGCTTGCCCACGGGCGACAGCGTGTCCACGTACTCCACGATGACGCGCGAATCGAAGATCGCCTCGCCGCCGTCCAGCACCAGGCAGGGCACCTTGCCCAGCGGATTCGCGGCCAGGATGGCCTCGCTGCCCCAGACGTCCTCCAGCGCGAACTGGTAGTCGAGCTTCTTCTCGGCCAGCACGATGCGGACCTTGCGGACGTAGGGGCTGGTGTACGAGCCGATGAGTTTCATGCGGGAATGGGACATGCAGGCGGCTCGGATTCTAGCGAGCGGCCTCCCGGCCCCGCGGGCGTGCCCGGCGGAGGGTGGCCCCCTAAAATGGCGGGCTTCGCCGCCCCTGCCTGGCACCCCCCTCTTTCTCGACCCGCTGGAGACCTCAGGCCATGCCGAACCCGCTCTCGACCCTCATGGCCCTGTCCCCGCTCGACGGCCGCTACGCCGGCAAGGTGGCGGCCCTGCGCCCGCTGCTGTCGGAGTACGGGCTGATGCACCGCCGGGTGCAGGTGGAGGTGGAGTGGTTCATCGCCCTGTCCGACGCCGGCCTGGCGGGCTTCGCGCCCTTCTCCGAGGCCGCCCGCGGGCTGTTGCGCGGGCTGGTGGTGCGCTTTTCCGAGGCGGACGCCCAGGCCATCAAGGACATCGAGAAGACCACCAACCATGACGTCAAGGCGGTGGAGTACTGGCTGAAGTCGCGCCTGGAGTCGCAGCCCGAGCTGAAGGCGGCGTCCGAGTTCGTGCACTTCGCCTGCACCAGCGAGGACATCAACAACACCAGCCATGCGCTGATGCTCAAGGCCGCGCGCGCCGAGGTGCTGCTGCCCGCGCTGGACCGCATCGTCGACAAGCTCGCCGACATGGCCCGCGCCCACGCCGCCGTGCCCATGCTGTCGCGCACCCACGGACAGACGGCCAGCCCCACCACCGTGGGCAAGGAGATCGCCAACGTGGTGGCCCGCCTGCGCACCGCGCGCGAGCGCATCGCCGCCGTGCCGCTGCTGGGCAAGATGAACGGCGCGGTGGGCAACTACAACGCCCACCTCATGGCCTACCCCGACAAGGACTGGGAGGCGTTCGCCCGCCAGGTCGTCGAGCAGCGCCTGGGGCTCACCTTCAACCCGTACACCATCCAGATCGAGCCGCACGACTACATGGCCGAGCTGTTCGATGCGGTCACGCGCGCCGACACCATCCTCATCGACTTCGCGCGCGACGTGTGGGGCTACATCTCGCTGGGCTACTTCAAGCAGCGGCTGAAGGAAGGCGAGGTGGGCTCGTCGGCCATGCCGCACAAGGTGAACCCGATCGACTTCGAGAACGCCGAAGGCAACTTCGGCCTGGCCAACGCGCTGCTCACCCACCTGTCGCAGAAGCTGCCCATCAGCCGGTGGCAGCGCGACCTGACCGACTCCACCGTGCTGCGCAACATGGGCGTGGCGCTGGGCTACGCCGTGCTGGGCTACGACGCGCTGGCCCGCGGCCTGGACAAGCTGGAGCTCAGCACCGAGGCCCTGGCCGCCGACCTGGACGATGCCTGGGAAGTGCTGGCCGAGGCCATCCAGACCGTCATGCGCCGCCATGCGCTGCCGCAGCCCTACGAGCGCCTGAAGGCCTTCACCCGCGGCAAGCCCATGACCCGCGAGCTGATCCAGGGCTTCATCGACGGCCTGGCCGGCGAGCTGCCCGAGGCGGAGATCACCCGCCTGCGCGCCCTGACGCCGGGCGCCTACACCGGCCTGGCGGCCGGGCTGGCCAGCCGCATCTGACGCCCCCACGGCCCCCCCGGGGCCGACCGGGCGCCACCGCGAAGAATGTTGATCGCCGGCGCCCGGGCCGGTGCCACGCTCCCGCCGCACACACACAACGGCCCAGGGAGGGCACATGCACGACATCGACACGCCGCTGACGCGGCCCGCCGCCGCCTGGCCGGAGACCGTCCCACCCCCGCCCCCACTCCCCTCGGCAGGTCCGACGCGCCTGCCGGTGGTCTTCACGGGTTCGGGCAGCGAGTACTTCCGCATCTGGGTGGTCAACCTGCTGCTGACGATCGTCACGCTCAGCCTGTACCGCCCGTTCGCCAAGGCGCGTCGCCTGGCCTACTTCCACGGCAACACGCTCGTCGGCGGCCAGCCCCTGGGCTTCCACGGGAACCCGTGGAAGATGCTGCGTGGCTACCTGCTGATGCTGCTGTTCGGCGGCGTCTATGTCGGCGCCAGCCAGCTGTCGCCCGTGGCCGCCGTGGCGGCGCTGGTGGCGTTCGTGGCGCTGTGGCCGGCACTGTGGCGGGCCTCGCTGCAGTTCCGGCTGGCCAACACCAGCTGGCGCGGTGTGCGCATGGCCTTCACCGGCGACCTCGCCGGCGCCTACCGGGCGATGCTGCCGGGGGCGCTGCCGTGGCTGCTGTTCGTCGGCAGCACGCTGTTCCTGCCGACCGAGGCGCCCGCGGACGCCGAGCCGGCGATGCCGGACGCCCTGCCCTGGGTGTTCGGCATCGCCATGGCGGCCATGCTCGCGCTCATGCCGCTGTCGCTGGCGTGGATCAAGCGCTACCAGCACGGCCACTACGCCTATGCCGGCGAACGCTGCCACCTGGAGGCCCGCACCGGCCGCTTCTACGTGCTCGCCCTGAAGGTCCTGGGCGTGTCGCTGGCCGGGGTGGTGGTGCCGGGCCTGGTCGTCGCCGCCGGCTTCGCGTGGAGCGACGGGCCGGGCGCCGCCAGCCTGCTGGTGCTCATCGCGTCCATGTCGTTCTACGGCGTGTTCTTCCTCGTCACGCTGCCCTACGCCCAGTCCCGCCTGCAGAACCTGGTCTGGGGCGCCACCTGCTCGCGCTCGCTGCGCTTCCACAGCGCCCTGCCGGTGCTGCCGCTGGGCTGGCTGGGGCTGAAGAACCTGGCGCTGGTGATCCTGACGCTGGGGCTGTACTGGCCCTTCGCCGCGGTGGCGGTGGCGCGCCTGCGCCTGCAGGCGGTGAGCGTGCAGGCCGAGGGCGACATCGACCAATGGCAGGCCGGCGCCGTCGCGGGCCAACACGACGCCACCGGCGACGCCGCCGGCGACTTCTTCGGCATCGACATGGGGCTGTGAGCGCGACCGTGGACACGCACGCACCGGCCACGCTGGCCAGCGAGTACTTCGACGGCCAGACGGCGACCGCCCGGCCGGTCACGCTGCACATCGAGCCCGGCTCCGGCGACCTGCTGATCGAAGGCGAGGGCGTGGCCCGCCGGGTGCCCCGCCACGAGCAGCGCTGGCCCGAACGCCAGCGGCACGGGCCACGCCTGATGTACCTGCGGCCGCACGGGCTGATCAGCCATGCCGACGGTGCCGCCTGGGACGCCTGGGCCCGCGCCCACGGCGTGCGCGACCCGCTGGTGGTGCGCTGGATGCAGAGCTGGCGCGGTGTCGCGTGGGCGCTCGTGGTGTGCGTGCTGCTCGCCTGGGCCGGCTGGCAATGGGGCGTGCCGGGGGCGGGGCGGGTGATCGTCGCCGCCATCCCGCCCGCGGTCGACGCGGCCATCGGCGAGCAGGCCCTGCAGTCGTTCGACCGCGAGGGCCTGGCGCCCAGCCGGCTGCCCCCGGCCCGCCAGGCCGCCATCCGGCGCCGCTTCCAGGAGGCGGTGGACCGCGCGTACCCGGCGGACCAGCGCCCGGCCCATGTGCTGCATTTCCGCTCGTCGGGCAGGCTGAAGATCGGGCCGAACGCCCTGGCCCTGCCCGGCGGCCAGATGGTGCTCACCGACGAACTGGCCGAGTTGCTGGCTGATGCGCCGGACGTGGTCACCGGCGTGCTGGCCCACGAACTCGGCCATGTGCGTCACCGCCACGGCATGCGCATGGTGGTGCAGGCCAGCCTGCTGGCCGCCGCCGCCGGCCTGGTGGTGGGCGACTTCTCCAGCGTGCTGGCCACCGTGCCGGCGGTGCTGGGCCAGGCCGCGTATTCGCGCGACGCCGAACGCGAGGCGGACCTGGAGGCGATCGCCGTGCTGCGCGCCAACGGGCTGCGGCCGTCGCGCATGGAGCTGCTCTTCGAGCGCCTGGCGCAGGCCCGCGGCCGCCGGGCCGAGGGCAAGGGCGGGGCCACAGGCGAGGACGCGGCGGACGAGCTGCCCATCGCCATGGCCAGCCACCCCGCCGACGCGGAGCGCCGCCGCACCTTCCGCGAGGCCGACGGCGCCCGGCGCTGAGCGGGCCCGCCCGCCGGGGGCGGGGACCGCGTCAGCCCGCTGCCGAGGCCACCAGCCGCCCGGGCGGAAGGGCCTCGTCGGCCAGCACCGACAGGCAGGCCCCCAGCAGCCCCACCGACGCCACCACCGACAGGCCGAGCAGCAGCAGCGGGCCCCAGGCGGGCCGGCGGTCGGGACGGGAAGCGAGCGGGCGGGGCGGGGCATGCATGGCGTTCTCCAGGGTCGCCTCCACATAACGCGGTGGCGGCGCCAAAACCGACACTGCCCGCGACAGATGACCGTCGGATGACAGCGCAGCGGCCCGCTCGGGCCGCCCGCCGGGCGGGTGGCGCTCCTAGAATCGCCCCATGCACTTCCCGTCCCGGCTGGCCGAGGCCAGCGCACGCCACGATTCCCTGCTGTGCGTCGGACTCGACCCTGACCCGGCGAAGTTTCCCGCTGGCTGGAAGGGCGATGCCAGCCGCATCCACGACTTCTGCGCCCGCATCGTGGACGCCACCAAGGACCTGGTCTGCGCGTTCAAGCCGCAGATCGCCTACTTCGCGGCGCACCGGGCCGAGGACCAGCTCGAGCGGCTGATGGCCTACATCCGGCGCGTGGCGCCCGACGTGCCGGTGATCCTCGATGCCAAGCGGGGCGACATCGGCGCCACCGCCGCCCAGTACGCCCGCGAGGCCTTCGAGCGCTACCAGGCCGACGCCGTGACGCTCTCGCCCTTCATGGGCTTCGACTCCATCGAGCCTTACCTGGGCTACGACGGGCGGGGCCTGATCCTGTTGTGCCGCACGTCCAACCCCGGCGGCAGCGACCTGCAGGCCCAGGCGCTGGCCGACGGCTCGCTGCTGTACGAGCACATCGCCCGCCTGGCCGCCGGTCCGTGGAACCGCGGCGGCCGCCTGGGCCTGGTGGTGGGGGCCACCTTCCCGCAGGAGCTGGCGCGCGTGCGCGAGCTGGCTCCCACCCTGCCGCTGCTCATCCCCGGCGTGGGTGCCCAGGGCGGCGACGCCGCGGCCACCGTGCGGGCCGCCTGGCGGCCCGGTGCACCCATCATCGTCAACTCCTCGCGCGCCGTGCTGTACGCCGGCCAGGGGGACGATTTCGCCAGCCAGGCGCGCGCGGTGGCCGAGTCCACCCGGCGCGAGCTGAACGCGGCGCGGGCCTGATGCCCCCCGCTGCGGCCCCATGCAGGACGTCCGCCGCCCGCGGCCCGGCATGAGCCGCCCGGCCGTTCCCAGGGCACATGCCGCCGGGCGTGGCCCGCAGGTGCTCCGGTGAGCGACGTGCGCCGCGACAGCACCAGCCCCAGCCTGCCGCCGTTCGACCCGGCGATCACGCTGTCCACGCTGAGCGGCCTGGCCGATTTCGTGCATTCCCGGCCGGCGGGCGGCGAACTGCCGCCGTTTCCGCCCGCACCCGGCCGGCACGCCGTGGCCCTCGCCGGCGCCACGGCGGCCGCCGCG
>NZ_JAYRUN010000013.1:0-141913 GCF_041918995.1 Ideonella sp. | reverse complement strand
CCTCCCCCTCACCTTCCGCGGCCGCGGCCACGGCCGACATCGACGCCCTGCGGCGGGAGATGAACGCCCTGCGCCAGGACTACGAGGCCCGCCTGCGCGCGCTGGAGCAGCGCCTGCAGGCCGCCGAATCGCGCACCGCGACGGCGCCTGCCACGCCTGTCGCCGCTGCACCCGCTGCACCCGCTGCACCCGCTGCACCCGCCGCCCCGACCGCGCCTGCGGCCCCCGCGGCGCCCACCACCGCCAGCGCGAACACCTTCAACCCCGCCGTCTCCCTGGTCCTGTCCGGCGGCTACACCCACACCCAGGCAGACCCGGAAAGCTGGCGCCTCGCCGGCTTCCAGGTGCCTGCCGACGGCGAGCTCGGCCCGGGCGAGCGCGGCTTCGGCCTGGGCGAGACCGAGCTCACCTTCTCGGCCAGCGTCGACCCCTTCTGGCGCGGTGCGGTGACGCTGGCCGTGCACGAGGAGATCGAGGTGGAGGAAGCCTATGTGCAGACCACCGCGCTGGGCCACGGCCTGTCGCTGAAGGCCGGCCGCTTCTTCTCCGGCATCGGCTACCTCAACGGCAAGCACGCCCATGCCTGGGACTTCATCGACAACCCGCTGGCCTACCAGGCGCTGCTGGGCACCCAGTACGGCGACGACGGCCTGCAGCTGCGCTGGATCGCCCCCACCGACCAGTACCTGGAGTTCGGCCTCGAACTGGCCCGCGGTGACGGCTTCCCCGGCGCCTTCGGCGGTCGGCACGGCGCCGGCATGGTGGCCGCCACGGCCCACACCGGCGGCGACTGGGGCGACAGCCATGCCTGGCAGGCGGGCCTGTCGGCCATGCAGGTGCGCGCCGACGGCCTGGAGCTGCTGGGCACCGCGGCGGACGGCAGCGACCTGGCCAGCGCCTTCAGCGGCCGCACCCGCCTGTGGGTGGCCGATGCGGTGTGGAAGTGGGCACCCGGCGGCAATGCCTCGCGCACCAGCCTCACCGTGCAGGGCGAGTACCTGCACAGCCGCCGCACCGGCGAGCTCACGCCCGAGGGCGCCGATGCCGCGGCCTACGCCTCCACCCAATCGGGCTGGTACGTGCAGGGGCTCTACCAGTTCCTGCCCGGCTGGCGCGTGGGCCTGCGCACCGAGCGGCTGGACGCCGGCACGCCCGGGTACGGCGCCAACGCCGGCCTGTACGCCCTGGCGGGACGCGACCCGTCGCGCCACAGCCTGCTGCTGGAGCGGGCCACCAGCGAGTTCGCCCGCCTGCGCCTGCAGCTGGCGCAGGACCGCTCGCGCGACGGCGTGAACGACACGCAGGTGATGCTGCAGTACCAGATGAGCCTGGGCGCCCATGGCGCGCACGGCTTCTGACGCGAAGGGACACACCATGACGATCTCGTTGCGTTCCTCCCTCGCCGCGGCCGCGGCCGCCCTGGCCCTGGCTGGTGGCCCCGGCAGCGCCCACGCCGCCGTGAAGGTGCTGGCCTGCGAGCCCGAATGGGCCGCGCTGGTGCAGGAGCTGGGCGGCCCGCTGGTGGACGTGCAGTCCGCCACCACCGCCCTGCAGGACCCGCACCGCATCCAGGCCCGCCCCAGCCTGCTGGCGCGCGCCCGCCAGGCCGAGCTGCTCGCCTGCACCGGCGCCGAGCTGGAGGCGGGCTGGCTGCCCATCCTGCTGCAGCAGTCGGGCAACCCGCGCATCCAGCCCGGCCAGCCCGGGCATTTCATGGCCGCCGACGGGGTGGGCAAGCTCGGCGTGCCCGCCGCGGCCGACCGCTCGCAGGGCGACGTGCATGCCGCCGGCAACCCGCACATCCAGACCGACCCGCGGCGCATCGCCACCGTGGCCACCGGCCTGGCCGCGCGGCTGCGCCAGGTGGACCCCGCCAACGCCGCCGAGTACAGCCGGCGCGAGGCCGACTTCGCCCGGCGCTGGGGCGAGGCCCAGGCACGCTGGCAGGCGCAGGCCGCGCCGCTCAAGGGCATGCCGGTGGCGGTGCAGCATGCGTCCTTCGCCTACCTGCAGGACTGGCTGGGCCTGAAGGAGGTGGCGGTGCTGGAGCCCAAGCCCGGCGTGGAGCCCAGCGCGGCGCACCTGCGATCGGTGCTGGGCACGCTGCAGGCGACGCCTGCGAAGGCGGTGCTGTACGCGGCCTACCAGGACCCGCGGCCCTCGGAATGGCTCAGCCGCGAGGCGCGCATCCCGGCGGTGAAGCTGCCCTTCACCGTGGGCGGCACCGAGGGCGCCGGCACGCTGTTCACGCTGTTCGACGACACGCTGGCGCGCCTGCGCGCTGCCGCGGGGCAGTGAGCATGGACGGCAGCGCCCTGGACATCGGCCTGCTGGGCCTGCCCTTCGTGGCCGGCCTGCTGGTGCTGCTCACCCACGTGCCACTGGGCACGCAGGTGCTGGACCGCGGCATCGTCTTCATCGACCTGGCGATCGCGCAGATCGCCGGGCTGGGGGTGATCGCCGCCGACGCCCTGGGGCTGCCGGACGGCGGCTGGGCGGTGCAGGCCGCGGCCGTCACGGCGGCGCTCGCGGGCGCCGCCCTGCTCACCTGGACGGAGCGCCGCGCTGGCGAGCACCAGGAGGCGCTCATCGGCGTGCTGTTCGTGCTGGCGGCGTCCACCGGCATCCTGCTGCTGGCGGGCCACCCGCATGGTGGCGAACACCTGCAGGAGCTGCTGGTGGGCCAGGTGCTGTGGGTGCATGCCGGCCAGATCCAGGCGCTCGCGGCGGTGACGGTGGCGCTGCTCGTGGCCATGGCGCTGGGCGCCGGCCGACGGCTGGGCCGCTTCGGCTTCTATGGCCTGTTCGCCGTGGCCGTCACGGCCTCGGTGCAGGTGGTCGGCGTGTACCTGGTGTTCAGCAGCCTCATCATCCCGGCACTGGCCACGCGCCACCTGGCGGGTTGGCGGCGCCACGTCGCCGGCTGGGCCCTCGGCGCGGTGGGCTACGGGGCGGGCCTGGCCGTGTCGGCGCTGGCCGACCTGCCCAGCGGCGCGGTGATCGTGTGCGTGCTCGCCGCGGCGGCGTGGGCGTTCGCGCTCGTGGCCGGCCGCCGCGCCGGTCAGGCGCGACCGGCGGGCTGACGCCGCGCCAGCCCGCGCACCCGCACGATCACGTCCACGCCGTCCAGCCGCACGCCCTGCAGCGCCTCGGCCAGGCCGGTGACCTGCAGCGCCTCGGCCGGCAGGTCCAGCACGTCCCCGGTCTCCACGTCCACCAGGTGGTGGTGCGGGCCGGTGTTGGAGTCGTAGATCGTGGCCGCGCCGGTGACGGGCAGCTCACGCAGCAGCCCGCGCTCGGTGAACAGCTGCAGCACGGCGTACACGGTGGCGCGCGAGATGCCGGGCAGCAGATGCTGCGCGGCCCCCAGCACCTGGTCGGCCGTCATGTGCTGCGGCCGGGCGAGCAGCACGTCCGCCACCGCCAGGCGCTGCAGCGTGGG
This sequence comes from Ideonella sp., assembly GCF_041918995.1. GTDB lineage: Bacteria > Pseudomonadota > Gammaproteobacteria > Burkholderiales > Burkholderiaceae_C > Ideonella. The sequence continues at coordinate 138,471 of NZ_JAYRUN010000013.1, read as the reverse complement.
CTGGATGCCCGCCGCGCGCAGCCGCGCCTGCATCCCGGCAGGCACGCCCGCCGCGGGCGTGTGGGGCGCGTCGTGGCGGGCCATGGCGCTCACTTGAAGGGCGTGGGACGGGGCGTCGCGTCGCTGGACGGCGGCAGCACCGGCAGCGTGAAGCTGGGCTGGTCACCGGTCAGCGTCTTGAGGAAGGCCACGATCTTGCCGTTCTCGTCCTTGGTAAAGGTCTTGCCCAGCTGCAGCTTGCCCATCACGTCCACCGCTTCGGGCAGCGTGTTCGCCGCGCCGTCGTGGAAGTACGGGTAGGTCAGCTCCACGTTGCGCAGGGTGGGCACCTTGAAGTTGAAACGGTCGGCGTCCTTGCCGGTCACCGCGATGCGGCCCTCGGCCGGGCTGCTGGCCTTGTACGGTGCCACCACGCCCATCTTCTGGAAGGAGTTGCCGCCCACGGCCGGGCCGTTGTGGCAGGCCACGCAGCCGCTGGTCTTGAACAGGTTGTAGCCCGCCAGCTCGTCGGCGGTCAGCGCGTCCTTGCGGCCCAGCAGCCACTGGTCGAAGCGCGAGTTGGGCGTGACGAGGGTCTTCTCGAACTCGGCGATCGCCAGCGTCACCTGGTCGATGTCGATCTTGTCCTTGGCGAACACCTGCTTGAACTCGCGCTGGTAGGCCGGGATCGACTCCAGCACGCCGATGGCCAGCGTGTGGGTGAAGGCCATCTCGCCGGGGTTGGCGATGGGGCCGCCCGCCTGCGCCTTGAGGTCGGCCGCACGGCCGTCCCAGAACTGCGCCAGGTTGAGGCTGGAGTTCAGCACCGTGGGCGCGTTGATCGGGCCCTGCTGCCACTTGTCGCCGATCGAGGTCTTGATGTTGTCGGTGCCGCCCATCGAGAGGTTGTGGCACGAGTTGCAGCTGATGAAGCCCGACTTGGACAGGCGCGGATCGAAGTACAGCTTCTTGCCCAGCTCGACCATGCCGAGGTTGACCTGCTGCGCCGGCACGATGGGCTGGATCGGCTCGGCCGCCTGCGCGCGCAAGGTGCCCATGGTGGCCAGGCTCGCGGCGGCGGCCACGGCGAGAAGGACGAAGCGGGGGGACATGGTGACTCCTGACTGCGTGGTTTCGGCATCCCGCCAGGCTGGCCTGATGGGCCGCCTGGCGACGATCTGGACTCATTCCAGACCGCAGACCGATTCCAACGCGCAGACCCGGTCTGCGCCCTGCGTCAACACAAGCGGCCCCGGGAAAGCCCGCGCTTCCGACGGATCATTGACGCATCGCAAAGGCGGCCGCCATCCCCCGCGCGCGCCCACCTCGCGGGCCCGCGGGGGTTCAGTGCGCCACTGTCGCCACCCACCCCCGAAACGACAGCGCCGCGTAGCACAGCGCCACGTCGACGAAGCCCGCCTCGCGCAGCAGCGCTTCCTCCTGCTCCGGGGTCAGCAGGTGCAGGCGCTCGGCCATCGTGGTCGCGCTGCGCTTGGCTGCCGGGACGTCCACCGCGGGAAAGGTGCGGAATGCCAGCGAACGCGTGAGCCAATCCACCGGCGCATCAGCCGGCGGTGCATGGTGTGCGACCAGGAGCCGCGCACCCGGGCGCAGCCGGCGGTGCAGCCCGGCCAGCGTCCGCTGCCGTCCGGCACGGTCGAGAAAATGCAGCGTGAGCAGGCAGGTGGCCCCGTCGAACGGGCCCGGCGGCGCCTCGTCGACCGTGCCGGTGAGCCAGGTGATGCGATCGGCCACGCCGGCACAGGCCCTGCGGGCGAGGTCCAGCATCGCGGGCGACGGATCCACACCGGTGAAGCGCCAGCCGGCGCACAGGCCGGCCTGCGCCTTGAGCTCCAGCCCACCGCCCGCCCCCAGCACCAGCACCTGCCCGTCGGGCGGCACCGCTTCGGCCAGCAGCAGCGCCGCCATGCGGTGCAGGTCGGCCAGGCCGGGGACATGGCGTGCGGTGTCCTCCACGTAGGAGGCCACCGCCTGCGGGTCCGCGAAATGGCGCAACGCGTCGTGCATGGCGGGCACCCTCAGTCGGTGAACACCAGCGAGGCGTGCGCCGCCGAGCCGGCCAGCGCGCCCTCCCCCGCCGCCAGGGCGACGTTGCCGGCCGGGCGCGCCACATCGCCACAGGCAAACACGCCCGGCACAGAGGTCTCCTGCGTGGCACCGGTCTTCACGTACGGCCCCGTCGGTCCCTCCACATGTTCGCAGCCCAGCATCGAGGCCAGCGGCGCCGCCGGCCGGGTGCGCGGTGCCGTGAACACGCCGGCGAAGGCCTGGCGCCGGCCGTCCGCGAGCACCACATCGGCGTGGCCCACGAGGCGGGCGACCGGCGTCGCCTCGACCGCCACCCCCAGGCCCGCCAGCCGGCTGGCATCGTCCTCGCCCAGCGCCAGCGCGCCCTGGAGAAACAGGGTGACCTGCCCCCACTCCGTCAGCAGCTGTGCCTGGTGCACCGCCAGCGGGCCGGTGGCGATGACCGCCACGGCGCCTCGCTGCAGCTCGAAGCCATGGCAGTACGGGCAGTGGAACACGCTCGATCCCCAGCGCTCGGCCAGTCCGGGAATGGCCGGCAGCGCATCCGCCACGCCGAGGGCCAGGATGACGCGGCGGGCCACCTGCGGCATGCCGTCCACGGTGAGCACGAAGCCGTCCTTGGCACCGGCCAGCGACGTGACGCGGCCCTCCCGCCACTGCACCGTGTCGTACCGCGCCAGCTGCGCGCGGGCATCGGCCACGATGGCGGCCGGGCTCCGCCCATCCTGCGCCAGGAAGCCGTGCGAGCGCGCGGCAACACGGTTGCGACGCTCGCCGGTGTCGAAAACCGTGACCTGCCGGCGGGCGCGGCCAAGTGGGAGGGCGGCAGACAGGCCGGCATAGCTGCCGCCCACGATGGCCACGTCAATCGTCATGGAAATGCACCTCATGAGGGTGGCGGCACTCGGCCAGCCGTTGGTGGACATCACGCGACAGCGCCGCGAGCGTCACATCGCCCAGCCGCTGCAGCAGCAGCGCCTCGGCGTCGCGGTAGGCCTGCCCGAGCGCGGCGTTCACCGCCTGCTCCACCAGGCAGCCGGGCGACTCCTCCCGGTGACCCACGGCGAGCAGCTCGGGCGCGCCGACGGCCTCATGGATGTCGCGCAAGGTGATGTCGTCCAGCGGGCAGGAGATCACCCACCCGCCGCCATGGCCCTTGGCAGAGGCGACGAACCCCGCCTCGCGCAGCCCGGCCATCACGCGCCGCACCACCACGGGGTGGGTCTGCATCGCCCGGGCGAGGCGTTCGGAGGTCATCGGGCCCTTCTGCTGCGCCATGTGCAGCAGGCAATGCAGGACGCCCGACAGGCGGCTGTCTCGTTTCATGCAACTAATGTAGGTGCATGAAAGGCGAGACGACCCGCCGCGTCGTGCATGGGCCTGGCCGCAAGAGGGGCTTGGCACCGCTTGCCCGCACGGCGTGGGGGCATGGCAGGCGGCGCAGAATGCCCCGCATGCCGGGCCGCCCCCGGCCCCACCGTCTGTGGAAAGGACGCGCGCATGGATGCACCGACACCTCCGTCTGCCGGCGACGATGAGGCCCTGACCGGCCACTGCCTATGTGGCGCCGTGACGATCACGGTCGCCGGCCGGCATGAGACGCGCGTGGGCGCCTGCCACTGCCGCATGTGCCAGCGGTGGACCGGGGGGCTGTTCCTGTGCTTTTCGGCCGAGGCGGCCGCGGTCACGGTGAGCGGGCCGGTGGCACGCTACCGCTCGTCGAGCTTCGCCGAGCGCGCGTTCTGCCCCCAATGCGGCACGCACCTGTGGTTCAACGACGTGGACGAAGGCGGCGAGCCGGCCGAGTACGAGCTGATGCCCGGCCTGTTCGACGCCGCCCACGACTGGCCGCTGCGCTCGGAGATCTACGTGGACCGCGCGATGGCCTGCGTGCGCCTGTCGGGCGACCACCGCCGCAAGACCCGGGCTGAGTACGAGGCAGACAACCCCTTCGTCCCGGGCGACATGGCGTGACGCGGCAGGGGGGGCCGCCCCGCCCCGGTCGTGTCAGACGAAGTCGCGCACGCGGTACCAGGTCATGCCCACGGCCTGCATCAGGCCGCCCAGGCGCTCGCCGCCGGGGAACGGCGGGTTGACGATGCCGCCGAACCAGTCCAGCCGCTCCGGCCGGCCCTGCATGGCCTCGGTCACCAGCGTGGCGGCCACGCGGGTGGGCACCACGCCGTGGCCGCAGAAGCCCTGGGCCCAGAACACGCGGTCGCCGCGGCGGCCCCAGTCGGGCATGCGGCGCATGGTGATGTCGATGTGCCCGCCCCAGGCGTAGTCCATCTTCACGTCCTTGAGCACCGGGAAGGCGCGCAGGATGTTGGTCTTCATCGCCTGCGGCAGCTCGCTGGGCGTGCCGCCCAGGTAGGTGCACTTGCCGCCGAACAGCAGGCGGTGGTCCGCGGTCATGCGGAAGTACTCCAGGATGAACTGGTTGTCGTACACGGCGTGGTTGTGGGGGATCAGGCTGCGGCACACCGCCTCGCCCAGCACCTCGGTGACGCCGATGAAGGTGCCCACGGGCAGCATGCGCGAGGCCAGCCGCGGCTCGACCCGGTCCACGTAGGCGTTGGCCCCCAGCACGAGCTGGTCGCAGCGCACCGTCATGCCGCCGGCCAGGCGCACCGTGATGCCGTCGGGCCGCTCGTCGTAGCCTTCCACGCGGGTGCGCTCGAAGATGCGTGCGCCCGAGGCCTCCACGGCACGCGCCAGGCCCAGCACGTACTTCAGCGGGTGGATGTGCGCGCCCTCGGGGTCGATGATGCCGGCCTGGTAGCGCGCGGAGTTCAGGTACTGCGGCAGCGTCGCCTTGTCCACGAAGCGCAGCCGGTCGTAACCCCACTCGGTCTGGCACTCCTCGATCCAGCCGGTGAGGTCGGCCACGCGGCGCGGCAGCACCGCCACCTCCAGGTGGCCCTCGACCAGGTCGCAGTCGATGGCGTGCTCGTCCATCAGGCCGCGGATCTGCTGCACCGCGCGGCGCGACTCGTCGAACATCTCCTTGGCCCGCTCATGGCCCATGACGCCCTTCAGGCGCTGCATGCCGCAGGGAAAGCCGATGATCATCTGGCCGCCGTTGCGGCCCGACGCGCCCCAGCCCACCCGGCTGGCCTCCAGCACCACCACGCGCTTGCCGGCGCGCGCCAGCTCCAGCGCGCAGTACAGGCCGAAGAAGCCCGCGCCCACCACGCAGACGTCGGCCTGCATCGATTCGGCGAGCGCCGGCCGCTCGGTCTGCCAGGCGCGCGAGGTGGCGGCGTAGTAGGTCTCGGTGTGCTGGGGGCTGCTCTTGAACATGGCGGCTGTCGTCCGGGAAACGAAGGAATCGGGGGAACCGGGGCGCGTGGGTGTCAGGCCAGCTCGACCAGGTGCACCAGGTCCCACTGGTGGCGCGGGTCGGTGCAGGCGTTGCGCTCGGCGGTCTCGTGGCGCTTGATGCCCAGGTAGGCATCCACCAGGGGCGCACCGAGCAGCTCGCGCAGCGGCGCGCTGGCATCCAGCGCGTCCAGCGCGTCGGCCAGGCGGCGCGGCAGGCGGTGCGCCTCGTCGTCGCCGGCGTGCGGCGGCTGTGCCGCCGCCAGGCCGGCCAGGCCCATGCCCAGCGTGGCGGCCACGGTCAGGTAGGGGTTGGCGTCGCCGCCGGGCAGGCGGTTCTCCACCCGGCGGGCGGCCGGGCCGCAGCCGGGGATGCGGAAAGCCACCGAGCGCAGCTCCTCGGCCCAGCTGGCGTGCGAGGGCGACGCGTCGGACAGCGTGATGCGGTCGTACGACATGTCGTGCGGCGCGAAGAAGGCCATGGCCGCCGGGGTGTGCGCCTGCAGCCCGGCGATGAAGTGGGCCAGGCTGTCGCTGGAGCGGCCGTCCTCGTGGGCGAACAGGTGCGGCCATTCGCGCTCGGCCCCGGTGCGCTGCACGCTGAAGTGCCAGTGCATGCCGGTGCCCGGCTGGTTCAGGAAGGGCTTGGGCGCGAAGCTGGCCAGGAAGCCGTGCCGGGCGGCGATCTCGCGCGCCAGGCGCTTGAAGCGGAACACCGCGTCGGCCTGCGCCAGCGGCGCGCCGGGGCGGAAGTTCACCTCGTACTGGGAGTACGCGGATTCGTGGGCGTGGCCGCAGGCAGGAATGCCCAGCGCCTCGCAGGCCGCGAACAGCTCGTCGAAGAACGGCTCGAAGTGGCTCACGCGCTCCAGCGAGAACGCCTCGCAGGCACGCTCGCGGGCCGGCGCCGCCGGGTGCGCGCCCGGTGCCTGCAGGTGCACCTGGCCGTCGTGCTCGTGCCGCTGCAGCAGGAACAGCTCCAGCTCGGGCGCCACCGTGGCCTGCAGGCCCTGCGCCTCGAATGCGGCCACCACACGACGCAGCGCGGCCCGGGGCGACAACTCGGACGCATCGATCTCGCGGCCGAAGTGGGGCGCATGCCAGCGGCCGGTGGGCTCGCAGATCACCGTCGCCTCGCCCGCCCGCCCGGGGCGGGGGCGCAGCGTGGCCAGGTCCGGCACCAGGCGCATGTCGTCGTAGGTGGCGGGCAGCATCGGGCCGATCACGCCCTTGGGCTCGCCGGTGGTCGTGGTCAGGCCGAAGATCACCGAGGGCAGCTTGCAGCCGCCGAGCGCGAGGAAGTCGTCGCGGTGCACGCGCTTGCCGCGCGCCACGGCGGTGAAATCGCCCAGCACGCATTCCACGCTGCGTGCGCCCAGGGCGTCCAGCGCCGCCTGGGCCTCGTCGGGGGTCACGGTCGGCAAGGGGGTGATCGGGTCCATGCCGGCATGATAGGCGGCGATTGGACCAGCGCCGTGGTCCAATAAGGCCGTAGATGAATGGGCCACTTTCTCTGTCGGGCCGCCCGTTGGCGGCCGCCGACCTGCTCGACACCCTGGTGGAGGGGCTCGCGCCCCGGCTGGCGCGCGAGCCCGGCCAGCCGCTGGGCGCGCGGCTCACCCAGGGCCTGCGCGAGGCGGTGCTGCAGGGCACCGTGCCGGCCGGGCGCCGCCTGCCCGCCACCCGCGCGCTGGCCGCGCGCCTGGGCGTGGCGCGCAACACGCTGGTGGCCGTGTACGCGCAGCTCGCCGCGGAGGGCTTCGTGGTGGCGGGCCAGGGCTCGGGCACCTACGCCTGCCGCGTCATGCCCGAGCAGGTCCCTGCCGGGGCCACGCCGTCGGCACCGCGCTGGCCGCTGGCACCGCCTCCCGCGCTGTCGGCGCGCGGCCAGCGCTTCCGCGACCACCCGCTGCACCGCTTCTGGAGCCAGCAGCCCTTCTGCCCGGGGCTGTTCGACGCCGGCCTGTTCCCGCACGCGCTGTGGAACCGCCTCATGGCGCAGCCTCTGCGCCGCACCGACGCGGCCCTGCTGGGCATGGGCGAGCCCGGCGGCGCGCCGGCCCTGCGCGAGGCCATCGCGCGCCACGTGGGCAGCACGCGCGGCGTGCGCTGCGCGCCGCGCCAGGTCATCATCACCGACAGCACCGCGCAGTCGCTCGAGCTCATCGGGCGCCTGCTGTGCGACCCCGGCGACGCGGTCTGGGTGGAGAACCCCTGCTACTGGGGCGCCAGCCAGGCGCTGGCCGACCTGGGCCTGGCCCTGCAGCCGCTGGACGTGGACGACGACGGCCTGCCGCCGCCGCCCGCCCCCGGGCCCGGCCGCCCGGCACCGCGCCTGGCGTACCTGACGCCGTCCCACCAGTTCCCCACCGGCGCCGTGATGCCGCTGGCGCGCCGCCTGGAATGGCTGGCGCATGCCCGCCAGCACGGCACCTTGCTGGTGGAGGACGACTACGACAGCGAGTACCGCTACACCGGCATGCCCTTTCCTGCCCTGCAGGGGCTGGACGCCGACACCGCGGACGGCGGCGGGCGGGTGCTCTACCTGGGCAGCTTCAGCAAGACGATGTACCCGGGCATCCGCGTGGGTTTCCTGGTGGTGCCGCCGGCGCTGGCCGAGGTCTTCGCCGATGCCTCGGCCGATTTCTACCGCGACGGCGACCAGCTGGTGCAGCTGGCGCTGGCCCGCTTCATGGCCGATGGCCACTACGCCGCCCACGTGCGGGCGCTGCGGCGCGAGTTCGGCGCGCGCCGCGAGGCGCTGGTGCAGGCGCTGTGGGCCGAGGTGCCCGCGCTGCTCGCCGACCCCGGCCGCCTGCGCGTGCTGGGCGGCGCGCGGGGCGTGCACCTGGCGCTCGGCCTGCCCGACGGCACCGACGACCAGGCCGTGGCGGCACGCTGCCGCGCCCTGGGCGTCACGGTGCTGCCCATGTCGGTGTACTGCGTGGGCCGCGTGCGGCCCGGCCTGGTGCTGTCCTACGCCGGCGTGCCGGCGGGCCAGATCGCCGCGCTGGTGCAGCGGGTGGCCGCGGTGCTGCGGCAGGTGCTGGATCGCCCGCTTGCCGACCCGGACACCCGGCCTGTGCCACCCTGAGCGGCATGGACACCGCCACTTCCTCCCGCAGCCTCCCGCCGGGCCGAGCCATGCGCCGCCTGCGGGTGACCGGCCTCGCGCAGGCCGCCGTGCTCACCGTGGCCCTGGCCGGCCTGGCCGGTGGCTGCGGTGGCGGCACCGACGACAGCGGCACGGGCGCCCAGGCGGAAGCGGGCGCGCCCCGCCTGGTCACCCTGCACGACGGCCTGTCCAGCCCCTGGGGCATGGCCTTCCTGCCCGACGGCCGCCTGCTCGTCACCGAAAAGGGCGGGCGCCTGCTGCGGCTGTCGGCCGACGGCCGGCGCACCGAGGCCGTGATCCGCGGCGTGCCGCCGGTGGTGTCGGCCGGCCAGGGCGGCCTGCTGGACGTGGCGCTCGACCCCGAGTTCGCCAGCAACGGGCGCATCTACCTCAGCTACTCCGAGCGCGGCACCGGCACCGAGGCCAACCTGTCGGGCACCGCCGTCGCCCGGGCCCGGCTGGTGGGCGATGCGCTGGAGAACCTCACCGTCATCTACCGCCAGGTGCCCAAGGTCAGCGGCAGCGGCCACTACGGCTCGCGCTTCGCCTTCGGCCCCGAGGGCCTGCTGTACGTGGCCCTGGGCGAGCGGCAGAAGGAAACCCCCGCGCAGGACCTGCGCACCACGCTGGGCAAGATCATCCGCATCCGCACCGACGGCAGCGTGCCGCCGGGCAACCCGGGGCTGGGCCCCGACGCCCGGCCCGAGATCTGGAGCTACGGCCACCGCAATCCGCAGGGCCTGGCCTGGCGGCCGGGCACCGGCCAGCTCTGGAGCACCGAGCATGGCCCGCAAGGGGGCGACGAGCTCAACCGGGTGCAGGCCGGCGCCAACTACGGCTGGCCGGTGGTGAGCTACGGCTGCCCCTACGGCTCGCCGGTGGGCGACGACTGCCGCATCGGCGGCGGCACGCACGCGCCACGCTTCGTCGAGCCCGTGTCGTACTGGGTGCCCGTGTCCACGGCACCCAGCGCCCTGATGTTCTACACGGGCGACCGCTTCCCGGCCTGGCGTGGCAACGCCTTCACCGGCGCGCTGGCCGGGCAGACGCTGTGGCGCATCGTGCTCGACGGCGACCGCGAGGTCTCGCGCGACGAGCCGCTCGCCGGCCAGCTGAACGACCGCGTGCGGGCGCTGGCCCAGGGGCCGGACGGCTGGATCTACCTGCTCACCGACAGCGGCCGGCTGCAGCGCATCCAGCGCTGACATCCCCCGGCGCCGGCCACCGGACCCGCGTTTTGTTGCGATCTCCGCCGACAGGCGGGCCCGCGGCGCGCAGGACGTCACGGTGGGCGGGCGTGCCCGAGGAGGACAATCGCGGCTTTCGATCCATCTGGAGAAATGCGTCCGCGATGAGGGATGACGCATGGTTTCGCCGCCAGGTCGGGCGGCACGCCAACGCGTGGGCCGACCGGCCGCGCGAATTCACCCGGGCCGCGGCGCGTGACGCGCTGCTGGCCCTGCTGGCACTGGCCGCCAGCGCGTGCGTGCTGGGCATCGCCCTGCTCGGCTGCCTGGCGTTGGCCGTCTTCGGGCCCGGCGGCGGCTGGTGGCTGCTGCCCGCCGCCGCGCTGGCCGCCGCCGGCTGGCCGCTGCTGCGCGCCCTGCGCCTGCCGGCCGCGCCGGCGCCGGGGGTGGTGGTGGGCGCCCGCCAGGCCAAGGAGGTGCACGCGCTGGTGGAGCAGGCGCGTGCCGCCCTGAACGCCGAGCCCGTCGACGAACTGCGGTTCGACACCTCGCTGCAGGTGCGCCTGCTGCCACGGCCGCGCCTGGGCCTGCTGGGGCTGCCCCGGCAGGTGCTGGTGATCGGCCTGCCGCTGATGATGGCGCTGCCCAGCGAGTCGCTGGCGGCGCTGGTGCTGCACGCCCTGGTGCCGCTGCGCCGCGAGACCGGCTGGCTGGGCCGCTGGCGCGAGCCGGCCGCCTGGGTGGAGCGGCGCCGCCGTGAATGGGCCGCCCTGGCCACCGCCTGGGTGCCCAGCCGCCTGCTCGCCGGCTGGCAGGACGCCGTCATCGGGCCGTTCATGCACCGCTTCTGGCCGGCCTTCGAGGCCCGCGCCGTGGTGGTGGGCCGGGAGGAAGCCACCATCGCCGACCGCCTCGTGCTGGCGCAGCGCGGTGCGCCGTCGCTGGCCACCGCCCTCATGGGGCCGGCCATCCAGCAGCGCTTCCTCGACGAGGTCTTCTGGCCCCAGCGCTGGGCCGCCGCGCGCGACTCGCACCTGCCCAACGTGCTGCCGCTGCGCGAGCTGCGCGCGCTCATCGGCGCCAGCCTGCGCCACCCGCAGGCCAAGTCCTGGCTGCATGACGCGCTGCAGAGCATGCCGCCGCGCGGCGACCTGCGCGCGCCCCTGCGCGACCGCCTGGCCCTCACCGGCGACGCGGCACGGCTGTCCAAGCGCGCCAGCGAGGGCCGCAGCGCCGCCGACGCCCTGCTGGGCCGCCAGCTCGACAGCTGGATCGATCTCGTGGACGCGCACTGGCAGCGCGAGGCCGCGCCCGCCTGGACCGCCCTGCACCGGCGGCACCGCGACCAGCAACGCCTGCTCACCGAGCTGGCCGAGGCCCATGCCGGCCGGCCGGTCGCCGTGGACGACCTGCTGCTGTGGGTCCGCACCGCCGCGCAGGTCAGCGGCCCGGCCGCCGCGGTGCCGATTGCCCGCGAGGCGCTGGCGCGCCATCCGCGACACCCGGGCGTGCGCACGCTGCTGGCCACCATGCTGCTCGACGCCCGCGGGCCGCTGCCCTCGCGCCACCTGCTGCCCGACCTGCCGCCCGATGCGAACGAGGCGATGGAACTGCTGCGCGAGGTGTCCGACGAGCCCATGTCCGAGGCCGGCAGCAGCGACCCCGCCTGGGCGCTGCCGGCGGCGCGCCGCCTGGAGCGGGCCCTGGTGCAGCGCGAGGGCATCGAGGCCCTGCGCGCCGTGCGGCTGCGCATCGGCGAGCTCGAACGCGAGTCGCAGCGCGCCCTCGGCGTGCTCACCGATTTCTCCGGCCCCCAGACGCTGGCCGCGCCGCGCCTCGGCGGCCGCAGCCTGCGGCCGCTGCTCGAGCGGCTGAAGCAGGAGCGCGCCATCGGCCGCGCCTGGCTCGTCGCCAAGACCGATACGCGCGCCCGCGGCTGGGTGCTGCACCTGCTCGTCATCGAGCGGTCCACCTCCCTGGACCAGCCCGGCCCCTTCCACGACTGGAACGAGCTGCTGGGCCTCATCGAGCCGCCCTGGCCCTGCCGCGTGATCGACCTGGCCCACCCCGACTGGCGCGGACCGCAGCGCATGGACATCGTGGAGCGCTTCCAGCAGACCGAGGGAAGCCGCATCCACGCCGCCCGGGGCGGCTGAGCCGCAATCCCCTGCACCAGCGCGTCGCGGGTGCGCTTCCTACAATCCGCCGGTGCACCTGCTGAACGCCGATCTCCACAGCCACTCGACCGCGTCGGATGGCAGCCTGGAGCCGGCCGAGCTGGCGCGCCGCGCCCGCGAGGCCGGCGTCGCCCTGTGGTCGCTCACCGACCACGACGAGCTGGCCGGCCAGGCCGCTGCCCGCGCGGCAGCCGAGGCCCTGGGCCTGGCCTACGTGTCCGGCGTCGAGATCTCGGTGAGTTTTGCCGGCGAGACGGTGCACATCCTCGGCTTCGGCTTCGACCCCGGGCACCCCGAGCTGGTGCAGGGCCTGGCCCGGCTGCGTGCCGGTCGCACCGAGCGCGCCCGCCGCATGGGCGAGAGCCTGGCGGCGGCCGGCATCCCCGGTGCCTACGAGGCGGCCTGCGCGCTGGCGCCCAACCCGGAGCTCGTCTCGCGCACCCATTTCGCCCGCTTCCTGGTGGACAGCGGCCACTGTGCCAGCGTGGGCGAGGTGTTCGGCCGCTACCTCAAGGAAGGCAAGCCGGGTTACGTGCCGCACGACTGGGCGCGCCTGGGGGATGCGTTGCGCTGGATCCACGGCGCGGGCGGCGTGGCTGCCATTGCCCACCCGGCGCGCTACCGCCTGAGCCCCACCGTGGAGTACGCGCTGTTCAGCGAGTTCCAGGCCCATGGCGGCCGCGCGGTCGAGGTGACCTGCGGCAGCCATTTCCCTGACGAAGTCCAGCGCTACGCGGACATGGCGGCCGAGTTCGGCCTGCTCGCCTCGCGCGGCAGCGACTTCCATGCGCCGGGCGAAAGCCGGGTGCCGCTGGGCGCGCTGCCGGACCTGCCCGCGCGCGTCACGCCGGTGTGGTCGCTGTGGGCGGACACGCTGGCCGGCCACCGGCCGCCGCGCCCCGGCGAGCCGGGCCGGCTGCCGCGGGCCGCAGCGGCGGCGGCCGCCGGCGCGCTCGCCGGATGAACGCCGCCGCGGGGCTGCCCCGGCAACGTCCGCTGCTGGGCATCGGCCTGGTGGTGCTGGCGGTCAGCTGCTTCGCCACCATGGACTCCACCAGCCGCTACCTGGGCGGCTTCATGCCGGTGCTGCTGTTCTTCTGGGCGCGCTACGTGTTCCAGGCGGTGACCATGGGGGCCTGGCTGGCCGCGCGCGGCGGGCGCGCCGCCTTCGTGACGGGCCAGCCCCGCTTCCAGGTGGTGCGCGGCCTGCTGCTGGCGGCCACCAGCGCGATGAGCTTCTACGGCGTGCAGCACATGCCGGTGCCGGAGTTCACGGCCATCAACATGCTGACGCCGCTGCTGGTCATCGTGCTGGCCGGGTGGTGGCTGCACGAGCGGGTGAGCGCGCTGCGCTGGGCGCTGGTGGCGGGCGGCTTCGCCGGGGCGCTCATCGTCATCCGGCCGGGCTCCGGCGTCTTCGGCTGGGCGGTGCTGTTCCCGCTGGCCGGCGCCTTCACCTATGCCAGCTTCCAGGTGCTCACCCGGCGCCTGGCCGGCAGCGAGAGTCCCTACACCACCCACTTCTACACCGGCCTGACCGGCACGCTGCTGCTCACGCCGGTGCTGTGGGCCAGCCCGGTACCCGTGTGGGCCACGCTGCAGGCGACGCCGGCCTGGGGCATCGGCCTGATGCTGGCCATCGGCGCCCTGGGCACGGTGGGCCACCTGCTGCTCATCCTGGCGCTGGGCATGGCGCCCACGGCGACGCTCATGCCGTTTGTCTACGTGCAGATCGCGGTGGCCACCGTGCTGGGCTGGTTCATCTTCCGCCAGGTGCCGGACGGCTGGGCCTTCGTCGGCATGGGCGTCATCGCCGCCTGCGGTGCCGCGGGCGCCTGGCTCAACGTGCGCAGCGGGCCGGCCAGGCCGCCACCGGTCATCGTGGACACCATCGCCGACTGACGGCACCTGCCCCGCAGCCGAAGCGACGACAATCGCGCCCCCATGTCCAACGACTTCCGCCCCACCACGCGCCGGCAGCGCCTGCTGATCATCGCCGCCACCGCGGCGGTGGTGGTCGCCGTCTGGCTGCTGCTCGTGCACGACTCCGGCTCCGAGCGGCGCAAGCTGCCGCCCTCGCCGCCGCCGCCGCCCCGCTGCGCACCGGGACAGACCACGGGGTGCGTGGGCGGCAAGGCGGACGTGATGCTGATCGCGCCGCAGGCGCCCGGCTCCGGCGTCAGCGCGCCGCTGTCGCGCTGACGAAGCGAGAATCCACGGCTTCGACGCCCGTGTCGCCGGTCGACAAGATCAGCACGAGGTCCTTGTAGGGCCGGTTGTCCACGGTGAATCGGTGGCCGTCGACCACCTTCACGTTGCCGCCACGCCGGCTGATGACCTCATACGTGCCCGCAGGCAAGGTGGCGGGCACGAGCCAGGCGGTGGTGCCAGCGGACGGGCCGGGGCCACGAAGGAAGAGTGGCCGCGCACTGGCCTCCCAGCCTGCCGCGAGGCGACCGTCGACCTGTGGCGTGCCGGACGGTGGAGTGGCACACCCGACCACCGACGCGCCAACGACCAGCAGGGCGGCGGCCACCGTCGCGGTGCCCGATCGACGGGTGGAATGTCGCCAGGCGGCAAGAATCGTGGACATGGGAACCTCCTCAGGTCTTGGGACGAGTGATCCGACACAACGCCGGAGGGGCCGTCGGCGCTGACAGCCCCGCGCGCGACAATACGCCGTCATGTCCCAGCACTTCGAGGTCCACCCGGACAACCCCCAGCCGCGGCTGCTGAAGCAGGCCGCGCAGATCCTGCACGGTGGCGGCATCGTGGCGGTGCCCACCGACTCCAGCTACGCCCTGGCCTGCCACCTGGACGACAAGGGCGCCGCCGAGCGCCTGCGCCGCATCCGCCAGGTGGACGACAAGCACCACCTCACCCTGCTGTGCCGCGATCTCTCGGAGCTGGCCACCTATGCACGGGTGGACAACCGCCAGTACCGGCTGCTCAAGCTGGGCACGCCGGGGCCCTTCACCTTCATCCTCGAGGCCACCAAGGAGGTGCCGCGCCGGCTGTCGCACCCGTCGCGCCGCACGATCGGGCTGCGGGTGCCGGCCCACCGGGTGCTGCAGGCGCTGCTGGCGGAGTTCGGCCAGCCGCTGCTGGCCACCACGCTGATCCCGCCCGGCGAGGACGAGCCGCTCAACGAGGCCGCTGCCATCCGCGACCGCTTCGAGAAGCAGCTGCAGGCGGTGGTGGACGCGGGCGCCTGCCCCATGCAACCCACCACCGTGATCGACCTCAGCCAGGGCGACGAGCCGGTGCTGGTGCGCCAGGGCCGCGGCGACGCCGCCGCCCTTGGCCTGTGAACGCCCGGGTTCAGGCCACCGCGGCGGTCACGACGATCTCGATCTTCCATTCCGGCTTGGCCAGCCGCGCCTGGACCGTGGCGCGCGGCGGCGTGTGGCCGGGCACCACCCAGGCCTCCCACACGGCGTTCATGGCGTCGAACTCGGCCAGGTCGGCCAGGTAGATCTGCGCGCGCAGGATCTTCGACTTGTCGCTGCCGGCGCGCGCCAGCAGTGCGTCGATGGCGCCCAGTACCTGCCGGGTCTGGCCGGCGATGTCCTGCGTGCCGTCCTCGGCGATCTGGCCGGCGAGGTAGACCACGCCCTGGTGCACGGCCATCTCGGACATGCGGGGACCGACGTCGAAGCGTTGGATGCTGCTCATGGAAGGTTCAATGCTTGCGCTTGGAGTGGGAATGCGGGTGGCCGCCGCCATGGCCAGCGGTGTGGCCGTGGGGGGGCGCCGTCGGCGCCGCCTTCTGGCCGATGCGGGACTCGGTGCCCGCCAGCAGCTTGCGGATGTTGCCCTCGTGCCGCCACACCAGCAGCAGGCTCATCACCGTGATCGGCAGCAGCACCGGCGTGGCGCCCCAGCCCAGCATCTGGAAGAATGGGGCGAACGCCGCCGCGACGATGGCCGCCAAGGAGGAGTAGCGCGTGAAGCCGGCCACCAGGGCCCAGCTGGCCAGCGTGGCGAGCCCGAGCCACGGGTTCAGCGCCAGCAGCACGCCGGCGGCGGTGGCCACGCCCTTGCCGCCCTGGAACCGGAAGAACACGGGCCACAGGTGGCCGAGGAAGGCGGCCAGGCCCACCGCGCCCACCGTGGGCTCGCCCCAGCCGAACCGGGGCGCCAGCCACAGGGCCGCCACCACGGGCACATAGCCCTTGAGCGCATCGAAAACGAGCGTCAGCAGCGCCGCCGCCTTGTTGCCCGAACGCAGCACATTGGTGGCGCCGGGGTTGCCGGAGCCATACGAGCGCGGGTCGGACAGCCCCATCGCGCGGCTCACGATGACCGCGAAGGACAGGGACCCGACGAGGTACGCGACGCCCACGGCGCCCAGGGAAGTGATGACAGACATGCCGGACTCGACCGCCGGCAACCGCGCCGGGCCCGGCAGTGTAAGGCGCCGGGCAGGCGCATCGGGCGGTTGGCGCCTGCCCATGCCTTCGGTATGCTGATCGACTGCCTCACCGCCGCGGGTGCAGGCCGGTCCTGGCGGGTGGCACCCCCGGCGACACGCCCTTCCCTTCGCCTCTGGACATTCTTCGCTTGCTGCGCATCAACTCCTCGCTGGTCACGCGCATGTTGGCATCGGTGGCTGCCTTTGCCGTCGGTGTCATGGTGCTGGTGGGCGGCATGGAGCTCTGGCGCGAACGCGGCGAGCTGCGCAACGCCGCGCGGGCGCAGGCGGAGGCGGCGCTGGCCCTGAGCACGCCGCCCATCGCCCTGGCCCTGTGGAACTACGACCAGCCGACGCTGGAGCTGCTGGCCCGCAACCTGGTGCGCGACGGCGCCATCGTGCGGGTGGAGGTGCTGGCCGACGACGGCAAGTCGCTGGTGGACATCTGGCGCCCGGGCTTCGACCGCGCCCGCGCGCCGGCCACCCAGGACCGGCCCCTGCGGGTGGAGATGCGCACCGTGCCCATCGGCACCCTGCGCATCAGCGAGTCCTTCGCCGCCGTGGACACCCAGATCGAACGCAATGCCGTGCAGCGCCTGCCCTGGGAGCTGCTCAAGGTGGTGTCGATCACGCTCGGCCTGCTGTGGGTGATCCACCGCCTCATCATCCGGCGCCTGCTGGTGCTGGTGCACGACCTGCGCGCCCTGCACAGTGACGACCCCGGCGCCCGGCTGCCCGTGCGCGCCGTGGCGCCCGGCCAGGACGCCAGCACCGACGAGGTGGCAACCGTGGCCCTGGCCATCAACCGCTTCCTCGATGCGCGGGCCGTGGAGACACGGCGGCGCGAGGCGGCCGAGCAACAGCTGCGCGACAACCTGCACGAGCGCTCGGCCATCCTCGGGTCGCTGCGCGACGGCCTGCTGGCGCTCGATGGCGCCATGGCGCCGCGTTTCGCCAACGAGGCGGCGGCCCGGCTGCTGGGCCACCCGCCGGAGGCCCTGTCCGGCCGCGAGTCCCTCGCCGGGCTGGCCCGCGTGGCCACGCCACAGGGCGACATCGACCTGGCCGACTGGATCGCGCCGCGCCTGCGCCGACGCGAGCCGCGCACCGACCGGCTCACGCTGCGCCCCGCGGGCCGCGGCGCCCCGGTGGAGGCCCAGGCGCAGCTCACGCCCGTGAGCGGCGCGCGCGACGTGGTGTGGATCGTCGTGCTCTCCGACATCTCCGACACCCTGCGCACCCGGGCAGCCGAGCAGGCGCGGGCGGCGGCCGAGGCGGCCAGCATGGCCAAGACCGAGTTCCTGTCCCGCATGAGCCACGAGCTGCGCACGCCGCTCAACGCCATCGTCGGTTTCGCCCAGTCGCTCTCGCAGGACCCGGTGATCCGGGGCGATGCGAAGCGGCGCGAGGGCGTGGCCCTCATTGAGCGCGCGGGATGGCACCTGACGGGCATGATCAGCGACGTGCTGGACCTGTCGCGCATCGAGTCCGGCCGCCTGCGGCTGACGCTGGGCCCGGTGGACCTGGCGCCGCTGGCGCGCGACGCGCTCGCCTTCGTGGCGGCCGACGCCGACCGTGACCAGGTGCGCTGCACCCTGGAGATCGCCGAGGACGCCCGCTGGATCCATGCGGACGCGGTGCGCGTGGAGCAGGTGCTGGTGAACCTGCTGAGCAACGCGGTCAAGTACAACCGCCCCGGCGGACGCGTGCACCTGCATGCGCGGCGCGGCAGCCAGCCGGGCACCGTGCACATTAGCGTGCGCGACACCGGCCTGGGCATGACGCCCACGCAGCTGGAGGGCCTGTACCAGTCGTTCAACCGGCTCGGCCGCGAAAGCTCGGGCAAGCCGGGCGCGGGCATCGGGCTGGTGGTCACGCGCACCCTGGTGTCGCTGATGCAAGGCCAGATGAACGTGCGCAGCACGGCCGGCGTGGGCAGCGAGTTCACCGTCACGCTGCCCTTGTCGCAGGCCCCGGCGGACGCCGAACGGCCGCCCGAGCCGGTGGACGAGGCGGCCGCCGCGGGGCGGTCGCGCCGGCTGCTCTACATCGAGGACGATGCGGTCAACGCCCTGGTGATGGCCGCCCTGGTGGGCCGCCGTCCCGACCTGACGCTGGAGGTCTGCGGCACACTGGCCGACGGCATGGCCAGCCTGCGCCACGCGCCGCCGGACCTGCTGCTGCTGGACATGCAGCTGCCCGACGGCCGCGGCCTGGACCTGCTGCATGCCCTGTCGCAGGACCCGGCCCTGTGCCGCCTGCCGGTGGTCATGGTGTCGGCCGACGCGATGGACGAGACGGTGAACGCCGCCATCGCGGCCGGGGCACGGGCCTACGTCACCAAGCCGCTCGCCTTCGACGAGGTGCTGCGGCAGATCGACGCGGTCATGTCGCACGCGGCCACCACGATCGCCGGCGACCTCGGCCGCTGAGCGCGCGGGCCGCTCAGCCGAGCGCGCAGTGCACCGGGCGCGCGCCGAGCGCGTCGGTCAGCACCGCCGGCGCGATGCCCACCAGGAACCCGCGCCGGCCGCCGTTGATGAGGATGGCCGGCAGCGCCAGCACCGTGTCCTCCACGTACACCGGCATGGCCTTGCGCGTGCCGAACGGCGAGGTGCCGCCCACCAGGTAGCCGCTGTGGCGCTGCGCCACCTCGGGCTTGCACGGCTCCACGCTCTTCGCGCCGATGGCCCGGGCCAGGTTCTTGGTGCTCACCTGGCGGTCACCGTGCATCAGCACGATGAGGGGCTCGCCCCGCTCGTCCTGCATCACCAGGGTCTTGACCACCTCGTGCTCGGGCCGGCCGAGCTGCCGCGAGGACTCCGCGGTGCCCCCGTGGTCCACGTAGTCGTACACATGCTCCGTATACGCGATGCCCTGCGCCTTGAGCCACTGGGTGGCGGGCGTCTCGCTGACATGCCGTTCTTTCTTCGCCATGGGCCGCAGTGTGCCGCGGACATGGACCATGGCGCTGGCCGATGCTGTTTGACGGATAGTTTTTATCGTTTTACGATAAGCCATGGCGAACGATCCGGACACCTTCCCCCGCCCTCCACGCGACGCGCTGGCCGCCCGGCTGCGCCGGCTGGCCCTGGGCGTGCGGGCCCTGGTGCTGCTGGGTGCGCCGGTGCTGCTGGCCGTGCCGCTGCTGCAGGCGTTCGCGCCCGGCTGGCTGGCGCCCTTGGTGGGGGACGCGGCCATCGACCCGGCGCTGGTGCGCCTGGCCCAGGGCGGCATCACGCCGGCCGTGCAGGCCCGCATGGCCGCCGTCTCGGTACTGCCGGTGGCGGTGGCGCTCGCGCTGCTGTGGCAGCTGTGGGGCCTGTTCGGCGAGTACCGGCACGGCGCCGTGTTCAGCGAGCGTGCCCTGCGCTGCCTGCGCCGCTTCGCGGGCGGCTTGGTGGTGCTGGGCCTGGTGCAGCCGCTGGCGCGTGCGCTGGGGTCGGTCGCGGTGTCCTGGGACAACCCGCCCGGCCAGCGCCAGCTGATGGTCACGGTCAGCTCCAACGACTATGCGCTGGTGCTGGTGGCCCTCGTGTTCGTGGCGATCGCCCGGGTGATGCGCGAGGCGGCGCGCGCGGCCGAAGAGAACGAAGGCTTCGTCTGATGCCGATCGTCGTGCACCTGGACGTGATGCTGGCCCGGCGCAAGATGCGCTCGCGCGAGCTGGCCGAACGCGTGGGCATCACCGAGGCGAACATCTCGCTGCTCAAGTCCGGCAAGGTGCGCGGGGTGCGCTTCGACACGCTGGCGCGCATCTGTGCGGTGCTGGCCTGCCAGCCGGGCGACCTGCTGGAATGGCAGCCGGGCGACGAGACGGACCCGGGGCCGGACGATGCCGCCGGCTGACACCGGCTGGCGGCCCCGCGCCGGCCGCCGCACCCTGGGCGTGGTGCTGCTGCTGCACGTGCTGCTGGTGGCGGGCTTGTGGCAGGCCATGCGCTGGCGCAGCGTGTGGGTGACGCACGATCGCCCCGCCGTCCTGCTCTGGGTGCAGCCCCAGGCCGTTCCCCGGCCCGCCGTGGTGGACGTCACCGGCCCGGCCGCCGAGCGCCCGCGCCTCGCCATGCCACCCCCCACGCCACCCGCCCCGCCGCCTGCGCCCCGTCCACCGGCGGCGCAGTGGGTGGTGCCGTTGCCGGCGCCGGCTCCCCCGCTGGCTGCCGTGGCCGCGGCGCCTCCGGCGTCCGCCGCCTCGCAGCCCCCCACCGAGCGGCTGATGGACAGCGAGGCCACGCGCGCCGCCATCCGCCTGGCCGGCCGCCAGCCGCTGCTGCACGAACGCGCCGCCGACGCCACCGGCATGGCCCCCGCGCGCACCGACACGGCGATGGCCCAGGGGGTGGCCGCTTCCACCAAGGGCGACTGCATGAAGGACGCGGTGCCGGGGGGACTGCTGGGCCTGCCACTGCTGGCCGCCAAGGTCGCCACCGGGAACTGCAGCAAATGAACGGCCGCCTCGCCTGCGTCCTCGTCCGGCCCGTCGTCCGGCCCGCGGTCCGCCCGTCAGCCGGCCGCGGCGGCCGCGCGCGCCCGCTCCTCCTCCTGCAGGCGCAGCACGCGGCGCTGCACCTTGCCGGTGGTCGTCATGGGCAGGGCGTCGATGAACTCGATCTCCTTCGGGTACTCGTAGGGCGCCAGCTGGCCGCGCACATGGGCCTGCAACTGCGCCACCAGGGCGTCGCTGGCGGCATGCCCCGGGGCCAGCACCACGTAGGCCTTCACCAGGGCACCGCGCTCGGCGTCGGGCTTGGGCACCACCGCGGCGTTCGCCACGGCCGGGTGCTTGACCAGGCAGTTCTCCACCTCGCTCGGGCCGATGCGGTAGCCCGCCGCCTTGAACACGTCGTCGCTGCGGCCCTGGTACCAGAGGTAGCCCTGCTCGTCCATGACGGCCGTGTCGCCAGTGCGGCACCAGCTGTCGGCGGGGTCGCCGGTGAACTTCGCGCGGGTCGCGTCCTCGCGCTTCCAGTAGCCGAGGAAGAAGATGGGGTCGGGATGGCCGTGCGCATCGCGCCGGTGCACCGCCACGTCGCCGGGCACGCCAGGGGGGCACTCGCGTCCCTCGTCGTCGATCACCGCCACGCGGTGGCCCGGGTAGGGCCGGCCCATGCTGCCCGGGCGGGCCGGCCAGCCGGGGCACGGGTGGCCGTCGCTGCCCTCCGTCTGGCTGCAGTTGCCCACGATGTAGTTGATCTCGGTCTGGCCGAACATCTCGTTGACCACCAGCCCCAGCTCGTCGCGGCACCAGGCGAACACGGCGTCGCCCACGGCCTCGCCGGCGCTCATCACCGCGCGCAGCTTCAGGCGCGGGTAGCGCGCCCGTGGCTGCGGCACCGCCTTCATCATGGCCTTGAGCGCGGTGGGAAACAGGAAGCTGTTCGTCACGCGGTGCCGCTGCATCAGCTCGAAGGCGCGCTCCGGCGCGAAGCGGCCATGCGCCGCCACGATGGGCATGCCGAAGTACAGGGACGGCAGCAGGGCGTCCATCAGGCCGCCGGTCCAGGCCCAGTCGGCCGGGCTCCAGAACACCGCGTCGGCGGGCAGGCCGCCGGGCCCCAGCGCGCGGCGCGGCGGCCGGCCGGGCGCGCCGCGCAGCAGGTTCTGGCTGCACACGAAGCCCGGCAGGTTGCCGATCAGCGCACGGTGCGGGATGAGCGCCCCCTTGGGCGGGCCCGTGGTGCCGCTGGTATAGATGAGCACCGCCGGATCGTCGGCATGCGTGCGCCGGGCGGTGAAGGTGGCCTCCTCACGGGCCAGCGCGGCTTCCCAGTCGATGTCGCCCTGCCCGCGGGCAGCGCCCACCGCCACCACCGTGCGCAGGGCCGGGCACTCGGCGCGCACCGCCAGCAGGTTCGCCACCGCCGACTCGTCCACGATGGCCACGCCGGCCTCGCTGTCGACCAGGCGGAAGCCCAGGGCATCGGGCCCGAACAGCATGGACAGCGGCATCGCCACCGCCCCCATCTGGTACAGCGCGAGGTGGGCCACGGCCGTCTCGGCGCGCTGGGGCATCACCACCGCCACCCGGTCGCCGCTGCGCACGCCCAGCCGGCGCAGGGCGTTCGACAGCCGGTTGGCCGCCTGCTGCAGCGCGCCGTAGCGGTGGAGCACCACCCGGCCGTTGGCCCGCTCCTCGCGGATCGCCACGGCCTGGGGGTGGTCGCGGGCCCACCGGGCGCCGCACACTTCGGCGATGTTGAAGCGCGCCGGCACCCGCCAGCGGAAGCCGCCGTGCCAGGCGGCATGCCGGTCCTCGTCCGCCTGCGGCGGGCGCAGGCGATGCATCATGTCGTTCATGCCAGGAGGGTAGGCGGCGCGCCGCCGCCGCGTCAGCCGGGGCGACCCGAACCCCCGTCGCCCCCCTGGCCCCCATCCTTCCTCTCCCGCGCTCGCCCTGCCCGCCCATGACCCCTCGCCAACTGCTCGCCGCCATCGGCCTGTCCGCCCTGCTGACCGCGCCCGCCCTGCACGCGCAGGCGCTGCGTGACCCGGCCTGGAACACCCTGCTGGAGCAGGACCGCCATGCCGAGCTGGAGGCCGCGGCACGCCAGCGCCTGAAGGCCGAGCCGGCCGATCCGCAGGCCACCGCGGCGCTGGGCTACGCGCTGCTGGCCCACGCCCAGCCGGCCGACGTGGACGCCGCCCTGCCGCTGGTGGAGGCCTGCCTGCAGCGCCACCCCCAGGCGGGCGAGTGCCACCACATGCTGGGGCTGGTGATGGGCGTGCAGGCGCTGCGCGCCGGCATGCTCAAGGCCATGACGATGGCCGGCCGCATCCGCACCGGCTTCGAGCAGGGCGTGGCGCTGGCGCCGGACAACTTCAACCACCGGGTGGGCCTGCTGCAGTACTACCTGGCCGCGCCGGCGATCGCGGGGGGCGGCGTGGACAAGGCGCGCGAGCTGGTGCGCCAGACCGAGGCGCGCGACGCGGAGCAGGGCCGTTGCCTGCAGGCCATGGTGGCCCTCAGCCAGGAACGGTTCGACGAGGCGGAGCGGCTGCTGTGGCCCCTGCTTGCCGCGGCGCAGCCGGCCGTGCGCAACGCCGCCTACCAGCAGCTGGGCGGCATGGGCGCCGCGCGGCTGCAGAACCAGCAGGTGGAGCCGGCACGGACGCTGTTCGAGCGGCTGGCGCAGGCCGATCCCGGACGCGCGCTGGCCGTCTACGGCCTGGCGCGCGTGAAGCAGGAGGCCGGCGCGCTGCAGGACGCGCTGCGCCTGTACGCCCAGGCGCGCGGCCTGCGCGGGCAGGCCGGCCTGCCGCTGGACTACCGCGAGGCCCTCGCCTGGCTCGGCCTGGGCGACACCGCCAAGGCGCGTGCCCTGCTGCAGCGTTTCGTGTCCGCCGGCCGCGGCCACCCCAAGCACCTGGAAGACGCACGCGAGCGCCTGGCCAGGCTCGGCTGACCCGGCGGCAGGCGGCTGCGCTCCTAGCGCGTCTCGCCGAGCCGCTGCAGGGCCTCGCCGCTGAGCCGGCAGATGCGCCAGTCGGGCATCACCGTGGCGCCCATCTTCTCGTAGAAGCGGATGGCCTGCGTGTTCCAGTCCAGCACGCTCCATTCGAAGCGGCCGCAGCCGCGCTGCACCGCCACCGCTGCCAGGTGGCGCAGCAGCGCCTGGCCCAGGCCCAGGCCGCGGTACGCCGGCTGCACGTACAGGTCCTCCAGGTACAGGCCGGGCCGCGCGAGGAAGGTGGAGAAGTTGGTGAAGGCCAGCGCGAATGCCGCCACGTGGCCGGCCGGCTCGGGCAGCTCGGCCACCCAGCACTCGGCCACCGGGCGCGGGCCGAACAGGTGCGGCATGAGCTTGTCGGGCGTCACCTCCAGCAGGTGCGTGAGCTGCTCGAACTCGGCCAGCTCGCCGATGAGGCCGACGATGGCCGGCACGTCGCGCGGCTGCGCGGCACGCAGCACGAAGGGCCGGGACGGGGTCGATGGGGTGGGGGTATCGCTCATGCACGGCATTGTCCTGCCGTGCCGCCGCGCCGCCGTCTGTCACCTCAGTGCCAGCACCGGTCGGTGCCCCGGCCCTACAGTCGGCCGGATGAGCGCCCCAGACCCTGCCCCCCCTGCCGGCCTGCCCGGCTACCTGCCCCGCCGCCCGGGCGTCGACCGTTTCGTGCCCGTGCGTGGGCTGGACTACCACGTGATCTGCTGGGGCGACGCGTCGCTCGTGACGCCCGAGCGCCCTGCCCTGTTCATGGTGCACGGCTGGATGGACGTGGGCGCGTCCTTCCAGTTCGTGGTGGACGCGCTGGCCGAGCGCGAGGGCGCGGCGCGCTACATCGTGGCGGCCGACTGGCGCGGCTTCGGCGGCACGCGCGTGCCGCCGACGGACAGCTACTGGTTCGCCGACTACCTCGGCGACCTGGACGCCCTGCTGCACCACGATGAGCTGGGCCTGTCCGGCGACGCCCCGCTCGACCTGCTGGGCCACAGCATGGGCGGCAACGTGGTGATGGGCTACGCCGGGGTGCGACCGGAGCGCATCCGGCGGCTGGTCAACCTGGAGGGCTTCGGCCTGCCGGAGACGCGGCCGCACCATGCGCCGCAGCGCCTGCGCCAATGGCTCGACGAACTGCGCACCGCACAGCAGCTGCGCGACTACGCCAGCAGCGGGGCCGTGGCCGAGCGCCTGCGCCAGAACAACCCGCGGCTGGACGCCGCCCATGCCGCCTGGCTGGCCGCGCACTGGGCCGAGCGGCGCGAGGACGGCCGCTGGCACATCCTGGGCGACCCCGCCCACAAGCGCACCAACCCGGTCCTCTACCGCAAGGACGAGGTGCTCGAGACCTGGAAGCGCATCACCGCGCCGGTGCTGTGGGTGGAGGGCAACGAGACCGACGTGACCAAGTGGTGGGGTGACCGCTACCCGCGCGAGGACTTCGAATCGCGCCTGGCGGTGGTGCCGGCGCTGTCGCGCGCGCTGCTGCACGACTGCGGCCACATGCTGCACCACGACCAGCCGCAGGCGCTGGCCGAGTGCCTGCAGGCCTTCCTCGACGCGCCTCAGCCGGGCTGACGCGGATAACGCAGGCCCTCGACGAAGGCCTGCGTGGCCGGTGCGGGAGGCGCCGTGAGCAGGCTGACCACCACCGTCACCGCCAACCCCACCGGCACGCCGAACACGCCGGCCGAGATGGGCTCGATGTCCCACCACAGCGTGGGCTCGCCCTGCAGGCCGAGCGCCGAGCGCAGCCACGGCTGCGTGGTGGCCAGGTACCAGCTGCTCACGCCCAGGCCGGCCAGCATGCCGGCCGCCGCGCCGAGGCGGTTGGCCCGCTTCCAGAAGATGCCCAGCACCAGCGCGGGGAAGAAGGCCGAGGCGGCCAGCGAGAACGCCGCGGTGACCAGGAACAGGATGTCCGCCGGCCGGCGCGCGGCCACCAGCGCCGCGGCCAGCGCCACGATGAGCAGCAGCACCTTGGAGATCATCACCCGCCTCGCCGTGGAGGCGTTCGGGTCCACCATGCGGTAGTAGAAATCGTGCGACAGCGCGTTGGCGATGGTCAGCAGCAGGCCGTCGGCCGTGGACAGGGCCGCGGCCAGGCCGCCCGACGCCACCAGGCCCGACACCACGTACGGCAGGCCGGCCAGCTCGGGCGTGGCCAGCACGATGATGTCGCCGCCGATCTTGATCTCCCCCAGCTGCAGGATGCCGTCGTGGTTGATGTCTACCACCGACATCAGCGACGGGTCCACCTTGGCCCAGTTGGCGATCCACGCCGGCAGCTGGTCGAACGGCGTGCCCACCAGGGAGTTGAACACCTCGTACTTCACCAGCACCGCCAGCGCGGGTGCGGTGAGGTACAGCGCGCTGATGAACAGCAGCGTCCAGGTGGCCGACTCGCGCGCCTCGCGCACCGAGGGCGTGGTGTAGTAGCGCGTCAGCACATGCGGCAGCGCCGCGGTGCCGAGCATGAGGCAGAACACCAGCGCGAGGAAGTTGCGCCGCGAGGCCTCGTAGGCCTGCTGCTCGGCGGGCGTGCCGCCGGGGTCGCCCGCGAAGGGCCGGGCATGGGCAGGCATGCCGCCCAGCGGCCGTGCGCGCGACAGCAGCTCGTCGCGCTCGCGCGCCCAGCCCTCGGCCATGGCGGCGGGATCGCGCTGCAAGGTGGTCAGGGCACGTTCGGCTGCCTGGATCTGCCGCTGCGGGGCGTTCATCGCCTTGAGCGACGCGATGCGGTCCTCCATCGCCTGCTGCTCGGCCGCCAGCGCACGCGGCACGTCCTGCAGCTTGCGGCTGAGCTCGTCGGCCCGCTGCTGGAAGGCGGCGATCACCTCCTGCTCCTTCGGGTCGGTGAGGAAGCGCGCCTCGGCCTCGGTCACCTTCTGCAGCTGCTGGCCGTACACCGCCTGCGGCACCGGGTGGCCGGTCTGCTTGACCGACAGCCACACCACCGGCACCAGGTAGGCCACCACGAGCACGATGTACTGCGCCACCTGCGTCCACGTGACCGCGCGCATGCCGCCCAGGAACGAGCACACCAGGATGCCGCCCAGGCCCAGGAACACGCCGATCTCGAAGGACGCGATGCCGGTCAGGCGCGTGGTGATGAGCCCCACGCCGTAGATCTGCGCCACCACGTAGATGAACGACACCAGCAGCGTGGCGGCCACGCCGATCTGGCGCACCAGGTTGCCCTCGTAGCGGGCCCCCAGGAAATCGGGAATGGTGTACTGGCCGAACTTGCGCAGGTAGGGCGCCAGCAGCAGCGCCACCAGCACGTAGCCGCCGCTCCAGCCCATGACGAAGGCCAGGCCGTCGTAGCCCGCGAGGTACAGGGTGCCGGCCATGCCCAGGAAGGACGCGGCGCTCATCCAGTCGGCCCCGGTGGCCATGCCGTTGTACATGGCCGGCACGCGGCGGCCGGCCACGTAGTACTCGGCCGCCTCGGTCGTGCGGCTGATGATGCCGATGAACGCGTAGATCACCACCGGCGCGGCCAGGAACACGAAGCCGATCCACTTGCGCGGCAGGCCATAGTGCTCGGCCAGGGTGGCCGAGGCCAGGAACAGCACGAAGCACAGCGTGTACAGCGCGTAGATGCCGTGCAGGTGGCTGCGGAAGGCCATGCTGGCCAGGCGCGTGCTGCCGGGGGGGCGTCGGGGCATCGCGGGCGGCCTGTCTCAGTCGAGTTCGTCGAGGTCGTGGGCTTCGTCCACCCGGCGCATGATCCAGGCGTAGCCGCCCACCAGGGCCAGGTACACCAGCAGCGCGCCCTGCGCCGCCACCCAGAAGCTGAACGGCCAGCCGAAGAACGGGAAGTCGAGCGCCCGCGCCTCGTAGGCCACGCCGAAGGTGACCACCGCCCACAGCACCAGCAGCAGCGCGGTCACGGCACGCGTGACGCGCCAGTGGCGCCGGCGGCGCTCGGCCAGGCCCTCGCCCGGTGCCGTCACGGCGCCGGCTCCAGGCCGGTCTCGCGCGCCGCCTGGGCCGCCGCCCGGGGCTCGACGCGCCGCAGCCGGGCGATCACGCGGCCGGCCTCCTCGGTCTGGCCGCGCTCGGCCAGCAGGCGAGCCAGCTGGTACCAGGGATGCGGCGCCATGGGCTGCAGCCGGGTGCACTGGCGCAAGGCATGCTCGGCCTCGTCGAGCCGACCGGCCTTCAGCCCGGCCAGCCCCAGGCCGTACCAGGCGCGGTCGAGCCGGGGCTGCGCCCGCAGGGCCTGGCGGAAGGCCTCCGCCGAGGCGGCCACGTCGCCCGCCTGGTCGAGCAGGTAGCCGAGGTTGAACCAGGCGGTGGCACGTGCCGCGGGGCGCACCGCGGGCGACGCAGCGGCGGCGACCGCCGCCCGGGCATGCGCCAGGGCCTCGTCGTGCCGCCCGGCCAGGGCCAGCAGGTGGGCGCAGGTGGCCTGCGCCCAGAGCGAGCCGGGGCGCCGGGCCACGAGGCGCTGCGCATGCGCGAGGGCCGGCGCGTGCCGGCCCAGCGCCAGCTGGATGCGCAGCGCGGCGGCGCCGGCCAGCCACCCCAGCCACGGCCGGGGCGCCCTGGCGGAGGCAGCCGCAGGGGGGGCGGGACGGACGGGCGGCAAGGCATCCACGGTGGGCACGCATTGTGCCGGGCCGCGCGCCACGCGCCATCGGCAAGCACCCGGGGCGTACGGCCGTCGGCCAATGAGCGAAAATCGACGGCTTCGCACAGAACACCGGAGTCCGCCATGGACATCGAACGCATCAACGCCATCGGCAGCCTGCTGGCCGACCTCTCCGAGCGCACCCAGGCGCTAAGGGGGTATCTTTGACTACGACCGCAAGGTCCTTCGCCTGAGGGAAGTCAACGCGACCCTCGAGAACCCCGACGTCTGGAACGACCCCAAGCGGGCCCAGGAACTCGGCAAGGAAAAGAAGCAGCTCGACGAGGTCGTGGAGACCATCGACCACCTGCAGAGCAACCTCTCGGACAACAGCGAGCTGTTCGAGATGAGCAAGGAAGAGGGCGACGAGCCCGGCATGCTGGCCATCGAGGCCGACGCCCAGAAGCTGCGCGAGGTGGTGGAGAAGCTCGAATTCCGCCGCATGTTCAGCAACCCGGCCGACCCGAGCAACTGCTTCATCGACATCCAGGCCGGCGCCGGCGGCACCGAGGCCTGCGACTGGGCCGGCATGCTGCTGCGCCAGTACCTGAAGTACTGCGAACGCAAGGGCTTCAAGGCCACGCTGGAAGACGAGACGCCGGGCGACGTGGCGGGCATCAAGAGCGCCACCATCAAGGTCGAGGGCGACTACGCCTTCGGCCACCTGCGCTCGGAAAGCGGCGTGCACCGCCTGGTGCGCAAGAGCCCGTTCGATTCCGCGGGCGGCCGCCACACCTCGTTCGCCTCGCTGTTCGTCTACCCGGAGATCGACGACTCGATCGAGATCGACATCAACCCGGCCGATGTGCGCACCGACACCTACCGCGCCTCGGGCGCGGGCGGCCAGCACATCAACAAGACCGATTCGGCGGTGCGCCTGACGCACATCCCCACCGGCATCGTCGTGCAGTGCCAGGACAGCCGCAGCCAGCACAGCAACCGCGACGTCGCCTGGCGGCGCCTGCGCTCGCGCCTGTACGACTTCGAGATGAAGAAGCGCATGGAGGAGCAGCAGAAGCTGGAGGACACCAAGACCGACGTGGGCTGGGGCCACCAGATCCGTTCCTACGTGCTGGACCAGAGCCGCATCAAGGACCTGCGCACCAACGTGGAGATCTCCAACACCCAGAAGGTGCTGGACGGCGACCTCGACCCCTTCATCGAGGCCAGCCTCAAGCAAGGCCTCTGACCCCGCGGGCCGCGTGTGATCCACGCGGCCCTTCTTCACCGCCCGACCCAACCAAGAACAGGACCGCCCATCATGCTGCGTGAAGGCGTCGCCCCCATCGTCCGCCGCGAGGACTACCTCGCCCCGGCCTACTGGATCCGCACCGTGGAGCTCACGCTCGACCTGGACGCGGCCAAGACCATCGTCGCCAGCAAGCTGGCCATCGAGCGCAACGGTGGGCAGCCCGTGCAGCCCCTGCGGCTGCACGGCGAGGACCTGAACCTGCTGCGCGTGCTGGTGGACGGCCAGAGCGTGTCGTTCCGCCACGAGGACGGCATGCTGGTGATCGACGCCCCGGCGGCGGACGCCTTCACGCTGGAGATCCGCAACACCATCTCCCCGGAGAAGAACACCCAGCTGTCGGGCCTGTATGCCTCGGGCTCGGGCCTGTTCACCCAGTGCGAGGCCGAGGGCTTCCGCCGCATCACCTACTTCCTCGATCGCCCGGACGTGATGGCGGTCTACACCGTCACCCTGCGCGGCGACAGGAAGAAGTACCCGGTGCTGCTGTCCAACGGCAACCTGGTGGAGCAAGGTGAGCTCGACGGGGGCCGCCACTTCGCCCGCTGGCACGACCCCTTCCCCAAGCCCAGCTACCTGTTCGCGCTGGTGGCGGCCGACCTGGTGGCCCGCGAGCAGTGGGTGCGCACCCGCTCGGGCAAGGACCACCTGCTGCAGATCTACGTGACCCGCGGCGACCTGGACAAGACCGAGCACGCGATGAACTCGCTCATCGCCTCGCTGGTGTGGGACGAGGCGCGCTTCAACCTGCCGCTGGACCTCGAGCGCTTCATGATCGTGGCGGTGCCCGACTTCAACATGGGCGCGATGGAGAACAAGGGCCTGAACCTGTTCAACACCAAGTTCGTGCTGGCCAGCCCCGCCACCGCCACCGACGTCGATTTCGACGGCATCGAGAGCGTGGTGGCGCACGAGTACTTCCACAACTGGACGGGCAACCGCATCACCTGCCGTGACTGGTTCCAGCTGTCGCTCAAGGAGGGCCTCACGGTCTTCCGCGACCAGGAGTTCAGCATGGACATGGCCGGCAGCCCGTCGGCCCGCGCCGTGTGCCGCATCGCCGACGTGCTGCGCCTGCGCGAGGCGCAGTTCCCCGAGGACGCCGGCCCGATGGCCCACCCGGTGCGTCCCGACGCCTACCAGGCCATCGACAACTTCTACACCGCCACGGTGTACGAGAAGGGCGCCGAGGTCGTGCGCATGATGCACACCCTGGTCGGCCGCGAGGGCTTCGCGCGCGGCATGGCCACGTACTTCCAGCGCCACGACGGCCAGGCGGTGACCTGCGACGACTTCGCCCAGGCGATCGCCGATGCCAACCCCGGCAGTGCCCTGGCCGAGCACCTGGCGCTGTTCAAGCGCTGGTACGCGCAGTCCGGCACGCCGCGCCTCACGGCACGCGGCGAGCACGACGCCGCCGCGGGCACCTACACGCTCGCCCTCACCCAGCACAACGCCCCCAGCGCCGGCCAGCCGCAGAAGCTGCCCCAGGTCATCCCGGTGGCGCTCGGCCTGGTGGGCCGCGACAGCGGCCGCGCCCTGCCGCTGCAGCTGGACGGTGAAGCCGCACCGGCCGGCACCGAGCGCCTGCTGGTGATGACCGAGGCCGAGCAGCGCTTCGTGTTCACCGGCGTCACCGAAGGCGTGGTGCCGTCGCTGCTGCGCGGCTTCTCGGCCCCGGTGGTGCTGGACGACGGCCTGGACGACGACGCGCTGCTGGTGCTGCTGGCCCACGACGGCGACGCGTTCAACCGCTGGGAGGCCAGCCAGCGCCTGGCGCTGAACCGGCTGCTGGCCGCGCTGCGCACCGGTGGCCTGGTGCACCTCGACGAGCCCTTCATCGAGGCCATGCGCGGCCTGCTGCGCGACCCCGCCCTGAGCCCCGCCTTCAAGGAGCTGGCGCTCACCCCGCCGTCCGAAGGCTACGTGGCCGAGCAGGTGGCCGACGTGGACCCGCAGCGCGTGCATGCGGTGCGCGAATCGCTGGTGGACCAGCTGGCCGAGCGCCTGCACGGCGACTGGGTCTGGGCCTTCGAATCGCATCAGGTGGCGGGTGGCTACGAGCCGACGGCCGAGCAGGCGGGACAGCGCGCGCTGGCCAACCTCGCGCTGGCCATGCTGGTGCGCCGCGCGGTGGCGACGGACGATCCCGTGTGGCCGGGCCGCGCCTACCAGCGCTTCAAGGACGCCAGCAACATGACCGACCGCCTGGGCGCCCTGGCGGCCCTGGTGAACGCACACGCGCAGCTGGCCACCCCGGCGCTGGAGCGCTTCCACGCCCTGTTCCGCCATGAGCCGCTGGTGCTGGACAAGTGGTTCACGCTGCAGGCCCGCGCCCCCGAGCGTGACGGCCGGGTGTTCGCGCGCGCCCGCCAGCTGCTGCAGCACCCCGACTTCACGCTGCACAACCCCAACCGGGCGCGCTCGCTGCTGCTGCAGCTGGCGTTCTACAACCCGGCCGCGTTCCACCGCGCGGATGCCGCCGGCTACGTGTTCTGGGCCGACCGCCTGATCGAGCTGGACGCGATCAACCCGCAGCTGGCCTCGCGCTTCGCGCGTGCCCTGGACCGCTGGCGCCAGCTGGCCGAGCCCTACCGCTCGGCCGCCCGCGTGGCCATTGCCCGCGTGGCGGCGCGCACCGAGCTCTCGGCCGACACGGCCGAGATCATCCAGCGCGCGCTGCAGGACTGACCCGGCGCATCCACCCCACTTCCATCGCACTCTCGGAGGGAGCCTTCCGCATGGCACAACGCATCAGCCTCACCCAGTACCTCGTCGAGCAGCAGCGCGAGCACGGCCACATCCCCGGCCAGCTGCGCCTGCTGATCGAGGTGGTCGCCCGCGCCTGCAAGCGCATCGCCATCAGCGTCAACAAGGGCGCGCTGGGCGAGGTGCTCGGCTCGGCCGGCAGCGAGAACGTGCAGGGCGAGGTGCAGAAGAAGCTGGACATCATCGCCAACGAGGTGCTGGTGGAGGCCAACGAGTGGGGCGGCCACCTGGCGGCCATGGCGTCCGAGGAGATGGACTCCATCCACCTGGTGCCCAACCGCTACCCGCAGGGCGAGTACCTGCTGCTGTTCGACCCGCTCGACGGCTCGTCCAACATCGACGTGAACGTGTCGATCGGCACCATCTTCTCGGTGCTGCGCAAGGTGGACAACCACCCGGGCGTGAGCGAGCAGGACTTCCTGCAGCCCGGCCGCCGCCAGGCCGCTGCCGGCTACTGCGTGTACGGCCCGCAGACCACGCTGGTGCTCACCGTGGGCCGGGGCGTGGCCATGTTCACGCTCGACCGCGAGCAGGGCTCGTGGGTGCTCACCGCCGAGAACGTGACCATCCCCGAGGACACCAAGGAGTTCGCCATCAACATGTCGAACATGCGCCACTGGGACGCCCCGGTGAAGCGCTACATCGACGAGTGCCTGGCGGGCAAGGAAGGCGCGCGCGGCAAGGACTTCAACATGCGCTGGGTGGCCAGCATGGTGGCGGACGTGCACCGCATCCTCACCCGCGGCGGCATCTTCATGTACCCGTGGGACAAGCGCGAGCCGGACAAGCCCGGCAAGCTGCGCCTGATGTACGAGGCCAACCCGATGTCCTTCCTGGTGGAGCAGGCCGGCGGCATGTCCACCAACGGGCGCGAGCGCATCATGGACATCCAGCCGGGCAAGCTGCACGAGCGCGTGAGCGTGGTGCTGGGCTCGAAGAACGAGGTGCAGCGGGTCACCGGCTACCACCTGGAGGCGGACACCGCCGCGCGCTGAGGCCGCCGCCTCGGTGCACCGGGCCGGTCGGGGCCTGCGCCCTCAGCGCAGCTCCACCGGCCCGTACCACGCCCGGGCCGTGGTGCCCGTGTTGTCGCTGTCGGTCATCAGCGCCACATGCAGCAGCGGGCCGGGCTTCTCGCCGAACGCGCGCTCGAAGTCGGCCGCCAGGTCGCGCCGGTGGTCGCGCCAGCGGCGCAGGCCCTCGGCGCCGGACTCCACCACGATCTTGCGGATGCGGTCGGTGCGCGGATCGGGCACCACGCTGCCCACGGGCAGCACCGGGTCCCACACGTAGGCCAGCGTGGCGTAGGGCGGGGCCTCGCCGGTGAGCGCCTGCGCCAGGTCGAACAGCATGCGGGTGCGCAGCGGCAGGGCGGACACATCGCCCCCGAATCCCAGCAGCACGCGCACCGAGGCGTCGCCCCGCTCGGCCTCGGCCACGCGCGCGGCCGCATTGAGCTCGGGCAGCCACCACGAGAACTGCAGCTCGCGCGCCGCCTGCAGCGGCGGCCTGACCCGCTGGCGCCACATGCTGGCCGAGCGGTCCGATTGCGCCAGCACCGCCCGCCGGCCGTCCTTCTCGACCCACTGGTAGACGGTGGCGCGCTTGCCCGGCAGCAGCACCGGCTGCCAGTCGGCCGCCCCGGCAGGCGGCGGCGCCGGCGGGGTGGTGCAGCCGGCGAGCGCGGCAGCGAGCGCCAGGGCGGGCACGGCACGCACGGCGCGGCGCGGGCCGGGAACAGCAGGACGAGGAATCACGGACACCGGGCGTTACAACACTGCCCGCGAGTGTGCCGGCTGCCGGCGCGTCGGCCGCAGGCCACGGTGGGCAGTTTGTCGCACCCGGGCCGGGAACGCGATCTGCCCGCCCCCGGCGCATCCCCCACACGACACGGAGCGCCCGATGGCCCACGACACCTTTGCCGACTGCATCGCCGCCTGCCAGGCCTGTGCCGCCGCCTGCCACCATTGCGCCGCCGCCTGCCTGCAGGAGGACAACCCGAAGAAGATGGCGCGCTGCATCGCGCTCGACCTGGATTGCGCCGCGCTGTGCGAGCTGGCGGCCGCGGCCATGGCGCGGGGCAGCGAGAACGCCGCGGCCATCTGCGCCCTGTGCGCCACGCTGTGCGGGCGCTGCGGCGACGAATGTGCGCGCCACGCGCACGACCACTGCCAGGCGTGCGCCGAGGCCTGCCGCCGCTGTGCGGAGGAATGCCAGCGCATGAGCACCACGCCGCGCGCCGCCTGAGCGTCGCGGCCGGCCCCGCGGCCTGCCCGCGGCGCCGGTCGTCCGACCCGTCTCAGTGCGACGGCGGGTCGCTGGCGGGGAAGGACTGCTCGGAGTGCGTGTCCACCTGCCGGTCGGCCGCCGTGCGCGTGGGCGGCGGTGGCGCGGCGGTGGCGGCTTCGGCCGCCACGGGCACCGGCCGGTCGCGCCGGCCCAGCAGCTGCCGCAGCACGTAGGGCAGGATGCCGCCATGCCGGTGGTACAGCACCTCCTGCGGCGTGTCGATGCGCACCAGCGCGCTGAACGCCGTCACCGTGCCGTCGGCGCCGGTGGCCCGCACCTGCACGACCCGCCCGTGGGCGAACCCGGTGCGCAGCAGGTCCGCCAAGCCCACCACATCGAAGTGCTCTTCACCGGTGAGGCCGAGCGAGGCGATGGTCTCGCCGGTCATCAGCTGCAGCGGCACGATGCCCATGCCCACCAGGTTGGAGCGGTGGATGCGCTCGTAGCCCTCGGCGATGACCGCGCGGATCCCCTGCAGCGCCGGGCCCTTGGCCGCCCAGTCGCGGCTAGAGCCGGAGCCGTACTCCAGCCCCGCCAGCACCACCAGCGGGGTGCCCTCGGCCTGGTAGCGGGCGGCGGCGTCGTAGATGGACATGAGCTCGCCGGTGGGCAGGTGGCGGGTCACGCCGCCTTCCACACCGGGGGTGAGCCGGTTGCGGATGCGCCCGTTGGCGAAGGTGCCGCGCACCATCACCTCGTGGTTGCCACGCCGCGCCCCGTAGGAGTTGAAGTCCACCGGCGAGACGCCCAGCGACTGCAGCAGCCGACCCGCCGGCGCATCGCGGCGGATGCTGCCGGCCGGCGAGATGTGGTCGGTGGTGATGCTGTCACCCAGCACGGCGATGGCCCGGGCGCCGCGCAGCGCCGGCGCCTCCTGCGGCACCTCGGCCGACATGCCGTCGAAGTACGGCGGCCGCCGCACATAGGTGGACCCCTCGTCCCAGGCGAAGCGGTCGCCACCGGGCGCCGGCAGGGCGCGCCAGCGCTCGTCGCCGTCGTAGGCCCGGCCGTAGATGTCGCGGTACATCTGCGGCTGCAGCGCCTGGGCGAGCGCCTCCTGCACCTCGGCCCGGCTGGGCCACAGGTCGCGCAGGAACACCTCGCGCCCGTCGGCGCCCGTGCCGAGCGGCTCGGTCTCCAGGTCGATGTCGATGCGCCCGGCCAGGGCGAAGGCCACCACCAGGGGCGGTGACATGAGGAAATTGGCGCGCACCTCGGAGTGGATGCGGCCCTCGAAATTGCGGTTGCCGGACAGCACCGAGGCCACCACCAGCCCGCGGCGCTGGACGGCGGCCGACACGGTCTCAGGCAGCGGGCCCGAGTTGCCGATGCAGGTGGTGCAGCCGTAGCCCACCGTCTGGAAGCCCAGTGCGTCCAGGGCCGGCGTCAACCCGGCGCGCTCGAAATAGGCGGTCACCACGCGGGAGCCGGGGGCCAGCGAGGTCTTCACCCAGGGCTGGCGCTGCAGGCCCAGCGCCACCGCCTTGCGTGCCAGCAGGCCGGCGGCCAGCATCACCGACGGGTTGCTGGTGTTGGTGCAGCTGGTGATGGCCGCGATCACCACCGCGCCGTCGGACAGGGACTCCGCCCACTCGGGCGTGGCCGAGGCCGGCTCGGGCTGGGCCCGGCCCTCGCCCCACACGCCCACGTCCTTCTGGCCGGGCGGGGTGGCGATGGCGGCGTCCTTCAGCGGCGTCACCGGCGCCGCCGCGGCGGCCGTGCCCGGCGCGGCGCCGGCCGGGCGCAACGAGGGCAGCGCATCGCGGAACACCGCGCGGGTGTGCGACAGCGGCAGCCGGTCCTGCGGCCGCCGCGGCCCCGCCACGCTGGGCTGCACCGTCTCCAGCGCCAGCGACAGGGTGCTGGAGAACACCGGCTCGGGGCTGTCCGGGCCATGGAACAGCCCCTGGGCCTTCATGTAGGCCTCGACCAGCGCGACCTGCTCGGGCGGCCGCCCGGTGAAGCGGAGGTAGTCCAGCGTCACCGCGTCCACCGGGAAGATGCCGCAGGTGGCGCCGTACTCGGGCGCCATGTTGCCCAGCGTGGCGCGGTCGGCCAGCGGCAGGCTGCCCACGCCGGGGCCGAAGAATTCGACGAACCGCCCCACCACACCGTGCCGGCGCAGCAGCTCGGTCACGGTGAGCACCAGGTCGGTGGCGGTGGCGCCTTCGCGCAGCTCGCCCGACAGCCGCACGCCCACCACCTCGGGAATCAGCATGGACACCGGCTGGCCCAGCATCGCGGCCTCGGCCTCGATGCCGCCCACGCCCCATCCGAGCACGCCAAGGCCGTTGACCATGGGCGTGTGCGAGTCGGTGCCCACCAGCGTGTCGGGGTAGGCCTGCGGCAGCCCGTCCTGTCCGCGCGCGCCGTCGTCCCCGGCGCCGAACACCACACGCGCCAGGAACTCCAGGTTCACCTGGTGGCAGATGCCCATGTTGGGCGGCACCACCTTGAAGTTGGCGAAGGCCTGCTGGCCCCACTTGAGGAAGGCGTAGCGCTCGCGGTTGCGCGCGTAGTCCAGGTCCTCGTTCTGTGCGAAGGCCTCGGCCGAGCCGAAGCGGTCCACCTGGATGGAGTGGTCGATCACCAGCTCCACCGGCTGCAGCGGGTTGATGCGCGCCGGGTCGCCGCCGAGCGCGGCCATGGCGTCGCGCATGGCCGCCAGGTCCACCACCGCGGGCACGCCGGTGAAATCCTGCAGCAGCACACGCGCCGGCGTGAAGGCGATCTCGCGCTGCGGCGGCTCGCCGGGCTGCCAGCCGGCCAGGGCACGGATGTCGTCCGCCGTCACGGTGACGCCGTCCTCGTGGCGCAGCAGGTTCTCCAGCAGGATGCGCAACGAGTACGGCAGCCGCTGCACGGCATGGCCCTCGCGCTCCAGCGCATCCAGGCGGAAGATCTCGTACGCACGGCCGCCGACGTGCAGGAGGGAGCGGGCACCGAAGCTGTTGGTCATGGGACAAGCGCCTGGCCGGGAATGGATCGCGAACGGTACGCCCCCGGGCCCGGCCGCACATGGCGTGGGGGCACTCGCGGGCGCCACGCGCCTCAGCGCAGCGGCCGGCTGAGGTAGCGAGAGCCCGCCCAGGCGAAGCGCCAGGGCACGTCGGCCGCCTTGGAGATGCCGATGCGCACGCCCACCGCCACCGGCGGCACGCTGCCGGCCGGCCGGGCCCGCAGCTCGAAGGGGGGCGCGTCCAGCGGCCGGCCGTCCAGCGCACGGGTGATGCCGAGCGCCTGTCCCACGCGGCCGGGGCCGCTGCACAGCAGGCGCTCGTCGTCCAGGCCGCGGCGCTCGCGCATGGCGGCCAGGCCGACGGTGGGCTGCAGGGCGCGGATCAGCACCCCGGCCCCATGCCCCGCCTCGCGGCAGACGACATTGAGGCACCAGTGGATGCCGTACGAGCGGTAGACGTAGGCATGCGCCGGCGGGCCGAACATGGCGGCGTTGCGTGCGGTCACGCCGCCGTGGCTGTGCGAGGCGGGGTCGTCGCGGTCGTAGGCCTCGGTCTCGACGATGAGGCCACCCACGCCCGCCACGCGCAGCTCCACCCCGATGAGCGCCTGCGCCACCTCGTGCGAGGGCGCGTCGAAATCGATCCCGGCCAGCACGGTCATGGGGGGCTCCCAGGCAAGGCGGCGGCCCGGCCGACAATGCGGGCATGGACACCGCCACCGACTCGCCCGCCCCTGCCGGTCCTTCCGACCGCTTCGACCGCTTCGACCCCGCCCGCAAGCTGCTCAGCCAGGAAGAGGCCGAGGCCCGCTTCCGCGGACAGCCGGGCACCGTGTTCACCAACGGCGTGTTCGACGTGCTGCACCGCGGCCACGTGGCCTACCTGGCCGCCGCGCGCGCACTGGGAGAACGGCTCATCGTGGCGGTGAACAGCGACGCCTCGGCGCGCCGCCTGGGCAAGGGCCCCGACCGGCCGTTGAACCGGGAGCAGGACCGCGCCTTCCTGCTGGCCGGCCTGGAAAGCGTGGACGCGGTGGTGGTGTTCGAGGAGGACACGCCGCTGGCCGTGCTGGCCCGGCTGCAGCCCGGGCTGTACGTGAAGGGGGGCGACTACGACATGGCGGCCCTGGCCGAGACGCCGCTGGTGCAGGGCTGGGGCGGCCGCTCGCTCGCCCTGCCCTTCGTGGACGGCTACTCCACCACCGCACTGGTGCGGCGCATCCGCGGCTGAGCGCCGCCGGCGCCGCGGCGTCAGCCGTGGATGTAGCGGTCGAACACGGCGCTGTAGTCGCGCGTGGTGTGCGTCACCAGCATCGCCTCGTTCAGGGCGGACAGCAGGCCGTTGAACTGGCGCGGCAGCGCGTCGTCGCCAGCCGGCTGCGAGATCTTGAAGGCCGACGCCGCCGCGCCCAGGCAGCGCAGCGCGTTCTCGCGCGCCACCTCGTCCTTGTGCTGCTGGCGGCCGATGGCGATGAGCGCCTTGTAGATGTCCTTCAGCGGCTCGATGAAGCTCTTCTTCACGTCGATGCTGAACGGCACGTCGCCCAGCACGAACTTGAGCTCCACGTCGCGGTCCACCGTGCCGGCCGTCTCGATGGACACGCCGTGCACCGCCACGCGGCTGAAGTCGTAGCGCTTGATGGAGCGCTTGGACGACACGGCGGAATCGCCGTCCACGTGGATCACGCCCAGGTTGGTGAAGCAGTACTCGTCCTTCTTCGACTTGATGAGGAAGAAGATCTTCTCCCCGTCCTCATGGAAGAGGTAGTCGTCCGCGTCGACCTTGTTGTAGTCGGCGGGTGGCACGATGACGCCGATGTCGCTCAGCCCCAGCGCATCCGCAGCGATCTTTCCGAACATGGCAGGCCCTCTCGTGGTGGGTGGGAAAGCGCGGGAGTGTAGGAGCAGGCCGGTGCCATTGGCATCCCTCAGGGTGCGATGGCGCCGGTGGCCAGGCCCACCTCGGTGGCCACGCGCCGCAGGGTGCCGGCCAGCACGGGCACGTCGGCCTCGGGCACGCCGCCATGCCGGGCCAGCAGCCTCTGCAGGGGCTGGCCGCCCTCGCGGCCGACCCACTCCCGGCCGTCCCAGCGCAGTGCCTGCCGCACCAGGCTGGCGGCCGGGCCATGACAGCGTGCACACCGGGCCGCGTAGACCGGCCGGGTCTGCACCTGCGCCGCGAGCATGGCGATAACCGGGCCGTGGAAGGCCGGGGTGAGGTGGTGGGTGCGCAGGAAATCGTCCACGGCCGTGCCATGGTGCGGCCCCGCCAGGCGGCCGTCCACCACGCGCAGCGTGGCCCGGGCGAAAGGGCCGGCGTCGCCGTGGCAGCCGGCGCAGCGGTCGTCCCAGTAGGCGTGCAGGTCGGGGCCGTCGGCCGCCGTCACGGGGGCAGCGGCCCCTGCGGCAAGCAGCAGGGGCAAGGCAGCGCGCAGGACGGCGGTCATCGGGCCAGTGTGCCGCGCCGGCCCGGCCGGCCGGCTGCCGGGGGTCAAGCCGGCGCACACGGGCGCTGCATCGACGTGCCAGATCTTGCTGCTAGAATGCGCGCTTTCGCCGGTGTAGCTCAGTTGGTAGAGCAGCGCATTCGTAATGCGAAGGTCGGGAGTTCGACTCTCTTCACCGGCACCACACGCAAGAAACAAGGCCCGCGTCACACGACGCGGGCCTTTTTTCTGGCCGCGTGACGGATGCACGCGCGGGCCGTCAACCCGGCCGGGCGACGGCCGAAGCCGTGGCACCTGTCCGGGAGCTGCCATGCGTGTGTCCACTGCCTTCGCCCTGCCCTGCCTGGCCGCCGCCGCTGCGGCCGCCGCCGGCGAACCCGGGCTGACGCCGGCCGAGGCGCGCTGGCTGCGTGGCGCCGCCCCGGTGATCGCGTGGGCCGAGGCCCAGCGCATGCCGCTGGACATCGTGGTGCAGCCGCAGGACGCGCCCGGCCTGGCGCCCATGGCGCTGGCCTTCGAGGACGGCCGCTGCCAGCTGGTGCTCTCACTGCGTGGCAACCCGCTGGCCGAGGAGGCCCTGGCCGGCGTGCCGCCGGGGCTGGAAGGCGCGGCGCTGGAGCTGATGGCGGCGCATGAGCTGGGCCATTGCCGGCGCTGGCTCGACGGCGCCTGGCGCGGCGTGCCGGCCGGCTTCCTGCCGGCCGATGCCAGCGAGCCGGGTGGCCTCAGCGACACCCAGCGCCCGGCCTGGCGGGAAATGCGCGAGACGCGCCGCGAGGAGGGCTATGGCGACCTCGTGGGCCTGGCCTGGACGGCCGAGCACCACGCGCCGGCCTACCCGGCGCTGCACGCGTGGCTGCTGGCGCAGCGGGCGCAGGAGCCGGCGGGCGGCCACCACGACACGCGGGCCTGGCTGGCGCTGGCGCCGGGCGCGCAGGCGCTGGCCGCCGCGGGCACGGGGGCCTCGCCTTTCGAGCGGGCCGCGCCGCTGTGGCGGCAGGGACTGGCGATCGCCCCCTGAGGCCGGCCCGGGGGCCGACGCCGCGGCCGCGTCAGGGCGCGTCGGGCAGGCGGAAGCCCAGCCCGATCTGCGCGCCGTAGATCGGGTAGCGCACGCGGCAGCGGTAGCCGCGCAGCCGGCCCGCGTCCCAGGCGGCGGTCTCGCAGGCCTGGCGCACCAGTTCGGTGTAGCGCGGGTACTCGGGCATGCGGAAGCTGTCCGGGCCGCGGCCCAGGAACTGCACGCTCTCCAGCGTGTCGATGCGGTCGGCCTGGCGCGAGGCGTCGTCCGGGTGGGCCACCCCGCGCACCACCGTGTCCAGCACCTGCAGCTCGGGCTGCACGCCGGGCCACACGTCCTCGTGCAGCAGCACGTCCACGATGAAGCACGCAGTGGGCGGCTCGGCCTGGCCGCCGATGCCGGTGGTGGCCGAGCTGCCGGGGGCGCGCCAGGCCCGGTGCATGCCGTGCAGGTGCTGGGCACAGACCAGGTCGGCCCCGGGCAGCGGCACGCGGCCGAGCGGCAGGCCGCCGACGGTGGTCTGCACCACGTCGCCCAGGCGCTCGGTGTGCACCGCCTCGGGCGGCACGGTGGAGAACGCCGGCACCAGCACGTCGGCCATGCTGCGCAGGGGCTGACCGGCCAGGCCGGTGATGCGGTGGTCCTGGCCGTCCTCCCGGTCGGGCAT
Organism: Ideonella sp.; assembly: GCF_041918995.1. Lineage (GTDB taxonomy): Bacteria > Pseudomonadota > Gammaproteobacteria > Burkholderiales > Burkholderiaceae_C > Ideonella. The sequence continues at coordinate 96,747 of NZ_JAYRUN010000013.1, read as the reverse complement.
GAGCGTGTAGCCGAACAGGTGCAGCACGCCCGACGGGCGGGTGCGGCGGCAGCCCAGCACGCCGTCCAGGCCCAGGCAGTCCAGCCGGCCCGGCTCGCCGCCGGGATGCAGGATGCCGGTGGTGAACACCAGGTCGGCCTGCACGCCGCGCAGGGCACTCATGGCCTTGAAGGCCGCCGCCTTGTGGCGCAGCTCGAAGCTGGCGCGCGACTCGTGCACCCAGTCGCTGAGCACGGCGTCCAGCGTGGCGCGGTCGCCCACCTGCGTGTCGACGAAGGCCTCATAGTCGTCGATGGCCTGCTGCACACGCGCCACGCAGTCCGGCCCGGCGCCGGCCCGGCTGGCACCCCGCAGCATCTGGCGCAGGGCCTCCTGGCCCGGGATCGACGCCAGCGTCGCCAGCGGGTCGCCCTGGCGCACCGAGGACATCAGCCGGCTCACCACCGACTGGCTCAGCTGCAGCGTGGCCTGGAGCGCCTTCTGGTCGCGGCGGCCGGCGGCGGCCAGGCGGTCCAGCATGTCGGCCACCGACAGCTGCAGCGCCTCGCCCACGGCCTCCGCCTGTCGGCGCAGGGCCAGGTCGGCGGGCCGGTCGGCGCCGGGAAGTTCGGTCTTGACTGCCATGGCAGCAGGATAGCCGTTCGACCTTCAAGTATTCTCAGCATATTTCAAGGACTGATGGACGGCGCCTCGCCGGCGGCCTAAGCTGGGGCCTTCCTCGACCCTGCACCGCCCGAAGGAGGGCCCCGTGATCCATCTGCGCACCCTTGTGCTTGGCCGCCTGGCCATGGCGGCCGGCACGGCCACCACCCTCGCCGCCCTGGCCACCGCCCTCAGCACGCCGCCGGCGGCCGCCGCCGAGCCGTCCATGGCACGCACGCCCGCCGAGCGCCTGCAGGCCGCCCGGCAGCAGGCGGCGCGCCAGCGGGCCGCCCTGCCCCAGGCCCTGGCCGACACCGACGCGACCCCGCCGGTGCTGGAGCGCTTCACCGTGGTGGGCGACGTGGATGCGCGCGCGCCCGTGCCGTCGGCCACCGTGCGCATGGCGCTGAGCGACGACCTGTCGGGCCTGCAGACCTGGATCGTCACGCTGGTGGGCCCCTCCGGCCAGATGGTGCAGCGCGTGGAAGGCGTCGCCACGGGCCAGCGCCGCGTCGCGGGCGGCGTGTCGGTGGGCGGCTCGCCGGTGGCGGCGGTGCCGTTCACGGCCTACACCGAGCCCGGCACCTGGACGGTGGAGTCGCTGTTCGTCTCCGACAACGCCTACAACATGCGCATCTACGACCGCGACATGCTCGCGGCGATGGGCCGCACGAGTTTCACGGTGCACAACCCCGCCGGGCACGACAAGGAGGCCCCGCGCCTGGTGCGCGGCGCGGTGCAGACGCCGCGCGTGTCGCTGAGCACGCCGCCCCCGGGCAGCTGGCCCGGCCGCCTGCCCTACCTGGCCGCCGCCGTGCACACCACCGACACCGGCAACGGCATCGTGGCCGGCGCCAGCAGCGCCGTCCTCACCTTCTGCCTGCCCGACCGCTTCGGCGACTGCGTGGACCGCTTCGAGCTGCCCGGGCAGGTGGCCGAGCTCGGCCGCGAGGCGAACGTGATCCGTGTCGGCGCCGAGGCCCGGGCCGACCTCACGCCCGGGCGCTACATGCTCTACAGCGTGTACATCGAGGACGCGGGCCGGAACTTCCGCTACATGATGTACAGCGACACCGACTTCTCGGCGTACTTCCCCAACCCCACGCTCGTCATCACCCCCTGAAGCGGGCCGCGCGGGGCGCGGCCGTGGCCCGCCACAATGCCGCCATGACCGACGCCCCGCTGCCCTTCAGCCCCGCGGCCGAACGCAACCGCGGGCCCATCCTCGCCGAGCTGCAGGGCCTGCTGCCGGCGCGGGCGCGCGTGCTGGAGATCGCCGCGGGCACCGGCCAGCACGCCGAGCACGTCGCGGCCCACCAGCCCGGCTGGGACTGGCAGCCCACCGATGCCGACCCGGGCGCGGTGGCCGCGATCCGGGCGCGCACGGCCACCTGTTCCTCGGTGCGGCCCGCGCTGCCGCTCGATGTGCAGGCGTGGCCGGCCGCGTGGCACGGCGGGCCGTACGACGCGGTGTTCTGCGCCAACCTGCTGCACATCTCTCCCTGGGCTGCCACGCCGGCGCTGATGGCCGGCGCCGCACGCGTGCTGCGGCCCGGCGGGGTGCTGCTGGTGTATGGGCCGTTCCTGCAAGGAGACGGCAGCGACGCGGCGAGCAACTTGGCGTTCGATGCCGACCTGCGCCGGCGCGACGCGGCGTGGGGCGTGCGCCCGCTGGCCGACGTGCTCGACCAGGCCCGGCTGGCCGGCTTCGCGCCGGAGCCCCCGCGCACCCTGCCGGCGAACAACCTGCTGCTGGTGCTTCGCCAGGGCACGGCCGCCGGGGCCTGAGGGCGGCCGGCGGCGGCCGCCGTCAGCCCGCCTGGCGCCGGGCGAACATCTCGAGCACCCCGTCGGCCACCTCCCGTGCCAGGCCGTCGCGGCCCTCGGGGTCGGCCAGCCGGCGGGCCTCCTCGCTGTCCACGGCCGGCTCCTCGTCACCCCCCAGCAGCGCGATGGTGCGCAGCACCGGCGCCAGCTCGGCATCGTTGCGCCAGGCCTCCCAGGCGGCGGGTTCGAGGTCCACCGCCTGCAGGAAGCCGGCGCACCAGTCGGCCGCGTCGATCCACTCGTGCCCGCGCTGGCCCTCCAGCTCGACCACGCTGAACAGCGGTTCCCAGGCGCCCTGTGCGGCGTCGCCGCGGCGGGCGTGCTCCTGCAGCGCCCAGTCGATCGCCCGCAGGTGGCGCAGCGACAGCAGAACCGCGCGCTTGCGCTGGCGGCCGCTGGCAAAGGGCTGGCCGTCCGGTCCGTCGCCGCCCCAGACCTGGGGCAGCCAGTCGGCGGTGGGCCAGGTGTCCAGCCACGCGGGCGGCGCCAGCAGCATGGCGGTGAGGAAACCGTCCACGCCCTCGACGTTCATGGCGCCGTCCACCGGCAGCGCCGCCAGCAGGTCGTCGAAGTCCTGCAGCTCCTGGTCGTCCAGGGGCAGGTGGTTGGAGGCGCGGTCGTATTGGGGGTAGGGCATGGCAGCGGGCACGCGGCAAGGGGCCGCACGCCGGGCCGCGATTGTGCCCCTGGCGGGTTACGCTCAGGGGGTTGCACCGAGGAGAGCCCCCCATGACCCCGCGCCCGACGCGCCCCATGCGCCCCACCCCCACCCGCCGCCGCCTGCTGGCCGCCACGCTGGCGCTGGCCACCGGGGCCGCCACCCTGCTGGCCGCCGGCCCGGCCGCCGCCCAGGCGGCCACCCAGCCGCTGGCCGGCAAGACGCTGCGGCTGCTGGTGGGCTTTCCCGCCGGGGGCGGCACCGATGCCATCGCCCGCATCCTGGCCGAGCAGCTGAAGGACGAGCTCGGGGCCACGGTCATCGTGGAGAACAAGCCCGGCGCGGGCGGCCAGCTGGCGGCCCAGGCGCTCAAGGCCAGCGCACCGGACGGCACCACGCTGTTCCTCAGCCATGACCACACCATCTCCATCCTGCCGCAGGTGGTGAAGACCCCCGGTTTCGACCCCGCGGTCGACTTCGTCCCCGTGGCCGGCTTCGCCACCTTCGTCAACGCGTTCGCCGTCTCCGGCGGCACGCCCGCCAAGGGCTTTGGCGAGTACGTGGCCTGGGTGCGCTCGGCCAGCGGCGGAAAGGGCGCGGTGGGCATCCCTGCGCCGGCCTCGGTGCCGGAGTTCCTCGTCAAGCTGGTGGCCCAGAAGTACCAGCTCGACCTGGTGGCGGCCCCCTACCGCGGCAGCGCGCCCATGATGGCCGACATGCTGGGCAACCAGATCGCCGCGGGCGTGGGCAGCATCCCCGACTTCATCGAGAACCACCGCCACGGCAAGCTGCGCGTGGTGGCCGTGCTGGGCAGCCAGCGCCAGGCCGCCCTGCCCGACGTGCCCACCTTCGCCGAACTCGGGCTGGCCGGCTTCGAGGACGTGCCCTACTACGGCGTGTTCGCACCCGCCGGCACGCCGCGACCCGCGCTGGACCAGTTCTCTGCCGCCCTGGCCCGGGTGCTGGCCCGCCCGCCCGTGCGCGAGCGCCTGGCCGCGATGGGCCTCACGGTCGGCCACATGACGGGCGAGCAGCTGGGGCAGCGCGAACGCGCCTACACGGCCACGTGGTCACGCATCATCCGGTCCACCGGCTTCGTGCCGCAGTGAGACAGTGAGCCCATGACGCCGGGCTACGCGTTCTTCCCCACCCCCGCGGGCTGCTGCGGGCTGGCGTGGGACGCGCGCGGCGCGGTGCTGGGCGGCCAGCTGCCCGAGGTGGGCATGGCCGACCCCGAGGCGCTCACCCGCGCCCGCATGGCCGCCCGTTACCCGGAGCTGGCGGCCGTCGACGCCCCCCCGGCGGCCATCGTCCAGGTGCTTACCCGCCTGGCCGCCGCGCTGCAGGGTGCACCCGACACGCTCGACGACGTGCCGCTGGCGGACGAGGACGTGCCCGCCTTCCACCGGCAGGTGTATGCGCTGACGCGCCGCATCCCGCCCGGCCACACGCGCACCTACGGCGAGCTGGCGGCCGAGCTGGGCGGCCCGGGCGTGGCACGCGCCGTGGGCCAGGCGCTGGCGCGCAACCGCTTCGCTCCGCTGGTGCCCTGCCACCGCGTCCTCGCGGCGGGCGGTGCGTCCGGCGGGTTCTCCGGCCCCGGCGGCGTGGCGGCCAAGCTGCGGCTGCTGCAAGCCGAAGGGGCCCGCCTCGGCCCCGCGGCCGGCGTGCAGGCCGGCCTGTTCGACGCCTGAGCCGCGGCGCCTCGCGAGCCCGTGCGGCGGCCGTACCGGCCGCAAACCCGCTATCGTGCGGGCTTCACACACACACAGACACCGCCCGAAGGAGGACGGCCCCCATGGACGCCAGCTCGACCACCCCGCTCATGCCCACCGAAGGCCCCCGCAGCGTGAACGCCGACCGCGGCGTGGCCTGGTGGGCCGACGCCTGGGCGCTGTTCATGAAGCAGCCCGGCATGTGGCTGGTGCTCGGCCTGCTGTTCATCGTGGCCTTCGGCCTGCTGAGCGTCATCCCGCTGCTGGGGCAGCTGCTGCTGCCGCTGGCGCTGCCCGGGCTGGTGGGCGGCTGGGTGCTGGCCACCCGCAAGCTGCAGGGCGGCGGCACGCTGGAGCCGGGCGACATCCTGCTGGGCTTCAAGGAGCCGGTGATGACGCCGCTGCTGGTGCTGGGCGGCATCGCCCTGGCCGCCGGCGTGGCCATGACGGCCGTGATGTGGATGTTCGGCGTCGGCTCGGTCATCGGCATGGCCATGGGCGGTGCGATGGGCAGCACGGGTGGCGTGCTGGCCGCGCTCGGCATGGGCGCCGTGGGCCTGCTGCTGGTGCTGGCGCTGAGCGTGCCGGTGGCCATGGCCTTCTGGTTCGCGCCCACGCTCGTGGTGGTGCGCGGCACGGCCCCCATCGAGGCCCTGAAGCTGAGCTTCCAGGCCTGCCTGCGCAACATCGTGCCCATGCTGCTGTACGGCATCCTCTACTTCGTGGCGTCCGTCATCGCCAGCGTGCCGGCCATGCTGGGCTGGCTGCTGCTGGTGCCGGTGAGCCTGCTCACGCTGTGGACGTCCTACCGCGACGTGTTCGGTGACTGACATGGCGGGCGGTGCGGGCATGGCCGGTGCGCCGGCGGGAATGCGGGTGCTGAGCCTCATCCCGCCGATGACCCAGCTGAACACGCCCTACCCCTCCACCGCCTACCTCACCGGCTTCCTGCGCTCGCGCGGGGTGGACGCGCGCCAGGCCGACCTGGCGCTCGCGCTGGTGCTGCGCCTGCTCTCGCGCCCCGGGCTGGCGGCGCTGCGCGAGCGCGTGCAGGCCCTGCCGAGCGCGCGCCAGACACCCGCCACGCGCCAGTTCGAGGCCGCCTACCCCGCCTACGCCGCCACGGTGGAGCGCGTCATCGCCTTCCTGCAGGGCCGCGACGCCACCCTGGCCCACCGCATCGCCACGCGCGCCTTTCTGCCCGAGGGCCCGCGCTTCGCGTCGCTCGGCGTCTACGACGAGCTCTACCCCGACGACGCCGACCCGCTGGCCTGGGCCTTCGGCGCCCTGGGGCTGCAGGACCGCGCGCGCCACCTGGCCACGCTGTACCTGAACGACCTGGCCGACGTGCTGCGCGACGCGGTGGACCCGCGCTTCGAGTTCGTGCGCTACGCCGAGCAGCTGGCCACCAGCCAGCCGCACTTCGACCCGCTGGCCGAGGCGCTGGCCGCGCCGCGCCACCTCATCGACGAGACCCTGCATGCCCTCACCGTCGAGGCCATGCAGGTCCACCAGCCCCAGGTGGTGCTGCTCTCCGTGCCCTTCCCCGGCGCGGTGTACGCCGCGCTGCGCATCGCGCAGACCATCCGCGCCGGCTGGCCGGAGGTCACCGTGGTGCTGGGCGGCGGCTTCGTGAACACCGAGCTGCGCGAGCTGGCCGAGCCGCGCCTGTTCGACTTCGTCCACCATGTGACGCTGGACGCCGGCGAGCGCCCGCTGCTGGCGATGCTGGACCACCTGCAGGGCGGGCGCAGCGCCGAGCGCCTGGTGCGCACCTTCGTGCGCGACGACGCCGGCCAAGTGCGCTGGGTGAACTGGCCCGAGCCCGACGTTCCCTTCGACGAGACCGGCACGCCGACCTGGGACGGCCTGCCGCTGGACCGCTACCTGTCGCTGCTGGACATGCTCAACCCCATGAACCGGCTGTGGAGCGACGGGCGCTGGAACAAGCTCACCGTGGCGCAGGGCTGCTACTGGAAGAAGTGCAGCTTCTGCGACACCTCGCTGGACTACATCTCGCGCTACGAGGCGGCCTCGGCCGCCACGCTGGTGGACCGCATCGAGCGCATCGTCGACGAGACCGGCCAGACCGGCTTCCACTTCGTCGACGAAGCCGCGCCGCCCAAGGCGCTGCGCGCCCTGGCCGACGAGCTGGAACGCCGCGGCGTGGCCATCTCGTGGTGGGGCAACGTGCGCTTCGAGAAGACCTTCACCCCGGCGCTGGCGCAGCAGCTGGCCGACAGCGGCTGCATCGCCATCTCCGGCGGGCTGGAGGTGGCCTCCGACCGGCTGCTGTCGCTGATGAAGAAGGGCGTGTCGGTGGAGCAGGTGGCGCGCGTCACCAAGGGCTTCGCCGATGCCGGTGTGCTGGTGCACGCCTACCTGATGTACGGCTTTCCCACCCAGACCGTGCAGGACACGGTGGACGCGCTGGAATACGTGCGCCAGCTCTTCGCCAACGGCTGCATCCACTCCGGCTTCTTCCACCGCTTCGCCTGCACCGTGCACTCGCCCGTGGGCCAGCGGCCGCAGGACTACGGCATCCGCCTGCTGCCGCTGCCGCCCGGCCGCTTCGCGAAGAACGACGTGGGCTTCGTGGACCCCACCGGCGCCGACCACGACGCGCTGGGCCGCGGGCTGAAGAAGGCCATCTACAACTACATGCACGGCATCGGCCTGGACGAGGACGTGCGCGCCTGGTTCACCGAGCTGCGCGGCCCCGTGCCCAGGCCCACCGTGCGGCGCCAGCACATCGCCCGCGCGCTGGCCGAGCCCCGCCCCGCCTCCGCCCACGCCGCCGCCCCGGCCAGGCACCCGGCCTAACACAGCGCGGCAATTCCCTACGCCACGCTCCGGACATGGAGCCGCATTCCAATGGCGCACCCTGAAAAGAACATGGACGACAACGTGAGTGCATCCGCATCCCTGCTCGCCACGCGCCTGCAGGCGCTGGGCCCTGACCGCCTGCGAGGCATCCGCCGCGGGCTGGAGAAGGAGAGCCTGCGCGTGCTGCCCGGCGGCACGCTGGCGCTCACGCCGCACCCGCTGGCGCTGGGCTCGGCGCTCACGCACCCGCGCATCACCACCGATTTCAGCGAGTCCCAGCTCGAGCTCATCACCGGCGTGCACGCCAGCGTGCCCGGCATGCTCGACGAGCTGGCCCAGATCCACCAGGCCGTGTTCCTGGCGCTGCAGGCCGAGCAGCCCGACGAGCGCCTGTGGGTGAGCAGCATGCCCAGCTGCCTGCCAGCGGACGAGCAGATCCCCATCGGCCAGTACGGCCACTCCAACGTGGGCCGCGCCAAGACGGTCTACCGCATGGGGCTGTCGCACCGCTACGGCCGCAAGATGCAGACGATCTCGGGCATCCACTACAACTGGTCGATCCCGGGCGCGACGAACGACGACTACTTCGGCCTGATCCGCAACTTCCGCCGCCAGAGCTTCCTGCTGCTGTGGCTGTTCGGTGCCTCGCCCGCCGTGTGCCGCAGCTTCGTGGACGGCCTGCCGCACGGCCTGCTGCCCATGGGCAACGGCACGCTGCAGCTGCCGCACGCCACCTCGCTGCGCATGGGCCGCCTGGGCTACCAGAGCGACGCGCAAAGCCGCCTGGCCGTGAGCTACAACGGCCTCGAGGGCTACGGCGCGTCCCTGCAGGCCGCCTTGACCGAGCCCTACCCCGCCTACGAGCGCATCGGCCTGCGCGAGGCAGACGGCAGCTGGAAGCAGCTGTCCACCCACCTGCTGCAGATCGAGAACGAGTTCTACGGCACCATCCGGCCCAAGCGCACCATCCGCACCGGCGAGCGCCCGCTGCATGCGCTGCGCGAGCGCGGCGTGGAGTACGTGGAAGTGCGCTGCATGGACCTCGACCCCTTCGAGACTTTCGGCATCGGCGCCACCACCGCGCACTTCCTCGAGGTCTTCCTGCTGCACTGCCTGCTGGCCGACAGCCCGCCGGACACGCCCGAGGAAATCGGGGCGCTGGGCCGCAACCAGCACCTCACCGCCGCACGCGGCCGCGAGCCCGGCCTCACGCTGGAGCGCGACGGGCGCGACGTGAAGCTGGTCGACTGGGCCGCCGAGATCATCGAGCAATGCGGCCCGCTGGCCCGCGCGCTGGACGCCGTGCACGGTGGCACCGCCCACCGCGACGCCGTGGCCGCCGCCCAGCAGGCCCTGGTGGACCCGGCCAGCCTGCCGTCGGCCCGCGTGCTGGCCCACATGCAGGCCGAGCACGGCGGCGAGTTCGTGCCCTTCATCGACGCCCGCTCGGCCCTGGCGCGCGACGCCGCGCTCGCCCGCCCGCTGCCCGATGCGGACGCCCCCGCCCGCTGGGCCGCGCAGGCCGCCGCCTCGCTGGACGAGCAGCGCCGCATCGAGCTGGCCGAGACCCTGCCCTTCGACACCTTTCTGGTGGACTACCTCTCGGCCGAGCGGCTGGGCTGAGTCAGCCCGCGGCCTGCAGCAGCCCCTCGCGCTCGATGAAGCGCACCACCTCGGCCAGCGCCTCGCCGGTCTTCAGGTTGGTCATCACGAAGGGCCGCTCGCCGCGCATGCGCAGGGTGTCCTGGCGCATCACCGCCAGGTCGGCGCCCACATGGGGCGCCAGGTCGGTCTTGTTGATCACCAGCAGGTCGCTCTTGGTGATGCCCGGGCCGCCCTTGCGCGGGATCTTCTCGCCGCCGGCCACGTCGATCACGTAGATCGTCAGGTCCGACAGCTCGGGGCTGAAGGTGGCTGCCAGGTTGTCGCCGCCGGATTCGATGAACACGATGTCGGCGTCGGGGTAGCGCGCGAGCAGGCGGTCCACCGCCTCCAGGTTGATGGAGGCATCTTCGCGGATGGCCGTGTGCGGGCAGCCGCCGGTCTCCACGCCCAGGATGCGGTCGGGCTCCAGCGCACCGGCCACGGTGAGCAGGCGCTGGTCTTCCTTGGTGAAGATGTCGTTGGTCACGACCACCAGGTCCCAGCGCTCGCGCATGGTCTTGCACAGCATCTCGACGAGCGTGGTCTTGCCGGAGCCCACGGGGCCTCCGACGCCCACGCGCAGCGCGGGCAGCTTCTTGGTGCGGCGGGGGGTGTCCATCGGGTGTCAGCTCCGGAACAGGCGGGAATACTGGGTCTCGTGGCGGGCGCTGAGCAGCGCCGCCATGGGGGCGAAGGCGACGCGGGCGTCGTCGCCGGTGACGAGCGCGCGCTCCACGGCGGCCGGCAGTGCCGCCACCACGCCGCGCAGCAGGCGCTGGCCGGCGTTCTGGCCCAGCGGCACGGCCTTCACCGCCGCCTGCACCAGGCCCTCGGCCCAGGCGTAGCCGAAGCTCAGCAGCGCCGGCCGCTCGGGCGCGCCGGCCACCGCGGCGGCCAACGCGAAGGCGATGGCCCAGGCGGGGGGCTGCAGCGCGGCCAGCGTGTCCACGCGCGTGTCGTCGGGAGCGCGCTGGCGCAGCCAGTCGCGCATGGAGCGGCCCATCTGCTCGGCCTGCAGCCGCAGCTCGGCCGTCTCGCGGCTGGCCAGCGCCCAGGCGTTGAGCGCCTGGATGCGTGCGGCGTCATGCGCCTGCCAGGCGCGCAGGGCGGCCGCCACCAGCGGCAGCTCGCTGCGCGCCAGGCTCAGCTCCAGCTGTTGCTGCAGCCATGGCGCGACGCCGGCCTCGCCCACCACCAGGCCGGCGTCGATCGCGGCCTCCAGGCCCTCCGAGTAGCTGAAGGCGCCCACGGGCAAGGCCGGCGAGGCCAGCCACATCAGTTGCAGCAGGGCGTCGGGGGCGAGCGTGTCCACGGTCAATGGGGGTGCCCGTGCGGGTGGTCGTGGGGGTGGTCGTGCGCGTGGTCGTGGTCGTGCGCGTGGTCGTGGCCATGCCCATGCCCCCCGCCGCCGCCATACGCGCCGCCCTCGGGCTCGAACGGCGCCTCGGTGGCCGTCACCTGCAGCCCCATGCGCGCCAGCATGTCGGCCAGCACGGGGTCGGGCTCCAGCGTCAGCACCTCGGGCGTGAGCTGCAGCGGCACATGGCGGTTGCCCAGGTGGTAGGCCGCGCGCATGAGCAGGAAGCCGGCGTCCGGGCCGGCCGGTGCGCGCACCTGCAGCACCGGCTGCGGTGCGGCCTGCACCAGCACCAGCGAGCCGTCGGCGGCCACCAGCACGTCGCCGCCGCGCAGCTGCGTGCCGCGTGGCAGCACCACGCCGAGGGCGCGGCCCTGGTTGTCGGTGGCGGCGAAGCGGCTCTTGCTGCGCCGGTCCCAGTCCAGCGACAGGCGGGCCGCCCGCGCGCGCAGCGGCGCCGCCACGCCCTGCCCGCCGGGCAGGAGTTTCTCGATCATCAGCATGGGCGGGCGCTCAGAACAGGAAGTAGCGCTGCGCCATGGGCAGCACGGTGGCGGGCTCGCAGGTGAGCAGCTGGCCGTCGGCCTGCACGGCGTAGGTCTGCGCGTCCACGGCCATGTGCGGCGTGTAGCCGTTGTGCACCATGTCGGCCTTCTTCACGCTGCGGCAGCCGCGCACGGCCGACACCGCGCGCTGCAGCCCCAGCCGCTGCGCCACGCCCGCCGCCTCGGCGGCCTGGCTCACGAAGGTGATCGAGCCGCGCGCCAGCGCGCCGCCGAAGGCGCCGAACATGGGCCGCGCATGCACCGGCTGCGGCGTAGGGATGCTGGCGTTCGCGTCGCCCATCTGCGCGGCGGCGATGAAGCCGCCCTTCATCACCAGGCTGGGCTTCACGCCGAAGAAGGCCGGGTGCCAGAACACCAGGTCGGCCCACTTGCCCACGGCGATGGAGCCCACCTCGTGCGCGATGCCTTGCGCCAGTGCCGGGTTGATGCCCAGCTTGGCGATGTAGCGCTTGACGCGGACGTTGTCGTTGCGCGGCCGGGCTTCGACAGGCTCAGCCTGAACGGCAGGGGGCGGCAGGGCTTCGACGGGCTCAGCCCGAACGGAAGGGGGCATCAGCGCGCTGGAGGGCGGGGCCAGCCAGCCGCGCTGCTCGCGCATCTTGTGCGCGGTCTGCCAGCAGCGCAGCGTCACCTCGCCCACCCGGCCCATGGCCTGCGAATCGGAGCTGAACATGCTGATCGCGCCCAGGTCGTGCAGGATGTCCTCGGCCGCGATGGTCTCGCGGCGGATGCGGCTCTCCGCAAAGGCCAGGTCCTCGGCGATGCCGGCATCGAGGTGGTGGCACACCATGAGCATGTCCAGGTGCTCGTCGATGGTGTTCACCGTGTAGGGCCGCGTGGGGTTGGTGGACGAGGGCAGCACGTTGGCCTCGCCCACCACCTTGAGGATGTCGGGCGCATGGCCGCCGCCCGCGCCCTCGGTGTGGAAGCTGTGGATGGTGCGGCCCTTGAAGGCGGCGATGGTGTCCTCCACGAAGCCCGACTCGTTGAGCGTGTCGGTGTGAATGGCTACCTGCGTGTCGGTCTCCTCGGCCACCGTGAGGCAGCAGTCGATGGCCGCCGGCGTGGTGCCCCAGTCCTCGTGCAGCTTCATGCCCACCGCGCCGGCCTGCACCTGCTGGCGCAGGCCCTCGGGCCGGCTGGCATTGCCCTTGGCCATGAAGCCCAGGTTCATGGGGAACGCCTCGGCCGCCAGCAGCATGCGCTCGATGTTCTCGGGGCCGGGCGTGCAGGTGGTGGCGAAGGTGCCCGTGGCGGGGCCGGTGCCGCCGCCCAGCATGGTGGTGGTGCCGCTCATCAGCGCCACCTCGATCTGCTGCGGGCAGATGAAGTGGATGTGCGTGTCCACGGTGCCCGGGGTGACGATCAGGCCCTCGGCGGCGACGATCTCGGTGCCCGGGCCGATGACGATGTCCACGCCCGGCTGCACGTCGGGGTTGCCGGCCTTGCCGATGGCGGCGATGCGGCTGCCCTTCAGGCCGATGTCGGCCTTGACGATGCCCCAGTGGTCGACGATGAGCGCGTTGGTGATGACGCAGTCGCAGGCCTCGGCCGCCCTGGGGCCGTTGACCGCCTGCGACTGGCCCATGCCGTCGCGGATGGTCTTGCCGCCGCCGAACTTGACCTCGTCGCCCGGCACGGTGAAGTCGCGCTCCACTTCGACGACCAGGCAGGTGTCGGCCAGCCGCACGCGGTCGCCGGTGGTGGGGCCGAACATCTCGGCATAGGCGCGTCGCCCGATCTTCATCACAGCCCTTTCCTCACAGCGCGCCCATCACGGTGCCGCGAAAGCCCCACACCGCACGCGTGCCGGCGTAGTCCACCAGCTCCACCGTGCGCTGCTGGCCGGGCTCGAAGCGCACGGCCGTGCCCGAGGCGATGTTCAGCCGCATGCCGCGCGCGGCCGCGCGGTCGAAGCGCAGCGCCGGGTTGGTCTCGGCGAAGTGGTAGTGCGAGCCCACCTGGATGGGCCGGTCGCCGGTGTTCTCCACCACCAGCGTGCAGGTGCGGCGGCCCGCGTTGAGCGTGTGCTCACCTTCGTCGACCAGCAGTTCACCGGGAACCATGCGCGGCTCCGGAGTCAGCGGCCGCCGCCGCGGCGCACCCACCACCACAGCGCGGCGCCCACCGCCGCGGCGAGCGCCAGGCCCATCCATTCATGGCTGTGCAGGTGCGGCAGCGCCAGGCCGTGGCCTTCGTGCGCGTAAGCCGGCAGCGCCGGCGTGGCCGCCGCCAGCACGGCCAGGCGACCAAGCAGCGGAACAAGGGAAGGACGACGCATCGCGGTGGTTCCTCAGGCAATGGGTTGGTGCACGGTCACCAGCTTGGTGCCGTCGGGGAAGGTGGCCTCCACCTGGATCTCCGGGATCATCTCGGGCACGCCCTCCATCACGTCCTCGCGCGTGAGCACGCGCTTGCCGTCGCCCATCAGCTGCGCCACGGTGCGGCCGTCGCGGGCGCCTTCGAGGATGGCCAGGCTGATGAGCGCCACGGCCTCGGGGTGGTTGAGCTGGAGCCCGCGCGCGCGCCGGCGCTCGGCCAGCAGCGCGGCGGTGAACAGCAGGAGCTTGTCCTTTTCGTGCGGGGTGAGATTCATCGTGCCCCGCATGAGTGCAAGGGCGATGCCAGCGCGGTGCACGCCCCACCGCGGCACAGGGTGTGACGACATGTGGCACGGAAGCTGCGAAAGACGCCACGGCACGCGAGCCTTCGTGTGCTGCCCGAGTCTGTGTGTGTGTCCCTTGTTGATTGCCCTTGTGAGGAGAGGCGTTCCCATGAAGACCAACCGCCGCGTGTTCACCGGCCGACTGATGACTTCCGTGGCCGCTGCGGCCGCTGCCCTGGCCTGGGGGTTGCCGGCCCAGGCGGCCGACACCATCAAGGTGGGCGTGCTGCACTCGCTGTCCGGCACCATGGCCATCTCGGAGACGGTGCTCAAGGACACCGCGCTGATGGCCATCGACGAGATCAACGCCAAGGGCGGCCTGCTCGGCAAGAAGCTCGAGCCCGTGGTGGTGGACCCGGCCTCCAACTGGCCGCTGTTCGCCGAGAAGGCCAAGCAGCTCATCACCCAGGACAAGGTGGCCGTGGTGTTCGGCTGCTGGACGAGCGTGAGCCGCAAGAGCGTGCTGCCGGTGTTCGAGGAGACGAACAGCCTGCTGTTCTACCCCGTGCAGTACGAGGGCGAGGAGCTCTCCAAGAACGTGTTCTACACGGGCGCCGCGCCCAATCAGCAGGCGATTCCCGCGGTGGAGTACCTGATGAGCAAGGACGGCGGCGGCGCCAAGCGCTTCGTGCTGCTGGGCACCGACTACGTGTACCCGCGCACCACCAACAAGATCCTGCGCGCCTTCCTCAAGAGCAAGGGCGTGGCCGATGCCGACATCATGGAGGAGTACACCCCCTTCGGCCATGCCGACTACCAGACCATCATCGCGAAGATCAAGAAGTTCGCGGGTGAGGGCAAGAAGACCGCCGTGGTGTCCACCATCAACGGCGACAGCAACGTGCCCTTCTACAAGGAGCTGGGCAACCAGGGCCTGAAGGCCACCGACGTGCCCGTCGTCGCCTTCTCGGTGGGCGAGGAGGAGCTGCGCGGCGTGGACACCAAGCCGCTCGTGGGCCACCTGGCGGCATGGAACTACTTCATGTCCATCAAGAACCCGGCCAACGACGAGTTCACCAAGAAGTGGGCCGCCTACGCCAAGGCCAAGGGCATCCCCGGCCACAAGGACAAGCCGCTCACCAACGACCCGATGGAGGCCACCTACATCGGCATCAACATGTGGGCGCAGGCCGTCACCAAGGCCAAGAGCACCGACACCGACAAGGTGATCGCCGCCATGGCCGGCCAGACCTTCAAGGCACCGTCGGGCATCACCAGCAAGATGGACGAGAAGAACCACCACCTGCACAAGAGCGTGTTCATCGGCGAGGTCAAGGGCGATGGCCAGTTCAACGTGGTGTGGAAGACCCCCGGCCCGGTGAAGGCCCAGCCCTGGAGCCCCTACATCCCGGAGAACAAGGGCAAGAAGGACGAGCCCGCGAAATAAGGCCCCCACGCCCCCGTGCCAGGGGGCAGCCCCCCGAGGGGGCTCGCGCAGCGGACCGGGGGACCGAGTGCCCCCACGCTCGCTGGCGCTCGCTGCCCCCCAAGGGGGCTCGCGCAGCGGACCGGCGAAGCCGGATCCGCACACGCCACTGGAAGACTGACGGCGCTGCGCGCGTCAGGGTTGCGTCTCGATGGATGGGGGTTCGGTGTTGCGGTTTCGAGTTCTGCTGCTCGGGTGGATTCCCGGTCTGCTGCTCGCCAGCGGCGCGAGCGCGCTCACGCCCGAGCAGGCGTCGCGCATCGCCGCGGGCGACAGCGACGCGCGCATCGAGGCACTGAACGCCGCGGCGGCGGACCCGGCGCTGGCGGCCTATGTGCAGGCGCTGCTGGCCGACGAGGTGAAGCTGGTGCCAGGCGACCCGCCGCGGGCACTGCGGGTGCAGGGCAGCCAGGTGGTCGATGCGGCCACCGGCGCACCCGCCACCCTGCCCGACGACGCGCAGGACGTCGTCAACAACAACCGCATGCGGCGCGAGCTGGAGGCCATGGCCGCCACGCTGGCGCTGCTGTCGCCCGAGCGGGCGGCACGCGAGCAGGCCATCGCGGCGCTCGCCGACGGGGTGGACGCCTCGCGCCTGCCGCTGATCGACCGCGCCCTGGCCGCCGAGACCGACGAGACGCTCACGCTGCGCCTGCACCGCCTGCGCGCCGGCGCGCTGATCGCGGCGCCCGAGCGCTCGCTGCGCCTGGCCGCCGCGGGCGAGCTGGCCGCGGCCGCCGACCCCAGCGTGCGCGCCCTGCTGCTCGAGCGCCTGCAAGCCGAGGCCGACCCCGGCGTGCGCGCCGCGCTGGCGCTGGCGCTGCGCGACGTGGAATCGCGCCTGGCCTGGGGCGACCGCCTGGGCGTGCTCTTCTCCGGCATCAGCCTGGGCTCCATCCTCATGCTGGTGGCGCTCGGCCTGGCCGTCACCTACGGGCTGATGGGCGTGATCAACATGGCCCACGGCGAGCTGATGATGATCGGCGCCTACACGACCTACGTGGTGCAGAACCTGTTCCGCCAGCACCTGCCCGGCGCCTTCGACTGGTACATCGTGGCGGCCGTGCCGGCGGCCTTCCTGGTGGCCGCGGCCGTGGGTGCGGCGCTGGAGCGCAGCGTGATCCGCTGGCTCTATGGCCGCCCGCTGGAGACGCTGCTCGCCACCTGGGGCATCAGCCTCATCCTCATGCAGGCGGTGCGCAGCCTGTTCGGCGCGCAGAACGTGGCGGTGGAGAACCCCGCCTGGCTCTCGGGCGGCCTGGCCGTGCTGCCCAATCTCACCCTGCCCTACAACCGGCTGGCCATCATCGCCTTCGCGGCCGCGGTGCTGGCCGGCATGGCGCTGCTCATCGCGCGCACCCGGCTGGGCCTGCTGGTGCGCGGCGTCACGCAGAACCGCCAGATGGCCGCCTGCGTGGGCGTGCCCACCGCGCGCGTGGACACCTGGGCCTTCTCGCTGGGCGCGGGCATCGCCGGCCTGGCCGGCTGCGCGCTCAGCCAGGTGGGCAACGTGGGGCCCGACCTGGGCCAGGGTTACATCGTCGACGCGTTCATGGTGGTGGTGACGGGCGGCGTGGGCCAGCTGGCCGGCACCGTGTACGCCGGGCTGGGCCTGGGCATCGTGAACAAGCTGCTCGAGGGCTGGCAGGGGGCCGTGCTGGCCAAGATCACCGTGCTGGTGCTCATCGTCATGTTCATCCAGAAGCGCCCGCAGGGCCTGTTCGCCCTGAAGGGCCGGAGCGCCGAGGCATGAAGCCCACCTTGCTGTCCCCCCGCGGCTGGGCCGGCGTGGCGGCCGCCGTGCTGCTGCTGGCGGTCGTCGTGCCGCTGGCGCACCTGGCCGTGCCCGCAGGCCACCCGCTGCACCTGGGCGAGCACCATGTCAGCCTGCTCGGCAAGATCCTCTGCTACGCCATCTGCGCCCTGGCCATCGACCTGATCTGGGGCTACACCGGCATCCTCTCGCTGGGCCATGGCCTGTTCTTCGCGCTGGGCGGCTATGCCATGGGCATGTACCTCATGCGCCAGATCGGCCGCGACGGGCAGTACCGCTCGGACATGCCCGACTTCATGGTGTTCCTGAACTGGCAGAGCTTTCCCTGGCACTGGGCCGGCAGCGACAGCTTCGCCTTCCAGCTGGCCATGGTGGTGGGGGTGCCGGGGCTGCTGGCCTTCGTGTTCGGTTTCTTCGCCTTCCGCTCGCGCATCAAGGGCGTGTACTTCTCCATCATCACGCAGGCCATGACGTTCGCCGCCATGCTGCTGTTCTTCCGCAACGAGACGGGCTTCGGCGGCAACAACGGCTTCACCGATTTCAAGCGCCTGCTCGGCATGCCGCTGGCCACGCCGGCCATGCGCGTGGCGCTGTGCGTGCTCTCGGGCCTGGTGCTGGTGGGCTGCTTCCTGCTGGCGCGCGCGGTGGTCACCAGCCGCGCGGGCCGCGTGCTGCAGGCCGTGCGCGACGCGGAGAACCGCGTCATGTTCAGCGGCTACGACCCGGTGGCCTACAAGCTGGCGGTGTGGACGCTCAGCGCCGTGATGTGCGGCGTGGCGGGCGCGCTGTACGTGCCGCAGGTGGGCATCATCAACCCCAGCGAGATGAGCCCCGCGGCCAGCATCGAGATGGCCATCTGGGCCGCCGTGGGCGGGCGCGGCACCCTCGTGGGCCCCATCGTCGGCGCCTTCTTCGTCAACGGCGCCAAGAGCTGGTTCACGGTGGCGTTCCCCGAGTTCTGGCTGTTCTTCCTGGGCGCGCTGTTCATCGCCGTCACGCTCTTCCTGCCGCAGGGGCTGATGGGCCTGCTGGGGCTGTGGAAGCGGCGCCGGGGCACCGACGAGGAGGCCGCGCCATGACGCCCGAGCTGATGGAAGCCGGCGCCCGCCGCCTGGCCGCCGAGCGCGCGCGGGCCGGCGGCTACGGCCGCCCGGTGCTGCACGGCGAGCCGGTGTTCACGCAGGGCGTGGCGCTGTACGTGGAAGGCGTGTCGGTGAGCTTCGACGGCTTCAAGGCGCTCAACGACCTGCACCTCACCATCGACCACGGCGAGCTGCGCTGCATGATCGGCCCCAACGGCGCGGGCAAGACCACGATGATGGACTGCATCACCGGCAAGACCCGCCCCGACACCGGCCGCCTGTCCTTCGGCAGCAACATCGACCTGCGGCGCCTCACCGAGCCCGAGATCGCGCAGGTGGGCATCGGCCGCAAGTTCCAGAAGCCCACGGTGTACGAGCGCCTCACCGTCTTCGAGAACCTGGATCTCTCGCTCAAGGCCGACCGCCGCGTGGCCGCCAACCTGGGCCGCGCGCTCAGCGGCGCCCAGCGCGACCGCATCGACGCCCTGCTGCAGCTCGTCCAGCTGGCGCCCGAGGCGCACCGCACCGCCGGCCTGCTGAGCCACGGCCAGAAGCAGTGGCTCGAGATCGGCATGCTGCTGGCGCAGGAGCCCAAGCTGCTGCTGCTGGACGAGCCGGTGGCCGGCATGACCGACGAAGAGACCGAGCGCACCGCCGAGCTGCTGCTCACGCTGGAAGGCCAGCACTCGCTGGTGGTGGTGGAGCACGACATGCACTTCGTGGAGCAGCTCACGCAGGGGCAGCGCCGTGTGACCGTGCTGCACGAAGGCCATGTGCTCGCCGAGGGCCTGCTGCGCGACCTGCAGAACGACGAGCGTGTGGTGGAGGTGTACCTTGGCCGCTGACACCACCCCACCCGTGCTGCGCGTGCAGGGCCTGCAGCAGTACTACGGCGGCTCGCACATCCTGCGCGGCGTGGGCTTCGACGCGCGGCTCGGCGAAGTCACCGTGGTGCTCGGCCGCAACGGCGTGGGCAAGACCACGCTGCTGAAGTCGCTGATGGGCGTGGTGCCCGTGCGCGCCGGCAGCATCCAGCTGGCCGGCGACGACCTCACCGCCACACCCACCCACCTGCGGGTGCGCCGTGGCATGGCCTATGTGCCCCAGGGCCGCGAGATCTTCGGCCGCCTCACGGTGGAAGACAACCTGCGCATGGGCCTGGCCACCCGCCCGGCCGGCGAGCGCGTGCCCGAGGAGCTGTTCACCCTGTTCCCGGTGCTCAAGCAGATGCTCGGCCGCCGCGGCGGCGACCTCTCCGGCGGCCAGCAGCAGCAGCTGGCCATCGCCCGTGCCCTGTGCGCCCGCCCCCGCCTGCTGATGCTGGACGAGCCCACCGAGGGCATCCAGCCCAGCATCATCAAGGACATCGGCCGCGTCATCCGCCACCTGGCCGACCGCGGCGACATGGCCATCGTGCTGGTGGAGCAGTACTACGACTTCGCCGCCGAGCTGGCCGACCAGTACCTCGTCATGGAGCGCGGCGAGATCGTGCAGCGAGGCCGCGGGGCCGACATGGAGCGCGACGGGGTGCGGGCCAGGATGAGCATCTAGGCGGGAGGGCGGCCCCGAACGGGGAGGAGCCGGTCAGTGGCGGCGTTGGAATGACGCCCACGACATGGACCTGCCGTTCGTCGCCGTCAGCATCTGAGAGACGTCACTCGGCATCCACCGCACGGCGTCGATCCGGCTGCGCTCATGGCCTTGGGCAAGGATCGGCCATGCCGGACGACCGCGAGTCTCACGTTGGCGCGCACCTTCCAGGCACCCCGCCAGTCGCCATCCCGGCATTGTTCGCCATCCAGCAGTACGGGGGCAGCCGGTCATCAGGTCGCTGGATGTCCGCGACTGGTCGTCCAAGCCCCCACGCGACCTATTGGACATGGGCAGCCCGGGGTGACCGACTGCACATGGCGGAGAAACAGCCCCCGCACGCGCACGATGCCCGCGTCGTCAAGATTGTTCAATCCGCCGAGGGTGCGCAGGGATCCACGCTATAAAGACCGAGGTGCCTGAGACCGGACAAGTGGGAGGCCGGGCGTGCGCGGTGGCCTCGTTCGGTGTCAGTGCCAGTACCGACGTCGGGGCCGACTTCCCATCGACTGGGCATCCTCCCGATGCTCGTGACGAGCACGAGGGGCACCATGAACTTGACCATAAGACAGACCACAAGAAGGGAGAGATCAGTGCAATTCACTTTGGTCGGCCTGCGGGCCGTTCGGCAGTTCTTGAATGCCCTCTGTGGGGCCGGCCTCGCCGCTTCGCTCGTGATCCTTCCGAGCGCCCATGCGGGAACGAAGGAGCCCCTCGAAACGCTCCATGTATTCGCTCCTCTGGATGGCGATGCCCCAGGACCCCTGACCCTTGCAAGTGATGGGCGCTTCTATGGCGTGGCGACCTATGGCGGCGCTCTGCGTTCCGGAACCGTTTTCTCGATGGACAAACGCGGGACCTTCGAGGTGCTGCATTCGTTCGATGCCTCTGTCGATGGGCAATATCCTTCGACGACCCTGTTGTCGGCGAGCGACGGCTATCTCTATGGCACCGTCCGGTACGGTGGCGTGTCGCACTGCGGATCGCTCTTTCGCGTGTCGCCATCGACAGGTGAATACACGGTCATGCGCCCGTTTGCCGTCCTTGGCAGGAGAACCGAGGGCTGCAATCCCCGTGGGGCAATGGCCCAGGGGCCCGACGGCTGGATCTACGGCACGACTGAATATGGCGGCAGCGCGGATGCAGGTACCGTCTACAAGTGGCACCCCGCCAGCGGAAAGTTCAAGACCCTCAGGAATTTCGCTGGCTGGGGCACTGGGGACGGCTACTCGCCCGTCAGCGTGGCGCTTTCTCCGACAGGCGAGCTGGTCGGCGTCACTCCCAGCGGGGGGAAGTTCGATGTCGGGACCATCTACTCACTGAAACCCGATGGCAGCGAGTATCGCGTGGTGTATTCGTTCACCTACGAATCGGACACGATCGGATCCAACCCATTTGGCCAACTCCTCCTGGCCAAGGACGGCAATTTTTATGGATCGACCGGCCGCGGCGGATACTGCTGCGGCACCATCTTTCGCCTGTCGCAAGATGGCACCGTCTCCCTTGTCCACACGCTCGAGTTCTTCGGCGACCTCGGCTTTCCCGTCAACGGGGACTTGATCCTTGGGCCCGAGGGATTGCTGTACGGAGTCACACGCGGGTCGGGCGCGGAGGGCGGCGGTACAGTCTTCACGATGTCGACAGCGGGCGAGGCCCGCGTGCTGCAAGCCTTCACCTACGCCGGAACGCCCAACTCGCCCATGGGGCGCCTGACCCGCGCCGGTTCATACATGTACGGCGTTGCGAGCCGCGGCTTCAGCGAGGGATCCGTGATCTACCGGGTTCTGAAGAAGTAGTCCGTTAGCCTCGGCCACCGGCTGGCCGGCCGCGTCGGCACGCTCCTGCAGGCCGTCGTGGGTGAGCGCGCGCAGCTCGAACGCCACGTCGTTGTGCGGCGCGCGCGGCAGCTGCACGGCCACCTCCGGCCACGTCGCACTCGGTGCCCCGCCGATGGGGCGGGCCGCGTGGCCAGTGGGCAGGCAGGTCACGGGTCGGCAGCGTCGTGGCCGCCGGGTCGGGCGGCCGGGAGGTCGGCCGCTCGGCGCGCTCAGGCGCGGGCGGGCCGGTGGGCAGGGGCCGACTGAGCTATCCTGCGGTCCATGGCGACAGTGGGCGAACACCCGTGAGCGACACGAAGGGCGGCGCCGCCGGGCCCGGGAAGTTCGATGCCCATGGCTACTGGCAGGCGCGGCATCGCAAGTACGGCGCCGATTTCCGCGGCGTGGGCAACGTGTCGCTGGCGTGCGATGCCAACGAGCGACAGATCCTGCAGAAGGCGCTGCTGCTCGCCCACGTGCTCGGCCGCCTCGGCGTGGCCCGCGGCGCGCGTGTGCTCGATGCGGGGTGCGGGCGCGGGTACCTGACCATGCTCCTGGCGCAGATCGGACTCGACTGCGTGGGCTGCGACGTGTCGAAGGACGCGGTCGAGAACGCGTACGGGCGGGACCGGATCACCTACGTGCAATCCCCCCTGGCGACGCTGAACCTGGGCGAGTCCTTCGCGGCCGTCCTGTGCATCGACGTGCTGTACCACGTGGTCGACGACGAGGAGTGGCAACGCACGCTCGCCGCATTGCACGCCCACACGCAGCCGGGCGGCCATCTGTGCATCGTCGAGAACCTCACCGCCGAGCCCAGCGCATCCCCCCATTGCCGCTGGCGGACGCTGGCGGACTACGAGTCGGTCTGTCGCCGGGAAGGGTCGCGCATCGTGGGCGTGGAGACCTACACCCCGCTGGAGATCCAGCGGGAAAAGAGCATCCTGGTCATCCAGACCTAGGCAGGGCGGGCTCCCTGCACCTGGGGGTGAGCCCGGGTGCGGGCCTCGCTCGCCGCCCCGGCGGCCGCTCCCTGACGACGGCATGGCTTTGCAAGCGGTCTATGCTGCACTGCAACATACGAAAGCCGCCATTGTCCACCGAGCACATCCGCGCCCAGATCCACCGCGCCCTCGCCGCCGCCGGCCTCGACACGCGCACGGGCGTCGCCCGCGGCGTGCTGGACACCATCGAGCAGGCCCTGGGGGCAGCGGGGATGCCGCAGCGCCCCGGGGCAGCCCCCCCACCCTCGACGCGCACCGCCGACACCACGCAGCTCGTCATCGACGTGGAGGGCCGTTCGCTGGACGACCCGGGCGAACCCGGCTGGGCGCCGCCATCCGCCGTGGAGCCGCGCTCGGGACGCTTCCTGGATCACCGACACACGGGGCCCCACGGCAGCCGCACGTACAAGCTCTACGTCCCCTCCTCGTACCGCGAGGGCGTGCGGATGCCGCTGATCGTGATGCTGCATGGCTGCAAGCAGGACCCCGCCGACTTCGCACGCGGTACGCGCATGAACGAAGTGGCGGAGGACAACGGTCTGCTGGTGGCCTACCCGGCCCAGTCCCGCAAGGCGAACGGTTCCAACTGCTGGCGCTGGTTCGAACGCGACCAGCAGCACCGCGGGGGAGCCGAGCCCTCGATCATCGTCGCCATGGTCGCCGAGATAGCGCGCGCGTTCACGGTGGATGCGCGCCGCGTGTACGTCGCCGGGCTGTCAGCGGGCGGCGCCATGGCGATGATCCTGAGCGACACCCACCCGGACGTCTTCGCGGCCGCCGCCGCCCACTCCGGGCTGCCGCCGGGGGCCGCGACCGATGTGCCGTCTGCCTTCGCGGCCATGCAAGGCGCCGCAGGGGCGGGGCCGAGGCGCGCCGTACCGCCTCGGCGCGGCGCACCCGGGCGGGCCGTTCCCACGATCGTCTTCCACGGAGACGCCGACGCGACGGTGGTGCCCGCGAACGGCGAGGCCATCGCCTCGCATGCACTCACCCGGCTCGAAGCGGAACGAGGACCGCTGGCGCGTGTCGTGGAGCAGCGGACCTGCCAGGGCAGCCGCTGCATCCGCACGACGCACCGCGACAGCGACGGCACACCGGTCGTGGAGCACTGGACCGTGCAGGGAGCCGGCCATGCCTGGATGGGAGGCAGCACCGCCGGCTCGTTCGCCACGCCGCATGGGCCGCAGGCCTCGCGCGAGATGGTCCGCTTCTTCTCCCTGCACACCCGGCCGACGTGACGGGCACGTCGCCGGGCCATGGCGCCGGCGCCGCTCAGCGCTTGACGATCAGGACCGACGCCTGCGGCGAGCGCGTGGCGAGGTTGGTGGACAGGCGCCCCAGCAGCAGGCCGAAGGGGGTCTTGAGGTAGCCCTCCTTCACGACGATGAGGTCGAAGTCGCCGTCCAGCGACTCCTTGATGATCTCCTCCTCGACGATGCCCTGGCGCAGTTTGACGCCCACCTGCGCCACGCCGGCGTCGGCCAGCGCGTGGCGGATGGCCATGAGCTGGCCCAGGCGGTCGGGCTGCACACCCAGGCGCTGGGCGTCCTCGGCCGCGTCGGCCGAAGGTGTCTCGGCCATGTACATGGTGGGCAGCGGCACCGTGTAGAGCACCTCGATGCTGGCGCCCGTGGCGAGGGCCACGTCCTGCGCCATGCGCACCGTGGCGGGGCTGGCGGGCAAATCGGTGCTGAGCAGGATCTTGCGCACCTGCTCTCGGCCACGCACCACCAGGGTGGACGTGGCCATGTGCCGCACGATGCGGGTGGCGTCGTCACCCAGGTGCCAGGTGGGGTTCAGCGTGGTCAGCGGGCGGGCGCCCACCACCAGCAGCCGGGCGCCGGCCGCGCGCTGCGCGATCTGCTCGTGCGTCTGGCCGGGCGCGGCCACCTCGGTGGGCGCCAGGCCCAGGCGCTGCAGGGCCTCGCGGCTTTGCTGCAGCACCGCCTCGGCGCCGCCGGCGCGGCCGCGCACCAGCAGGGTGGCGGGCTGCTTCCAGCCCGCGGCGATCTGCGCGCCCATGCGGGCCGCGGGCAGGTCGGTGGCGCGGTCGCCGGCCACGATCATCACGCCCGTGCCGGCCACGGCCTCTCCGGGTGCGGCCGGGCCGGCGCCCAGGGCGGCGGGCAGCGCGGGCGTGGCGGCCTGCTCGGCCTCGGCGCGCTCGCGCAGCACGCCGCGCACCAGCCAGAAGATGATCACGGCGCTCAGCGCGCACGACGAGCCCAGCATCAGGAAGCCCGAGTACGTGGACCACATCTTCTCGGTGGCCAGCGCCTGCTGCAGCGCATCGGGCTGGCTGGCGAACCACTCCTTCACCGCCGGCTTGTTGTTCTGCAGCCAGAGGCCCAGCTCCATGCGGTCGGTGATGCCGGAACTGCTGCGCGCCCAGGCGTTCAGCGCGTCGCGGTAGACGTCCTTGCTGGCCTCGGCGAAGTGCTTGAAGACCACCGACGTGCCGCCGGCCAGCATGGTGATGGCGAAGTACAGGCGGATGATGGTGCCGCGCGCGTACAGCGTGGCCGTGGCGCCCAGCTGCGCGCCGATGGCGGCGCCCACCAGCATGATGATGGCCGCCACCAGCTCCACCCGGCCCTTGAGCGCGTAGCTGAACGCCCCGTAGGCGCCCGTGACCATCACCTCGAACAGGTCGGTGCCCACGGCCACCTTGGTGGGCGCCCCCACGATGTACATGAGCGCCGGCATGCGGATGAAGCCGCCACCCACGCCCAGGAAGCCGGCCAGGAAGCCCGTGACCACGCCCATGCCGATGATCACCCACACCGAGATGTGGAAGCCCGAGACCTTGAGGTACACCACCGGCCGCAGCTTGATGCCCTGCATGTACAGCGCGAGCCGCGACTTGCCGACGTCCGCCTGCGGGTCGGTGCCGTGGGCCGCCGCCTGCCTGACGGCCTTGCGCGTGGCGGTCATGTACTCGTAGAGCATGAACGTGCCCAGGCCGAACAGCAGGCACATGTACGTGATGCGCACGATGGGGCCGATGTGGCCGATCTTCTCCAGCCACAGGATGAGCGTGGCACCGAGCTCGATGCCCACGACGGTGCCGATGATCATCAACAGCGCCAGCTTCATGTCCACGTTGCCGAACTTGCGGTGCTTGAACGTGGAGACGATGGACTTGCCGGCGATGTGCGCCATGTCGGTGCCGATGGCGTAGGCCATCGGGAAGCCGAACACGTTGAGCGCCGGCGTCACCATGAACGCGCCGCCCACGCCGAAGAAGCCGCCGATCACCCCGACGGTGAAGCCCAGCAGGATCAGCGCGAAGCCATTGACCTCGGTGCCGGAGATCGGCAGGTAGACCACCCAGTCGAACATGCCGTGCTCCCTCAGTGGCCCGCGTGCGGGTCACCCGCCGCGCCGGACTTGCCCGCCGACAGGCGCTTGAGCACCAGCTCGGCCACCATGGCGATGCACACGCCGATGCTGGCCATGGTGACCACCGTGACGACCGCGAACGCGAGGTGGTTGGTCTGGTTGAGTTGTGTCGTCCAATCGATGAACCAGGCAAGCATGTATCGGCTTCTCCACCTCGGGCTGCGCGCAGATCGCGGGCGGTCGGGATTGGATCACAGGTCCATGACGTTCCACCCCCCTTGGGCGGGGTTGCAAGGGCCGTACCACCGCGGCCTGCGTCGGCCAAGCCGCTACAGTGGCGGCCATGTCCGACACCTGCTGCTCCGGCGCCTGCTCGGCGCCCGCCCCCACCGACCCCCGATTCCGCCGCGCGTTGTGGGTGGCGCTGGTGCTCAACGCGCTGATGTTCGGCGTGGAGCTGGGGGCCGCCTGGTCGTCGGGCTCGGTGTCGCTGCTGGCCGATTCGATCGACTTCTTCGGCGACGCGGGCAACTACGCCATCAGCCTGGCGGTGCTGGGCATGGGCATGGCGGCGCGCGCGCGGGCGGCGCTGTTCAAGGCGGCCTGCATGGGCGGCTTCGGCGTGTTCGTGCTGGGCCGGGCGGCATGGGCCTGGCAGGCGGGCGGCGCCCCCGAGCCGCTCACCATGGGCGCGGTGGGCTTCGCCGCCCTGGCGGTGAACGCCGGCGTGGCCGCCCTGCTCTACCACTTCCGCAGCGGCGACGCCAACATGCGCTCGGTGTGGATCTGCTCGCGCAACGACGCGCTGGGCAACGTGGCGGTCATGCTGGCCGCGCTCGGTGTGTTCGGCACGGGCAGCGCCTGGCCCGACCTGGTGGTGGCGGCGGTGATGGGCGCCCTGGCCCTGTCCGGCGCGGCCAGCGTGGGGCGGCAGGCGCTGGGCGAGCTGAACACCCGGCCGGCCTGACGAACTGACGACCTGACGGCCGGCGGGCAGCGCAGCGGCGTCAGCCTTCGGCGGCCGGCAGCGCCTTGCCCATGTGGTACTTGACGATGCCCTGCGGGAAGCCGTGGCGCTCCAGCTCGACCGTGTAGCCCAGCCGGCGGTAGAAGCCGGGGGCCTGGTAGCTGAGCGTCTCCAGGTAGAGCAGGCGGCAGCCGTGGCGCACGGCGTCGGCCTCGAACTGCCGCATGAGACGGGTGCCCAGCCCGGCGCCGCGCTGGGGCTCGTCCACCCACAGCTGCTGCAGCTCACAGCAGGTGCCCCAGCGGCGCCCCACGGCGCCGCCCACCACCCGGCCGTGGGCGTCGCGTGCGATGCAGGCCATGGCACGCACCTCGTGCAGCGGCGCCGCGGCGTCGCTGTAGGCGGTGAGGCCCGCGTCGACGACGTCCACCCACGCGGCGGGCGGGTCGTCGCAGGAATCGAGGGTGACGTCCATGTCGATGCCCAAAGCCGCTATGGTAGGTGCCCGCGCCGCGGTCGGCGCCCCCGTCAAGGAGAGCCAGGATGCAAGGAGTCGGACGCGCCGCCTGGATGGCGCCCCTGGCGCTGGCCACCTGGTGTGCCCAGGCGGCGGTGCCCACCAGCGACGAGCATCTGGCGCGGCAACTGCAGGCCCGCGTGGCCGGCGACCGCACCGGCGTGTGCGTGCAGGCCGCGGTGATCGACGGCAGCACGGTGCGCCGGGCCCAGGCCTGCGCGGGCACCCGCGCCTCGCCCTCCCCCGACGCGGACGCGGCGTTCCAGATCGGCTCGGTCACCAAGACCATGACGGCCTACCTCGTGGCCGACCTGGTGGCCCGGGGTGCGTGGTCGCTGGACGACCCGATCGAGAAGCACCTGCCACCCGGCACCACCGTGCCGCGCCAGGGTGAACGCCGCATCCTGCTGCGCGACCTGCTCACGCACACCGCGGGCCTGCCCCCGGTGCCGCCCGGCATGGCGGTGCGCGACCCGGCCGACCCCTACGCCGCCGTGGACGAGAAGGGGGTGCTGGCGCCGCTGGCCGCCGTGGCCCTGACGCGCCCCATCGGCAGCCAGGCCGAGTACTCGAACTGGGGAATGATGCTGGTGTCGCTCGCCGTGAGCCGGGCGCTCGGCGAGCCGGTGGAGCCGGCGCTGCGCCGCCGCCTGTTCGAGCCGCTGGGCATGGCCGGTGCGTGGGTCACACCACCGGCCCGGGCCAAGGCGGCCCAAGGCCACCTGCCGGGCGGGCAGCCCACGCCGGCCTGGACGATCGCACCCACGCTGGCCGGCGTGGGCATGGTGCGCGCCACCGTCGACGACATGGTGCGTTACCTGCGCGCCCAGCTGGGCGACGGGCCGCCCGAGGTAGTGGCGCGCATGCGCATGACGCAGCAGCCGCTGGCCGGCGGCTTCGCCATGAACTGGGGGGTGCTGGACCGCGCCGGCCGGCGCGTGCTGGCGCACGAGGGCGGCACGGGCGGCTTCTCGTCGGTGGCCATGGTCGACCCCGCCTCGCGCCAGGCGGTGGTGGTGCTGGCCGACACCGCGCTGTCCGACCTGGGCGGCCTGGGCGACCTGGGGCTGTCGCTGTTGGGGCTGGACGTGCCGGTGCAGGCGCCGCGGGTGGAGCAGCCGGTGCCGCCCGAGCTGGCGCGCGCCATGGCGGGCACCTACCAGGCGGGGCCGCTGCAGCTGCGCGTCACGGCCGCCGAGGGCCGGCTGATGGCCCAGGCCACCGGACAGCCGGCCTTCGAGCTGGCGCACGACTCGCGCGGCGATTTCTACCCGCGCGGCTTCTCGGCCCTGCTCACGCCGCTGGCCAGCGCGCCCGGTGACGGGCCGGTGCAGCGCTTCGCCTGGCGCCAGGGCGGTGGCCTGCAGGAGGCCGTGCGCATCGGCGACGGCGCGGTGCAGTCGGCCACCAGCCCGGCCCCCGCGGGGCAGGACTGGGCGGGCCGCTACGCGCTGGCGCCGCAGTTCGCGATCACGGTGGCCTATGCCAACGGCCAGTGGACGGTGCAGGGCACCGGGCAGCCGGCCATCCCGGCACAGGTGGCGGGGCCGGACCAGCTCGCCATTCCCGCCGTGGGGGCGACGGTGGAGTTCGTGCGGGGCGCCGACGGCCAGGTGACGGACGCCGTGCTGCGCCAGAACGGCCAGACCCTGAAAGGCCAGCGCGCGCGCTGAGCGCTCAGGTGCGCCACACCCGCGGCGGGTGGGCCGGCAGGCCCCACGCCAGCGGCCGCCAGGCGGACCACACCGCCTGCATCAGCGCCATGGCGGGCTCCACCCGCTGCGCCAGCGCCCGCACCACCACCACCTGCGGGTGGGGCGCGGTGGCGGCCGCCACCACGGGCGCGTCGCCCAGCGGGGCCGCCTGCAGCGCCGGCAAGGCGCGGGTGGCGTCCAGCAGGGCCTCGCGGCGCGCATCGGCCAACGGCGCGCCGGCCGCGAACCAGGCCAGCGCCATCACACGCCGGCCGGCCAGGCCCAGGGCGCCATCGAGCAGGGCCGTGTCCTGGCCATCGAGGCGGCCGCGTTCGAGCCACACGCCCGGCAGCTCCACCGTCTGGGTGAGCGTGCCCTGGCCGAAGGGCGCATCGGACGCCGGCAGGCCCAGCGCCAGCACGTCCCAGCCGATCATCTCGGCGCCAGGAGCGAGGGTGAAGCGCAGGGCCGTGTCTGCCACGCAAGCCCGGTAGGCGATGGTCTCCATGGGCAGCCACTCCAGCCGCGCACCCGGCGCGAGCGCCGCCTGCACGGCCTGCTCGGCGCGCCAGCCGGCATCGGCCGCGCCCTCGCCGCGCCTGTACAGCCGCGTCGCCCCGGGGGTGGTGAGCAGCGCGTGGGCGCCTTCATCGAGCCTGGCGTGCACCTCGAGCCGGTCGCCGGAGAGGATGCCGCCGGGCGGATGCACCAGCACGTGGTGGCACACCGCCGGCCCTTCCGGGTAGAGCCGCTTGAGCACCCGCAGCGGGCCTTCGTGGCGGTCGTGCCCCACGGTGCCGCCCTGGGGCGTGGTGGTGTAGTGCAGGTCGAGGCGGGCGTGCCAGGTCATGCCGGGCGCACCGTCAGGCGTCGTCGTCCAGCCGCCGGAAGGGCCCGATGCAGGCGTCCAGGCTCTCGCTCTCGCACATCAGGAACTGGCGCTGGCCGTGGTCGAAGTACAGGAAGCTGAAAGCGAGCTGGCCGACCTCCGCCCGCTCGCCCAGGCAATCGGGCTCGCCGTTGTCGCGCACGATCTGGTCGGCCCAGGCGTAGAAGCCGTCTTCATCTGGCTCGGGCGCCACCATGAAGCGGGCGTCCAGCATCTGCCGGCCGCTGGTGACGGACACGGTGCCGTCCGGCCGCACGTCGTAGGTCTCGTGGCAGCCGCTGTCCTCGACCTCGATGTCCCACAGGCCGATGACGGGATGACCGCTCGCCACCCCGAGCACGGCCGCGGCCGGCGTCGGGCTGGCCTGCGCCATGCGCGGGAGCGCGCCGCCGTGCAGCGTGCGCCAGGCAGCGGGCCGCGCCGCCGCGTGCGCGGCGGCGGGCGCCAGCGTGGCAGTGGCACAGGCCAGCGCCCACAGGCCAAGCGCGACCGGGCCGAGCCGGCGGGGAAGAAACGAAGCAGTGCGGGTCATGGTCGGGCTGCAGGCGGATCCGGGCAGCCGCATCATCCCATGCGCGCGCTCACCACCGCCGCCAGCACCCGCGCGGGCATTGGCTAAAATGGCCAATCCCTGAGCTGGAGCGCGCCATGCGAGTCACTGCCACCGAAGCCAAGAACCGATTCGGCGCGCTGTGTCTGCGCGCAAAGGAAGAGCCCGTGGTGATCGAGAAGTCGGGCCAGCCGGATTCGGTGCTGCTGTCCTACGCCGACTACGAACGGCTGCAGGCGGCCCAGCGCGCCCGCCAGCGCAGCAGGCCGTTGAGCGCAGAGTATGGGGAGTGGCTGCAGGCCCAGAACGACGCGGTCGACCTGCACGGCGTGTGGAGCGACGGGCTGCGCACCTGGTGACCGGCCTCGGCCATGGCCCAGTACGACGTGTACGCCAACCCGGACCTGCGTTCTCGCGAGCAGGTGCCGTACTTGGTCGATGTGCAGAGCGCGATGCTCAGTGAGCTGCGCACGCGGTTCGTCGTGCCGCTGTCCGCCACGGCCGCCGCGCTGCCGCATGCGCCGCGTCGCCTGTCACCCACGTTCGTCGTGCAGGGGCAGTTGCTGGCGCTGCAGCCGCATCTCGCGGCGGGCATCGACGCCCGCCAGCTGAAGCGGCCCGTCGCCTCCTTGGCCGACCGGGCCGCCGATATCGTGGGTGCACTGGACGCCGTGGTCAGCGGGCTGTAGCCCGCCTGGCCGAGCGCCTCACGCCTTCTTCGCCACCAGCGTCAGGATGTCGTAGCTGGCGACCAGCTCGCCGTGCTGGTTGGTGACCTCCACGTCCCACGCCACCACACCCTGGCCGCGGCCCTTGTCGTCGGTCTTCATGCGGTCGATCTTGCGCTTGGCCGTGAGCCGCGCCTGGATGGTGTCGCCGATGGCCACGGGCTTCACGAAGCGCAGCGTGTCCAGCCCGTAGTTGGCCAGCACGGGCCCGGGCGCCGGGCTCACGAACAGGCCGGCCGCCGCCGAGAGCACGAAGTAGCCGTGCGCGATGCGCTGGCCGAACTGCGTGTCCTTCGCCGCGATCTCGTCGAAGTGCATGTAGAAGTAGTCGCCCGAGATGCCGCCGAAGTTGACGATGTCGGCCTCGCTCACCGTGCGCCGGTGGGTGGTGAGGCTCTCGCCGATCTGCAGCTCCTCGAAATGGCGGCGGAAGGGGTGCACCTCGGTCTCGATGCGCGCCGCACCCCGCACGTACTCGCCGGTCACCGCGGCCAGCATGGTGGGCGAGCCCTGCACCGCCGTGCGCTGCAGGTAGTGCTTCACGGCGCGCGTGCCGCCGAGCTCCTCGCCGCCGCCGGCGCGGCCGGGGCCACCGTGCTTGAGCATGGGCAGCGGGCTGCCGTGGCCGGTGGATTCGGGCGCGGCCTGTGCGTCCAGCACCAGCAGGCGGCCGTGGTGCGCAGCCGCCACGGGCACGGCCTGCGCCGCGATGGCGGGCGTCTTGGTGACCAGCGAGCCCACGAGGCTGCCCTTGCCGCGCGCGGCCAGGGCGAGCGCCTCGTCGAAATCGTCGTAGGGCATGAGCGTGCTCACGGGGCCGAAGGCCTCGATGTCGTGCACCGCGTCGTTGGCCATGGGGTGCTGCGCCAGCAGCAGCGTGGGCGCGAAGAAGGCGCCCTCGGCAGTGCCGGCCCCTTGGGGCTGCACGCCCTCGCCGCCGTGAATGAGCTCGGCGCCCTGGCGCAGCAGGGCCACCTTCTCGGCCACGTCGGCCTGCTGGCTGTGCGAGGCGAGCGCGCCCATCTTCACGCCCTCGACCGCGGGGTCGCCCACCACGGTCCTGGCCAGGCGCGTCTTGAGCGCGGCGGCCACGGCGTCCAGGTGCTGGCGCGGCACGATGGCGCGGCGGATGGCCGTGCACTTCTGGCCGGCCTTCACCGTCATCTCGCGGGCCACCTCCTTGACGAAGAGCTCGAACTCCACGTCACCCGGCGTCACATCCGGGCCCAGGATGGCGCAGTTGAGCGAGTCGGCCTCGGCGTTGAAGGGCACGCTCTGGCGGATCACGTTGGGGTGCACGCGCAGCTTGGCCGCTGTATCGGCCGAGCCGGTGAAAGTGATGATGTCCTGGCCGGTCAGGCGGTCGAGCAGGTCGCCCGTGCCGCCGATGACGAGCTGCAGGCTGCCCGCCGGCAGGATGCCGGACTGGTCGATCAGGCGCACCAGGGCCTCGGTGAGGTAGCTGGTGGCGGTGGCGGGCTTGCCGATGCAGGGCATGCCGGCCAGGAAGGTGGGGGCGAACTTCTCCAGCAGGCCCCAGATGGGGAAGTTGAAGGCGTTGATGTGCACGGCCACGCCGCGGCGCGGCACCAGGATGTGCGTGCCCGCGAAGCCGCCGTGCTTGCCCAGCGGCACCACGGGCCCCTCGTGCACCACGTTGCTGCTGGGCAGCTCGGCCGAGCCCATGCTGGCGTACGCGAACAGCGTGCCCGTGCCGCCCTCCACGTCGATCCAGCTGTCGGCGCGCGTGGCGCCGGTGTGGGCGGAGATGGCGTAGAGCTCTTCCTTGCGCTCCACCAGGTACTTGGCCAGCGCCTTCAGCCGCGCGGCGCGCTGCTGGAAGTCGAGCGCCAGCAGACCGGGCAGGCCCGTGCCGCGGGCGTAGGCCAGTGCCTCGGCGAAATCGATGGCATCCGCATGCGTGCGCGCCACGGGCTGCCCATTGATGGCGCTGCGCAGCGTCTGCCCAGCCTCCTGGCCCAGCCAGCGGCCGGCAATGAAACTTTGGAGTTGTGGAGTGGTCATGGCGTGGGCCCTTCGACAAGCTCAGGGAGAACGGAAAGACGAAGGCCCTTCGACAAGCTCAGGGCGAACGGGGAAAGAGGCAACCCCCTCGACAAGCTCAGGGAGAACGGAACGGGGCGCGCGCAGCGCCGCCCCCTTCCAGCGGCGTGCGCGGATCCGGCTTCGCCGGTCCGCTGCGCGAGCCCCCCCGGGGGGCAGCCCCCTGGCAAGGGGGCGTGGGGGCTCAAGGAACGTAGCGCCAGGCGCCCTTCTCGATCTTGACCATCACGCGGGCGCGCTGGTCGAGGCCGAGGTGGTCGTTGGGCGACATGGTGAAGATGCCGTGCGCGCCCGGGAGTTCCTTGACCTGCTCCAGCGCGTCGCGCAGGGCGGCGCGGAAGGCGGGTGTGCCGGGCTGGGCCTTCTTCAGCGCCTGCGGCACGGCCGCGGCCATCAGCAGGCCGGCGTCCCAGGCGTGGGCGCCGAAGGTGGAGACGCTGCCCTTGCCGTAGGCGGCCTCGTACTTGGCCACGTACTCCATGGCGGACTTCTTCACCGGGTGGCCGGCAGGCAGCTGGTCGGCCACGAGCACCGGGCCGCTGGGCAGGAAGGTGCCCTCGACGTTCTTGCCGCCCACGCGCAGGAAATCGTTGTTGGCCACGCCGTGCGTCTGGTAGACCTTGCCGGTGTAGCCGCGCTCGGCCAGGGCCGATGCGGGCAGCGCCGAAGGCGTGCCCGAGCCGGCGATCAGCACCGCGTCGGGCTTGGCGGCCACCAGCTTGAGCACCTGCGCCGTCACCGAGGCGTCGGTGCGGTTGTAGCGCTCGTTGGCCACGATGCTGATGCCCTTGATGCCGGCCGCCTTGGCGAACTCCCCGTACCAGCCTTCGCCGTAGGCGTCGGCGAAGCCGATGAAGGCCACGGTCTTCACCTTGGCGTCGGCCATGTGCGCGGCGATGGCGAGCGACATCATGATGTCGTTCTGCGGCGTCTTGAACACCCAGCGCTTCTTCGCGTCCATGGGCTCGACGATGCGCGCCGAGGCGGCCATGGAGATCATCGGCACCTGGGCCTCGGACACGGCGTCGATCATGGCCAGCGAGTTGGGCGTGGTGGTGGAGCCCAGGATCACGTCGACCTTGTCCTCGGTGATGAGGCGGCGCGTGTTGGCCACGGCCTTGGTGGTGTCGGACGCGTCGTCCAGCACGATGTAGTTGACCTTCTGCCCCGCGATGGTAGTGGGCATCAGGGAGATGGTGTTCTTCTCGGGGATGCCCAGCGAAGCCGCCGGGCCCGTGGCCGAGACGGTGACGCCGACGTTGATGTCGGCCAGCGCTTGGCCGGCAATGGCCACGAGGGCGGCAGCGGCCAGGGTCTTGAGGGTCTTCACAGGGCGGTCTCCTTTCGAGCGGTCTTCTGTCGGGGTGCAGGGTCGTTGTCGCGCCGGGATGCGGCGGTGGCTGCCACGGCGGGCAGGCCGCCGAAGAACAACTCCGCCACGATCGGGGCCATCTGCTCGTGCGTCAATCGTGGCGAACCCACCTCGGCGGGCTTCAGCCACGTGAACATCCAGTTGATCATGCCGAACAGCAGCATGGTCAGGGGCTTGTGCAGCTCGGCCTGCTGCAGCTCGGGGCGCACCTCGGCCACGGTGCGGGCGAAGGCATCGACCACGCGGCGTTCGATGGCCAGCACGCGGGCGCGCTCCTCGTCGCCGAGGAACTTCACGTCCTCGGTGAGCACGCGGTGCTCGTTCTGCGCGCTGGCGTATTCGCGCACGAAGCGCAGGATCAGCTCACGCAGGCGGGCATCGGGAGCCAGCGGCTGCGCCAGCACGTCCTGCACCACCGCCTCCAGCCGCTTCACGTGGCCCTCGGCCACCAGCGCGAGCAGGGCGTGCTTGTCGCGCACGTAGTGGTACAGCGCCGCCTTGGACAGCCCGCACGCCGCCGCCACCTGGTTCATGGAACTGGCGGTGTAGCCCTGTTGCGCGAACAGCGCCGCGGCGTGGGCCAGGATGGCGTCGCGCTGGTCGTCGTAGCCGGCAGAACGGGGTCGGGCCATGCAGCGGGCAGCCGGTCAGCGCTCGTCGAACGAGACGGTGACGCAGGGCGTGAGCGGGTGCGCCTGGCAGGTGAGGATGAAGCCTTGGGCCACCTCGTGCTTCTCCAGCGCGAAGTTGCGGTCCATGCGCACCTGGCCGTCCATCAGCTTGGCGCGGCAGGTGCCGCACACGCCCGACTTGCAGGAGAACGGCACGTCCATGCCGGCGGCGGCCGCGGCGTCGAGGATGCTGGGGTCGGTCTTGCGGAAGACGATGTCGCGCGTGAGGCCGTCGCGCACCACGGTGACGCGGGCATTGTCGGCGTCGCCCTCCTGCGGCGCATGCAGCTTCGCCAGGTCGCCCGCGCTTTGCAGCGGGATGCCGAAGCGCTCGATGTGGATGCGCTCCTCGGCCAGGCCCGCCTCGCGCAGCGCGGCCTCCGCCTCGTCGTTCATGGCGTAGGGGCCGCACACGAAGGCGTGGTCCACGCTGCCCACGTCCACCAGCGTGCGCAGGAACTCGGCCACCTTCTCGCGGTTCATCACGCCCATGTTGAGCGGCGAGTCCACCTGCTCGTCGCTGAACACATGGTGCAGCGCCAGGCGGGTGAGGTAGCGGTTCTTCAGGTCCTCCAGCTCTTCCTTGAACATGGTGGACGCGGCGCGGCGGTTGCCGTA
The DNA here is from genome assembly GCF_041918995.1 of Ideonella sp. GTDB lineage: Bacteria > Pseudomonadota > Gammaproteobacteria > Burkholderiales > Burkholderiaceae_C > Ideonella. The sequence continues at coordinate 60,742 of NZ_JAYRUN010000013.1, read as the reverse complement.
CAGCAGCGTGAAGCGGCTGCCGGGCTCGCGCGCCAGCACCGTCTTCATGATGGACAGGATGGGCGTGATGCCGCTGCCCCCGGCGATGCCCAGGTAGTGGCGCGCGGCGGCGGGCTCCAGCGGCACGAAGAAGCGGCCCTGCGGCGGCATCACCTGCAGCGTGTCGCCGGCCTTGAGCTGGCTGTGCAACCAGTTGGAGAAGCGCCCGCCCGCCACCTTGCGCACGCCCACGCGCAGCTCGCCGTCGTCCAGGCCGGCGCAGATGGAGTAGCTGCGCCGCACGTCCTCGCCCTCGAGCTCGCGCCGCACGGTGAGGTACTGCCCCTGCGTGAAGCGGAAGGTCTCGGCCATTTCCGCCGGCACGTCGAAGCACACGATCATCGCCTCGTCGGTGTCGGGGCGCACGTCGCGCACGCGCAGCTCGTGGAAGTGAAGAGAAGTCATCGGCAATATCTCCGTCAAGGGAGCGCGCGAAGCGCCGCTCGCTCCAAGTGGCGTGCGCGGATCCGGCTTCGCCGGTCCGCTGCGCGAGCCCCCTCGGGGGGCAGCGACCGGCAGGGAGCGTGGGGGTCCATCAAATCGGCTTGAAGTGCTCAAAGGGCTCGCGGCAGGCGAGGCAGCGGTACAGGGCCTTGCAAGCGGTGGCGCCGAAGGCGGACAGGCGTTCGGTCCGGGCGCTGCCGCAATGCGGGCAGGCCACGCCACGGGCGACGATCCGCACGGGCTGCTCGGCCGGGGCAGCGCCTGCCTCGCCGCACCGGCCGGGCGGGGCGATGCCGTAGGCACGCAGGCGCTCGCGGCCGGCGTCGCTGATCCAGTCGGTGGTCCAGGCGGGCGAACGGCGCTGGCTCACCTGCACCGGGCCCAGGCCGTCGGCCTCCAGCGCCTGGCGGATGGACGCCTCGATCACCTCGGTGGCAGGACAGCCGGAGTAGGTGGGTGTGACCACCACCTGCAGGCCGGCGGGCGATTCGCTGACCTCGCGCACCAGGCCCAGGTCGGTGACGGACAGCGCGGGCACCTCCGGGTCGGCCACACCGCCCAGCACCGCCCAGGCACGCTCGACGCGGCCCTGGCCGGGCGCACGCGGCGGCACCGGCGGCAACGCCACGCCACCCACGCCCAGCGCACCCAGCGCCGCGGCGGGCAGCTCGGGCGCGGGGAACAGCGCGGAGGAGGAAGTGCGCGACGCCGCCATGCTCGTCATCCGTGGGCCGCGCGGCTCACCAGCGTCCGCCGGGGTAGCTGCGCTGCAGCTGCTGCATCTCGGCCAGCATGTAGCCCAGGTGCTCGCTGTGCACGCCGCGGCTGCCGGTGGACCGGAAAGGCGTCTCGGCCGGCACCGCCAGGCCGGCGTCGGCCAGCACCGCGGCCACCGCCGCCTGCCAGTCGGCACGCAGCGTGTCGCGCGCGGGGCCCAGGCCGGTGGCCGCGGCCTCGGCATCCGCCTCGTCGGTGTCGAACAGCTCGGTGGTGTAGGGCCACAGGCGCTGCAGGGCCTGGCGCATGCGGCGGGTGGATTCCTCGGTGCCGTCGCCCAGGCGCACCACCCAGCCGCTGGCATGCTCGACGTGGTAGCGCGCTTCCTTCACGGCCTTGGCCGCGATGGCGGCCACCTCGGCGTCGCTGCTGGCCTGCAGACGCTGCCAGGTGAGCAGCAGCCACTGGCCGAGCAGGAAGTTGCGCAGCGTGGCGTCGGCGAAGTCGCGGCCGGCGCGCCGGCCGGGCAGCTCGGCCAGCGTCATGTTGAGGTAGTCGCGCTCCTCGCGCAGGAAGGCGAGCTGGTCCTCGTCCAGTGCCTGCGGCTGCGCGGCACCCACATGCGTGAGCAGCGCACGCGCCTGGCCGACGAGGTCGAGCGCCATGTTGGTGAGCGCCATGTCCTCCTCGAGGATGGGACCGTGGCCGCACCACTCGGACAGGCGCTGGGCATGGATGAGGCAGGTGTCGGCGATGCGCAGCAGGTAGCGCGCGCGCAGCGACGTGGGGGCCGTGATGGAGGGGGTCGTCATGGTCGCGCCAGGCTCACATGTGGTTCACGGCTTCGGGCAGCTCGTAGAAGGTGGGGTGGCGGTACACCTTGTCCTCGGCCGGGTCGAAGTACATGTCCTTGTCGGCCGGGTCCGAGGCCACGATCTGGTCGGAGCGCACCACCCACAGGCTGGTGCCTTCCATGCGGCGGGTGTACACGTCACGCGCCAGTTGCACGGCCATCCGGGCGTCGGCCGCATGCAGGCTGCCGCAGTGCTTGTGGTCCAGGCCGGCCTTGGGCCGCACGAACACTTCCCACAGCGGCCATTCCTTCTTCACGTCGCTCATCTCCATCTCCTCATTTCGCTGACCGGTCACTGACGCGGCGCGCCGAAGGCGCCGCCGCCCTTCAAGTGGCGTGCGCGGATCCGGCTTGGCCGGTCCGCTGCGCGAGCCCCCTCGGGGGGCAGGCCCCGCCAGGGGCCGTGGGGGCCTTGCCCGCATGGGCGAGCGCGGCGTCACGCACCCACGCGCCCTCTTCCCAGGCGTCCACGCGGGCCTGCAGGCGCTCGCGGTTGCACGCGCCCTCGCCGCCCACCACGCGCCAGAACTCGGCCCAGTCGATGGGGCCGAAGTCGTGGTGTCCGCGCGCCTCGTTCCACTTCAGCAGCGGGTCGGGCAGGCTCACGCCCAGCACCTTGGCCTGCTCCACGGTGGCGTCGACGAACTTCTGGCGCAGGTCGTCGTTGCTGATGCGCTTGATGCCCCAGCGCATGGATTGCGCGCTGTTCGGGCTGTCGCTGTCGTGCGGGCCGAACATCATCAGGCTGGGCCACCACCAGCGGTTCACCGCGTCCTGCACCATGGCGCGCTGCGCCTCGGTGCCCTCGCGCATCATCACGTGCAGGGCGTCGAAGCCCTGGCGCTGGTGGAAGCTCTCCTCCTTGCACACGCGGATCATGGCGCGCGCATACGGGGCATACGAGCAGCGGCACAGCGGGATCTGGTTCATGATGGCCGCGCCATCCACCAGCCAGCCGATCACGCCCACGTCCGCCCAGGTGAGCGTGGGGTAGTTGAAGATCGAGCTGTACTTGGCCTTGCCGCTGTGCAGCGCGTCCAGCAGCTGGTCGCGGCTGGTGCCCAGCGTCTCGGCGGCGGCGTACAGGTACAGGCCGTGGCCGCCTTCGTCCTGGATCTTCGCCAGCAGGATGGCCTTGCGCTTGAGCGTGGGCGCACGCGTGACCCAGTTGCCCTCGGGCAGCATGCCGACGATCTCGGAGTGCGCATGCTGGCTGATCTGCCGCACCAGCGTCTTGCGGTAGTGCTCGGGCATCCAGTCCTTCGCCTCGATGAAGGCGCCGTCGTCGATGCGGGCCTCGAAGCGGGCCTCCAGCGCGGCCTCGTCGGCCGAACGCACGGCCTGGCGCGCCTCCTGCGGCGCGGTGTCCATCGCCTGGGTGTACATGCGGTCTCCTGGTTGCGGCTGGCGGGCGCGGGAGGCGTCAGCGCGGCCGTTGGTCGATGACGCGGCGGGCCTTGCCCACCAGCGTGCGTTCGATGGTCTCGGGCGCGCCCACCTCCACGTGGGTGCTCACGCCGATGAGCGTCTTGATGCGGTGCTGCAGCTGGCGCGCCAGGCCGTCGCGGTCGGCGCCGGCCTGCCCGGGCAGCAGCTCGCAGCGCACGGTGACCTCGTCCAGCGCGCCGTTGCGCGTGACGACGAGCTGGTACTGGCCCGACAGCCCCGGCGTCTGCAGCACCAGCTCCTCCACCTGGGTGGGGAACAGGTTGACGCCGCGGATGATGAGCATGTCGTCCGAGCGGCCGACGATCTTGCCCATGCGGCGCATGCCGCGCGCGGTGGGCGGCAGCAGGCGGGTAAGGTCACGCGTGCGGTAGCGGATGATCGGGAAGGCCTGCTTGGTGAGCGAGGTGAACACCAGCTCGCCCTCCGCGCCATCGGGCAGCACCTCGCCCGTCTCGGGGTCGATGATCTCGGGGTAGAAGTGGTCTTCCCAGATGACCGGGCCGTCCTTGCTCTCCACGCATTCGCTGGCCACGCCCGGGCCCATCACCTCGGACAGGCCATAGATGTCCACGGCGTCGATGGCCGCATCGGCCTCGATCTGGGCGCGCATGGCCTCCGTCCAGGGCTCGGCGCCGAAGATGCCGACCTTGAGCGACATCTCGCGCGGGTCCAGCTGCTGGCGGCGGAACTCCTCGATGATCACCTGCATGTAGCTGGGCGTCACCATGATGATGTCGGGCTGGAAATCGCGGATCAGCTGGACCTGCTTCTCGGTCTGGCCACCCGACATGGGGATGACCGTGCAGCCCAGGCGCTCGGCGCCGTAGTGGGCCCCCAGGCCGCCGGTGAACAGCCCGTAGCCATAGGCCACGTGCACGATGTCGCCCGGCCGGCCGCCGGCCGCGCGGATGGAACGCGCCACCAGGCCCGCCCAGGTGTCGATGTCGGCCTGGGTGTAGCCCACCACCGTGGGCTTGCCGGTGGTGCCCGACGAGGCGTGCACGCGCACCACCTGCTCGCGCGGCACGGCGAACATGCCGAACGGGTAGTTGGCGCGCAGGTCGTGCTTGGTCGTGAAGGGGAACTTCGCCAGGTCCGCCAGGGTGCGCAGGTCGGACGGGTGCACGCCCTTGGCATCGAACGCGGCGCGGTAGTGCGGCACGTGGGCGTAGACCCGCTCCAGCGTGTCGCGCAGGCGCTGCAGCTGCAGCGCGGCCAGCTCATCCCGGCTGGCGGTCTCGATGGGCTCCAGGTCGCCGGGGGCGGGTGTCTTGACGGGCATGGGGCGCGCTGCGGGGCAGCTGGGGGGTTTGTTTACCGGACGGTCGGTAAATCATAGGCGCGCCAGCCGGGTTGACGCAAGTCAGGGGGTCATCGGTTTTTTCCCTAGGGGGCGGCGCCCGGCGTGCGCACCGGGCAGGCGGCGCTCGCGCCGCGCACCTCGAAGGGCAGTTCGGCCCACGGACCGGTGGGCGCGCAGGCGCTGCCCGGTGCACAGCAGGCCTTCGTCTGCAGCAGCTGCTGCACGGCAGCGGCCTCGCGCGCGGCCAGCTTCGGCAGGCGCGGCGCCAGCACCAGCTGCAGCGCGTCGCGCGGCGCCGGGGCGTCGGCCGCCGGCAGCGGGCCCAGCACCGTGGGCAGCGGCTCGTTCGCGCGGCCGGTGGTGCGCAGCCGCCGTGTCTGGGCGAGCGCCGCCTCCATCGCCGCGTAACCGCGCGCCACGGCCCAGGTGAAGGGCCGGCGGTGCGCGGCGGTGAAAGTGGCCTCGGCCTGCTGCCAGCGCCCGGCGTCGATGCCGACCACCGGGCACAGCACGGCGTCATAGGGCTCGCGCACCACGGGGCGGAAGTCCATCCAACAGGCGGTGCGGGCGGACACGCGCAGCCCCGTCTCCTGGCGCAGCCGCGCCGCCACCTGCTCGGCCTGGTAGACCTCGATGCGCCCGAGCTGCAGCACGCCGGCCGGCGGCCGCTGCAGGCGCTCGGGGTGCGCCGACACGTAGGGCAGGCCCGCTTCGGCGACGATGCGCGGCGCCTGGCCGATGACGCACCAGCTGCCGAGCACCACATCGACCTTGGCCGCCACCAGCTCGCGCGCGGCGGCGTCGGCGCGCTCGGCCCGGCAGCCGCTGTCGTGGATCACCAGGCGCGGCGCCACGCTGCCGGGCCAGGTCTTGATGGCCAGCTGCATGCCGGCCACGATGTCCTCGCCGTCCGCGGCGTTGGGCCAGCTGCGCGGCACGATGGCGCCGATGGTGAGCCCAGGCGCCGCCTGCACCGCCCCGGCCGCCCCGGCCGCCCCGACGGCGACCATCCCGATGGCCAGCCACGCCCGCGCCCGGCCCACCGGCCCGTGCTGCCTTTGTCGACGCCCCATCCGCTGCGCTCCTCGTGTGGTGTTCAACCGGCGCAGGACCTCGCAAGAACAAGGCCCGGACCGCCCGGGCAGCTGTATCGCTGCCCCGGGCGATCCGGGCCATCGTCGTTTACCCCAAGGGCGGGGCGTCCGCGGCCCGCGAGGGGGTCACCAGACGCGGCAGCGCCTGGCCGGGGCCATGGGCTGGCCGGTGCGGCAGGCGAAGGCCTGCTGGAACTCCGGCAGGTTCACCACCAGGCCGTTCACCCGCCAGCGGCCGGGCGAGTGCGGGTCCACCCGGGCGTGGATGCGCAGTTCCTCGGGGCGCGTGTTCTCGCAGGCCCACTGGGCGAAGCCCACGAAGAAACGCTGCAGCGGCGTGAGCCCGTCGCGCAGCGGCTGCGTGGCCGTGGCCTGCTCGCCCACCTCGGCCTGCCAGGCCATGAGCGCCAGCACCAGGCCGCCCAGGTCGGCCAGGTCCTCGCCCAGCGTGAGGCGGCTGTTGATGCGGATGTCGTCCACCACCGGGTACTGGGCGTACTGGTCCACCAGGCACTGGGCGCGCTCGTTGAAGGCGGCCTCGTCGCGCGGCGTCCACCAGTTGCGCAGGTTGCCGCGGGCGTCGAACTGGCGGCCCTCGTCGTCGAAGCCGTGGATCAGCTCGTGGCCGATGGTGCCGCCGGTGTTGCCGTAGTTGGGGCCGGCGTCCATCTTCGGGTCGTACAACGGCGGCTGCAGCACACCGGCGGGGAAGTTGATGTCGTTGCCCTGCGGGTTGTAGTAGGCGTTCACCGTGGGCGGCGTCATGCTCCACTCGACGCGGTCCACCGGCTTGCCGATCTTGGCCAGCTCCCGGCGGCTGTCGAACTCGGTGGCGCGGCGCACGTTGCCCGCGAAATCGTCGCGCGCGATGCGCACGCTGGCGTAGTCGATCCAGCGGTCGGGGTAGCCCACCTTGTTGACCACGGCGGAGAGCTTCTCCAGCGCGCGCGCCTTGGTGGCGGGTGTCATCCAGTCCAGGGCCTGGATGCGCCGCGCCATGGCCTGCTCGATCTGCGCGGCCATGCGCTCGGTGGCGCGCTTCTGCTCCGGGCCGAAGGTGCGGCGCACGAACTCCTGACCCAGTGCATCGCCCAGCAGCGCATCGACCACGTTCACGCAGCGCCGCCAGCGCGGGGGCGGCTGCGGCACGCCGCGCAGGGCCTGGCTGAAGAAGGCGAAGTGCTCCTCGTCGAATGCCCGCGGCAGCTTGTCGGCCAGGGCATGCAGGGCATGCCAGTGCAGGTAGGTCTGCCACTCGGCCAGCGGGCGCCGGGCCAGCGCGGCGTCCAGCGCGCGCAGGAACGCGGGCTCGGTGACGTTCACCACGCGCTGCGCCGGCGCGCCCAGGGCCTGGAAGTACCCGGCCCAGTCGATGTGCGGCGCGAGCCGCTGCAGGCCGGCCAGGTCCATCACATGGTGCAGGCGGCTGGGCTCGCGCTGCTGCACGCGCGTGAGCATGGCGGCGGCCAGTTCGCTCTCGATGGACAGCACCGTCATGGCGGCCTGCCCGGCCCGTGGCGCCGGCATGCCGTCCAGCTCGAACATGCGGGCGACGTGCGCCACGAAGCGGGCGCGCATCTCGCGCATGCGCGGCTCGCTGGACAGGTAGTCGTCACGGTCGGGCAGCGACAGTCCGCCGGCCATGACGAAGCCGATCGCACGGCTGGAGTCGCCGAAGTCGGGGTTCTGGTCGAAGGCGAAGGGTGCCCCGCCGGCCACGGACAGGTGCATCGCGGCGAGCACGCCGGGCAGGTCCTTCAGGCTGCGCATGCCGGCGATGCGCTCGCGCCAGGGCGCCAGCGGCGCCGTCCCGCGGGCCTGCACCGCCGTCTCGTCCATGCACGAGGCATACAGGTCGCCGATCTGCTGCTGCGCCGGCGTGCGCCCGTCCGCCTGCCCGGCCAGTCCCTCCAGAATGCCCCAGAGGTAGCGCTTGTTCTCGTCCGCCAGCTTGGAATAGACATCCCAGCGTGCCTGGTCGGGCGGGATGGGGTTGCGCTGCATCCAGCCGCCGCAGGCGTACTGGTAGAAGTCCTCGCAGGGCGCCGCGCGCGTGTCCATGGAGGACACGTCCAGCCCCGGCGTGTAGGGCAGCGTGGTGAGCGGCTGGTCGGCGGCGGCGCACACGGCCGCGGCCAGGCCCAGCCCGGTGGCCAGGGCCCGCGAGAGGAGTCGGTGGTTCATGGAACGGGGCGGTTCAGGCCAGGGTGGAGGGGTCCACCACGTGTCGGCCCTTGAGGGTGTAGGAGCGGCCGCGGAAGGCGGCCACCCGCTCGCCACGCTGGTTGCGCACGTCGATGTCGTACACGCCCGTGCGGCCGGCACGGTGCACCTCGCTGGCGGTGGCGGTGAGCACGTCGCCCAGGCGGGCGGCGGCCACGAGGTTGACGTCGAAGCCGGAGGCCACGGTCACCTCGTTGTACGCGTTGCAGGCGAAGGCGAAGGCCGAATCGGCCAGGGTGGTGACGAAGCCGCCATGGCAGATGTCGTGGCCGTTGAGCATGCGGTCCTGCACCGACATCTGCAGGGTGGCGGTGCCGGGCCCGATGGCCAGCACCTGCATGCCCATGCCCTGCGACGCGCGGTCGTTGCGCCACATGGCGTCGCGCACGGCCTCGGCCAGGCGCTGGGGGTCGGTCTCGGCCATGGCGGCAGGCCCTCTCAGCGGTCGGTGAAGTGGGGGGCGCGCTTCTGCTGGAACGCGGCCACGCCTTCGGCGAAATCGGCCTGGTTGCCCAGGTCGCGCTGCATGCGCGCTTCCAGCGCGAGCGCGTCTTCCATGGTCATGTGCGCGGCCGCGTCCAGCGCCTGCCGGGTGGCGGCCAGCGCCTTCACCGGCATGGCGGCCAGGCGCTGGGCCAGGGCCTGGCTGGTGGCGATGAGCTCGGCATCGTCCACGCACTGCCAGATGAGGCCCAGGCGCACGGCCTCCTCGGCGGGCAGCTTGTCGCCGGTGAGCGCCAGGCCCAGCGCGCGGGCCCGGCCCAGCAGCCGCGGCAGCAGCCAGGTGCCGCCGCAGTCGGGGATGAGGCCGATCTTGGCGAAGGCCTGGATGAAGCTCGCGCTGCGCGCCGCCACCACCAGGTCGCAGCCCAGCGCGAGGTTGGCGCCCGCGCCGGCCGCCACGCCGTTGACCGCCGCCAGCACCGGCACCGGCATGGCGCGCAGGCGCAGGGCGAGCGGCTTGTAGTTGGCCTCGATGACGGCGCCGATGTCGACCTTGCCGTCGGCCCCCGGGGCCATGCCCGGGTCGTTCAGGTCCTGGCCGGCGCAGAAGCCGCGCCCCGCGCCGGTGATGACGACGGCACGCACATGGTGGGCCGCGGCGGCCGCGTCCAGCGCGTCGCGCAGCTCGGCGTGCATGGCCGAGGTGAAGCTGTTGAGGGCCGCAGGCCGGTTCAGCGTGAGCGTGCGGACGGGGCCGTCATCGGCCACCAGGACGAGCGGGTCGGACATGGGCGCGGGTCTTTCGTCAGGGCGGGGTGCGGGGCGGCGGATGCCGTTCGCCGACCTGCCGGTCGGCGAATGCGGCGGATTGTGGCGGATCCAGGCCCGCCGGGGCGGGCGCGGCGTGGCCCCGCCCCCAAGGTGGCCCCTCAGGGCGCGCTGCGGTACTGGGCCAGCAGGGCCTGTGCGTCCTGCAGCATCTGCTGCCCCGGCCAGCCCTTGGCGGTGACCTCGCTGACCCAGGCGCCGTACAGCGGCGCGGCCTTCTCGCGCCACTGGTCGAGCTCGGCCGCGGGCACGGTATGGAACACGTTGCCGCGCTCGCGTGCGGCGCGCCGGCCCGCGTCCTGGCTCTGGTCCCAGGTGCGGCCGATCTGGCGCGACAGCGCCGCGCCGCTGTTGTCGTCGATCACCTTCTTCAGCTCGGGCGGCAGGCTGTCGTAGCGCGCCTGGTTCATGGCGAACACGAACACGGCGCTGTAGAGCGCCGGCCGGCTCGGGTCGGTCTCGCTGTGGTAGCGCACCATCTCCTGCAGCTTCAGCGAAGGCATCACCTCCCACGGCAGCAGGAAGCCGTCGATGGTGCCCTTGCTCACCGCGTCGGGCACCGACGGCAGCGGCAGGCCCACCGGCGTGGCGCCCAGGCTGGCGAGCAGCTTGTTCGTCTGCCGCGTGGGTGCGCGCATCTTGAGGCCCTTGAAGTCGGCCAGCGTGCGCACGGGCCGGTCGCGGGTGTGCACGTAACCCTCGTCGTGCACCCAGGTGGCCAGCACCTTGGTGCCCGGGAACTCCTTCAGCGCGTGCTTCTGCAGGTAGTCCCACGCCGCGCGCGCGCCGGCCTCGGCCGAGTTGGTCATGAAGGGCAGCTCGAAGACCTCCATGGCCAGGAAGCGCCCGGCGGTGTAACCCGGCAGCGTGATGACCAGGTCGTCTACGCCGTCCTTCACGCGCTCCACCAGCTGCGGCGGGGTGCCGCCGCCTGTCATGGCGGGCAGCACCTGGCACTTCATGCGGCCGGCGGATTCACGCGCGATCTTGTCGCACCAGGGCTGGATCACCTGCACCGAGGCCATGGCCTGGGTGTTCCAGATGTGGTGGAAGCGCAGCGTCACCTCCTGCGCCGTGGCGGGCAGGGCCGCGGCCAGGGCGGCGCCGGCAGCCAGGCGAAGAAGCGGGGTCAAGGCGCGCGAGGCACGGGGCATGGCGGGTCTCCTGGTCGAAGCAAGGGCGGTGGCAGGGGGATGCCCCAGCTTACGCGGGCACCCGCCGGCCGCTGCTCAGGGCCAACCCCACGCCGCGCCCTGCCGGCGCGCCCTGGCGGCTCAGGCCGCCTCGGCGGCGCGCTTCTCGGCGTGCACTTCCAGCAGCCGGCCCATGTTGCCCAGAGAGGCCAGGTGGAAGTGGATCAATGCCAGCAGGCCATTGCGCGCGAGCTCCAACGTCACGGCGTCCGGCAGCTGGGCCAGCTTCTCCTCGTTCAGGCCGAGGAAGCCATCGATGGTGAGCGGTGACCCATCCGGCAGCGTGGCGTCGAAGCGCCGGGGCTGCAGCAGGCCCAGCTCCAGCAGGCGGCGGCCGATGGCCTTGGTGCGCTCCACCTCGACCTCGGCTTTCTCGACCAGCTGCCGCATGGCCTCCAGGTACGACGATGCCTTGCCTTCGGCGTCGAAGAGCGGCTCGCCTTCCTCGCGGCTGATCACGTCGCTGTCCTCGTCCACGCACACGACGTACTGCCGCTCCGGCGTGGGCGCGATGGCGAACGGGTAGGCCCGCAGGAGCGCCGGCACGTAGCGCGCGTCCCAGCGCCCATGGCGCCAGAACAGGTTCTCGCCCCGCTTGAGGCCGAACACGGCCACCGGCGCGCACAGCTCCTTGCCCGCGTCGTCCTTGCCTGCGTGCAGGAAGAGAATGGGGTAGTCCTTGCACGCCTCCACGAACTCCGCCGCGGTGAGGAAGAAGGCGTTGAGGCCGGCCGCCGCCGCCAGCGGGTTGCGGTCGCGTCGCACCTTGAGGTCGCGGTGCCCGACACGGTCCAGCGCCACCGGCTTCTTGTGCAGCTCGGGATTGATCACTTCAGGTCTCCAGATTGTTGCGGGTCGGCCTGGCGGGTCACCAGCACCTTGTCCACGCGCTTGCCATCGAGGTCCACCACCTCGAACCGCCAGCCGCCCCACTCCACCCGGTCGGTGGTGCGGGGCAGCCGGCCCAGCAACAGCATGATCATGCCGGCCAGGGTGTTGTAGCGCCCGCGGTCTTCCTCGGGCAGTTCCTTGATGTCGAAGCGGTCCTTCAGCTCCGGCACCGGGATGAGTCCGTCGACCAGCCAGCTGCCGTCCTCGCGCTGCACCGCCCAGGCGTCCTCGTCGGTGGGCGTGCCGAACTCGCCGGTGATGGCCTCCAGCACGTCGCGCACGGTGATCACGCCCTGCACCGCCCCGTACTCGTCCACCACGAACACCAGCTCGGCGCCCGAGGTGCGCAGGTGCTCCAGCAGCTCCATGCCGGACAGCGTCTCGGGCACGAAGACCGGCGGCTCCAGGTGCTCGGCCAGCGCCGGGCCGCGGCCCTCGGACAGCGGCTTGAGCAGGCTGTGCGCGGCCACCACGCCGATCACGTCGTCCAGGCCGCCGCGGCACACCGGGTAGCGCGAATGGTCCCCCTCGGCGATCGCGCGCAGCGTCTGCTCGGGCGACGCGTTGACATCCAGCCACTCGATCTCGGCCCGCGGGATCATCATCGAGCCGATCTGCCGGTCGTCCAGGCGGAACACGTTGCGCACCATCTGGTGCTCCTGCGCCTCGATGACGCCCGCGTCCAGGCCTTCCTCCAGGCTGGCGGCGATCTCCTCTTCGGTCACGCTGCGCGCCGGCCCCGCGCGCACGCCGAGCAGGCGCAGGATGCCCTCGGTGCTGAAGGCCAGCACGGCCACCAGCGGGCGCGTGGCGGCCGACAGCCATTCCATGGGCGGGGCCACCAGGCGCGCCACCGTCTCGGGGTACATCTGCCCCACGCGCTTGGGCACCAGCTCGCCGAAGATGATGGACAGCACGGTGATGATCAGCACCACCAGCGCGGTGGCCGTCACCTCGGCCGCCCGCTGCGACAGCGGCAGGTGCGCCAGCAGCCACGCCGACACCGGCCCGGAGAAGGCCGCGTCGCCGACGATGCCGTTGAGCACGCTGATCGACGTGATGCCGATCTGCACGGTCGACAGGAACTTGGTGGGGTTGTCGTGCAGGTCCATCGCCGCCTGCGCGCCGGACTCGCCGGCCTCCACCATCACCTGCAGGCGCGCCTTGCGGCTGGCCGAGAGCGCCATCTCGGACATCGCGAACAGGCCGTTGAGCAGGATGAGGAAGACGAGAAGGGCGAAGTCCATGCGGAGCGGGAGGCGGCTCCCGGCGTGCGCCGCGGATGAGGCCGGGTGAGTCAGGCCTCGGCAAAGGGCCCGGAAACGGGCGCCGAGCGTAGCAGAATCGGCCGATGCATTACCTCATCGGCGACCTGCAGGGCTGCTGCGACGCCCTGGACCGCCTGCTGGCCGAGATCGGCTTTTCCGCCTCGCGCGACCACGTGCACGTGCTGGGCGACCTGGTCAACCGGGGCCCCGGCTCGCTGGCCACGCTGCAGCGCCTGCACGCGCTGGGCAGCTCGGCCACGGTGCTGCTGGGCAACCACGACCTGCACCTGCTGGCCGTGGCGCACGGCGTGCGCCCGCCGCACCGGCGCGACACGCTGGACGACATCCTCGCGCACCCGCAGCGCGAGGCCTGGCTGGCCTGGCTGCGCCAGGGCCGGCTGGCCGACATGGCCTGCGGCTGGCTGCTGGTGCATGCCGGCGTGGTGCCGGCCTGGGACGCGGCCTCCACCCTGGCCCGGGCGGCCGAGGTGGAGGCCGTGCTGCAGGGCCCGGCACTGGCCGAGTTCCTGCCGCGCATGTACGGCAACACCCCCGCGCGCTGGAGCGACGACCTGACGGGCGCGGACCGCCTGCGCTGCATCGTCAACGTGCTCACGCGGCTGCGCTTCTGCGCCGCCGACGGCACGCTGGAGTTCGACACCAAGGAAGGTGCCGACGCCGCTCCACCCGGCTTCGCGCCCTGGTTCGAGCACCCGCAGCGCGCCACTGCCGGCCAGCCCGTGGCGTTCGGCCACTGGTCCACCCTGGGCCTGATCAACCGGCCGGACCTGCTGGCGCTGGACACCGGCTGCGTGTGGGGCGGCGCGCTCACCGCCGTGCGCGTGGAGGGCGGCCGGCGCGAGGTGACGCAGGTGCGCTGCACGCAGGCGCAGGCGCCGTGCTGATCCCGGGATGATCCGGGGATAATGCCCGCTGCGTAACGGAAGCGTGGCCGAGCGGTTTAAGGCACCGGTCTTGAAAACCGGCGACGGTTCATCCCGTCCGTGAGTTCGAATCTCACCGCTTCCGCCAGCCACCTCGCGGGGCCCCGCAGGGCCCCGCCGCCGCTCAGCGCAGGATCTGCGAGTCGGTCACCACCGGCTGGCCCGGGGCCGCGAGCACGAACATGCCGGGCAGGCCGTCGGACTCGAAGCCGTCGCTCGGGTTGCCCGAGAGCACCGACTTGTTGATCGTCATGGTGCCCGTGAGGTTGTTGCTCACGAAGAACGAGGCGCCGCCGCCCTCGTTGGCATGGTTGCGCTGCACCTTGGTGCCGCACATAGTCAGGCGGATGGTGTTGCCGTCCTGGTAGATGCCGCCGCCGCTGCCACCGCCGGGCGTGCCCGGGCGCTGGGGGTTGGCCCCCCAGCCCACGGCCGTGTTGTCGGTGATCAGGCTGTTGTAGATGGCGAAGTTGCTGCCCAGGCCACTGATCGCGCCGCCGTTGGAGCAGCTGTTGCCATAGCCGCTGCCGCCGCCGAAGGTGCTCTTGGTGATGTAGATGGGCACCACCGGGGACGCCACGAAGGCGCGCACGGCGCCGCCCCCGAGATCGGGGCCGGTGCCTTCGCAGGTGTTCTTGAAGAAGCGCGCGTTGACGATCTTCAGCCGCCCGCCGCGCACGAAGATGGCGCCCCCGCCATAGACCTCGCTCTGGCCGTAGTCCTGCCCGGCGGAGTTGCCGCGCGTGAAGGTGATGTTCTGCACCGTGGTGCGGGGCGTGTCCTGCGTGTCGCAGTGCGGCGAGGTCCAGACCTGGGCCGGGTCGCAGGTGTTCTGGTAGAGGATGCGGCGCACGCCGCCGCCGCTGAGCGTGACCTTGCCGCCACCGTCGATCACCACGTTGGGCTTGTCGTTGCGCACCTTGGCCGTCTCGGTGAGCGTGATGGTGACGGGGTTGGGGCCGCAGCTGAACTTGATGATGCCGCCCTTGGCGACGGCGTCCACGAAGGCGCGCGAGGTGCAGCTGGCGGGCGTGCCGTTGCCGATCACGGTGGTGGGATGGCTGGTGTCCACGGCCCGGGCGTTCACCGGCACGCCGCAGGTGCCATCGGGGTTGCCGGTGCCCGGCGTGGCGGCCCAGGCGGTGCCTGCGAGCATCAGCGCACCGACGGCGAGGCGGGAGGCGGGCTTGCCGGTGGAGGGCAGGAGATGCACGACGGACGAACGGAAACGGGGCGTCTGGGCGGAGTGGCTCATGGGTGGGCGGGCGCTGGAGTGGACAAACCCCCTCAAGATAGGGGGTGCAGCAAGCCCGTTGTGTGCGCATGTCACCAAACAGCCCATACCCCCGGGGGAACCGATACGACTGGAATCACGTGCGGCCGCCAAGCCGCCTGTTCAGGCCATGGGCGGGAGCGCATCCACCCGCTGCTGCAGCGCCCGGGCGGCGAGGGGCGCCTTCTCCTTGGCCGCACTGATGAAGAACAGGAACACCTCCCGCGGCGCGCCGGGCCCGGTGGCCGGCGCGGCGTCCACCCGCGGCAGGCCGGTGGGCTCCCCGCCCTGCTGCCAGGCACGGGCGCAGGCCGCCAGCGCGTCCAGCGCCTCGGGCGTGCAGCCCAGCGCGTTCTGCGGCTCGGTGCGCATGACCCGCGCGTAGACGAACGGGCCGGTGGGGTCGGGGATGGGCGGGTAGTCCTCGCCGTCGGTGAACACCGTGGTGATGCCGTGGGCGCGCGCCAGCGCCAGGTACTCGCCAGAGCGGAAGCTCTCGTGCCGGGGGTCCAGCACATGGCGCAGGGGCAGGCCACCCGCCTTCTGCGGCAGCAGGGCGAAGAAGGCCGCCAGGTCGTCCGGCTCGAAACGGTGCGTGGGCGGCAGCTGCCAGACGATGGGCCCCAGCTTGTCGCCGAGCTCGGCCAGGCCGCTGTCCACGAAGCGCTGCACCGCCTCGCCCGCCTCGGCCAGCACCCGGCGCTGGGTGACGACACGCGAGGCCTTCAGGCTGAAGACGAAGCCGCTGGGCGCCTGCGCGTGCCAGCGGGCGAAGGTGGCGGGGCTCTGCAGGCGGTAGTAGGTGCCGTTGACCTCGATGACCCGCAGCTGGCGGCTGGCGTAGGCCAGCTCGTCGTCGTGCGGCAGCCCGGGCGGGTAGAAGCTGCCCCGCCAGGGCTCGAAGGTCCAGCCGCCGATGCCCACCCGGATGGGCGGCTGGGGCAGCGTCGGGGCAGTGGGCATGCGGCGCCTCCATCCTGTCGGTGAGGCGCCGGAGCATAGCGGGCTCAGCCGGTCAGGACACGCTGTCGCAACAGCTCGGCACGCGCGGGGTACCACATCGACCGGCTGGGCGTGGCGCGCACCCGGTCGATGAAGGCGGTGCCCAGCCCGGCGTCCCGGTAGGCGCGGATGAGCGCGTGGCTGGTGCCCAGCGCCTCGTCGTCCTGCCCGGCGAACTGCGGCCGATGGAAACCGATGCGGGCCTGCTCGGCCGCCCCGCGCTCGCGGCCGGCCAGCAGCACCACGGTGCAGGCACTGGCGCACAGCCCCTCGGCGAACGTGTCCACGCGGCGGGCGCGCAGCAGTTCTGCGATCTCGCGCGCCTCGTACACCCGGCCGCCGGGCGAATCCAGCCGCACCAGGCGCACCCCGGACGCGGCGCCCAGCGCGCGCGCCACCGCGTCGGCCGAACCGGTGCCGATGGCGCCGCGCAGCCAGAGCGTGCGCCCGTCGCCCGACAGTTCCACCCGCGCCGCGGGCAGCGGGTCCAGGCCGAAGGCGATGCGACCGATCTCCGCGGCCCGCTGGGCGGAGGATGGCCCGGCCGTGCCCAGCCCGATGGCCAGCAGCACGCCCAGCACCGCGCGCGGCAGCATGCCGCGCCCGCCGCCGAGCCGCCACAGGCACACGGCGATGCCCACCAGCCCGGCCACCGCCGCCGCCATGCCGACGAACTGCCAGGTGGCCGTGCCGCGCAGGCTGCCGGCATGGTCCGCCGCCCAGTCCGCCAGCACTGCCAGCCCCCACGGCGCCAGCCCCACCATGGCGGGCAGGCGCGACCGCCAGCCCGGGGCGGGCGTGGCCGGTGCACGGGCAGCGGAGGACACAAGCGCGGGATGCATGGATGTCCATGCTAGGAAGCCGCGCCGCAGGCGATCGCCCGAGAACCACCCCGGCAGCGGGCCAGTTCCGGCCGGGTGGCGCGACGCGGCGCCGGGGCGGATCGCTGGATCGGTGTTTACCCGTGACCTGGGGCCGAACCCGTTGACCACCCTGCCCCCGCGCTCGCAGACTGGTTCGAAAGGCTGAACGTGGTTCAGCAGCTTGAACCCATGACCTCCCCCTCGTCCACCGCCGCGCCCCGCCTCCCCGCCGACCCGGCGAGGGGGGAAGGGACCGGCGGTGCGCGCGTGCCCGCCGTCGTGCGTGCCCTGGCCGTGCTGGACCTGCTCGCGCGGGAGCGCCAGGCCCTGAGCATGGCGCGCGTGGCCAGCCAGCTGGCCCTGCCCAAGAGCAGCGTGCACGGGCTGTGCAACACGCTGCTGAGCTCCGGCTACCTGCGCCGCGCCAGCGACGGCGCCATGCAGATCGGCCCGGCCGTCATGGCGCTGGCCGAGGCCTTCGTGGCGAGCACCAGCGTGGCCGGCGAGTTCGACCGCCTCTGGCAGGAGGGCCACGCGCCCGAGGAAACGCTGATCCTCTCGGTGCTCAACGGCAGCGAGGTGATCTACGTGGCGGTGCGCCACGGCAGCCGGCCGCTGGGCCTGGCCTTCCACGTGGGCATGCGCCTGCCCGCGCACCTGTCCGCCACCGGCAAGTCGCTGCTGGCCCACCTGCCGGAGGCCCGCCTGCGGGCCCTGCTGCCGGCCGACCCGCTGCCGCGCCTGACCGCCCAGGGCGCGTCCACCGCGGCCGAGCTGCGGGCGGAGCTCGCCGCCTGCCGCACCCAGGGCTACAGCGTGGACGACGAGGGCATCCGCGAGGGCGTCGTCGCCCTGGCGGCCCCCATCTTCGACGCCACCGGGCAGGCCGTAGCCGCCGTGGGCGTGTGTCTCAACAAGGCCGTGCTGGGCGCCGGCCAGATGGACCGCCAGAAGCAGGTGGTGCAAGAAGCCGCGCGCACGCTGTCCCGGCGTCTCGGCGCGCGCCCCGCGGAGGCCTGATTCTTCATGCGCAGCAGCGAATACATCCTCGAGACGAACGACCTCACGATGGAGTTCAAGGGCTTCGTCGCGGTGAGCCAGGTGAACCTGCGGGTGCGACGCGGCCGCATCCACGCCCTGATCGGCCCCAACGGCGCGGGCAAGACCACCTGCTTCAACCTGCTGACCAAGTTCCTCACGCCCACCGCCGGGCGCATCGTCTTCGACGGCCACGACATCACGCGCGAGACGCCGGTGCAGGTGGCCCGCCGCGGCGTCGTGCGCTCGTTCCAGATCTCCGCCGTGTTCCCGCACCTGACGGTGCTGGAGAACGTGCGCGTGGCCCTGCAGCGCCAGCGCGGCCACTCGTTCGACTTCTGGCGCAGCGAGCGCAGCCTGGACAGCCTGAACGCCCGCGCCATGGAGCTGCTGGACGCGGTGGACCTCGCCGCCTTCGCGGGCAAGCTGGCGGTGGAGCTGGCCTATGGCCGCAAGCGTGCGCTGGAGATCGCCACCACGCTGGCCATGGACCCCAAGCTGATGCTGCTGGACGAGCCCACCCAGGGCATGGGCCTGGAGGACGTGGACCGCACCCGCGCGCTCATCAAGAAGGTGGCCGCCGACCGCACGGTGCTGATGGTGGAGCACAACATGAGCGTGGTGGCCAGCATCGCGGACACCATCACGGTGCTGCAGCGCGGCGCCACGCTGGCCGAGGGGCCCTACGAGCAGGTGTCGAAGGACCCTGCCGTCATCGAAGCCTACATGGGCAGTGCCCAGGTGGAACTGAAGGGAGCCCACTAAAGATGGCCGCGCGCCGCTTCCTCGAGATCTCGGGTCTGCACGCCTGGTACGGCGAGTCCCACATCCTGCACGGCGTGGATTTCCACGTGGACGAGGGTGAGGTCGTCACGCTGCTCGGCCGCAACGGCGCCGGGCGCACCACCACCCTGCGCGCCATCATGGGCCTGACGCCGCAGCGCAAGGGCTCGGTCAAGGTGCTGGGCCAGGAGACCATCGCCATGCCCACCCACCGCATCGCGCGGCTGGGCATCGGCTACTGCCCCGAGGAGCGCGGCATCTTCTCCAGCCTGTCGGCCGAGGAGAACCTGCTGCTGCCGCCGGTGCTGCAGCCCGGGGGCATGCCGCTCGACCAGATCCATGCGATGTTCCCGAACCTGAAGGAGCGCGCGGCCAGCCAGGGCACCCGGCTGTCCGGCGGCGAGCAGCAGATGCTGGCCGTGGCGCGCATCCTGCGCACCGGCGCCAAGCTGCTGCTGCTCGACGAGATCTCGGAGGGACTCGCGCCCGTCATCGTCCAGAAGCTGGCGGAGATGGTGCTGTCGCTGCGCCGCCAGGGCTACACGATCGTCATGGTGGAGCAGAACTTCCGCTTCGCCGCCCCCCTGGCCGACCGCTTCCTGGTGATGGAGCACGGCCAGGTGATCCAGCAGTTCACGCAGGCCGAGCTGCCCTCGCGCATCGAGCGCCTGCATGAGTACCTCGGCGTGTGACGCACGCCATCCAACCACGAAGGACACCTGCCATGAAGATGACGACACTCGCCGCCGCCTGCGCGCTGACCCTGGCCGGGATGGCCGCCTCCACCGCCGCCCAGGCCCAGGTCTCGGGCGACGTGATCAGGATCGGCATCATCACCGACATGGCCGGGCTGTACTCCGACATCGACGGACAGGGCGGCGTGGAGGCCATCCGCATGGCCATCGCCGACGCCGGCGGCGCGGTCAACGGCAAGAAGGTCGAGCTGGTCTTCGCCGACCACCAGAACAAGGCCGACGTGGCCGCCGCCAAGGCGCGCGAGTGGTTCGACACCCAGGGCCTGGACCTGCTCATCGGCGGCACCAACTCGGGCACCAGCCTGGCCATGGCCAAGGTGGCGGCCGAGAAGAAGAAGGTGTTCATCTCGGTGGGCGCGGCCACCTCGGCGCTGACCAACGAGCAGTGCAACCCGTACACCGTGCACTGGGCCTACGACACCGTGGCGCTGGCCAAGGGCACGGGCGGCGCGGTGGTCAAGGCCGGCGGCAAGAGCTGGTACTTCCTGACCGCCGACTACGCCTTCGGCGCGCAGCTGCAGAACGACACCTCCGCCGTGGTCAAGGCCGCGGGCGGCACGGTGGTGGGCTCGGTCAAGCACCCGCTGTCCGCCAGCGACTTCTCCTCCTTCCTGCTGCAGGCCCAGGGCAGCAAGGCGCAGATCCTCGGCCTGGCCAACGCGGGCGGCGACACCATCAACTCCATCAAGGCGGCCAACGAGTTCGGCATCACGCAGAGCATGAAGCTGGCCGGCCTGCTGGTGTTCATCAACGACATCCACTCGCTGGGCCTGAAGACCACCCAGGGCATGTACCTCACCGACAGCTGGTACTGGAACCGCGACGCCGAGACGCGCGCCTGGGGCCGCCGCTTCTTCGAGAAGATGAAGCGCATGCCCAGCTCGCTGCAGGCTGCCGACTACTCGGTGGCCACCCAGTACCTGGCCGCGGTCAAGGCCGTGGGCAGCGACGATGCCGACAAGGTGCTGGCGCAGATGCGCAAGGCCAAGTTCAACGACGTCTTCGCCAAGGGCGGCTGGATCCGCGGCGACGGCCGCATGGTCCACGACATGTACCTGATGCAGGTGAAGTCGCCGGACAAGTCGACCGAGCCCTGGGACTACTACAACGTGGTGCAGACCTTCAAGGGCGAGGAAGCCTGGACGACCAAGGCCGAGTCGAAGTGCGCGCTCTGGAAGTAAGCCGCTAAGCCACGAGAGAGGCCCGCCGTGGAGATTTTCGGCATCCCCCTGCAGGCGTTCCTGGGCCAGCTCATGCTGGGCCTGGTGAACGGCTCCTTCTACGCCATGCTCAGCCTGGGCCTGGCGGTGATCTTCGGCCTGCTGGGCATCGTCAACTTCGCCCACGGCGCGCTCTACATGATGGGGGCCTACGTGGCCTGGTACGGGCTGGAGACCTTCGGCCTGAACTACTGGGCCGCCCTGGTGGTGGCGCCGCTGCTGGTGGGCGCGATGGGGGTGGTGATCGAGCGCACGCTGCTCAAGCAGCTGTACAAGATCGACCCCATCTACGGCCTGCTGCTCACCTTCGGCCTGGCGCTCATTGCCGAGGGCGTGTTCCGCGACCAGTTCGGCGTGTCGGGGCAGTCGTATGCGGTGCCCGAGGCGCTGCAGGGCGCCACCCACCTGGGCTTCATGATCCTGCCCAACTACCGGGCCTGGGTGATCGTGGCCTCGCTGGCGATCTGCTTCGGCACCTGGTTCGTCATCGAGCGCACGCGCCTGGGCTCCTACCTGCGCGCCGGCACCGAGAACCCGGCGCTGGTGCAGGCCTTCGGCGTCAACGTGCCGATGATGGTGATGCTCACCTACGCGGCCGGCGCCGGGCTGGCGGCCATGGCGGGCGTGCTCGCCGCCCCGGTCATCCAGATCACGCCGCTGATGGGCAGCAACCTCATCATCGTGGTGTTCGCCGTGGTGGTCATCGGCGGCATGGGCTCCATCCTGGGGTCCATCCTCACCGGGCTGATGCTGGGCATCGTGGAGGGGCTCACCAAGGTGTTCTACCCGGAGGCCTCGAGCATCGTGGTGTTCGTCATCATGGCCATCGTGCTGATGATCCGGCCGGCCGGTCTGTTCGGGAAGGAAAAGTGATGAGCGCCCTGTCGCACCGCCACGCGCGCATCGCCTGGGGCCTGGGGCTGGCGGCCCTGGTGATCGCGCCATTCGTCGGCGTCTACCCCATCTTCATGATGAAGGCGCTGTGCTTCGCGATCTTCGCCTGCGCCTTCAACCTGCTGCTGGGCTTCACCGGCCTGCTGTCCTTCGGCCACGCCGCCTACCTGGGCGCGGCGGCCTATGCCACCGGCTGGCTGGTGCGCTCGGCGGGCTGGTCGCCCGAGCTGGGCATCCTCGCCGGCACGCTCATCGCCGCCGCCACCGGCGCCGTGGTGGGCGCCATCGCCATCCGGCGCCAGGGCATCTACTTCGCCATGGTCACGCTGGCCATGGCCCAGATGGTGTACTTCGTGTTCCTGCAGGCGCCCTTCACCGGCGGCGAGGACGGCCTGCAGGGCGTGCCGCGCGGCCACCTGTTCGGCGTGCTCCCGCTGGCCAACGACCTGGTCATGTACTTCGTCGTGCTGGCGGTGTTCGTGGCGGTGTTCCTGTTCATCCTGCGCGTCGTGCACTCCCCCTACGGCCAGGTGCTCAAGGCCATCCGCGAGAACGAGGCGCGCGCCACCTCGCTGGGCTACGACGTGAACCGCTACAAGCTGCTGGCGTTCGTGCTGTCCACGGCGCTGGCCGGCCTGGCCGGCTCGCTCAAGACCCTGGTGCTGGGCTTCGCCACCCTGTCCGACGCGCACTGGTCGCTCTCGGGCGAGGTGGTGCTGATGACGCTGCTGGGCGGCATGGGCACCTTCGCCGGCCCGGTGCTGGGCGCGTTCACCATCATCGGCCTGCAGAACTTCCTGGCCGACCGCGTGGGCTCGTGGGTCACCGTGATCATCGGCGCCATCTTCGTGGTGTGCGTGGTCGCCTTCCGCCGCGGCTTCGTGGGCGAGCTGCTCGCCTGGCAGCAGCGGCGGGCCGCTGCCAGGCGGTGAAGGAACCCGCCGTGCCGCCAGGGTGACGGCGGTGTGCACGCCGCGGTGGCGCCGGTCAGACAGCCGCGTCCATCCCTAGCCGATGCAGGTGCGGTTCTTCCCCGTGCGCTTGGCCTCGTAGAGCGCCTCGTCGGCGCGCTCCAGGGCCTCTTCCACGGGCTCGCCCAGCCGGTAGGCGGTGACGCCGGCGGAGAAGGTGACGAACACCTCCTTGCCGTCGTGCATGAACAGGCTGGCGGTGAGCTCGCGCTGCAGCCGCGTCAGCACGCGCTGCGCCTCGTCCACCGGCGTGCCGGGCAGCAGCACCACGAACTCCTCGCCGCCGAAGCGCGCCACCACGTCCACCGGACGCAGCGAGCGCCGCACGTGCTGCGCCAGCGCCACCAGCGCCTGGTCGCCCGCGGCGTGGCCGAGCGAGTCGTTCAGGCGCTTGAAGTTGTCGATGTCCAGCAGCCCCACGGCGAGCGCGCCGCCCTCGCGGTCCAGCCGCGAGCGCTCGGCGTCGAAGGCCTGCATCAGGCCGCGCCGGTTGGCCACCTGGGTCAGCACGTCGGTGGCGAGCTCGTCGGACAGGCGCCGCAGCTCGCCTTCGAGGTCGCGCACGCGCTGCTCCAGCTCGGTGGCCCGCCGGTGCTCGCCCGCCAGGCGCTCGCGCGTGCCGTGCACCAGCGCATGCACCGAGCGGCTGTCGTCCACCAGCTCCCGCACCACGCCCGCCAGGGATTCCAGCGAGTCCGCGCGGGCGATCGTGTCGGCGTAGCGCAGCATGCCCTCGCTGAAGCGCCCGGTGTGCTGGTCCAGTTCGCCGAGCTCGGACAGCATGCGCTGGATGAGCTCGCGCAGCGCGTCGCGTGCGCCGTCACGGTCGGCCCGCAGCTGCGCCTGGCGGGTGCGGGCGTTGGCCAGCAGGTGGCTGGCCGCCTGCACCGCCCGGGCGCTCGGCGGGCCCGATAGCCGCTCGCGCAGGCTCTGCACCTGGCCATGCACCCAGCTGTCCGACTCGGCGAGCTCGGACAGGCCCTCGGTCAGCTCGCGGGAGAAGCCGTGGACCTGCGCCAGCAGGTGGTGGCGGTGCGCCAGCAGCCGTCGCGCCTGCTCGCACAGGGCTTCGGCCAGGGCGGTGAGCTCCGGCGTGGCACCTTCGGTGGCCAGGCGGTCGCCCAGCCGGCCCAGCGCGTCGGCGAGCTCCGCCGCCCGCGGGGAATCGCCAGTGGGCAAGGCGACGCGCACGGTGGCGTTCAACGGCGCCACCACGGCGGGCCAGTCCTGCCCATCGCCGGCCGCCGTGGCCGCCACCGTCACACCCGCCGCACCCGCTGCACCCGCTGCACCTGACGCGGGCGGCGCAGCCGGCGCGGGCTCGGCGTCCGCCGGCGTGGCCAGCGGCGGCGCCGGGGCGTCGTCGCCGTCCCACGAGGCCACCAGCTGGCGCAGCCGGTGCAGCAGGCGCTGCATGTCGCCGCGGCTGGAATCGAGCACGCGCTGCAGGCTGTCCTTGCGGCGCCCCGTGGTCCACTGCCGGCCGCCGCGCTCCAGGCCGCGGGTCAGCCGCTCGATGAGCTGCGCCCAGGCCTGCGACTGGCTGCCGGCCTGTTCGCCGCTGCGTTCGAGCCAGCGTTGGGTCTCGTCCCACTGCCCGGCCATGAGGTGCTGGACCAGCTCGGCGCGCTGGGCGGGCTCATCGGCCAGGCGCTGCGCCAGCCGCTCCGCCACCGGGCGGGCACGGGGTGGCAGGCCACCCGGGGCGCGCGCCTCACCCGATTCCTCGGCCCAGGCCTGGGCGTAGTTCTCGGGGGTGGGCTCCAGCTTGGCCATCGCCAGCCGGCGCAGCGCGGCCTTGGCGATCTGGGCCGGCGTGAGGGGGGTCGAAGGTTGCTTCATGCGCGTCGGGCGCGCCGGCGGCGCGGCAGCAGGCAAAGGGCCGGCTCAGGCCCCGGGTTCGCGGCGCGGCCGGGCGCCAGCCGGCGCGGCCACGCGGGGTGCGGTGGCGGCGTCGGCCGCCAGCCGTGCCTCGTGGCGGGCGTTCCAGGGGCCGATCTCCGACCCCGGGACGGGGCGGGAGTACAGGAAGCCCTGCATCAGGTCGCAGCCTTCGGCCACCAGTGCCGCCTTCTGGTCCTCGGTCTCGACGCCTTCGGCGATCACGCGCAGCTCCAGCACCTGCGCCAGCGCGATGATGGTGCGCGCCACGGCCGTGCCCTTGTGGGTGACGGCCATGTTCTTGACGAACGAGCGGTCGATCTTCACCTCGGAGATGGGCAGGTCGGTCAGGCGCGAGAGCGACGAGTAGCCGGTGCCGAAGTCGTCCACCGAGATCTGCACGCCCAGCTCGTTCAGCCGCCGCAGCGTGGGCTGGATGCTCTGCAGGTCCTTCACCAGGCTTTCCTCGGTGATCTCGAGCTGGATCATGCGGTGCGGCAGGCGGTGATCCCGCACGGCATGCTCGACCAGCTCGACCATGTCCTTCTGCACGAACATGCGGTAGGGCATGTTCACCGCCACCGTGCCGTCGAAGCCGAACTCCTCGCGCCACGCCGCGGCTTGGCGGGCCGCCTCGCGCAGCACCCACTCGCTCATGGGCACGATGAGGCCGGTCACCTCCGCCAGCGGGATGAACTCGTTGGGCGGCACCAGCTGCTCGCCCCGCCGCCAGCGCATCAGCGCCTCCACGCCCACCATGCGCCCGCTGGAAGCCTCCACCTGGGGCTGGTAGTACAGCACCAGCTCGTCGCGCTCCAGCGCCTTGTGCAGCGCGGTCTCCAGCTCGAGCTGCTCGCGGCCGCGGCTGGCCCCCTGCGGGCTGTACACGACCAGGCGGTTGCGGCCCTCCTCCTTGGCGCGGTACATCGCCTCGTCGGCATTGCGCATCAGGTCCTGGGCGTCCAGGCCGTCGCGCGGGTACAGCGCGATGCCCACGCTGGCGGTGGCGAAGCACTCCTGTCCGCTCACGTCCACCGGCTCGCGCAAGGCATCGAGGATGCGGCGGCCGACGGCCTCCGCCTCGGCCTCGTCGGACACCTCGGGCAGCAGGGCCACGAACTCGTCCCCGCCCAGGCGGCCGACACCCTCGAGCGCGCGGTGCGCGCGCGGGCCGATGGATTCCTTCTCGCTCTCGATGATCTTGGCGCTGTGGCGCACGCAGCTCTTGAGCCGGCGGGCCACCTCGCGCAGCAGCTCGTCGCCGGCCGAGTGGCCGAGCGTGTCGTTGATGTTCTTGAAGCGATCGAGGTCGATGTAGAGCAGCGCGACCTGGTGCCCCATGCGCTGCGCCTGGAAAAGCGCCTGCTCGGTGCGCTTGCGCAGCTGCGCCCGGTTGGGCAGCTCGGTGAGGCTGTCCGTCTCGGCCAGGCGCTGGATCTCGTCGCGGGCCCGGCGGCGCTCGGTGACGTCCTGCACGATGCCGCTGTAGCCCACGCAGTGGCCCTGGTCGCCGAATTCGGGCTCGGCCTGCACGTGCAGGATGATGAACTTGCCGGGCAGGTTCATCGGCACGTCCATGAGCAACCGGTCCTCGTGCTGGACCACGTTGCGCACGGTGCGGACGAAGTTGTGCCGGTCCACCGTGGGAATGGAGCGCAGCAGGAAGGTCAGGCTGGGGCGGTCCTCGACGTCCACCTTGCCCAGCAGCACATGCAGCGCCTGCTCCGACAGCACCAGCCCGCGGTAGAGGGACCGGCCGGGCTCGTGCCACCAGTCGAAGCTGCCCATCTTGGCCAGGTCCTGGGCGCGCGCCAGCTTGGAGCGGCTGCGTGCCAGCTCGATGTTGGTGCGCGAGGCGCGCAGCATGTAGCGCAGCCGGCCGGCCAGCAGCGTCCACTGGTTGGACTTGACGAAGAAGTCGGTCGCGCCGGCCTGGTAGGCCCGGTTGATCGAGGTCTCGTCGTCCAGGCCGGTCAGCATGAGCACCGGCACGTTCTCGTAGCCGTACATGCGGCGCAGCTCGCGGCAGGTCTCGAAGCCGTCCAGGCCGGGCATGCGCGCATCGAGCACGATGAGGTCGGGCGTCCAGTCGCGCAGCATGCGCAGGGCCGCCTCGCCGTCGCGCGCCTCGGTGATCTCGAAGCCGTGCTGCGTGAGCGCGGCCGACACCAGCATCAGGTTGACCTCGTCGTCGTCGACGAGCAGCACCCGGGGGCGTTCGGCCGGGTTGACGCCGAAGGGTGCGCCGCCGGCGGTCATGTGGCCGACGGCCCCAGGTGCGCCTGCACCGCCAGGCGCACACGGTCGGCCTCCTCGAAGAAGCGGGCCGCCTGCGATTCCACCGCCGCCAGCTCCTGCCTGCGGATGCCGCCTTCGATCTCGGCGCACAGCGCGGAGAAGGCGAGCGCCCCCACGCTGGCCGAGGCGGACTTGAGGGTGTGGGCGATCTTGCCGAAGGCGGGCCAGTCCTGTGCGGCGACGGCGGCGCGGGCGTCCGCCTCGTGCTGCGCCAGCGAGCGGGCGTAGGTGCCCAGCACGCGCTGCACGAAGCCGCCCGTGCCGGCAGGGTCGAGCTGGCGAAGCTGCGCCAGGCTGCCTTCATCGAGCACAGCGCTGTTCTCGGGGTCCAGGGGTGGCGTCGGCCGGGCGTCTCGCATGGTGTTCGCAGTGGCCGAGCCAATATACCTCCGGAAACCGTGGATCGTGGCGACATGCGGGCGGTAGCGTCATTTCGGCCACGGATTGCACGCATGCCGGCTCCTACAATGGCCCGATGCCCCCCCTGCACTGCCCGCGCCAGCGCAACCCTCGGCGCCGTGGGCGCGGCCTCACGGCGGCGCTGCTGCTGTCGGCCGCCCTGGCGGTGGCGCTGGCCCTGACGTGGCAGCTGGCCGCACCCGGGGCGCTGCCCGCGGCCGCGTCCGGGTGGCTGGCCATGGGGGTTTTCGGGGCCGCCTGCGCCGGCGCCGGCATCGCCTTCGGCCACCAGCGCGCCAGCGCCCGGCTGCGTGACGCGCGCCTGCGACAGCACAGCGCTGCCCGGCTCGTGGACGCCTGGTGGTGGGAGAGCGACACCGGGCACCGGCTGCGCCAGTGGCGCCCCCCCGCCGGCGCCAGCGAGGCCGACTGGGCGGAAGGCGAGCCGCTGGGCTCAGCCGTGTGGGAGGCCTTCGGCCCCGAGGCGCCGCTCAAGGCGCGCCTGGAGGCGCTGGCCACCATCGAGCCGCTGCGGGTGCGACGCCGCCGCGACGGCCAGCCATGGCGCCTGCATGCCGTCGCCCAGTTCGACGGCGAGGGCCGCTTCACCGGCTACGTGGGCACCGCCACCCCGCTCGCGGCAGGCGAGCGGGGGCGTTTCGCCGACGCGCTGCTGCAGCGCCTGTGGCCCGAGCTGGACCAGCCGGCCATCGCCCTGCGCGCCGAGCCCGCGGCCGACGGCGGCACGGCCACCTGGCGCGTGGCCGCCCTGTCGCCCGACGCCCAGCGCCTGTTGCGCCAGGACGGTCGGGCCGCCGACTCCCTGAGCTGGGACGACCTGCTCGCCCGCCTGCCGGCCGGCCTGGCCGAGGCGGCCGCCTCGCTCGCCCCGGGCCAGGCCCGCGAGGCGGGCGACTGGACGGTGAGCGTGGTCCCGGTGGGCGACCCCGACGCCAGCGACGGCGGCCGGCTGCTCCTGCTGCGCCACCGCGCCCCGGCCGCGGCGCCCGATGTGGCGTCGGCCGAGGAGCAGGCCTCGTTTGCCTACTCGGTATCGCACGATCTGCGCGCCCCCATCCGGGTCGTGGAGGGCTTCGCACGCATCCTGAAGGAGGACTACGGGCGCTTCCTCGACCGCATCGGCAACGACCACCTCGAGCGGGTGCTGGCCGCCGCCGCGCGCATGAACAGCATGATCGACGCGCTGCTGGCCCTGTCGCGCCTGCAGCAGCAACCGCTGTCACGCAAGCCGGTCGACCTGTCGCAGCTGGCCACCTACATCGTGGAGGACCTGCAGCGCCAGCAGCCGGAGCGCCAGTCGGAGGTGCAGATCGAGCCCGGCCTGCTGGTGCAGGGCGACCCCACGCTGCTGCGCATCGCGCTGGAGAACCTGCTGGGCAACGCCTGGAAGTACAGCGGCCAGGTGCCGGTGGCGAAGATCGAGTTCCGGCAGGTGGACCACCAGGGCCGGCGCGCCTTCGTGGTGGCCGACAACGGCGCCGGCTTCGACATGCGCTTCGCCGATCGCCTGTTCGGTGTGTTCCAGCGCCTGCACAGCGCCAAGGACTTCCAGGGCACCGGGGTGGGGCTGGCCTCGGTGCGCCGCATCCTGCGGCGCCACGGCGGCGACATCTGGGCCGAATCCGAAGTGGGCAAGGGCGCCCGCTTCTATTTCACGCTGGGCTAGGAGGCTGCGCGGCAGAAGCCGCCCAGCCTCCTAGCCTGCGGCTTTTCGCCCGGCTCCCCCGAGCCCCCTCCGCGAGGGGGCTCCAGCGTGTTCGACCGCACCCTCCAGCCTCGCTCCGCGAGGGAGGCTCCAGTCAGACGGACGACCTGGCACCGCCACAGCCCACAGGCGGCCGTGGGGAGCCTTCAGCTCCCGGACGGCCGGGAGAGCAGCTCCACCGCGTCGAGCAGCGCCGCCGCCTGGGCGTGCAGCGAGCGGCCGTCGGCCTGGGCCAGGCGGTGCAGGCGCGCCAGCGCCTCGCCACGCGCCAGCGAATAGCGGTGCATGAGCACGCCCACGGCCACGGGCACCGGGTTGGCCAGGGGGTCGGCCGGCGCCGGCGCCGGGTCGGCCGGCGCGCCGGCCAGCGGCCGCGAGCGCACGCTCGACAGCGCGGCCTCCACCGTGGGCACGATCTGCGCGATGTCCAGCGGCTTGACGAGGTAGGCCACCGCCCCGAGCGCCTTCACCTGCGCCACGGTGGCGTCGTCGGCGAAGGCGGAGAGGAACATGAACGGCGTGCCCAGCGAACTGCGCAGGTAGTCCGCCACGTCGAAGCCCGACTTGCCCTCCATGCGGATGTCCAGCAGGGCCAGGTCGGGCCGGTGCTGGCGCGCCAGCAGGATGGCGTCGTCGCCGTTGTCCGCGTCGATGACCTCGTAGCCGGCGCGCGCCAGGCCATGGGTGACCGTGGCCAGCACCAGGCGATCGTCGTCGACGACGAGGATCTTGCCCTTGCTGGGCGCGGCGGGCGCGGCAGCCGGGGGCACGCTGGGGGCGGCGGGCACGGAAGGGGTCATGACGGTGTCACGGAAAGGGCCATTGTGACGCACCGGGCAGCGGACGCATGCGGCGCAAAAGCACCGGAATCCGCCCGCACCACGCCGCGCTGCCGGCGCTCACAGCGGCTCGAGCAGCGAGACCGCCGGCGGCTCCAGCCGCAAGGTGGCCACCACCTGGCTGCCCTGCTGCTCCAGCGACATGGCCGAGCCCTTGCGCGGCAGCAGCGCGCGCACCAGCCCCAGCCCCGAGATGCCGGGGGGCACCTGCGCCAGGCTGAAGCCGGGCGGCAGCGCGCCGGGGCTGGCCACGCACACGCGCAGGGCTGCGTCCTCGCACTCCACGCGGCACCACACCCGCGCGTCGGGCGCCGCCGGGTCGCTGTGCTTGATGGCGTTGGTGAGCAGCTCGTTCACGGTGAGCGCGATGGGGATGGAATCGGCCTCGCTCAGCGCGAAGCGGTGCGGCGCCGGGCCGCCCACCTCGCAGACGATGGTGCGGCCGAACATGCGCTGCACCGAGGTGGCGATGGCCTCGATCACGCCGCGCACCCGCAGCGGCCCGGTGATGCCCACCTGCAGGCCGTGCACCTGGGCGATGGCGTGCACCTGCCCCACGGCCTCGGCCAGCGCCGGCGCGGCCTCGGGGTGGCGCAGCGCGTTCTGCTGCAGCAGCCCCGCCACGCCCTGCAGGTTGTTCTTGATGCGGTGGTGCACTTCCTTGACCAGCATCTCGCGCTGGGCGATGGCGGCCTCGAATCGCGCCTGCTCGGCCGCGCGCTGCTCGCTCACGTCGCTGGCCACGAGCAGCAGCTGCTCCGGCTGGCCCTCGCCGCCCGCCTGCAGCGCCACGATGCGCACGTCCCACTCGCTGGAGGGCACGCCGTGCTCCGCGTCGCCGTCGCGGTGCAGCTCGCGCCGCACCATCTCGCGCGTGGCCACCGCCTGGTGCAGCCAGGCCGACAGCGAAGCCGCCTCCGGGCCCGTGAGCCACAGCGAAGGCGGGCGCCCCTGGATCTCGTCGCCCGGGCGGCGGGCGAAGGCGGACATCATCTGGTTGTGCTGCAGCACCTGCAGGCCGCGCGCATCGAACAGCGCGATGGCCAGCGGGGCCGTCTCAATGATGCGCTGCAGGCTGGCCTGCGCCTGGGCGATCTGGTTCTCCGCCTGGCGCCGGCGCTCAATGTCGAGCAGCGCGAAGGTGACCTGCCGGGCGCCCGTCTCGTGGCCGGTGAGCACCGCGTTGCCCACCACCCAGAAGGTGCGGCCGTCGCGCGCCACGAGCCGGCATTCGAAGGTCTCGGCCTGGCCCTCCGCCAGCACAGCGGGCCAGTCGGTGCGGCGCAGCGGGTGCCCGGGCTCGGGCGAGGCCACCACGGCGATGGGCTGGCCCTGGAAATCGGCCAGCTCGCCGCCGAACATGCGCCGCGCCGAGCGGTTCATCCACTCGATGCCGCCGGAGCCCACGGTGACGATGCCCACCAGCACGGAATCGAGCACCGCGCGCGTGCGGTCGGTCTGCAGCAGCAGCGATTCGCGTGCTCGGGCCTGCTCGGCCAGCAGGTGCTCGTTGTGGCGGCGCGCGTTCTCCTCGTCGGTGATGTCCAGCGTGACCACGCTCATCGCCGGCCGCCCGGGGCCCAGCTCGGCCGGCTCCACGCGCGTCAGCAGCCAACGGCGTCCGGTGTCGGGGTGGCGCACGGCGTAGCGCACCTGCAGCCGCTCGCGCTGGCGCAGCGCCTGCTGCAGGCGCGTGTAGTCGGGCAGGGATTCGGTCTCGACCACGTCGCGGCCGATCGACAGCTGCGACAGCGAGGCGCCCACGGCGGCGGGGGCGGCGGCCGCGGCCGTCGACGCGGTGCCGCGCAGGCTGGCCGCGGAGCTCCAGCCCTGCTCCGCGTCCCAGGTGGCCACGCCC
This sequence comes from Ideonella sp., assembly GCF_041918995.1. Classification (GTDB taxonomy): domain Bacteria; phylum Pseudomonadota; class Gammaproteobacteria; order Burkholderiales; family Burkholderiaceae_C; genus Ideonella. The sequence goes on along the minus strand of NZ_JAYRUN010000013.1, from coordinate 29,252 downwards.
ACGCCGGCCGTGCCCATCAGGGCGCTGATCTGCACCGCGGCGCGTGCCGTGTCGTCCTGCAGCGCCAGGTCTTCCACCTGGATGAGCCAGCGGGCGGGCGCGCCGGGCACGGCGCCGGGCAGGCGGCGCCCCTGCGCGCGCAGGTGCAGGCGGCGGCCGCCCTCGCCTTCCACCCAGCCGTCCTCGGGGCCCCAGTCGGCGCCGGCCGACCAGTGGCCTGCCGACCAGCGGCACAGGCGCTGCCAGCCCTCGGGCAACGCCGCCAGGCCACGCGGCTCGGTCCCGGCCGGGCTCAGCGCGGCCCAGGGCGCGTTGTGGCGCAGCAGCCGGCCACTGGCGTCCAGCAGCGCCAGGCCGCAGGGGTTGAGGTCGAACAGCGCCGCCAGCTCGGCCCCCGGCCCGGTGCCCTCCCCGGCCGATGGCATGCGGGGCGCGGAGCGGCGGGGCGAGAAGATCGGTGGCATGGACGGCGTGGAGGTGAACCGAACGAGTGTAAGGGTCACCCCCGGCTGGCGCATGACAGCCGGCGCCGCGCCCGGGGGGCCCGGGCGTGAATCAATCCGCGCGCAGTTGGCGCGGGAACGTCAATCCGCGCGCAGTTGGCGCGGGAACGTCAATCCGCGCGCAGTTGGCGCGCGGTGGCCATGGCGCGCAGCGCGGCGCGGTTCACCTCGCCCGCCGTGGCCAGCAGCACTTCGGTGCGCTCGCGGATGTCGATGGGCGATTCCATCTCCACCGCCTCGGCCAGCTCCAGGTAGGGCAGGTAGGGGCCGTCGCCCTGCACCAGGGCCTGGGCCACGCGGTCGGGCACCGGCAGCGAGCCGAACAGCTGGCCGAAGGTCTGGCCCAGCATGCGGTCCAGCAGCGAGAACACGCCGCACAGGAACACCTCGTTGCGCGTGGTGTCGTCGCCGTGCTGCTTGGCCAGTTCCTCCATGAGCAGGCCGCGCCGCACCGCCAGGAACATGAGCGGCTTGAGGTCGGGGTCGTCCACCGCGCTGGTCATCAGCAGCGCCAGCCAGCGCTTCAGGCGGCTGTAGCCCAGCATCATCAGCGCGTGCGAGAAGGAGTTGATCTCGACCGACAGGCCGAAACCGGGCGAGTTGATGTAGCGCATCAGGCGGAAGGCCAGCGACGGGTCGCCCCGCAGCACCGCCTCCAGCTTGGGCGCGGGCTCCTCGCGGTCGACCCGCTGGATCAGGTCCATCACCACCGCCACGCTGCCGGGCACGCCCTTCTTCGGCTTGCTGCCGTCGGGCGCCTCGCCCAGCGGCCAGCCCAGCACCGCCTGGGCGCCGCGCTTGAAGCTGTCGGCCGCCTCGGCCGGCGTGGCGTTGCCCGACTGCACGAAGGGCAGCGCGCGCGGCGCGCCCGCGGCCGCCGGGGCGGCGCCCAGGCGGCGGTCGTCAGCGCGGTCGACGATGGCCAGCTTGAAGCAGGCCATGACGTCGGCGCCCAGCGGCGACAGCGGCCGGCCCTTGAGCACCAGGCCGGCGCCCTGGCCGGCACGCTGGCGGATGCGGTCGGCCCAGGCCGGCTCGCCCGCCAGGAAGGCGGGCACCTCCACCATGAGGTGACCGGGCAGCTCGGCGTCCATCAGCGCCGACAGCCACGGCTCGCTGGTCAGGTTCAGCGACATGGGGCCGGAGTCGGCCGGCCACACCTCGGCCAGCGCCTCCAGCAGGCCGGCCGGGTCCACCGGCGCGTCGTCCGTCGCCGGGTGCACCGTGAGGCGGGCGGTGGCGGGCGCGCGCTGCGCGTCGAACATCGCGCCGCAGCCGAGGATGAGGTGGTCGAGGATGGCGCTCATGCGTGGGTTCAGGTCTTGATGTAGTCGAACAGCGACAGGCGCTGCACGGTGGAGTATGTGGCCAAGGCGGCCTCGTAGCCCGTCTGCTGGTTCTTGAAATCCGAGATCGCCTGGATGGTGTCCAGGTCCTCGGCATCCGAACGCGTGTTCTCGCCGTACAGCTGCATGTCGTCGAGGCGGCCCTGGATGCCTTCGATGCGGTTCAGCACCTCGCCGGTCATGCTGCGGGCACCCTGCAGGTGGTCGGTGAGCCGGTCGATGTCGCGCAGGCCCGTCTGCACCGTCTGGCTGACCTCGGCGCTGGTCTGCGAGGGGTCGCCCAGCTGGGCCACGAGGCCGTCGAGCACGCTGAACACGTCCAGGGTGGGCTCGGAGTCCACCATGCCGAAGGTGTCCCCGTCGGCCGGCGCGCCGCTGACGATGACGGCCATGCCGTCCACCTCGATGGCCTGGCCGGCGGTGAACGCCGCGCCGCTGGGCAGCGGGTTGCCGTCGGCGTCGGTGGTGACGCCGTCGTCGCGGGTGACGCTGTAGGTGGTCACGCCGCCGCTGACGCTGAAGCTGATGGCGTAGCCGGCGCCCGTGAGCGCCGAGGGGTCGGTGACGCGGCCGGCGTCGATCCAGGCGCCGCCGCTGTTGGGGCTGCGCACCTGGGTCTCGAACTGGCCATTGCCGGTGGGCGCGGACATCCACACCTCGCCGCCGTTGAGCGTGAGCGGCAGGGGTTCTTCCGACGCCACGCGCACCGTGCCGCCGGAGCCCTCGTAGGTGACGCCCCCACCGCCGTCCAGGAACGGCGGCACCGCGGAGCCCTGGCCGGAGAACACGTAACCGCCGGCGCCGTTGCTGCGGTTGGCCACGCCCATCAGCTGCTTGCGGATCTCGGCCAGCTGGTTCGCCACGTCCTGGCGCTCCGCCTCGGAGTAGCTCGCGTTGCCCGCCGCCACCACCAGCTCGCGCGCCTGCTGCAGCAGCTCGCCGGCGTCCGCCAGCGCCGACTCGGTGAGCGTCATCGCATTGCGGCTGGCATCCACCGCGCGCTCGGTGGATTCGGTGCGCTGCATCAGCGCGCGGGCACGCTCGGCACGCGCGGCCGCCGTGGGATCGTCGCTCGCGCGCATCACCCGCAGGCCGCTGGTCAGGCGCTCCTGCGCGTCGTTCATCTCGGTCTGCCGGCGCTGCAGGTTGGCCACGGCGGCCGCCCAGCTGTTCATCGTGGTGGTGCGCATGTCAGGGTCCTCGGGTCAGCGTCGCCCGGCCGTCACCGGCTGAGCTGGATCATGGTGTCGAAGATCGACTGGGCCACCTGCAGCACCTTGGCCGCGGCCTGGTAGCCCTGCTGGAACTGGATCAGCCGGGCGGCCTCCTCGTCGAGGTTGACGCCGGACTTGTCGAGCACCGCGTTGTCGGCCTGGGTGAGGCCGGCCTGCGAGATGCTGCTGGCGGATCGGGCGCTCTGCACCCGCACGCCGACGTTGGCCATGAGGTCGGCATAGGCGTCCGTCACGGTGGCACCGCCGGTGGAGCCGCTGGCGCCAGGCGTGCGACCCACCATGCGCTCGTCGGCCAGGCGGGCCATCGCCAGCGCATTGCCGTTGTCGGTGTCCGCATGCAGCGTGGGCGCGATGGACACGGTGTCGCCGCCGGCCGGCGCGCCGTTCAGGGACAGCGCGTAGCCGTTGATCTCGATCGGCTCGCCAGCGCGCCAGGTGCCGCTGCCGGTGGACCCGTCACTGTTCGTGTAGGTGTACGGCACCGTGCCGTCGGCGGCTGGCGTGCCGAAGGCGATGTCGGTGGACAGCGCGCGGTTGGACGTGCTGCCCGTCATGCGCAGCATGTCGACGCTGGCGGTGCCGGTGTTGGACGCGCCCATGGCCGCCTGGAAGGGCGACGCGGCGGCAAGGCCATCCGGGTCGTCGAGCACGCGGCGCATGCCGCCCGCGGCGTTGGCCACCGGGCGCAGCAGGAAGCTCTCACCCGCAGCAGGCGCCGGTGTGCCGATGGTGACGGTGAAGCCCTGGTCGGGGTCGGTGTTCCACACGCCGTCGCCGTCGGTGTCGCTCAGCGCCACGTCGGCCCCGTCGGACAGGCGCGTCATGAGGTAGGCGCCGGGGTTGTCCGGGTCGGCGCGCAGTTCGTAGTCGCTGGCCTGCAGCACGGTGGCGTCGGTGATGGACATGCCGACGCTGGCGATGAAGGCGTTGCTGGAGTCGCGCCGGTTCGTGGCGTTGGGCAGCACCTGCGGCTGGCCCACGGCGAACAGCGGCCCGCCGGCCTGCTCGTTGAGGTCCAGGCCCAGCCGCTGCGCCTCGTTCACCTGCGTGGCGAACGCCATGGCCATCTGGCCCAGCTGGTTGCGCGCGTCGACCAGGTCCTTGTTCTGGAAGCGCATCAGGCCGGCGAGCGAGCCGCCGGTGAGCGTGCTCTCGCGCAGCATCGACGCGCCATTGTCGCCGCCGAGGTACAGCGCGGAGCGCGAGGCATCCACCGGGTCGGGCCGCGCCTCGACCGCGTAGGAGCGCGCCCCCACCACCAGCGGCTGCCCGCCGATGAACAGGTTGACGGTGCCGGCACCGTCGTCGTTCACCGTCGTGACTCCAGCGTACTCGCCGATCTTGGCGATGAGTCCGTCGCGCTGGTCCAGCAGGTCGTTGGGCGACTGTTCCAGCCCGCGCAGGCCGGCGATGCGGTCGTTCAGGTCGGCCACCTGCTGCGCCAGCGAGGTGATGGCCTTGGCCGCGTTGTCCATGTCGTCGCGCACACCCGCGGCGAGCACGTCCAGGCGGTTGGACGCGTAGGTGTAGCGATTGGCCACGTCCGACGCACGCGACAGCACGGCCTGCCGCGCCGAGGTGTCGGCCGGTGAGTTGCCGAGGTCGACCATGGCGGCGAAGAAGTCGCCCATGGCGTAGCCCAGCCCCTGCTCACCCGGAGGGAACACGTCCTCCATGGCACTGAGCTGGCCGAGCCGCGCGGTGTCGCTGGACGCCAGCGACCGCGCGGCACGCGCCTGCATGGTGAGGAACTCGTCGTGCACGCGGCGCACGTCCACCACGTTCACGCCCTTGCCGAAGAAGCCGGCGCCGGTGAACTGGCCCTGCGCCGTGGACAGCACCACGTCCTGGCGCGAGTAGCCCTGGACGTTGGCGTTGGCGATGTTGTGGCCGGTGGTGTTGAGCTGCGCGGAGTTCGCGAACATCGCGCGCATGCCGATGGACATCAGGCTGCCGGACATCGGGGTTCCTCGTCAGTGCGGTGCGCCGCCGGCCCGTCAGGCCGTCAGGCTGCGCTGCAGGCGCAGCGTGGTGTTGATGACCTTGGACAGCTTGTCCGCGTAGGCCGGGTCGGTGGCGTAGCCGGCGCGCTGCAGGCCGTGCGCGAACTGGTGCGCGTTGTCGCCCGACTTCACCACGTTGGCGTAGCGCGGGCTGCCCTTCATCAGGTTCGCGTAGTCGGCGAAGCTCTCGGCGTAGCTCGAGTAGGCGCGGAACTTCTGCACCACCTTGCGGGCGACGCCGCCCACGTACTCCGTGGTCATCACCTCGGCGGTGGGGCCGTTCCAGTTGGCGCCGGCCTTGATGCCGAAGAGGTTGTACGCGGGCGACCCATCGGCATGGCGGATCTCCTTCTTGCCCCAGCCGGTCTCGTGCGCGGCCTGGGCGATCATGAACTCGCTGGGGATGCCGGTGCGGCGCTCGGCGGCTTCCGCCGCGGCCTGGTGCTGCGACACGAAGCCCAGCGCGGAGCCGCGCGGCACGCCCGCCGACGCCTGCGGCTTGAGCGGGTTGGCCGGGGCGCTGCGGTTGGCGCTGTCCTGGCGCGGGATGGGGCCGGGGGCCATGCCCATCTGGCGCTCGAGCTGGCGCGCGATCATGTCCGACAGGCCGCCGGGCTGGCCCGACAGCTTGCCGGCCCACTGCGTGTCCAGCATCTCCGAGCCCAGCTTGGTGCCCTCGTTCTCGAGCATGCCGCTGGATTGCGCCGACTCGCGCATGGTCTTGAGCAGCTGCTGCAGGAACAGCGACTCGAACTGCTTGGCCGCCTCGCGCACGGCCGCCTTGGGGTCCTGGGCGGCGGCCGTCTTCAGCGACTCCATGCCGCGCGCGTCGCCATAGCTGGTGCGCGACAGCTGGGCGGGGTTGAAGGGCGTGCTCATGGGCGGCTCCGTGCGGGTGCGCTCAGATGACCTCGATCTCGGCCTGCAGCGCGCCGGCCGACTTCATGGCCTGGAGGATGGCCAGCAGGTCCTGCGGGGTGGCGCCCAGGCTGTTGAGCGCCTTCACCACGTCGGCCAGCTGCGCGCCCGCGGGCAGCGAGATGAGCGCGCCGCCCTGCGAAGCCACCTGGATGTCGGCCTTCTCGCTGACCACCGTCTGCCCGCCCGACAGCGGGCCCGGCTGGCTGACCACCGGGGTGGAGCTGATGGTGACCGACAGGCTGCCGTGCGCCACGGCGCAGGGCGCCAGCGCCACCGCCTGGTTGAGCACGATGGAGCCGGTGCGCGGGTTGAGCACCACCTTGGCGGCCGGCCGGGCCAGCTCCAGCGGCAGGTTCTCGATGTCGGCCAGGAAGCCCACGCGGGCGTCCGGCTCGGCCGGCACGCGCACGCGCACCACGCGCCCGTCCAGCGCCTGCGCCGTGCCCGCGCCCTTGGCGCCGTTGATGGCCTGGGCCACGGCGCGCGCGGTGGCGAAGTCGCCCGAGTTCAGGTCGAGCTGGATGCTGTCGCCCTGGTGCAGCGGCGTGGGCACGGCACGCTCCACCGTGGCGCCCTGCGGCACGCGGCCGCCGGAGAGGTGGTTGATCTGCACCTTGGAGCCGCCGGCCGACGCGCCCGCGCCGCCCACGATGAGCTGGCCCTGGGCCACGGCATAGACCTGGCCGTCGGCGCCCTTCAGCGGCGTGGCCACCAGCAGGCCGCCGCGCAGGCTCTTGGCGTTGCCGATGGAGGACACCGACACGTCGATCTGCTGCCCGGGCTGGGCGAACGCCGGCAGCTGCGCCGTCACCAGCACCGCCGCGATGTTCTTCAGCTGCATGTTGGTGCCCGGCGGCACCGTCACGCCCATCTGTTGCAGCATGGACGTGAGGCCCTGCTGCGTGAACGGCGTCTGCGTGGTCTGGTCACCGGTGCCGTCGAGGCCCACCACCACACCGTAGCCGATGAGCTGGTTGGGCCGCACGCCCTGCACCGCCGCCACTTCCTTGATGCGCTGGGCGGCCTGGGCCGGCCAGGGCCACCACAGGGCGGCCGTGGAGAGCACGATGGCCAGGGCCATCGCGGCGCGCAGCAGGCGGTCGGGGATGCTGTTCATGGTGAACACATTGGAGGCCAGGATCACACCGGCCAAAGGCTCAAGAAGAAGCGCGCCAGCCAGCCTGTTCCCTGGGCGTCGGCCATGGCGCCGCGGCCACGCTTTTCCACCCGCACGTTGGCCACCTGGGCGCTCGGGATCACGTTGCCGGGCTGGATGGAGCGCGGGTCGACCTGGCCGGTGAAGCGCAGCACGTCCACATGCTGGTTCACGCCGATCTGTTTTTCGCCCGCCACCAGCAGGTGGCCATTGGGCAGCAGGCCCACCACCGTGGCGGTGATGGTGCCGGTGAAGTCGTTGGTGGAGCTGGTGGCGCCCTTGCCGGCGAAGGTGTTGCCGCTTTCGGCCGAGGCCTTGGCGCCGCCCAGGTGGCGCGCGGCCACGCCCGGCAGCGCGGTGATGCCGGCGCTCAGCTCGCCGCTTTTGTCCACGGTGCTGTTGGCGCTCTGGCTGGCGGTGATCTTCTCGACGATCTGGATGGTGAGCGTGTCGCCCACCATGCGTGCGCGGTGGTCCTCGAACAGCGGGCGGTAGGTGGCTTGCTGGTAGATGGAGCCGGTGGGCGCGGCCGCGGGCTGCGCCGCGCCGTAGGGGTATCCGTAGGCCGTGGCCACGGGCGGCATGGCCGGCTGGGGCACCGGGCCACCCTCGGGCAGCGCGGGCGCGGTGGCCACGGGAAAGTCCACCGTGGCCTGGGTGGGCAGCACCTGGCAGCCGGCCAGGCCCAGCAGCGCCGCGGCGCCGAGGAGGGAGAACAATCGGGTGGTCATGGCAGAAGGCCCTGAGAGATGGCGCGTCACAGCTGCGCCAGGCGCTGCAGCATCTGGTCGGAGGTGGAGATGGCCTTGGAGTTGAGCTCGTAGGCGCGCTGGGTCTGGATCATCGAGACCAGCTCCTCCACGACGTTCACGTTGCTCGTCTCCAGGTAGCCCTGCTGCAGGGCCCCCATGCCGTTGGCGCCGGGGTTGCCCGCCGTCGGCGCGCCCGAGGCGGCCGTCTCGCCGAAGAGGTTGCCGCCACGCGGGTCCAGCCCGCCGGGGTTGGTGAAGCTGGCCAGCTGCAGCTGGCCCAGGTTCTGCGGGGCGGTCTGGCCGGGCACGGTGGCGTTCACGGTGCCGTCGGCGGCGATGGTCACGCTCAGCGCGTTGGCCGGCACGGTGATGCCCGGCTGCACCAGGTAGCCGCTGTTGGTGACGAGCTGGCCGTTGGGGTCGAGCTTGAACGAGCCGTCGCGCGTGTAGGCGGTGTCACCGTCGGGCAGGCTGACCTGGAAGAAGCCGTTGCCCTCGATGGCCACGTCGAGGTTGCGCCCGCTCTGCTGCAGGTTGCCCTGGGTGAAGTTGCGCGCGGTGGCCACGGCACGGGTGCCCAGGCCCACCTGCAGCCCCGCGGGCAGCACGGTCTGGTCCGAGCTGGCGGCGCCGGCCTGCCGCAGGTTCTGGTAGATCAGGTCCTCGAACTGCGCGCTGGCGCGCTTGTAGCCGCTGGTGGCCACGTTGGCGAGGTTGTTGGAGATGTGGTCCAGCTGGGTCTGCTGGGCTTCCATCCCCGTCTTGGAGATCCAAAGCGAACGAATCATGGCGGCACTCCCGGCCACCTGGAATGGGGGCCTCGGTGTCGCCATGATCCGCCGGGCTTGAGGCCGGCGAGGCGGTGAAAAGCGAGGGGTTTGTGGCGCTGATGCGCGCCACCGGGGTCCGTGCGGGCGCTCGGGGCCCGGGGGCTCAGGCCTGGGCGATGCCGCCCGTGGAGGTGCGCGCGGCCTGGCCGTCGGCGCCGTAGACGACGGCGCGGGAGGTGCCGGCGCCGGGCAGCAGGATCTCCAGCGCCTTGTCCAGCGACACGCTGGCGCGGGCCACGGCCTCGCGCAGGGCGGCGACCTGGCCGCCGCAGGCGGCGAGCCGGCGGCGCAGGGCCGGCGGCATGCCGCCGTGGCGCGCGGCGCGGGTGGCGCGGTCCACGGCCTGGCCGAGTGCGCGGTGCAGCGCGGTGGATGCGGTCTCGGTGGCCGCCGGGTCGTGCTCGCTCAGGGCCTGGCCCAGCTGGGCGATCAGCGTCTCCACGGTGGCGAGCGCGGCCTCCAGGTCCACGGTGTCACGCAGCGCGTGTTGTTCGGCAGGAGAGCTGAGCATGGGGCCTCGGGCAGCGAGCCGTCAGGGTGAGTCTGGCCATGCCGCGCACGCACAGGCGGGCAGCAAGGGCTGGAAGGGAACGGGAACCGGGCGCGAGCCGCTTGCCGCCGGGGACGGCCGGCGTCACCGCCCGCACATCACGACGAGTACTTGCGCAGGATTTCCTGCGTGTTCGCGATGAGCTTGTCGGCAATCGCCTCGGCATTGACCTCGAACTTGCCGTCGCGGATGGCCTGGGCCATGCGCTGCACCTTCTCGGCGTCGAAGGTGCCGTCGCTGTCGGCGGCGCGGATCATCGAGGCCGTGGACGACAGCTGCACCGTCGCACTCGGCTCCGCAGAAGCCGAGGACGCGCCGGTCTTGTCCGCCTGGCCCGAGCGGCGCTCGTTCGTGAGCGGCGCCAGCGAGGCCTTGGAATCGAGCGAACCGATTTTCATGATGCTCTCCTGATTGCCGCGGCGTCCCGGTCGGGACATGGCGGCATGGATCGGATTTCGACCCCCTGCGGGCGAACTTGAGAAGAATTTTGCGCCTTCGCGGGCGGCCGTGTCAGCGGGGCGGTCACAGCATCACCTCCACCTGGCGGTCGGCCACGGCCCGGCCCTGCAGCAGGCGGCCGGACGCCGCGCGCAGGCGCACCGTCTGGCCCTCGATGCCGGGCGACAGGGCCTCGGCCTCGCTCACCACCTGCCAGCCGGGGCCGCCGGCCACCACGCGCACGGTCTCGCCGGCGGCGAACCACTGGCGGGCTTTCAGGTCATTGGGCCGCACCGGGCTGCCCGCGGCCAGCGGCCGGGCCAGCACGCGGCCGGCCAGGCGCTCGGCGTCGGCCACCGGCACGCCCGAGCCGGTGGCCCAGTCCACCTCGGCCAGCTCCAGGTGCTCGGCACCCAGGGTGGTGCCGGCGGGCAGCGCGGCGCGGGCCACGGGGGTGCGGGCCCAGACATGCACCGTGACGGGCAGGCTCACGTTCCAGCGCTTTTCGCCCTGCACGCAGCGCAGGCCCACGCGGGTGCGGCCCCAGGCGGGCACGCCGGGCGGCAGATAGGGTTCGATGCGCTGGCACGGGGCCAGGCGCAGGCGCGGGTCGAGCTGGCCCACTTCCACCTCCACGCGGGCGGTGGCCAGGCCGGCGCGGCCGGCGCTGTCGGTGGCGAGCTGGCGCACCTGCTCGCTCACGGCGGCAAAGGGGTCGGCGGCCGCGGGGGTGCCGCTCGGGGCCGTTGTCTGCGCCGCGGCCAGCCCGGCACCCAGCAGGCCGCCCGCGAGCACGGTGGCACGCAGCAGGGGCAGGCAGAGGGGCAGGCCGGAGGTCATGGCCGCCACTGTAGGCAGCGCCCCGGCGCGCCAAGACGGGAAATGCAGGCCCGCCACCCGGCTATTCGGCGCTTTGGCGCGCAGGCCCGATTCCCACAATCGCCCCAACGCGCTTCCCATGGGCCCGATATCGGCCACCTCGGGCCGGCGCTGAAGGGACATCTGCCATGAACGTCAACCGCCTGACCCGCTCGCTGGACTTCCACGCCCAGGCCTTGACGCTGCGCTCGGAACGCCAGCGCATCATCGCCAGCAACATCGCCAACGCCGACACGCCGGGCTACGTGGCCAGGGAGATGGATTTCTCCGCCGCCCTGCGCGCGGCCACCGGCACGCAGGCCAGCGCCGCACGCCTGGACACCCCGCGCCCTGGCCACATGGGCGCCGGCGGCAGCAACGACCCCACGGCCACCGCCATGCGCTTCGCCGCCCCCAGCCAGACCAACCTGGACGGCAACACCGTGGACATGGACCGCGAGCGCGCGAGCTTCGCCGAGAACGCGGTGAAGTACGAGGCCACCCTGCGCTTCATCAACGGCAGCGTGAAGACCACGCTGGACGCGATGAAGAGCCACACCCAGGGTTGAATGAGATGAACCGAATCCAAGCGACTGACCGCGGGCCGAGCGCCGGGCCGCTCCCGAGCCGGCCCGCCATCCCCTCGGGGGATCGGTCGCTGTACTCAGCGAGCGAGGGGCTGACATGAGCATGTTCCGCGTGTTTGACATCTCGGGCAGTGCGGTCAGCGCGCAGAGCCAGCGCCTGAACGTGGTGGCCTCCAACCTGGCCAACGCCGACAGCGTGGCCGGCCCCGACGGCCAGGCCTACAAGGCGCGCCAGGTGGTGTTCCAGACCGTGCTGATGGGCGCCACCGCCGGCACGCCCGGGCCGGCCGACGCCAGCGTGGAAGGCGCCAGCGCCGGGGTGAAGGTGTCGACCATCACCGAGAGCGACGTGCCCGGCCGCAAGGTGCACATGCCCGCGCACCCGGCCGCCGACGCCGAGGGCTACGTCACCTTCAGCAACGTGAACGCGGTGGAGGAGATGGTCAACATGATCTCCGCCTCGCGCTCCTACCAGAACAACATCGAGGTCATGAACACCGCCAAGTCCATGCTGCAGAAGACGCTGCAGATGGGCCAGGGCGTGTGAGCACGGCCCCTCCTTTCGGCCCTGAACGAGAGCGCACGCCATGACCGTCAACGCCCTGTCCGGCAGCAGCAGCGCTGCCAACACCGTGGCCTCCAGCGCGTCCAGCGCCCAGGAGCAGACCGACCGCTTCATGAAGCTGCTGGTCGCCCAGATGCAGAACCAGGACCCGCTGAATCCGCTGGACAACGCGCAGGTCACCTCGCAGATGGCCCAGATCAGCACCGTCTCGGGCATCGAGTCGCTCAACACCACGGTGGCCGGGCTGAACGGCCAGTTCGTGCAGTTGCAGGCGCTGCAGAGCGCTGCGCTCATCGGCCGCGACGTGGCCATCGAAGGCGACACCCTGCGCCAGACCGCCGGCCAGGGCGACGGCGGCTTCGAGCTGGCCGGCCCGGCCGACGACGTGACCGTGACGATCAAGGACGCCGCCGGCAACACCGTGGGCACGATCGAGCTGGAGGACCTGGAAGCGGGCCGCCACGATTTCGACTTCGAGGTGCCCGAGGCCTACCGGGGCAGCGAGCTGAGCTTCGAGGTCACCGCCACCCGCGGCGAGGCCGAGGTCGACGTGATGACCCTCACCCACGAGCGCGTGCAGGCCGTCAGCAACTTCGGCGGCACGCTCGCGCTCGAGCTGGTCGGCGGCGAGCGCGTGTCCTACGACGCCGTCTGGGCCGTGCTCTGACACCGCCCGCGACCCACTGCCCTCCCCCACCCCATTCCCCCCGCGCAGGAGCACCCCATGAGCTTCCAACAAGGCCTGTCCGGCCTGAACGCCACCTCCAAGAGCCTGGAAGTGATCGGCAACAACATCGCCAACGCCAACACCTTCGGTGCCAAGAGCGCGCGGGCGGAGTTCGCCGACATGTACGCCGCGGCGCTCAACGGCGCGGGCGGCAACGCCATCGGCATGGGCGTGAACATCGCCTCGGTGTCGCAGCAGTTCACGCAGGGCAACATCACCGCCACCGAGAACCCCATGGACGTGGCCATCAACGGCAGCGGCTTCTTCATGATGCAGGGGGCGGACGGCGCCACCTCGTTCTCGCGCAACGGCCAGTTCAAGGTCGACCGCAACGGCTACATCGTGAACTCGGGGGGTGACCGGCTGCTGGGCAACATGGCCAGCGCATCGGGCACCATCATCCCGGGCCAGCCGGTGGCGCTGCAGCTGCCCACCGCCGGCATCTCGCCCACCACCACCAGCGAGGCCTCACTGGAGCTCAACCTCAACAAGGGGGCGGACCCGATCGCCACCGCCGTGCCCTTCGCGGCGGACAACCCCGAGAGCTACAACAACGCCACGGTGATGACGGTGTACGACGCCGCGGGCGCCCCGGTGAACGTGCAGTACTACTTCCGCAAGCTGGAAACACCGGCCGACACCTGGGACGTGTACGTGGTCGCCAACGGCGAGCCGGTCGCCACCAATGCCGACGGCGACCCCATCGCCTCGAACCGCCTGAGCTTTGCCGAGGACGGCAGCACGTTCACGGCCAGCCAGACGGCGCTGAACATCCCGGCCAACGCCGACCGCGACACCCTGGCCATCGCCATCACCGACTGGAACTTCGAAGGCAGCACCCAGTACAACGACGACTTCGCCACCACCAACATCGACCAGAACGGCAATGCGCCGGGTGCGCTGGCCGGCATCAGCATCAGCGACGACGGCACCCTGGTGGCGCGCTACACCAACGGCGACACACGCGACGCGGGCCGCGTGCAGCTGGCCAGCTTCCGCAACCCGCAGGGCCTGCAGCCGGGCGGCGGCAACCGCTGGTTCCAGAGCGCGGAGTCGGGTGGCCCCACCATCGACTACCCCGGCACCGGCGCCTTCGGTGCCCTGCAGGCCGGCTCGCTGGAGGAATCCAACGTGGACCTCACCGGCGAGCTGGTGAACATGATCACCGCCCAGCGCAACTACCAGGCCAACGCCCAGACCATCAAGACGATGGACCAGGTGCTGCAGACCCTGGTCAACCTGCGCTGACGCCCCACGGCCCGGCTGAGACGGAAGGCACGCCATGGACCGCATGATCTACCTGTCCATGTCCGGCGCGAAGGCGGCCATGGAACGCCAGGAAGTGCTCACGCACAACCTGGCGAACGCCAACACCACCGGGTTCCGCGAAGAGCTGGCCGCGCACCGCGCGGTGCCGGTGCGCGGCGATGGCGCGTCCACCCGGGTGTACGCGCTGGAGACCACCGTGGGCTACAAGCCCGACGCCGGCCATGTGGTGCCCACCGGCCGCAACCTGGACGTGGCGATGAAGGGCCGCTCCTGGCTGACGGTGCAGGGGCTCGACGGCACGGAGGCCTACACGCGCAACGGTGCGCTCGACGTCAACGCCGAAGGCGTGCTCGTCACCCGCAACGGCCTGCAGGTCATGGGCGACGGCGGCCCGATCACCGTGCCCGCCAACGCCGCGGTGCAGATCGGCGGCGACGGCACGGTGAGCGCCACGCTGCCCGGCCAGCGGCCGCAGGCGATCGGCCGCCTGAAGCTCGTCACGCCCGAGGCCGACACCCAGCTCAGCCGCGGCACCGACGGCCTGTTCCGCGCGGCCGACGGCGACCTGCCCGCCGACGCCACCGCGCGCCTGCAGGACGGCGCCCTGGAGGGCTCCAACGTGAGCCCGGTGGAAACGATGATCGGGATGATCACCGCCGCGCGGCAGTTCGAGCACCAGATGAAGCTCATCACCACCTCCGAGCGCCAGGAGCAGGTGGCCGCCAAGCTGCTGTCGGCCAGCGGCATGTAAGCCGGTCCCGCGGGTCAGGCCCCCGTCACGACGGCACTGGCCATCGGCTGGCTGGACACGACGGCCGCGTCACGGCGGTCCACGCCGATCAGCCCGATCTGCAGGCCGGCCGGCACCATGCGCAGGCCCGCGGCCAGCGCGTCGCGCAGCGGCGTGCCCTGCGCCAGCATGTCGTACACCCGCAGCGCCACATGGCGGCGCACGACGTGCTCGCCCACGCCCGTGCAGGCCACGGCGCCGTGCTCGCCGGCGTAGTAGCCGCAGCCCACCAGCGGGATGTCGGCCACCCGGCCGAACAACGAGGGGGGCGAGCCGCCGGTGGACACCGCCACCGCGAAACGCCCCTGACCGTCGCGCGCCACCGCGCCCACCGTGCCGTGGCCGGCACGCGCCACCGCGTCCTCCCACGGCGTGGGGAAGTTCCAGAACTCCTTCAGCCGCGCGCGGCCGGGCGCATCCTCGGTGTGGGTGGCCTGCTCGCGCTCGGCGCGCGGCGCCTGCGCCTGCTGCATGTCCTTCACGTACTGGCGCCATTGCGCCAGCGCGCGTTCGTTGGGCAGGAAGGGCTGGTAGTGGCCGGTGCGCAGCGCGAACTGCGTGGCCCCCTGCCCCACCAGCAGCACGTGGGGCGTGTCGGCCACGCATCGCGCCACGCGCACCGGGTGCCGCACGCCCTGGATGCCCGCCACCGCGCCCAGCCGGCCTGTCGAATCCATGATGGCGGCGTCCAGCTCCATGACGATGCCGTCCATGCCGGGCAGCGCGCCCAGCCCGGCGTTGTAGCGGCCGTCGCGCTCCAGGCGCACGACGGCGTCGATGGCGGCGGCGAGGGCGTCCGCGGGCGCGTCGGCCGACAGGGCGGCCAGCGCCTGGGCGGCCGCCTCGTCGCATCCACTGCCTTCTTCAGGGGGGGTGTCGGTGCCCCCATGGGTGACCACTGCGGCGTGCATGCCCCGCCCCTGCAAACGCGGTGCCCGGCGCGAGCCGCCGCCCGGTTCAGCCGGCCGCAGGACGCAGGCGTGCCAGCACCGCCGGGGCGATGACCCGGTGCATGGGGCGCACCGGCAGCATGTACAGCCGGCCCAGCGTGTTGTGCACGTGCACGACCGTGGTGAGGGTGACACGGTCGCCGACACCGTCGGTCAGGGGCCGCCGGTGCACGGAGAGCACCACGTCCAGGTGCCTGTCGCGGTCACCCAGCAGCGCTTCATCGAAGTGGTTCTCGAACAGCGTGAAGATGCCCACGCGCTCGCCGGCCAGGTGGCTGTCCCAGGGCCGAGCGGGATCCACGGCCGCCAGCGCTCCCAGGTGCTTCAGCCCCAGGCGCCGCACCACGCGGTTGCGCAGGTCCATGCAGGCGTCCACCCACCGCGGCGTGCGCGAGGCCGCGTCCAGGAAGTGGCCCAGCGCGGCCCGGCCGGCCGACGGCGCATCGATGCACCAGGCATCGTGGAAGCTGGCACCGGCCAGGCAGCCGGCGATGCGGCTGCCCGGGGGCGGCGCCGTCTCTCGCGGCCGGAGGACGGCCGTCATGGCGTGCCGCCTGACGCCGCGCTGCCCCACTGCCGGAAAGGGCGGCGGGCCAGCTGCGCGTTGAAGTAGCGCGGGTCGTGCGTGACCTCCTCGCCCAGCCAGTCCGGCCGCTCGAAGGGGGCGTCCTCGGCGGGCAGTTCGATCTCCGCCACCACCAGGCCGGCGTTGTCGCCGGCGAACTCGTCCACCTCCCACAGGGCGCCGGCATGCGGCACGCGGCGGCGGATCTTGTCGATGCACGGGCCGTCGCACATCGCCAGCAGCGCCTCGGCGTCGGCCAGCGGCAGCGGGTACTCGAACTCCGCGCGCGTGGCGCCGTGCGTGGCGCCCTTGATGGTGAGGAAGGCCGCGTCGCCGGCGATGCGCACCCGCACCGTGCGCGCCGGGTCGCGGCTGAGGTAGCCCTGCACCAGGCGCTCGCCCGGCGCGCTGCGCCAGGATGTGCCGGTGACCAGGAACTTGCGTTCGATCTCGATGCCCATGGGCGCAGTATCGGTGCGGCGGCCAGGCAGCGCCTCAGTCGAGCAGCGCGCGCAGCAGCTGCCGCACGGGCGGCTCGGCCTTGCCCGCCCGGCAGGTGAGCACGATGTCCTGCGCGTACGAGAACCGGTCCGGCTGCACGGCGCTCAGGCCGGCCAGCGCCGCCGTGCCGCGCACCAGGTGGTCGGGCAGGAAGCCGGCGAAGTGGCCGGACGCCACCAGCAGCGCCGCCGCCTCGATGCTGTCGGCCCGCGCGTGGCCGCCTCGTGCCAGCGCCGGGGCCAGGCCGTTGGGTGGCACCCCGTCCAGGTACGGGTCCACGACCAGCCGCACCGCCGCCAGCTCCTCGTCCGAGCGCGCGCGCCCCGGCTCGGCATGCCATGGGTGGCCCGGGCCCACGTACAGGCTGCTGGGCTCGCGGTACAGGCGGTGCTGCTCCAGCCCGCGCGCCGGCGGCCGGGCGGCGGTGAGGCCCGCGTCCAGCGTGCCGGCCAGCAGCTCGCGCTCGATGTCCTGCGGGCGCAGGGCGCGCAGCTGCAGCTGCAGGCCGGGCAGCGCCTGCAGGCAGCGGGCCAGCGCGGCGGACACCTGCCGGCCGTCGGCCACCGGGCCGGCGGTGAGCAAGGCGTCCACCACGCCCAGCCGCAGCAGCGGGCGCTGGCCCAGCGCCAGGGCGGCCAGGTCCTGGCTGAAGGCCTGCATGCCGCCGAAGAACTGGCGCGTCAGCGCGTGCAGCCGCTCGCCTTCGGCCGTGAGCCGGAAGCCGCCCCGTCCCCGGCGGGCCAGCGTGACGCCGAGCCACTGCTCCAGCTCGCGGAACTGCTTGCTCACGGTGGACAGGTCCACCTCCAGCTCGGCCGCGGCCGTGGAGAAGCCGCCCGCGGCCACCACCGCCGCGAAGGTGCGCAGCAGGCGCAGCTCGGACTCGGCGACGCTGGATCGACAGGCAAGTGAACGTGACGGCTTGGCCATTCCTTCGGACCGGGCGGCCGCTTAAGCTGGCCAGCGCCCCATTCTCACCCGCCCACCACCGTGACCGACCTCTCCCCTGCCCACGGCTTCGCCTTTCTCGACCAGGCCAGCTTCCTGAAGTGCCCGACCGCCGCCGCCGCACCGGCGCGGCCCTTCGGCCTGGCCGGCCTGTGCTGGGACGGCTCCACCACCAATCGGCCCGGCGCGCGCCTGGCGCCGCGCGCCATCCGCCAGGCCAGCCACATGCTGTGCGACGGCATCCACCCGCACTTCGACTGCAGCCCGGTGGACGCGCTGGCCGACCTGGGCGACCTGGCCCTGCCGAACACGGGCCTGGAAGCCATGCGTGCGGCCTTCGCCGCCCAGCTGCCTGCCCTGCTGGCGCAGCGCCACATGGTCTGGCTGGGCGGCGACCACTCGGTCACCCTGCCCATCCTGCGCGCGCTGCGGGCGCAGCAGGGCCGCCCCGTGGCGGTGATCCACTTCGACGCGCACTGCGATACCTGGGAAGACCACTTCGGCGAGCCCAGCGGCCACGGCACCTGGGTCTGGGAGGCCATCCAGGAGGGCCTGGTGGAGCGCAGCTGCTTCACGCAGCTGGGCATCCGCTCGGCCGGCGAGCGGGCCGCACGCGAGTACGTGCGCGACCAGGGCGGCCTGATCTTCACCGCGCGCGACCTGCGCGGGCTGGCCAGCCCCGCGCAGCTCGCCCCCGTGCTGGGCCAGATCCGCCAGCGCCTGCAGGCCGCCGGCCAGCCGCCCGTCTACCTGAGCCTGGACATCGACTGCCTGGACCCGGCGTTCGCCCCCGGCACCGGCACCCCCGAGCCCGCCGGCCTGAGCACCGCGCACGTGATGACGGTGCTGGAGGAGCTGGCCGACCTGCCCTTCGTGGGCATGGACTGCGTCGAGGTGTCGCCCCCCTACGACCACGCCGAGCTCACCGCCTACGCGGCGGCCAGCTTCGTGTGGACCTACCTGTGCGGCCGCGTCGCCCGGGGCGCCGGCTCAGCCCGGGGCTGAACCCACGTCGAAGTCGTCGTCGAGCGCGAAGTCGCCGCGCCGGAAGGCGGCCAGCACCTCGCGCGCCTCGGCCAGGTGCTCGCGCGGCACGCGCACCTTGGCGCCGCCCACCGCCACTGCGATGAGCGAGTGCGCCTGCACCAGGTTCGTGTCGCCGGCGTCGGCCGGGATGCCCGCCGTGCGCAGGCAGCCGACCAGCACGTGCGCCTCGGTGGGAGTGAGATCGCGCTCCAGGATCTCCATGTCGCCGGGATAGGGTGCGGGCGTGTCGTCGTGGCGCATGGGGTGCCTTTCGCCGCGGGTCAGGCGGGCAGCCGCTTGCCGAAGCACACCGCCTCGGCGCGGCCCGCGTAGCGGCCGTAGTTGGGGATCACAGCGTACCCGTGCCGCAGGTAGAACGCCACCGCGCGCGCATTCACCCGGCGTGTCTCCAGCCACAGCTCGCGGTGACCCAGCCGGGGGGCCTGCGCCTCCAGCGCGGCGAGCACCTGCGTCCCCACGCCCTGCGTGCCGGGCGCCGCGTACATGCGCTTGAGCTCGGCCACGCCAGGCTGCAGCGGCCGCAGCGCGCCGCAACCCACCGCCCGGCCGTCGGCCGTGCGGGCCAGCACGAAGGCCGCGCCCGGCTGCGCCACGTCCGCCACGTCGAACGAGGCCGTGCCGGGGCTGCCGGTGATCTGCTGCAGCGTGGCGGACAGCGCGGCGAGCAGCCCCTGCGCGTCGTCGCCCAACGGGTCCGCTGTGGTCACCGTGCAGGCGGTCATCGGGCCCGCGGGGCGTTCGCGGACCGTCGCGGGCGCCGCCCCGTCGGGCCACCAGTCGAAGCACTGGGCCGCGTCGCTGCCCTCGCCGGGGCGGAAGGCGCCGAAGCGCATGCCCGCCTTCAGCAGCACGCGCTGCGAGGCCACATGCGCGGGCGCCACGGTGGCGATGATGTGCGCCAGCCCGAACAGGCGGTGCCCTGTGCACAGCATCGCCGCGGCCGCCTCGGTGGCCAGCCCCTGGCCCCAGGCCTCGCGCGCCAGGGCGTACTTCAGCTCCGCCTCGACCTGCCCGCCCGGGTGCACCAGGCCGCAGAAGCCCAGCACCGCGCCGCCGTGCCGGTCGGTGAGCGTGAACATGCCGTAGCCGCGGGTGGCGTAGTTGCGGTGGGTCACCTGCACCCAGTGCTCGCAGGCAGGCCGGTCCAGCGGCTCGCCATCGCCCACCCAGCGCATGGCATCGGCGTCGCCGTACACGCGGTGCATCGCCTCGGCATCGGCCGCCACCAGGCGGCGCGCGCGCAGGCGGTGGGTCTCGAACACGGTGTCCGGCAAGGCGGCGTGCGGCGTCGTCCCGGTGCTCACGCCATGCGCTCCACGAGATGCGCGCGGCCCGGCGGCGGCTCGAACGGCTCGGGCCAGAACTCCACCAGCCGGGTGATGCACCCGCCCTGCACGGTGAAGAAGGAGATGGCGCGGGCCGACTGCACCCCGTCGGCCACGGACACGTCGGTGACCACCTCGCCGGCGCCCGCCGCCTCGCCGCCCACGCAGCGATGCAGCGTGAACACCCACGGGCCGTGAGCCGGGTACTCGGTGTTCATCTGCGCGAAGCGCGCCGGGCCGCGGATGCACTCGCGGCTCTGCGGCCATTCGAGCACGAAGTCGGGCGCCAGCACCGCCTGCACGGCGGCGAAATCGTTGCTGCCCATGCGCCGCCAGAACTCGCGCACCACCTCGGCCGGCGTGCGGCCGTTCATGCGGCGTCGGCGCCGCGCGCCACCTCGGCCTGCAGGCGGTCCAGGTTCTGCTCGTTGGCGGCGGCCACGAAGTCGGCGATGCGCCGGTGGTGCTCGGCCGTGTCGAAGGTCTGCTGCCAGTCCACCCGGGTGCCGCCATCCACGGGAGTGAGCGACAGCGTGAGCACGAAGTGGTGGCCGTTCAGGTGCTCGATCTCGAACAGGCGCCCCGCCTCCAGGCGGGTGAAACGGCTCTCGTTCGGGAAGTCCTGGCCGTCCGGGCCGTGCATGGTGAGCCGCCAATCCCCGCCCGGCCGGAGATCGAACGCATGGATGGTGTTGGTGAAGCCCGCCGGGCCCCACCAGCGGGCGATGCGGGCGGGGTCGGCCATGGCGGCGAACACCGCCTCGGGCGGGGCGGGCAGCCAGCGGTGGCGGATGTCCGAGCGGGTCTCGACGGGTTCCATGTGCACTCCCTGTGAACTGCCTGTGGCTCAGGCCGGGCTGGCCAGCTTCAGCCCCACGATGCCGGCCACGATGAGGCCCAGGCTGACCAGGCGGCCGGCGCTGGCGGCCTCGCCGAAGAGCACGATGCCGAGGATGGCGGTGCCCACGGCGCCCACCCCCACCCAGACGGCGTAGGACGTGCCCACCGGCAGCGTCTTCATCGCCAGCCCCAGCAGGCCCACGCTCGCGCCCATGGCGGCGAGCGTGAGCGCGCTGGGCACCAGGCGCGTGAAGCCCTCGGTGTACTTCAGGCCGATGGCCCAGCCCACTTCCAGCAGGCCGGCCACGAGGAGGATCCACCAGGCCATGTGCGGCTCCCGGCAATGACGACGCAGCGATTCTCGCTGCACCGGTCAACCCCCAAGCCGGAATGCAGAGAGCCGCGCCCGCCGCCCTAGAGTCGGCGCCTTCCCTCGACCTGGAGCCCGCCCATGAGACCCACGCGCCTCGCCACCCTGTCGGTCCTCGTGGGCAGCCTGGCGGCCGCGCAGGCGCAACCGTCGCCTCCGGAATACCGCGTCCGTCATCGGCTGGACGGCGGGGAGTGGACACACCTTCCCGAGGTCATGAACGAACGCCACCAGGTGGTGGGCGAATACCGGGGTCCGACGCCAAGCGTCGGCTTCCGATGGTCCGCCGAGAAGGACCGCATCGACTACACCCCGCATCCGGCCGACGGCGACGGCAGCGTGCTGCTCAGGGCGATCAACCGCGCGGGGCTGGCGGTAGGGGACGCTGGCGTGATCGTCGACGGTGCGATGAGGGTGCGCGCCGTGATGCTGACCCCGAACGGGCAGCGGGTTCAGCTGCCCCATCCGGGCAGCCCGGAACAGTCCTCGCGGGCGGTGTCCGTGAACGATGCCGGCGTCATCATCGGCCAGCTCTCCGATGGCCTCTACCGCCGGTCGTCGCGGGCGGTCCGCTGGAACCCCGATGGCAGCGTGGAACTCCTGGACATCCCGCCCGAGGTGCAGCACATCAACAACCGGGGCGACATTGCCGGCCAGGTCACCACGCCCACGGACCGCACGGCCTTCCTGCAGCAGGCCGACGGCACGCTGCACCACTTCGCGCTGCGCAGCGTGAAGCGGCTGCTGGACGACGGCACCGTGGCCGGCTACACGATGGCCAACCGACACAAGGAGCATGCCGCGGTCTGGACGCCGGAAGGCGGCGTGCAGCTGTTGCCGCGCCCGCTGAACCGGCCAGCCACGTCCTGCTGGGCCAACGGCATGAACAGCCAGTGGCAGGTGGTCGGGGAGTGCTTCTCCGCGCAGGACGGCACCCATGCCATCCTGTGGCAGCGCGTGGGCGGGGAGTGGCAGCTCGTGGACCTGAGCTGGCATGTCCAGGGAGGCTGGCTGGCGCGCCACCAAGGCGGGACCGCGGCGCTGCACATCACCGAAGCCGGCACCATCCTCGGATACAGCTGGGTGGCCGGCCAGGGCTTCGTCACCATGATCCTGGAGCCGCAGCGGCCCTGACGCCGGGCTGCGGCCTGACTCCCCACCCTTTCCCATCACGACCGGAGCACCTGTATGCCACCTCCCTCGTTCTCCGACGCGCGCGCACGCCGCCTCGGCCTGTTCACCGCCCTCGCCGCCGCCTTCACCGCGGCCCTGTGCGCCGCGGCCCCTGCCGCCGCGTCCGGCGCGAACCCGCCCGACTACCGCGTGCTGCACCTGCTGGACGACCCGGCCTGGCTGCCCACCGCCTACGCGATGAACGAGCGCGACCAGGTGGTGGGCATGGCCTACGCGGCCGACTTCAGCACGATCACCGGTTTCCGCTGGACGCCCGCGCGTGAGCGCATGGACCGCGTGAGCGATTTCCCCAGCGGCGGCGACGATGGCGTGGAACTGGTGGCCGTGAACCGCCAGGGCCTGGCGGTGGGCCATGGCACGGTGAACGTGGGCGACCACCGCGGGGTGCTGCGGGCGCTGAAGATGCTGCCCAACGGCCGCCGCGTCGCGCTGCCCCACCCCGGTGGCGCCGGCCAGTCCTCGCGCGCCGTGGCGGTCAACGATGACGGCGTCATCATCGGCCACCTGTACGACGACCCCTGGAGCAAGCCGGTGCACGCAGTGCGCTGGACGCCGGACGGCCAGGTGGAGCGGCTGGACATGCCGGCGGACGTGCTGCGCATCAACCGCCGCGGCGACATCGCCGGGGTGCTGAACGCGCCGCGCAAGCAGTACGCGTTCGTGCAGCAGCCCGACGGCACGCGGCACCGATTCGACATGGTGGACGTGAGGCAGCTGCGCGACGACGGCACGGCCGTGGGCTCCGCCGTGGCCGCTGGGCAGGGACTGCACGCCGCGCTGTGGACGCTGGCCGGCGGCGTGGAGCTGCTGCCCCGGCCCACCCACCTGCCCCACTTCTCCTGCTGGGCCAACGGCATGAACAGCCAGCGCCAGGTGGTGGGCGAGTGCGCCGACGACGTGAAGGAGTCCCGGGCCGTCCTGTGGCACGAGGTGAACGGCCAGTGGACGCTCGTGGACCTGACCTGGCAGGTGCGTGGCGGCCTGCTGACCCACGGCGGCCGCTCCGCCGCCCTGCACATCACGGACGCGGGCCATATCCTGGTGGACACCTACGTGCAGGGCCGTGGCGACACGATCGCGGTGCTCGCGCCGGTGCAGGACTGACGCGCGCGGCCGCCGAACGCGCTACGCTCGCGCTCTCACCCCCCACCGGGAGCTTCTCATGCGCAGAGTCACAGGCATCGGCGGCATCTTTTTCCAGGCCCGGGACCCGAAGGCCCTGGGCGCCTGGTACAGGCAGCACCTGGGCATCGACGTGCAGGACTGGGGCGGCGCCGCCTTCTCCTGGACCGACGCGGACGGCCGGCCCACCGGCGGCACCACCATCTGGTCGGTGGGCCCGGCGGACGGCCAGCCGTTCGCGCCGGGCACCGCGCCCTTCATGGTGAACTACCGCGTCGAGGACCTCGCCGCCCTGCTGCAGGCGCTGCGGGCCGAAGGCTGCCAGGTGCTGGACAAGACCGACGACTCCGAGTACGGGAAGTTCGGCTGGGTGATCGACCCGGAGGGCAACAAGGTGGAGCTCTGGCAGCCGCCGCCGGGGCAGTGACGGAGGGGCGGACCCTTCGACAGGCTCAGGGCGAACGGGCTCGGGACCCTTCGACAGGCTCAGGGCGAACGGGTGGGCGCTACTGGAAGCGCGCCAGCATGCGCTCGAGCAGCGCCATGAACGGCGTTTCCATCAGGGGCAGGATGAACAGCAGGCTGCCCAGGCCGATGCCCATGGTGATGGGGAAGCCGATGGCGAAGATGTGGGTCTGCGGTGCCACGCGCGAGATGACGCCCAGCAGCAGGTTCACGAACAGCATGATCGCGATCAGCGGCAGGGCGATCCACAGGCCGAGGGTGAAGATCTCCGCGCCCCATTGATGCGGCAGCGTCTGCACCAGGAACGCGAAGGGCTCGGTGCCCACCGGGAAGGCGTGCAGGCTCTGCACCACCACCGCGATCACCGTGAGGTGACCGTTGAGCACGATGAAGAGGAAGGCCACCAGGGTGGCGAAGAAGCGGCTGACGGCCGTGCTCTGGGTCGCCATGAGCGGATCGAAGAAGCCCGCGAAGTTCATGCCCATCTGCAGGCCGGCGATCTCGCCGGCGAACTCCACCGCGGCGAAGACGATGCGCACCGCGAAGCCCAGCGACAGCCCGATGAGCAGCTGCTGCACCACGAGCAGCACGGCCTGGGCCGAATCGAGCGGCACGGCCTGCGCCGCGGGCAGCGAAGGCGCGGCGCACACCGCGACCATGAACGCCAGGGCGATGCGCACCCGCATGGGCACCAGGCGCTGGCCCAGCACCGGCATGGCCTGGAACAGCGCCAGCGTGCGCAGGAAGGGCCACAGCACCGGCGTGATCCACGCCATCAGCTGCGCTTCGGTGACGGAGATCATCCGATGAACCGGGCTGCCCCAGCCGGCGCCGGGCCGCCCCAAGGCGGCTGGGCACCCCCGCGGGGGGTGGGCGCGAAGCGACCGGGGGTGGACATTCAGCCTGCCGCCGCCGGAATGGCCAGCAGCATGCTGCGCAGGTAATCCACCAGCGTGCTCATCATCCACGGGCCGGCCACGGCGCACACCGCCACGGCGGCGAGCAGCTTGGGCACGAAGCTCAGCGTGGCCTCGTTGATCTGCGTGGCGGCCTGGAAGATGCTCACCAGCACGCCCACCACGAGCACCACCACCAGCATGGGGGCCGACACGGTGAGCAGCATGAGCAGGCCCTGCTGGCCGTAGGTGAAGACTTGGCTCGAATCCATGGGGGGGTCCCTCAGGTGGCGAAGCTGGCGGCCAGCGACCCCAGCAGCAGGTTCCAGCCGTCGGCCAGCACGAACAGCATGAGCTTGAAGGGCAGCGCCACCAGCACGGGCGACAGCATCATCATCCCCAGGCTCATCAGCACGCTGGCCACGATCATGTCGATGATCAGGAAAGGCACGAAGATGAGGAAGCCGATCTGGAAGGCGGTCTTCAGCTCGCTGGTGACGAAGGCAGGCACCAGCACGCGGAAGGGCACATCCTCGCCCTTGACCTGCGGGTCCAGCCGGGCCAGCTTGGAGAACAGCTGCACATCGGCCTGGCGCGTCTGCTTGAGCATGAACTCGCGCATGGGCAGCTCGCCCCGCTTCAGGGCCTCGTCGAACGCGATCTGGTTGGTCGAGTACGGCATCCACGCCTGGCTGTAGACCTTGTCGATGGTGGGCGACATGACGAAGAAGGTCAGGAACAGCGACAGCCCGATGACCACCTGGTTGGGCGGCGCGGCCTGCGTGCCCAGCGCCTGGCGCAGCAGGCTGAGCACGATGACGATGCGTGTGAAGCCCGTCATGAGCAGCAGCACCGCCGGCAGGAACGACAGCGCGGTGAAGAACAGCAGCGTCTGGATGGGCACCGAGTAGCTGTTGCCGCCGGCGCCCTGGCCGATGACCAGGGGCAGGCCGGGGCCCGGGGCGGCGGGCGCGGTGGGCGCCGTCTGGGCCAGGGCGTCGGCCGGCCAGCCGGCGGCCAGGACGGCGCCGAGCATGACCAGGCCCACGCCGGGGCCCACCCGGCGTGCAAAGGCGCGCAGGTTCATGGCTGGCCCCCCGCGGGCGGCTGGCCACCGGCGCTGCCCGAGCGCCACTTGGCGATGAGCTGCGCCACCGTGGCCGCCTGCGGCGTGCGCAGGGCCAGCGGCACCTCGGCCTGCGCCTGGGCGTCCATCTCGGCCAGGCGCGAGATGCGCTCGCCCGTGACGCCCAGCACCAGCCAGCGGGCGGCGTCGCCCTGCCCCAGCTCCACCACGACCACGCGCTGGGAGGGCGACAGCGACAGGCTGCCGACCGTGCGCATCAGCCCCTGCGGGCCGGCGCCGGCGTAGCCGGAGCGGCGCAGCAGCCACAGGGCCGCCGGAATGAGGGCCACCACGGCCACGAAGGCCAGCAGCGGAGTGAGGGAAGTGGTGGGCATGGGTGATTCAGCGAAGGTTCTTGCGCAGATCCGGCTCTGCCGGTCTCCTGCAGGCGCCCCCTCGGAGGGCAGCGACTGGCAGGGAGCGTGGGGGTCTCATGTCCTGCTGAGACGGCGCATGCGCTCGCTGGGGGTCACGATGTCGGTGAGGCGGATGCCGAACTTGTCGTTCACCACCACCACCTCGCCCTGCGCGATGAGGAAGCCGTTGACCAGCACGTCCATGGGCTCGCCGGCCAGGGTCTCCAGCTCCACCACCGAGCCCTGCGCCAGCTGCAGGATGTTCTTGATGGGAATGCGGGTGCGGCCGAGCTCCACCGTGAGCTGGACAGGGATGTCCAGGATCATGTTGAGGTCGTTCCCGGCCCCGCTGGTGGTGCCCGTGGGCGAGAAGTTGGTGAACGCGGCGGGCGACACCTGTTCCGCCGGCGCGGCCAGCTCGCTCGCCACGTCGCCGGCGCCCTTCGATTCCGCCAGGGCGGCCGCCCAGGCATCGGCCATGTCGTCTTGGTCAGCAGCCATGTGCGGCTCCTCGTGTCGTCAGTTCGGTTCAGGACGCGCCGGCGTCACCCAGCCAGCCATGGCCCTGGGTGGACAGCAGCTTGTCGATCTTGATGGCGTAGTGGCCGTCGGACGTGCCGTACTGGCAGTCGAACACCGGCACGCCGTCCACCTTGGCCTGGATCATGGGCAGCAGGTCCAGCTCGATGAAGTCGCCCGGCTTGAAGGCCAGCAGCTGCTCGACGGTGGCCTGGGCGGTGCCCAGCTCGGCGACCAGGTCCACCTCGGCGGACTGGATCTGCTGCTTCAGCAGGTTCACCCAGCGGCGGTCCGGCTCCACCGCGTCGCCCTGGATGGACGAATACAGCACGTCGCGGATGGGCTCCAGGGTGGAATAGGGAATGCAGAAATGGATGGTGCCGCTGGTCTCGCCGATCTCCAGCGTGAACGAGCTGGCCACCACGATCTCGCTCGGCGTGGCGATGTTGGCGAACTGCGGCTGCATCTCGGAGCGCTGGTAATCCAGCTCCAGGGGGTAGATGCCCTTCCACGCGTTGCGGTACTCGGTGATGATCACCTCGACCAGGCGCTCGATGACACGCTGTTCGGTGGCGCTGAAGTCGCGGCCCTCGATGCGCGTGTGGAACTTGCCGGCGCCGCCGAACAGCGCGTCGATCACCGAGAACACGATGCTCGGGTCGCACACGATCAGGCCCGAGCCGCGCAGCGGCCGCACCGACACGATGTTGAAGTTGGTGGGCACCACGATCTCGCGCAGGAAGGCGCTGTACTTCTGCACCTTGATGCCGTTGATCGCGACCTCGGGGCTCTTGCGGATGAAGTTGAACAGCCCGATCCGGATGTTGCGCGCGAACCGCTCGCCGATGATCTCCATCGTCGGCATGCGGCCGCGGACGATGCGCTCCTGGCTCGCGATGTCGTAGACGCGCACACCGCCTTCGGTGTGCTCTTCCTGCTCGAGCTTCTGGCTCTCGCCGGTGATGCCCTGGAGCAGGGCATCGACTTCGTCTTGCGACAGGATCTGCTGGTTCATGGCAGCGCCGCTAACGCCTCATTGAATGATGAACGAGGAGAACTGGACGGACTTGATCGGGAAGTCCTCGGCCGGGGCGGCCTTCTTCTTCCTTTTCTTCTTCTTCGGCGCGTCCTCGTCCTCCGCCTCGGCCTCGGGCACCTCGTACTCGTAGCCCATGGGGCGCAGCGCCTCGCGCTTGACTTCCTTGGCCAGCAGCTCCTTGCCCTCGGCCTCCATCAGCTCCTGCGAGGTCTTGTGCGCCAGCAGCAGCAGGATGTTGTTGCGGATGGCCGGCATGTAGGCCTTGATCTCGTCGCCCACCTTGGCGTCCTCGACCTCCAGCGTGATGCCCACCTGCGCGAAGCGGTCGGCCTCGCGGTCGGCGAGGTTGACGACGAACGGGTCCAGCGGCACGAACACGGGCGGCACGTGCTTGTCGTCCTTCTTGGCCTTGGCGGCCTTCGCCGGGGCGGCGTGGGCGTCGTCGCCCTCTTCGCCCTCGTCCTCGGCGGCGGCGGCCTCGGCGGCGGCCTTCTGCTTCAGGAAGATGGCCGCGCCACCCCCCGCGATGCCCAGCAGGGCCACCACGGCGGCGACGATGATGATCAGCTTCTTCTTGCCCTTCTTGGGCGCAGCGTCGGCGGCGGCGGGGGCGGCAGCGGCGGCGGACATCAGGGGGGCTCCTTGGTTGGCGACAGGCGCAGGGCCGGTGGGGCCCTTCTTCCTGTCTGCCCATTATTCGGAGCGGCCTGCCCGGCGAATGGCGAAAAAGCGGGGCCTTTCGGCCCCCTCTCGCGACGGTCTCGCCCGCCTGTGCGCGCGGTGCGCGGGCCCCGGCGGCCTCCCGGCCGCGCGGTCCGGCTCAGGCGACGAGGTCGACCAGTCCGCGCTGGCCGGGCCGCGGGCCGCCACCCGGCGCCGCGGCCGTGTCGGCGCCCTGGCGCGCTGGGGCCAGCCAGGCCGGCAGCACGTAGCCGCGCTGGGCCTGGCCATCGCGGTCGGCGGCGTGGCGGCCGGTCTGGTCGCCCACGCTGCCGCCCGACAGCTGCAGGCCCACGTCGCCCAGGGCCTCGGCCAGGCCGGGCAGCGCGTCGTTCAGCGCCTCGCGCGTGGCGGCCACGTCGGCGGCCAGCTCGATCTGGGTGCGGCCGCCGACCAGCGCGATGCGCACGTCGATGGGCCCCATGTCCTGCGGGTTGAGCTCCAGGGTGGCGTACTCCACGCCGTCCTCCAGCCAGGTGTGCAGCTGCGCGCCGAGCGCCTCGTTGAAGGCCTCCGTGCCGGGCGGCGCGTCGATCCGGGCCGGCGTGGGGGCCGGCGCGGCGGCCTCGGCGGGCGCCGTCGCCACGGTGTCGGCGGGCGCCGCGCCGCCGGCCTCGGCCAGGGCGGCGGCGAAGCCCTCGCCGGCCGTGGCGGTCAGTCCGGCCGTCGGGCCCGCGGCCGCGGGGGCCGCCGCGTCGGCCACGGGCAGCAGCTCGCTGCCCGGCTCGCCGGCCGCGCC